>NZ_WKKE01000005.1 GCF_009674775.1 Flavobacterium sp. LC2016-23 | reverse complement strand
CAATCCGGGTTTAAGTCTTTCGGCACAATCTCTCGTACAATTATGAATCATTATCAAACCATATTAAACTATTTTGAGAACAGAAGCACTAATGCCTCTGCAGAATCATTCAATGCTAAAATAAAAGCATTCAGATCAAAATTCAGAGGTGTTAGGAATATAGAATACTTCCTTTTTAGACTAACTAATATTTATGCTTAATTTTTGTTACTCCACAGGTTTTCGTGTTGATCCTTGATCCTAAGGATGTGAAAAAATATAAAGCATAAAAAAAAACTCCTTAATTTCTTAAGGAGTTTCTCGGTGGGCGATGAGGGGTTCGAACCCCCGACCCCCTCGGTGTAAACGAGGTGCTCTGAACCAGCTGAGCTAATCGCCCTATTTTACTAGGCTGCTATCGTTTCGTGATTGCGAGTGCAAATATACGTTAGTTTTCGAGTTCTCCAAAGAAAACACTGTAAAAATTTAAAGTTTTTTCAGGAATGTTTCTATCTCGCTGGTGCTGAATTTATTATAAAGCATAAAAATTTCCGCTTTTTGCAGGGATTTGGCCTTCGTTTAATTCAGAGGCAGTTCCGCCACTACAAAAGTGCTTCCGCCCACATAAATAAAATCATTTGGGCCCGCATTTTTCTTTGCTTCCAGAAAGGCAGCGCCAACAGAATCGTATTGTTCTCCTTGTAAATCGTATTTTTTAGCCGCTTTTTGTAAAATTTCGGTACTGAGGCCTCTGGAAGAATCCGGTCGGCAAAAATAGTACTGCGCTTTTTTCGGAAAAAGGGGCAGGATAGCATCGAGGTCTTTGTCGTTGACCACACCCAAAACAATATGCAGTTTGTCGAAAGTTTCTTTCTTAATCTGATTCATCACTACGGTAAGTCCGTGTTGGTTGTGTGCCGTGTCGCAAATTATTTTCGGATTTTGGCCCAACTGCTGCCATCTTCCTTGTAAACCGGTATTTTTTACGGTATTTAGCAAACCGTTTTTTAAATGATCAATAGAAACTTTAAAATCAGTTTTTGAGTTTAAAACCACCACAACCTGCTGAACTGTTTTTTTATTTTGAAACTGATAATCGCCAAGCAAATCAGACGGAAAAACTCCGGAGATTAAATCGGCAGCAAAATAAATGGGGGCATTGTTTTCTTTGGCTTTCGCTAAAAATACCGCTTCTGTTTCCTCTGTATATTCTCCAATGACAACGGGAACGTCCGGCTTAATAATTCCGGCTTTTTCTCCTGCAATTGCGGTAGTGGTGTTGCCTAAAAACTGCGTATGATCTAAGTCGATATTCGTAATAACCGAAACGATTGGAGTAATAATATTAGTAGCGTCCAGACGTCCGCCAAGTCCCACTTCTATAATGGCGATGTCTGTTTTTTCGGAGGCAAAATAATCGAAAGCCAGACCAACCGACATTTCGAAAAAACTCATGTCGTTAGCTTCAAAAAACTCTTTGTGTTTAGCAACGAATTCACAGACAAAATCTTCTGAGATTTCAATACCGTTTATTTTAATTCGTTCCCTGAAATCTTTGAGATGCGGTGACGTGTACAATCCGACTTTGTACCCCGATTCCTGTAAAACCGAAGCCAGCATATGCGAGGTCGAGCCTTTTCCGTTGGTTCCTGCTACATGTATGCATTTTAGGTCACGTTCGGGATGGCCGAGATGTTCCGCCAGAAGCCTGATGTTGGTTAAATCTTCTTTGTACGCCGAAGCACCCTGAAGCTGATACATGGGCAATTGGTTAAACATCCAATTGGTGGTCTCTTGATAGTTCATTTTATTTGATAAAGTAGTGATGAATTGAAATAATTTCCCTTTTTTTTAGTTTACTATTACAATGAAAATTATCTTTAGTGCAAAATTGAAATATTTTTTAGAATTAATTATTAAAAACACGAATTAAAATATGTTAAGCTTCATTCAATTACAGGCAGATACTCTCGCAAACGCCGCATCTAACGTAGTAGTCGAAAAAATTGCTCCCAATACCGAAATCTCTGTTTTAGGATTTATCTTAAAAGGAGGTTTTTTTCTGATACCGATTGCCCTTTTGTTATTTTATACTTTTTACGTGATTATAGAACGTTATTTATACATCAGCAAAGCGTCTAAAATTGACGGCAGACTAATGCAGGATGTAGGGGATAAGCTGAATGCGGGAAATATTGAACTGGCCAGAACCATCGTGGAAAGAAGCAATACCGCTGCCGGAAATATCCTCAAAGAAGGTGTTTTAGTCATAGGAAGGCCAATTGCTGAAATCGAATCCAACATGGATCGTGCTGCTGATATTGAAATTGGTGAAATGGAAAGACGGTTAGGTCACTTAGGACTTATTGCCGGTATCGCACCAACTTTAGGTTTTATCGGAACTATTTCCGGGGTTATTAAGATCTTCTACAGCATTTCGGTTACGGAGAATATCAGTATTGGTAATATCTCAGGAGGTTTGTACGAAAAAATGATCAGTAGCGGATCCGGGTTAATTGTGGGTATTATTGCGTATAGTGCCTATCACTTACTGAACGGAAAAATTGATGATTTTGCCTTAAAAATTCAAAAGCAAATATTAGAATTTGTCAATATAATTCAAAGAGCATAAGGTATGTCTATTAAAAGAAAAAGAAGATTTCATGCCGAGGTAGCCACTTCGTCGTTAAGTGATATTATGTTTTTCCTGCTGTTGTTTTTCTTAATTATCTCAACGCTGGCAAATCCTAATGTGATCAAGATGACCTTGCCAAAAGCCAAAGCCAATGAAAAAACGAATAAACAACTCATCAGTTTATCCGTTACGGAAGATAAAAAATTCTACATCGACAAGGAACCCGTAGATTTTGAAAACCTGGAGACTTCCTTAATGGCTAAAATTGGTGCCGATAAACAACAGACTGTTGTCGTTCGTATTCCGTTTAATTTGCAGGTTCAGGATTTAGTAGATGTACTGCAAATAGGAGTGAAGAACAATCTGAAGTTTGTGATTGCTACGAGTCCAAAGTAAGATTGATTATTAGGGCGTGACCACAATAAAAAAATGGGCTAATCCGCATGATGTTGATTCGCCCATTTTTTTATTGCGGTCGGGCTATCCGCGCTACTTCGGTAGCCAGCTTCTATCCCTCACGCGAAAAAAAATAACACCGTCTTGTCCTTGCGAGGAACGAAGCAATCTTAATGATGAAATTGTAGCACAATTTTATCATTTTCACGCAAGAAGTAATCTTCGTCAGTAACTCTCTAAAGAAAATCCAATCTTTGTCGAGTTACTAGTGTGATTTCTCCCTTCGCTCGAAATGACAAACTAGGCATATAAATAGAAAAGGCTTTCTGAAATATCAGAAAGCCTTTTCTATTTTAATTCTAACTATTCTTGTGAATTCGTGAAATCTGTGTTTTTAATCCAGACTAAAATTATAAATAATCTTACCAACCTGTTTGGCAGTTCCATTATCATCGGGAGACCATTTAGTATTCAGGGCAGCAATTTTAGCCTGATCTAACAAGCATCTTGCAGTGTTGGTTGTTCCTTTTATTCCCGGAGTTGCACTAATGGTTTTTCCGGTTTGGTCCACTGTAACTTCAACTACAACTCTCCCTTCTTCGTTACACGTATATTTTGGGGCAGGTTTAGACAATGCTTTTCGGTTTCCGAGGGAATAACCTGATCCGCCACCCGAACCTCCGCCGCTTCCGGCTCCGTAACCGCTTCCGGTACCAACTCCATTTCCGGTTCCGTTACCGCCGCCCGTTCCTCCTCCGGAGCCGCCACTTCCGTAGTAGCCGTTAGAGCCTAAGCTTCCGTTTGCTTTTCCTTTGTTTCCCGCCGCTTTGTCATCGCCGTCTCCTCCTTTGTTGGATCCTTTTAAAATACTTGATAAGGCATCATTGGTAGAGCTGGAAACTTTTGGTTTCTCAGGCACAGGTTTGGTTACAGGCTTTTCAACCGGGGTATTTTTTTTAGGTTTTTCTTTTACTGGAATAGTGACAGTTTCTTCTTCTGTTGTGTTTTCCTGAGTTATAATGGATTCCTCAGGGGTTGCTTTTGCAGGCGTTTGTTTGGCTTCGTTTTTTACATTCAGCACCTCGCTTTTGTAATTGGCTCCTGATCCGACATCACTGTCCCCAAAATTTATGGTCACGCCGCCACCGCCGCCACCTGCAGCAAGTGCCGCATTGTTTTCCGGATTGTAAGGAGGCCAGAAACGGATAAAAAACAACAATAGTAAAATTACTGCATAAATGACAGTCGAGATTAATAATGATTTCTTTTTATCGGAAGAACTGGCTGAGCTCATTATGATTCTGAATTTTGGAATTGTATTAAATAAACGTTTAAAAGTACTAAAAATTGTTTAGAATCAAAGTCGGGATGGAATTTAACCGCAAAGTTCGCCAGGGTTTTCGCAAAGCTCGCAAAGTTTTTTTTTCATCTTGTGAATATTTTTTGTTTTCGCAGATTTGGCAGATCTATTTTAAAAATTATTTAAAAAAAGAAAATCTGCTCAATCTGCCAAATCTGCGAGAGAAATTTAGCACAGAACTTGAAAAAAAAAAACTCATAAATCCTTGAATCTGTTGCAAAAAAAAAACGAGCCAGGAATAATTTGGCTCGTTTAGAAATGAAGTATAAAAAAATTATACTAACTGTTTCAGTGCAATTTCAAAAGCTGTTGCGCTGATATTTGTTTTGGATGGATTTAGAGCGTGTGCTTTTACAATCGCATTTTTTATAATCTCTGAAGTATCATTAAAGATAGCCTCATCTGTCATTTGAACTTTTTTCTCCATGAAATAAGCAAAAACTCTCGCCATTCCGCAGTTTGAAATAAAATCAGGAATCAGACTTACTTTGCTGTCTACTTCTTCCATAATAGAGCCGAAGAAAATTTCCTTATCGGCAAAAGGAACATTCGCACCGCAGGAGATAACTTCCAGTCCGTTTTGAATTAAGCTGTCAATCTGAGTTTGGGTTACCAGTCTTGAGGCAGCACAAGGTGTGAAAATTTCAGCACCAATGGTCCAGATTTTAGCATTGATTTCATCAAACGGAATCATGGCATCGGCAACCAGCTTGTTTCCGTCTTTATTTAAAAACAACGTTCTGATTTCTTCAAAAGAAAAACCTTCTTCTTTGATCAATCCGCCGTCACGGTCAATAATTCCGATTACTTTTGCGCCCATTTCAGCTAAGTAAAATGCAGCTGCAGAGCCTACATTTCCAAATCCCTGTACGATTGCTTTTTTACCTTTTATATCACCACCGTAGGTAGCATAAAAATGACGAACAGCTTCAGCAACGCCATACCCCGTAATCATATCGGCTACTGTATATTTGCGGGTAACATCAGGTGAGAATTTAGGGTTTTCGATTACTTTGATAACACCCTGACGCAACTGACCAATTCGGTTGATTTTGTCAGCTTCAGTAGGCTTAAAGTGTCCGTTGAAAACACCTTCCTGCGGATGCCATACCCCGCATTCTTCTGTCATTGGGATTACTTCGTGAATTTCATCAACATTTAAATCTCCGCCAGTTCCGTAGTAACTTTTTAATAAAGGCGAAACTGCTTTGTACCAACGCTGTAAAACTCCTTTTTTACGCGGGTCATTCGGATCAAAATTAATTCCGGATTTAGCACCACCAATTGCAGGACCAGAAACGGAGAATTTAACTTCCATAGTTTTTGCCAGAGACAGAACTTCATTCATATCCAGGCCTTTTCTCATTCTTGTTCCTCCACCTGCGGCTCCTCCACGAAGTGAATTAATTACTGTCCAACCTTCTGCTTCTGTTTCAGAATCTTTCCAGTTAAAAACAATTTCAGGTTCCTTATTTTCAAATTGCTGTAATAAATCTTTCATTTTGTTGTGATATGTTTATTTTGCGTAAAAGTATAAAATAGAATAATGCGAATAATGTATTTGGACTCCATTTTTTTTAAACCCAAAAATAAAGCCGGAAAACGTTATCGTTTCCGGCTTTAAAAGGTATTAAAATCAGGAAATTTTATTTCCCAAGTAAGTTTTCCTTTAAGGTTTGGTCCACTGGTTTATTAGAAAGCCAGATGCCGAATAATGCTTTTTTGAAATCAAATCCAGGAATTTTTCCTTTCAAAGTTTCATTTTTGTACACGTTTATAGTCTGATCAAAAGGATTGTAGGCTAAAACAAATATATCTTTTTCGGTAATAGGATCACTTAAAAGCTTTTTGAAATCTTCAATTCTTGGTCGCAATTCTTCAAGATTGCTTCCTGCTGATTTTTCAAAACCGGTATTCATCGCTTTTGTCAGTTTATTGGAAGAAACCATAGAGGATGTAATTTCGATACGAACGGCCATTTCTGTATCACTGTCGATAATAAATTGCGGATCCTGGCTTAACTGAGATAAATACAAAGCCTGTACATAAACTTCCAACCACATTTTTGATCTTCCGCCGGCACCGTTAAGTTGTAAAGTCTTGTTTTGGAATTCAATTTTTCTTGGAACTGTAACACCATTAACTTCTAATGTATTCTGTGCAGAAACAGTTGAAAATTGGAAACTTAAAAGGAGTGTAAATGCTAGTAAAATCTTTTTCATACGCTATCAATAATTTATTTTTTCTGGGCAAAAATAATGTAATTTATAATTTTTGACTATTTAAAGTTAGTATTTTTTTTTTACTAAAACGTTTTTTTATAGCGGTTAGGCTATTCATAATCAAAATAGTAAGAGTTGTTTTACGTACATATACGTGATTTTGTCGTTTTTGGTTTTTTTGAGATTATAATAATTTGGGGTATTTACAGACGGTTGTTTTTAGTTGATAATTTAACTCTTAAATTTTGCTAAAAACGTTGCAAAACAGGTCTCGATCGAACTAAAATTCAACAGAATTACGAAAACGTTATCGTGATCGCTGATAATTTCTTAAAATGATATGCGCGCATTGTTAATTCGCATTTAAAAATTATCTTTGGAAGCCTTTATTCAATAAAAAAGGGCTTCAAAAAAAACAAAACAACAAAAACAAAGAATATGGATTTCAATCTTACTGAAGAGCATTTAATGATTCAACAGGCTGCAAGAGATTTTGCTCAAAACGAATTGTTGCCAGGTGTTATCGAGCGTGACGAAAAGCAAATTTTTCCGACAGAGCAAGTAAAAAAAATGGGACAATTGGGTTTCATGGGAATGATGGTTGATCCGAAATACGGTGGAAGCGGACTTGACGCTATTTCGTATGTCATCGCTATGGAAGAAATTTCAAAAGTAGATGCCTCTGCTTCAGTAGTGATGTCCGTAAACAATTCGCTGGTTTGCTGGGGATTGCAGGAATTTGGTACAGAAGAGCAAAAACAAAAATATTTACCGGGCTTAGCCTCAGGTGAAATTCACGGTGCTTTTTGTCTAAGCGAGCCGGAAGCCGGAAGTGATGCCACTTCGCAAAAAACTACTGCTGTTGATATGGGAGACCACTATATTGTTAACGGTACGAAAAACTGGATTACCAATGGTAACACAGCTTCTGTTTATTTGGTAATTGCTCAAACGCATCCGGAATTAAAACACAAGGGAATCAATGCCCTGATTATGACTAAAGATATGCCGGGCTTCTCTATTGGTCCAAAAGAACAAAAAATGGGAATTCGCGGTTCCGATACCCACTCCTTAATGTTTAGTGATGTGAAAGTTCCTAAAGAAAACAGAATCGGTGAGGATGGTTTCGGATTTAAATTTGCCATGAAAACTTTAGCCGGAGGGCGTATCGGTATTGCTTCTCAGGCTTTGGGAATTGCTTCGGGAGCTTACGAACTGGCTTTGAAATATTCAAAAGAACGTAAAGCTTTTGGAACAGAAATCTGCAATCATCAGGCTATTGCTTTTAAATTAGCCGATATGGCAGTGAATATCGAAGCAGCACGTCATTTGTGCATGAAAGCGGCCTGGGATAAAGACCAGCATAAAAATTATGATGTGAGTGGTGCGATGGCTAAATTATTTGCTTCGCAGGTGGCAATGGACACGGCTATTGAAGCCGTTCAGATTCATGGTGGAAACGGTTATGTGAAAGAATACCATGTAGAACGTTTTATGCGTGATGCCAAAATTACCCAAATTTACGAGGGAACCTCTGAAATTCAGAAAATTGTAATTTCAAGATCGGTTATCGCAGGATAATATCTTCTAAAATAATTTTATAAAAAACCCTTTTGAAGTGCAGACTTCAAAAGGGTTTTGTTTTTGAGATGAAAATTTAATTACTTTTACACCAACTGAATTCTATTTTTTATGTATGAAGATTTAAAATACTGGTATTTGCGCGATCACAAATTGTTTCGGACCCTGAGCTTTAGTCAGATCAAACAATTGTGTATTATTACAGGTTTTAAGAAAGCATCAAAAGGAGAAATCATTTATTTTTCATCTTCTGAGGTGCCCCGTATTTTTTTGCTTAAAAAAGGCAATATCAAAATTGTTGCCGTTGACGAAGACGGAAACGAAACCATAAAAGATATTATCCAAAAAGGAGATTTGTTTGGAGAACTGACGCTGGAAACCGATGATAAAGCCAACGAATATGCCAAAGTACTTTCTGATGATGTTGCGATCTGCAGTTTCTTAATGTCTGATTTTGAAGATTTATTACTGCGAAACCCAACACTGGCACTTTCATATACGAAGTTCGTTGGGCTGAAAATGAAGCGTATCAAAAACAGTTATGCCAATTTAATTTCTAAAGATGCCAAAACCAGATTGTATCAGTTCCTGAAAGACTGGGCAGAACAGGAAGGTGTCAGAAACGGTAATTCGGTTATGATTGAAAATTATCTGACCCAAAATGATATTGCCCAGATTATCTGTACTTCAAGGCAGACAGCTACCCAATTGCTGAATGAGATGGAAACCAGTCATCTTTTAAGTTATACCCGAAAAGAGATTATTATACAGGATATCACCCAATTATAAACTATTTTGCCTCAAGTGTAAATTAGCCGACAAATTGTTTTTTCATACTACAGTAGTTTTACATCATCATAAAAGACTAAAATTATACACTATGAAAAAAGCACTTTTTATTCTGTTTGCAGCGGTAAGTACTGTTGCAAATGCACAAAATGCAGTTGCAAAAACGGCAACAGATATTGCTCCCTTATTAATTGGGGAGAAAATTCCCAATTCGACTTTAAAATCACCAGATAATGCAGCTGTAAGTCTTTCTGAGCTGATCAGTAAAAAGAAAACCGTATTGGTTTTTTACCGCGGCGGATGGTGCCCGTATTGTAACCTGCATCTGGCTGCCCTGGCTGAAGCCGAAAAACAAATTCTTGATTTAGGCTATCAGATTGTTGCAGTAAGTCCCGATTCTCCCGAAAATTTAAAGATCACAGCGGAAAAGGATAAAGTAAAATATACATTGCTGTCCGATGCAGACGGAGCCTTAATCAAAGAATTCGGGATTGCTTTTGAAGCTCCGGAAAACTATAAATCAGTTATCAACGTACATTCTAATGGAATGAACACGAATTTTTTACCTGTGCCTTCTGTTTTTGTAGTAAACACAAATGGGGACATTTTGTTCGAATACGTTTCGCCTGATTTTAAACAACGTATAAGTGCTGAATTATTAGTTTCAGTATTAAAAACCTTAAAATAAAATCAAGATGAAAAAGTTAATTTTAATAGTATTTGTTTTAGTATCAGCGAATGTATTTTCGCAAAATGATACAAAAAGAATCAGTCAGTACAATGTAGAAAATAAAGTGGCCATTCAGGGATATGATCCTGTGGCTTATTTTAAACAAAATAAAGCGATAAAAGGTAAAAATGAGCTGACGGCTTCTTATATGGGTATTACCTATAAGTTTTCATCCGTGGCCAATAAGGAACTTTTTCTGAAAAATCCTGCCGGCTTTGAACCGCAATATGGCGGCTGGTGTGCTTATGCCATGGGAAGCGACGGTGAAAAAGTAGCGATAAACCCGGAAACGTTTAAAATCATAGACGGGAAACTCTATTTGTTTTACAATGCCTATTTTAATAATACGCTCAAAAGCTGGAATAAAGACGAATCCAATCTGAAAGCCAAAGCAGAAGTGAACTGGAAAAAAATATACAAATAATAAGGTTATGAAAACACAATTGATAACATGGGTGCTGCGAATAACAGCGGCGGTCATTTTACTGCAGACTTTGTATTTTAAATTTACAGGGGCGCCCGAAAGCATTTATATTTTTTCGACTTTAGGAATAGAGCCTTACGGAAGAATCGGTTCCGGAATTGCCGAATTGATTGTTGTGGTTTTACTTTTAATTCCAAAAACGACCTGGCTCGGCGCTTTAGGCGGATGTGGCGTTATGACGGGTGCTGTCCTTTCGCATTTATTTGTTTTAGGAATTGAAGTTCAAGGCGACTCCGGTCTGCTTTTTTCCCTTGCCCTAATCACATTAATTTGTTGCCTGATATTACTTTATCGAAGTAAAAATATAATTATGAACCTTTTAAAAACGAAATAATTATGCTGCTAAAATCTATAAACCACAGTTTAGAGGAGTTAACAAATTTGTTAAATCAATTGTCTGACCAGTCGTATTCAAAATCGTGTGCGGCTTTGAGTGACTCCACTATAGGCGAACATACCCGTCATATTCTTGAAATGTTTCAATGTCTTGAAAACAGCTATGAACAGGGAGTTTTAAATTATGATAACAGAGAACGCAATAAACGCATTCAGACCGAAACCCAGTTTGCAAAACAATGTATCCTTGATATTAAAGCGGGGTTGCAAAAAGAAAATAAACCGCTCTATTTAGAACAAATGATCGATGGATTAACTTTTAGGATTCAAAGTAATTATTACCGGGAATTGCTGTATAACCTGGAACATTGCATTCACCATCAGGCGTTGATAAAAGTAGCTGTTTTACAAATGGAGGATGTTTTACTGAATGAAAATTTTGGTGTGGCACGTTCCACCATAGCCTATAGAAACCAATGTGTACAGTAAGTTTTGTAGTTCATAATGAAACGGTAATTATCACCTCGAACCGTGATGAGAAGGTGATTCGCCCCAGTGCAATTCCGCCAAGGAGCTATAACTGTAAGGGTAAAAATCTGGTATATCCTAAAGATCAGAAAGCCGGAGGAACCTGGTTTGCAGCTGATGCAGACGGAACTGTTTTAGTACTTCTGAATGGCGGCATCACCAAACATGAGGTTCGGTTTTCGTACAGAAGAAGCCGTGGGTTAATTGCCCTGGATATTATTGGCAGCGATTCTCCAAAGGATTTTTGGGGAGTCATTAATCTCGAAGATATTGAGCCCTTTACGCTTGTTTTGTATCAGGACAAAAAATTGTATGAACTGATTTGGGATGGTAAGACCAAAAGAAGTACATACTTAGATGAAACGCAAAATCATATTTGGTCTTCTGTAACCTTGTATCCGGCTGATGTCAGAAAGAAACGCTCCCGTTGGTTTTTTGATTTCCTGAAAGATAAAAATGAAATTTCAGCTTCAGATATACTCGGTTTTCATCGCAATACGGAAGGGAATGATTCTGAAAACGGACTGATTATCAATCGGGAAAATACTTTGAAAACAGTAAGCATCACACAAGTGGTAATCGGACAGAACAAAAGGGCAATCGCCTATCATGACTTAGTTCAGGAACAGGAATTTTCGACCGCATTTATTAGTATTTAAAATCATATAAGATGAAACTCTTTTTTCATAAAATCGCAAATTGGGAATATTGGCCGTTTCAGGTAGTGTATATTCCGATCTATTTTCTTTGGGCGTATTATGCCATCAAAGCAAGGTCAGTTTTCTTCTTTAATGCTTCCAATCCAAGAATTAAAAATGGAGGATTTATTATGGAAAGCAAAAAGCAGATTTATGATTTGATTCCTCGAAAATATTACCCGAAAACGATTCTGATCCCTAAAAATACGGATCTGAAAAAAATTGTTCAGCAGGTTATAGAGAAAGAAATTCATTTTCCATTAATTGCAAAACCGGATATTGGTTTGCGCGGTTCGGGAGTGAAAAAAATTCACACTGTTTCGGAGTTACAACGTTATATGGAAAAAGCCAATTTCGATTTCCTGCTTCAGGATTTGATTCCTTACAAAAATGAAGTGGGTATCTTTTACGTGCGCCATCCAAACGAAAAAGAGGGCAGGATTACAGGAATCGTTTCAAAGGAATTTCTGACAGTGGTAGGTGACGGCGTTTCAACAATTGAAGAGTTGATTCATAAAACGCCAAGATTTCAATTCCAGCTTGATGCTTTACAGGAGGAATATGGCGATTTGCTGCATAAAATTTTAGCAGCAGGAGAAGCATTCAATTTGGTTCCGTTTGGGAATCATGCACGTGGTGCCAAATTTTTAGATGGAAGTCATTGGATTACCCCAAAACTTACCCAAACCATCAATGAGATTTGTGCGCAGATTCCGGAGTTTTACTTTGGAAGATTTGATATTATGTACGATTCTTTTGAAGCCCTGGAAAGAGGGGAAGATTTTCAGATTGTCGAATTAAATGGTGCGGCAAGCGAACCGACCCATATCTACGATCCGAAACATTCTATCTGGTTTGCCTGGAAAGAACTGGCAAGGCACATTACGTATATGTACGAAATCAGTGTGGCCAATAATAAAAGAGGTTTTCCATATTTGGATTATAAAACCGGCATGCAGGAGTATCGTTTGCATCAGGTTCAGAACAGTAAAATTTTAAATTTTTAAGTATGCTGCAAAGAGTGCAAAATATATCAGTTGGATTTCTGGTTAGCTTTATTGGCTCTGTTCCGTTGGGCTATCTCAATTTGGCCGGACTGGAAATTTATTCCCGATCAGGGTTTCCTAATTTAATTTTCTTTTTGTTTGGAGTTGTTTTTGTAGAAACTTTTGTGATTTATTTTACACTGCTGTTTGCAAAACGACTGGTAAAAAATAAAAAACTGATGAAGATTATAGATGTTTTTGCGGTCCTGTTTATGTTCGTTTTAGCCTATTTCTTTTATTCAAATTCACACCATGCATCAGGTTCGGGTAATCAGCTGAATTCGTATTTAATGTATTCTCCATTCGTAATTGGTGTACTGCTGAATTGTTTTAATTTTTTGCAATTGCCTTTCTGGACGAGCTGGAATTTATATTTAATTAATGCAAAGTATATTACGATCGAAAAAAAGTTAAAATATTATTATATTGCAGGAACTTTGGCGGGTGTTTTTTCAGGAATGTTAAGTCTGATTGTACTTTTACAGACTATTTTTCATGAAACAAATCCATTTTCAAAGTATGTAATGCCTGTATTTATTCCGTTGTTTTTTATGATCATGGGAAGTATTCAGGTATTTAAGGTGTATAAAAAATATTTTAAATCAACTGCTTTGGAATCGTAGCTTCTGAAGCTAAAATTCTATTCATGAAAAAATTATACTTTCTGCTTCCGTTTGTTTTATTTGCCTGTAAATCGAATACTTCAATCGTAAACGACAAATCCTCTAAAGTAAATTCCCAACCTGTTGAGATTGCCTATAAAGTAGAACAATCAAACGTTTCAGATTTCTTAAAATACCTTTCTTCAGATGAATTGGAGGGCCGCGAAACGGGAACCAAAGGAATTGAGAAAGCAGCTGAATTCCTGGAAAAATTTCTTAAGAAAAATAACGTAAAGCCTTATTTTAAAACCTATCGCGACACGCTGACCAATTTTAAGTCACCGGCCTTTAATATTGTCGGGGTTTTGGAAGGAACTGATCCGGAACTTAAAAAAGAGTTTGTGGTGCTGAGCGCTCATTACGACCATATTGGTGTAGATAAAAATAAAAAAGAGGACGTGATCAATAACGGGGCAAATGATGATGCTTCCGGAGTAACAGCCGTAGCCGAAATGGCGAAATATTTCAGCGAAACAAAATCGAATAAACGAAGTATTCTTATTGTGTTTTTTGCAGGAGAAGAAAAAGGATTGCTTGGGTCTAAAAGTTTAGTGGAAAAACTGAAGGTTCAAAACTTTAATTTATACGCACAGCTGAACATCGAAATGATCGGTGTACCCATGAAACGGGATTATCTGGCCTACATTACAGGTTTTGATAAATCGAATATGGCCGAGAAAATAAATGAGTATACTGGTAAAAAAACAATCGGATTCCTGCCAAAGGAAGCCGAATATAAATTGTTTTACAGGTCGGATAATTATTCGTTTTACGAAGCTTTCAAAAAGCCTTGTCAGTCGATAAGTACTTTTGACTTTGAGAATTTTGAATTTTACCATCACCCTTCCGATGAATTTAAAGTGATGGACATCCCTCACATGACTTCTTTTATACAGGAATTTTTGCCTGCTGTAACTCAGATTGCAAATTCTAAGACACAGGAAATTACCATGAAGAATTAACGGTTCTTTTTGAGGGTTTTGCTTATTTTTGCTTCATGAAAAATATTATTATAACAGGAACGAGCAGAGGCATCGGTTATGAATTGGCCCTGCAGTTTGCAAATGCAGGAAATAAAGTCCTGGCTATTTCAAGAAAAATACCTCAGGCCCTTTTAGAACATGAAAATGTAACCTGTCTGTCTGTCGATTTATCAAACGAATCAGAATTATATAAGGTAGAAGATTTCCTTTCTTCTGCCTGGAAAAATGTAGATGCGGTAGTGCATAATGCGGGGGCTTTGCTTTTGAAACCCTTTGCAGAAACCACACAGGCTGATTTTGAAAGTATTTACAAAGTAAATGTTTTTGCCGTGGCCAATCTTACCCGAATTTGTCTCCCGTATCTTCAGAATGGAAGTCACGTTGTAACGATCAGTTCCATTGGCGGGGTAAGAGGAAGTCTGAAATTTGCCGGTTTAGCCGCTTACAGTTCCAGTAAAGGCGCTGTGATTACGCTAAGCGAATTATTGGCGGAAGAATACAAAGAAAAAGGAATTTCATTTAATGTGCTGGCGTTAGGATCTGTTCAGACCGA
Source organism: Flavobacterium sp. LC2016-23 (assembly GCF_009674775.1). Classification (GTDB taxonomy): domain Bacteria; phylum Bacteroidota; class Bacteroidia; order Flavobacteriales; family Flavobacteriaceae; genus Flavobacterium. Next base: position 214,192 of record NZ_WKKE01000005.1, on the reverse strand, counting down.
AATGCTTGAGGAAGCTTTTCCGGGCTATCAGGCACCTATTTCTGCAGAGGGAATGGCCACTTATATTTATGATTTTACGCTTAATGGGAATAAATATTTTAACGGAAAAGTGTTGGAGGTTTCTTCGACGAACCCTTAACTAAATACGAATTTTAAAAATTTCAAATTCCAAATTCCAATTTGAGACAAAAAACTTTAACTTTTAACTTTTCACAAACAACTTTTAACTTCAAAAATTGAACGAAACTTTAGCAAGATATATACCGGAACATGCTGTAAAGCCTGTTTTTGATTTGATTGTGGCCAATCAGGTTCATCTGAAAATCGTAAATGAACGCCAGACGCGTCATGGCGATTACAGAAGAGGACCCAGTGGCAAACATGAAATCACGGTAAATGCCAGTTTGAATAAATATCGTTTTTTGATTACGCTTATTCATGAAATTTCACATCTGGTAGCGTTTGAAAAGTTTGGAAGAAACATCAAGCCGCACGGGAATGAATGGAAACATACTTTCCAGAGAATGATGGTTCCTTTTATACGTCCGGAGATCTTTCCGGGTGGTTTATTGCCGTTATTAGCGAGACATTTTAAAAATCCATCTGCGAGTAGCGATACCGATACAACATTATCTCTTGCGTTAAAACAATACGATGCGCAAAACGATAAAAACTATGTTTTTGAAATTCCGTACGGAAGTGTTTTCAGAATCAAGAACGGTAAAATATTTAAGAAACTGGCCGTTCGCACCAAACGTTTCGAATGCATCGAATTAAGTTCAGGCAGAACCTACTTGTTTAATCCAAATGCTGAGGTAGAGTTGATTAAAAATTCCAATTAAAACATAAAATTCCAATATTAAAAATTCCAAATTCCAACTGTTTAAATTGGAATTTGGAATTTTTTTATTGGAATTTAAAAGCTTGGAATTTAGAATTTTTTAATATTGGAATTCCAAAATAATTTATCCTTTCAAATACGCTTCACGTACTTTTTTAAACAAATTGGAAGAATATACAAATTTCACAATGTCTTTATTGTCAGTTCTGAAGATTTCCTCTTTGGTTCCCTGCCAGGCTTTTAGTCCTTTTTTCAGGAAAACAATATTTTCTCCGATTTCCATTACCGAGTTCATATCGTGCGTATTGATCACGGTGGTGATATTGTATTCTTCGGTGATTTCCTTAATAAGGTTATCAATCAAAGTAGAGGTGTTTGGATCCAGACCTGAGTTCGGTTCATCACAAAACAAGTATTTTGGGTTGTTTACAATGGCGCGGGCGATGGCTACACGTTTCTGCATACCACCTGAAATTTCAGAAGGTAATTTTTGATGGGCATCTACTAAGTTTACTCTTTCCAGAACAAAATCCACGCGCTCTTTAATTTTGGCCCTGTTGTCGTTAGTGAACATTCTTAAAGGGAAAGCTACATTTTCAGCCACAGTCATCGAATCGAAAAGTGCACTTCCCTGAAAAACCATTCCGATTTCAGTTCTTAGTTCTCTTTTTTCATCTGCATCCAATTCAGAATAAACACGTCCGTCAAACTCAATAGTTCCGGAGTCCGGCGTATGGATTCCTAATAACGTTTTTAATAAAACTGTTTTTCCGGATCCACTCTGTCCAATAATTAAGTTGGTTTTTCCAGTTTCAAAAACTGTCGAAACACCTTTTAAAACCTTACTGTCACCAAATGATTTTTCTATGTTTTTTACTTCAATCATTATCCTAGTAATAGTTGCGTTAATATATAATTGAAAAGAATAATACAAACCGATGTCCATACAAACGATACCGTACTTGCCTTACCCACTTCAAGAGCTCCGCCTTTCATGTAATAGCCATGAAAAGAAGGTATTGTAGCCAATAGCATGGCAAAAATTAAAGTTTTGATAAAAGCATAAGTGATATGAAAAGGAATAAATTCCATCTGCGCTCCCTGAATAAAGTCCTGACTGGTTGAAAACCCTCCGTAAGCACAGGCCAGCCATCCGCCAAAAACACCTAAAAACATACTGATTCCGATTACGAAAGGATACATTAATAAGGCTACTATTTTTGGAAAGATAAGATAGTTTAGGGAATTGACACCCATAACTTCTAAGGCATCAATTTGTTCCGTAACACGCATGGTTCCGATACTGGAAGTAATGTAAGACCCCATTTTTCCTGCCATAATTACAGAAATAAAAGTGGGGGCAAACTCCAGGATTACTGACTGACGTGTGGCAAAACCAATTAAATATTTTGGAATTAACGGATTAGTTAGGTTTAGAGCTGTCTGAATGGCTACAACTCCTCCGATAAAGAAAGAAATGAAACAAACAATTCCGAGGGAGTCAATTATTAAATCGTCTATTTCTTTGAAGATTAGATTTTTCATGACAGGCCATTTGGTCTGTTTGTTGAAAATTTCCTTCAGCATTAAAAAATATCTTCCTATTTGGGATAAATAACGAATGAGCATCATAGTTTTTACAAATATTGGCTAAGGTAAAAAGAAGTTATGAGTTTTGGGTTATGAGTTAAGTATTTTCGGCGGTTTCCGCTTTAAATTAACTTTTCTTTCATTTTCTGAAAACGATAATTTCTAATAAATTTTGCCTGTTCGGGATTCACTAACAGAGGTGTCTTAGCCTTTTTGGCTTTCCAGAATCCGCTGATATAATCAAAAAAGAGAAATGGTTTTTTCTTCATCATCGCCAGCTTTGCTGAGGCAATTGCTGTAATCCAAAAACCGTATCCAAGTGTATAAAAGGCCTCTCCCTGTTTGTAACGGGCTGTTTTATTGTAATTTGCCCCCGTTGGTTTAAGGTGTTTTACATGTAAAGAAGAATCTGTAACTACTTTCCAGTCGTAATATTTACAAAGTAATTCGTCTACCGTGTCCCATCCCATAGCAGGTTTCAAACCTCCAATTTGTTGAAAAGTGGCTGCACGATAGGCTTTTAGCGCACCGCGAATATGATCCTTATCAGTCAGGTTTTCTAAAATCCACTCGCCATTCTTTTCGATATAACAAAAACCTCCCACCATTCCAACTTTCGGATCGGATTGAAAATGTCTGATTATAGTCTCGAAATAGTTCGAAGGAAAAATTAAATCGCCATCTATTTTTACAATAATGTCGTAGTTAGAATCAAGCGTTTCAAATCCTTTCTGAAAAGCCTGAATTACTTTACTTCCCGGCATGTGAATCGCGTCTGACGTTTTGTTTACAACAGAAATAAAAGGATTTTCTTTGGCAAACCCCAGTACAATTTCTTCTGTTTTATCTGTGGAATTGTCATTTACAACAACAATTTTTGCTGGTAAAACCGTTTGGGAAACCAAAGATTGTAAGGTCAGGCCAATTAAATCCTGCTCGTTATGCGCGGGAATGACAATATAGTACTTCATAGATTAAATTCCAGTTTTTTAAATTCCAATTTTCTAAAATTCCAAATTCCAATTCAAACCGTTAATTGGTAAAAATTGGAATTTGGAATTTATTTTTTGGAATTTGAATTATACTTTTTCAGCGTAAACAATATAGTATCTATTTGTAAAACTTCTCAAAAGCGGACGAAGACCAAACTTTTTTACAGGATTGGTCCATTTTTGTCTGTCGATAATTTTCCAGCCGGTTTTTTCTAAAAGCCAGTCCAGCTGCCAGTCTTCAAATTCGTGATAATGCCTGTCCCACATGTCTGTTTTACTGCGGTATGCCGGAGAAAACCACAAACGCATCGGAATTGAAATTAAAAGCTTGTCAGATTGGATTTCGTTTAGAATCGTAAACGGATTTAATAGGTGTTCGAAGATTTCAAAAGCTGTTACGACAGCTGTTTTTTCGGTTTTAAAAACATCCTGGTTTAAATCTAAATCTTCTCCGGTCGTGTTTTTTACAGAATAACCGGCTTCTTTCATGATTTTAGAAAACGGATTTTCGACTCCCAAATCCAGAATAGACTCTGAGGTATTAATATGTTTTTGTAAAAATTCTAAAGTAAGTTTGAATCTTTTATTCGGAAACGTTTTTTCGTACATAGTCATTGCGAGGAACGAAGCAATCTCTCGTTCTTGATTTATAATTAGATCGCAAATATACTAAAAAGTCCGCATTTTAAAATGCGGACTTTTTAGTAGTTTTCAGTCACAGTTTTCAGTCACAGTTTTCAGTCACAGTTTTCAGTCACAGTTTTCAGTCACAGTTTTTCGGTCTGCTTAGACTGTGACTGAACTGCGACTGAGAACTTTCCCTTTAGTATCGGTATACAAAGGCATTTACATTCATTCCGGCTCCAACAGAAGCAAAAATAACAACGTCACCCTTGTTGATTTCGTGATTTTCCAATTTACCCTGTATCAACAGATCAAAAAGCGTAGGTACGGTAGCGACACTGCTGTTTCCTAAATCGTGAATGCTCATCGGCATAATGTTTTCAGGAGGGGTTTTGTCGTATAATTTATAAAAACGGGCCACAATTGCTTCATCCATTTTTTCATTGGCCTGGTGAATCAGGATTTTCTTTACCTCTTCAATTCCGATACCGCTTTTGTCAAGACATTCTTTCATGGCACATGGCACCTGACTCAGAGCAAACTCGTAAATTTTACGGCCATACATTTTAATATATTTAATATCCGGATCTAAATCTGTATTGTATGATTTGCCAAAATATAAAAAATTAGCTTCTTCGTTAGCGAAAGTAGCGCTTTCATACGATAATAATCCTGCTTCATCATCAGAGGCTTCTAGTACCGAAGCACCTGCACCATCCGAATAAATCATCGAATCACGGTCGTGATCATCAACAACTCTCGAAAGGGTTTCTGCTCCTATTACCAAAACTCTCTTTGCCATTCCGGATTTGATAAAAGCATTAGCCTGAAGGACACCTTCAATCCATCCCGGACATCCGAAAAGAATATCGTAAGCTACACATTTAGGGTTTTTAATATCCAGTTTATTTTTGACACGCGTTGCTAAACTCGGAAGAATATCGGTTTGATGTGTTCCGGATTTTACATCGCCAAAATTATGAGCGAAAATAATGTAATCTAAAGTTTCACGATCGATTTTAGCATTTTCAATTGCTCTTTCAGCAGCAAAATAGGCTAAATCGGAGGAAGTATGGTGATCTTCGGCATAACGGCGATTTTCGATTCCGGTAATACCTTTGAATTTTTTAATTACAACTTCGTTAGGGTAAGCAAAAGCAGTTCCGTCTTCATTCAAAAAAACATGATCACCAAAATCCGTATTGCTTACTTCTTTATTTGGAATATAACTTCCTATGCCTATTATTTTTATTTTCATTATTCCTCGATTATCCGGTAAATTTATTGCTAAATTATAAATAAAATAATGATAACTGTCATAAAAAATACTATGCATGCATATAATTATGGAATATTAATTTTTTTATGGATATATTGTTTATTTTTTAATGAATTTTGAGTTTAACCGAGATTTCAAACGTTTGAAATGAAAGTAGCGGAGAAAGTTTTTTTGTTTCAGCTTTGAAGTTTAAGGTTTTGGCGAGGATTGAAAAAGGTTTAGGTTTTCTGCTAACGTACAATCTGAAACAAAAAATAAACCCGACAGATTTAAGGCCTGTCGGGTTTGTATAACAAGAAAACTGATTTCTTAGTTTTCCATATAAGCTTCAATAGGAGCACAGCTGCAGATTAAGTTTCTGTCACCATAAGCATCATCTACACGACGAACTGATGGCCAGAATTTATTTTCAGCAATATACTCTAATGGGTAAGCTGCTTTTTCTCTGGTATAAGGGAAATCCCAGGCATCTGTAGTTAACATAGCCAATGTGTGAGGTGCATTTTTCAATACATTGTTTTTATCATCGGCTGTTGAAGCTTCGATCTCTTTTCTAATGGAGATAAGAGCATCACAAAAACGATCTAATTCTGCCAGATCTTCAGATTCAGTAGGCTCAATCATTAAAGTTCCTGCAACAGGGAAAGAAACCGTAGGAGCGTGGAAACCGTAATCCATCAAACGTTTAGCGATATCACCAACTTCAATTCCGTTTTCTTTAAATGCGCGACAATCTAAAATCATTTCGTGAGCAGCTCTTCCGCATTCTCCTGTATAAAGAATTGGGTAGTGCCCTTCGAAACGCGATTTCATGTAGTTAGCATTCAAAATAGCATGCTCTGTAGCGCTTTTTAATCCTTCGGCACCCATCATGGTGATGTAACCGTAAGAAATTAAACATACTAAAGCTGATCCGTAAGGTGCAGATGAAATAGCTGTAATAGCTTGTTCGCCGCCAACTTTTAAGATTGGGTTTGTCGGTAAAAAAGGAACCAGTTTTTCGTTTACACAGATTGGGCCAACTCCAGGTCCGCCACCACCGTGAGGAATAGCGAATGTTTTGTGTAAGTTTAAGTGACAAACATCAGCGCCAATGGTAGCAGGATTTGTTAATCCAACTTGCGCGTTCATATTAGCACCATCCATATAGACTAATCCTCCATTATCGTGGATTAATTTCGTGATTTCAATTATTGAAGATTCGAAAACTCCGTGAGTAGAAGGATAAGTTACCATTAAACAAGATAAATCATCTTTATGTTCAATCGCTTTTTCTCTCAAATCTTCTACATCAATATTTCCTTCCGGAGTAGTTTTAGTAACAATGATTTTCATTCCGGCCATCGCTGCAGAAGCAGGATTAGTTCCGTGAGCAGATGAAGGAATTAAACATACATTACGGTGCCCTTCGTTTCTTGATAAATGGTAAGCACGAATCGCCATTAAACCTGCATATTCTCCCTGAGCTCCCGAATTAGGTTGCAATGTTGTACCGGCAAATCCTGTAATTACATTTAATTGCTCTTCTAATTTTTTAAGCATCGTGATGTAACCTTCGGCTTGCTCAACTGGTGCAAACGGGTGAATGCTATTCCAGTTTGGCATTGATAAAGGCAGCATTTCTGAAGCTGCGTTTAATTTCATCGTACAAGAACCTAATGAAATCATCGAATGATTCAACGATAAATCTTTACGCTCTAATTTTTTAATGTAACGCATTATCTGACTTTCAGAATGATGATTGTTGAATACATCATGCGTTAAGAAAGGTGATGTTCTTTCTAATGAAGCCGGTAATTGACTTGCAGTCGCTAATTCAGAAACGGTAAAAGTTTCTTTTCCTAAAGCTTCAGCAAAAATGGCAATAATTTGGTTGATGTCGGTAATTGAAGTGGTCTCGTTTAACGAAATCGAAATTGTATCGGCATCAGCATAGAAGAAGTTTACTTCATTTTTCTCCGCAATAGCTTTAACTTTCTGGGCATCTGCTTTTACCAAAATAGTATCAAAGTAAGCCGTGTTGGTTTGATAAACGCCTAGTTTATTTAGAGCTTCAGCAGTCGTAACCGCTGATGCGTGAACTTTGTTTGCAATGTATTTTAAGCCTTTTGGTCCGTGGTAAACCGCATACATTCCGGCCATAACCGCTAATAAAACCTGAGCGGTACAAATATTTGAAGTTGCTTTTTCACGTTTAATGTGCTGCTCACGAGTTCCTAACGCCATACGTAAAGCACGATTTCCGTTTACATCGATAGAAACTCCGATGATACGACCCGGCATGGATCTTTTATACTCATCTTTAGTTGCAAAAAAAGCAGCGTGAGGACCACCGTAACCCATTGGTACACCAAAACGCTGTGAAGTTCCAACAACTACAGCAGCTCCCATTTCTCCCGGAGAAGTTAAAGCCGCTAATGATAAAATATCAGCAGCAAAGGCAACTTTGATTTCGTTTTCTTTTGCTTTGGCAACAAAAGCATTGTAATCATTTACCTGGCCATATTTTCCGGGATATTGTAAAATAGCTCCGTAAAAATCATTTGAAAAATCAAAAGTTTCGTGGTTTCCAACAACTAATTCAATTCCAATCGGAGTTGAACGGGTTTGTAGTACAGATAAAGTCTGAGGCAAAATTTCTTCTGAAACGAAGAATTTATTTATGTTGTTTTTCTTTTGGTCACGTGTACGAACATCAAATAACAAAGCCATAGCTTCGGCAGCAGCAGTTCCTTCATCAAGTAAAGAAGCGTTTGCAATTTCCATTCCGGTTAATTCAATAACAGTAGTCTGAAAATTTAAAATAGCTTCAAGACGACCCTGAGCAATTTCTGCCTGATAAGGCGTATAAGCAGTATACCATCCTGGATTTTCGAAGATATTTCTTTGAATTGGAGCCGGAACGATAGTTGGATGATAACCCAAACCAATATACGATTTGAATACTTTGTTTTTCTTTCCTAATTCCTGAATATGATTTGCGAATTCGTATTCCGTCATCGCCGGATCTAAGTTTAAAGGTGCTTTTAAACGAATGTCATCTGGAAGGGTTTCGTAAACAAGTTGTTCGATCGATTCAACTCCAATGGTTTGTAACATGTGTTGAAGATCTGTTTCTCTTGGACCAATGTGTCTTAAAGCAAAAGCATCTGTTTTCATATAGTTGTAAAAGTGTTGTTTTTTTGTCGCGCAAAATTAAGTATTATTAATAATTTAATAGGTATTTTTAACTTCAATTTTTATGAAATTTATAACTAAAGAGTTGATTTGTTACCAATTGATTAGATTTGAGCTATGAAACTTCTGAAACAGGTATTGGATTTTTATTTAAACAGCAGTATTCACGTGGCTTTATCGTGTTATGCTTTGGTTCGGATAACGTTTCATGTGTTTCATATTCAATATGATGAACCGATGGCTTTGTTCGTTTTCTTCGGAACAATTGTGGGGTATAATTTTGTTAAATACGATGCTTTGGTCCGGGTGAAAAAAAAACCGATAGGAAATCAGCTGAAAATTATTGCTCTTTTAAGTCTTATTTCCCTGGTTTTGGTCGGGTACTATTTTTTTCATTTAAAGCGAATCACACAAATGGTTTCGGTTATAATTTTGGCTATAACAGCACTCTATACATTGCCGTTTTTTCCAAATCGAAAAAATGCCAGAAACTGGGCCGGAGTAAAAATTTATATTGTAGCCCTTTGCTGGGTGGGAGCGACTTTGGTATTGCCTTATATAAATGCTGAAATTCCGTTTACAGGTAATTTTTTTATAAAATGTATACAGCGTTTTGTGTTGGTTTTTGTACTGATTCTGGTTTTTGAAATTTTAGACCTGGCTAATGACGACCCGCATTTAAAAACAGTTCCGCAGACCATTGGAGTAAAAAGAACAAAAATCCTGGGATTTTCCCTCCTGATTCCATTTTGGGTTTTAGGAATACTGACGTTTACGTTTCACGATCTGATCATCAATCTGATTATGGTGGTCACATTGATGCTGTTTATTCTGTTTGCCAATTCAAACCGCTCTAAATACTACACCTCTTTCTGGGTAGAGAGCGTACCGATTTTTTGGTGGCTGATGATTGGGTTTCTTTAGAATAAAAGAATTAGAGCCCCGGGATTTCTAAATACTTTATTTTGGGCGTGTTTCGCCGCGGAGAATCGGGCTATTACTTCTATTCCTCACATAAAAACTAAAACGAGAAAATTCATTTTCAAAAGAGAATGGAGAATACATTTTTGACACGCCTTGTTAAAACTGGAGGCGAGTTAGTTTAATTATTAAAATTCTGCTAAATCTGCAAGAGAAGCTCCTTGGTTTCTTTTTGAAAAAGATTATCTAAATGGTCTGTCTTTTTACTGTTTTTCTTTCACTTTCTAATCAAAAAAGCACTGTTTGCTGTTTTTGTGGTATTCCTTTCTTTTTTTAAATCGATTGATTTTAAAAATAGGTTTGTGTTTCCTTTTTCCTTCCTCATAACAAAAAATCTTCGTCTTATAGCATTTTTCTTATATTTTTTTAAAGACTGATATAATTTTGAATCAGAAATAAAAAGCTAGCTATATTTATTTTATTTGATTTTCAAGTGTTTAAGTTTTTTTTGAGAACTATTTCTTGAAATTTTTATTAAAACAGCAAAATGAGACGTGGAGCAGAACCCACTCAAAAAAACGAACTGTTTCGCACAGTAAAAAGCGAAGGCTAATCCTGAAAAGCCTTATGAGTAGGGAAACAAACAAATTTTATCATGAGCCAAAGTTTAGCAGCCTCATCGGCACAAATCGATATTCTTGTTGTAATAGATACAGAATATATCAAGAAAAATTTTTCTAAGAATACAGATCCAAATAATCCTCTTGGAATAAACCATAGTAGTCAGTATATGATAGGGTACAGTCCAAGAGGGATTGTTTCCGGTCAGGGTACAGCAGATTTAAGTTTTAGAGCAAATGTCGGAGATTATGTTTCTTTCAGAGGAACATCAATTCAGCAAAACTCTGATGATGCTGTAATTCTTTACGGAATTAAATACTGGAGCGGGGACAAAGTATTTAATACTTTCACAACAGATATCGTGACAAGAAACAGAGCTGTACAGCCGAATCCGGATCAGCCTAATGGTATTCCTCCGGTGGCAACAGTACAAAACTTCACCAGCTATGATTCTAAAATAGCCAAAGGCGGAACAGAGAATTTTTACGTATACATTGCTGTTTATACGCTTGCCAGTGATGGACAAACACAGGAATTATACGGATACTACTACTGGGATCCGCAAGTTGTTGTTCCGGTTTAATTTTCATAAACCCAAATAATCTTTTTAGAAAACACGAGCAATTTTTTTTTGTTCGTGTTTTCTTAATCTAAAAAACAATTAAAATGGACACATCTTCCCCAATTATTCAGAAAACGGCTTATAGCATTTTGATTGTTATCGATACAGTTGCGATCAAAAGTAACTATCCTATTGCTGCTAGTGATGCAGACAAACCGGTCAAAATAGATCCGGTGAACTGGTTTGCAATTTATCGGGAAAAGGAACGAAAGTCTATAAATGCGCTTCATGCCGTTTTTGTTAATTCTAAAAGAAATGACAAAATCACCATTGCCGGAATTTCTATTGATGGGGATTCGTCGGACGCAATTATTCTGAATGAAATTAAAAATTACAATTCAATAAAAAAGAATAGTGTTTCATTTGAGCCCGTTTGTTTATCCCGAAAAACGATTTCAAAAGATCCAAATAGTGATGATGACTGGTCTGTAATTGATAGTGAGCAGAATTTTATATGGTTTGAGTCATTGATTTCTCATCCTGTTAAAATCAAAGTTAAAATACATTTCTCGCTGTATTACTTAAATTCAGATGGCAATCAACAGGATTTATATGGTCGTTTTTGGTTTCCTCTGGAAATTATGGTTTATTAGAAAATTTAAAATTTCTTCCAAACACGAATTCCCGAATTTAATCAAATTCCGAAACCTCTTTCAGAATTTTATTTCGTTCTAAAAGAAAATGGGTCAGGTGTTTTTTGAGGAATAAAATATCAAATAATTTTCCGAATATTCCATAGGGTGTTTCATATTGTAAATGGTCTTTCATGATGGTAATGCCGTTTTTTTCTTCAAAAAAATGCTGATGCCGGAATGATTTAAATTTCCCTTCTTCCATTTCATCCCTAAAATAATCATACAATTCCATTTTGGTGATTCTGCTTTTATGAGTTAAGTAAAAACCGAAATGTTTTCCGCGCCAGGTAACAGTTTCATTGTACTTGATTAACCCCGAGGTTATGCCTGCAATCGCTTTCTCATTGGAAGTAGCGGCCGATTTTTGATGTAAACCGATATCTCTGGCCGTATCAAAAGTGATTTTTTTGGATGCGTTTACCTGGGTAACTAAATGAATTGTGGTCATGAGAGGAGATCTTTTAAAGTTTTATCTAAAGTGTCAAATTCAAATTGAAAGCCATTTTCCTGCAGTCGTTTCGGAATCACATTTCTGCTTTTCAGGACCAGTTCAGGTTCTGTTCGGATTAAGGCGGATCCAAATTTCAATACAGTTTCACTGACCGGAATTCCGAATGATGTTCCGACTGTTTTTCGTAACAATAACATGAATTTTTTGTTTTCAATTGGTTTTGGAGATACGATATTGACGACACCTGTTATTTCTTTTTCTATTATAAAAGCAGCGGCTCGGGCAAAATCGGCTTCGTGAATCCAGCTTATCAACTGATTTCCTTTTCCCTGTTTTCCTCCAAAACCCATTTTGGCCAAAGTTTTTAGCGGAATTAACGCACCGCCCTTTTTTCCTAAAACTATTGAAGTTCGCAAGGCCGTTTTTAAGGTCTTTGGAGTTTCGGTTTTGAAAAATGATTTTTCCCAGGACTGAGCTACATTCATAGAGAAATCATTTCCTATTTCGCCGGTAACCTCATCCATTTCCTTATCTAAAGAAAAACGGTAAATGGTAGAAGTGGATGAATTTAACCAGTGTTTAGGCGGATTGGCGCATTGTAAGACCGCTTTATTCAAAACCTTCGTACTTTCGATTCGGGATAATAAGATTTCTTTTTTGTTTTCTTTGGTATAGCGGCAATCCACAGATTTTCCGGCAAGATTTATTAAAACGGTTGCGTTTTCCAATTCAGTTTCCCAGCCGGAAAATGTTTTAGCGTTCCAGTTTACATATTTTATTCCGTCAACTTCTTTTGATTGTCCTCTGGTCAAAATAACGATTTCTTCAAATTTGTTTTTAAAATGTTTGAGCAGACTTTGACCTAAAAAACCGGTTCCGGCTGCAATGATAAGTTTATTCATGATCTACAAATTCAGGATTAATAGTAAAATAATAACCCGGTAAGCCACCCAGGTGAAACACAAATATTTGGGCAATTGCAGTATTTTAATTCTTCTGAAATGTTCCATAAACATAATAAAAGCCGTAACAGCAAACCAAATTAAAGTTATATTTTCCGGAATAGTTACTACCGCCTGCAGAATAAGCACGGGAAGCAGTACTAATGAACCCAGCAAAGAAACAGTCATGAGGTTTCCGGCATAATTCAGAATCGTTTTTTTGTCATATTTCAACATAAAAAGACTCTGAAAAGCGAGTTGGCCTAAAGCAATCAGTACTTCTCTGGTACTTCCGGCTTGTGGCAAAACCGGGAGTAAAGCAGCATAATGATACAATACTATTGAGGTAATTGCAGTTGCAAAACCAATAAATAAAAGGCGGTATTTGTAGTTGAAATCAGGGATACACTGCAATTTTATGTCTTTATTGATTTTACCCGGAATGATAACTTTTCGATTATAAGAAACAAAGGAATACAGTTTTTTCAAAAAGAACTTAATGGGTTTCAGGTTCCCTGTTTTTTCAATTAGGGGAAAAGAAAAGCCAATTACTTTGAGCAGGCTGTCAATGCCGTACAGCACGGTTTTGTTTTGATTGTCAATTAAGGCAATTTCGTTTGAGGCACGGTTTACATCTACAAAAGCCTGCTCGTTTTCGCTCAATTCGCAATAAGATTTACGGCCGTTTTCGTCTAGCATTTTGGCTTTTATAAAACCTGTCGTGTACACCTGGCACAACGGGCAGTCTTCATCATAAAGTAATGTTTGGTTTTGCAGCGTTTTCATAACGTATGGTTTTTTTATTTTCGACTTTTATCTTTGATCCTCTGGCTAAGAAAACAGAAAGAGGTTTTGTGTTTTGTAAAATGGCAAAATCGTCTCCGTAATTTCTTTTAAAATCAACTTTAAGCATGAAGTTTTCTACCTGTAATTGTTCCCATCTCGGATGTTTTACTTCATATTCAAAAGTGGTAGTGGCGTTGTGTTTGGTGTAACCAAAATAATGTTCTGTAATAAACTCAGCTTCAGAGCCGATTTCAATAGCTTTTAATTCTTTTTGGGTCTCCAGCTTAATTGTGTTCCATTTTTTGTCGACCTGCCATTGATAAATAAACGTTTTTGTTGTTTCATTTTCTATAAATTTATGTCTCATTTTCTGAGTTTCATAATTTTCCTGATAGAGATTATTTGCAATAAAAGTGATCGCTTTTTTAGGTACAATTTCTTTTATAAAAACAACTCCACGTTTCCATTCCCCATTTTCAAAATGCTTTACATAAAATCTAAGATTCACTTCTTCAAAATCAATATGAAATGGAATTTTAATTCCCAGTACTTTGGTTTCTTTAAACAGGAAGCCAATTAAACTCACATAACATTTGCCATTCCATAAATCTATTTCAGTTCCGGCCGGAAGATATTTTTCTAAGATTTTAGCATCTACTTCATAATTAAAAAGTGCTAAGTTTTTCCATTGTGCTTTTAAGAAGTTCATTTGGTTGCTTTTTTATAAGTTATAATTGTGAAATAAATTGCGAGGACAGGTGGAATTATAATTAATAGATAATCTAGAAAGATGTCATACGGGAGGTTTAGTATAATATTTATAATCAAAATGCTAAAAAATAAGATCACTCCTCTTATATACATTTTTAGATTTTTATCATTCGGTTCGTCAATAAGCATTGTTATTCCAAAAACGATTTGAAATAAGCCAGTTAGTACTGTAAAAAGCAAGCCATAGCCGATTAACTCTCCATTACTTTGTTTACTTACAAATCCTAATGTGATTAGCAAAATCGGAAATCCGACAAAAAAATAATTTAAATAGTTAATAGCTTTCATAATTATTGATTGTTTTAAACTTTCAGAAAAAAATGAAAGTTTTGGTTAAATTTTTTTTGATTTAAATTTTACTTCATGATTTTCAAAACCAGACGGCCTAACCAGTTCTCTTTAAACTCAGTCATTTTGTCTAACATATTATCTGCTTTCAGAACAAAGTCATACAGTTTATTGGTTTGATCCACAAAGTGTTTTTCTTCAGCTGAATTTTTTGCTTCAATAGAAGAGACTTCTTTAAGGATTTTAAGTGCCGGTTTAATTTCTCTTTTACTTCTTTCCCTGGCAATTTTGACAGCCAGTTCATCCAGATCTTTCTCAGCAGTAAAAAACTCTCTTCTTTCTCCTGCTTTGTACTCTTTGTAGACAATTCCCCAATCCATTAGGGCGCGTAGGTTCATGCTGGCATTTCCGCGGGAAATCTGTAATTCTTCCATAATGTTTTCCATGGAAACGGGTTCGTTCGAAACCATCAGTAAAGCATGAATCTGTGCCATGGTTTTATTAATGCCCCATTGGGAACCTAATGCTCCCCAGGTCTGTACGAATTTATTTTTTGCTTCTTTGAATTCCATAGATCAAATGTAGGTAAAAGTTTTTAAACTTTCAAAAATAAATGAAAGTTTGTTTTAAGAAAATTGACGCCCTGTTTTTTTAAGAATAATCTTGTGTGCAAATTCCGGTCAAATAAATTTTAATTTTTAAAAAGGCGCAGATTTATGCTGAATCTGTCTTTTTTAATATAAAGGGTGCCATGACATCTTTTTCCTCTTTCATGACTAATAATTCCTCTTTCATGACATTTTTTCACTTACACATGTATCTCTGATATAGTTTTGAGTAAGTAAATTTAAACTAGAGAACGATGGAAATTTTATTAAGAGATGATTATTTTATAAAAGGCACAATCGGAAATCTCAGAATACCTGGTGCCCCTGTAGCTTCATTTGCTCTGGAAGTTTTACCATTAAAAAATTTCGTAAAAGGAACCGTTGTTATTACGCAGGCTGTCAACATGCTGGAAAGTGATATCGTTGTTCAGGTAAAAGGCAAAATTCATACTACCGGATTCGGACAGTTCACACAAGTAGTGAGTTTAGAGGGGCAATATACTCAGTCTTTCTCCCCCTTGGAAAAACGTTCTTTCCTGGCGGATTTCGTTGCCCATTTTGCTATCGATAACGGCTGGAATGGAATTGGAGGCTTTTCATGCTATAATTACCAAATCGAAAATGAACCCGTTGAGCCGTCAGAATGCTTTAAGGAGGAATTGGTATAGAATAAAACTTCATATTAATTTCGGCAGCAGTCGTTTTCAGAAATAGATTGACCAAAAACAACCATATCAAACTATAAATAAAATGAAAAAAACAACCAACAAAATTATTACCGTATCATTTATGATAATAATAATCCTATTTTTAGGATGCAAAAAAAAGGGCCTGCTGGCTTCTGGTGATTCCGAATATTTGCCACAGGATGTCAAGAAAAGCTGTACTGTGTCTGATTCAGAATTTAAGTCCTGGTTTGCTTCAGGTTCTATAACTGAAAACGGATTAGTGACACCTGCTAATAGTGTCTTATTTCCGCATAACAACAATTGCGATTTCTATAAATGGTCGGAACAAATGTTTTTGTGGGTAACATCTCCTGCTTCCGGAGCCTATGATGGAAAAGGAACGGTTTTAGAATCTTCGATATTTTATAATGTTTCTCCTCCTGATTCCTTAAATAAGCGTACACTGACGCAGCACAAACCAAATCAGGTGCTGCGTGCAGTAAGTAATATTAATCAAAGCGGACCTAACAGACTTCCTATTTTAATTGATAAAACCGGGAAAATGTTTGAGATTGAAGCTGAAAAAAGTGGCGAAAAAGTTAAGGATGAATCAAATAAATTGATTCAGGTAGAGCGTATCGTGGCTAATGCTTCAGGGCTGCATTCCTTTATTGACGCAAAAGGAAAAGTGATTAAAAATCCAAAACCGGTTATTGACAGTAAAATTAAGCCTTCTGAGGTGGTTCAGGAATTTAAAGTAGGGAAGAAATCTATCTTTCTTGATGCTACCGGAAAAGAAGTGCAATCAGAACAGGGGCAGGCAGGTTCCCACGGCGCCTTAATGGGTGAAAATAAATCATTAGTATATTACATCACAATGGTTAATGATGTTTATGCTTATTTTTTAACCGGAGTGAATGAGGGCAAATTAAACGGAAATCAGTTTCCAACAACGGCAGCTGCAAGAGACAGTATCCTTGCCTATGCTAAAGCAAAAGGATGGGCCGCACCTCCGGATCCGGATGCTCTGGCAATGGAATTAAAAACATCATGGGTAGAAGTGAAAGATTTACCAAATGCGGAAACTTACGTAACGATCAAAGCGGTAATCCCTACTTACGATAAATCCAATCCAAACGCATGGGTAGAAAACGGAGAGACCACAACAACATTAGCCTTAGTTGGAATGCATGTTGTAGGCAGTGTCGCCGGACATCCTGAAATGATCTGGGCAACATTCGAGCACGAGAAAAATTCACCAAACGATGCTTACACGTACAGAGATGTAAATGATAAAATAAAACAGGTAAAAGCCGATACGGGTAAAGGATGGCTTTTTAATGCCAATGCCAATGATACAACGGGGCCTCAGAATATCCAGAATATGACCGTTGGTCACGATTCAATTTTGATTAAAGATCCATCTGTTAATAGTCCGACTGCAAGAAGAATTATGGCGTGGGGAGTTGCTTCCAATACCGTTCCTAACGGAGAGGATAAAACACCAGCGGATTCCAACAGTGAGATCATCTCCATAAACAATGCCGTTCGCAGCATGCTGGTTGGGAAAGATGTGAGAAAAAATTATTTATTAATAGGAGCAACCTGGACTTTTGGCGGTGCAGCACCAAACGGGAATGTGTATCCGTACGGAGCTGTTAATGATTCGATTCCGGCCGGCGATGCAATTGGTACAGGACAGCTGTCTAACAGTACTATGGAAACGTATGTGCAGCCTTCGTCAACCGCTTCGACAGACAGTACAGCAGTCTCTTGTTTTTCTTGTCACAATCAGAATAATGGTCTAAAACCGGGCGATTTAAGCCATGTTTTTGATGAACTTCTGCCATTGACTTCAAATAATAATAAGAAAGTTAAGAAAAAAAGTTAATTATAATTCTTGTTGGTTAAAAAAAGCCAGTACTTCTGTACTGGCTTTTAATTTTTTAAAGAACCCCTGTGTCGTAATAAACAGGTTTTATAACTACGGTTATTTTTATCTTTTGTCGTCTTTTGAATAATTGGATTCCCCATTGATATTAATCGGATGGCCTAAAAAATGCGGTTCACGATTTCTTAAAACATCAAAAAAGGATTTATAGATGGAAAGATATTCTCTGAACGTAACATATTTGTAACCGCTGTATTCTCCTTTGTTTGCAGAAAATCCAACCGATTTTATATCAACACTCTTCCCGATATAGATTGCCCGGTTTAAGTGGTATTCCTGCGATATTAAAGTTGCCTTCCTGATTTTAAAAATATGCTTTGCCCTGTACATTGTTGAGTAGGTATCGAAACCCGCATAATCAATAAATATTTGAGTAGTATCAACACCATTTTTGTAACAGTAATTTTTCATCACGGTCAATTCATCATATTCATCGCGGCCATTATCACCCGAAAGCAAAATTTTATTGATTCTTTTGGCTTTGTATAACAGGATTCCGGCATCAAGTCTGTCTTTTAAATATTTGCTGGGCTGATCTCCGTTAATTCCGGCACCAAAAATAATTCCGACATCGTTTTTGGGGAATCTTTTAATCGAATAATAAATTTGCTTTTTGGTCGAAGATTTTACATACCAATTCACAGCAATAATCGAAATCAATCCAGTAATGGAAAGATAAATAAAGATTTTAAGGTATTTTTTCAAAATATGTTTATGTTTAATCTTTAATGTCTACCGCATTTATAGTCTGAATTTTTCCATCAGCATAAACAACAATTTTTCCATTGATTTTCTTTTTGTTTTCAATCATTTTTTTTGAAGAAACCTTTAGGCCTTCAACTATTTTATTTTGTAATTCTTTGATTTTATCTTTTGTCATGTTGTATTTTTTTTACTTCATTAAATAAATCCTCATTAATAATAACTGATTCCTCGCTAATTTCTTTTTCTAAAATAAGAACAGGCGATTTATTAGAATTATCAAAAAGCATCACATTATCGCATGCATTTAAATAAATTTTGAAAAAGTTTTTAATCCCTCTTACATACCTTCTTTCAATAACATCTTCGGGAATGCTATGGCCGCCTTCGCTTACCCGGATTATTACCCTCTGTTTTGCAAGCTCGATAGAATTTAACCAAAAGAAGACCAATGTTACAAAATAGCCCTGGCTTTGAGCTTTTTTTACAATTGAAATGTAACTTTTAGCGGAAAGAGTTGTCTCAAATGCAAAGTCGGCTTCTTTTTGTAATAATTCATCAATACGATGAAGCATTATTCTACCAGCTTCAAAACTAACTTTTTCAGGCTGAAAAGGAGATAATCCTTTTGCAATTTCATCAGCATTTACAAACTCTTTACAGTCCAGAATTTCAGGCAGGATTGTATATGAAGCAGTTGTTTTTCCCGCTCCATTACAACCAGCAATTATATATAGATTTTTATCTTTCAATCGTTTTTAATATTAACAAAGGTATCGAATAATTACAGCAATCCTGCTCTTTTCAACAAAGCTTCCGGTTTTGGCTCCTGACCCCTGAAACGTTTGTATAAAACCATCGGATGTTCTGTCCCTCCTTTTGAAAGGACATTTTCTTTGAATTTTGTCGCTACTTCTGTATTGAAAATTCCTTTTTCCTGAAAATATTCAAAAGCATCAGCGTCTAAAACCTCAGCCCATTTATAACTGTAATATCCGGAAGAATAACCTCCCTGGAAAATATGAGAAAAAGCAGTACTCATAGCATTCTCTTTTACATCGGGATACAATTGCGTATTGGCAAATTGTTGCGTTTCGAAAGATTTAAGATCAGTAATATTTGTCGGATCCTGTCCGTGCCACGCCATGTCCAGTAATCCAAAACTTAGCTGACGTAAAGTGGCGAGTCCTTCCTGGAAACTGGCACTTTCTTTAATTTTCTGAACATATTCAATCGGAATGATTTCTCCGGTTTCATAGTGATTGGCAAACAAAGCCAAAGCTTCCGGCTCGTAACACCAGTTTTCCATAATCTGACTTGGCAATTCTACAAAATCCCAGAAAACCGAAGTTCCGGATAAACTTGGATAGGTGGTGTTGGCTAACATTCCATGCAAACCGTGACCGAATTCGTGTAATAAGGTCGTTACTTCATTAAAAGTCAATAAGGAAGGTTTGGTTTCTGTTGGTTTGGTGAAATTACAAACGTTCGAAATATGCGGTCTTTCGTTTACACCGTCTTTTATGGATTGTGATTTGAATGAAGTCATCCAGGCCCCGTTTCGTTTTCCTTTTCTTGGAAAGAAATCCGCGTAGAAAATCGAAACTAGATTGTGATCAGCATCGGTTACTTCATAAGTGGTTACTTCTTCATGGTATTTATCAATGTCAAAAACCTCTGTGAAGGTTAAGCCGTATAGTTTTTTGGCAACAGTAAAAGCACCGTTCAATACTTTTTCCAACTGAAAATAAGGTTTCAGTTTTTCATCATCTAAATTAAAAAGCTGTTGTTTTAATTTCTCGGAATAATAAGCACCATCCCATTTTTCCAATTGTTCAATTCCGTCCAGTTCTTTGGCGAAAGCCGTTAATTGGGCAAATTCCTTCTGAGCTGCAGGTTTTGCTTTTGCGAGCAAATCATTCAGGAAAGTAAAAACTTTCTCCGGACTTTCGGCCATTCTTTCTTCCAGGACAAAATGAGCATGGGTTTTATACCCTAGCAAATTAGCTCTTTCAAAACGTAATTTGGCAATTTTCAACACATTTTCCTGATTGTCAAATTCGTTATTTTGAAATCCTCTCGCTCCAAAAGCAATCGCCATTTTTTTACGCAATTCGCGATTATCGGCATACGTCAGAAACGGAAGATAACTCGGATGATCCAAAGTGAAAATCCAGCCTTCTTTTTCCTGGTTTTTAGCCAGTAATCGTGCTGCTTCAATAGTTCCTTCAGGTAAACCGGCTAAATCTTTTTCATCTGTTAAATGCAATTCGAAAGCATTTGTTTCTGCCAGAATATTTTCTTCGAATTGTAATTTTAATTTAGACAATTCCTTGTCGATTTCGCGTAATTTTTCTTTTTTATCTTCCGGTAAATTAGCTCCGTTTCTGGAAAAGCTTTTGTACTTTTTATCTAAAAGTGTCGTTTGCTCCGGATTTAAATTCAGCTGCTCTTTTTGATCATAAACTGTTTTTATTTTTGCAAATAAAGCGGCGTTTAACGTAATGTCATTTCCAAATTCCGATAATAAAGGAGAAACTTCCTGTGCGATTTTCTGCATTTCGTCATTCGTTTCCGCTGAATTCAAATTGAAGAAAACACTGGAAAGACGGTCCAGAATATCCCCGGAGAAATCCATTGCTACAACCGTGTTTTCAAAAGTCGGTGCTTCCGGATTGTTAACGATAGCATCAATTTCGGCTTTGGCCAAAGCAATTCCTTCCTGAAAAGCGAGAATATAATCTTCGATTTTAATTTGTGAAAAAGGTGCTGTATTATGTTTGGTGTTGAAGTATTGTGTTAAGATGTTCATTATGCTGTACTTATTTTTATGAATTGAAGTCTGTTTTTTTGAATGCCAAAGGTAGCAATTTATAAAAATCCACCGACCTAAACAAGATTGATTCTCGGTATTAAAGCAAAAGTAAATTGTGTTATAGATATGTTATTTATTGCTGAGGCAGGTTTAAAAAGCTTAAATTGTGAAAAAAGGATTTGGCCTTATAAAATGCTGATCATACTAATTGTAAAAAATAAATAAAGGATGAATTATAAAATAGTAATAAAACGTATTGATACTGTTAACGAAGTGGAAGGCTACTGGTCAGATGAAGATTTTGTCCGGTTATTAGAAAAATTCAATTATCCGGATGGCGCCACAGCCGAGAAAAGTAGTTTGCCGGAATTGCTAGAAATGGCTATATCAGATTACGAACCCAATGAAGCTGCCGAAATAGTCTTAAAATATAAATTTGCTGACCGATTGGGTGATGGCCAAATTGAACAAATATCGCACAACATGTTAATTGATAAGGTATGCGAGGAATATCCCGAAATAGACATGCAGGGAACTTTATTTCATATCGATCAATTACTTTTTAAAGCTTATAATGGAAAATTTCCAAATGCAAAAGCATCTGTTGTTCATTTTTCAATGACACCAACTGATGGCGAAAAACAAAAGTTGACTGCTGAAAACGTGTTGAAATTATTGAATAACGGTTTGTCTGACAGAAATCTTATCAAAAGATTGTTTGAAAATCAAATCTCTCAAAATATTCCGTTTCCTGAAGCTGAAGCTATTATTTGGGAATTGACAACCGAAGATGATATCAATTACAATTTGGTTACTTCAGAAAACTGGATAAATAAAGAAGATATAAAGGAATATGAATTTGAATCTGTTCTGGAAGATATTGAGGAGGAAGCGTAGTTTTTTAGTTTTCAGTCGCAGTTTTCAGTCACAGTTTATACTGAAAACTGCGACTGAAAACTAAAAATTATTTCAAACCTTCTGCAGCTTTATTTACCGCAGCTTTCAGTTCTTCTTTGTATGCAATAATCGTATCCAAAACTTTCTTATCATGGCTTCCGATGATTTGTGCTGCTAATATTCCGGCATTTTTGGCACCGTTTAAAGCTACAGTAGCAACCGGAACGCCGCCCGGCATTTGCAGAATCGATAAAACGGAATCCCACCCATCAATAGAATTGCTTGATTTTACCGGAACTCCAATTACAGGAAGTGGTGACATCGAAGCAACCATTCCCGGTAAATGTGCCGCACCACCGGCTCCGGCAATAATAACCGAAATACCACGCGTATGGGCGTTTTTACTAAAATCGAATAGTTTTTCAGGTGTTCTGTGTGCCGAAACGATATCAACTTCTGTTTCGATATTAAATTGTTTTAGTATGTCTATAGCATCCTGCATGACTGGCATGTCTGAAATGCTTCCCATTATAATGGCTACTTTGCTCATGTGTTTTTTTGTTGTTTTTTGTTTCAGGTTTCAGGTTTCAAGTTTCAGGTTTTGGACTGCGACTGAAAACTGTGACTGTTATTTTTTGTTTCAGGTTGTGGACTGCGACTGAAAACTGCGACTATAAACTAATCACCTTAATAGTATTCTTCACATCCTCGGCAATTCGTCGTGCCTCGTTCATATTTTCATTTACTATGGTAACATGGCCCATTTTTCTGAAAGGGCGGGTTTGTTTTTTACCGTAAATATGTGGCGTAACACCATTCCATCCTAAAATAGTTTCAATGTTTTCGTAAACAACATCTCCGGAAAAACCTTCGGCACCCACTAAATTGACCATAACTCCGGCCACTTTACTGTCGGTATTTCCTAACGGAAGATCTAAAATCGCTCTTAAATGATTTTCGAATTGTGAAGTATAACTGGCTTCAATGGAATAGTGACCTGAATTGTGCGGACGCGGAGCTACTTCGTTTACCAAAATTTCGTCGTCGCTGGTTTGAAACATTTCCACTGCCAAAAGACCAACATGATTGAATTTTTCAGAAACATTCAAAGCAATTGCACGGGCTTTTTCGGCTACTTTTTCGTCAATACGTGCAGGACAAATTACATATTCTACCTGATTGGCTTCCGGATGGAATTCCATCTCGACAACCGGATAGGTTTTTATTTCTCCGGATGGATTTCTGCAGACGATTACAGCAAGTTCGTTTTTAAACGGAACCATGGTTTCTGCAATGCATTCTACATTAGGAAGATGATCCATGTCAGAAATCTGGCGAATCACTTTTACGCCATTTCCGTCGTAACCAAATTCAGTACATTTCCATACAAATGGAATCGTCATTTCATTTTTCCCCACAGATTGCTGTAAGTCCTGAGGATTGTTAAATCGTAAATAGGCAGCTGTTGGAATATTATTTTTAGTGTAAAAATCTTTTTGAACGCCTTTGTTTTGAATTCCTTTTAAGGTTTTTGGAGAAGGATACACTTTCACGCCTTCATTTTCTAATTGCGTCAAAGCTTCCAGATTAACCAGTTCAATTTCGAAAGTTATAACATCAACCTGTTTCCCGAAATTGTAAACGGTTTCATAATCCATCAAATCACCTTTGAAGAATTTATTACAGGCAATTTTGCTCGGCGCTTCGTCACTCGGATCTAAAACATACGTCTGGATGTCAAACTTTCTGGTATCAGATAATAGCATTTTGCCTAATTGTCCGCCACCTAAAATTCCTAATTTAAAATCAGAAGAAAAATAATTCATTGTTGTTGTGTTTTTGCAAAGATACTTTTTAATCTTTTTTTTGCCACGAATTTCACGAATTTCACGAATTTTTTCAGATTCTGATTTTCAGAACAGGATCATTAGTGCCATCTGTGTTGAATTTAAAGGAGGTAATAGTTATTTTATTTTCTTCAAAACTTCCTTTGCAACGGCTTTGTATGCTGCCGAATGATCTGCATAGTCCTTGTTCAGAATGATTTG
Source organism: Flavobacterium sp. LC2016-23 (assembly GCF_009674775.1). Lineage (GTDB taxonomy): Bacteria > Bacteroidota > Bacteroidia > Flavobacteriales > Flavobacteriaceae > Flavobacterium. Next base: position 189,964 of record NZ_WKKE01000005.1, on the reverse strand, counting down.
CAGCTCCGGGTGAATCCAGTCGTAATGATTTCCCAATACATATAAAGTTCTTATAGAATACGCTTTGGTAGCCACCTTGGTATCATTTATTAGCCAGTCAAAAGAAGTTTCTATGCAATCCTGAAGATTTTCTTCAGAGAGTAAAACGCTGTTTTCGGTTTTCCTATAATGCGACTTTATTAAAAGCTGGACCACTTTTGCAATCGGACGTATCGCACTTTCGTCTTTTAATATTTTCAAATTAGAACAGAAGAAATCAAGATGAGGCTGCAGCCAATTCAGTTCTTCATACGATACAAACTCTAAAATCCAGCATGCCTTATGATGGTTTTTGTGTGAAGGAGAAAAAGAAACCGCAACTAATTCCTCAAAAAAAAGTTTGTTTTCCAGGACCTCCTGCGCCACCTTAAGACGGTTTTCCCGGTAAGCATTAACATAGTCGAGTTTTAACTGGAGGTCAGAAGACATTTTATTTGGTTTTGTATGCAACATCTAAAATAAGTAATTTAATGAGATTGTTCCATAATAATTTACTGGAAGTCCGGGATAATAATATCTTGGCGTTGCATTTCCGACTGCGACAGCATTGGGTAAAATCAATGACGCATATTTTTCGTTGGTAAGATTATTGATTCCGGCAGCAAAACTGGTCGTCAGGGAAGGCAAAATTTCAAACCCATAACCAGCTTTAATGTTGACAATGTTGTAGGCATCTGAATACGCGGTGTTCGCATCATTTAATGGAATTTCATCTACAAACTGATAATCGGCAGAAAAATAAACGCCTAAGCTGGTATTAAAAATCAATCCGGCATTTACTTTATTCGCGGCAACTCCGGTTAATTTGTTTCCTGAAAAATCATTTCCGTTGTCTACGTATTCTTTAAATTCATACTTGCCCAAAGAACCCGAAAAATAGGAACTCATGGTCCAGAACGAATTAATAGGCCAATTGTGTTTGAAGGTCATTTCAATGCCTTCATGAAATGTTTTTCCGGCATTTATGCCTACATACTGATCATCTCCAACCCGTTTTGCGACCAGCAGATCTTTTATTTCCATTCGGTAAACAGCAAATTCGGTATAGAGTTTTTTATTGAAAAAATAAAATTTACCACCTGCTTCAAAATTATAGCCGCTCTCCGGCTTGATATCAGGGTTAATAGTTCCGTTGCTGGTAAGTGTTTCTTCTGTAGCCGGTAGTGAAAATCCGCGGCTTGCTGAAAAATACAAGGTTCTTTCCTGACTGATTTTAAATAGCAAAGACAATTGAGGCGAAAGAATACCGTCGTAACTGTATTCCTGATTCGAATTGAGATTGTAGTCTTCTAATTCAAAAGCAGTTTTATTGTAATTTAGTCCGGCCTGGATTTCAAACTGTTTGGAAAGTAAAGTTCTCATTTGCGAAAAGATATTGTAAAAATGCCTTTTCTGACCATTTTCGGTAAGCTGATTTCCCTGTAAACTTCCCTGACCATTGTTCTGCTGATATAAATTCTCGAACGTATTGCCTTTGTAATGATCCGAGAAATATTCAATTCCGGTTATAAACTGGTTCTCGGTTTCCTTAATTTTAAAACTTCCTGAAAATTGGGTTCTGGCACCGGCTGCAAAAGTATATTGACGCAGAATATCAAAAGGCCTTGGTTCGTTACTGTCTTTGTAATTGATAAAAACCGAAGTCGAATTAGTTATATTTTCATTGAGTTTAAAATCATATGCCAATCCGCCCAAAGTTGATTTGTATTCTTTGTATCCTTTTGAGGCGACCCAGGTTGGGGCGCCGGATTGCGGATTGTTTTCAAACATCGTTTTGTTAATCGAACTTGGAATGAAAGATTTCAGATATGTATAATTGGAGAAATAAGTCAGTTTGCTGTTTTCCTTCTTGAACAATTCACCGGCCAAAGTAATTCCTTCCCGGTTATAAGCACTGTTAGCTCTCCAGCCATCGGTTTGCAGTTTGTGATAACTGAGATTTAAACTGCCTTGTTTTTCGTTTAGACTGTAATTCAGCGTATTTTTTAATAAACCGTAAGAGCCAAAAACGGTGCTGATCCCTGCGTTTTGTCCTTGTGTTTTTGAAAGTTGAGGTGAAAGTAAAATCGCGCCGCCTAATCCCGCACCGTAAACACTGGAAAGAGGGCCTTTGATAATTTCAACCTGACTGATGTTTTGAAGATCAATATCATCAATCACGGTTTCACTGTTTCCGGAAGTAAGCGGAATGCTGCCATAAAAAGCCCTGATTTTATTGGTGCCGTAAGGTGTTCGCGCACCAATTCCCCGAATCGAAATCCGGGTGGTGGTAAAATTTGCAGATTGCATAAAAACACCCGGAATTGTATTGATTACGGTGCTGATATCGGTGGCATTATTTTGCAATAAATCTTTTTTGGATAAAATACCGATAGAAGCCGGAGCATTTTGTAAGTCCGTGTTAATATAAAACGGACTGATTACCACTTCTTTCAGTTTTTGGGTCTGAAGAGAATCAATAGTGTTGCTTTCCTTATTTTGTGCATTGATCGTTTGGAAAAAAAGCAATGCAAAAAAATAAAGAAAGCAGTATTTTTTTAAGATCATAAAAAGGAGCTGTTATTTATTGGCAGTTACTTTCCAGATGGTGTTTCCGCTGTCATCGTTTACCAGAAGTGCTCCGTCATTCATAACAGTAACGGCAACCGGACGGCCATATACTTCTGCTTTGGCTTCATCTGCAACAAATCCGGTTAGAAAATCTTCAGGTTTTCCGGAAGGCTTTCCATTGGCAAAAGGAACAAAAATCACTTTATAACCTGAGATTTTAGCGCGATTCCAGGAACCATGCTGCCCCACAAAAATTCCGTTTTTGTATTTCTTCGGAAAAGCATCTTTCGTATAAAATGCCAATCCAAGAGAAGCCGTATGAGCGCCAACAGGCACATCAGGTACAATTGCTTTTGCGGCTAAATCTTTGCGCTCGCCTTTCATTCTCGGATCCAGAATATTTCCATAATAAGAATATGGCCAGCCATAAAAGCCATCTTTTTTAACGCTTGTAGCATAATCAGGAACAAGATCGTCCCCTAATTCGTCACGTTCGTTAACTGCTGTCCAAAGTTCACCATTAGCCGGATTCCAGTCCATTCCAACCGGGTTTCTAATTCCGGATGCATAAATTTTTTCACCGGTTCCGTCGGGATTCACTTCCAGAATCGCAGCGCGACGCACTTCTTTGTCCATTCCGTTTTCTCCGACATTACTTCCTGATCCGACAGAAACATAGATTTTTGTTCCGTCAGGATTTGCAAGTAGATTTCTCGTCCAGTGATTGTTGTAGCCTCCGGCAGGAAGTTCAAGAATCTTTGTGCCCTGGGTTTCCAGTTTTAGCGGATTATTTTTATAAGGATAACGATAAAGTCCATCGGTATTGGCAATATAGAAAAAATCTTTCAGCACCAGCATTCCAAAAGGTCTGTTCAGTCCTGAAATAAAAACATTACGGGTTTCAAATTTTCCGTCTTTATCGGCATCACGAAAAACCGTAATCTGATTTTTACTGGTTCTGGTGCCGCTTTCCACAATAAAAATATCGTTGTTTGGGGCAATATAGGTCCAACGCGGATTTTCTAAACCATCTGCAAATTTAGATACTGTAAAACCTTCAGGTGCTTTTGGCGTTTTTCCTTCGGGCCATTTCAGCACGCGGCTGTTATTTGTTTTGGATTCGGTAGCATACGGCGGAGGTAAAGTAATTTCTCCGATTGCAGTCTTAACAATAGTACCGGGCTGTTTTGCCAGCGCTTCTTTTTCTTCTTTTTTGACCTGGCCGTTACAGGCCGTCAGTACGATTAACAATACTGATGAAGATATTTGTCTGATTATTTTCATTGTGATTTGGAGTTAAATATTTTAAAAACAACAATTTAGTAAATGTAGAAAATAATAACAGAATTGAAATGTAAAAATTAACTGATATTTAACATTGGTAAAAAAGTGTTGTTTCAAAATAATTTGATACTAACAGTTTGGTTGTAATTCTGTATCTTTGCGCATTATTTTAAACATAAAAATAATGATACAACTTCACGATAAACAATTTGTTCCGTTTATTTCGGCAAAAGAAATTGATTTTGCTTTAACGAAAATAGTTGCACAAGTAGAAGATGATTTTGGAGATGATACCCCAATTTTTATTGGTGTTCTGAATGGCGCATTTATGGTGGTTGCCGATTTTCTGAAAAAATACAAAAAACCCTGCGAAGTTTCCTTTATTAAAATGGCTTCTTATGAAGGTATAGAATCTACTAATTCCGTTAAAGAATTAATCGGGATCAATCAGGATTTGTCCGGCAGAACGGTCGTTATTATTGAAGATATTGTCGATACAGGGAATACGATCGAGGAATTAAAAAAAATGTTTAAGGCACAAAATGTAAAGCATTTTAAGATTGCCACTTTGTTCTTTAAGCCGGAAGCGTATAAAAAAGATATTAAGATCGATTATGTCGGGATCAGGATTCCGAATAAATTCATTGTGGGTTATGGTTTAGACTATGATGGGTTGGGAAGGAATTTGACCGAAGTATATAAATTAGCAGAATAAATTTTAAACAAAACACACAACTATATATTCATTTTAAACTTCTTTGAAAATTAAGAAGTCAAGCAACACTCACACTTATTATGATTAACATTGTTTTATTTGGAAAGCCGGGAGCAGGAAAAGGAACTCAGGCAGAATTTTTAAAAGAAAAATACAAATTAACACATCTTTCAACCGGAGATATTTTTCGTTTTAATTTAAAAAACGATACAGATTTAGGTAAAAAAGCAAGAGTTTTTATGGATAATGGAGAGTTGGTACCTTGCGAAGTAACCACTGCAATGTTAATTGACGAAGTGAAAAAACATCCGGATACTGCAGGATTTTTATTCGACGGTTATCCAAGAACTTTAGACCAGGCAAAGGCGTTGGATAAATTTCTGCCAACAATTGGTTCAAGTGTTACAGCAACCATCGCATTGGAAGCGGATGATGAAATTTTAGTAGCACGTCTGTTAGAAAGAGGAAAAACAAGTGGAAGACCTGATGATCAGGACGAAGAGAAAATTCGTGTAAGATATCAGGAATACAATGAGAAAACAGCACCATTAATTGGATATTACAAAGAACAAAACAAGTTTTATGCCGTAGACGGTATCGGAACTATTGAAGAAATTACAGAGCGATTAACGTCAGTTATAGATAATTTGTAGAAGCTTTTTCCAACTGTCGTTTCATCCCGGAAGCCATCGGGATAAAAGAAAACTATTTTTCCATACCATAAAATAAGCATCTTCGGATTGCTGTTTTCTGGGAGGAAAAATTAGTTTTTTTAGTTCAGGGCTTGTCAGGGCATAAGGACTATAATTACATTAGATTACAAATTACATATAACGAACTATTCAATAACGAATCAATTACAAATTGGAAATACTAATAATATTTTTTCTAATACTATTAAACGGAGTTTTCTCCATGTCTGAAATTGCACTTATTTCAGCCCGGAAAAACAGACTGGAAACAGCCGCTAAAAAAGGAAATAAAAGTGCCAAAATAGCGCTGGATTTAGCTAATTCGCCTAACAAGTTTTTATCAACTGTTCAAATCGGAATTACCTTAATCGGAATTTTGACCGGTATTTATTCAGGAGATAAAATCACAATTGATGTAGAAACATTTGTTAGCGGATTTGAAGTTTTAAAACCGTATGCACATTCTGTTGCAGTGGGAATTGTAGTAGTGGTTCTGACCTTTTTCTCTTTGGTTTTGGGTGAGTTATTACCTAAACGAATCGGGTTGAATTACCCTGAGGCGATTGCGAAAATGGTAGCCATGCCAATGAAGATCGTATCTATCATTACAGCTCCTTTCATCTGGCTGCTTACCTCATCGACCGATTTTTTATTGAATGTGATGAGAATAAAACCAACCGCAGACGGAAAAGTTACAGAAGAAGAAATTAAAGCTATTATAAAAGAAGGAACGGAAGGCGGAGAAGTTCAGGAAATTGAACAGGATATTGTAGAGCGTGTATTTCATATTGGGGATCGAAAAGTAAATTCACTAATGACACACCGTAAATCGGTAGATATGCTGCCGTTAAATGCGGATAAAGCCAAAATAAAAGAATTGGTTTTACAGGATTTACACACAGTATATCCCGTTTACAGCGATAATTACGATGATATCGTCGGAATTGTTACGCTTAAAAATATATTTGCCAATATCGAAAGCGATCATTTTGATTTGTCGGCAATTATGACAGAAGCTCCGTATTTAATGGAGCAGACCACCGCTTATAAAGCGTTGGAAAATTTCAAAAAAACAGGTATTCACTATGCTTTAGTATCAGATGAATACGGTGTTTTTCAGGGAATTATCACACTGAATGATATATTGGAAGCCTTAGTAGGAGATGCTTCTGATTTTTATAAAGATGAATTCCAGCTGATCGAAAGAGAAGATGGTTCATGGCTGGTTGACGGACATTATTCATTACACGATTTCCTGACTTATTTTGAGTTGGATGAATTGACAAATGATTACGAAGTCAATACCGTAAGCGGAATGATTATGACTGAGCTTTCTCATATTCCGAAAGAAGGCGAGAAATTAATCTGGCAAAAATTTGTGCTTGAAGTCCTTGATATGGATGGCGTAAAGATTGATAAGGTGCTGGTAAAAGCACTTAAAGAGTAGAGAGAATAAAATAGTTTTCAGTCACAGTATTCAGCCGCAGTTTGCACTGAAAATGAGACTGAGACGGAATACTAAAAACAATAGAATTTAGTAATACGATTTAGAGCAATCTAAAATCCAAAATCTAAAATCTGAAATTTAAAACAATGACAGAAGGAAATTTTGTAGATTATGTTAAGATATATGTTTCTTCCGGAAAGGGAGGAAAGGGATCTACACATTTACATAGAGAGAAATTTATTGAAAAAGGAGGCCCGGACGGTGGTGATGGTGGTCGCGGCGGACACGTATATTTAGTGGGGAATAAAGGACTTTGGACATTGTTCCACTTAAAGTTTGCGCGTCATATTAAAGCCGGTCACGGTGGAGATGGTGGAGGAGACCGTAGCACAGGAGCTGACGGAGAGGATAAATTTATCGAAGTACCTTTGGGAACTGTTGTGAAAGACAAGGAAACCGGAGAAACTTTATTCGAAATTACCGAAGACGGAGAAAAAAGAATCCTTTCTAAAGGAGGTAAAGGAGGGTTAGGAAACTGGCACTTTAGAAGTTCTACCAATCAGACACCAAGATACGCGCAACCAGGTTTACCGGGAGTAGAAATGGATGTGATCCTGGAACTTAAAGTTTTGGCAGATGTAGGTCTGGTAGGTTTTCCTAATGCAGGGAAGTCAACCTTATTGTCTGTGCTGACTTCTGCAAAACCAAAAATTGCAGATTATCCGTTTACAACCTTAAAACCAAACTTAGGAATTGTCGCTTACAGAGATTTTCAGTCTTTTGTAATTGCAGATATTCCGGGAATTATAGAAGGTGCAGCCGAAGGAAAAGGTCTTGGACATTATTTCTTACGCCATATTGAACGGAATTCGACCTTATTATTCTTAGTACCTGTTGATACTCCTGACATCAAAGGAGAGTATGATATTTTGGTCAACGAATTGACGAAATACAATCCGGAAATGCTGGATAAAGAACGTCTTTTGGTTATTTCAAAATGTGATATGCTGGATGATGAGCTTAAAGCAGAACTAAAAGTAGAATTAGATGTTGCTTTTAAAGATATTCCGTATATGTTTATTTCATCTGTGGCCCAACAAGGTTTAACAGATTTGAAAGACAAACTTTGGAAAATGCTGAATGAATAAAATCTATATGATTTGTAAGAAAAGGTGTCCTCGTAAAAAGGGCACCTTTTTTGTTTTCGGGAATATTATATTCGTAAAAAACGACCAACAATAGCTTAAGATATATAATTTTAAGAACTTCTAAGATTACAGAATTGCGAAAATGACTTATATTCGCATTACTTAAACAAAATAACATGAAAAAAATAATTTTATTCTTAACCATGTGCCTGATGGCTTTTCCTGTAAGAGCAGATGAAGGAATGTGGTTTCTGATGTTTATCGAAAGACTGAACCATAGGGATATGTAAAAAATGGGACTGCAATTAACAGCCGAAGAGATTTACAGTATTAACCATCACAGTCTTAAAGATGCAGTTGTACAATTCAACGGAGGATGTACAGCGGAAATCGTTTCCAAAGACGGTTTGGTTTTAACAAATCACCATTGTGGTTACAACGCTATTGCAGAGCTTTCGACAGCGGAACAGAATTACCTGAAAGACGGTTTCTGGGCAAAAGAAAGAAGCGCGGAAATGAAACCAAAATCTTTGTACGTTCGTTTCTTTGTGCGTATGGACGATGTTTCAAAAAGAATTTTGTCTAAAGTAAATGATACAATGACAGAAACGGAAAGAAACAAAATCATTCAGCAGGAAATCGCTTTGATTGAAAAGGAAAACAACGAAGGCGGAAAATATACCGTTTCAGTTCGTCCTTTCTTTCAGGGAAATGAATATTATTATTTCGTTTATCAGGATTATACCGATGTACGTTTAGTAGGTACGCCTCCTGAAAGTGTAGGTAAATTTGGTGGGGATACAGACAACTGGGAATGGCCGCGTCAAACAGGAGATTTCTCTATGTTCAGGGTGTATGCTGATAAATCCGGTAATCCTGCTGCTTATTCCAAAGAAAATGTGCCTTTACAGCCGAAACATTATTTGCCAATAAGCATTAAAGGAGTTAAAGAAAATGACTTCGCCATGATTTTAGGGTATCCGGGAAGAACAAACCGCTGGATGCCAGCCGGCGGAATCGAGCAAAATGTAAAATTTGCTTATCCTGCATGGGTGGAAGGTGCTAAAACCGGAATGGACCAAATGAAAAAGTATATGGATAAAGATGCTACTGTTCGTTTACAGTACGCTTCAAAATATGCTTCAACAGCCAATTACTGGAAAAACCGTCAGGGTATGATTGATGCTTTGACTAAAGCCGGAACAGCAGCTACCAAAGCGGAACAGGAAGATAAATTCTATGAGTGGGCCACTAAGCCGGCTAACAAAGAAAAATATGAAAATGTAATTCCAACTATCAATGAGTATTACAGATCAACCAATGTAAAGGCAACTCACGACAATTACCTAATGCAGCTTTTACGTACTTCAGCTTATGCAAGCGGAACAGCAAATTTAGGAAATGCCCTGATTGCCTATTACAATGAGAATGATGCCAAAAAGGCCGAAATGCTGCCTAAGATTACCGCAATGATCGATAATATGTATGGTGAATTTTATGCACCTCTTGAAAAAGATCTATTGACGGCACAATTGAATTTATACGCTGCTAAAGGAACTGAATATGGCTTAGCGACACAAATAGCTAAAATGAAATCCCTTAATAACGGTGATTTTACTACAGATGTGGCAAAAGCAACTGAGGTAAGTTATTTTACAACGAAAGAAAAAGTACTGGCATTTATGGCCGATCCGAAACCATTAGCGATTGTACACGATCCTTTGTATATTATTTCTAACGATCTGTTGACAAAATACCGTTTTAAATCAGAAGATCAAATGAAATCGGATGACGGTTTCGCAATTGCTTATCGTGAATTAGTAGAAGGTTTGAGAGAATCAAAATTAAATGCGATTCAGTATCCGGATGCCAATTCAACTTTGAGGCTGACGTACGGAAAAGTTCGTGCTTTGCCGGAAGACAAACGTAATGATGCAAAAATCAACAATTATACAACCATGGAAAGTATGGTGAAAAAGTATAAAGCAGGAGATCAGGAATTTGATTTACCGGCACGTTTATTAGAATTAAACAAAGCAAAAGACTACGGTCAGTATGCGGATAAAGCCGGATACATGCCTGTAAACTTTCTTACCGATAATGATATCACGGGAGGAAACTCAGGGTCACCGGTTCTTAACGGAAAAGGAGAATTAATTGGTATCGCTTTTGACGGAAATATTGAAGCAATGGCCGGAGATGTTATTTTTGATCCTAAATTGCAAAGAACAATTAACGTAGACATTCGTTATGTACTTTGGATTATCGACAAATATGCAGGAGCTAAAAACATTATTGACGAAATGACGATTATTAAATAATCTCAATTTTATTATAAAAGTAAACCCGACAGATATTTTTTAAAAGCTGTCGGGTTTTTTGTGTTTAAAATGGGCTTCGATTTCGCTCAGCCTGACATAAAAATCTACAATGCTTATTTTGGAATTTGGAATTTATTTTTGGAATTTTAATCCGTGTTGTTAATTCACTTTTACCCGAATTCCTTTTGTATGACTTGCAAATTCAGGGGCATACATACTTTCAATAGAGGTAATTCCATTTGAAAATTCTCCGCTGTTATTTACCGTGATTTCGTATTCTAAAACATAAGTCCCTTTATTGATCTGGTCAAAGAAGAAATGCGTCGCAGCATCTTTTGTACTGATATAATATCCAAGCCGGTCTTTGTATCGGTATTCCGAAAGAACATCTACAGGTTCAAAACACGAAGCTCTCATATCTTTTAGATGTACAAATTCCATATCTTCTTTTGACGTAATTACTAATCTTACGGTCACTAAATCTCCTGTTTTTAAAGCATTTTTGCTTGTGATTTTTTCTAACTGATCGCCTTTAAGGGAGTTTTTCTTTAGATATAATTCTTTCGAAACTGATAATACAGCTCCGGAATTGCTTTTGATCTTATCCAAATCTTCGAAGTATTGCCAGTACACACCGCCAAAGCCCGGAACTTTCGATTTGTTTTCGATGGTGATAGAAGCCATTTCTTTTTTAACTTCCTCTTTTTTCCAATTGAGTTTTATATAACCCGTTTCAGCTTCTTTTTCGTTTTCGGCTAATTTTTTGGTCAGGATCTTTTCGTCTCCAATTTTGATAACCGTATTGTCTTTTACAGAAAGCCAGTCGGTTCCCTGCATCAATAAAGCGTAAATGGCTTCGGTAGTTGCTTTTGTTGTGGGCCAGTTTTTAGTCTGTTTGTTTTTTAGTAACCAGACTTTCATCGCATCAACCGATTTGGTGTCTTTAGTTACTTCAGCGAAGGCTTCAATCAATAAGGCCTGAGTTTCTATGGGTGCCTGATACCAGTACCAACCTGCCTTATTGGCGATCCAGTACATTCCCCAATCTTCATTGTCAGATGCTGTTTCTTTTAGGCTTTCCATGATTTTTTTAGCAGATTCACTTTCTCCAAAACGATTTAAAGTTAAAGCAGCTAATCCTTTCTCGTACAGTGAATAGTTTAACCAGTCTTTTTTAGCCGTTTCAAGATACAGTTGAGTTGCTTTTTTTAAAGTATCGGAAAGGGGATATTGATCCAGATAAAAACTTCTGGTATATAAGTAATGCAAATCCGAATAAGGATTAATCCAAATCAGCTTGCTTGTGCCTTTTACGTTTTTAGTCTGGGTTTTATAATAGTCCAGAAATTTATTGTCGAGAAAGGGAATTGCTGTTTTGGCAATAGCATCAATTTTAGTATCATTTTCTTTCGTTTTATTCAATTTAGATAAATGACCTAAACCGGCTAAAATATGTCTCGTAATATATTCACTTTCATCACCGCCATCAAACCAGGAAAACCCTCCTGAAGCTTTCTGTTTTCGTTTTAATTTATCGAAAGTCGTTTCCTGCGAAGTTTTCATTTTCTCCAAATCGAATAAAAGTGCGAGATTCTTTTTCTTTTCATCTTCACTTTGTGCGTCATTTAGCCAGGGTGTTTCGGCGAGAATAATCGATTTTAATTCTTCATTTTCTTCTAATTTCGAATTCAGTTTTCCATTTTTTCTCCAATCTTCAAAAACAGTCGCAATCTTTGGATTCCCGGAGATAATTTCCGTAGCCAGCGCATTCGCATAAAAACGGGCAAAAGTCTGCTCGGCACATTCGTGCTCATATTCCATTAAATAAGGTAAAGACTGAATGGCAATCCAGGAAGGGTTTGAAGTATATTCTAACGTAAATTGATGATTTCGTAAGGTGTTTGAATTATTGTTTTTAAGATTCTCAAATGTGTATTCCTTTTTAGAATTCTCACGAACCCAAATCGGAATACTTTCTGTCACCAGCATGTTGTTGGTCAAAACCGGGAGAATATTCTCTTCTCCATCGGAAAAAGTACCGGATTTGGCCAAAATTTTATATTGAACGCCCTGCAAACCTTCAGGGATTGAAATCGTCCAATTTGCCGTAGTATTTCCGAAAGCAGCAACATTGAAATTTCTAACATTTTTTACGTTCAGCATTTTAGCGTCAATGGGCTGCATGGTTACGGCATCAAAAAACTGTAAAATCGCAATTCCGGTTTTCGCTTTATCTGTAATATTTGAGATTTTAGCAGAAATTACAATAATGTCTTTCTCTCTGAAGAAACGCGGGAAATTTGGTAAAACCATCAACTCCTTTTGAGTCACCACGCTTTTCTCTAAATAACCTGAAACCGCATCTTTATTGTGTGCCAGTAAACGAAGTTTCCAGGCGGTTAAAGCTTCCGGAGAAGTAAAGTTGAAACGGACTTTTCCCTTAGCATCTGTTTTTAAATTCGGTAAAAAGAAAGCGGTTTCAGACAGATTTTTTCTGGCTTTTACCTGAGTAAGTTCTTCCAGGGCTTTTTTGGTCGTGATAATTATAACTCCGTTGGCGCCTTTGCTTCCGTAGAGGGCTGTTGCTTTGTCTGAGCTTAAAATATCCATAGATAGAATTTCATTTGGATTTAAGTTACTCGCGATATCCTCAGTTGAAATTTCTCCGTCAATTACATATAAGGTCAATTGATTTATAACCAGAGATGTCAAGCCTCTTATTATTTTTTTTCCGGGAATAAACTTGATTTTATTAGTATGAAAGTAATATTTTGGATTGTTTACAGAATCTCCAGCCTTCATAAAAACAGGTTTCATAAATCGTACCTGATCTACTGTAGGAGCAGGTGATCCTGAGTCAGAAAGGATAATGGGAGCTGCGGCTCCAACAGGTTCATCGACAGTTAAAGCAGCGTCAGCATCACCTTTAATAGTTTCACTGCCGATCTTTTTATCTTTAAGCTCCACTATAGTCAGGCCAAGTGAATCGCCGTATCGGCTACTATTAATGTCAAATCCAAACCATTTTAATCGTGTTTCTTCATTACGAAAAGCTGTAAGGGGCAAAACTGTATTTAAATTTTGTAATGAAGTGTAAGTAATGTCAAAGCCTAACCTTTCTCTGAAATTAGTTCCGTTGTAATTGTATCGGTTAAATTGTAAGGTTTCCCATTCCTTCTCGGAAAACTGATCTAAGGAGCTGTCATACATAGAAGCTAAAACTTCAGCTTCGGCTTGTGTATTGGCTGCACTTAATTTGAACGACCAGTTTTCAATGCTTCCGGGTTGTATTTTATTCCTGAAACTTTCAACTGTCCACTCTAATTTTGTTTCTTCATTTTTAAGAATTACAATGATTTCCTGAGTAAAAGTATCATTCTCAAAGACACTTTCGAAACCTAATTTAATGCTTTTTTCAAATTCATTTTTCAACGGAATTTTGATTGTAGCTTCATTGTTTTGTAAATGGAAAGTGTCTTCAAAATATATTTTACTATCGTAATTTCCATTCGCGGTAATATAAAGTTCAGGAATAACAGAAGATAATTTGACAAGGACATAACCATCTTTTTTAGGGTTTTCATTGATTTGTTGTACCGTAAATAATTTGCTCGGATTGAATTTGTCTTTGCTTTGAATGAGTTTAAAGTTTGAAACAGATTCAATAGGATTATTAAAGCTGTCTTTGGCAGAAAAAACAATTTTATATGTGCCGGATTTATAATTTGCTATAAAATCCAATACTATTTTTTTGTCTTTTTGAGTATCTGTTTTTTTAGAGTATAAAAGAATTTCATTTGGTACATCTTTAGTTTCGCTTTCAGATATTTCATAAGGAAATAATTTTTCAAAATCTGCCGGCGTGATCGTTTGAATGTCCGGTTTTTCCCAAATACGATTTTTAAATTTATTTGATAAAGGTTTTACGAAATAGAGTTTGATTTCGCCTTTTGCTGCTAAGAATTCTCCGTTTAAATTTGTACTCGATAAGTCGATTTCGTTCTTGTCTTTGGTTTCAATTTCATTTGGCAAGCTCGCATTAATAATCAAATCATGAAAACCAACTTTTATAGTAGTTTCTGCTGAATGTGTCTCGCCATTAAGGTCTGTAATCGTTGCAGATATTTTATAATTAAAGACTGGTAGTTGCTCTTTTTTACTGTTTTTTGAAGGTAATGCCGTAAAATCTATGCTAAATTTTCCTGAAGCATCTGTTTTAGTTTCGCCAAAGGTTAAAACCTCGTTTTCTTCATTTCCGTAATAATTTCGAAAGTAGCTCGTATATCGGGTAACTGTGTAGGTTACTTTTGCATCTGAAATGTTACTTCCTGCAAATGCTTTGGCATTTCCTTTTACTTTAATGGCCTCATTAACTTGAAAACTTTCTTTTTTAGGATCAAATTTTACTTCAAATTTAGGACGTTTGTATTCTTCAACATTGAAAGAAATGCGGGAATTTTCAAAATTTGCACTTTCCCAAAATTGAGACTGGACTTGATTTTTAAAATAAGCATCATTTTTCTTATGGTCTTCCGGCCTGGATGCACTAAGGCTATATTGTCCCGTCAGACCGCTTTTTGGTAAAATAAACTCGCCGGAAAATGAACCAAATTCATTCGTGGTTACTTCAATTTCTTTAATTAGTTGATAGTTCGCGTCGTTTGCAATAAGCTTAAACGTAGTATTTGCAATGATGCTTGTTTTGTTTTTAGTTTTTTGAATTGCAATTCCTTTATAGTAAACGGTTTGTCCCGGACGGTAAATAGCACGATCCAAGTAAAATTCAACTTTAGCGTTTGTTTTGTTATTTTCAGATTCTTTATATTCATTACTATATCGTATGTAATCCTTATCAATTAAAATACTATCATTTACTGTTGAAATTTCGATAGTTTCATAATTATAATTAGTATTGACTTTTTTATAAGAGGCTAGTCCTTTTGAATCTGTTTTAAGCGTAAAGCTTGCTGATTTAATGGTTGCATTTTCTATAGGCTTTCCTGTTTTTCGATCTAAAACCTGATAATTTTCCGTATCGTTTTTTTGGTTCGCAAGGACAGTGATGTTTGAAACAGTAATGATTTCAAAATCATATGCTTTTCCGTCTTTTGAATCGGAGTCACTTTCAAAATAAACCAAATAATTTCCTGTTTCTAAGTGGGGTAAAAGAACTTCTGTACTGTACTCAAAGTAATCTTCCTTATTTTGAAACTCATATCTTTGATAGGCAATCTTACTTTGTTTTTTAATGATGACAGGAGCTAAACTATCTAAGAATTCAGGGTCTTTATGAAATTCTTGTACTTTTTTTTGAGGAATTTTGAAGAACGATATGGTTAAATGGTTAACATTTTTGTATTCAATCAGAGCTCGTGTATTTTCATTATTGTACGTGTATTTTTGAAGCTTGACGGATAATGTTTTTGAAAGAAGTTCTTGTTTTTGAGCTAAAGCCGATTTAGAGGCATTTGATTGGTTATTAATTTTTATAATTTCATCAAATATTGCAACAGCCTCAATATTGTTCTTTGGATATGTTTCTTTTGACGCTTGTTTTACAAGTATGTTGGCTATTTCTAATTTTATTTTCTGAGATAACATCTCATCCTTAGCTTTGCTCTGAAGTTCATTTAAATACTTCATAAAGTCATCGTCTGATTCTAAAAGGTAAGTATTGCAAAATTGTGCCCGCTCAAACTGATTTTCTAAAGTAGGATGATTCGCTTCCTGTTTTTGATATAAAGACAGCACTTTTTTTACGTTTTCATCTTTTATAAAATCTAAATTCAGTTTTATAAAAGCAACAGAATCTGCTAGTAGCTGCTCTTTATGAGTTAGAAAAATGCTTTTTTCAATTTGCCATTCTCTTATCTTTTGAGTGAAAAACGTGATATTTTCTTTGAGTAAATAATCAAATAGACTTTCGCTTTTTAGTTTTTCTAAAGTTAAAAATTCAAATACGGACTTGTAATTTGTTAAAGGAGTAGCTTTTAAAATGTTTTCGTTTTCTAATGTTTTTGCGAAAAGAGCGATTATCTCATTTTCAGGAGTAAATTCAATCTTAAAATCGTTTGTTTTGGAAATTCCTTCCACTTCAGAAGTGTCTATAGTTGCAGCAGCCGAATCTATTACTGCAGCATCATCATCAACTACTGCTGCCGCACTATCTACAACAGCATAAGGTTCGTAGTAGTCAGAATAATTTTGTAAACATTTTGCATATACAAGGTTCAAAATAGCCTTTGAAGGAACTGAAACACGATTAATATCTGTTTTTAAATTATTTAAAATTTTGGTTTTGGCATTTTCATCAACAACCTGCAAATATTTAGATTGATAAAAAAAACATTTTATCATTTGCACTTCGTCTTTATCTGAGATTGCTTTTTTGTATATTTTTTCAACAATCTTATTGGCTGATTTTATTTTTCCTTCGTTTTCAAAGGCTATGACTTTATTCCATTTTTTTTCAGTTTGTTGGGCAAACAATGCTGTAGAAAACAATAAGAATGCAAATAATATATTTTTCATAAGATAGTTTTAATCTATAGAGGACAATTGTAAAGAAAAGGTTGGGATGATCTTCAAATAATTTTCGTACAAATTACTAATTTATCTTTAAATGCAAATTACTGATGTTATATTTCGCTATTTTTGAAATATGAAACAACTACTATTCGTCTTATTGTTTATGCCATTACTAATATGGTCACAATCTAATTTTGAAAAAGCGGAGAAGTTGTTTCATGTCAAAAAATACGATGAGGCACAATTGCTTTTTGAAGCCATTTTGAAAACAAGGCCGTCCGATATAAAAACGATTGAATATCTGGGGGAAATTGCTGCGTATCATAAATCGTGGTTAAAAGCGGGAGAATATTTTAAAAAGCTGAAAGAGCTTAAGCCAACAGAAGCAGAGTATTTTTATAAATACGGAGGAGCCTTGGCTATGAGGGCAATGGAGGTAAATAAATTTAAGGCTTTTGGAATGGTAGAGGATATGAAAGAAGCTTTTGAAAAAGCCATTCTTTTAAATCCTAAACATATTCCGGCCAGATGGGCGCTTATAGAATTGTATTTGCAATTACCAGGAATTCTGGGAGGAAGCGAGTCTAAAGCGATTTCCTATTCAAATGAACTTGCAGTTTTGTCAGTGGTAGATGGATATATGTCAAAGGGGAGAATCGATGAGTATTTTAAAAGATTTACATCCGCAGAAAAAAATTATATCAAAGCGAATGAAATTGGTAAATCAAAAACAACATTTCAAAAATTATATAATTTATATTTGAACAAATTAAAAGACCCTAAAAAAGCCAGGGAATTGAAACAAAAGTTTGAGTCATAATAATCAAATCTCAACAACTAAATTTCAGGTAATTATTGAAATTTGGAACTTAAAAATTGGAATTTTAAATGAAAACACATTTCATCGCCATTGGCGGAAGTGCGATGCACAATCTGGCATTAGCATTGCATAACAAAGGATATCAGGTTACAGGAAGTGACGATGCTATTTTTGAACCTTCAAAATCAAGATTGGAAAAAAAAGGAATTCTTCCTGCCGAATTAGGCTGGTTTCCCGAAAAAATAACTTCCGATATCGATGCCATAATTTTAGGGATGCATGCAAAAGCCGATAACCCGGAATTGCTGAAAGCACAGGATTTAGGTTTGAAAATATATTCGTATCCGGAGTTTTTGTACGAACAATCCAAAAACAAAACGCGTGTTGTTATTGGAGGTTCCCATGGGAAAACGACAATTACTTCGATGATTTTGCACGTTATGCATTACCACAATATAGCAGTAGATTATATGGTTGGAGCGCAATTGGAAGGCTTTGATACTATGGTACATCTGACAGAAGAGAACGATTTTGTCGTTTTGGAAGGTGATGAATATTTATCTTCCCCGATTGACAGACGCCCGAAATTTCATTTGTATCAGCCCAATATTGCCCTGATTTCAGGAATTGCCTGGGATCATATTAATGTTTTCCCCACCTATGAAAATTACGTAGAGCAATTCGAAATTTTCATTGGAAAAATTACAAACGGCGGTATTTTGGTCTACAATGAAAATGATCCTGAAGTAAAACGCGTTTCAGAGGCGGCAACTAATCCAATTCGTAAGTTAGCGTATCACACACCGGAATATACCGTTAATGATGGTGTTACGCTTTTAAAAACGCCGGAAGGGGACATGCCGATCGAAGTTTTCGGAGCCCATAACTTAAACAACTTAGCCGGAGCCAAATGGATCTGTCAGAACATGGGAGTTGACGAAGCTGATTTCTATGAAGCAATAGCAAGTTTTAAAGGAGCTTCCAAACGCCTGGAGAAAATTGCAGAAGGACAAGGGAAAGTAGCCTACAAAGATTTTGCACATTCACCAAGTAAAGTAGCTGCAACGACCAAAGCCGTAAAAGAACAATATCCGAATAGAACCTTAGTCGCTTGTCTAGAATTGCATACCTACAGCAGCTTAAATGCGGAGTTCTTAAAGGAATATGAAGGCGCTTTGGAATATGCTGATGTTGCGGTAGTATTCTACTCACCGGATGCCGTAAAAATCAAACAACTTGAAGAAGTTACTTATGACCAAATTGCAACGTCCTTTAATAGAAAAGACCTGATTATTTATACAAATCCTGTTGAATTCAAGGAGTATCTATTTAATTTAAATCTCGAAAATTCCGCTTTGCTTTTAATGAGTTCAGGAAATTACGGAGGATTAAATTTTGATGAGGTAAAAGGTCTTATTAATTAGAGAATTAGATAATTTGAAAATGAGATAATGGCCAATTGCAGTTTTGTGATTGGCTTTTTTTTATTTTAAATTTTTATTGGGATTTGGAATTTCAAGTTTGGAATTTCAAGTTTGGAATTTTATTTCCAATAACGGTAGTGTCCTGTAATTTCATATTCAAATAAACAATCTTCCAGAACCTGGCCTCCGCCAATGTTATGCACAATGAGATTTCGTTTTCCGTCTTTTGATTTTTTGTTGGTAACGATCCCGATGTGAGGAAGCTTTCCGTTGATCATCCAGGTTACTATTTCTCCTGTTTTATAAGTGGCAGGATCTTGGCTTACAGTAAGTTTTTCGCCTTTTCTTTCAAAGAAAACTTCTAAATTGGGCACTCTTCTGTGATCGATGTTGGTGTCAGTTTTTGTCATTCCCCATTTTTCCAGATTGGGATATTCAGTAAAATAGGTAACCATATCTTCATGGACTTCTTTTTGTAAATCAATACCTAATTTTCTGTACGAGCGAATGATGACATCTGTACACACACCTTTGTTCTTAGGAACATCACCGTTAGGATAGGCTATTGAAAAATAAGCTGGATCATAATCTATTGTCGGGTCGATTACAGATATGGCAGCATCAGATAATCTTTCTTCAAATGTTTTTGTGGTTGCGCTAGTTGGGAGAGATGCAGTTTGTTCTTTTTCTTTCTGCTGGCAGGAATATGATAAGAGCACGAACAAAAGAATATAAATCTGTTTCATCTTTTTTGTTTTAAAATTAAGGATAATAAAAATAACAATTTATATTTTAATGAATGAATTTTCTTATTTTTTTATTAGTTTAGCAGAATAAGATATTATTTAATTTAGTACCAATGGAGGCCCAATATTTTCCTATTACAAAATGGTCAGACGAAGACAAACCGCGTGAAAAATTAATGTCAAAAGGTAAAAGTGTTTTAAGTAACGCTGAGTTAATTGCGATTTTGATTGGTTCAGGGAGCAGAAACGAATCAGCTGTTAGTTTGAGCAAAAGAATTTTGGCTGGGGCCGATAGTCTGAATACACTTGGTAAGATGTCTGTTTCAGAATTGATGAATTTCAAAGGAATTGGGCAGGCCAAAGCAATAATGATTATAGCAGCCTTAGAACTGGGGCGTCGCAGAAGAGCTGAAGATACTCTGGAATTAACTAAAATTACATCCAGTAAAATGGTTTTTGACATTATGCAGCCCATAATTGGCGAATTGCCACATGAAGAATTTTGGGTGCTTTTTCTGAATAATTCGAATAAAGTGATTTCTAAATCCCAATTAAGTAAAGGAGGGATATCAGGTACAATTGTCGATGTGCGTTTGGTTTTTAAATTGGCTTTAGAAATTAATGCTACAGGCTTGATTTTGTGTCACAATCACCCTTCAGGAGCATTAAAGCCAAGTGATGCCGATATAAAAATTACAAAGAAATTAAAATGGGCAGGGGATAGCTTAGATGTTAAAGTTTTAGACCATTTGATTATTACTGAAACAAAATATTATAGTTTTGTAGATGAAGGAATTTTTTAATATATGAGTACTACTATTACCGATATCTTTTTCGATTTAGACCACACACTTTGGGATTTTGATAAAAATTCAGCGATGGCTTTCGATCGCATTTTTAAAGCTAATTACCCGCACATAATCACAGCTGATTTTATAGAGAAGTACATGCCCATCAATCAGGCGTGCTGGAAATTATACCAACATGATAAAATTACCCATAAGGAGTTGCGTTATAACCGGCTGAAATTCTCCTTTGACGCTCTAAATCACGAGATTTCGGATCGCGATATTGATGCCATTGCAAACGATTATATTGAACTTTTAACAGAGAATAATTATCTTTTTGATGGCGCTATTGAAGTTCTGGAATATTTGAAGCCAAAATACAGATTACATATCATTACTAACGGCTTTGCCGGTGTTCAGGATAAAAAAATCAGGAATGCACAACTATCGGATTATTTTGTTACCATAACAAATTCAGAGCTGGCGGGTGTAAAAAAGCCAAATAGTATTATCTTTGATTATGCATTGAATCTGGCTCAGGCTGCAAAGGAAAATTCAATTATGATTGGAGACTGCCTAGATGCAGATGTAAATGGGGCATTGAATGCCGGTTTAGATGCGATCTTCTTTAATGATAAGAAAATTGAAGCACCTGAAAACATTAAACAAATAAATCATTTATTAGAACTTAAAAAATATTTATAATTATGAGAATTAAATTTTTATTGATTGCACTTTTAGTTTCAGTTATTGGATTTTCACAATCTGTTAACGATTACAAAGCTGTAATTATTCCGTTAAAATATGAATTTCTTAAGACCGATAATCAGTACAGATTAGCCACGAGTACTAAATCAAATTTAGTAAAGGCCGGTTTTAAAGCATTTTATGTCAATGAAGAAATTCCTGCCGAATTTAGTGATCGTTGTCAGCTTTTATACGTTGATGTAAAAAAAGAAAATGGTTTCCTGGTGACAAAGCTTTTTGTTCAGTTAAAAGATTGCTACGGAAAAATAGTTTATACTTCTGAAATTGGAAAAAGTAAGGAGAAAGATTATGAGATTGCTTACAGAGAAGCTCTTGAACAGGCATTCGTGTCTGTAAATGCCTTACATTATAAATACAGTGGAAATGCTGTTGCAGCAACATCTGCGGTTAAAGTGTCTAACGCTGGTGCATCACTTCCTGTTGTAACTAATACAGTTGTTGCTGCTCCGGTTGCAGATGTTTCAGATCCGAATTTACTTTATGCACAGCCTACTGAAACAGGATATCAATTAATTGATAAAACGCCAAAAGTAGTAATGAAATTACTTAAAACGTCTCGTGCCGATTCGTTTATAGCAATTAAAGATGGCATTCAGGGAACTTTAAATGCTAAAGATAATCAGTGGTTCTTTGAATATTACCAAAATGATAAAATGGTATCTGAAAAAGTATCCGTTAAATTCTAAAATATAAAATAAGGTTTTAGTAACCATATTTGTCTTTCCAGCGGTTCTTTAAAAATTCGCGGTTGCTGTTCTCTCTTGAATTGCTTCCCGGATTGTAAAGAACCGTTTCTTTTATAGCATCCGGTAAAAATTCCTGTTCTGCAAAATTATTGGCATAATCGTGAGAATACTTGTAATCTTCACCATAACCGAGTTCTTTCATCAATTTAGTAGGAGCATTTCTCAAATGAATCGGAACCGGCAAATCACCCGTTTGTTTGACCAATTGCTGTGCATTTCCTATGGCCATATACGAAGCGTTACTTTTGGGCGAAGTAGCCAAATAAATAGCGCACTGACTTAATATAATCCGGCTTTCAGGATAACCAATTGTCGATACAGCCTGAAAGGTATTATTGGCCATAATAAAAGCGGTAGGATTAGCATTTCCAATGTCTTCGCTTGATAAAATCAGCATTCTTCGGGCAATAAATTTTACATCCTCGCCGCCTTCAATCATTCTGGCCAGCCAATAAACAGCTCCATTGGGATCACTTCCCCGGATTGATTTTATAAAGGCAGAAACAATATCGTAATGCTGCTCTCCGGTTTTATCGTACAAAACTGTATTTTGCTGTACCAGTTCAAATACACGGTCATTGGTAATAACAATTTCTCCTTCCGGAGATGCATTCACCACTAATTCAAAGATATTAAGCAATTTTCTGCCATCTCCGCCAGAAAGTCTTAATAAAGCCTCTGTTTCTTTCAGTACTATATTTTTTGAAGCCAATTCAGTATCGGTTTTCATCGCACGCTGTAAAAGGGCTTCGAGATCGTTTTTGCTGAAAGCATTCAGTATATAAACCTGACAGCGGGAAAGTAAGGCGGGTATGACTTCAAAACTTGGATTTTCCGTGGTAGCTCCAATTAATGTGATCCATCCTTTCTCTACAGCAGCCAAAAGAGAATCCTGTTGCGACTTACTAAATCGGTGAATCTCGTCAATAAACAAAATCGGGTTTCTGGCAGTAAATAAACCGCCACTTTGTTTTGCTTTTTCAATGACATCGCGAATATCTTTTACTCCGGAATTTATGGCACTCAAAATATAAAAAGGACGTTTTGATTCCTGTGCAATAATCTGCGCTAATGTCGTTTTTCCGGTTCCCGGCGGCCCCCAAAAGATCAGAGAAGGTATAATGCCTTTTGATATTTGTTGTGTCAACGAACCGTTTGGGCCAACCAAATGCTGCTGACTAATATAATCTTCTAATTTTTGTGGGCGAATACGCTCTGCTAACGGTGCTTCCATTTTGTAAAATTACTGTTTTCAATTTAATTTTGTTATTTTAAGGAGCTAATTCCTGCTGTTTGCTATATCTTTTTCCGGCTAAAGAAGCCAGAAAAAGGATACTTCCCGAAGTCTCGGGACAATCAGGGCTAAAAAGCGTATCTAAGGATATTTTCGGTTAGCTGACAAATTATCAGTAAATTATATTTGGATAGTTTTTTGATAATTAACTTTTGAACCTATTATTGGAATTATGAATGACGATCATTTTAAGTTTTCAAATGCTGTTATCGGACTTCCGGTATTTTTTGTGCTTTTTCTTTGGATAGTGTATTGGTTTCAAATTCGTTTCGATTTTGATTTTTACCAAAACGGAATTTATCCCCGGGATTTTTCAGGTTTACAAGGCGTTTTATTCAGCCCGTTTATTCATGAAAATCTGGGTCATTTGTATAATAACTCTATTCCTCTGTTAGTATTGTTGGCTGCGATGCAGTTTTTTTATCCAAAACAGGTTTATGCGGTTCTTGGTTATGGAATTTTATTCTCGGGCTTGATTACCTGGATCATCGGCAGGGAAAATTATCATATTGGAGCAAGTGGATTAATTTATGTATTGGTAAGTTTTATCTTTTTTAAAGGAATACAGACCAGATATTACAGATTAGTTGCGTTGTCTTTTTCTGTCGTTTTACTTTATGGCGGGATGATTTGGTATGTTTTTCCGGATGTTGATAATACAATTTCCTGGGAAGGACATCTGGCTGGTTTTGTAACGGGTTTTGCGCTTACCCTTTTTTATAAAACTCCTGATTATGCGAAGCCGATTGTTTACGAGTGGCAAAAACCAGATTTTAATCCGGAAGCCGATCCTTTTATGAAGCATTTTGATGCAGAGGGTAATTTTGTCAATACGGAAGTTCAGGAAGAGGAAGCAGAGGATTTAATGACTTATTTTAATTCAAATGTTTTAGTGAATTACACAATTAGAAAAAGTGAAGAGCTAGATAAAAATGAATAGCTTGAATAGGCTGAACGGAACTTTCATTACCGATAGTAAGTACAAAGTAAGAAGATTGATTTAAAATTCGCTTTCAGGCTTCATAAAAAAAATCCATAACAGTTTTACAAAAGACTGTTATGGATACTGAATATTTTTTGTTGTAATCACTTTAAGGTTGAGTAATGAAGCATTTTATTTTATTTAAAATGATCCGATACCAATCTGGAGATTTTGATTGTTAACTTCTTTGGCGGACAGCTTCGTATAAAAAAGCACCACAGGCCACCGATACATTTAAAGAACCTATTGTTCCAAACATTGGAAGTTTTGCTTTTTCATCTACAATTTTAAGTACCGAAGGGTTTATTCCACGGTCTTCAGATCCCATAATAATGGCCACAGGTTCATTTAATGATAAATCATAAATATTGTGCTCAGTTTTTTCAGTTGCAGCAACAGTTTTAATTCCTGATCCCTGAAGATAGAATATAGCATCTTTTATATGCTCCACTTTACAGATTGGAACATTAAAAACAGCACCTGCTGATGTTTTTACAGTATCTCCGTTTACAGGGGCAGATCCGGCTTTTTGAACAATAATTCCGTTTACACCGGTACATTCGGCAGTACGGATAATAGCACCAAAATTTCTTGCATCCGAGATTTGATCCAATATTAGAAACAAGGGTTTTGCACCGGATTCAATGGTAGATTCTACAAGGTGTTCTAAGTCAATAAAACCAATAGGTGAAATTGTTGCTACAGCACCCTGATGATTATTGGGTGTTAATCTGTTTAGCTTTTCTACAGGGACATAAGAGAAATTGATGTTGGCGCGTTTCATCACCTTCATTAAATCTTTCATTAATTCACCTGAAATTTCCTTTTGGATGAATACTTTGTCTACTTCCTTACCTGCCTGAATTGCTTCTATAATGGCTCTAATTCCAAATATTTGATGTTCTTTTTCCATGGGGCAAATATAGGCATAATGTTGATATAAAAAAAAACCACTCTGAATGAACAGAGTGGTTTTAATATGTTTATTTGAGAATAAATTAGAATTTATCCCAGAATAATTTTGTTGTTAGTAAATCTCCACCGATAGCTGTAGATGCAGCTTTCCAGTTTGAGTTATTTACTTGTTGTTCTTTCACAGGGTAAGCCATTCTTACCGGAACTTTACCACCAGCATTAGTAATAGCTGTAGCAGGAGCTAATAAAACAGGGAAGTCTAATCTTCTCCAGAAATTCCAGGAAGTGATACCTTGATTAAACATCGCTACCCAGGCTTGCTCTCCAATTGATTTTTTCCAATTAACTGCATCATATGGGTTAGCTGCAAGATAAGTTGCTGCTTCTGTCGGTGTTCCACCCCATTCTACGATAGAAGCGGTAACAGCTGTATTGTAAGCTGTTGCAGCAGCAGCAGTGTTCCAACGGGCGTTAGCTTCAGCAACATAGAAAGCAACCTCAGTATAGTTCAGGATAATACCAGGGGTTGTTGGTGTATAAGCAAATTCTCCAATATTTGAGAAATCTGCAAATTCTCCACCTTCACCAATTGTTTGACCGATGTATGCTCCATTAACATCTGTATAATATTTACTGATCCTTGGGTCATTCTTAGCATTCATGTAATCAACTAATGTTTTACCTGCTATATAGTCATTTCTTCCACTAGCAGCTAAGTTCTCATACAAAGGATTGTAATTTGGAGAGTCAGCAAAATATACTAATTGGCAATTATCTGCTGCAGATGTCATTACTCCGGCAGCAATAGCTGAAGTTGCAGTAGTTTGTGCTAAAGTTGGATTAGAATCTGCAATTCCGATTGCAAGTTTTAATTTTAAAGAGTTAGCCATTGTACGCCACTTTGAAATATCACCTTTATAATAATTGTCACCAACATCAAAAGATCCAAAACCAGCAGCCGTGGTATCTAAGTTAGCAATGTCAGCATTAATTCTTGCAATCAAGTCTGTGTAGATTGTAGCTGCATCATCATATGCTGGTAATGGGAAAGCTAAAATATCTGCAGATTGAGTATAAGGAATATTTCCAAAAGTGTCAACTAGCATTTGGTACGTGTAAACTTGAAGAATATCAATTATTGCTAATTGATTCTTTTTGTTCTTTGTCCAATTTGCTGCTTCAGTTGCAGTTGGTGAATAAGCATTGATTATATTTTTAGCTTTAACCAGATTGTTTATAACATTGGTATAATTATCTGAAAAAATCTGATTAGAAACGTTTCTGTTCGTAAAGTCATAATTACTTTCGTTAACATACGTTGTTTCTTGCCAATATTGCATCGTAAGTCTAAAGTTATTTTCGTTTACACTTGGTGTATTTACGTAATCACTTAATTCCTTTTCTGCATAATTTATCAGCGATCCCGGCACAGTGGTATACGCACTGTTTGGATCTAAGTTTGTATCCTCACTAACACAAGCTGTCATTGACAGGCCTACTGCTAGTATTGCTATGATTTTTTTCATTTTATTTTTTTTTAAAAATTAACTTTGACATTAAAAGAAATATTTCTTGTTGTCGGCATAGGTCCAGATTGGTATCCTGATGTGTTACCTGAAGACAATCCAGCTTCTGGATCAGAATATGGTAAACTTTTGTCAATGATCCAAAGATTGTTACCTATTAAGCTAAATGAAGCTCCTTTTATAGACTCTCCTAATATGCTTGATGGAAGATTATATGTCAATACAACTTCTCTTAATTTTACAAATCCGGCATCGTAAACAAATGCAGCTGCAGGAGGATCTGTACCTAAAACCTGGCTAGATTGCGATCTGTCTAATCTTGTAGTATTTGTGATGTATTGTGGTTGAGTTCCTCCTGGAGTGTAAGCAGGATTTGCCATAACACCTTTTAGAATTTCACCACCATTATTAGCTAATGTGTTTCTTATTGGGAATCCTAAATCATTGTTTCCAACTGAATTAGCATAAATACCTGTTCCGTATCCGTAGTATTGATCCAATGAGAAAACACTTCCTCCTTTTTTCACATCAATTAAGAAACTGAAAGAAACGTTTTTGTAAGTGAATTTGTTGTTGATACCACCTGTCCAGTCAGCTTGGTATGTTCCAAGTTTGTTGTCAGTAGTAGTAGAAACTACGTAAGCACCGTTGTCTCCAATGATTCTGTTTCCGGAAGCATCAAGTACATATGTTGTTCCCCAAATTTGACCGTAATCCTGATTAAGAGGAGCATTGATACTAACACCACCCTGAAGTGAGTTAATGTTGATGTTCTCAATACCAGGTGCCAATTCTGTAACTTTAGTATTTGGGTTAGACCAGTTTACATTAATATCCCAAGTAAAGTTTGCTGTTTTAAAAGGTGTAGCATTAAGTGTAACCTCAAATCCTTTTGTTGTTAATGTACCAGCATTAAGAGTGTTGAATGCTACTCCAGTCGCATTTGATACAGGTAATGGTAAAATTTGATCGTACGCTTTGTTTTGGAACCAAGCAACATCAAATCCAAATCTGTTTTTTGCAAATTGCATGTTCAAACCTAACTCAACGTTGTCTAACTGTTGTGGTTTTAAGTTTGGATTTTTCGCAGTAGTGTTGAATGAGTACACTGGAGATCCGAATGCATTTCTTGGAGTATATTGATCTTGTAATTGGTTAGGATCTGTATCAGAACCTACTTGCGCGTAAGCTGCTCTCAATTTACCAAAACTGATGAATTCAACATCTTTTAACCAGTTTGAGAAAACAACACTTCCTGATACTGCAGAGTACCAATATGCGTTATTGTCTTCAGGTAAAGCTGATGATTGATCTCTTCTTACAGAACCTTCTAAGTAGTATGTTCCTTTATAACCTAATGTTGCTTGTCCAAATAAACCAAGTACTTCTTTTCTTGTATCTATGATTCTAGGTAAAGCCGGAGTAGATGCAGAGTTAGAAATGGTGTATAAACCAGGAATATATAATCCTCCTGAAGTCATTTGTTGATTGCTGAATCTGTTTTGTACGTTGTAGTTAGTTCCTAAAAGTACATTAAGATTTAAATCTTCCGTTAAGTCTTTTTTGTATGTAGCTAAGAAATCATAATTTTGCTCGCTAAAATTGTAAAGATCTAAAGCATAACCTGAAGGTTGTGCAGGCAAGTTTTGTAAATTTGAGTTAGAACCTAATGTTGCTGGTACTGAACCTACAGCTATTCTGTCCTCAGTTTTCATGGTAAATCCATCAGTACCCATTCTTCCGGTTAAACTGAACTCTTTAGATACGTCATAAGTTATACTTGCATTTGCAGCAAATCTTTGTCTGCTGTCGTTGTTGTAATTTTGGTATCTGGTAAAATAAGGGTTGTCCCAGTAAGCAGGTGCTATAGTAGTAGCATTTGTTTGGTTCCAGCTAAAGTTTTGACTACCCATTTCGTAGAACTTCTTCTGATCATTTATGTCAACGTTGTTCGCCCACCACTGTCTGAAACCTGCCATGTTATTTCCACCGTAACCTGTTGTATTTCTGTTACGAGTGTTTTGCCCTACATAAGTTGCATTAAATGTTGAACTTAATTTATCGTTAAATTTGTAAGTTGCAGATGCGTTAAAGTTATTCTTACTTAATAAAGCATTTGGTAAGATATCGGTACTATTTGTGTTCGCGTACGTTAATCTGTAAGTTGCTTTTTCTGTACCACCAGTTAACGCGATGTTATTAATAGTAGATGTAGCGGTTTCAAAAAATTCGATAGGATCATTTTTAGCAGCAACCCATGGAGTTCTTTGTCCAAAAGTAGCAGAACCAGGAATGAATGAATCATATTGGTAAACTAAAGAACCATCATATTTAGGCCCGTAAGAGGCATCATCACCAGTTCTAGCTCTTGGCTGTCCTAAGTAAGTTGAGAATCTTTGTCCAAAGTATCCTTGACCGTATTCTTTTTGGTATTCAGGGAAAGTCTTTTTGTCAACTGTAGACATAGTGTAAGAAGATGAAAATTCTACAGATAAGTCAGTTTTTGATTTTCCTTTTTTAGTTGTAATAATGATCGCTCCATTTTGTGCTCTTGATCCGTAAAGAGCTGTTGCAGCAGCGCCTTTTAATACGTTGATCTCAGCAATGTTATTTGGGTTGATGTCAGAAGCAGCATTACCATAATCGTAACCACCTCTACCGCTTTTTTGATCGGCACTATTCACGTTATTGTTCAAGATAGGCACACCATCTACAACAAATAAAGCCTGGTTATCACCTAAAATAGATTTAAAACCTCTAAGAACTACGTTAGTAGATCCTCCAAAGTTAGTTCCATTAGTTACGTTAAGACCAGCAACTTTTCCAGATAAGTTATTTACGAAGTTTCCTGTTGGAACTGTTCCTACTTGTTCTGCTGATACTGATTGAGCAGAGTAACCTAGAGATTTTCTTTCTCTTTTAATACCTAAAGCTGTTGTTACAACAACTGCTTCAAGTTCATTTGTGTCAGCACCTAATTTTACATTGATTTGTGATGAACTTGCGGCTACTTCCTGAGATTTCATCCCAATGTAGCTAAATACCAAAATTTGGCTTGTTGATGCTTTGATAGAGAATTTACCATCAAAATCAGTTTGCGTTCCAGTTTTTGTTCCTTTGATCAATACACTTACACCTGGCAAAGGCATACCTGTATTGTCAGAAACCATCCCTGAAACAGATCTTTCTTGCGCGAAAGTTAGTTGCGCCACTAGCACTAATAAAAGCACTAAGAATCCATTGAACTTTAGTTTCATTTTTAAATATTTTGAATTAGTATCGCAAAACTCTTAATAATTTGTTAACTTTCCTAATAAATAAAAATCTTTTTTTGATAAACCTCAAAATTTAACATTATAACATATGTTTATGATAGTGTTATATAATTCGAGGTCTTTAATGTTTTCTCCCCCATTTGTGAGGATAATTTTTAATAAACCGTTTTTGGTCTGTATCGCGGTACCGGCCCCGATTCCTATTAATTTTTTAATTTTATTTTTATTCAAAGTACTTGTCAGGTCTTGATATAAGCCGTAATCTGTAACCGAGTGTATGAATAAATTTTTGGAGACAACATAACGGTATTCTGTAAGAATTAAGGAATTGAAATTTGACTGCAAACTATTTTCTAAAAACCCTCTAATTGAATTTATCCCGCCAAAACGCTGCAATTCGTTGGAAATGTAATTTTTACTTTTTAAATAAAAATTTTGAGAATTTATGTTAATAAAGTTCTTTTCGTTTAATTCAAAATTATAAGAAATGTTTAAGCTGGTGTAAAATTGTTTGCTTGATTCTGCAGTTTCAGGATTGTTATTGGTGTCTCTTTTTCCGTATCCTGTTATAAAATTTGCAAATGCTTTTTTGGGGAAGAGATTATTAGTGTTATCCGATTTTTTATATTCTAAAGTTGAAGTGATATAAGAGTTTTTAAAATCACTAATCGAAAGATTGTTTGTGTTCTGAATATCACTTGATTCTGTAGATTGATAACCCAGGTATATTTTTGAATTATAGTTAAGATAATAACCCAGATCAATGGCAGTTTTGGTATTTTGAAAAGTACTGTCTTGTTTAAATATGTTTAACTGGGCTTTTATACCAAGAGGTGTTTGAAAAATGTACGGAATTTCTAACTTGGTGTCGAATGTTTTTTGTTGATTTCCGTCACTTTTCCAATACAGAGAGAATTTTTCTCCGGAATGAAGAATATTTTGCAAAGTAATGTCAAGATATCCGTTCAGGTTTACTTTTTTATTTTCGTCATTTGAAAAACCTATGTAGCCATCAAAATTATTGGCTCTTCTTTTTTCAATGTAAGTATAGATTTTTGTAGAATCAGTAGTGAATAAAATTTCAGGGTATTTTGTCTGCGATATAAATTCATAGCTATTTATGTCATCGTAGAGTTGTTTTGTTATTTCCTGATTGAATGTTTTGTTAATGTATTTTTTATTAAGCTGTTTGAGATGTCCCTTTGGGAAAAAATCCTTACCGCTGTTATTCGTGTAATTTAGAATAATTGAATTTACAGTGCGTTTTTTTTCGGATTTAAAATTTAAGTCAGCATAAATTGTAGAATTCTTTCTTTGGATGTTTTCGAGTTTTATTTTGCTCAGTGCAAAACCCCGTTTTTCTGCATCGATTATTTTTTGGTTTAAATATTCTTCGGTCTCTTCATAAGGAATAATTACTGTGTCATTTTGTATTTCAGAGGAACTGAAAAAGGAATTATTTCTACCTATATATATATGAATATTTTTAGTTTTATTTTTAAGAGTAATGATATATAAGTAGGTAGAGTCATTTAGTTTGCTGGTTTCTGTTATTTTATGGTCGAGATATCCTTTTTTTAAGAGGATTTTTGATGTTTTTTCTGTTTCCTCGAGCAGTGATTTTATGTTGTTGTGCTTTGTAGTGTAATTTGTGGAATCTATGATTTTGTTTTCGTTTGGATTACTTCCTTTAATTTCTAAATAAAAATGTTGAGCATGACAGCTCAAACTGGTAATGAAAATCAATATTTTAAAAAGTTGTTTCAAGTGTTAAGTGTAGTTTATTAAATGTATTGCAAATATCTATTGTTTGTTTCTAAAATCATAAGGATAAATAATGTTATTGAAAATTAATGATTTAACGTTTGTATAGTGAAAAATATTTTATACATTTGCAACCCCGTAAAAAGCGGGAATTTAATATACATAATAAATTTTTAGTATTAATTATGCCAACAATTCAACAATTAGTAAGAACAGGAAGAACTCAGATCACTAAGAAGAGTAAATCGGTTGCTTTAGATTCTTGTCCTCAAAGAAGAGGGGTTTGTACGCGTGTTTACACTACTACACCAAAAAAACCAAACTCTGCAATGCGTAAAGTTGCGCGTGTACGTTTGACAAATGGTAATGAAGTGAATGCTTACATCCCTGGAGAAGGACACAATCTACAAGAGCACTCGATAGTATTAGTGCGAGGTGGAAGGGTAAAAGATTTACCAGGTGTTAGATATCATATCGTTCGTGGAGCGCTTGACACGTCAGGAGTTGCAGGAAGAACGCAAAGAAGATCTAAGTACGGTGCTAAACGCCCAAAAGAAGCAAAAAAGTAATTTAAAACGTTAAGAGTTGGAGGTTAGGAGTTAAGGGTTAGGGATTGAAACTTTGGTAGAAGTCTGTAACAACATAACATTTAACGGATGACCTATAACTTTTTATTAAAAAAAAGACATGAGAAAAAGAGCGGCAAAGAAAAGACCACTTTTACCAGATCCAAGATTTAACGATCAATTGGTAACACGTTTTGTGAACAACTTAATGTGGGATGGTAAGAAATCTACAGCTTTCAAAGTATTTTATGATGCAATTGACATCATTGAGTCGAAAAAGCAGGATTCAGAAAAATCTTCATTAGAAATTTGGAAAGATGCTTTAACAAACGTTATGCCTCACGTAGAAGTACGTAGTCGTAGAGTAGGTGGAGCTACATTTCAAATTCCAATGCAAATTAGACCAGACAGAAAAATTTCTATGGCAATGAAGTGGTTAATACTTTATTCAAGAAGAAGAAATGAAAAATCTATGGCACAACGTTTAGCGTCAGAATGTTTAGCTGCTGCTAAAGAAGAAGGTGCTGCGGTTAAGAAAAGAATGGATACTCACAAGATGGCAGAAGCTAACAAAGCTTTCTCTCACTTTAGATTTTAATTCGTAAGAAATGGCTAGAGATTTAAAATATACAAGAAATATCGGAATTGCTGCTCACATTGATGCTGGTAAAACAACAACAACTGAGCGTATCCTTTTTTATACTGGAAAGTCACACAAAATTGGTGAAGTACACGATGGTGCTGCAACAATGGACTGGATGGCTCAAGAGCAAGAAAGAGGTATTACAATTACTTCGGCTGCAACAACTTGTGAGTGGAATTTTCCAACGGAACAAGGTAAACTTTTGCCGGAATCATTGCCATACCACTTTAATATTATTGATACTCCCGGACACGTTGACTTTACTGTAGAGGTAAACCGTTCTTTACGTGTACTTGATGGATTGGTTTTCTTGTTTAGTGCTGTTGATGGTGTTGAGCCTCAATCAGAAACTAACTGGAGACTTGCTGATCAGTACAGAGTTCCACGTATGGGATTCGTAAACAAAATGGACCGTCAGGGATCTAACTTTTTGGCAGTTTGTCAACAAGTTCGTGATATGTTAAAATCAAATGCTGTTGCAATCACTTTGCCAATTGGTGAAGAAAATGATTTCAAAGGTGTTGTAGATTTAGTAAAAAACCAGGCTATCATTTGGCACGATGCAACTCAAGGGGCAACTTTTGATATCGTTGAAATTCCTGCTGATATGGTTGCTGAAGTTAAGGAATATAGAGATATCCTTATTGAAGCAGTTGCTGATTACGATGAGAACTTGCTTGATAAGTATATGGAAAATCCAGATTCTATCACAGAAGAAGAAATTAACAATGCTCTAAGAGCTGCAACTATGGATATGGCTATCATCCCGATGATCGCTGGTTCTTCTTTCAAAAACAAAGGAGTTCAGTTCATGTTAGATGCAGTTTGTAAATATTTGCCTTCTCCAATGGACAAGGAAGGTATCGAAGGAATTCACCCTGATGATGCTGAATTGTTAGAAGAAGATCAAACTAAAATCTTGCGTAAGCCAGATGTAAAAGAGCCGTTCGCTGCTTTGGCATTTAAAATTGCTACTGACCCATTCGTAGGTCGTCTAGCTTTCTTCCGTGCTTACTCTGGTCGTTTAGATGCTGGTTCTTATGTTTTGAACACTCGTTCAGGAAATAAAGAAAGAATTTCTCGTATCTACCAAATGCACGCTAACAAACAAAATCCAATCGATTATATCGAGGCTGGAGATATTGGAGCTGCTGTTGGATTTAAAGATATCAAAACTGGAGATACATTGTGTGATGAAAAACACCCAATCATTCTTGAGTCTATGAAATTCCCTGCACCGGTAATTGGTATTGCAATTGAGCCTAAAACTAAAGCTGACGTTGATAAAATGGGTATGGCTTTGGCTAAATTAGCTGAAGAGGATCCAACATTTACTGTTAGAACAGATGAGGCTTCAGGGCAAACTATTATTTCAGGTATGGGTGAGCTTCACTTAGATATCCTTGTAGATCGTATGAAACGTGAATTTAAAGTTGAAGTAAACCAAGGTGAGCCTCAAGTTGAATATAAAGAAGCGTTTACAAGAACTGCAACACACAGAGAGACGTACAAGAAACAATCAGGAGGTCGTGGTAAATTCGGTGATATCGTATTTACACTTGAGCCAGCTGACGAAGTTGATGGTAAAGTTCCTGTTGGATTACAGTTTATCAATGCAGTAAAAGGTGGTAACGTTCCTAAAGAATATATCCCTTCTGTAGAAAAAGGTTTCCGTGAAGCTATGAAAACCGGTCCATTGGCAGGTTATCAGGTGGATAGTTTAAAAGTAACTTTGACGGACGGATCTTTCCACCCTGTCGATTCTGATGCTCTTTCTTTCGAATTAGCTGCAAGAATGGGTTATAGAGAAGTAGCTAAAGCTGCTGGTGCGATTATTTTGGAGCCAATCATGAAAATGGAAGTTATTACTCCTGAAGAAAACATGGGAGATATCGTAGGTGATATCAACCGTCGTAGAGGTCAGGTAAATGACATGGGTGACAGAAACGGTGCTAAAACTATTAAAGCTGATGTGCCTTTATCAGAAATGTTTGGATATGTAACAACATTAAGAACATTGTCTTCTGGTAGAGCTACTTCAACAATGGAGTTTTCTCACTATGCAGAAACACCTTCTAATATTTCAGAAGCTGTAATTAAAAAAGCAAAAGGTAACGCTTAATTCTTAAGAAAATGAGTCAAAAAATCAGAATAAAACTAAAATCTTACGATCACATGTTGGTGGACAAGTCTGCTGAAAAGATCGTAAAAACAGTAAAAACTACTGGAGCAGTTGTAACAGGTCCAATTCCGTTACCAACTCACAAAAAACTTTTCACTGTGTTACGTTCTCCGCACGTTAACAAAAAAGCGAGAGAGCAATTTGAAGTAATGTCATACAAGAGATTGATTGATATTTATTCATCTTCATCTAAAACTATCGATGCATTAATGAAACTTGAATTGCCAAGTGGAGTTGAAGTAGAGATCAAAGTATAATTACATTATATTTTATATAGGAAAGCGAGACAGCAATGTCTCGCTTTTTTTTATGTGATAAATCGAGTGTTTTAATCTGGAGTATATAGGTAAAAGATTTTGGTTTTAGTTTTTGCGGGTGTTGTTTTTCTGGTTTAATTTTCAATCAATGTGTTATAGGAAAAATAGTATATTTGTCTGGTGTAAAAAAAGTACGGGCGATCTCTCGTGTCATATTGCACCAAATAGTTTTTTACCTAATACGTATTATTGAACTTAATTATTATCTTTGAATTATGAGTACAGCAACAAAACCAAATCACATAGGGCGTAAAATCAGTCGTATTCGTGAGCTAAAAGACATGAAGCAAGAAGCCTTAGCGCAGGCCCTGGGAACCAATCAGCAGGCTGTTTCTATTATGGAAAACAGCGAGACTATTGATGAAGAAAAATTAGTTGAAGTAGCAAAGGCTTTGGGCGTAACTGTAGAAGCTATTAAAAATTTCTCGGAAGAAGGGGTGTTTAATTATTTCAACACATTTAATGATACAACTAATAGCGGTGCGTTTAATTTTGGAACGAATCATTGTACATTTCATCCTCTTGATAAATTAGTTGAAGTTTATGAGGAAAATAAAAAATTATATGAACGATTAGTTCAGGCTGAAAAAGATAAAAATGAATATTTAGAAAAATTATTAAAAGAGAAATAGTCTTTTAAATAAAATAAGTAACTTTTAAAAAGACCGCTTCGGGTAACGAAGCGGTCTTTTTTTTATAGGTTATTATAGGGTAGGGAATGATTCGCTTTTTTTGGAGATTGATTAAGATGGGTTTAGTCGTTCTGTATACGAAAATACGTCGCGTAATAAATAAGCTGTAATTTTATTTGTATTTCAGAATAACATTATTTAAGTTTACACTTGTTAATTATTTATTAATTGTAAGAATTGTGTAAGATGAAGAAAATGTTTTTATTTTTAAGTTTGGCTTTTTTGCTGGCAGGTTGTTCAGAAGAAAAGAATGATGTAGAGGTTACCGCAGGGACAGTTGTAAATACTCCTAATGTGAAAGAGTTTAAATCAATTGCTGCCGCAATTGATAATCTTGAGGTGAGTAGTGCAGTAGGGCTCGAAGATCAGCTAGGGGATTATTTGGATCATGACGGTTCTAAGGGATTAAAAAAGGCTTTGGAGAATGCAAAAGCTGCGACTGCAAACACTGTCACTGCAAAAGGGCAGGAGGGGTATCAAGCGGTTGATTTGGATAAGGAATTGCTGGAAGCTGGGTTAACGGATGTTCAGAAAGAGTTTATCTCAAAAATTACGACTTTGTATCCGTTGGAAGATTCAATTAGTGAAAAGGTGGTTGATGATGATGTTATTGTAGGGAATGTAAAAGAAGGTTTGTTGAAAGTAAGAAATGAGGTTTTTGCTGATGAGCGATTAAGTACTGCTCAAAAAGAGCAATTGTATGTTTATGTTGATTTGCAATATTCTACTTTGGAGAGTATCGTGAATTATGCTGAAAAGTTAGTTTCGGCAACTCAAACAGGAAAGTGGAAAATTTCTTTTAAGAAAATAGTAAACATTGTGGTTTCGGTTGTTGTAACCGTAGCTGTTACGGCTGTTATAACTGTTATTAAAGCACCTACTAATATTGCTTTAATTGTGGGTGGGTGTGCTGGGTTTGTTTCGGGGGTTTTGTCTGCCAGTAATAATAATTGTATCAAAATTTGTGGGACAGGTTATTGTAATACATCTTTTAATGATTGTTATTCTAAGAATTACTTAACGGCATTTTCTCCAAGTTATGAAAATTAGTTCCTTAAAAGTTAAGCTAGGTTTTGTTTTTTCTTTTTTCTTTTTGCTAGTTGTTAACGGACAGGTGAAAAAGGAAAAGAATGTTGTATTGTTAAGTAGTTTTATTGTTAACAGTGGAATTTCACAAATGAAGATAAGCGGAGTTGCATTAGAGTCTGAAGAATTTAAGAGCTTTATTGTAAGAGAGAGTGTTTTGGATTCTGTTGAGTTTGAGTTGACTTATATGAATCTGTTTTTTAAGAAAAGAGTTAGAAGATTTAAATACGGTCTTGGGACAGGGAGTAATTATTTTAAGATTAAAAATGTTGGTTACCCTGCTCATCCTGTTGTAGTCGAAATTAGAGAAGAAGATTTGATTCGGTTAAAAAAAAGGAAATCTATTAAAAAGAAAATGAAAGAATTCGGATTGGAATAAAATTTAGGTTTTAGTGTTTAAAGTGAATGCAAAATAATCTTGTAGATGAAAAGTTGGGTTTTGGTAAGATTTGGTTTTTTATTTAGGACTAAAGGATTTCTGTTTTTCTTTATGATAATATCGTTAGTTGTAAATGCTCAAGCGACCGGGAAGATTAGAAAAGTTATTGTCTTGAACGGTGATAAATGGGCAATGGGCATGAATTCATTGCAAATTAACGGGGTTGAGTTAAAACCTGGGTTTGATAATGGAGTGTTATTTGAATGTTCGAATGATTCGATTGTGGTTAAAGTACCCTCGGATATATTGTTGTTTTTTGTCTTGAAGAAAAAAGCTTTCCGTTTTGCTTTGAAAGATGGCGATAATTATTTTTTGTATAAAGCTCCTAGTCTTTTTAATAAAGTTCGTTTCGAAAGTATTGCGGATGATGATCTGGTAAGATTCAAAGAAAAGCGATATGTAAAAAAAGTACTGATGAAATATCGGCTCGAATAGTGTGGAGTGGAATTAATTTTTTATTGATATTGATTTTTGAAATTATGATAAGAAAATAAAGTTTATTTTGTTTTTATTTTAAATAAAAAAGTGAGGCAGAAATGTTTCGCTTTTTTTGTGGTAGTTTCTTGTTTTTTTGTTTTTTGCTTCGTTGTTGTTTTTATTTTTTGCTATTTGCTTTTTTGCTGAATGTCTTTTATTTAGACTGTTGACAGAGTTTCTTGAAGCTAATATTAGGTTAATGTTAAGAAAAATGTTTTTAAGAGTTAAAATCATTCTGAGGTATTTTTTAATTAAGAAAATTTTCCAGGCAGAAGGTTCGTTGCTTGGATTTTGATAATGAGCGATTTAATTTTTGTAACCGTTTGGTATATTCAATTTTAATGTCTACTTTTGCACTCCCTGTTTGGAAATTTCTGTTATTTTCAAATTGAAGGGAATTTTAGTAATTAATAATTAATATTTATGTCTGGGTTAATTGGTAAAAAAATCGGCATGACTAGTATTTTCGACGAAAACGGGAAAAACATTCCTTGTACAGTAATCGAGGCTGGGCCGTGTGTTGTTACCCAAGTCAGAACCAAAGGTGTTGACGGGTACGAAGCGTTGCAACTTGGTTTCGATGACAAAAACGAGAAACATTCCACTAAAGCGGCTTTAGGTCACTTTAAAAAAGCTGGAACTGTTGCTAAGAAAAAAGTCGTTGAATTTCAAGATTTTGCAACTGAACAAAAATTAGGAGATCTTATTGATGTTTCTATTTTTGCTGAAGGAGAATTTGTAGATGTACAAGGTGTATCTAAAGGTAAAGGTTTTCAAGGGGTTGTTAAACGTCACGGATTTGGTGGTGTTGGACAAGCAACTCACGGTCAACACAACCGTTTAAGAGCGCCAGGTTCTGTGGGAGCTTCTTCTTATCCATCCAGAGTATTCAAAGGAATGCGTATGGCTGGAAGAATGGGAGGAGACAATGTAAAAGTTCAAAACCTTAGAGTTTTAAAAGTAGTGGCTGAAAAGAACCTGCTTGTTATTAAAGGATGTGTTCCTGGACATAAAAACTCTTATGTAATCATTCAGAAGTAATGGAAGTAAAAGTATTAGATTTCAACGGAAAAGATACTGGAAGAAAAGTTCAACTTTCTGATTCAGTATTCGCAATTGAACCAAACAATCACGCTGTATACCTTGATGTAAAGCAATATCTTGCTAATCAAAGACAAGGAACTCACAAAGCTAAAGAAAGAGCTGAAGTGACAGGAAGTACACGTAAGATTAAAAAACAAAAAGGAACAGGTACAGCTCGTGCGGGAAGTATCAAAAATCCATTGTTTAAAGGTGGTGGAACAGTTTTCGGACCAAGACCAAGAAGTTATTCATTCAAATTGAATAAAAGCTTGAAAAGATTGGCAAGAAAATCAGCGTTCTCAATCAAAGCAAAAGAGTCAAATATTATCGTTCTTGAGGACTTTAAATTTGAAACTCCAAACACTAAAAATTTCATTAACGTTTTGAAAGCTTTAGGGTTAGAAAATAAAAAATCTCTATTTGTGTTGGGAGAGTCAAATAAAAATGTATATTTGTCGTCACGCAATTTAAAGGCTTCTAATGTCGTAACTAGCTCAGAATTAAGCACTTACGCTATTTTAAACACTAATAATTTAGTGCTTTTAGAAGGTTCTTTGGAGTTAATCGAAGAAAATTTAAGCAAATAATAGGAATATGAGTATCATAATTAGACCTATAGTAACAGAAAAAGTAACCAAAGAAAGTGAAGTTTTAAACCGCTTCGGATTCGTTGTTGACAAAAAAGCAAACAAAGTTCAGATTAAGAAAGCTGTTGAAGCTGCTTATGGAGTAACTATCGTTTCAGTTAACACGATGAACGTAAGGCCGGACAGAACTACAAAATACACTAAAAGTGGTTTGATCAGTGGAAAGACAAATGCAATTAAGAAAGCGATTGTTCAAGTACAAGAAGGAGAAACAATTGATTTTTACAACAATATCTAAGATAGAAAAATGTCAGTAAGAAAATTAAAACCTATTACCCCAGGTCAGCGATTTAGAGTTGTGAATGGTTATGACGCCATTACAACTGATAAGCCGGAACGCTCTTTGATAGCGCCGATAAAAAACTCTGGAGGTAGAAATAGTCAAGGAAAGATGACCATGCGTTATACGGGTGGTGGTCACAAGCAGAGATATCGTATTATTGATTTCAAACGTACAAAAGAAGGAATTCCGGCTACAGTGAAATCAATCGAATACGATCCAAATCGTACTGCATTTATCGCTTTATTAGCTTATGCTGATGGTGAGAAAACTTATGTAATTGCACAAAACGGATTGAAAGTTGGTCAGAAATTAGTTTCTGGTCCTGAATCTCAACCTGAAATTGGTAATACATTACCTTTAAGCAGAATTCCTTTAGGAACTGTAATCTCTTGTATTGAGTTGCGTCCAGGTCAGGGAGCGGTAATTGCTCGTTCAGCTGGTACATTTGCTCAGTTAATGGCAAGAGACGGAAAATATGCTACAATTAAAATGCCATCTGGTGAAACAAGATTGATCTTGTTAACTTGTTCGGCTACAATTGGAGCTGTTTCTAATTCAGACCACCAATTAGTTGTATCAGGAAAAGCTGGTAGAACAAGATGGTTAGGAAGAAGACCTAGAACAAGACCTGTTGCAATGAACCCTGTTGATCACCCAATGGGTGGTGGAGAAGGACGTTCTTCTGGTGGACATCCACGTTCAAGAAATGGAATACCAGCAAAAGGTTATAGAACTCGTTCTAAGAAAAACCCGAGTAACAAGTATATCGTAGAACGTAGAAAGAAATAATAAGATATGGCACGTTCATTAAAAAAAGGACCTTTCGTTCATTATAAGTTAGACAAGAAAGTTCAGGAAAACGTAGAAAGTGGTAAAAATAGTGTAGTAAAGACTTGGTCTAGAGCTTCTATGATTACTCCGGATTTCGTTGGACAGACTATCGCAGTTCATAACGGTCGTCAATTTGTACCAGTTTACGTAACAGAAAACATGGTAGGTCACAAATTAGGAGAGTTTTCACCAACTAGATCTTTTAGAGGTCATGCTGGAGCAAAAAATAAAGGTAAAAAATAAGAAGCAATGGGAGTTCGTAAAAGAGAAACAGCAGATGCGAGAAAAGAGGCTAATAAGTCTATTGCTTTCGCAAAATTGAATAACTGCCCTACTTCACCTAGAAAAATGCGCTTAGTAGCGGACTTGGTAAGAGGTCAGAAGGTAGAGAGAGCACTTAACATCTTAAGATTCAGTTCTAAAGAGGCTTCAAGAAAATTAGAGAAACTATTATTATCTGCAATCAACAACTGGGAGCAAAAAAATAGTGAAGGTAATTTAGAAGAAGCTGGATTATTTGTTAAAGAGATCAGAGTAGATGGTGGAATGATGTTGAAAAGACTTCGTCCAGCTCCACAAGGTCGTGCACACAGAATAAGAAAACGTTCTAACCACGTAACAATCGTGCTTGGAGCTATCAATAACACACAAAGCAATTCTTAAGCAGCATGGGACAAAAGACAAATCCAATTGGAAATAGACTTGGTATCATCAGAGGGTGGGACTCAAACTGGTATGGTGGAAATGATTACGGTGATAAACTTGCCGAAGATCACAAAATCAGAAAGTATATCCACGCTCGTTTATCAAAAGCTAGTGTATCTAAAGTAATCATCGAGAGAACTTTGAAACTTGTAACCGTTACTATCACTACTGCAAGACCTGGTATCATTATCGGAAAAGGCGGACAAGAGGTAGACAAGTTGAAAGAGGAACTTAAGAAAGTTACTGACAAAGAGGTTCAAATCAACATCTTTGAAATCAAAAGACCTGAGTTAGATGCTTATCTTGTGGCGACAAGCATCGCTCGTCAAATCGAAAGCCGTATTTCTTACAGACGTGCAATCAAAATGGCTATTGCTGCTTCTATGCGTATGAACGCTGAAGGTATCAAAGTTTTGATTTCTGGTCGTTTGAATGGTGCAGAGATGGCGCGTTCAGAAGGTTTCAAAGAAGGTAGAATTCCTCTATCAACTTTCAGAGCTGATATTGATTATGCTTTGGCTGAAGCTCACACTACTTACGGTAGAATGGGTATCAAAGTATGGATCATGAAAGGTGAAGTTTATGGAAAGAGAGATCTTTCCCCACTTGCAGGAATGGATAAAAAACAATCCGGAACTGGTGGTGGTAAAGGTGGCGATTCTCCGAGAGGAGACAGAAAACCCTTTAATAAAGGTGGAAAACCAGACGCTCGTAAAAGAAAGTAAATTTTTAAACTAAAGAAAAATGTTACAGCCTAAAAGAACAAAATACCGTAAGGTACAGAAAGGTAAAATGAAAGGTAACTCTCAAAGAGGGCATGAACTTTCTAATGGAATGTTTGGTATTAAATCTGTACATGAAGATGGAATGTTCTTAACGTCTCGTCAAATCGAAGCTGCGCGTATTGCTGCAACTCGTTTCATGAAGAGAGAAGGACAATTATGGATCAAAATATTTCCAGACAAACCAATTACTAAGAAGCCTCTTGAGGTACGTATGGGTAAAGGTAAAGGTGCCGTTGAATATTGGGCTGCCGTTGTTAAACCCGGAAGAATTATGTTTGAAGTTGGGGGAGTTCCTTTATCAGTTGCAAAAGAGGCTTTACGTCTTGCAGCTCAAAAGCTTCCAGTAAAAACTAAGTTCGTCGTTGCTAGAGATTTCGAAGCATAATTAATAGTATATTATGAAACAATCAGAAATAAAAGATCTTTCTGCAGCGGAGTTGCAAGAAAAACTTAGTCAAACTAAGAAGATATATGCTGACCTAAAAATGGCCCACGCTATTTCTCCAATTGAGAACCCACTTCAAATCAGAAGTGTAAGAAGAACAGTTGCAAGATTGGCTACAGAGCTAACTAAAAGAGAGTTACAATAATTGTATTCTGCTGAAAGATGGAAGAAAAAAGAAATTTAAGAAAAGAAAGAATAGGTGTTGTTACTTCAAATAAAATGGATAAATCTATTGTTATTGCTGAAGTAAGAAAAGTAAAACACCCATTATACGGTAAGTTCGTGTTGAAAACAAAGAAATACGTTGCACACGACGAAACAAACGACTGTAACATTGGAGATACTGTAAGAATTAGCGAAACGCGTCCTTTAAGTAAAACAAAATGTTGGAGATTAGTTGAAATCTTAGAAAGAGCTAAATAATTATGGTACAACAGGAATCAAGACTAAAAGTAGCAGATAACACGGGAGCAAAAGAAGTTTTAACTATCCGTGTTTTAGGAGGTACCAAAAGAAGGTATGCCTCTGTTGGTGACAAGATTGTAGTATCTATTAAAGATGCAACTCCTAACGGTAACGTTAAAAAGGGAGCTGTTTCAACTGCAGTTGTTGTACGTACCAAAAAAGAAGTGAGAAGAGCTGATGGT
Organism: Flavobacterium sp. LC2016-23; assembly: GCF_009674775.1. GTDB lineage: Bacteria > Bacteroidota > Bacteroidia > Flavobacteriales > Flavobacteriaceae > Flavobacterium. The sequence continues at coordinate 146,364 of NZ_WKKE01000005.1, read as the reverse complement.
TCTTATATCCGTTTCGATGATAATGCATGTGTTCTTTTGAACGCTGCAGGGGAAATGAGAGGAACACGTGTTTTTGGTCCGGTAGCAAGAGAACTTCGTGAAAAACAATTCATGAAAATTGTATCATTAGCACCAGAAGTGCTTTAATTCGTTTTAAGATGATAAAGCTAAAAATTAAATCAGGAGATATCGTAAGAGTTATTGCTGGAGACCATAAAGGTGCTGAAGGTAAAGTTTTACGTGTTTACCGTGAGAAAAATAAAGCGATAGTTGAAGGTGTAAACATGGTTTCGAAACATACAAAACCAAGTGCTAAAAACCCTCAAGGTGGTATCGTTAAGAAAGAAGCTTCTATACAAATATCTAACATTTCACTAATTGATCCTAAAACAAAGGAAACAACTAGAGTTGGTATTAGAGTAGAAGGAGATAAGAAAGTAAGATTTTCAAAAAAATCTAATCAAGTACTATAGTAATGGCATATACACCTAGACTAAAAGAAGAATATAAGAGTAGAGTAATCTCTGCTCTTAAAGAGGAATTCGGATATACAAACGTAATGCAAGTTCCAAAACTTGAAAAAATCGTTTTGAGCCGTGGAGTTGGTGCAGCTGTATCTGATAAAAAACTTATTGACTATGCAGTTGATGAGTTAACAAAGATCACTGGACAAAAAGCAGTATCTACAATTTCAAAGAAAGACGTTGCGTCATTCAAATTGAGAAAAGGGATGCCTATTGGAGCAAAAGTTACTTTACGTGGTGAAAGAATGTATGAGTTTTTAGATAGACTTATTACTTCTGCTTTGCCACGCGTTAGAGATTTTAGTGGTATCAAAGCTACTGGTTTCGACGGAAGAGGTAATTACAACCTTGGAGTTTTGGAGCAAATCATTTTCCCTGAAATTGATATTGACAAAGTAAACAAAATTTCAGGAATGGATATTACATTTGTTACTACTGCAAAAACAGACAAGGAAGCAAAGTCATTATTGGCTGAATTAGGATTACCTTTTAAAAAGAATTAAGACATGGCTAAAGAATCAATGAAAGCCCGTGAGGTGAAAAGAGAGAAAACGGTAGCTAAGTATGCTGAGAAAAGAAAAGCTTTGAAAGAAGCCGGAGATTTTGAAGGTTTACAAAAATTACCTAAAAATGCTTCACCAGTTCGTTTGCACAATCGTTGTAAATTAACAGGTAGACCAAGAGGTTATATCCGTCAATTTGGTATTTCACGTGTAACTTTCCGTGAGATGGCTAATAACGGGTTAATTCCTGGAGTTAAAAAAGCGTCTTGGTAATCTCGCAATAAGTTACTACTTTTGCAAACCAAAAAATAATTTTAATTGATTAAAGGTTCGGGAGGCGAGTGCCTCCCGAAAACCATAGTCGCAATCAAATACATATGTATACAGATCCTATTGCAGATTATTTGACTAGAGTTCGTAACGCTGTGGCTGCAAACCACAAAGTTGTTGAAATTCCAGCTTCTAATCTAAAAAAAGAAATAACTAAGATCTTATTTGATCAAGGTTATATCTTGAGTTACAAATTTGAGGACAACACCGTTCAGGGTTCAATCAAAATTGCTTTGAAGTATGATAAAGATACTAAAGAGCCTGTAATTAAAGATATCCAAAGAATTAGTAAACCTGGTTTACGTAAATACGCAGGTGCTGCCAAATTACCAAGAATCCTTAACGGATTAGGAATTGCAATTGTTTCAACTTCAAAAGGTCTTATGACTGGAAAACAAGCGAAACAATTAAATGTAGGTGGTGAAGTAATTTGTTACGTATACTAATTTTAAAGACTAGATAAGATGTCAAGAATAGGTAAAAGCCCAATTGTAATCGCTGCTGGAGTAACTGTAGAAGTTAAAGACGGTATCGTTACGGTAAAAGGAAAAAAAGGTCAACTAACTCAGGAGTTTTCGGACATTACTGTAAAAGTTGAAGGCGATCAGGTTCTGTTAGAAAGATCGTCTGATCATAAAGACCAAAGAGCAAAACACGGATTATACAGATCGTTAATCAACAACATGATTATTGGTGTGTCTGAAGGTTTTACAAAAGAACTTGAATTAGTTGGAGTTGGTTACAGAGCTTCAAACCAAGGTCAAAAGTTAGATTTAGCTCTTGGATATTCTCACAATATTGTTTTAGAAATTGCTCCTGAAGTAGCTCTAGAAACAATATCTGAAAAAGGTAAAAACCCTATCGTAAAATTAACATCATTTGATAAACAACTTTTAGGTCAGGTTGCTGCGAAAATCAGAGGTTTCCGTAAGCCTGAGCCATATAAAGGAAAAGGTGTTAAATTTGTGGGTGAAGTATTAAGAAGAAAAGCAGGTAAATCAGCTTAAAAAATAAGATTATGTCATTAACAAAATCTGATAGAAGACAGAGAATTAGATTCAGAATTAGAAAAACGATTAGTGGTACTGCTACTAACCCAAGACTATCTGTGTTTAGAAGTAACAAAGAAATTTATGCTCAACTTATTGATGACGTAAACGGAGTTACTATATTAGCTGCATCTTCAAGAGAAAAAGAAATAGGAAAAGGTACTAACGTTGAAGTAGCTGCTGCAGTTGGAAAACTAGTTGCTGAAAAAGCGTTAAAAGCCGGGATTGATACCATCACTTTTGACAGAGGTGGATATTTGTATCACGGTCGTATTAAATCATTAGCAGAAGGCGCAAGAGCGGCTGGACTTAAATTCTAATATATTATGTCTAAATACAAAAATGTAGAATTGGTAAAACCAAGTGGTCTTGAACTTAAAGATCGTCTGGTAAGTGTTAATCGTGTTACTAAAGTTACAAAAGGTGGTAGAGCTTTCGGTTTTTCTGCTATTGTAGTTGTAGGTGATGAAAACGGAGTAGTTGGTCACGGATTAGGAAAATCTAAAGATGTTTCTGAAGCAATTGCGAAAGCAGTAGAAGATGCTAAGAAAAATTTAGTAAAAATTCCTTTGAACGGACAATCTGTTCCTCACGAACAAAAAGGTAAATTTGGTGGTGCGCGTGTATTCTTAATTCCTGCGTCTCATGGTACAGGAGTTATTGCTGGTGGAGCTGTTCGTTCAGTTCTTGAATCAGTAGGTATTCACGATGTATTATCTAAATCTCAAGGATCATCAAATCCTCATAACGTGGTAAAAGCAACTTTTGATGCTTTATTACAAATGAGAAGCGCTCACACTGTTGCAAAACAAAGAGGTGTTTCTTTAGAAAAAGTTTTTAAAGGTTAATTCAAGGAAATTATGGCTAAATTATTAGTAAAACAAGTAAGAAGCAAAATCAACTGTCCTCTTTCTCAAAAGAGAGGTTTGGAAGCTTTAGGTCTACGTAAAATGGGACAAGTTGTAGAGCATGATTCAAACCCTGCTATCCTTGGTATGATAAACAAAGTTAAACACTTAGTTTCTGTCGAAGAAGCTAAATAACAAATACTGTTATGAATTTAAGTAACTTACAACCAGCTGAAGGGTCAACACACAATCAAAATAAAAGATTAGGTAGAGGAGAAGGTTCAGGAAAAGGTGGTACTTCTGCAAGAGGTCACAAAGGAGCAAAATCTCGTTCTGGTTATTCTAAAAAGATTGGTTTTGAGGGAGGGCAAATGCCACTTCAAAGACGTGTGCCTAAGTTTGGTTTCACAAACATCAATCGTAAAGAATACGAAGGTGTTAATTTAGATACGCTTCAATTATTAGTAGACAATGGTGTGATTACTGATTCTGTTTCTATGACAGATTATGTAGCTAACCGTCTTGCTACCAAAAATGAAATCGTTAAGATTTTAGGTAGAGGAGAGTTGAAAGCAAAATTAAAAGTAACTGCCCACAAATTTACTGCTACTGCAAAAGCTGCTATTGAAGCTGCTGGTGGAGAAGCTGTAACTATATAACTTATCTATTAAGATGAAGAAATTTATTGAATCAATAAGTAATGTTTGGAAAATCGAAGAACTGAAAAATAGAATCTTAATTACATTAGGATTGCTTTTGGTTTATCGTTTTGGTGCACATGTAACGCTGCCTGGTATTGACGCAACTCAATTAACAGGTTTAGCGGGACAAACTAAAAATGGTTTAGGATCTATCCTGGACATGTTTACAGGAGGTGCTTTCTCTAAAGCTTCAGTTTTTGCTTTAGGTATTATGCCTTATATTTCTGCATCTATTGTTGTTCAGTTGATGGGAATTGCGATTCCTTATTTGCAAAAACTTCAAAACGATGGAGAGAGTGGCAGAAAAAAGATTAATCAAATCACTCGTTGGTTGACTATAGCTATTACACTGGTTCAAGGTCCAACTTATATCTACAATTTATACAGAACGTTACCTGGAAGTGCATTCTTACTAGGCTTTAATTCACCTGAATTTTTGTTCTCTTCTGTTATTATCTTAGTTACTGGTACAATTTTCGCTATGTGGCTTGGAGAAAAAATTACGGATAAAGGTATTGGAAATGGAATTTCATTGTTGATTATGGTTGGTATCCTAGCTCGTTTACCGCAAGCTTTTATACAAGAATTTACAACCAGAGTTACCAATAACAATGGAGGTCCAATGTTATTAGTTATTGAAATTATTGTGTGGTTATTAGTAATTATATCTTGTGTATTGCTTACAATGGCAGTACGTAGAATTCCTGTTCAGTACGCTCGTCGTACAACGACAGGAGATTACGAGCAAGATTTAGCAGGTGGTAACAGACAATGGATTCCTCTTAAGCTTAATGCTTCAGGAGTTATGCCAATCATTTTTGCTCAGGCAATTATGTTTATACCTGCAGCTGTAGCTGGATTGTCTAAATCAGATACATCACAATCTATTGTTGGCGCTTTTAGTAATATCTTTGGTTTTTGGTATAATTTTGTTTTTGCAACATTAATTATTGTATTTACATTTTTCTATACTGCTATCACGGTACCTACTAACAAAATGGCTGATGATTTAAAGAGAAGCGGTGGTTTCATTCCAGGAGTTCGTCCGGGAGCTGAGACTTCAGATTTTCTTGATAAAGTGATGTCTTTAATAACTTTCCCAGGATCTTTATTCCTTGCTTTGATTGCTGTGTTCCCAGCTATTGTTGTAAGTATTATGGATGTACAACAATCTTGGGCAATGTTTTTTGGAGGTACCTCATTAATAATTATGGTTGGTGTTGCGATAGATACTATTCAACAAATCAATTCATACTTGTTAAACAAACATTATGATGGTTTAATGAAGACTGGTAAAAATAGAAAAGCGGTAGCTTAATATATTTATGGCAAAACAATCAGCAATAGAACAAGACGGATCAATCATCGAAGCATTATCAAATGCGATGTTCCGTGTAGAGTTAGAAAATGGACATATCGTAATTGCTCATATTTCTGGTAAAATGCGTATGCATTACATCAAGTTATTACCTGGTGATAAAGTGAAACTGGAAATGAGTCCTTATGATTTGTCAAAAGCAAGAATTACTTATCGATATTAAAGGATATTCACTATGAAAGTTAGAGCATCAGTAAAAAAGAGAAGTCCCGAGTGCATTATTGTGCGTAGAAAAGGGAGATTGTACGTAATAAACAAAAAGAATCCTAGATTTAAACAAAGACAAGGATAATTATGGCAAGAATAGCAGGGGTAGATATCCCAAAAAATAAAAGAGGTGTTATAGCACTTACCTATATCTTTGGATTAGGAAGAAGTAGAGCAATTGAGATTTTAGAAAAAGCTCAAGTTAGCCAAGACAAAAAAGTTCAAGATTGGAATGATGATGAGATCGGAGCGATTCGTGATGCAGTTTCATTTTACAAAATTGAAGGAGAATTACGTTCAGAGGTTTCTTTAAACATCAAACGTTTAATGGATATTGGTTGTTACAGAGGTATCCGTCACAGATCTGGTCTTCCGTTAAGAGGACAAAGAACTAAAAACAACTCTAGAACAAGAAAAGGTAAAAGAAAAACTGTTGCGAACAAGAAAAAAGCAACTAAATAATAAGTAATATGGCTAAAGCAACTGCAAAAAAACGTAAAGTTATCGTTGAATCAACGGGTGAAGCTCATATTTCTGCCACTTTCAACAACATTATCATTTCTTTGACAAATAAGAAAGGTGAAGTTATTTCTTGGTCTTCAGCTGGTAAAATGGGTTTCAGAGGTTCTAAAAAGAATACTCCGTACGCAGCTCAGATGGCAGCAGAAGATTGTAGTAAAGTAGCTCTTGAGGCAGGACTTAAAAAAGTAAAAGTTTATGTAAAAGGACCAGGAAACGGACGTGAGTCTGCTATCCGTTCTATTCATAACGGTGGAATTGAAGTTACTGAGATTATCGATGTTACTCCAATGCCTCACAACGGATGTCGTCCTCCTAAAAGACGTAGAGTTTAGTACTCAAAATTTATAGTATAACCTAGATTGAAAATAGATTATCGAAGGATAAGACCTGAATTCATAATCTCAATCTTAAACAATTTAAAATGGCAAGATATACTGGTCCTAGTACAAGAATCGCTCGTAAATTTGGCGAAGCAATCTTCGGAGATGATAAATCTTTCGAAAAAAGAAATTACCCACCTGGACAACACGGGATGGCTAAAAAAAGAGGAAAAAAATCTGAGTACGCTGTTCAGTTAATGGAAAAGCAAAAAGCTAAATATTCTTATGGAATTTTAGAAAAACAATTCAGAAATTTATTCGAAAAAGCATCAGCGACTAAAGGAGTAACTGGTGAAGTTTTATTACAATTATGCGAAGCAAGATTGGATAACGTAGTTTTCAGAATGGGTATCGCTCCTTCTAGAAGAGGTGCACGTCAGATCGTATCTCACAGACACGTTACTGTAAATGGTGAAGTTGTTAATATTCCTTCTTACCACCTTAAGCCTGGTGATAAAGTTGCAGTTCGTGAAAAGTCTAAATCTCTAGAAGCTATCGAACGTTCTTTATCAAATTCAAGTCATGTTTATGAATGGATTACCTGGAACAATGATCTTAAAGAAGGAACTTTTGTTTCTGTACCTGCAAGACTTCAAATTCCAGAAAACATTAAAGAACAATTAATCGTAGAGTTGTACAACAAATAATAATTGACTTAGTCGAAATTTATGGCAATATTTAATTTTCAAAAGCCCGATAAAGTTATCATGATCGATTCAACCGATTTTGAAGGTAAATTCGAATTTAGACCTTTAGAACCTGGTTATGGATTGACTGTTGGTAATGCACTTAGAAGAGTTTTGCTTTCAGCATTAGAAGGTTATGCAATTACATCTGTTCGTATCGAAGGTGTAGATCATGAGTTTTCTACTATTTCAGGTGTTGTTGAAGATGTTACCGAAATTATCCTTAATCTAAAACAAGTGCGTTTCAAACGTCAAATTGAAGATATCGATAATGAAGCAGTTACTATTTCTGTTTCTGGTAAAGATCAACTAACAGCAGGTGATTTTCAAAAATTTATTTCAGGTTTTCAAGTGCTGAATCCAGACCTTGTTATCTGTAATTTAGATCCAAAAATCAAATTGAACTTCGATTTAACAATCGAAAAAGGTAGAGGATACGTTCCTGCTGAGGAGAACAAAAAACAGAACGCTGCAATTGGTACCATTTTTACAGATTCTATTTTTACTCCGGTAAAAAATGTAAAATATGCAATTGAAAACTTCCGTGTTGAGCAAAAAACAGATTACGAAAAATTAGTTTTTGAAATTAAAACTGATGGTTCTATTAATCCAAAAGATGCTCTTACTGAAGCTGCTAAAGTTTTAATTCACCACTTCATGTTATTTTCTGACGAAAGAATTACACTCGAGGCTGACGAAATTGCACAAACAGAATCGTATGATGAAGAGTCATTGCATATGAGACAATTGCTTAAAACTAAGCTTGTTGATATGGATTTATCTGTGAGAGCATTAAATTGCTTGAAAGCGGCTGAAGTTGATACACTTGGTGATTTAGTATCGTTCAATAAAAATGACCTAATGAAATTCCGTAATTTTGGTAAAAAATCTTTAACTGAACTTGATGAACTTGTTGCAGTTAAAAATTTAACTTTCGGGATGGATTTAGCTAAATACAAATTAGATAAAGAATAATTCAATCCGCCACGGCGGATTAAATTTAAAATAGCAATGAGACACGGAAAAAAATTCAATCACTTAAGCAGACAGACTGGACATAGAAAAGCTATGTTGGCTAATATGGCTTGTTCTCTTATCGAGCACAAACGTATTAATACTACTGTTGCTAAAGCTAAAGCGCTTAAACAATTCGTTGAGCCTTTAATTACAAAATCAAAAGAAGATACGACTCACAACCGTCGTATTGTTTTTGCTTACTTACGTAGTAAATATGCTGTAACTGACTTGTTCAGAGACGTAGCTGCTAAAGTTGGTGACCGTCCAGGTGGATACACTCGTATCATTAAAGTTGGAAATCGTTTGGGAGATAATGCTGATATGGCAATGATCGAACTTGTAGATTTCAATGAACTTTACAATGGAGGTAAAAAAGAAGTTAAAAAAGCAAAAAGCCGTCGTGGTGGTAAAGCAAAAAAAGCTGAGGAAACTTCTGAAGCTCCAGCTGCTGAGTCAGAATCGACTACTGAAGCTTCTGAATAATTATGAAAGTAATGATTCTATAGAAATCAAGGATAAACTAATTTTTAGTTTATCCTTTTTTTTTGGTTTTTTTAAATTGAAATTTAACTTATTTCATGGGTTAGGTTTTATTTTTATGAATGAAATTTTTATTTTTTTTTGGAAGCACTCTTTTAAAGAAGTAAATTTGCAAAATATCTAATTATAAATGAAATGTGCTTGCCAGGTTTCATTAAACAATTAAAAAAAACAACACAAATTAAAGAATGAAATACACTACACGACAAAGCGCCATTTTATTACTAAGCGACGGAACTATTTTTCATGGAAAATCTATTGGTATTAGTGGTAAAACTTTTGGAGAGGTTTGTTTTAATACAGGAATGACCGGATATCAGGAGATTTTTACAGATCCTTCTTATTTTGGTCAGATTATGGTGGCTACCAATGCTCATATTGGTAACTATGGTGTTAATGATTTAGAGATTGAATCTGAAAGCATTAAAATTGCTGGCCTGGTTTGTAAAAACTTCAGCTTTAACTATTCAAGGGAAGATGCTTCCGGAAGTTTAGAGGACTATTTTGAAAAACAGAATCTAATCTGCATTTCCGATGTGGATACCAGAGCTTTGGTAAGTTATATTCGTGACAACGGCGCAATGAATGCTGTTATTTGCACTGATGGAACTTCCATTGAAGAATTGAAAAAGGAATTGAATGATGTTCCAAATATGGAAGGTTTAGAGTTGGCATCGAAAGTTTCAACTACTGAACCTTATTTTTTTGGTGACGAAAATGCATCCTATAAAATATCTGCTTTAGACCTTGGAATTAAAAAGAATATTTTAAGAAATCTTGCTAAGAGAGATTGTTATATAAAAGTTTATCCTTACAATTCGACTTATAAAGATATGTCTGAATTTAATCCGGACGGATACTTTTTGTCAAATGGACCTGGTGATCCGGATCCGCTTTTTGGAGCTATCGAAGTGGCAAAAGATATTCTGGCTGATGATAAACCTTTATTCGGAATTTGTTTAGGGCATCAGGTGATTGCTTTGGCAAATGGAGTTCAGACTTATAAAATGTTTAATGGTCATCGTGGAATCAATCATCCTGTAAAAAATTTGATTACAGGTAAAGGAGAGATTACTTCACAGAATCATGGGTTTGCTGTTAATAAAGAGCAATTGGATAATCATCCGGATTTAGAGATTACACATTTACATTTAAATGATGGAACTGTTGCCGGAATGCGTATGAAAAATAAGAATTGTTTTTCAGTACAATACCACCCGGAAGCGAGTCCCGGACCACATGATTCATCTTATTTGTTTGATCAGTTTGTTGAGAATATAAAACTGGTTGCTGCTAAAACGATATAGTTAATAAGTAAAGGTGTTTAATAGTAAGAATGCATTTTTTTCTATTAAATATTTTTATAATTTCGAAAAAAAATATAATTTATTAATAAAAAACAAAAATAATGAGTATTATAATTAAAGTTCACGCAAGACAAATTTTTGATTCCAGAGGTAATCCTACTATTGAAGTTGATGTTGTAACAGAAAACGGAGTTTTAGGAAGAGCAGCTGTTCCATCCGGAGCTTCAACTGGAGAACACGAAGCTGTTGAATTACGTGATGGAGGAAAAGCATTCTTAGGAAAAGGAGTTTTAAATGCAGTGAATAATGTAAATACTGTTATTGCTGAAGAATTAGTTGGAACTTCTGTTTTCGAACAAAATACAATTGATCAGTTAATGATTGATTTAGACGGAACTCCAAATAAATCTAAATTAGGGGCTAATGCAATTTTAGGGGTTTCTTTGGCTGCTGCAAAAGCTGCTGCTAACGAACTTGGATTGCCTTTGTACAGATATGTTGGTGGTGTTTCTGCTAACACATTGCCTGTTCCGATGATGAATATCATCAATGGTGGTTCTCACTCTGATGCTCCTATCGCATTTCAGGAGTTTATGATTTTCCCTGTAAAAGCAACTTCTTTTACACATGCAATGCAAATGGGAACTGAAATCTTCCATAGCCTTAAAAAGGTATTGCATGACAGAGGTTTAAGTACTGCAGTTGGTGATGAAGGTGGTTTTGCTCCTAACTTAGCCGGTGGTACTGAAGATGCTTTAGATACTATCAAGCTGGCAGTTGAAAAAGCAGGATATACTTTCGGTGACGAAATTATGATTGCTCTTGACTGTGCTGCTTCTGAGTTTTATGTAAACGGAAAATACGATTATACTAAATTTGAAGGTGAAACTGGAAAAATCAGAACTTCTGAGGAGCAAGCTGATTATTTAGCTGATCTTGCTGCTAAATATCCAATTATTTCTATCGAAGATGGTATGTATGAAGATGACTGGGATGGATGGAAATATTTAACTGAAAAAATTGGACATAAAGTTCAGTTAGTAGGTGATGATTTGTTCGTTACTAATGTAGAGCGTTTGTCAACTGGAATTGAAAGAGGAATTGCTAATTCAATCTTGGTAAAAGTAAACCAAATTGGTACTTTAACAGAAACTATTGCAGCTGTAAATATGGCTAAAAATGCAGGTTATACTTCAGTAATGTCTCACCGTTCAGGAGAAACAGAAGATAATACTATTGCTGATTTAGCGGTAGCTTTAAACTGTGGTCAGATTAAAACAGGTTCTGCTTCACGTTCTGATCGTATGGCAAAATACAATCAATTATTAAGAATCGAAGAAGAGTTAGGAAGTACTGCTTATTTTCCTGGATTAAATGCCTTTAAGATCAAATAATAGTAACACTTATATATTGAAATTAAACCATTCGTTTGTTCGAATGGTTTTTTTTTGGAGTTTTAACAAATTCATAGCAGGATTCTTTTTTTAATTAGTGTTAAATTCCTTAGATTTGATAAATTATTATTTTAAAGATTTATTTCCGATATATTATGTCAAAAATAGCTACATTAGAAGTAGATGGTCAAAAAATTGAACTTCCGGTAATCACAGGAAGCGAAAATGAATCAGCTATCGATATTAACAAATTACGTGATTTAACTGGTATTATTACTCTTGATCCGGGATATAAAAATTCCGGCTCCTGTAAAAGTGAAATCACTTTCTTAGACGGAGAATTAGGAATTTTGCGTTACAGAGGATACTCAATTGAAGATCTAGCTGAAAAGGCTAATTTTCTGGAAGTATCCTATCTTTTAATTTTTGGAGAACTTCCGACTGCTCAGGAATTGGAACAGTTTGAAAATGGTATCAAAAAACATACTTTGGTAAACGAAGAAATGAAAAATATCATTGACGGTTTTCCAAAAACAGCACATCCAATGGGTGTTTTATCTGCTTTAACAAGTGCTCTAACGGCATTTAATCCAAAAGCGGTAAATGTTGAAAATGAAAAAGAAATGTACGAAGCCATTTGTAAAACAATGGGTAAATTCCTTGTGATTGCTACCTGGACGTACAGAAAATCTATGGGGTATCCTTTGAATTATTACGATAACACAACAGGTTACGTTGATAATTTTATGCAATTAATGTTTAAATTGCCTACAGGACCTTATTCAGCCAATCCTGTTATTGTTGACGCTTTAGATAAATTGTTTATCCTTCATGCAGATCACGAGCAAAACTGTTCTACTTCAACAGTTAGAATGGTTGGTTCTTCTCATGCAGGTCTATTTGCTTCTATCTCTGCGGGTGTTTCAGCTCTTTGGGGACCACTTCACGGAGGTGCAAATCAGGCAGTTCTTGAAATGCTGGAGGAAATCAATAAAGATGGTGGTGATACGGACAAATTTTTGGCGAAAGCGAAAGATAAAAACGATCCTTTCCGTTTAATGGGATTTGGTCACAGAGTTTATAAAAACTTTGATCCAAGAGCTAAAATCATCAAAAAAGCGGCTAAAGAAGTGTTAGAAACCTTAGGTGTTGATGATCCTATTTTAGAAATTGCTAAAAAATTAGAATCAGCTGCTCTTGAAGATGAGTACTTCAAATCAAGAAATTTATACCCAAATGTAGATTTCTATTCAGGAATTATTTACAGAGCATTAGGGATTCCAACCGATATGTTTACAGTAATGTTTGCTATCGGAAGATTGCCGGGATGGATCGCACAATGGAAAGAAATGCGTGAAAACAAAGAACCAATCGGACGACCTAGACAAATTTATACAGGACACCCATTGAGAGACTTTAAGTCTAACAGATAAAATAACTTTAAAAGCTTCACTTAACTGTGAAGCTTTTTTTATATTTGCCCAAAATATAATAAAGTTATGTTGCAATTAAATGTAAAGAACGAAACGTCAAGATTACGTGCCGTAGTTTTGGGTTCTGCTGTTCATAATGGGCCGACTCCATCTGTTGATGAAGCCTATGATCCTAAATCATTGGAACATATTAAGGCAGGAACTTATCCTATTGAAAAAGATATGGTTGCTGAAATGGATGCTTTTAATGCTGTTTTTCAAAAGTACAATGTAACAGTCTATCGTCCTGAGATGATCGAAAATTACAACCAGATTTTCGCCAGGGATATTGGTTTTGTTATTGATGATACTTTTGTGAAATCTAATATTTTACCCGACCGAGAAAGAGAGCTGGATGCCATTCAATATGTAATTGACCAGATGGATGCAACAAAAGTGGTTCGCCCTCCGGAAGAAGTTCATATTGAAGGAGGAGATGTCATGCTTTGGAATGATCATATTTTTATTGGGACTTACAAAGGGAGTGATTACAAAGATTATATCACTGCCCGAACCAATATGCAGGGTGTAAACTATATTAAGGAGTTATTTCCAAATAAAATAGTCAAAGAATTTGATCTTGTTAAATCTAAACTTGAAGCCAGAGATAATGCTTTGCATTTAGATTGTTGTTTTCAGCCAGTAGGAAAAGACAAAGGAATTATCTATAAAAGAGGATTTCGTGAAGAAGCTGATTATCTGTATTTAGTAAACCTTTTTGGAAAAGAAAATTTATTTCACATCGAAAGGAATGAAATGTACCATATGTTTTCGAATGTATTTTCAATAGATACGAATGTAGTCGTTTCAGAGAAAAACTTTACCAGACTTAACAATTGGTTACGCGCAAATGGTTTTACGGTTGAAGAAATTCCGTACGCCGAAATTGCCAAACAGGAAGGATTGTTGAGATGTTCAACTTTGCCTTTAATTAGAGACTAAAAAATGAGTTTCAGGTTTCAGGTTCACGTTCTTTACGAAACTTGAAACCTTAAACCTGAAACAAAAAAAATATAAAGATTATGAAACAAACTACAAATGCCATCGTAATGATTCGTCCGGTAGCTTTCAGGATGAATGAGCAAACGGCTGTAAATAATTATTACCAAAAAGTATTAGACGGACTTTTACCAAGTACGGTAAATGCGAAAGCACAACAGGAATTTGATGTTTTTGTAGAAAAACTGCGAGCGGTTGGGGTTGATGTTACGGTTATTAAAGATACTTTAGAGACAGATACACCCGATAGTATTTTTCCAAACAACTGGGTTTCATTTCATGAAAATGGTGATGTGGCATTATATCCTATGTTTGCCGAAAATCGTCGTCAGGAGCGTCGTGAGGATATTTTAGACACTCTTGAAGACAAAGGTTTTGAAATCACTAATATAATGGATTACACGTCGGCTGAAGAAGACGGGTTTTTTCTGGAAGGAACAGGAAGTTTGCTTTTAGACAGAGCTAATGCAAAAGCATATTGTGCTTTGTCACCTCGTGCCGATGAAGAGCTGTTTATTGAATTCTGTGAGGATTTTGATTATGCTCCTGTTATTTTTGAAGCTTTTCAAACTGTAAACGGAGAACGAAAATTAATATATCATACCAACGTTATGATGTGTTTAGGAGAAACTTTTGCAGTAATCTGTGCCGATTGTATCGATGATAAAAAAGAACGCAAAATGGTTTTAGACAACTTGAAAGCGGATAAAAAAGAGATTATTCTGATTACAGAAGCACAGGTCAATAATTTTGCCGGTAATATGTTAGAAGTTAGAGGAACAAATGATAAGAAGTATCTTGTAATGAGTGCTTCGGCTCACCAGAGTTTAACTCCAAAACAAATTGCGCAATTAGAAGCCCATGCTGAAATTTTGAGTTCAAGCCTGGATACCATCGAAGCTTGCGGAGGAGGAAGTGCAAGATGCATGATGGCCGAAGTGTTTTTGCCAAGAAGTTAAAACGGAAATAATAAAATTTGATATAATAAAGGCTCAACTATTTGGTTGAGCCTTTATTATTATGAAGCGAGAACTTCTAATTATTTATTGATTAATTTTTCAAGCCTTGCCATCATTTCATCTTTTTCTTTCAGCATACGCTCGTATAACGCAATCTTTTCTTCGTGAAGCTGGATTAGTTTCTCAATTGGATTATTATTGAAAGTTGGGTTGTAATTTATCAGGCCTTGAGTATCATGAAAAGTATTAGAAATAATATTTATAGCCTGCTCTTCATCAAAATTATGAAAAGCTTCCACAGGAATTTTTAAGGCATGTGAGATTTGATCCAGGATATCATCTTCAATTACATCTTTTTGCTCCAGCATAGAGATTTTCTTTTGATTCCAGTCATTTCCCAGATCAAAAGCCAATGACTCCTGTTTGATACCTAGCATTTCTCTAAAACGTTTTACGTTTCTTCCCTGATGTATTTTCTGTTCCATAATAAATATAAATTTTCCGAAGGCTCAAAGATAACGGCATCGGATTAAAAATTCTGAGATTTAAAGATAAAAAAATATCCTGTACAATATCTTTTTTGTCAGAATATTATAGCGCAAAATAAATTTACATCAGATTTCCTTTTACAATATTAATGATTGAACTGACAATATATTGAATTCCGATTGATATAACAATAAATCCAACAATTCTGGAAATGGCCACAATTCCTGAGGCTCCCAGTATTCGGGCTAAGTAATGTGCGCTTTTCAGAATAGCAAAAATCGCTACAGCAATAGCAAGAATTGCTAAAGTTGAAATGATAATTTCTTCCATTCCATGATGTTCCTGGTAAAAAGCAATCAACAAAGACATTGAACCGGGACCGGCTAACATTGGAATAGCTAATGGAGTTAAAGCAATGTCGTTTCGTTGCTGAGCTTCATTTTCAATCTTTTTATTGATCCCTCGTTTTTTATTGAATTTTCCGGAAAGTAAGGAGAATCCTGAACTTACAATTACAATTCCTCCCGCAATTCGAAGTGCATCGATACTGATTCCGAAAAAAGTCAATACATACTGACCTATAAAATAAGAAACAATCAAAATGATGAAAACGTTTATAGCAGTCCATAATGAAATTCTCGAACGCTCTTTTTGAGAGTCATGCTGCGTAAGTCCCACAAAAATGGGAACGGTGCCAATTGGGTTTAACACTGAGAAAAGTGCGGCAAATAAATAAATGAATAAATCCATATTGTTTGGGTTAGTGGAGTAAAAATAGTCAATTTTTAATAGTAGATTGCATATTCACGTTTGGATATTGTTTTTTTATTGCTACTATTTCCCTAAAAATAACGTAAAATAAGCTCATACTTTTTGATTACTTTTGTAGCATATTTTAAAATGATGAAAAACAAAAAAACTTTAGTTCTTGGTGCTACCACAAAACCAGACCGCTACGCTTATAAAGCTATAAATGCATTAGTTCAAAAAGGACACACTGTTTTGGCAATTGGTCAAAATACCGGTGAAGTTGCCGGAGTAAAAATTTATACAAAAGCTATTCCTGTCAAAAATATTGATACCGTAACTTTATACTTAAATCCTTCCCGTCAGCGTGATTACTATAATTATATCATAGAAGCACAGCCGAAAAGAGTAGTTTTTAATCCAGGAACTGAGAATCCCGAATTGTATCAATTGCTGGAACTAAATAATATTAAGGCAGAAGTTGCCTGTACTTTAGTTTTGCTGGCTACAAATCAATATTAATTTCAGAACTTTTTTAGTGTCTTTTGCGGATTAACGGCGATAAATGAGTTTCAATGTTAGTAAGCCAGACTAAAAGAACCATAAAAATAGTATTTTTGTAGTTATGGAATTTTCATCAAAATTAATAGAAAAAGCAGTCAATGAAATGTCGCAATTGCCCGGAATCGGCAAGAGAACGGCTTTGCGATTGGTTTTGCATTTGTTAAAACAGCCTAAAGAACAAACAGGTTTTTTATCCCAGGCATTGCTGAACATGCGCGAGGATATTAAGTTTTGTGAAAGCTGCCATAATATTTCAGATACAAAAGTTTGTGAAATCTGTGCTAATTCGACAAGAAACCATCAGCTGATTTGTGTCGTTGAAGACATTCGTGATGTAATGGCTATTGAAAACACAGGCCAATACAAAGGGATTTATCATGTTTTGGGCGGAAAAATTTCCCCCATCGAAGGTGTTGGTCCAAGTCAGTTAAACATTTCAAGCCTCGTCGAAAAAGTAAAATCCGGAATTGTAACGGAAATTATTTTTGCCTTGAGCTCAACAATGGAAGGTGATACGACAAATTTCTATATCTACAAACAAATTGCGGAATCTGAGATCGTGATTTCAACAATTGCAAGAGGTATTTCAGTAGGGGACGAGTTAGAATATGCAGACGAAGTTACACTTGGAAGAAGTATTTTGCAACGTATTCCGTTTGAAAAAACTTTCAAAAACAATTAAATAAGGTCAATTAAAAAGTAGATTTCCTGAAGATTACAGGAAAACCTATATTTGCCGATAAAATATTTACAATGACAAAAAACAGCTTTTATATACTACTATTAATTAGTGTTTTATTTACATCTTGTATTCCTGTAAAAGACTTGGTGTATTTACAAAATAAAAATACTTCCGGAGAACAAAATACTGTCGCTGCTGTCGAATCTAAGCCTTACAGATTACAAACAAACGACGTGATAACTGTTGATATTAAGGCTATTGATCCTAAGTTAGTAGCGATTTTTAGTAAATCTAATTCAGGGGTAACCGATAAATCAGAGTCAGCTTTGTATTTTGACGGTTTTACCGTTGATGATCATGGAAATATCAGAATGCCAATTTTGGGTGAAATAAATGTTATTGGCTATACCCTTGAAGAAATACGGGTGATCATCGAAAAAAAATTACTGGAAGAATATTTTAAAAGCGAGGCTAATATTTTTGTAACCGTAAAATTAGCCGGTTTCAGGTACACGATAAATGGTGAGGTTGGAAGCATGGGAACAAAAACATTATTTCAGTCACATGTCAATATTATGGAGGCTATCGCAAATGCGGGCGATATTACAACAGTAGGAGACAGAAAAGCAGTGACCGTAATTCGCCAAACGCCGACCGGAGTTCAGATGAATGATATTGATCTGACTGATGCTAATGTAATGAAGTCTCCTTATTATTATTTGCAGCCTAACGATTATATTTACGTAAAACCATTAAAACAAAAAACGTGGGGAACAGGACAGACTGGTATACAGTCTATAAGTACTGTTATCACTTTGTTGTCTCTGGCAACAACAGTTTATTTGCTTCTTAAAAATTAAAACAAGGTTCAAAGATGTTAGATATAAAAGATTTTTCGATGTTTGAAAATCATTCGAATTTTGATTTTAAAGGGCTTTTATTAAAGATTCTCAGCTATTGGAAATGGTTTCTTATTAGTTTAATAATTTCATTTGCAATTGCCTATCAGGTAAATATTCGAAAAGAAAAAATTTACGGAATGCAGACCATGATTTCTATTGAGGAAGAAAGCAATCCGTTTTTTACTTCAAATACGAGTTTGGTTTTTAACTGGGGAGGAATTTCCGATCAGGTAAACGGGATTTCAACTATATTAAAGTCCAGATCCCATAATGAGCTCGTTGTTGATAAATTACAATTTTATATTGATTATCTTACACAGGGAAAATATAATTTGGTTGATTCCTATGGAGAAGTACCTTTTTATTTAAATATTGATAAAACAAGAGGGCAGCTTGCCAATACTTTAATCAGTATTAAATTTTTAAATGAAAATACATATGAAATCAGAATTCCATTTGAAACTAATTCGGTTTCCTTAATAACGTATTCTAAAAATTCTTATTCGAATACTTCGGTTCAGCCTGTAGAATTTGTAAAAAAATATAAAGTTGGGGAGCAGGTGTCACTGCCTTTCCTGAACTGGAAATTACAAATAAATGACAATCCGGGGTTTTATAAAGGAAATGAATATTTTATTCGATTTAATGATTTTGACAATACAGTTTCTAATTACAGAGCGATTGATGTTGATTCTGATGATAAAGGCGGTTCCTTGCTGACTTTGTCCTTACAGGGAACAAACAAAGCCAGAATGGTTGATTATCTGAATTCGACAGTAAAAATGCTGATTAAAATTCAGCTTGATGGAAAAAATCAGTTTGCTAACAATACGATACGATTTATTGACAGCACTCTTGTTGCCATGGAATCTCAGTTAAAAGAAAACGGGAATGAACTAAAAACTTTCCGAAAAGATAAAAACATCTATGAGATTGAAGATGGCGGAGCTAAATTTTCGGATAAAATAATGGATTTTGATGTACAGAAAGATCTGATTTCGAGAAAAATTGCTTACTATAATTCATTAAAAACATATTTAAATAACAGTGTAGATTATTCGCGTTTACCCGCTCCTTCAGTTGCAGGAATTGAAGATCCGAATATTGTTGTAAATGTTTCAAAACTTATTGCGCTTTCTACACAAAGATCAGAAATGGCCTATGCGGTAAAAAGTGATAAGATTTTTAAGGATTTTGATAATCAAATGCATGCTGTAAAAGATGTGCTGCTGGAAAACATCGTTAGCGCTAAATCATCTTTGCTATATGATTTGTCGCTGATAAATGCCAAAATCGGTCAGGCTGAAAGTACGGTTAAAAGACTTCCGGAAGAACAACAGGAATTGTTGAAGATTAAAAGGAAGTATGACTTAAATGATAATATCTATACTGAATTTCTTCAAAAAAGAAATGAAGCAGAAATTGTAAAGGCATCCAACTTATCTGATATCCATTTTATTGATCCTGCAAAAGATATAGGCGGAAATTTAATTGGTCCTAAGACCTCGGCAAACTATGTTTTGGCTTTGTTCCTTGGTATTTTGATTCCTTTGCTGTTTGTTTTTATAATTTTCTTCATTAATAATTCAATTCAGAATATAGAGGATATCAGTAAATTAACGCAGATTCCTATTATTGGAGTAATTGGTGTTAATAAAGACAATATAAACCTGGCGGTATTTGATAAACCAAAATCGGCACTTTCAGAATCCTTTAGGACAATTCGTTCGTCCTTACAGTTTCTTTATAAAAAACAACGGGTAAGCGGAGCAAAGACCTTAATGATTACGTCGTCAATAAGCGGTGAAGGAAAGACATTTTGTTCTATAAACATTGCCACTGTTTTCGCTTTAAGTGAAAAGAAAACAGTGATAATAGGTCTGGATTTGAGAAAACCGAGATTAGCAGACGAATTTGGTCTGACGAATAATTTAGGGGTAGTTAATTACCTGATCAAGCAAAAAAACCTGGAAGAAATAACAAATTCAACCACTATTGCGAATCTGGATGTTATTCTTTCCGGTCCGATTCCGCCAAATCCTTCAGAGCTTATTTTAAGTGAAGCAATGAAAGAGCTGATAGACGAATTAAAACAAAAATACGATTATATTATTCTGGATACACCTCCGGTTGGTTTAGTATCTGATGCCCTGGAGCTGGCTCAGTATGCAGATGTAACTTTGTACATTGTGAGACAGAATTACACTAAAAAAGATATGATCACATTGCTGAATAACAGAATAAAAAGAGGAGAGCTCAACAATGCGAGTATCGTTTTAAACGGATATGAAAATAAAGCTAAATACGGCTCCGGATACGGGTATGGCTATGGCGCTTATTCTAACGGATATCATGAAGAAGAAGAAAAGAAGAATTTTATAAAATTTATTCTCAATAAATGGAATAAAAAATAATTGGAGATACATGGAAATATCAGCTCAATATACAATTTTAATTACAGGAGGTGCCGGCTTTATTGGCTCCAACTTATGCGAGCATTTTCTAAAATCTGGTCATAAGGTTGTTTGTCTGGATAATTTTGCGACAGGACACCGCCATAATCTGAAAGATTTTATTGAGAACCCAAATTTCAAATTAATTGAAGGTGATATTCGCGATAGCGCCGATTGTATTTTAGCAGTGGATGGAGTTGATTATGTGCTTCATGAGGCTGCTTTAGGTTCTGTTCCTCGATCCATAAATGATCCGATCACAACCAACGATGTTAATGTATCCGGTTTTTTAAATATGTTAACAGCCTCCCGCGATGCTAAAGTAAAAAGATTTATATACGCAGCAAGTTCTTCTACCTACGGAGACTCGCAAGGGTTGCCAAAAGTCGAAGAGATTATTGGTAAGCCACTTTCGCCATACGCCATAACCAAATATGTAAACGAATTGTATGCTGAAATTTTCAGTAAAACATATGGGTTAGAAACGATAGGACTGCGCTACTTCAATGTTTTTGGAAGAAAACAAGATCCGAATGGAGCCTATGCCGCAGTCATTCCTAAGTTTGTGATGCAGCTTATGAATTACGAAAGTCCCGTAATTAACGGTGATGGAAATTATTCCCGGGATTTTACCTATATTGATAATGTGATTCAGATGAATGAACTGGCTATCATAAGCCAAAATCAGGAGGCAGTGAATACCGTTTATAATACTGCATTTGGAGATCGGAATACTTTAAACGATTTGGTAGGATACCTTAAAAAATATTTGGCAGAATTTGACCCGAAAATTGCACAGGTAGAAGTTGTTTACGGTGCAAACAGAGCAGGAGATATTCCACATTCACTGGCAAGCATTGACAAAGCTAAAAATATGCTCGGATATGATCCGAAATATTCTTTACAGGAAGGGCTAAAAGAAGCAGTAAGCTGGTACTGGAATAATTTGAAATAAAAATCAAAGATTAAGATAATAAATAATTAAATGGAAATAACCAAAATTTGTTGCATTGGTGCAGGTTATGTCGGAGGACCGACAATGGCAGTAATTGCTCAAAAATGTCCACATATTCAAGTGACTGTTGTTGATTTGAACGAACAAAGAATTAAAGACTGGAATGATCCGGATACCAATAATATTCCTATCTATGAGCCAGGCCTTTCAGAAATTGTTGCAGAAGCGAGAGGAAGAAATCTCTTTTTTTCGACTGAAGTTGAAAAAGCAATTGATGAAGCCCAGGTAATTTTTATATCAGTAAACACCCCAACCAAAACCTACGGAAAAGGAAAAGGGATGGCAGCTGATTTAAAATACATTGAATTGTGCGCCAGACAAATTGCCAAAGTTGCCAAAGAAAATAAAATTGTAGTTGAAAAGTCAACTTTGCCGGTTCGTACGGCAGAAGCAATAAAAAGTATTCTCGACAATACCGGAAATGGAGTCCAGTTTCAAATATTATCGAATCCTGAGTTTTTAGCGGAAGGAACTGCTGTTACCGATTTGTTGAATCCCGACAGGATCTTAATTGGGGGTGATACAACTCCAGAAGGAGAAGCTGCAATTAATGCCTTAGTAAATGTCTATGCCAACTGGGTCAGCAAAGATAAAATTCTGACTACAAATGTTTGGTCTTCAGAATTGTCTAAACTTACGGCAAATGCATTTTTGGCACAGCGTATTTCATCGATAAATGCCATGTCCGAACTTTGTGAAAAAACAGGTGCTGATGTGAATGAAGTTGCCAAAGCAATTGGTATGGATACCCGAATTGGACCAAAATTTTTAAAAGCCTCTGTTGGTTTTGGAGGTTCCTGCTTTCAAAAAGATATTTTGAATTTAGTTTATATCGCAAAATCATACGGTTTAAATGAAGTGGCAGATTATTGGGAACAGGTAATTATTATGAATGATCATCAGAAAAGAAGATTTTCAAATAAGATCGTTCAAACCCTATATAATACTGTTGCGGATAAGAAAATTACATTTTTAGGGTGGGCATTCAAAAAAGATACCAATGACACCCGTGAGTCAGCAGCAATCTATGTAGCGGATGATTTGATTAATGAACAGGCTAAAATCTCTGTTTACGATCCGAAAGTTTCAAGAAATAAAATGCTGGCTGATTTAAATTATTTAGAAAGCAGATCAGTTGAAGAAAATAATAATGCAATTCTTGCGTTTGATAATCCTTATGATGCCTGCAAAGGTTCGCATGCGATTTCAATTCTTACCGAGTGGGATGAATTTGTAGCGTATGACTGGCAAAAAATTTATGACTCAATGCATAAGCCGGCCTTTCTTTTTGATGGGAGAAATATTTTAAATGCTAAAGAAGTAGAGGCAATTGGGTTTGTTTATAAAGGTATAGGATCTTAATTGAAAATAAATATTCAGGTAAGATTTAATTCGAAATGAGATAAAAATAAGATTGAAAATTTTATTTCAATATAAAAAAATATATGAATTGGTATGCTATATATACTAAGCCCAAGTGGGAGAAAAAAGTTTCGGAAAAGCTAAATCAAATAGGTATTGAATGCTATTGTCCTCTGGTAATTCAGGTTAAACAATGGTCAGATAGAAAGAAAAAAATTGAAGTTCCCCTTTTTAATTCATATGTTTTTGTTCGCCTGCAGGATGCTGACAGGAATTCTGTTTTTCAGGTTGCAGGTGCCGTCCGATATTTGTTCTGGTTAGGGAAACCGGCAATTGTTAAAGATGAAGAAATTGAGATCATAAAAAAAAGTCTCATGGATGTAGATGTTAGTGAAATAACAGTAACACCGTTTCAGGTTGGAGACCGAATAAAATTAGAATCAGGGGTTTTTAGTAATCAGGATGCAATTGTTCAGGAAGTGTCAAAAACGCATTATATCCTGATTTTGGAATCTTTAGGATGTGTGTTGAAAATAAAACATAAATAATTTAGTTTTTTACTTGTTATAAATTTATAGAATAGAAGATGAAATGCTTTTTTAGCTTTTTATCTTCTGTTTTTTTTAAATGTAAACTTTAAAGTCTGATTAATAAAGATTTGCCTGTTTTTTTAGAGTTTTAATTTTTAGTAAGTTAAGTTCTGTTATAAACGGTATTGAATAAGTTGACTTAATATGCTATATTTGCCAAAAAGGGATTTTGAGGTATCTGTGTCAGTTATAATGTGACTCAGAGAGGCGAAGCCGTGAATTGTAATGAAAAAAGTGGATAAAAACGACTACAAAATAGACAAAAACATAAAAATAGCCATTATTGGTCTAGGATATGTTGGTTTGCCCTTGGCCAGATTATTTGCTACTAAATATTCGGTCATAGGTTTTGATATAAACGAAACAAGAATTACATCTTTAAAATCCGGAACAGACACAACATTAGAAGTTGATGATGTTACTTTGCAAAAAGTATTGGTGGATAATGCGAATCAGAATACCGGATTATATTGTACGAGTACTTTAGATGATCTCGCAACTTGTAATTACTTTATAATAACAGTTCCGACACCGGTAGATAAAAACAATCGTCCGGATTTAACACCTTTATATAAATCCAGTGAATCGGTCGGTAAAATATTGAAAAAAGGAGATATTGTGATTTATGAATCAACAGTATATCCCGGTGTTACAGAAGAGCAATGTGTTCCTGTTTTAGAAAAAGTTTCAGGATTAAAGTTTAATGAAGATTTTTTTGCGGGATATTCCCCGGAAAGAATAAATCCGGGAGATAAGGAACATACGGTTGAAAAAATACTAAAAGTAACTTCAGGATCAACTCCGGAGATTGGTTTAAAAGTCGACGCTTTGTATAAGTCTGTTATAACTGCTGGGACTCATTTAGCACCAAGCATAAAAGTGGCTGAAGCAGCTAAAGTTATAGAAAATTCTCAAAGAGATATCAATATAGCATTTGTTAATGAACTAGCCAAAATATTCAACTTAATGGGTATTGATACGCAGGAAGTATTAACAGCAGCAGCTACAAAATGGAACTTTTTACCTTTTAAGCCCGGATTGGTTGGCGGACATTGTATTGGAGTAGATCCTTATTACCTGGCTCAGAGAGCACAGGAATTTGGCTATCATCCTGAAATAATTCTGGCAGGTAGACGTTTAAATGACAGTATGGGAGAATATGTGGCTTCTCAGATAGTTAAATTAATGATTAAGAAAGGTATTTCTGTTAACGGAGCAGATCTGTTAATGCTGGGAATCACTTTCAAAGAAAACTGTCCTGATGTTCGAAATACCAAAATTGTAGATGTTGTAAAAGCATTAAAAGAGTATGGAATTATAGTAACCATATTTGATCCGCTTGCTAATGCGAATGATGTAAAAAAAGAATATAATTTAATAACAAGTAATAGTATTCCGCAAGATAAATTTGATGCGATTGTTTTGGGAGTTGCACACGCAGAATTTTTAGAATTAAATTTCTCAGAACTTCAAAAAGAAGATAGTTTAATATATGATGTAAAAGGAGTTTTAGGAGCTATAGCTGATAATAGATTATAGTAACTAAGGGTCTTTTTTTATTTTAAGAAAAATGGAAACAAAGAATTCAATTATACATGTCATTTTAACTGGCGGAGTAGGAAGCAGATTATGGCCTCTTTCCCGTAAAAGCCAGCCAAAACAATATTTAGAAATTTTTGAAAACAAATCATTATTTGAAATGACAGTAGAACGGAACAGTCATTTAGCAGATAAAGTAATGGTGGTTGGAAATGTAGAAAATCATCATTTAAGCGGAAAAGTGATGGATAAAACTAAAACAAATTATTTAAATATTGTAGAAGCTACACCAAGAAATACAGCGGCTGCTATTGCTTTTGCAGCATTTGCCTCAAATCCGGATGATGTTTTAATCATAACGCCATCAGATCATATTATTGATAAAATGGATGATTATAATAATGCAATTCAGGAAGCCGTTAAAAAAGCCAATGAAGGTTTTATTGTTACTTTTGGAATTATACCAACTAAGCCTGAAACGGGTTATGGATATATTGAATCAAGAGGTGATAAAGTACTGTCATTTCGCGAAAAACCAAATGAAACTACGGCAAAAGAGTTTATTGCAAGGGGGAATTTTTTATGGAATAGCGGGATGTTCTGTTTTAAGGCGGGAGTTCTTTTGGATGAACTAAAACAATTTCAGCCAGAGGTTTATGAAAAATCTAAAGCAGTTTGGGAAGCCAATGAAAAAGGGCTTCTTAATTTAGATTTATCGATGGAAATTCCGTCCATTAGTATTGATTATGCGGTAATGGAACGCAGCAAAAAAATTAAAGTTGTTCCGGCTTCATTCTCCTGGTCAGATTTAGGTTCGTTTGAATCTGTTTATGATTATTTGGTTTCAAAAGGGCATCCTATTGATAAAAACGGTAATATGGTTATTGGATCTGGAAAGCACACTACTTTCTTAGGATTAAAAAACACCATTTTTGTTTATACCGAGACTGCGAATTTAATTTTACAGAAAGAAAGTTCTCAAGACGTAAAAGATATATATAGTGAGTTAGAAAAAATAAAATCTGAGTTATTAAATTAAATAATAAGATGAAAAAAATTCTTATAACAGGTGGTGCTGGTTTTATTGGATCGCATGTGGTTAGACGTTTTGTAAATAAATATCCAGATTATCAAATTTTTAATCTAGATGCTTTGACTTATGCAGGGAATCTGGAAAATATAAAAGATATTGAAAATCACCCGAATTATCATTTTGTGAAAGGAGATATCGTTGATGAAGCTTTTGTCAATGAACTCTTTCTAAATTATAATTTTGATGGAATATTGCATTTAGCGGCAGAATCCCATGTAGATCGTTCTATTGAAGATCCTTTGGCTTTTGTGAAAACGAATGTTATCGGCACAATGAATTTGTTAAATGCTGCAAAAAATCAATGGAAGAATGATTTTACAAATAAAAGATTTTATCACATAAGTACAGATGAAGTTTACGGTTCCTTGGGAGCTGAAGGGCTTTTTACCGAAACTACAGCCTACGATCCTAATTCTCCGTATTCTGCCTCAAAAGCAAGTTCTGATCATTTTGTCAGAGCTTATGGAGAAACTTACGGACTGCCGTATGTTTTGACAAACTGCTCTAACAATTACGGATCTTATCACTTTCCTGAAAAATTAATTCCACTTTTTATAAATAATATTATCAATAATAAACCATTACCAGTATATGGTGATGGAAATTATACCAGAGATTGGTTATTTGTAGAGGATCATGCAGCAGCAATTGATTTGGTTTTTCATGAAGGAAAAAATCATGAAACCTATAATATTGGGGGTTTCAATGAATGGAAAAACATTGATTTGGTGAAATTATTATGCCAGATTATGGATGAGAAATTGGGTAGAACTTCCGGGACTTCCCAAGAGTTAATAACTTATGTAAAAGACAGACCTGGTCATGATTTAAGATACGCAATAGATGCTTCAAAAATTAATAGAGAACTGGGTTGGAAACCTTCTGTAACTTTTGAAGAAGGTTTGGAAAAAACAATTAATTGGTATCTTGAAAATGAAGAGTGGCTACAAAATGTAACTTCCGGTTCGTATAAAGATTATTATCAAAAACAATATTCATAGATTTTTAGATTAAATATATTCAATATGAAAAAAATAACATATGTTATTATTCTGTTCTTTATTTTATTGAGTTCCATCAATGTAAATGCGCAAGATATACTAAGATCCAAAGATTTAAGTACAGTAAAAGTGGATTATTTGTCTGATGATGACCTGGCAAAAATTAGTGCACAACTAAAAAGTAATAATACTACCATTGAACAAGTTGAGTCAATGGCCCTCTCAAAAGGGATGAGTCAGACAGAATATGACAAACTAAAGTATAAACTTAAGGAATACGAGACAAAATCAATCAAAGGAGATGATAAGCCTAAAATTCAAGAAAATAAAGTTGAATCTGGAAGAAAACAAGACAAGATCAGAAATGAAAAGGTTAAAGATTCAGCTAATGCTTTGATTTTTGGTTCAGAATTATTTGACAATCCAAATTTAAATTTTGAACCAGATTTAAAATTAGCAACCCCTATGAACTATGTGTTAGGACCAGGGGATGAATTGCAGATAAGTGTCTATGGAATTCAGGAGTACAATGACAATATCCCTGTAAGTGTTGAAGGAAAAATATCAATTCAAAATGTTGGACAAATAGCCGTTTCAGGAATGTCAATTGAAGCAGCGACTCAAAAAATAAAAGCCGCAATTGCTAAAATATATACTACCGTGAGATCTGGTCAGTCTCAGGTAAGTATTAGTTTAAGTCAAATACGAACTATTAAAATAACAGTAGTTGGAGGCAAACAACCAGGTAATTATTCAATCTCATCTTTAGCTACAGTATACAACGCTTTACATCTGGCTGGTGGTCCTGGGAAAAATGGGAGTTATAGAAATATCGAATTAATTAGAAATAATAAAGTTTTTAAAAATATAGATATTTACAGGTTTCTGGTTAAGGGAGATCAATCTGATAATATTAATCTAAAAGATAATGATGTAATTAGAATTCCTGCATATAGTCAAAGAGTAACAGTTGAAGGCGAAGTAAAGCGCCCTGGAATTTTTGAAATGAAAAAAGGAGAAACTTTTTCAGATTTATTAAATTTTGCTTCAGGATTTAATGAGTTTGCTTACACTGCTTCTGTAAATGTTGTGCAAAAGACAGGTAAAGAATTCAAAGTCCATGATATAAACGAAAGTGAATTTAGTACTTATAATCCACAATCAGGAGATGTTTTTAAAGTGACTAAAATTTTAAATAGATTTGAAAATCGTATTAAAATTGAAGGAGCAGTTTTTAGACCAGATTATTATTCTTTCACTGAGGGAATGAGAATTTCTGATCTTATCGCAAGAGCAGAAGGACTTAAGGAAGATGCTTATAGTAAAAGAGCCAGAATTATTCGTTTAAAATCGGATTTAACTACCGAAATAGTTAATGTGGATTTAAATGATGCATTAACTGGTGATTTAAATAGTGATATTGAATTAAAAAGGGAAGATATTGTTACAGTGTATTCTATTCTGGACTTTAGAGAGGAATATAAGGTGACAATTGATGGAGAAGTTAAAAGTCCTGGGGTTTATGAATATTTTGAAAATTTGACGTTAAATGATTTAATTGTTCAGGTTGGAGGATTAACAGGTTCTGCATCTAAAAAAGTTGAAATTGCAAGAATGGTCAAATCTGATGTCATAAACGATTCTGATCCAAATCGAATTGAATTAGTGGAGCTTGAGATCTCAGGAGATAATAATGAACAAATTAAGAATTTTGCTTTAAAACCTTTCGATGTTATAAATATACGAAGAATAGCGGTTTACGAAAAGCCTGAAATGGTTACTATTACTGGCGCTGTAACTTATCCGGGAAAATATGTTTTGGCAAACAAGAAAGAAAAAGTTTATAATATCGTAATGAGAGCCGGTGGATTGACTTCTGTAGCTAATTTAGAGGGGATGAAAATTAAAAGGCCAATTAAAAAAGATCAAATAGATAAATTAAAAAGTATAGATCTTAATTTGTCAAAAAATGACACTTTAAATGAGAAGTTAGCCAAAAAATTAGAGGAAGGGGTGAAATTTTCTACCATTCCGGTTAATTGGGAAAAAATTGTAAAAGATAAAAATCATTATTCTAATGTAACTTTATTTCCAGGCGATCAAATCGAAGTTTCGGTTTATAATGAGGGAGTTAAAGTGACAGGAAATGTACTGTTGACATCTGAAATTCCCTATAGAAAGGGAAAAGGATTTAAATATTATATAAATGCAGTAGGTGGAGTTGATAGTAAAGGTTGGAAGAAAAAAGCTTATATAATTTATCCAAACGGTAATGCATCAGTAACTAAGTCTTTTTTGTTTTTTAGATCATATCCAGATGTTATGCCAGATTCTCAAATTGTTGTTCCTGAGAAACCGGAGACGAAGAAAATGAGTACAGGAGAATGGGTGAGCATTGGAAGTGTATTAACAAGTTTAGCATTATTAATCGTAACTGCATTTAAATAAAGACATTGATGGATAATATGCCAATTGAAAACAGCGAAATTTCGTTAAATGAATTAGTGATAAAAGCAAAAGAATGGTATTCATATCTGCTTTCACAATGGAGAATTATTACACTAGTAGCTGTTGTTGGATCTGCAATGGGTTTGACATATTCATTTACAAAAAAAACTATTTATACTGCAACGTTATCATTTGCATTAGAAGATGACAAATCTGGTGGTGGTGGCATAGGGAGTGCCTTAGGTTTAGCCAGTTCTTTGGGGTTAGATCTTGGCGGAAGCGCTGGGGGAATGTTTACAGGATCTAATTTATCTGAGTTATTCAAGTCAAGGTCTATGGTTGAAAAAACTCTATTAACTCCAGTTAAAATTAATGGAAAAATAATTTCTTTAGCAGAAATGTATATTCAAAATAATGGTTGGAGAGATGAATGGAGTAATGATCCTAAATACAAACATATAGAGTTTATTCCAAACGTTAAAAGAGAATCATTAAGTCGTGTTCATGATAGTATATTGGGTGTAATGTACAATAGGATATCTAAAACTGATCTGAGTGTAGGACAGAAAGATAAGAAGATTTCTATAATAAGTATAGATGTTTCTTCTACTAATGAACAGTTTTCTAAATTTTTTTGTGAAGCTTTAGCCAGCCAAGTTGGGCAGTTTTATATTGATACAAAAAGTAAGAAAGCCAGAATTAATATGGGTATACTTGAGAGACAAACTGATTCTATTAGAGGAGAACTTAATAGTGCAATTACTGGCGTTGCTGTTGCAAATGATAATACTTTTAATTTGAATCCGGCTCTTAATATACGAAGAGCGCCATTAGGACGTAAGCAAGTAGACGTTCAGGCTAATACAGCCATATTAACAGAATTAGTGAAGCAGACCGAATTAGCAAAAGTTACTTTGCGTAGAGAAACTCCTTTGATTCAGATTATAGACAGTCCAATTCTTCCATTAGCTAAAGAGAGATTTGGTAAGGCTAAAGGTTTGGTTTTGGGTGGCTTATTAGGAACATTCTTAATTTTAATTTATCTTATTATTAGACGAGTATTTTCTCAGTTAGCTTAATTTTTTCTCTTCTTTAAATATTAATAACAATTATACAATATGTTAAACAATAAAACAATACTAATTACAGGAGGTACAGGATCCTTAGGTAAAGCACTTACAAAGCATATCTTTAATACTTATCCATCAGTTAAAAAAGTTATAATTTTATCAAGAGACGAGCAAAAGCAGTTTCAGATGGCACAGGAGTATCCATTGAATAAATATCCACAAATACGTTTCTTTCTTGGAGATGTTAGAGATGAGCAAAGGTTAATCAGAGCTTTTCAGGGTGTTGATTATGTGATTCATGCAGCCGCCATGAAACATGTTCACTTAGCAGAGTATAATCCTGATGAATGTATAAAAACAAACATTGGAGGTGCACAAAATGTTATTCATGCAGCAATGCAAACAAATGTTAAAAATGTGGTTGCCTTATCAACTGATAAAGCATGTGCTCCAATCAATCTTTATGGAGCAACTAAATTAACTTCAGATAAATTATTTGTTGCTGCAAACAATATCAAAGGATTTAATCCAATCAAATTTTCAGTAGTTAGATACGGTAATGTGATGGGCTCTAACGGGTCCGTAATTCCTTTTTTTATCAATAAAAAGAAAGAAGGTAAATTGCCAATTACAGATATTTCAATGACACGTTTCAATATATCGCTTCAAGGAGGTGTCGATATGGTAATGCATGCAATGGAACATGCATGGGGAGGTGAGATTTTTATTCCGAAAATTCCTTCATACAAAATTAGCGACGTAGCACAAGCAGTTGCGCCTGATTGTCCGATTGAAGTTGTAGGAATAAGACCAGGAGAAAAAATACATGAAGAAATGATTACAGCTTCTGATTCATTTTATACTTATGATTTAGGTAAGTACTATACAATTTTACCTTCTGTACCTAATTTTAAATTAGAGGATTTTTTAAAGCATTTTAACGCTAAAAAAGTAAATGAAGGGTTTAATTATAATTCTGGATCTAATGAAGAGTGGGAAACAGTAGATACTTTAAGAAAATTGATAAAAGAGCATGTTGATGTTAATTTTGAAATATAATGGAGAATAAAATTATTCCTTACGGTCGTCAAGATATTACAGAAGAAGATATTAATGCTGTTATTGAAACATTACAATCTGATTTTTTGACGCAGGGACCTAAAGTAAAAGAATTCGAAGAGAAATTTGCAAAATCAGTTGATGCTAAATATGCAATTGCAGTAAATAATGCGACAGCAGGTCTTCACATTAGTGTTATGGCATTAGGTTTAAGAAAAGGAGATAGAATAATCACAACTCCAATAACTTTTGCGGCCTCGGCAAATTGTGCCCGGTATGTTGGAGCTGAAGTATGGTTTGCTGATATTGATAGAGATACTTATTTGTTGTCACTAGATAAAACAAGAGAGCTGATAGAAAGTAAACCTAAAGGTTTTTTTAAAGGAATTATTCCGGTTGATTTTGGTGGCTTGCCAGTAAATTTGGAGGCATTTAAAAAATTAGCAGATGATCATGGCCTTTGGATTTTAGAAGATGCTTGCCATGCACCTGGAGGTTATTTTCTAGATTCAAAAAATCAGAAGCAATTTTGTGGAAATGGTGTTTATGCTGATGCAGCTGTTTTTTCATTTCATCCGGTAAAACATATTGCTTGTGGTGAAGGAGGGATGATAACAACTAATTCTGAGGAGATTTATAGAAAATTACTTCTTTTGAGATCTCACGGAATTACAAAAGAGAATATGGTTGAAAATCATGGAGGATGGTTCTACGAAATGCAAACGCTAGGATTTAACTATAGAATAACAGATTTTCAAGCAGCTTTAGGAATATCTCAATTAGCTAGAAACAACAAAGGTGTTGTAAAAAGAAATGAAATTGCACAGCAATATAAAGAAGCTTTTAAAAGTAAATTTAAGTTTCAGGTTTTACCAGATAACTCTTTGAATGCACATCACCTTTTTATTATTGAAGTTGAAGATCGTAAAGGATTATATGATTATTTGCATGCAAATAAAATCTATGCACAAATTCATTATATTCCTGTTCATCAATTACCCTATTATAAAAATATTGGATATAGTGACGTAAATTTGAGTAATTCGGAAGATTATTATTCTAAATGTATCAGTTTACCAATGTATCCGACTTTGACCGCAGAGGAACAAAATTTTGTAATCAAAAAAACCCTTGAATTTCTACATGACTAATCTTTGTATTATTCCTGCAAGGGGAGGAAGTAAAAGAATTCCTAGAAAAAATATTAAATTATTTCTGGGAAAACCAATTATAGCTTATTCAATAGAAGCAGCAATTAGTTCTGGTTTATTTGAAGAAGTTATGGTATCTACCGATGATAGTGAAATAGCTGAAGTAGCAAAAAAATATGGGGCAATAGTACCATTCTTACGATCAGATAAAACTTCGAATGATTTTGCAACAACTTTTGATGTAATTGAAGAAGTTTTAGAAAACTACAAGAAAATAGACAAGTGCTTTACAGTAGTTTGTTGTCTTTATGCATGCGCACCATTTGTTACATCGCAAAAGCTTTCAGAAAGTTTAGAGATTCTTGACAGTAATAGCTATGATAGTGTGTTTCCAGTAATTCCTTTTGGATTTCCTATTCAAAGGAGTTTAAAATTTGAAGGTAACAAAATTAATTTTTTTTATCCTGAATTTAGTTTGTCAAGATCTCAGGACTTAGAAAAAAGTTATCATGATGCAGGACAGTTTTATTGGATGAAAATTGATAAATGTTTGAAACAAAAAAAAATATTGACAGAAAATACCGGAAGTATAATCATTTCTGAGATGGAAGGTCAGGATATTGATAATGAAGTCGATTGGAAACTAGCTGAATTAAAATATGAATTGTTACAAAATATTACATAGTCAAAAATTTTCTCAAGGAGATTTTTCGATCGTTCCAATCCGCTATGAAGATCGCTTAGATATAATGAAATGGCGAAATGAGCAAATTTATCATTTACGTCAGGATAAACCCTTAACTTTAGAAAATCAAGAATATTATTTTACGTCAGTTATTAATAATCTTTTTGATCAGGAACAACCAAATCAAATATTATTTTCGTTTTTAGAAAACGATAAATGTATTGGATATGGTGGTTTAGTTCATATTAATTGGATTGATATGAATGCCGAAATTTCTTTTATAATGAATACGGAATTAGAAGAAGAATATTTTCAGTCACATTGGCTAACATATTTAGGTCTGATTGAACAATTAGCTTTTAATGAATTGAATTTTCATAAAATTTACATTTATGCTTTTGATCTTAGACCACACCTATATACTGCCGTTGAGAAAGCTTCTTTTATAAAAGAAGCAGTACTTAAAGAACACTGTAAATTTCAAAATAATTTTATAGATGTTGTAATTCATTCTAAAATAAAACAAAAGTGAAAATAGGTTTATTAGTATCCGGCGGCCTTGGATATACTATTTTGCAAGAAATGTATAAGGCTTACGAATTATCATTTGTTATGACTGATAAAGGATCTGTTTTAATTCAGGACTTTTGCGAAATTAATCGAATACCCAAATTTATTGGTAATCCGAGAAATGGAAACTCTGATAAGTTTGTATCAGAAGTATCATGTGACGTTTTGGTTTCTGTAAATTATTTATTTTTAATTGAGCAAAATGTAATCCAAATTCCAAAAATTTTAGCTTTTAATATACACGGATCTTTGCTTCCCAAATATAGAGGGCGAACTCCACATGTATGGTCAATAATTAATAATGAAACAGTCACTGGTATTACCGCTCATTTGATAGATTCAGGATGTGATACAGGAGATGTAATTGAACAGATTGAAATTAAAATAGATTCAAAAGATACAGGTGCTACAATTTTAAAAAAATATGAGTCTCAATATTTTTCTTTAGTTTCTTTAGTTTTAAAAAATATTGAAAGCAATAATTTTACAACAATTCCTCAAAACAATTCTATTGCGACTTATTTTGGAAAAAGGACTCCCGAAGATGGCTTGATTAATTGGTCATGGCAGCGAGAGCGAATTTATAATTGGACCAGAGCTCAAGCTTTTCCTTATCCAGGTGCTTTTACTTTTTATTTGAAAAGAAAAATTATAATAGATTGGATTGATTTTGATGATTATGGTTTCGATTCTGATGTTCCTGATGGTACAATTATTACAATTAATCCAGTCAGAGTTAAAACTCCTAATGGAGTAGTTAAAATAACAAAGTTTCGAGATGATATCGATGATATAAATATTAATAATAAATTTGATGATATATGAAAATTGGTTCGTTTGAAATAAATAATTCCAGTCCTGTTTTTATTATAGCTGAACTTTCAGCTAATCATAATGGAAGTATTGAAGTTGCAATAGAAACTATTAAAGCGGCTAAAAGGGCAGGTGCAAATTGTATTAAACTGCAGACCTATACCGCAGATACTCTTACTATTGATAGTAGTAAAGATGATTTTTTAATAAAAGGAACTATTTGGGAAGGTAAAAATTATTATCAATTATATAAAGAAGCATATACTCCTTGGGAATGGCATGCGGAATTATTTAAAGTAGCAAAAGAAGAAGGATTAATTTGTTTTTCTTCACCATTTGATAAAACAGCTGTTGACTTTTTAGAGAATCTTGATGTACCGGCTTATAAAATAGCCTCTTTTGAAATTACAGATATTCCTTTAATCGAATATGTAGCTTCTAAAGGAAAACCAATTATTTTATCAACGGGAATAGCTGAGGAGGAAGATATACTTCTAGCCTTAGAAGCATGCAAAAAAGTTGGTAATAATGATATTGCTTTACTAAAATGTACTTCAAGTTATCCGGCACCAATTGAAGAGGCTAATATGAGTATGGTTAAGGACCTCGCAGAGAGATACAATGTTATAAGTGGATTGTCTGATCATACAATGGGGGCAACGGTTCCAATCGTTGCGACTGCTTTTGGTGCAAAAATAATTGAAAAACACTTCATTTTAGACCGCTCCATTGGTGGTCCCGATGCATCTTTCTCTATGAATGAAGTAGAGTTTACTGCTATGGTAAAAGCAGTTCGTGAAGCTGAAAGTGCAATTGGAATTGTTAATTATTCCTTAACCGAAAAGCAAATAAAGGGTAAAGATTTTTCAAGATCTTTATACGTTGTTGAAGATATAAAAGAAGGTGAAATACTGACGGAAAAAAATGTCCGTTCCATTAGACCTGGTTTTGGAATGCATCCTAAATATTTTAATGAAATTTTAGGAAAAAAAGTTACAGTTAATTTAGAGAAAGGAGATGCATTAAAATGGGACTACATTAATAAATAATATGAAAAGAAAATTACTAAGTTTAACGTTTGCTTTATTTTTTTGTCTTTCATGTGCTTCAGAGGATATAAAGAATATTTTCCTTGGGGAAAAAATATTAATTACAAAAATTACATCAAATCAATTGCATAATGCTTTTACTGATTTAGTTTTTTTTAATAATCAATTTTTTCTTGCTTTTAGAGAATCTGATTTGCATGTTGGAGGAAAAGATGGTGTTATTAAAGTTTATAATAGTCCAGACGGGATCAATTTTAATATAATTAAAACGATTAATGTAGATGGCATAGATCTACGAGATCCAAAATTTTCAGTTAATGAAGAAAAAAATGAATTGATGCTGTATATTCATGGAGCACAGTTTAAAAATTCTAACTTTTTGGGTAGATCGGATTATGTTTTGAAATATTTGGGTGAAGATGTTTGGTCCGATTCTAAAAATGTTTTGCTCGATAATTTGAAAAAGAATACTGAAAAACTGAAAGGAAATGAAGCTTGGCCATGGAGAATTACGTGGCATAAGAATAAAGCTTATAGTGTTGGTTATGCACCTGATATTTTTGATCTATATCAAAGTGAAGATGGTCTTTTTTTTAAAGGTTTGAATGCATTTGAAAAAAGACCTGGATTTCCAAATGAAACAACCTTAAGGTTTAGAGATGATGGTGATATGTATGCCTTATATAGAAATAGTAAAGGAAATTCATTTCTCGGAAAATCTTCTTCATATACAAATAATTGGGATTGGTTTCAAGAAATTCCAATCATTAATTTTGGTGGGCCAAATTTTATATTTTTAGATCATAATAGAATCCTGATTACGGGTAGGGAATCTGATCAGGTAACTTTAAGTTTATATGATCTTATGACTCTTGAATATAAAAAACTAATAACTTTAGAAAGTGGTGGAGACTGTGGATATGCCGGAATGGTTGTAAAAGACGGCTACTTATTCCTTAGTTATTATTCTTCTCATGCAACACCTGGTGGTAGTTCAGTTTATGTAGCCAAGATGAATATCAATAATTTAAAATAATAGAATTAATAGTTATTTGAAATAGTTGTTTTTCAAATACTAAACTTCTATTTTTTTAGTTTTCTAATAATTTTTCAAAATAACAATATCAATAGTGAAAATTTTTACCTCAATCTTAACAAGTAATAAATCTCGTAAATTTATAAAGGGAGGTGTAATTCCGAAAGTTTCTAAAATTACTTCGAATAAGGTGTTGAATTACACCATTTCTACCTATTTAATATATGTGTTATATTTTGTAAATTCTATATTTATCGCTATTTACTTAGGGCCCTATTATTTAGGTGTTTGGGGGTTTATTAACTTAGTTATACAATATCTTGCGCAGCTTAATTTTGGAATAACACACTCTGTAAATTCCATAGTTTCTATTTCAAAGGATGATAAAGATTATATCACAAGAATATTAGGGATTTCTCTGACTTTACTTAGTTTATTGTCAATTTTTTTATTGTTTTTTTTCCTCTTTAGTGTAGTGTTTAATTTTGATATTGGTAATAAATTTCATTTCTATAACTATCTTCCTTTAGTTTTAATAGTAGCTATTTTGGCATTTTATAATAGTTTGATTTCTAATGTTTACCGAGCATACGGAAAGTTAAATGAAATAATTTTTAATCAGATTTTTTATCCTTTAATATCGCTATTATGTATTTTTTTTTATAGAGGAGTCGATTTGTTGTGGGCATTAGTAATTAGTAATGCAATTTCGTCGATTATTATTTTTATCGTTTTAATTGTTAGATGTCCCATTAGTATAAGACCTAATTTAGATATGAATTTGGCAAAAATGGTCGTAAAAAGAGGGTTGTATTTGTTTTTGTATAATACTTCTTTCTATCTTATTATAATAACAACCAGATCATTTGTAAGTGCTTATTTTTTAGTGACTGAATTTGGTTATTTTACATTTGCTTTTACTCTTGCAAATGCTGTTTTGCTATTACTACAATCATTTTCGTTCTTAATTTACCCTAAACTATTAAACCGATTTTCTAAGTTCTCAAACGAACAAAGTTATTTGTTATTAAAAGAAGTAAGAAGCGCTTATTTAACAGTTTCTCATTTTATTATCCATTTTGCAATTTTGCTAGTACCCGTTTTTTTATTGTTTTTTCCTAAATATGAATCAGCCCAAAAGGCTTATCCCATTATTGCACTAACAGTTGTATTGTTTTCAAATTCTTTTGGTTATCAAGAACTTTTGATTTCAAAAAGCAATGAAAAAAAACTTGGTTTTTTAGCGTTTTGCTGTTTAGGATTAAATCTTGTTTTATGTTACATCATGATAAAGGTTTTTAATGTTCCTTATTACTTACTTTCTATAGGTACTATGATTACTTATATGGTTTATGTTTTCTTTGTAGGAAAAAGCGGAATTAGGTTGCTGGATCTGGATTCCAACTTTAAAACAATAATAAAAGACATTTACCCAGCAAGGATTATGATTCCTTATTTTATAAGCATATTAATTTTCTTTACTTATAATGAAAGTATTTATTTAATCATACCCATAGTAGTTTTTTTAATTCTCAATTATAAAACGATATTAGGATTTAAGAAAATAATTAAATTGATTTTGTTCAAGCCGGATATAATAAATATTTAAAGTATTTAGTAAACGAATTAATAATTTTTTGGATATAACAATGATAATAAATGTATTAAGAAAAACAAGGCTATATTTTATTTTATCAGTTATAAAATCGGCAATAATTTATTATTACTATTTTATAGTTAATAGGAATATATCTTATTTCGATTATAAAAAATTGGCTAAATCTTATCCCATTTTTTCTACGTCTAAAAATCCTGGAGTGATAGGAAATAAATGCTACGGGAATTTATGGGCAGTAAAAAATGCTATGTCTAATGGATTTACTGAAAATTGTATAATTGAGCATGGCTTATATTTTGGTGAATATGTCTTATTGGAGGATTTGAGGTTAAACAAACCTGAGGTTATATATACGTATGGAGATTATCGAAAAAATGTTTTAGAAAATTGTGATCACGAGTTTTTAAAAAATGTTAGAATCGAAACAGTTGGACCATATATTAATTATGTACCAAATTTTGCTAAAAAAGATACTCTAGGACAGATCAAAAAAAAGTATGGAAGCATATTGCTTGTTTTTCCTACTCATGCTTCTCCTGAGGTAGATTTAAATTATAAAGAAGATGACTTCTTAGAAGAAATAAAAGCAGTGTCAAAAAATTATGACACTGTTTTTATTTCCTTATTTTGGCTGGATATATTAAAAGATAAGCATTTGATTTACGAAAAACTGGGGTATAAAGTTGTTACTGCCGGGACAAGGAATGATCCAAGATTTTTAAATAGATTAAGAGATTTAATTGAATTGTCTTCTATGACCATGTCAAATGATATTGGTACACATATAGGTTATTGCATATCTCTAAAAAGGCCTCATTAT
The DNA here is from genome assembly GCF_009674775.1 of Flavobacterium sp. LC2016-23. Taxonomy (GTDB): domain Bacteria; phylum Bacteroidota; class Bacteroidia; order Flavobacteriales; family Flavobacteriaceae; genus Flavobacterium. The sequence continues at coordinate 106,792 of NZ_WKKE01000005.1, read as the reverse complement.
TATTACTACCAAAAAATAGAAATGAAAATTATACAGCCATTTTTTAGTAGTAATATCGATGTAAATCGTCAAGTTTTGATTCAAGAAGAAAAGAAAATGTTTTGTAATATATTTTCCTCCAAAGAACAAATAATAACCGAAGAACAAATAAAATTAGTTGAAAATTATTGGGGAAAAGAAATTTATGTATGATTGTAGCAATTAATTATTCTAACGAAACTTTTAAAAAAGCAGCAAAATTAAATGCGTTTACAGCAAAACATTTTGGAAAAGTTGATAAAGTAATATCTTATTCTCCTAATGATGTAGATGAATATTTTAAAATAAAAAATTCCAAAATATTTGAGAATAAACGAGGTGATGGTTGTTGGTTATGGAAACCTTACTTTATAAGTAAAACTCTTTCAGAGCTAAATGAGTTTGATTATCTTGTTTATGTAGATTCAGGTATTTGTTATTTAAATAAGATTGATTATTTGATAGATAAAATGAATGGGGTCAAGCAAGATATTTTTTATACTCAAACGCCCCTTTTAGAAGTACAATACACTCACCCAGAGGTTATAAAAGCACTTAATGCAGAACCATATAAATTTACAAATCAGGCACAGGCTGGTTTAATGGTTATAAGAAAAACTGATTTTAGTGTGAAGTTTATTCAAGATTGGTTAGACTTGTGTCAAGATTCTAATCTTTTGACTGGTAATTTTGATGATTGCAGCTCTGAACCATTTTATATTTCACATCGTGAGGATCAATCTTTGTTTAGTGTTTTGACTAAAAAGCATGATTTGAAACCATTTATGGATTGTACAGACTATGGACGATTTCCTGTAAATTATCTACATAACGATATTCTGTTTAAAATTACTCACTATGAATCAAATTATAAATTAGATAAGACAGTTTTTCTACTTTTTAGAAAAGCAAATCCTTTTATTTATTTTTTAAAGTTTATACTTAAAAAAATATTTGCTTCGATTGGTTTTACCAGGCATAAATTTTTAACGGATTTAGCTAATTTAAAAATATGAATAAAGTAACTATTGTTTTTGATTATTCTGTGGATGGACATCACTTAGAATACCTTAATCATATTTATAATGATTGCATAAATAAAGAATCAGAAAAATTTATTTTTATAGTTCCAGAAGCATTCAAATTAGTTTCAAATAAATTAGTTTGGCCCACATCTCAAAATGTAAAAATTGTTTTTATAGATAGTGTGAACTTTCAAAAGTTCAAAGAAAATGGCATTAAAAGGTCTTTTTACCTTTGTCAGTATCTTAAAACTCAAATAAAAAAATATGACGCTACGGATGTTTTTTTAATTTCCTTAATGGAATTTATGCCTTTTTTATCAATATTAATTAATAAAAAAACTAAGATTTCAGGAATAATTTACTTAATTTATTTATATCGATGGAAGGGCTCAACAATGCTTTCAAAAATAAGTGATGCTTTTAAATATATTTTATTTTCTAGATCAGGTGTTTTTAAAAATATTTTTTTACTAAATGATACCGTTGCCCCCATTTATTTAAATAGAAAATTTAAAACTTCAAAATTTAAGTACTTACCAGATCCTTTTATGCCTCTCTCAAATACAGGGGCAGTAGATTTGCGCAATGAGTTGAATATTAGTAAAGAAAAAATAGTTTGTTTGCATTTTGGGGCATTAACAGAAAGAAAAGGAACCTTAGGGATTTTGCAAAGTATTCTAGAAATGAATCCCGAAAAAGCAAAGAGATATTCTTTTATTTTTGCAGGTAAAGTTAGTCATGATATCAAAGATGTTTTTTATTCTTTAGTAGATGATACTTCTAAACTAACAGAAATAATTATATATGATGAATATGTAGATTATGATTTTTTAGGGTCATTATGCTTAATCAGTAATTATATATTAATACCGTATAAAAATACAGAACAAAGTAGTGGTGTGATTTCTTATGCGGCACAGTTTAAAGTTCCTGTTGTAGCTCCTAGATTAGGATTATTAGGAAAAATTATAAAACGCAATAAATTAGGAATTTTACTAGATAATAGTTCCTCTGAAAGTATAAAAGAGTTTCTTAATAATTCTGAAGATTATAATTTTTTTATGAATACCAATTATCTCGAGAATAATCAGGTTTCTAAGTTTGTCAATTTAATTTTTAAGGAATAATTTTCATGAGATATGTCTTTTCTTTCGTCGACTTATGGCCTTATTTATTAATTGCTTTTGTTTTTCTATTATGTTTATTTCTAGAATCGAAAAATAATTCCAGAATAATTTTTTTGACATTATTCATCTTTTGTGCACTTCGATATGATGTAGGCTGGGATTATATGTCATATATAGAAGATTTGGACACAGGTTTTGATGAGCTTTTAGATTCGAGGTATGAATTTTTAAGTAAATGCGTTTTTTTGCTTGGAAGTTTTTTGAATTTTTACCCTCTTGTTTTTATTATTTTTGCATACTTAACATTGAAAATAGTTTATGATGGAATTAAACAATATTCAATAAATCCATTATTGTCGTGGGTAGTTTATTACTCTATGCCACTTTTCTTTTTTTCTGCTTTATCTACAATAAGACAATCTCTAGCAACCGTTATTGTATTTTATTCTTATCGATTTGCTAAAGAGAAAAAGTATCTATTTTTTTTATTGACAATTTTTATTGGAAGTTTATTTCATATTTCGTCAATTATTGGACTTCTGATTTTACCATTGGTACTATGGCCATTAAATAGAACAAAAAATATTATATTCTTTATTTCGTCATTCTTTATTTCAACATTGCTGTATAATTACCTGATAAACTTAAATGCAGGAATTAGTAGTTTGACAAGATTGCAAAGTTATATTTTAAATGATGAGAATGTTAAGCCTAATATGATAACTTATTTGTATTATGCTATTGGATTATTTAATCTTTTGTTTTATGAAAAATTAGTAAGTTTTAATGCTCGTAATAAAGACTTTATAACACTTTTTAATTTTGGTTTAATAATGCTTAATTTACTATCATTCGAGCCTATTAGTTCTTTAAGAATTAGCGCATTTTTTATGTTGTATTTAATATATCTAGTGCCATATTATGTTAAGTTCTTTATTTCAAGCGACCGAATGATTGTACAATTTTCAATTATTACAGGCTTTCTTTTGTTGTCTTTTTTTTATATTTATTTATATATTAAATCTTACAATGAATTTTTATTGGCAAAAACTTCTTTTGTGCCCTATAAATTTTGGTTTTTACAATAAATACATAAATTTTTTTAAATCACGTTAGTTTATGAAAATTGGCATTATACTGTCAGGAAATATTGAATCTCAGCCATATCTAAGTTATTATACAGATGTTTTTGATGAAATGAATATTGATTATGATTATATTGGATGGGACCGAGATAATGAAAATCCGCAAACATATAATAATCATAAAGTAATTTCGATTAACGTAAAGGGATCAATTAAAAACAATAATTTTAGAAAAATATATGATTATTGGATTTTTGCAAAAAGAGTAAAAGAGCATTTGAATAAAAATAATTATGATTTTTTATTAGTGCATACAATTGTTAATGCTGTTTTTCTAAAAAACTATTTGTTGAAAAAATTTAGCAGCAAATTTATTTACGATATTAGAGATTACTCACCTATATATCCTTTTGTTAAAAAAAGCGTAAAGAAACTAATTAATAAAAGTCTTTTCACCGTCGTCTCATCTGAAGGTTTTTTGGAATGGCTTCCAATAAATAGTCAGATAATTTTAAGCCATAATGTTGCGAAAAACAATCTTTTTGTACCTGTAGAAGAGTGGAAATCACTAAATAAAAATTCGTTAAAAATTCTAACAATTGGAAAAATTAGAGATTTTTATTCAAATCAAAGGGTTATTTGTGATCTAGGTAATAAAAATGGTCTTGAAATGATATTTTCAGGAGCAGGAATTGAAAGCGAAAAATTAAAGACTTTTGCTCTGGAGAATTATAACAATGTGGTTTTTACTGGAAGTTATGAAAAAAAAAATGAAACAGATATAGTAAAACCTGCTAATATGATAAATATAGTATTGCCAATAAATATTTTAAGTAATACATTAATAAGTAATAGATTTTATTTAGCAATAACTCATAAAAAACCCATTATAGTAAATGAAGAAAGTTTCCAGTCAACTTTCATTGAGAAATATAATTTAGGCTTAATTGTAAAATCTCAAGAAAATATCTACGAGAAAATAGAAGAATATATTGATCATTTTGATTACAAATCATTTAATAAAGGTTGTGAGGATCTCATTTTAATAGTCAAAAAAGATATTGAAATTTTTGAAAATACAATTAAAGAAAAATTAATTCAAAATAAAAAATAAGAATATTTAAAAATAGTAATTAAACTTAAATGAAAATATCAATAATTACAGTTTGTTACAATAGTGCCGCAACCATAGAAAAAACAATTCTTTCCGTTGCAGAGCAGACTAATAAAAATGTAGAATATATAATTGTAGATGGTAATTCTAAAGATAATACTTTAGAAATTATAAAGAAACATGAGAATAAAGTAACCAAATGGATATCGGAGAGAGATAAGGGGCTTTATGATGCAATGAATAAAGGGATTGAGATGGCAACCGGTGATTTGATTGGTATTTTAAATTCTGATGATGTGTTTAATAATGAGTTGGTTTTGGAACAAATAGCAGCATTTCATAAAAATAATGAAATAGATGCTTCTGTTGGAAATATTCTTCAGCATAAAGAAAATGGTAAAATTTTAAGGCTATACTCGTCTAAATTTTGGAGTCCAGAGAAATTAAGAATTGGTTTTATGCCGCCTCATCCTTCTATTTTTTTTAAAAAAGACCTCTTTAATAAATTTGGAAATTATGAGTTAGGATTTAAAATTGGAGCCGACTATGAGCTTATTACCCGATTCTTTTTGAAAAATAATATAACTTGGAAATACTCTGGAATTACTACTACAGCAATGTTGGTTGGAGGATTAAGTAGTTCCGGATCATCATCATATTCGTTGATTACAAAGGAAATTCAAAAGGCGCTAAGCATGAATAACATTCGGTTTTCTCCTATAAAAATAAAAGGGCGTTTTTTATGGAAAATAATCGGATTTTTGAGGAAATGAAGGTAGCAATTACAGGAGCCTCAGGTTTTGTCGGTTTAAATCTTCAGGATTATTTAAAAGAAAATTACGAAATAAAACCTTTAAGTGTTCGTTTTTTGCCTGATCAGGAATTTAGGTTAGAATCAGATGCTATAGTTCATTTGGCTGGTAAGGCACATGATTTAAAAAAAGTTTCAAAACCAAAGGATTATTATGATGCTAATTTTGAGTTAACAAAACAATTATTTGATGGTTTTTTAAATTCAGATGCTCAGGTTTTTATTTTTATGAGTAGCGTTAAGGCTTGTGCAGATAAAGTTGAGGGGGTTTTAATAGAAAATACTAATTCTGATCCTAAAACACATTATGGGATTTCTAAATTGCAGGCAGAACAATATATTCTAGATAAGAAATTGCCTGACGGAAAAAGAGTTTATATAATTAGACCTTGTATGATTCATGGCCCTGGAAATAAGGGAAACTTAAATCTTTTGTATACACTTGTTTCACAAGGAATACCTTGGCCATTAGGAGCTTTTTCAAATCAAAGATCTTTTTTAAGTATTGAAAATCTTTGCTTTGTAATCAAAGAGCTGATAGAAAATGAAGGCATTGATTCAGGTGTCTATCAAGTTGCAGATGATGAAGCAATTTCTACCAATGATTTAATTCTGACATTAAACAAGGCTTTGAATAAAAAGACTATTGCCTTGCAAATTCCAGTGACGGTAATAAAAAGAATATCAAAACTTGGAGATTTTTTACACTTGCCTCTTAATTCAGAAAGACTTCAAAAGCTTACAGAAAATTATGTGGTAAGTAATGAAAAAATTAAGAATGCAATTGGAAAACCACTTCCAGTTTCTGTTTATGAAGGATTATTAAAGACCTTCAAGTCTTTTAGTACACTAAAAAAATAAATTAAAGTAAATAATATTAAAGAAGATAAAATGAAAGTAGCGCTTATAACAGGTATTACAGGACAAGATGGTTCGTACCTGGCAGAATTATTATTAGAGAAAGGTTATATGGTTCATGGTGTTAAAAGAAGAGCATCTTCCTTTAATACACAACGTATTGACCATATTTATCAGGATCTGCATGAAGTGCATGTGAATTTTAAATTGCACTATGGTGATTTAACGGACTCTACTAATATTATTCGAATTATTCAAGAGATACAGCCAGATGAAATTTACAACTTAGGAGCAATGAGCCATGTAAAAGTTTCTTTTGACTCACCGGAATATGTTGCAAATGTTGATGGTATTGGTACATTAAGAATTTTAGAGGCGGTGCGTATTTTGGGTCTGGAAAAGAAAACGCGTATTTATCAGGCGTCAACGTCTGAATTGTATGGTGGTTTGGCTGAAAACAAAAACGAGAAAGGATTTTATGACGAGAGTTCTCCTTTTTATCCGCGTTCGCCTTATGGAGTGGCAAAAATTTATGGTTTCTGGATTACGAAAAACTATCGAGAAGCTTATAATATGTTTGCCTGTAATGGAATTTTATTTAACCACGAATCGCCGCGTCGAGGAGAAACTTTTGTAACTCGTAAAATAACTATGGCGACAGCAGCTATAGCTTTGGGCGAACAAGATTGTATATACTTAGGAAATTTAGATGCACAACGTGATTGGGGACATGCTAAAGATTATGTAGAAGCCATGTGGCGTATTCTGCAACAAGATGTTGCTGAAGATTATGTGATTGCTATGGGAGAAACTACCTATGTCCGTGATTTTGTTAAAATGTCATTTGGAGAAGTAGGAATAGAAATCGAATTCAGAGGAGAGGGAGTAAATGAAAAAGGATTTGTTGCTTCTTGTAGTAATCCGGACTATCAGATTGAAGTAGGTAAACAGATTATTGCTGTTGACCCTCAATATTTCCGTCCAACAGAAGTAGACTTGCTTATTGGAGATCCTACGAAATCAAAAACACAGTTAGGCTGGGTTCCAAAATATGATTTGGCAGGATTAGTAAAAGAAATGATGGCATGTGATCTTGACAATGTTAGAAGAGAAAAAATGCTAAAAGAAGTACGGTCATCAATTAGATATTAATTTAGATTGATCAAAAAAAATATTCTTACATTAGAAAGCAACAATTATGAATTTAAATGATAAAATATATATAGCTGGGCACCGCGGAATGGTGGGGTCAGCTATTTTACGGCAATTAAAAGCGGAAGGATATACGAATTTTGTTTTAAAGACTTCATCTGAATTAGATTTGCGAAACCAGCAAGCGGTAGCAGATTTCTTTGAAAATGAAAAACCAGAATATGTTTTTTTAGCAGCAGCAAAAGTGGGGGGAATTATTGCCAATAATACCTATAGAGGAGATTTTATTTACGAAAATTTGATGATACAAAATAATATTATTCATCAGTCTTATTTAAATAAAGTAAAAAAATTAATGTTTTTGGGATCTTCTTGTATTTATCCAAAAATGGCCCCTCAACCATTAAAGGAAGAATATATGCTTACGGGTGAATTAGAACCTACAAATGAACCTTATGCAATCGCTAAAATTGCAGGTATAAAAATGTGTGATGCTTACAGAGATCAATATGGTTGTAATTTTATCTCGGTAATGCCTACTAATTTGTATGGACCAAATGATAATTATGATTTAAAAAATTCTCACGTATTACCTGCAATGCTCAGAAAATTCATTATAGCCAAACGCAATGGAGATTCATCGGTAACAATATGGGGAACAGGAAGCCCTAAAAGAGAGTTTTTACATGCAGATGATCTTGCTGAGGCATGTTTGTTTCTAATGAAAAATTATAATGATTCCGGTTTGGTAAATATTGGTGTTGGTGAAGATATTTCTATCTTGGATTTAGCGATTTTAGTAAAAAAGATTGTTGGATTTGAAGGTGAAATTGTAACCGATACTACAAAACCAGATGGTACACCGCGCAAATTAATGGATGTTTCTAAATTAAATGGTTTTGGATGGAAAGCTAAAACAACTTTAGAAGAAGGTATTCAGAGAGTTTATGAAGAAATAAAAGATAATGTTTGGGATTAATGAAAGGAGTATTTGATTATGTAAAAATGCAGAGAGTTAATTATTAATGTGTTTTTAATAATTTAAATATAAAAATGATTATGAAAGTTGAAAAAACATTTATAAAAGATTTAGTAGTAGTGGAACCAACAGTTTTTGGGGACGAAAGAGGTTATTTTTTTGAATCCTACAGCAAAACTAAATTTGAAGATTTAGATATTAATATTGAATTTGTACAAGACAATCAGTCTTTTTCAAAAAAAGGAACTTTAAGAGGCCTTCACTACCAGAATCCTCCTTTTGCACAAACCAAATTAGTACGTGTGTTGGAAGGCGAAATTATTGATGTTGCGGTAGATCTTAGAAAAGATTCACCCACTTATGGCAAAGCGTTTAGTGTTTTGTTATCGGCAGAAAATAAAAAACAGTTATTAGTTCCGCAAGGTTTTGCACATGGTTTTTCAGTAATAAGCGAAACGGCCTCTGTCATGTATAAATGCGATCAGTTTTATAATAAAGCTTCTGAGGGTGGAATTAAATTTGATGATCCCTCTCTAAATATTGATTGGGGAATGGATTTGGAGAGCGCCATTGTTTCTGAAAAAGATCAGATACTTCCTTTTATTGAGAACTGTAATAGCTTATTCTAATGGAAAAAATTTTAGTAACAGGTTCAAATGGCCAATTAGGTTCTGAATTAAGATTGTTATCTGCAAATTATCCTCAATTTGAATGGATTTTTGCAGACAGAAATCAGATTTCTTTAGATAATTTATCCGCTTTAGAAAAACAGTTAGAACAAATTCATCCAAATGTAATTATTAATTGTGGCGCTTATACAGCTGTAGATAAAGCAGAGTCTGAAAAAGAACTTGCAGATACTATTAATCATTTAGCGGTTGGTATTCTGGCAGGCTGGTCTTCAAAAAATAATTCGAAATTAATACATGTGTCTACTGATTATGTGTTTGATGGAACATCATCTACAGCTTTGACAGAGAATGCACCAACAAATCCCATAAATGTTTACGGAGAAACCAAACTGGCAGGGGAACATTTGTGTATGCAAAATAATCCGGAAGCCATAATCCTGAGAACATCATGGGTATATTCAGGTTTTGGAAACAATTTTGTAAAAACCATGTCGCGATTAATGAGTGAAAGAGATACGATTAGTGTGGTAAATGATCAGACAGGAAGTCCTACTTATGCTGCTGATCTGGCACAAGCTATTATAACAATAATTACACATTCGAATTGGACGGGTGGAATTTATAATTTTTCAAATGAAGGAGAAATTAGCTGGTACGAATTTGCATTGGCAATAAAGGAAATTGGAGGTTATACGTGTGAAGTAAGTGGAATACCTTCGGCATCTTATCCAACTCCGGCAAAAAGACCGGCATTTTCTTTGCTAAATAAGTCAAAAATCAAACAAATTTATAATGTTGATGTTCCGGAGTACAAAGAAAGTTTGAAAAAAATGATGAGTTTGTAAATGGCAGATGTCACAATAAAAATAAAAATATGAAAGGAATTATTTTAGCTGGTGGATCAGGAACGAGATTACATCCTTTAACTTTAGCAGTGAGCAAGCAATTAATGCCGGTCTATGATAAACCGATGATTTATTATCCACTCTCCACTTTGATGATGGCAGGGATTAATGAGATTTTAATTATTTCGACACCTCATGATCTTCCTCACTTCAAAAAGTTATTAGGAGATGGGAAATCTATTGGATGTAAATTCAGCTATGCTGAACAGCCTAATCCAAATGGACTAGCTCAGGCATTTGTAATTGGTGAAGAATTTATTGGTAACGATAAAGTAGCATTAGTTTTAGGCGATAATATCTTTTTCGGAACTCATATACAGCAATTATTGAAAGAAAATGTGAATCCGGAAGGTGGAGTTGTTTTTGCATACCATGTGGCAGACCCTGAACGTTACGGAGTTGTGGAGTTTGACGATAATAAAAATGCAATTTCTATTGAAGAAAAGCCACTAGAACCAAAATCAAATTTTGCAGTACCTGGACTTTATTTTTATGACAACTCTGTTGTTGAAATCGCAAAAAATATAAAGCCAAGCGCGAGAGGTGAATATGAGATTACAGATGTAAATAAAGTATATCTTGAACAAGGGAAATTAAAAGTTGGAATACTAAGCAGAGGTACCGCCTGGCTGGATACAGGAACTTTTAACAGCTTAATGCAGGCCGGGCAATTTGTTCAGGTTTTAGAAGAACGTCAGGGACTAAAAGTAGGCTGTATCGAAGAAATTGCCTGGAGACAAGGTTTTATAACTTCTGAGGAGTTAAGAAGTTTAGCTGAACCTTTAAAAAAATCTGGTTACGGTGAATACCTTTTGAATATTTTAAAATTTAAAATTTAATCTGCGAAATTCAATTTTTTGAAGTTCTTTTTTAGCTTATGATTTATACCATAATATTTCTTATCTTATTTATAATTGAATTGTTATATTTTAAAGTGGCCGATCGCTTTAATATTATTGATAAACCAAACTTAAGAAGTTCTCATAGCGAAATTACATTACGGGGCGGTGGCATCATTTTCTGGTTTGCAGCATTGCTCTATTTTGTTCAAAATATATCCTACAACTATTTTTTCTTTACGGGAATTACACTGGTAACCCTGGTAAGCTTTTGGGATGACATTCAGAGTTTGTCCACTAAAATCAGAATATCGGTTCACTTTCTGGCTATTAGCTTAATTTTTTATGATTTAGGGGTGTTTATTAATTTACCTCCAATCGCCATTGTTTTGGCCTATATTTTTGCTATCGGGATTATCAATGCGTACAATTTCATGGATGGTATCAATGGCATAACAGGTTTGTATACGTTAGTGGTTATGGGATCTTTATGGTATGTAAATAAAAATGTGCAGCTTTTTACAGATGCAAGTTTCATAATCTATGCCATGCTGGCTAGTCTTGTTTTCTTATTTTTTAATTATAGAAAAAGAGCAAAATGTTTTGCCGGTGATGTTGGGAGTATTGCCATCGCTTTTTGGGTTATTTTCCTCATCCTGAAATTGATATTAATTACGAATTCAATTATTTGGCTTTTGTTTTTAGCAGTTTACGGGGTTGATGCAATTTGTACAATTTTACATAGATTACACCTGAAACAAAATATTTTTGAAGCACACAGGCTGCATTTTTACCAGATATTAAGCAACGAATATAAAATCCAGCATCGTATTGTATCTTTAATTTACGCCATAACCCAAAGTGTTATTTCAGCCATAGTTATATTATTCTATGATAAACTGGAAACAGTTACACTTTTTGTTGTAATTATCGTACCACTCATTTTGGTGTATTCATTGAAATTCTACCTGATTCGTAAAGCAAGTTTAAAAATTAGCTAATGGAACCCAAAATAATTCAGGGAGGAAATTTTTCAGACCATAGAGGAACTATTTCATATGTAAATGATTTTAGTTTCAAAGACATTGAAAGATTTTACATAATAAGTAATTCTGATGCAAATCCTTTAAGGGCCTGGCAGGGACATAAGCTGGATGCTAAAAACTTCTATTGCCTAAGCGGATCTTTTAAAATCCATTTTGTAAAAATTGATAATTGGGAAGAACCGTCAAAGGACTTGGTTATTGAAACGGTATTTGCAAGTGCTTCAGATAGTAAAATTATTCATATTCCCGCAGGATATGCGAATGCTATAGAGTCTTTGGAAAGTGACTCTAAATTAATTTCATTTTCGACTTTACCTTTATCAAATGTGAGCGAAGATGATGTTAGATATGATTCAAATTATTGGAAAATTAATGACTGATAAAAGAATTTTTTTGTCATTGCCACAATTAAGCGGAGAAGAATTAAAGTATATTCAGAAAGCTTTAGATGATAATTGGATTACCTCCGGTGGCCCAAATGTGAATGATTTTGAAAATGATTTGCAGGAATTTCTACAGGATGATGTTTCGGTAGCGGCTTTAAATTCAGGAACGTCTGCGATTCATTTAGCATTAATTCTACTCGGTGTTAAAGCAGAAGATGAGGTAATTTGTCAAAGTATGACATTTTCGGCATCTGCAAACCCTATTTTATATCAGAAAGCAACTCCTGTTTTTGTAGACAGTGAAGCGGAGACCTGGAATATTTGTCCGCAAAACCTCGAAATTGCAATTAAAGACAGAATAGCCAAAGGCAAAAAACCAAAAGCCATTATAGCAGTTCATTTATACGGAATGCCTTATAAGGTGGATGAAATTCATGCTATTGCAGATAAATATGAAATTCCTGTTATTGAGGACAGTGCTGAAGCACTGGGAAGTTATTACAAAGGTAAAAAATGCGGTACTTTTGGAATCTTTGGAATTTTTTCCTTTAACGGAAATAAAATTATAACTACCTCCAGCGGCGGAGCCCTTATTACACACTCTAAGGCTTTCAAAGAAAAAGCAATTTTTTATGCGACCCAATCGAGAGATGAGGCTATTCATTACCAACACAGCGAAATTGGATATAACTATCGGATGAGTAATGTTTGTGCCGGAATCGGAATCGGGCAAATGAAGATTTTGAACTCTAATTTAAAAGTTAAAAAACAAATTCACGATTTTTACGTTAATGTATTTAAAGATATAAATGGAATAACTGTTTTTGAAAATTTAAATGCCGACTATGATTCAAACTATTGGCTGACCACTGTTTTAATAGAACCTGGTTCAAATATAAACAGAACGATCTTATTGCAGGCCTTTGAGGAAAATAATATAGAATCAAGACCTTTGTGGAAGCCTATGCATTTACAGCCCCTGTTTTCTCAATATCCTTATTATGGTACGACCGTTTCTGAAGATTTATTTGAAAAAGGTTTGTGTCTTCCATCAGGCACCAGTTTAACTATTGGTGAACAAGCAAGAATTAAAGAGGTAATAAATCAATTATTTCAGATCTAAGAATAGAATTGACTGAATTTTCATAATATATCAATAGTATTTACTTTTAATTATGAAAATACACTTTAATTCAATTTTTATAACATATGAGTAGGGACTACGCATGTTATTTTTAAAGGAAAAGAAATTTTTAATATCTTTAATTTGTATTTTTGTAATAAGTACAATTAAAGATTATCAAAGCAAACCACGTTGAATACAGATAAACAAACCAAAGTCACTGATTTACTGCATACTTTTTTTTCGCCAAGAAATTTAAGAGCCAATATTAATAACCTTAGTTATTTGCCAAGGTGGATTATTGTTGGAATAGATGTAATGGTCCTGATTTTTTCTTTTACGTTTACCTATATGTTGTTTGAAGGTACGGCATTAGGCTATATTATAACTTCACATCATTCTTATTTCGTTGGCAGTCTCATTTTTGTAAATGTATTTTTCTTTTGGTTGTTTAGAACCTATTCGGGTATTATCAGACATTCTTCTTACATTGATGCGATAAAGCTATTGTTTTCGCAGATGTCGGTTTTAGTGTTTTTCTTATTTATAAATTTAGTTTTTGAATTATATGTCGGGCACAAGGCCTTCTTGAATACAGCCCTGTTCATTAATTTGGTGTTGTCATTTTGTGGATTGTTTTTGTATCGTGTAATTGTAAAACAGACTTTTGAATTATATTTCTCGGAGAAAACAAATTCTAAACTAATCAGAACCGTTATTTACGGAACGGATGCTAATGCTATTTCCGTAGCGAATGCTTTGAAATTTGAAACGCCGTCAAGATTTAAAATTGTTGGTTTTGTAGATAAAAACAATCAGAATGCCTCTAAGCGAATGCTCGATCTTCCAATTCTGATCTTACGAAAAAAATTGCCTGCATTAATGCGATCTGTAGCTGCAGAGGGTGTCATTATAGCAGATAAAAGTTTGTCTAAAGAGGAACAATTAATTATTGTTGACCAATGCTTAGAGTTTAACTACAGAGTTTATACAGTACCATTGATCTCCGACTGGGAAAATCAAAAAGAGATTTCCCAAAAAGTAAAAAACATACAAATTGAAGATTTATTGGAAAGAAAGCCAATAGTTTTAGATAGTAAGTCAATTTCAAAACAATTAAAAGACAAAACAGTACTAATTACAGGAGCAGCAGGATCAATAGGAAGCGAAATAGTAAGACAGGTGTTAGGATTCAATCCTAGAAGGATTATTATTTTAGATCATGCCGAAACACCGCTTCATAATTTATGCCTGGAAATTTTAAGTGTCGATTCTGAAACTAAAATTGTGGCCGTAATTGCAGATGTGAGAAGTAAAAAAGCACTGGAAAAGGTTTTCAAAACTTACAGTCCTCATGTTGTTTATCATGCAGCAGCCTACAAACACGTTCCTTTGATGGAAGAAAATCCGGCACAAGCTATCCTGACCAATATTAAAGGTACCAAAAACTTAGCCGATTTATCCTGCAAATACAATGTTCGAAAATTTGTGATGGTATCCACTGATAAAGCAGTTAATCCCAGCAATGTCATGGGAGCCAGTAAAAGGATTGCAGAGAAATACGTTCAGTCTTTATTCTTAAAAAATCAACAGGAGAATTTTGAGGTAGTAACTAAGTTTATTACCACCCGTTTCGGTAACGTTTTAGGTTCGAACGGATCAGTGGTTCCTTTGTTTACCAAACAAATTGCTGCCGGAGGACCTGTTACCATAACGCATCAGGACATTATTCGTTATTTTATGACTATCCCGGAGGCATGCCAGTTGGTACTGGAAGCAGGAGCAATGGGTAACGGAGGAGAGATTTATATTTTCGATATGGGGAAACCGGTAAAGATTATTGACTTAGCCAAAAAGATGATCAAACTGGCAGGTTTTATTCCTGACAAAGAAATAAAAATAAAAATTGTCGGATTAAGACCGGGAGAAAAATTATATGAAGAATTATTAAATGATACTTCTAAAACATTACCAACCTATCATAATAAAATTATGATCGCTCAGGAGATACAGGACGAGTATGAAAACCTGCACGTTGAGATTGATGAACTCATCGGGATTGCAGATTTCTATGATAATGACGATATTGTGGCCAAAATGAAAAAAATTGTTCCGGAATTCAAAAGTATGAATTCGGCTTTTGAAGTTTTGGATAATTAATTTTGAATAGTAAGTTTTGATTGAAATAAGATAAAAGGGTGTTTTTTAAAACGCCTTTTTGCTTTTTAAATAATTTTTAAAAGACTAAAAATCTTGTTAATTGCGTGTGATAGTAAGGAAGCCCCCTCTCTATTTTAAATAATATTATTGCAATTTAATTGTAATACAACTGAAAATGAACAATACAAATACTACAAATGACTGGTTGTTTGAAATAACACCAAAGAATAAATTCTTCTCCCTAAATCTTAAAGAAGTCTGGCAATATCGGGATTTACTATTCCTGTTTGTAAAACGAGATGTTATTACTGTTTATAAACAAACCGTATTAGGACCCTTATGGTATCTTATTCAGCCTTTGTTTACAGCAATAACCTTTACCATAATATTTAATAATGTTGCCGGAATCAATACCGGTAATGTACCTCCGTTCCTGTTCAATCTGGCAGGAATAACGGTTTGGAATTATTTTACAGCTTGTCTTAACGGTACTTCTGATACTTTCAAAGCAAATGCCGGGATATTTGGCAAAGTCTATTTCCCCAGAATTATAACGCCTCTTTCAGTTGTCATTTCTAATCTGATTAAATTCGGGATACAGTTTTTTATTTTCATTGCCTTTTATTGTTACTATTATATTCAGGGGAAAGACCTGAGTTTAAATGGTTCCGTATTGCTTTTTCCACTTCTTATTTTGGTGATGGGAATTCTGGGTTTGGGACTGGGAATGTTTATTTCTTCCCTGGTTACAAAATACCGTGATTTTAGCTACCTGATTGGTTTCGGAATACAGCTGCTTATGTATTTATCAGCAGTAATGTATCCAATGGAATTAATTAAACAAAAACTACCGGGTTATGGCTGGATTGTAGAATATAATCCCCTGGCTTACATTATAGAAACCTCCAGATATATGCTTTTAAATGTAGGCCAAATATCTATTTTAGGACTGTGTTACACTACGATTATTACCATAGTAGTATTTTTTCTTGGTCTTTTAGTTTTCAATAAAACGGAAAAAAGCTTTATTGACACTGTTTAAATTTTTACAAATACAAAACTTATAATTTTTCAATTGGAAAAAGATATCATATTAAAGGCCGAAAATATTTCTAAACAATATCGTTTAGGTCAGGTTGGTACCGGAACATTAAGTCACGATTTAAACAGATGGTGGCATCAGGTGCGCGGAAAAGAAGATCCTTATCTTAAAATTGGGGATACAAACGACCGTTCTACCAAAGCAGTTTCCGAATATGTCTGGGCATTGCAGGATATAAATTTTGAAGTGGAGCGTGGACAGGTATTGGGTATTATCGGTAAAAACGGAGCAGGAAAATCGACACTTCTAAAGATATTATCAAAGGTAACCGCTCCAACCACAGGGAGTATAAAATCACGTGGACGTATTGCTTCACTTCTTGAAGTGGGTACTGGTTTCCATGGCGAAATGACCGGTCGTGAGAACATTTTCCTAAATGGTGCCATTTTGGGGATGACCAAAAAAGAAATTGCTTCAAAGCTGGATGAAATTATAGAATTCTCCGGTTGCGAACGTTATATAGACACGCCTGTAAAAAGATACAGTTCCGGAATGACCGTTCGCCTGGCTTTTGCGGTAGCAGCTTTCCTGGAACCTGAAATTTTAGTAATTGATGAGGTTTTAGCGGTAGGTGATGCAGAATTCCAAAAGAAAGCTATCGGAAAAATGCAGGACATTTCGAAAGGACAGGGACGCACCGTTTTGTTTGTGAGCCATAATATGGCAGCAGTAAAGAGCTTATGTAACAAGGGAATTATTCTAGAGCATGGAAAAGTAGTTTTTGAAGGGGATATAGAAAATGCCGTAAGTTATTATCTTGGGGGCGATCCTGAGGCAATGAATTTAAAAACGTTCGGAAAAGAACATGATTTTCCCATCTTTAAACTAAATGAAATTTCCTTAAATAATCCCGGCAGAACTTCGCATGAACTACTGCAGGAAAAAGAAATAATCACCCTTACCACGAAATTAGACTTAAAAGTTAAAGATGCAGAACGCTATCATATAACCTATCATTTATATAATGAAATGGGCGAGGCGATGTTTTCCTTTTCGAATGCCGGATCATTTTCTTTGGAAACCGGAGTAAACAACATCAGCTGTAATTTTCCGGCCTCTTTTTTTCAATCGGGACAATATTTTTTATCGCTTTTTATCATTGAAGATTCAAGACAATTACTTTTTACCGAAAGTGATATCATTTCCTTTACAGTTGTGGATTCCGGAAGGGAATTAGGAACGTATATGGGCAGGGAACCGGGCTACATTAAACCGCAATTTGAATGGAAAAATGAAGTCGAAAAATAAGCTTAGTCTTATTGAATGTCTAATTTGTGTTATGATAAAATTTAACTCTTGTAGCAATGGAAAATAATGAATTGACTGTTTCAGTCAATATGATTACGTTTAAGCATGAACTTTATATAAAGCAAGCTATAGAAGGAGTTTTAATGCAGCAGACGAATTTTGATTTTGAATTAATTATTGCGGATGACTGCTCACCCGACAGCACACCGGAAATAATTAATGACATCATCAAAAACCATTCTCAGGGCCATAGAATCAAATATTTCAGGCAGGAGGCAAACATCGGAATGCAGGAAAACGGTATTTTTGCTTTTAATCAATGCCTGGGAAAATACATTGCCCTGTGTGAAGGAGACGATTATTGGACAGACCCGTTAAAACTACAAAAACAGGTTGATTTTTTAGAAGCAAATCCGGATTATGTCCTGTGCTTTCATCCCATAAAAATTTTAAGACCAGACGGAACAATTGACGATGATTTTATTACAAAGGTTCCGGAAAACCATGAAACCATAGAAACTTTAGCAAGACTTGGGAATTATATCCACACGCCTTCTGTAGTTTTTAGAAATGTATTCAGAACTCTTCCTTTTGAGTTTCGATTATCTCCAATAGGGGATTATTTCCTTTATATTATTCTTGCGGGTTATGGTAAACTGAAATATTTAGAAGATAAAATGGCGGTCTACAGATTTAACGTTGGAGTGATTTCCAGAATGTCAGCTTTAGATATTGCTAATAATAACGTCAAAATGTATTCCTGCATGATTGGATACCTTAAGGATGAAAATATTAAGAGAATTATTTTAGAGAAACAAATACGGGTTGTGACCGAGCATTACAATATGATGGAGTCCTATTATCAGGAAAAGATCGAATCAAATTACAAAGATGCTTTTGTTTCCCGTCATTTTATTTTCATGAAAATAAAAAGGCTTGGTTTTTATTATAAAAATCCCGGGAAGTTTTTAAAAAGAATAAAAAAGACACTTTCAAAGCTAAAATAAATGCTGTCAATAATCATTTGTTCCCGGACAAAACAAATCGCTCGGGAGTTTCAGGAGAATATAAAAAATACAATTGATTCTGAATGTGAGTTACTTGTAATCGATAACTCGGAAAACAACTATTCTATTTTTGAAGCTTATAATTTAGGGATCCAAAAAAGTTCCGGAGCTTACCTGTGTTTTATTCATGATGATATTGTATTCCGTACTCCGGGTTGGGGAAAGGTGATTGAAACTATTTTTAAATCTGACGAAACAATAGGACTAATTGGTATTGCGGGAGCTACAGTAAAAACCAAAATGCCTTCTGCCTGGTGGGATTGTCCTCTGGAAAACAGGATCATCAATATAAGACAGCATCTTACTAGCGGGGAAATCGAAAATTGGCAGGTTGGCTGGAAAGATAAAGCTGTAGAAGAAGTGGTAGCCATTGATGGTGTTTTTATGGCGATGCGTAAAGCTGATGCATTTTTGTTCAATGAAAAGCTGGGCGGTTTCCATAACTATGATTTAGATCTTTCGTTTAATGTGAAACGGAACAATAAAAAGATTGTCGTTACCA
Organism: Flavobacterium sp. LC2016-23; assembly: GCF_009674775.1. GTDB lineage: Bacteria > Bacteroidota > Bacteroidia > Flavobacteriales > Flavobacteriaceae > Flavobacterium. The sequence continues at coordinate 87,613 of NZ_WKKE01000005.1, read as the reverse complement.
ACCAATTTTTAGTAGAACATTTATCCGAAGGCCAACTAAGCGGCGATTGGGTACAATCAACTTTGAAAATACATCGTTTATATAATAGGATATTGCCTCTTGGAGTCGGTAATATACAAAAAGAAGAACAGAAGGTTCTTGAGATTGAAAATGCTAAGAAAATAATTTACCTGTCTTTTAGGTATAAAAGGCCTTTCCTTGCCCTAAAAGTCTGGCTTAAACTATTTTTAATAGCTCCCAAAAATAAATATCACACCGTTTTTTGGAAAGAATTCCTAAACTTAAAATAGCATGCTGGCCATCATAATTCCGTATTACAAACTTACTTTTTTTGAGGCTGCCTTAGAATCACTGGCCAATCAAACGGATAAGCGTTTTAGGGTTTATATCGGTGATGATGCCAGTACAGAAGATTGTTCGGTTTTATTAGAACGATACAGACCTAAAATTGATTTGGTTTACCATCGTTTTGAGGATAACCTGGGCAGTATTTCGTTAACCCGACAATGGGAACGCTGCATTGCACTTGCAACAGAAGAAAAATGGCTGATACTGTTAGGAGATGATGATGTTTTAGGGACTAATGTAGTTGAAGAATTTTATGCTTTCTTAGAGCTGAAAAAAGAAAAAGTCGATTTAATCCGATTTAATCTTAGCATTATAGACAAGGACGGACAATTGCAGGGCACAAATTTTGAGCATGAAGTTCATGAAAAAGCAGAACAATTACTGGATCAGATGCTCCTCATGAAAGAAACGATCACCGCAAGTGAATTTATCTTTAGCCGAAATATTTATAATGATAATAAGGGCTTTGTAGATTTTCCGCTCGCCTGGTTCTCGGATTATGCGACCTGGCTTGTTTTTAGCAAAAATAATGGAATCCATTATATCAAATCGGCAAGTGTTTACTGGAGACTCAGCGGAATCAATATATCTTCTGAACCTTCGAATCTAAAAAACATAAGGCTAAAAGTAAAGAGCCTTTTTCTATTCCTGTATTTCGTACAGGTTAATTTTAAGGTTGAAAACAAAAGACTAAAACAATATGCTCATTCGCAGCTAATCAATATTTTTGGCAATATTTCTGACTTCACTAAAATAAATTTTTTAAGTAAAGAATGTTTTAAATTCAAATTTAAATCAACAGAAATAATTATAATCGAGTTTATTTACAGCAGAATTAAACGAAAAAAAATTAAAAATTTATGGAAGTATTTGTTCCCCATCTAAAGGATAGAAATATTTACCTGGATGAAATTATTTTTTTTTCAGCATGTAATTTTATTTTTGGTGATTTTAAGGAGTATAAAAACACTTACGAAATTGTAAATATCCAATTTCCGGAAGCGATCTTTAATTGGGTTATTCCAACAGAAGAACAATTAACAGATTTTGAAAAAACGATACTAGTATGGAAACAGCATTCAAAAATTGTTTTCACTTTAAATGACATAGAATCGCACTACGACGAAGAGAATCAATTCATCGATTTGTTCAAACTGATTCAAAAACATGCCGATGGCATCATTCATTTAGGAAATTATTCTTTAGAAAAATACAAAACTCTCTTTTCTGTTAATTGCAGACACACCGTCATATATCATCCCTTATATAAGAGTCTTACGGGAGACTACCAAACGGCAGATTTTAAAGCCAGGTTTCAGTTAAATTTAGAAGATAAATATATAGTTTCAGTTATTGGAGCCATCAGATCTGATGAAGAAGCCAGGTTGATTTTAAAAATTTTCAGGAAAATCCCTCTAAAAAATAAATTTCTGATTGTTCCGAATATGTTTCAATTTGTAAACAGGCCGTCTTATTTTCCGTATCGTTTCCGAAAAATATACAAAAGGATTGCTGAAAAAATATATTGTTACCCGCTTCGTAAAAATCAATACTTTTTTGGATATAAATTTTTAGACTACGATTATATGGTTGATCTCATAAAAGACTCTTCCCTGATTGTAATACCCAGAATCAGAAATCTGAATTCGGGAAATTTATATCTGGGGCTCACTTTTGATAAACCAATGATCATTCCTAAAGTGGGTAATCTCACAGAAGTGGCTCGTTTTTTCGATTTTCCGCTATTAGATCTGGAGAAAAAAAATTACGATGAGGTGATTAAAAGTGTTTTAGATTCCAAAAAAAAAGCCTTCTTTAAGACGAAAGAATATACAGAAAAGAAGAATTTATACCAACCGGAAAAGATTGCCAAAGAATACGATCTTTTCTTTAATCAATTGAAAACTAATCAATGAATCCATTAGTTTCTATTATTGTTCCCTGCTATAATCAGGGGCAGTATCTGGGTGAAGCGCTAGAGTCTGTCAGTAATCAGACGTTCTCCAATTGGGAATGTTTAATCATTGACGACGGAAGTATCGATAATACTGCAGCAGTTGCAAAAACCTTTGCGGCCAAAGATTCCCGTTTTGTTTATTTATTTAAAGAAAACGGAGGGGTCAGCAGTACCAGAAATTTCGGAATTGAAGCGGCGAAAGGAGCTTTCATCCAATTTTTGGATTCAGATGATATTTTAGAAAAGACAAAACTGGAATTATCATTACTTCAATTAGAAGTACCCGAAAATAAGGATGTCAGAATTGTTATCTCCAATTTCAGAATGATTGTTGACAACCAGGAGGCTTCCTTACCGCCATTTTGTGTTTTGGATGAATCCTTTTTCAATGTGGAAGGCTTTTTATTTCAGTGGAATGTTTCTTTTTCGCTTCAGATGCAATGCGGTTTTTTTGATGCAGCTTTATTTAAAACCATTCGTTTTCCCGAAAATCTGTCGGCACAAGAAGATTGGGTCGTTTGGGTCAGTCTTTTTAAAGCGTCAAATAAAGCCGTTTTTATAGACAAACCTTTAGCATTTTACAGAATTAATCCTTCGAGCAGGATGATGACGCTTGGAATTGACGATAATAAAATAAAGGTGTTGGAGTCTTTTAAAGCAATATTGAGTTACGACGAATATTACAGGTTTTCTTTTGATCTAATTTCAAGATGTTACGATTCAAATGAAAAATTCAGGATTAAATTAAATGAAATCAAAAAGTCAAACAGCTACCAGACCGGTTTAATGATAAAAAAGGGACTAAAAAAAATAGGCCTTTTAAAACCGGCCAGGTCTTTTTTTAAACTAATAGTACGACTTAAGGCAAAATAAATGGCAAAGCTTTCCATCATACTACCAAGTTATAATCACGCTGCGTTTTTAAAGGACCGTTTAGAAAGTATCTCTAATCAAACCTACAAAGACTGGGAAGCGATTATAATTGACGATAAATCGACCGATAATAGTGTTCAGATCATCACTGATTTCCTGAACAGCAATCCGGATTTTAAAGTCAGGCATTTTATTGTAAATGAATCAAACTCGTGCAGTGGCTATTTTTCCTGGCAAAAAGGAATTGAACTGGCCAAAACACCATACATCTGGATTGCCGAAACCGATGATTATTCCGAACCCAATTTTCTGGAAGAATTAGTGAACATTTTAGAGGTGAATGATACTGCCTCATTGGCCTTTTGCAGTAGTAAATATGTTGAAAATGGGGCTGTAATTTACGATTCAGCAAACAGAACAAAAGACCTGAATACACCGGAAGGAGAATATAGAATCATAGACAAGGAAGTTTTTTTAAAACAAATGCCTTTTGATACTTATATTACCAATGGAAGCTCCGTTGTTTTCAGAAAGCCTGAAACTGAAATTCCGGCCGTACTTTTTCAGAACAGATTGTGTTCCGATATTTTTTTATGGTCCTATTTAGTACAAAACAGTTCCTTCGCTTTTTTAAATAAGAACTTAAATTTTTTCAGAAGACATGAAGGATCAACCTCGTCTTATTTGCAAAAAAATAAATTAGAAAGCGTTTACCATGAAAAAGCCGGATATTTAAATTATTTCGGGCAAACGGAAAAGTATGGCCAGTTTATAGACCATTATATAAAAAATTATATCCGGACCAATAAGAAAGAATTTTTAAATATTTCAAGTATTCAGAAGATTCAGTCAGGCAAAAAATTAAGAGGACTATATTTTTATAAATTAGCTCAGTTTATCATTTCAAAAATTTTAAACAAATGACTCCTTTAGTAACTGTTATTATACCGACGTACAACCGTAGCGAATATCTTAAAAATGCGATTCAGTCTGTAGTCAGTCAATCCTATAAAAATATTGAAATTCTGGTAATTGATGACGGATCTTCTTCGAATTATGCGGAAGCAATCTGCGCCGAATTCCCGAATTGTATTTACCATTTCAAAGAAAACGGAGGGTTATCATCAGCAAGAAATTTTGGGATTAAGTTGTCAAAAGGAGCATATATAGCCTTCCTGGACGATGATGATTTTTGGGAAACTTCTAAAATTGAAAAGCAGGTCAGCGTACTATTAGAGAACTCTTCCATTGATTGTGTGCATTCTTCTGTTGCTGTCGTGGATGAAAAAGGAAAAGTAACAGGAAAATATTTTGGGGCTTCACAGAATAAAATCCATAAACGTTCCGGTGATGTTTTCTGGAATGCATTAGGAGTTTGGGTGGTTAAATCGCCTACTCCTTTAATCAGAAAGACGGTATTTCAGCCGGATTTATTATTTGACGAGAGCATAAAAATAGGAGAAGATGTTGATTTTTACCAGCGTATGTTTTACAGACATAAAGTGCATTACATCAATGAACCATTAGCCTATTACAGAGAATACGATAATGCAGACAGACTTTCGCTCCAGCGAAAAAAATACATAGGCCTTCACGAAAAAATGTTTTTCAATTTTAAAAAAATGGGCATAAAAAACCCGTTTCTGCTTCATAAAATTGCAAGGAGATTATTGGTAAGTGCTGCCGGCATGTGGAATGAGATTTACCCTCAAAATCCCGTTAAAATAAATAAGATCGATTTATATCTCAGACCTGTTTATTGTCTGTGTCACTGTTTTACTGAAAAAGATGAATAATTTTATTAAGAAAACTATTTTTTTGTCCAAACATTTACTGAAGGAAAATTTTAAAACCATCTATTTTAATTTTAAATATTTTCCCTTTAATGAGGCCATTATGTTTCCGGTGCTGATTTCCAAAAATGTAGTTTTTAATGAACTGAAAGGAAGCATCAGGTTCGAATGCCCTTTACGGTACGGTTTGGTGAAAATAGGTTATGGAAAAGTCGGTATATTTGATGAGAAATTTTCCCGATCAATTTTACAAATCTCGGGAGAGCTTGTTTTTAGAGGAAGTGCCGGTTTTGGGCAAGGTGCCAAAATTAGTGTAGCTAAAAATGCAAAAGTAATTTTTGGAAATAAATTTACAATCACTGCCGAAAGTTCGATTGTTTGTTCTAAAGGAATTGAATTTGGTACGAATTGTTTGTTATCCTGGGATATCCTGATTATGGATTCTGATCATCATACCATTTGGGATGAAAATGGTAGTGTTGTCAATCAGCCGGAAGAAATATTTATAGAAGAGAATGTCTGGGTCGGATGCCGGGCATTAATATTAAAGGGCTCCAGAATACCTTCAAATTCCGTAATTGCTGCCAATACTGTAGTCAATAAAAATCTGGAAGATCCGAAATCCCTGTATGCCGGGATTCCGGCCAGGATTATAAAGAAAAATATAACATGGGGATAATTTGCGCTTAAAAATACAGCTATACTATGCGAATCGGGTTCAATCCAAATAAAGATAAGATAAAAGAAGCAGCTAAATTCTTTCATCAGGTTGTCATTCCTGTGTACATACCGGATCAGGAAGGTTATTTTAAAGACAGTTTTAAGATTTTAGAATATTGTCTTGAATCCCTGTTTAAAACAATTCATCCCAAAACATATATTACTGTTGTCAATAACGGAAGTCATACTCTAATTAGTGATTACCTCAACCGGCTTCAGAAAGACGGAAAAATTCAGGAAGTGATCCATAGTACCAATATCGGAAAACCTAATTCTATTATAAAAGGTATAGCAGGACATAATTTTCCTTTTATTACCATTGCAGATTCCGATGTACTTTTCTTAAACGACTGGCAAAAAGAGAGCTATGATATTTTTGAAAAATTTCCAAAAACAGGAGCAGTTTGTCCCACTCCTTCTTCAAGATCTTTGAAAAATCATACCTTCAATATTTGGTTCGAATTACTGTTTTCGAAATCACTTTTTTTTACAAAAGTCAAAAATCCTGAGGCCTTAAAAGCCTTTGCAGCAAGCGTTGGGAATCCGAAAATATATAGTGATATTCACCTTCAAAAATACCTGACTGTTTCTAATAGCGATTTTAAAGCGGTTGTGGGTGCCGGGCACTTTATCACTACGTACAGAAAAGAAGTTTTTGAAAAAAGCGATATGAAACATTCGGATTTTATGCTGGGTGGTGAAACCGAAGGGAAATTACTGGATTTTCCCGTAGTAAAAAAAGGAATGTGGCGACTTTCCACAGCAGATAATTTTGCGTATCACTTAGGAAATGTCGAAGAAGACTGGATGCGTAAAACTTTTCAAGAAATAAAACCAAATGACTTTTTTCCTCAGGAACCGATTGTTTTAAAAAAAATAAAATCGTCAAAAATGGCCTTTTTATTAAAATATAAATTATTCGCCAGGATCATAACACAAAAAAAAATATGGTATTATTGCCTCAAATTAAAAGGGCTTTCTCTGGCAGAGGCAATACAATACGATCAAAAACATGGATAATGCTATTAAAGTAATCCTTATTTCTCAGGCACCGCTTCCTTTTTCAAAGATTGGAAGCTGGACTACCCTTTATAAAAATTATCTGGAAGGGAAACATAAAATTGATGGTATCGTTTGCCCGAAACCAGAAAACTCATACAAGACAATACAATATAGTTTTGTCAATTTTACTTTCTGGCACAAATTGCAGCGTAAATTTTTAAAGAAAAAAAATCAGGAATATTTTCAGGCGCTTAATAAGCTGATCGTTCCTAATGAAAAATACATCATTCAGATTGTAGATAATTACGGGATGGTGAAACCGCTTAAAAATTATCTGGTTTCAAAAGGAATTGCTGACCGCTGTTATATTCAGTTTTTCTATCACGGGTATTTACCCTATACACAAAAAGATTCGAAGGATTTTTATGAGGCCATCGATGAAATGGTTTTACTTACTCACGATAGTTACAGGCAGCATAAAAATCAGGTTAGTATTTTGCCGGGTTATTTTTCGGTACTGCACAACGCTATTGATACTCAAAAATTCACTAAGATTTCCGAATTAGAAAAAACAAAACTAAAAAGAGAGTTAGGTTTCAATGCTAAAAAAGTGTTTGTCTGGTGCTCGCAGGACAGGCCGAAAAAAGGTCTGAATTTAATTTTAAATGTCTGGAAGGAAATTTACGGGCTGCACAAAAATATCGTTTTGGTAGTGATAGGCTCTGATCCGCGCGAAGAAACTGAAGGCGTATTATTTTTAGGCAGAATCCCCAACGATGAGCTTCCTAAATATTACCAGGCTTCCGATTGTTATCTTTTTCCAACCTTATGCCAGGAAGGTTTCGGGCTTAGCCTGATAGAAGCTTTACATTGTGGTAATTATTGCATTGCATCAGCCCTCGGAGGTGTTCCCGAAGTTTTGCAATATGGTAAACTTGGAAAATTAATCGAAAATCCTCATTCCATTGCTGAATGGGAAAACGCCATAAACGAATTTCTGGAAGGAAACTTTGAAACCCCTAAATTTCCGGATGATTTGTATGCGATGCAAAACTGGAATGAAGGCATGAATGAAATTATTGAAAAAGCTAAAAACAAATTAAAAAATAAAGAAAATTAAAGCATGAGATTAGACCAGTTGACTTTTACAAGATTTCTTGCCGCCATTTCCATTGTTGCATTCCATTACGGCGGAAAAAGTTTTGTGTTTAATAATGATTATGTTAGTTTCATCGTCAATAATGCCGATCTATGTGTAAGCTACTTTTTTATCTTATCGGGTTTTGTAATGATGATAGCTTACGGAAACAAATCAGCTATTTCCGCTAAGGATTATTTCAGAAACAGGTTTGCCAGAATCTACCCGTTGTATTTTTTGGCGCTGCTAATGATGCTTTTTCTGCAAATTCGAATCCAAAGTGTAGACGTATCAGCTTTCTTGTTAAACTTTTTTATGATTCAGTCCTGGGTTCCGGCTAAAGTTTTAACAGGTAATCCTCCCGGATGGTCATTATCTGTCGAATTGATATTCTATCTGATCTTTCCTTTTGTTTTGAACTGGCTTTTTACTAAATTCTCCTTTAAAAGAATTTCGGTATACATCATTTCGTTTTGGATTTTAAGTCAGGTCGTTTTCAATGTATTTTTCTCTCTGTACGGACATGGTGAATCTGAAAGCATATCCAGATTTTTAAAATTCAATCCTGTAATGCACCTAAATGAATTTTTGATTGGAAATCTTGCCGGTTTCTTTTTTGTCAAAAAAATGCAGCATAAGGAAAAAAATTATGATTTCCAGATTTTGGGATTAGTGGCCCTGATTATTCTGGCCCTGAAATTCCCCTTAAGCTTAAATTTTCATAACGGATTACTGGCCGTGTTTTTTATTCCCCTGATATTTTGCATCGCACTAAACAATGGATTTATAACGCAACTGTTCAAAAAAAGAGCCTTTGTTTTTTTAGGTGAGATCAGTTTTGGAATTTATATTTTTCAGCATCCCATCTATTGTTTAATAAGCGCCTATACCGTAAATAAATATTTGCACCTAACCGATCCGACAATCGTCTTTTTTATCAGATTTTTTATTTTAATTATTTTCTCTGCAGTAGTTTATATCTATATCGAGAAACCTATTCAGAATAAAATAAAAATTAAAAATAAACCCGTACTGGCCTAAATTAAAGAAGAGCAATAAAAGAATGTAAACAGAATATGAGAATAGACCAATTAACCTTTACCAGATTTCTGGCTGCAGTTTCAATTGTTATCTTTCATTATGGTGGCGGAAGCATTTTTACAGAGAATCCGCAGCTGGCATTTATTTTTCAGAATGCAAACATCAGTGTGAGTTATTTTTTTATACTCTCAGGATTTGTGATGGTTATTGCATACGGGAATAAACCTTTTGTTCCCTTCATAGCGTATTTTAAAAACAGGTTTGCAAGAATTTACCCTTTGTATTTTTTGGCTGTAATCCTGGTAATTTTTGTACAGTTAAAAGCTGCCGAATTTGATTTCTCCGGATTTTTTTTAAATATTTTCATGGTTCAGGCCTGGATTCCGGGAAAAGCGCTTTCGTTTAATTTTCCGGCCTGGTCCTTATCCGTCGAAGTGTTGTTTTATGCCATTTTTCCTTTTGTGTTTAATGAAGTGTATAAAAAAATAGCTTTGAAACGAATTTCAATGGCTATCGTTTTATTTTGGATCTTTACTCAAATAGTAACAAATGTATTATTTGTAAATTTTGGAGCGAGTGATTCCATGTATATGAAGGACTTTATACTCTACAATCCGTTATTACACCTCCACCAGTTTTTAGCAGGGAATCTGGCCGGACTGCTTTTCATAAAGTATCTGAATGAAAAGAAAAGAAATTACGATTTGTTAATTCTTGTGTTTGCTGCTTTGGTCATTTTAGCCCTAAAATTTCCATTTGGATTCAACCTGCACAGTGCATCGGCTTTACTTTTTGTTCCATTGATACTTTTAATCTCACTTAATACAGGAGTAATTACCCAATTATTTCAAAAGAAACTATTTGTATTCTTAGGGGAGATTAGTTTTGGGGTCTACATTCTGCAATACCCGGTTTGTTTTTTTATAAGCAATTACAGGATTAAAAAATACCTGCATATTGAGGATTTGAACGTTTCTCTTCTGATAAGAGTGGGTATACTGATTCTGATTTCTTCCATAACATATATTTATATTGAAAAACCGATTCTGGAGAAAGTGAAAGGAAACAAAAAAAGTCTGACGCTATCTGAAAATCCCGTTTAATAAAAATAAAAAAAATGAAAACGATAGCACTAATACCGGCTCGTGGAGGTTCCAAAAGAATTCCCGATAAAAATATCCAGGTTTTGGGAAGCCTGCCTTTGCTGGCACATTCTATTTTATATGCGCAGCAAAACAGCGACATAATTGATGAGGTATATGTTTCAACAGATAATGAAGAAATAAAAAAAACAGCACTGCAATTTGGCGCAAAAGTAATTGACAGGCCAGCCGCTATTTCGGGTGATTTAGAGCCTACGGTTTCTGCTTTGAGACATGCTTTGGAAGCTATTCAAAGTAATGCTATTGAAAACGTGATTTTGCTTCAGGCGACCAATCCGTTACGGCCAAAGAATCTGATAGCCGAAACTTTTGAAGCCTATCAAAAAGGAAACTTTGACAGTTTATTTACCGTTACCCGGAACCATCAGAAATTCGGAAAGATCATAGACCGGAAATTTATTCCGTTTAATTATACCATTGGCCAGCGAAGCCAGGATTTAGAGCCGCTTTTCTTTGAAAACGGATTAGTATACATCACAAAAGCATCCTTAATTAGGAATGATATTATTATTTCAGAAAATGCTTTTCCATTCGAAGTAAATCATATTTTTGCACAACTTGATATTGATACCCCGGAAGATTTTGACTATGCGGAGTATCTATTTCAAAAACAGTTATAACATAAAAATACCATTCCTTTTATGAACCCATTTATAGAAATTGCCGGTAGAAAAATCGGACCCGATTTTCCACCCTTAGTTATTGCCGAAATAGGAATTAATCACGAAGGTTCTCTTGTAGTTGCCAAAGAAATGGTTGATGCAGCACACAGAGCAGGCGTTGAGGTGGTAAAGCACCAGACACATATTGTGGAAGACGAAATGAGCGGCGCCGCAAAAAAAGTAATTCCCGGTAATGCAGATGTTTCTATTTATGAAATCATGGAACGCTGTTCCCTTAATGAAGCTGAGGAGTTGGAACTTAAAGAATATGTGGAAAGTAAAGGAATGATCTTCATCTCGACACCATTTTCACGCGCAGCAGCAGAACGATTAAAGAAATTTGATATTCCCGCTTACAAAATTGGTTCCGGAGAATGTAACAATTACCCTTTATTAGAACATATCGCTTCTTTTGGCAAACCTGTCATTTTAAGTACCGGTATGAATACCATAGAAAGCATTCAGAAAGCAGTAGCGATTTTCGATAAACATCAAATTCCTGTTGCTTTACTGCACACTACAAACCTGTATCCAACACCCATACATCTGGTGCGTTTTGGCGCGATGACCGAGCTGCACCAGGCCTTTCCCGATAAAGTATTCGGACTGAGTGATCATACCCTAAATAACAATGCCTGTCTTGGTGCTGCTGCTCTTGGAGCCAGTATTTTAGAGCGGCATTTTACAGACCATATGCAACGAACTGGTCCGGATATTGTTTGCAGCATGGATGAAAAAGCCTGCGGAGAATTAATTGTATCCAGTGCCGAAATAGCCTTAATGCGCGGCGGGACAAAAAAACCGGCATTAGAAGAACAAGTCACCATTGATTTTGCCTTTGCAACAGTTTGCGCCATCGCATCCATTAAAGAAGGAGAAAAACTATCTAAAGAAAATATTTGGGTAAAACGCCCGGGTACCGGTAAAATCCTGGCGGAACATTTCAATGATCTAATTGGAAAAGCAGCCACGAGAGATATAGAAAATGATGAGCAATTAGATTTTACTGATTTTCAATAATATAATTGTAGTATGATATCTATCGTTATTAGAAATAAAAATGAAGCCAGAGCTTTAGAAAATATTTTATCAATAATCACAAATGTTTATTCAGGAGATTATGATGAAATTATTATAGTCGATAATAACTCGACTGATGATAGCGTACAGATTGCCTCAAGGTACAAATGCAGAGTAGTGACCATAGAGAATTTTAGTTATGGACGGGCGACCAATGTTGGTATTGAAGCTGCGGTGTCAAAGTATGTTTTGCTTCTCAGTTCTCATGCGATTCCAATAGGGAAGAGTTTTTTTAGAAATACACTGGAAGCTTTAGAGCATAACGAAAATATTGCCGGAATCCGATATATAAACAGCATTGAAAATTATAAAAGAGCTGTTGAAAATAATTTTAAGATAGTAGAACCTTTAAAATATGGTTTAATGACCGGTTGCGCTTTAGTGAGCAAAGCGGCATGGGACCAGTTCAAATTTGATGAAGAACTGCTATTTAGCGAGGATAAAGAATGGTCAGAAAGAGTGGTCAACAATGGATTTCAACTTTTAGATTTGAATGAGACTTTTTTTTATTTTATAAAAAGAAGTGAAAAATCAAATGCTTTACGATATAAAAATGAAACGATCTCAGAATACCTTCTGCATAAAAAGAAGTTCCCGGGCCTCGTTACCATTATTCTTTCGTTTATAAAAAAAATTACCATTGTAAACACCAAAAGATATTGGAAGTTGGTAAGCTATGATTTTCTAATTTTAAAAGCTAAAATTGAAATCCGTAAAGAGTTAAAAAAGAAAGTCTCCAATTAATGAAAAAAATTCTTTTCCTAACCGGAACACGTGCCGATTTTGGCAAAATAAAATCTTTGATTTCAATTCTGGAGCAACAACCGGATTTTGAAGTCTTTGTATTTGTAACCGGTATGCATCTTCAGGAAATTTATGGCTATACCTTAATCGAAATTGAGCGTTGCAATTTTAAAAACGTATTTACTTTCGAAAATCACACGCACGAAACCACAATGGATCTGACTTTGGCGAAAACCATCGAAGGATTATCCCATTATTGTAAAATTATAAATCCCGATATGATTGTCGTACATGGTGATCGTGTCGAAACCCTCGCAGGTGCCATTGTGGGATCTTTGAATAATATTCTGGTAGCCCATATTGAAGGAGGAGAAGTTTCAGGTACCGTAGATGAATTAATCCGTCACAGCGTTAGCAAATTAAGCCACATTCATTTTGTGTCGAATAATGAGGCTGCGAAAAGGCTGATTCAGATGGGGGAAATAAAAGAATCTGTTTTTACCATTGGTTCACCCGATATTGATATTATGTTTTCGGATAAACTTCCTGATTTAGAAACCGCAAAAAAATATTATCAGGTTCCTTTTGAAAAATTTGCGATCGTAATGTTTCATCCCGTGACAACTGAATTTCAGGCCATGGAGGAATATACGACAGCTTTTGTCGATTGTTTGCTGCAGGACAACCATAATTATCTGGTCATTTTTCCTAACAATGATTTAGGAAGCCAGTTCATTCTGGATTCTTATGAAAGATTAAAACAAAATACCAGATTCAGGGTTTTTCCATCGCTTCGTTTTGAATATTTTCTGACCTTATTAAAAAACAGTCAGTTTATAATAGGTAACAGCAGCGCCGGAATTCGCGAAGCGCCGTATTATGGCATCCCTATCATTAATATCGGAACCCGTCAGCAGAACAGAGCCGTTCATGCCGATATTATCAATACTGATTATTCACAGGAAAGTATAAAAGAAGCCCTTTCTGTTATAGATTCGCACAAAGTTCAGGTAGCAACCAATGATTTTGGACAGGGAAACAGCAGCGAATTATTTTTGGATTCCCTAAAGAAAAACGATATTTGGCAGCTGAATCACCAAAAGCAGTTTAAGGATTTCTAATTTCACTTACATGAACGAAGTAAACGAAAAGTAAAATGAAACAGTTTCTGCGAAAAATAGCTTGGGTAATTCTTGGAAAAGGACATCTGGACTTTCTAAAAGGCCAAAATAAAACCTATTTGCATCAGGCAAAAAATGTATCCATTGGCTATAAAACCTATCACAATGGTGCGTTTGTGTGGCAGTGGCATCAAAACTCGGGATTAGAAATCGGGAAATACTGTTCTATTGCCAATGATGTTCATTTTATATTAGATTCTGGACATCATACGTTAAGTGAAGTGACAGCCTTTCCTCACTTTAATCATCTTGTCAATAAAGATTTGCCTATTGGTTCACAAACGCAGTCTGATTTTAAAAAAAATATAAAAACAGAGGAAAGTAAAACGATCCTTGGCAATGATGTGTGGATTGGAATGAATGCCATAATTTTGCCCAACGTAAAAATCGGGGATGGCGTTACCGTCCTTGCAGGTTCAGTGGTCACAAAAGATGTTCCGGATTATGCCGTTGTCGGAGGCATTCCGGCAGCAATTGTAAAAATGAAATACGATCTGGATACCATCGACAAAATGAAAAAAATACAATGGTGGCACTGGAGCCCGGAAAAAGTAGAAGAAAATGTGGGAGATTTTTATATCCCGATTCATGATTTCATTATCAAATGGCTTAAGTAATCCGGTTTTGGCAATAAACAGATTGCCGCTGTACTTTAATAATTAATTTAATTTATGTTTTTTAACTCCCTGGCGTTTGCTGTTTTTTTACCAGTCGTTTTTTTTCTCTATTGGTTTGTTTTCAATAAAACCAAAAGCACACAAAATGCTTTATTGATTGTTGCGAGTTATTATTTCTATTCCTGCTGGGACTGGAGGTTTTTATTCTTACTTGTTTTTTCAACTTTTCTGGATTATTATACCGGTATTCAGATTGAAAAAGGGAGGTCTGAAAAAAGCCGTAAATTTTGGTTTTGGCTGAGTATTTTAGTCAATTTAGGATTTCTGGGAATTTTTAAATACTATAACTTTTTTGCCGCTTCTTTTTCAGAATTATTAGGCTCAGTGGGAATTAAGGCCAGTCCGGTTTTATTGAATGTAATCCTGCCGGTCGGAATTTCATTTTATACGTTCCATGGATTATCCTATGTTATTGATATTTATTATAAGCGAATAAAAGCCGAATACAATTTTGTAGATTATTCGCTCTTTGTAAGCTATTTTCCACTTCTGGTGGCAGGTCCGATCGAAAGAGCGACACACTTATTGCCACAGGTAAAAGTAAAGCGGGAGTTTAATTTTCAGGTGGCGAAAGAAGGAATTTATCAAATCATCTGGGGATTGGTCAAGAAAGTAGTTATTGCAGATACCTGTGCTGTTTATGCCAATGCTATTTTTGATCATTATACTTCCATGAATACGTTCTCTCTTATTTTAGGGGCGGTATATTTTGCCTTTCAGATTTATGGTGACTTTTCAGGGTATTCTGATATTGCATTAGGCGTTTCGAAATTGTTTGGTCTGGACTTGTTGCGAAATTTCAATTACCCTTATTTCTCAAGAGATATTGCCGAGTTCTGGCGTCGCTGGCATATTTCGCTATCTTCCTGGTTTCGCGATTATCTTTATATTCCGTTGGGTGGCAGCAAAGGCGGTCTTTGGATGAAGATCAGAAATACCTTTATCATTTTTGTGGTCAGCGGATTCTGGCACGGAGCCAATTGGACCTATGTAGTATGGGGATTTATAAATGCTGTTTATTTCCTTCCCCTGCTTTTATCCAACAGCAACCGAAACAATATGGACGCTATTCAGCTGAAATTTAATTTCGATTCGGCAAAAGTACTGCTGAGTATTCTCTATACCTTTTCGCTGACCTGCATAGCCTGGATCTTTTTTAGGGCTAAATCGATAACAGATGCTGTTCTGTATTTAAAACGTATGATTACCAGCAGGGATTTTAGTTTCCAGTATTTAGACAACGGACGTTACAGTTATGAACTGCTGCTAATGATTGTTCTGTTTGTTTTGGTGGAATGGAACAACAGAAATAAAATCGAACCGCTATCGGGCAAAAGAAGCCTTTTGAAACTGTCACTGGCGATAGCAGCAATACTCGCTCTCGGAACCTATTCAGATTATAAAGAATTTATATATTTTCAGTTTTAATGAAGAAATTTTTAATTTATACGGTTAAAATTATAGTCATAACCGCTTTGTCAGCCGTTGTACTGGACGGGCTGTATACAGCCATTTATATGCAATCCAGAAACCGTGGTAAGGTGGAGACGGTTGTCAATTCAACAGCTAAAAAATACGATGTCGTAATTCTGGGCTCGTCACGTGCCAATAATCATTTTGTATCACAAATGTTTGAAGACAAAGGGTTAAAAACCTTTAATTACGGAATGAGTGGCGGCCATCTGTTTGAAGCTTCACTGATGCTGAAATTAATGATTGAAAGAAAATATCAAATTAAGAATATAATTCTGGAAGCCGATTTAAATCTTTCCGGTGAAAAAAAGTCAGAAGGAATCTCAGCCTTATTTTTACCTTACATCCATAACTCTGAAACAATCAGGAAACACTTTGAAAACGAAGAGGATTTCTGCGAGTTGTATTATATTCCGTTTTACAGATATATAAAATATGATGAAAAAATCGGATTTAGAGAAGCTCTGTTTACGGTAATTCATAAAAAGACTTCCATGCTCGATAATTTAGGCTACTACCCCCTTTTTAAAACGAAAGGCGCAAATATGAAAAATAACATTGTTAACCTGAATCCGCTTCCGCATAACAAATACTATGAAGAAATTAAGAGTCTCTGCAAAGCCAATAATATTAATTTTATAGCCGTAATGACACCAATGTGTGAGAATGTAAAAGGAATCAACTATTTTGACAAAGTAAAAAAAGCCTATCCTGAAATTCTTAACTATGAAAATGTAGTGGTCGAAAATAAATATTTTTCTTCCTGCGGGCATATGAACGATACCGGAGCGAAGCTTTTTACGGCGAGAATTATAAATGACTTTTTTGTCAAAAAATAATTCAGCCCGATTTTAGGAATTATAAGTTAATGATGGAATTTATACTGTCTTTTAGTAAATTTTAAATGGAGAAAAATAAAATTTTATTGCTCTTTCCGGATGGAGTCGGAATTAGAAATTACCTGTATGCTGATGTTTTTAAAGACATGCAGGAGGATTTGGTGTTGTTCCATAATTTTGATCCTGAAACCGTAAATGCGATTAAAGACAATGTTATCCTTGATGACGAAATCACTATTCCTGCTTACAAAGAATCCGCCAGAGAGAAATTTTTAAGAGAATTGATTTGTCTTTGCAGATTGTATCACAATACCCAAAAAGTAAAAAATACCTCCCTGCTCACCAATTGGAACTGGAACCAAAATACATTTTCGAAAAAAGTTTTTTATAAGCTTATTGAAGCAGCAGCTCCGTTTTTCAGGAAATATTCCAGTATTCTCAAATTAGAAAAACACTATCAGAAAGCCATCCGTCAGAATGTTTTTTATGATGAGGTCAAAGGGATTTTAAAGAAAGTGCAGCCCGGTGTTGTTTTTTGTTCCCATCAGCGCGCTTTAAAAGTAGCCGGCATTTTTGCAGCCGCAGCAGACTTAGGAATTAAAACAGCAACGGTAATTTATTCCTGGGATAATTTACCTAAGGCCCGAATGGCCCTAAGGGCAGATCATTACCTGGTCTGGTCGGATTATATGAAAGCGGAATTACAATTGTATTATCCGGAAATTCCGGTAAAGAGCATTAAGGTTACGGGAACGCCTCAGTTTGAGTTTTATGCAGCTGAAAAAAACAGAATCGATAAAGAAACGTTCTATAAGAGCTATAATTTAGACCCAAAGAAAAAAATTATTTGTTTTTCCGGTGACGATACTAAAACATCTCCCGATGATCCGGCCTACCTGAATGATATTGCAGAAGAACTGACAAAAGCCAGTCTGCAGGAGGAATATCAGATTTTGTTTAGAAGATGTCCTGTAGATTTTTCGGGCAGATATGATGCGGTCGTAAAAAAATATAAAGATCTGATAAAAGAAGCCGCGCCTTTGTGGTATTTTAATACCGCAAACGAATGGAATACTGTTTATCCATCCATTGAAGATGTAAAACTACTGATTAGTACTGCTTTTTACTCAGACATTGTGGTAAATGTGGGCTCGACTATGGCCTTTGATTTTGCCATGTTTAATAAACCATGTGTGTTTATCAATTACGATCAGGAAAAGAAAAAGGTGAAAGACTGGTCGGTAAACACGATTTATCAATTTCAGCATTTTAAAAGTATGCCTGATCAAAGTGCCGTTATCTGGCTGAACAATAAACAGGAAATTGTAGAAAAGGTAACGCTGCAAAAGAGTTGTAGTCCGGCTATGATCGAATGGAAAAATATTGTGCTGGAAGATTATCAAAATGCCTCGGTAAAAATAAAGGAAATCATTAAAGCCAATTAAAATGCACATCTGCTTCTTAACAAACGAATATCCAAAAGAAGGATTTCCACATGGCGGAATAGGAAGTTTTGTAAAAACTTTAGCGGTGGCGCTGGTTAAAAACGGAATTAAAGTTTCTGTAATTGGCTTGAACTATACTTCAGAGAATCAGGAGGAAACTATAGACGGAGTTCCTATTTATCGTTTGAAAAGAAGCAGCGTAAAAATAATTTCCTGGTACTTTAATTTTAAAGCCATTAATAAAAAGATAAAGGAAATTCATAAAGAAAATCCAATCGATATTGTTGAAACTTCCGAACTGGGCCTTGCGTTTATAAAAAAAATAAAAGGGATTAAATACAGTATCAGACTTCATGGAGGACATCATTTCTTCGCTGAAAGTGAAAACAGGAAAGTGAATAAATGGAAAGGATTTCAGGAAAAGAGGTCTTTTAGTAAAAGTGATGCTTTTATTGCCGTTTCACAGTTCGTAAAAAAGCATACTGAAAAATATTTAAGCTATCATAATAAACCATTGGCCTATATCAATAATCCGATAAATACGGAATTATTTCAACCGATTAAAACAGAAGTGTCCGAAACCAGAATTGTTTTCGTGGGTACAGTTTGCGAAAAGAAAGGAATCCGCCAGTTAATACAAAGCTTTCCTTTCGTAAAAAAAGCTTTTCCTGACGCGATATTAGACATTTATGGCAGGGATTGGTTTTTTCCCGATGGAAGTTCCTATGTGGAAATGCTGAAAGAAAAAGAGTTGCCTCTTTTAGGGAAAGCAATAGTAAAAGATATTCATTTTCATGGGGCAATACCCTTTACCGATATTCCACTCGTATATGCAAATGCTTCAGTATGTGTATTCCCATCACATATGGAAACGCAGGGCCTGGTAGCGCCGGAAGCCATGGCGATGGAAAAAGCAGTTATCTTTACCAAATTAGGCCCGGGACCGGAAACGATAGAGAATTATAGAACAGGATTATTATGTGATCCGCATGATCCTACCGATATTGCTGAAAAAATCATCTGGGTTTTTTCTAATAAAGAAAAGGCAAAAGAAATAGGCCAGGCAGGAAGGCAATCGGTTCTTGCAAAATATGGATTGGAGCATATAGTGCATCAGAATATCGATTTTTTCAAGTATTTACTTCAATAAAAATAGTGCAATGCAGGAGCTGCAAAAAAGTTTACCTATAATTTTAATTTGCTTTAAATGAAACTGGAATTACCGTACTGGACTTCTCATCACAACATGATACTATATTCATTACTCTATTTTTGTGAGCAAAATGATCAGGTTTTTGATGTTTCTTTTAATGCAAAAATTGCTACGGGCGGCGCTATACTGTACAGCAATAAGCAGATGATTTTTTTAGATTATTCAGATAATATGCTATTCATTGATAATCCTGAAAAATATGATTTTTATTTTAAAAGATCATTGCTGTTTCAGGACTATAAAGAAAATGTACATCCGCTCAATCTTCAGGTGAACTTTTCGTATAAAGCGCTAAAACTTTTAATGAAGTTCAACTTTAAGGATCTTATAAATAAAACAAACCGAACAGAAATTGTGCGTGCCATGGATTATTTTAACCTGGTTACCAATTTATCGCATAATGCAATGGATGTAAGGAGTTTTCCGAAAAAGGCAGCAGACAATAACGGGAAAATCATTTTTCATTCGAGACTATGGAATCCGGATAATAATGCTGACCTGGATGAAAAAATAAGAAGACAGAGCCAGAATGAATTTCGTATTGAAGCCTGCAGGATTATAAAAAGCAATTTCAAAAATGTTTCAGTAGGTATATTTCCCGATGAATTAGCAAAGAAAATTGCCCCGGAACTGCTTTTAGATATAAAAAGTACCTCTAAAAAAGAATATTTTAAATCTTTACGAAATGCAGATATAGGGATTGCAGATGACGGATTGAAAGATACTCCGGGATGGAAAATAGGAGAGTACCTATTGTTTGGAAAAGCAGTTGTGACCACTCCATTAAATACAATTGTAGATGATTTTAAAGAGCATATTAACTTTGAAAAGGTTCAGAATCGCAGTGCCTATTCAGAATTACCGGAAAAAATCGAATACTTACTCTCAGGTAAAAGATATTTGGAAGTAGCAGAAAATAATCTGAAATGGAGTGAAAGCTACTTGCATCCAAAAAATTATATCAGTAGAATATTGACCATTACAAAAAATACGCTTTAGTGCCAAAATCAATGAAATTTACCGTAATCACACATGTCAGCCATACCAAAAAGGACAACCAGTATTTTGGTTATGCGCCCTACGTGAGAGAAATGAACGTTTGGCTGAAAAATGTTGATGAATTAATTCTTGTTGCGCCGATAAGCCCTAAAAGCCCAACCTTGATTGATTTGCCGTATGAACATGGTAAAATCGATTTTAAGGAAGTCCCCGATTTTAGTCTTACGAGTTTTAAGGAGATCTTAAAAACCGTATTTAAATTGCCCATTATTTTCTGGAGGGTTTTTTGGGCGATGAAAAAAGCCGATCATATTCATTTGAGATGTCCCGGAAATATGGGCCTGATGGGCTGTCTGGTTCAGGTTTTATTTCCACATAAAGAAAAGACCGCTAAATATGCCGGGAATTGGGATCCGCAAAGCAAACAGCCCTGGACTTATAAATTGCAAAAGTACATTTTAAGCAATGTTTTTTTGACCCGAAACATGAAGGTTTTGGTCTATGGCGACTGGAAAAATAAAACCAAAAACATAGTACCGTTTTTTACGGCTACGTATTTAGAATCAGAGAAAACTGTCGTTCAGAAAGAACCTTTTACTACAGGAATAGAATTTGTTTTTGTCGGAAGCCTGGTGGAAGGTAAAAATCCTTTATATGCGATACAACTGGTGGAGCACTTGGCAAAAAAAGGATTTGATGTAAGTTTAAATGTATACGGCGATGGCATTCTAAGAAATAGTTTAGAAGCATACATTAAAAATAAGCAATTGGAAAATACGGTCTTTTTACATGGGAATCAAAATCAGGATACGATAAAACAGGCCCTTCAGAAAAGCCATTTTGTGGTACTGCCCTCTAAAAGCGAAGGCTGGCCCAAAGCGATTGCCGAGGGAATGTTCTGGGGATGTTTTCCCGTTGCAACAAAAGTTTCCTGTGTTCCCTTTATGCTTGCTGATGAAGAACGGGGTTTGTTGCTGGAAATGAATGTAGAGCAGGACGTTCTTAAACTGGAAAAAGTAATAAAAGACGAATCGGACTATACACTTAAAAGCCAAAAGGCGATGGTTTGGTCACGAGAATATACTTTAGAGGTCTTTGAAAAAGAAATAAACAAAATATTACATCATGAAGCATAGCTTAAAAACCAATATCTTTAAAGTTCTTTCCGTGTTGCCTGATCGTCTTGGATATGGGGTATATCATTTTTTGCAAAATATTGGAGGCAAATTAACGCTGGATGATAAAATTCGTTCTACAAACGATAGCTATCAAACGATATTGAGAATCTTGCGTGATAATAATATTAGTGCTGAAGGGACAAAAATTGCGGAACTAGGTTCAGGCTGGGTGCCTATTTTTCCATATCAGTTAATTTTGGATGGAAAAGCCAGACAGGTAGATACGTATGATATAAACGAGCACTATAGTGTAAAAGAAGTGGAGAAACTGAATAACTATTACAGCTCAAAATATACTATTGAAACAGAGCGTAAAAGTAAATACCCGCTGCTTAAAAACATTTTTTATTATCCTAAAACCGATATTTGCAACGGAGATCTTAAAGAGGTAGACCTGATAGTATCGAGATTTGTTCTGGAACATGTGCCTCCGGGTGAAATTACCAGAATGCATCAGTTTATGCTGGCTAATTTAAAATCAGGCAGCCATATCCTGCATTTGATTTCTCCCAGTGATCACAGGGCATATCAGGATTCGTCATTGTCATTACAGGATTTCCTGAAATACAGTGAAGCAGAATGGAATCAGATACAGACTAAATTTGACTACCATAACAGACTGAGGCTTCCGCAGTATTTAGCGCTTTTTCAAAAGGATTTTGAAATCACTTTTTTTGAACACAGTAAGATCAATACGGAATCTGAAAGTTTTAAGAAATTCAGTAAATTAAAAATACATGACGATTTTAAAAATTTTACTGATGAAGAACTAATGGCAGGAAATATCAATATTTTACTGAAAAAGAAATAAATGAGGATTGTTCAGATTATAGATTCACTTGAAGCTGGCGGTGCTGAGCGTATGGCCATCAATTATGCCAATATTCTCGTGGATAAAATTGAATTCTCCGGGTTAGTGGCGACCAGAAAGGAAGGACAACTATTGAATCAGATAAATGAAAAAGTTTCGTATCTCTTTTTAAAAAAAGAAAAGAAAATCGATTTTAAAGCTGTTTTCAGATTAAGAAAATACCTGAAAAAGAACAAAATTGATACTATTCATGCGCACAGTTCTTCTTTTTTTACAGCTGTTTTGGTGAAGTTCACAATGCCGGGAATCAAAATAATATGGCACGATCACTATGGAAGCCGTCAAAAGGAATCAAAAAAGCAAAACCGGATTTTAGTTTTTGCGTCCTTCTTTTTTCATTCGATTTTTGTGGTGAATCTTCAATTGCTGGAATGGAGCAGAAAGAATATGAACTGTAAAAAAGTAATTTTTGTTCCTAATTTTGTTTTAGAACGAAATGAAAACCCGCAAATAACACAACTGAAAGGCGAAAATGGAAAAAGAATTGTTTTTTTGGCAAATCTTAAAAAGCCAAAAAATCATATTTCTATTGTTAAAGCTTTTAACGATTTGAAATTAAATGAATCCGGCTGGAGTCTGCATTTGATTGGAAAAGATTATTTTGATCCCTATTCTAAGGAATTAAAAGACTTTATAAAATCTAATTCATTAGAAAATCATATACATTTGTGCGGAGAAAAAAAGGATGTAAAATATATTCTCTCACAAGCGTCAGTGGGTGTTTTAGCTTCTACTCAGGAAGGATTTCCGGTAACATTACTTGAATATGCTGCTGCTAAACTGGCAGTAGTTTCCACAAATGTGGGGTATTGTTCCGAGCTTATTCAAAGTGAATTTAACGGATTGTTATTTAATCCTTTAAGCGATTCTGAAATAAAACAACAGTTAGAAAAAATAACCGGAAGTGAAGCACTTAGAGCAATTTTAGCTAATAACTTAAATGAAACACTGGTTAAGGAATATTCGCAAAAAAACATAGTTGAAAAGCTTATACAGGCTTATAAAAAATAAATAGATGAAAAAAACCTCATTATCTTATGTTCACTTAATTGCATTTCATGCGTTTATAGGAGTGTTGGTTTTTGTTTTGCCTTTTATGGCTAAAATTTACACCATAGCTATTTTTGTTTTTGGCCTTTTTTATATTGTTAAAAACAGGAATACAAATAATGAAGTTCTGGTCATGTCGGCTTATGTAGTAGGGGCAGAGGTACTCTTAAGGATGACAAATGGAGTGCTTTTAAATGAATTCGGTAAATATGCCGTAATGACCTTTATGTTTATCGGCATTGTTTATTCTGGTTTTTCCAGGAAGGCAATGATATACTGGATCTTTTTTTTACTTCTTATTCCGGGAATTATAATATCTGTTTTTTCTTTAAACTTTGATACTGATATCAGGAAAGCAATCGCTTTTAATATCTCGGGCCCGGTTTGTCTGGGAATTTCTGCTATTTATTGTTATCAGAGAAGAATAACTTTTGACAGATTGAAAACAGTCATATCGGCTTTTTGCTTTCCATTGATTTCTATTGCAGTTTATCTTTTTTTGTATTCTCCAAGTGTGAGGGACGTTGTTACAAGCACAGAATCTAATTTCGCCACTTCAGGCGGATTTGGTCCCAATCAGGTATCTACCATTTTGGGATTGGGAATTTTTGTCTTTTTTGTACAGTTATTATTAAATTCGAAAGGCAGATTTTTGATCGCGTTGAATGCTATCCTTGTTATGGTTTTTGCTTTTAGGGGAATTGTTACTTTTTCCAGAGGAGGAGTAATGACAGGCGTTGTTATGATTATTTTGCTTTTAATGATATTGTATTATCAGGGAAATGCTGTAGCTAAGTCAAAAATTGGATTGATTATGTTAATGACATTTTTGGCAGGAATCGGGGTTTGGGGATATTCTTCGTTTCAAACCAGCGGATTGATCAATAAAAGATACTCCAATCAGGATGCTTTAGGAAGAGTTAAAAAAAGTAAATTATCAGGCAGGGAAACCCTTATCGCTTCAGAACTTCAGATGTTTGTGGAAAACCCTGTTTTTGGTGTAGGTGTCGGAAGAAACAAAGAGATTAGAAAAGAGGAAACGGGAATTGAAGCAGCATCTCACAATGAAATTACGAGAATGGTGGCGGAGCACGGAACTTTGGGTATAATCAATCTAATGATTTTATTATTTACGCCATTATTGTTATTTGTGAATAACCGTCAAAATATATTTGCCCTTTCTTTTATGGCTTTCTGGCTGTTAACCATTAATCATGCCGCCATGAGAATGGCTGCTCCTGCGTTTGTTTATGCTTTGGCACTTCTTTTGGTCCAAATCAAGATTCCTGAAAAACCTGAAAATTCACTTGATTAAATCCTTTTTTTTATAATACATTTGCTTCGAGTTAATTACCCCAAATTAAACTGTAGAACTAATGTTTTTAAATAAAAAAATTCATTTCGAGATATCGGAACGGAAAGTACTGCTTCATATATTAGATGCAGTATTTGTCCTCGGTACACTTTTTTTGCTAAGTGTAACCACTGATTTTAAATACTTTATATTTTCAAATGCCAATTATTATTGGGAAATCGTATTGATCTTTTATATATACATGTTCGGATCTATTTTCGAAATGTATAATTTACAGGTCGCCAGCAATCAGTTTCAAATTCTTAAAAGCACCATCTTTACGGTAAGCACAACCGTAATTTTTTATTTACTGACGCCCATTTTATCACCGGAATTGCCTAAGCACAGAAGTGCAATTGTGATATTTTATTTTACGGTTCTTTTTTCCCTGTTAATCTGGCGATACTTGTACGTCTATTTCCTGGCTTCTCACCGGTTTATCCAAAATGTTGTTTTAATATGTAATCAGAATCAGTTGGAAGAATTGGTTTTGGGACTTGAAAATGTAGATCCGCATTATAAAATAGTGGGATTTGTAAACTCAGATTCCGTTTCTAATGAAAACTTAGATTTTCATTATATAAAAGAAATCAAAAAGGAAGATCTGGAAGATTTTGTTTCAAAAAACAGCATCTCGGAAATTGTAATTGCTTCCCAGAACACTGATGGGATCACCACAGATTTGTATCAGACCATATTACATTTATTAGAATCCGGAAACGTAATTAGAGAATATACGCAGGTTTACGAAAGTAAAACACAACGTATTCCCGTACACTATATTTCACGCGATTTTTATCGGTTTTTCCCTTTTAGCCGAAGCAATAACAATAAATTATACCTGTTTTTAGTACGCTTTCTTGAATTCCTGTTTTCATCTATTGGTTTGTTAATCTGTTTAGCCCTTATTCCTTTTATTTTTATTGGAAATAAAATCGGGAATAAAGGAAGCTTGTTTTACACGCAGGAAAGAGTAGGTAAAAACGGAGTTATTTTTAAAATCTATAAGTTTAGAACAATGGTTGAAAACTCGGAATCGGAAGGAGTGGTTTTTGCAACTTCAAATGATAAACGAATTACGCCATTTGGAAAATTTATGCGTAAATCCAGAATAGATGAATTGCCGCAGTTTTTCAATGTCATTATTGGAGATATGGCCGTAATCGGACCAAGGCCCGAGCGTCCGTTTTTTGTTCAAGAAATTGCGCAGCGAATGCCTTTTTACGAAACAAGACACGTTATAAAACCAGGCCTTACCGGCTGGGCACAGGTTAATTATTCGTATGGTGAGTCCATAGAAGAAAGTCTGATAAAATTGCAGTATGATTTGTATTATATCAAGCACAGAAGTGTTTTTCTGGACGTGAGTATTACTTTTAAAACCATCACAACAATTGTATTCTACCGGGGACAATAATTTTAGATAATAATCGGAATACGCTTTTTATTTCGAATCGCGACTCTTACCAGAACAAAACCACTTGTAATTATCATGGGCAGGACAATTAAAAAGTGTGCCTTATTAATCATAAAGATGGCATAAACGACAAGGAAAATTAAATGTAAAACAGAAAAACGGTACGTCCATCTTTTGTTTTTTGCAATAGAAAGAAAAATTAAGATCAGTAAAAAAGGACTCAATAAAAGCGTGTTGTAATTCATCGAAAGTTCGAGGTGAAGCGAATAAAATCCGACAATAACAAAAAGGATTCCGATTAACGACAAGATCAAAAGGTAAATCTTGTCTACTGTTTTATTATGAGCTAAAACAACAAAAGCCAGTATAAAAAGATATGTATACACATTATTCCACCAGGAGGAAGGCGTTTCTTTTTCGAAACTTAAAATAGTCTTGCTTTTGCTCACCAAAGGCTGGTTTTGGAAAGTAGTTTTTTCTAAACTGTTCTTTAACTCAAAAGGTAAAAATATTTTCGTTCCCAATTGATCGACTTTTGTACCAAAAATAATGCTGGTGCCCAGTTTTTCATAAAAATGCCCGTCAAAGTACGGGTATAAAATAGATCGGTACGTGATGTCTGTGTCTCCCTTTTTTACAACTGCATCCTGTCCTAAAGTAGAATTGATCACATCTACTACCATCGAAGTACAGTTCTTGTCAATAAATTTATAAGTATAATAACGATCTTCAGAAAACAGAGTGCTGTTTAATTTATCAAAAAGAGCTTGTTTCAAATCAGGAGAAATCAGTAATTCCTGCTCATAAACGCTTCTTTTTTCATAGGTATAATCACTTAAAAATTCAGGAAATGAGCGTGCACTTACAAAATATTGTAAGTCACCTTTTGCAAATTTTGCCACGAAATTGGGAGTCCTGAAATCAAAATTGCCATAATTATAAACGACATCAATATTATTTACCGGATCAGCTACGCGAATAGCAGTATGACCAAAAAAGGAATAGCTTTCGTTGCCGAGACCACAGGTAATAACGCTTATTTTAGCTTCTTTTGATAAGGGTAAGTTTTGGCTGAAACCACTAGTAAAACTTAATAATAGAGTAAAAAGTGTTATTTTGAAAATGACTTTTTTCATGATTTAAAATTTTAAGAAGTTCAATGGTTTGTAATTATTATCTAAAGATACCTAAATCTACTTTTAATGAAAAAATATTAGAGTACAAAGCAGTGCTCTGATTGCCCAGATCGGTCAAAGCATAATCGACCTGAATGCCTTTGTATTTGAAACCCAAACCAATATTGGGTTGAAAATTTATTTTTTCACTGTTGTCTAACTGCGTCACATTCTGGAAATTTCCTGCTCCTGCCCTTAAAAAAACTAAGTCAGTATAACCAAATTCAAAACCCACAGCAGGATCTATACTGACCACTTTTGATGAAATAATATCGTTCGTCTGTTCAAAACGCATGTTCAGGTTTGTTGCAACCAAAAGGCTGTAATCATTATGAAATTCAATTTTTCTGGATACGCCCAACTGTGCTTTTGGTAAAGTGATCTCAGTGCTTTCCGGCAACTCATTATTTTCTCCCGGAATAGCATTGGATATTTTTTTATATTCCTCCTCATCAATATTCCATACATTATAAGTCGTGGTAATATCGCGAAGCATCAAGCCAAATTTCCAGTCGTTTTTTTCGAATTGTAGGCCAAAATCAAAACCAAATCCCCAGGAATTGGCAAACTTTCCAATGATACGGCGAATCACTTTTGCATTTACACCATATTGAAATCCTTCTACAGGTAATTTCCTGGCGTATGAAAATGTAAAACCATAATCGGCCGTTGAAAAAAGACTAATTCGGTTGTAATCAATATTTCCCTGATTGTCGATTAATTCGGTCGTGTCCATAATATCATCAACCCCAAAACGAATCATCGAAATTCCCCAGGCACTTCTGTCATCAATCGGACTTGCATAGCCTATATAGTCATATTGCGCGATGTTGGCAAAATAATTGGCATGCATTAGTGAAATCTGATGATCTTCAAGATGTGTCAGACCCGCAGGATTCCAATAAACGGAGTTTACATCGTTTGTCGAGGCAACAACAGCGCTCGACATTCCAAGGGCAGCAGCGTCAACACCAATATTCATAAACTCATTCGAATATTTTCGAACAGCCTGCGCATATTGTGCGGTACAACTCCCTAATAATAAAAGCACGAAAAGTTTTTTCAACGGATATTTTTTTGTAAACCGGGGTCTGTTTTAATTTTTACCAAAAATATAATATTTTACGCATCTAAATTTATGGATTTTGATAAATATTGCGAAAGTCGGAATCTCGGGTAAAAAACTCCGTAAAAAAGATATTTTAGATTCACTTATTGTACTAAATTTGTTGCTCACCATTATCAAAATTTATAAAGATGAATATTAAAAAACACATTCCTAATTTAATTACATTAATCAATCTTTTTTGCGGTTGCATAGCAGTTGTTTATGTTTCTGAAGCCAATTATTTAATGGCTTTTTACATGGTTTGTTTAGGTATCTTTTTTGATTTTTTTGATGGGTTTTTTGCCAGATTGTTTAAAGTTTCCAGTCCGCTTGGACTGCAATTAGATTCTCTGGCGGATATGGTGACCAGCGGAGTAGTGCCGGGTTATGTAATGTTTAGCTTGTTTTCGAACAGCGCACATGAATTGGGTACAAATCCTTTCATTCCCTTTTTAGGTTTCATCGTTACACTGGGTTCCTGCTACAGACTGGCTAATTTTAATATCGATACGCGTCAGACAGATTCTTTTATCGGTTTGCCGACACCGGCCAATGCCTTGTTTATTTTAAGTCTGCCTCTGGTGATCGAATTTTCAGATTCTTTAATAATGCTTGAAATTTTAACGAACCAATGGGTTTTACTTTTTATTACATTGCTAAGCGCTTATATTCTAAATGCTGAAATTCCCTTATTTTCATTGAAAATTAAGAAGTTTAATTTTAAAGACAATGCTTTACAAATGTCTTTCTTATTGATTTCTTTTGTTTTGTTGGTATTGCTTCATTACATCGCGGTTCCTGTAATCATCGCTTTTTATGTGTTGTTGTCGGTAGTAAATAATATGTTTCTGAAAAAGTAGTTTTTTGTTGAATGAAAAGAAAATCTGTTACAAGAAAACAAAGCTATAATCGAAAAACGAGCTCAGGCTCTTCGATTGGTAAAATTTTCCGATACCTGACTTTTATTGTTTTTATCGGTCTTTTTTTGGGAACTGCTTATCATTATCGAAGAGGATTAGCGTATTACTTAGGTTTTAAAAGTGAAAAACTTTCCGAAAAGGAAATTGAAGACAAACGACTTTCCGATGTGCGAAACTTTCAGGTTCTCGCAAAACATGAAGGGAAATCGATTGGTTTGGATGTATCCGAATATCAGGGAAAAATCAGTTGGTCGTATGTTGATACTCTGGAGCAAAAATATCCACTGGATTTTGTGTTCATCAGGGCAACCGTAGGCCGGGACAGAAAAGATTTTCAGTTTAAACGAAACTGGATTGGTGCCAAAGAAAATAAAATGATCCGTGGGGCGTATCATTATTATCGCCCAAATGAAAATTCCATCGAACAGGCGGATCTTTTTATTAAAACAGTGAAATTAGAAAAAGGTGATTTGCCGCCGGTTCTGGATATCGAAAAATTACCCAAAAATCAATCGTTAGACAGTCTTAAGAAAGGATTAAAGCGCTGGTTACTAAAAGTGGAAAACCATTATAAAGTTCGGCCAATAATCTACACAGGCGAAAGATATTATGCTGACTTCCTGAAAGATGAATTTGGGGAATATTTGTTCTGGATCGCCAATTATAATTTCTACAGAGAAAGAATCGAAGACGACTGGCTGTTCTGGCAGTTTACAGAAAAAGCAACGGTACCCGGAATTGAGCGTACAGTCGATGTGAATATATACAATGGAGATTTACAACAATTGCAGTTTATTACCGTTGATTGAGTTTTCAGTTCTCAGTCACAGTTTTCAGTTGACACACTGCGACTGAAAACTGTGACTGCGACTAGATACTGTGACTTATTTTAGAATTCGAGTTTCTTCTTACGCAGCTCGAAGTTTTGTCCCAGATACACACGGCGAACCATTTCATCTTCAACCAGTTCTTCGGGAATACCGGCTTTCAGGATCCCTCCTTCAAACATTAGGTAGGTTTTATCCGTAATCGCTAAAGTTTCCTGTACGTTGTGGTCGGTAATAAGAATTCCGATGTTTTTGTTTTTAAGTTGCGCTACAATGCGCTGGATATCCTCAACAGCAACCGGGTCAACTCCTGCAAAAGGCTCATCCAGTAAGATGAACTTGGGGTCGGTAGCCAGTGCGCGTGCAATTTCGGTACGGCGGCGCTCTCCTCCTGAAAGTAAATCACCTCGGTTGGTACGAATGTGTTCCAGACTGAATTCTTCAATTAAACTTTCCATTTTGGCAATCTGCTCTTGTTTAGAAAGTTTAGTCAGCTGCAAAACACTTAGAATATTATCTTCAATGCTTAATTTTCTAAAAACAGAAGCTTCCTGTGCCAGATAACCAATGCCCTGTTGTGCACGTTTGTACATCGGATAGTCGGTAATATTTAAATCATCCAGGTAAATATTTCCCTGATTCGGTTTTACCAGTCCTACAATCATGTAAAAAGAAGTTGTTTTTCCGGCGCCGTTTGGCCCCAGTAGACCAACGATTTCTCCCTGGTTTACTTCAACAGAAATTCCTTTTACAACACTTCGTCCTTTGTAGGTTTTGATTAAATTATCGGCTCTTAATTTCATTTTTGTTTAATTAGATAATGTATCAATTAGAAAATTAGATAATTGACTTTATGGAAAAATTTATCTTTTCTCTCAGAAAGGCAAAATAAGTTAAAATAAATCAATCAGATAAACGAATTAACATATCGTATAAATTATCTAATTGATTAATTATCTCATTTTCTAATTACCAGCTTCTTCCAAAGCTTCCCAGAATTCATAAGCTCTGCGTAAATGCGGGATCACAATTGTCCCTCCGACCAAAGTTGCGATTCCCATTGCTTCCATCATTTCTTCTTTGGTAACGCCTTCTTTATGGCTGGTTTCTAAATGGTATTTGACACAGTCATCACAACGTAAAACAGCAGAGGCTACTAAACCTAAAAGTTCTTTTGTTTTTACATCAAGAGCTCCCGGTGCATAAGCGTTAGTGTCAAGGTTGAAGATTCTCTTTACAATTTTATTGTTGTCAGCTAGTAATTTTTCGTTCATTTTAGAACGATAGTCGTTAAATTCTTGAATGATATCAGACATTTTCTTTCATTTTATTTTTATAAACAATCTTTGAAATCAGGATACTTACCTCATAAATAATCAGCATAGGTATAGCAACAATGGTTTGACTCACCACATCCGGAGGAGTCACGATTGCAGCGATAATCAAAATAATGATTACAGCATATTTCCAGTATTTCCTTAAAAACTCGGGTGTTACAAGGCCTAATTTCGTTAAGAAATAAATAATAATCGGTAATTCGAAAAACAATCCACTGGCCAGGACACTGGTTTTAACCATTCCCATATAAGATTCCAGCGTAAATTGATTCTTTACGACATCACTCACGGAAAAAGTAGCAACGAAATTTACAGACATTGGAATTACGATATAATAACCAAATAATACTCCTAAAAAGAAGAGTAGTGAAGAAGTAAAAATAAATACTTTGGCATTTTTTCTTTCTTTTTCATACAAAGCCGGGCTTATAAATTTCCAAAGTTCCCATAGTATATAAGGGAAACTCAAAATGAATCCGGCGAGTATACACATCCAGACAAAAATATTAACCTGACCTTCCATTTCAGTATTCTGAATAATAAAATTCAGTTCGGTAATGCAAATACTGTCGGCAAAACCCAGTTGATGAGATAAATCACAAAACCATACGTAGGTAAAAAAAGTAGGACGTATAGGGCCTAAAATAATTTGATCAAATAAATAATCACTAATAAAATAAGTGACAAATGCCATGATGCAAATTGCAATTGTACTTCTAACTAATAACCATCTTAATTCTTCAAGATGATCTAAAAACGACATTTCGTTCAGATTTTTCTTTGCCATTATACGATTCCTTCTTTTAATATGTCATGTAAATGTAAAACGCCTCTGTAGGTTCCGTTATCGGAAACAATCAATTGGGTGATTGAAAAATCTTCCAGAATATTTAAAGCATCTACTGCCATCGTATCAGAAGAAACTAATTTCGGGTTTTTAGTCATAATATCTTTAGCGGTTAAATCGGCAATTGTATCTCTGTCGTTGAGCATTCTTCGGATATCTCCATCGGTGATAATTCCGATTATTTTATCGTTTTCGATGACCGCGGTCACGCCTAATCTCTTTTCTGAGATCTCAAATATAACTTTTTTAACGGAGGTGTCAGGAGTAACCATTGGTTTTAACGAATGTTCAATCATGTCTTTTACGCGTAGCAATAGTTTTTTGCCTAAAGCACCGCCCGGGTGATAGACAGCAAAATCTTCGGGTTTAAAATCGCGCATTTCCATTAAGCAGACGGCAAGAGCATCTCCCATTACAAGCTGTGCTGTAGTGCTGTTGGTTGGTGCCAGATTTATAGGGCAGGCTTCTATGTCAACAGTAGTGTTTAAAACATAATCCGAACCTTTGGCTAAAAATGAAGTTATGTTACCGGTAATCGCAATCAAAGTATTTCCAAAACGTTTTAATAGCGGAACTAAAACCTTTATTTCAGGGCTGTTCCCGCTTTTCGAAATGCAAATAATAATATCTTCGTTTTGTATCATCCCTAAATCACCATGAATCGCTTCTGAAGCATGCAAAAACATAGAAGGAGTTCCGGTGGAATTAAAAGTGGCTACCATTTTTTGTGCAATGATTGCACTTTTTCCTATGCCGGTTACGATCAGTCGGCCTTTAGTTTCGTATATGCGTTGGGTTGCTTCGTAAAAATTTTCGTCCAAAAAATCAATTAGCTTTGTAATTGCTTCACTTTCAGAGAGTATCGTTTTTTTTGCTATGGCTAATATATTTTCTTTTGTGATCAAAACAGAATATTTAAAATTTGTATGTATAAAAGAAAGTTGTATCTTTATGTGTTGCAAATTTATACAAATTACCATTAATATAAAGAATGAATTCAAACGAAATTGAAATACACAAGGAATTAAAGAAGTATTTCGGCTTTAGCCAATTTAAGGGCTTGCAGGAGCAAGTCATTACGAGTATCTTAGGTAAGACGAACACTTTCGTCATAATGCCTACAGGCGGTGGAAAGTCTCTTTGTTATCAATTACCCGCTTTAATTCAGGAAGGAACAGCCATTGTTGTTTCTCCTTTAATTGCTTTGATGAAAAATCAGGTTGACGCGATTCGAAGCCTTTCTTCAGAAAACGGAATTGCACACGTGTTAAATTCTTCCCTCACCAAAACAGAAATTGCACAGGTTAAGAAAGACATTACATCCGGGTTGACCAAACTTCTCTATGTGGCACCGGAATCTTTAACAAAAGAAGAGTATGTCGCCTTTTTGCAAAGCGTACCCATTTCATTTGTTGCCATTGATGAAGCCCATTGTATCTCGGAATGGGGCCATGATTTCAGGCCGGAATACCGAAATCTGAAAAATATAATCAAACAATTAGGGCAAGTGCCTATTATTGGTCTAACGGCCACTGCAACACCAAAAGTTCAGGAAGATATTCTTAAAAATCTGGACATGTCTGATGCAAATACCTTCAAAGCATCCTTTAACAGACCCAACTTATACTACGAAGTTCGTACCAAAACTAAAAATATAGAATCGGATATTATTCGGTTCATCAAACAACACAAAGGCAAATCAGGGATTATTTACTGTCTGAGCCGAAAAAAAGTAGAATCGATTGCTGAAGTTTTACAGGTAAATGGAATTAGTGCCGTTCCCTATCACGCAGGATTAGATGCCAAGACTCGTGCCAAGCACCAGGATATGTTCCTGATGGAAGATGTAGATGTGGTCGTAGCAACAATTGCATTCGGAATGGGAATTGACAAACCTGACGTTCGTTTTGTTATTCACCATGATATTCCAAAATCACTGGAAAGTTATTATCAGGAAACAGGCCGTGCAGGCCGTGACGGAGGTGAAGGACATTGTCTGGCGTATTACTCCTATAAAGATGTAGAGAAGCTGGAAAAATTTATGTCCGGAAAACCGGTTGCAGAACAGGAAATTGGTTTTGCACTATTGCAGGAAGTAGTCGCTTACGCCGAAACTTCAATGTCACGAAGAAAGTTCCTGTTGCATTATTTCGGTGAAGAATTTGACAGTGAAACAGGTGAAGGTGCTGATATGGATGATAACGTCCGAAATCCGAAAAATAAAATTGAAGCCAAAGAACAAGTTGTTAAATTGTTGGAAATTGTTCGCGATACCAAGCATATTTATAAATCAAAAGAAATCGTATTTACTTTAATCGGCCGCATAAACGCTGTCATTAAAGCCCATAAAACAGATACACAATCTTACTTCGGTAAAGGTTCTGATCACGACGAGAAATATTGGATGGCCTTATTAAGGCAGGTTCTGGTAAGCGGTTATTTGTCTAAAGACATTGAAACGTACGGAATCATAAAAATTACAGAAGCCGGACTGGATTTTATCAAAAACCCGGTTTCGTTTATGATGTCTGAAGACCACGAATACAATGAGTCTGAAGACGAGGCAATTGTAACAGCGTCTAAATCATCCGGTACTGCCGATGAGGTTTTGATAGGAATGTTGCGCGAACTGCGAAAAAAAGTAGCCAAAAAACTCGGGGTTCCTCCATTTGTTGTTTTTCAGGATCCTTCTCTTGAGGATATGGCCCTGAAATACCCGATTAGCTTAACAGAATTGTATAACATTCACGGAGTTGGTGAAGGAAAAGCAAAAAAATACGGAGGCGATTTTATCACCCTGATTAATCGTTATGTAGAAGACAATGATATCATTCGCCCGGATGACTTAGTCGTAAAATCTACCGGAGTAAACTCTGCCAATAAATTATACATCATTCAGAATATAGATCGAAAATTATCCCTTAAAGATATTGCTTCCGCCAAAGGACTTACAATGGATGCCCTGATTAAAGAAATGGAGCAAATTGTGTACGCCGGAACCAAACTGAATATCAAATATTGGGTAGATGATATGCTTGATGATGATCAGCAGGAAGAAATTCACGATTATTTCATGGAATCAGAATCCGATAAAATCGAAGACGCTCTAAAAGAATTCGATGGCGATTACGATATTGATGAACTCCGTTTGATGCGTATCAAATTTATTAGTGAAGTAGCGAATTAAAAAAGTTTACAGTCTCAGTTTATAGTTTACAGTTTTGTACTGAGACTGTAAACTGAGACTGCAACTAAATCACCCTTCATATACTTACCGGGATGTGGTTTCAAAGCATCTCTTACCAGTTTGTAGTTTGCAGTTTTTACTGAGACTGAAAACTGAGACTGCGACTAAATTACCCTTCAAATACTTCCCCCCGATGCGGTTTCAAAGCATCTCTTACGGGAATCATATTTTCGTCCGTCACCACCATAAAAGCAATGGCCTGCATTTCGTTAATCACTTTAAAGCCCGTGATATTCAACGGAAGTTTTTCAATGGCGATATATTCTTTTAAATGAATTTCGTGGTGTTCCGCTGTTTTTGCTGAAGCCGGACCGCGAAAATCCCAAATCAGTTTTATTTTTCTAGACATTATTTTAAGGTGCAAAGGTTCTGAGGTGCAAAGGTACAAAGTCTATTTTACGAAAAAGGCACAAATTGCTGCATAATTAACCGCAAAGTACGCTAGGAATTTTTTAAAGGTATTGTTTTATAAATACAAAGTTCGCAAAGCTTTGTGTTGATTTAGCTTTGCGAACTTTGCGTTTTATATTCATACAGTAGAATTAAATCTTAGCGCACTTTGCGGTTAATTATATAAAGTCAGTTCAAAATAGTATTTTTGCATGTTCTTTTCATAAATAGAAAAGCTAATTGCATAAATAAGATACAATGCCAAGAGAACTTTTACTTCAGGTAACCCCGGAAATTGCTGCAAACGAATTGCTGCTTAAAGACCATTTGTCGAAACAGTTAAAAGTTTCCCCTCAGGAGATTCAGCATGTTTCTATCCTGAAACGCTCGATTGATGCGCGTCAGAAAGCGATAAAAATCAATTTGAAAGTAATCATATATTTAAAGGGAGAATCTTTTCAGGAAACCAAAATAGAATTGCCTGAATATAAGGACGTTTCTAAAGCTCAGGAAGTAATTGTCGTTGGAGCAGGCCCTGCAGGACTTTTTGCGGCATTGCAGCTGATAGAATTAGGTTTAAAACCCATTGTATTGGAACGTGGAAAAGATGTCCGCGGACGCCGTCGTGATCTGAAAGCCATCAACGTAGATCACCTGGTTAACGAGGATTCCAATTATTGTTTTGGTGAAGGCGGAGCAGGAACCTATTCTGACGGGAAATTGTATACCCGTTCTAAGAAACGCGGCGATGTAACCCGAATTTTGGAACTTTTGGTCGCTTTTGGAGCCTCGGAAGATATTTTAGTGGAAGCACATCCGCATATCGGAACCAATAAATTGCCTAAAATCATTGAAGACATTCGAAACAAAATTATCGAATTTGGCGGTCAGGTTTTGTTTGATACCAGGGTTACCGATATTTTGGTAAAAAATAATGAAGTAGAAGGAGTGGTAACCCAAAAGGGAGATACGATTCAGGCTAATAAATTAATCCTTGCAACGGGACATTCTGCCCGTGATATTTTTGAATTATTAGATAAAAAGAAAATTTTCATCGAAGCAAAACCTTTTGCGCTTGGTGTTCGTGCAGAACATTCACAGGAATTAATAGACAGTATTCAGTATAGTTGTGATTACCGCGGGGAACATTTGCCTCCGGCGCCGTATTCTATTGTAAAACAGGTTAACGGTCGAGGCATGTATTCATTCTGTATGTGTCCGGGTGGTGTCATTGCGCCCTGTGCAACAAACCCGGGTGAAGTGGTTACAAATGGCTGGTCACCATCAAAAAGGGATCAGGCAACGGCAAATTCCGGAATCGTGATCGAACTAAAACTGGAAGATTTTAAACCTTTCGAAAAATTTGGCGCTCTGGCCGGAATGGAATTCCAAAAAAGCATCGAGCAAAAAGCGTGGCATCTGGCAGGACAAACCCAAAAAGTGCCGGCACAAAGAATGATCGATTTTACCCAAAATAAAGTTTCGGCAGATATTCCTAAAACTTCCTATGTTCCCGGAACCACTTCGGTTGAAATGGGGCAGGTTTTTCCCGGATTTTTATCGCAGATTTTACGCGAAGGTTTTAAGGAATTTGGAAAATCAATGCGCGGTTATTTAACCAATGAAGCGATTTTACACGCACCCGAAAGCCGAACATCGTCTCCGGTCAGAATTCCGAGAGATCCGTTAACGTATGAACATTTGCAAATAAAAGGCTTGTATCCGTGTGGAGAAGGAGCAGGTTATGCAGGCGGAATTATCTCTGCAGCCATCGATGGTGAAAAATGTGCCCTGATGATCGCGGAAACTTTAAAATAAATTCATCGATTTATTTTGTAGTATAAGTATTATCTTTTAAATTTGTAAGAAAATTAAACTTTAAAATAATGATACTGCAAGATATTGAGAAAAAATACCAGTTTGAATATCCTTCTTTGTATAAACAGTTATATGAAGATGGAATGCTTACTGTAGGTGAATTAAAAGAAAATCCATCACTACTTTTACATTCTTATGATTTTGAGCTGCTTAATTTGAATAGTATTACTAGAGAAATAGAAAGGCTTATCGATCCTGATGATTACCGTCAGATTAATAAAGAATTTAAATTCATTCCTTTTGCTAAAAGTGGTGCTGGTGATCACTTTTGTTTTTTTCTAAATGAAGAAGAAAATGGAAATGTGCCCATAGTTTTGTTGTGTCACGATATGAGTGAGGCAGAATATTTGGCAAAAAATCTGGTAGATTTTATTTTTAGAACATTATTGACCGATATGTCACAACAAGATATGTATAATGAGGAAAGTGAAGAGGAGTTTAGGGGTAATATTGAAAAGGTATTTAAATCTCATAAAAAATACTTAACTGAGCAACAAAAAGAAGTTTTGCAAAATTTATTAAAACGAGACATTGTTGATTATCAAATTTTGATTGGTAAAAATAAAGAAGATGCGAGAGGATTCTTAACGGATATTGAAATGAAAAAGCTACTTGCTGAAATTATTTTTTTCGATAAAATGGATACTACTTTTGAATATTCGAATGAATAAAAATGCATAATTTAGACTCAAAAAAATATTGTCTCTAAAATGAAGAACTTCTTTTCGAATTTATTTGGCAGAAATAACGACCCGAAATCAATCGTTTCTTTTGATGTTATGGATGCGGTTTATACCTATTTGTATAATGAGCAAAATAAATTTGAATTTAAAATGAAAGGAATTCACGATACGATTTCAGTGAATTTATATTCCTTTCCGGGTTCATTTGATTATGAAGAAGCGCAAAACGAAATTAAGAAAGCGGGGTTTAAAAATGCCTACGAAGTTTTAAACGAATTGTATGCAAAAGTGAATATTGGTCCCATTTCGGATGCACAAATAGAGGAGGGACTGGAATTCGATTATATTCACATTCAGTTTTATACGGAGCCCACTCCGGAGATGAAAAAATATCTGAAACATGTTTTGCATAATTTCATCATTTTCTTTTGTTGTACCAACAGTCTCGAAACAAATGATATTCGGATTTTATACAATCATAATTATTTTCTGGATTATACGAAAGCCATTTTAGATACCGAGTATATTGATGTCAATGCGCCTAAAAATGAAATTCAGACTATCGGATTTAAAGCGTTTGAAAGGGTTTTGCAGGGAATTTGTCAGTATCTGAAAATTGAAATACCGGAAAATGTTGAGCTTCCTTCTTCAGAAAATTTATTGGCGGACGATGTTGAGGTGACACAGGAAACATTTGAAGAATTTGTAAAGCTGGTTTCAAGAGGAAGTATCGAAGAAAAAGAACTGAAAAAACAATCCAAAAAGCTTTTTGCAGCTTTTAAAAATGAAGCAAAAGACTATTACGAAAAAGCTGAAGGGCATTTTAATTTTTTCGAAAATATTGATGCCTGGAACAGCGACTGGAAATTCGATCCCGAAGATGCCGAGTATTTCATCTCTGAAATGATCGGAGAAGATTTTAATTTCGAATATCCTGAAGAAACGTACAGTCATGATTTGTTTCCCTACATTCAGACTGCTTTAGAAAAACATAATCTGGAATTAATGACATACGATACCCATGGAGACAATTACCTGTTTTTTGTTGCCAATAAAAATGAGGTAAGCAGAATTGTAGAATTATCTGAATTGACAAAAATTGAGGTGAATCAGTTGTAGTTTATGTTTTGTCATCCTGACGAAGGAAGGATCACACAAGTAATTCGACAAAGATTTAAGACATTCATTGCGGAGCTCCTAGTGCGATCCTTCCTTCGTCAGGATGACAAGATTGTGCTGAAAACTGAGAGTGAAAACTGAAAACTAAATATCAAGGAATCAAAATAATTTTCCCCGTACTTTTTCGGCTTTCCAGATAATCGTGCGCCAGTTTTCCTTCTGACAATTTAAAGGAAGTTGGAGTCGAAAGCGTAATTTTTCCTTCTGTAATCCAGTCAAATAATTGATTGGCTCTTTTGATTCTTTCTTCTTTCGAATTCAAATAACTCCATAAATCACCTCCGGTTAAAGTTTTGGAAGTATCCATAAGCATTCTCGGGTCTACAGGAGCAGGATCACCTCCGGCCATTCCGAAGAAAACCACCTGTCCGCATTCTTTAGTAACTTCAAAACTATCAGTTAAAGTACTTCCAATACTGTCATACACTACATTAACACCTTTTGGGTTTGTTTTAAAAAGATCCGATTTCCAGTCTTCCTGATATAAAAAAACATGATCGGCACCTTGTTCAAGAGCGACTTTTGCTTTTTCTGCTGATGAGGTCAGGCCAATAACATTCGCACCCAAAAGTTTACTGATCTGCGTTAAAAACTGACCGACTCCGCCGGCAACCGCATGAATTAAAACGGTTTCGCCTTTTGTGGTTTTATGGCTGTCTGTAGCCAGATAATGTGCTGTCAGGCCTTGTAGTAATATCGAAGCTGCAGTTTCGAAAGAAATGGCTTCGGGTAAAGGAAGGACATGATTGATATTAACGGCCACCAGTTCTGCATTGGCAAACGGAACATCCGCGAAAGCGATACGGTCTCCGATTTTGTACTCAGAATGATTATTCGTGTCAACAACGATTCCGGCACCTTCATAGCCAGCAATAAAAGGCGGATTTCCCTTTAGATGATAATTTCCCTTTCGTCTGTAAACATCGGCAAAGTTTAGTCCGATGGCTTTCATTTCGACTAAAATTTCATCGTTTTTTAATTGCGGATTGGGGATTTCTATATATTCTAAAACATCCGAATCTCCGAAAGAAGAGAAGGTAAGTGCTTTCATTTTTTAGTATTTTAAGAAAGCAAAGTTCGTGAAAATTAGTTTCCGGTTTGAAATGTTTTTTGGCCACAGATTAAAAAGATTAAAAGATTTATTCAATTGAATTAGAATCTGTGAAAATCCTTTAATCTGTGGCGAAAAATAAACTATATTTTAGGAAATTTCATTTCGTTAAAAGTACTTTTTTGTTTGGCTAAAGCTTCGATTTCGTCCCATTTTCTTGGCGAATCAATCGAAAGGTTTTCGTATGAATCTTTTTTGATCAGGATATCATCTTCAATGCGAACACCAATATTCCACCATTTTTTGTCGCATTTGCTGTTTGCTGAAATATAAATCCCCGGCTCAACCGTGATGATCATGTTTTCTTTTAAAAGACTGTCCGGACCTTTAAAATTTCCTTTGTCGTGAACATCGAGTCCGAGAAAATGCGAGCATCCGTGCGGATAATAAAGACTTACTTCTTTTAAGTCTTTGATAATTCCCAGCTTTAATAATCCGTTTGCCAGCACTTCTTTGGCTTTATTATTCAGCTCTAAAAGAGGAGTGCCTTCTTTGCAAATGGCAAAAACGGCTTCCTGGGCATCATAAACCAATTGATAAATGGCTTTTTGTTCGGCTGTAAATTTTCCGTTTGCCGGAATGGTTCTGGTAACATCGGCAGAATAGCCATGATATTCAGATCCAACATCCATTAGTAGCAACTGATTGTCGATTTTAGTGCTGTTGTTTTCTCCGTAATGTAAGATGCAGCCGTTTGCTCCCGCGCCTACAATTGGCGAATACCCTTCGGCTTCTGCGCCATACCTTCTGTGAATGTAAGCATGAATTCCGTCTGCTTCATTTTCACTCATGTCGGGCCCAACCGCTTTCATGACCTCATTATGGGCAATACAGGAAAGTTTAACGGTTTTACGCATCAAAACTAATTCCTCAGGAGTCTTAATCTCCCTAAGTGTACTGGTAATAGCTCGGAACAATTCTAGAGCGCCCTCATCTTCTTTTGTGATTCCGGCTTTGGTTTTAAAACTCTGAAGTAAGCCGGACAAATCAGCTCCGCTTTTATCACTGCCGATGTCGGTTGGAATTTTATCGTAAATGATCTTATCGAATTTTTTAAAATCAATAGCGAAATCTTTAAAGGCACTTCCGTTATATACTGTTGCGATTCCCAATTGAGATTTTGTACCTTCAATACCCAGACGTCTTCCTGTCCACATTTCGCGGGCTGCATTTTTTTCGCGGACAAAAATCACTTCATTGTACGTTTCACCGCTTCCCTGTGCCTCTTTAAAAATCAATAAAACAGCATCGGGTTCTTTATAGCCTGTTAAATAATACAAATCAGGATTCTGATGAAAATTGTAATTGATATCTCTCGAAAAGACTCTTTCAGGATACGAAAAAACAAGGGCTACGGAATTAGCCGGCATTAGTGCTCTGAAGGCTTCACGGCGTCCTTTGTGGAATTCTTTTGAAAGATAATCAGCTGGTAAATTTTCCTGGGAATGAATCTGGAAAACTGTAAGTAAGAATAAGAAAGGCAGAAGGAAACGCTTCATTTTTTGATAGTTTTGATTGATGATTTTATTTTTTTGTGGATGCAAATTACAAAAAAAATGAATTAAAAAAGGTTTGCCGCGAATTACACGAATTGCACGAATCTTTATTTCGAAATATTATGATTCGTGCAATTCGTGTAAT
The DNA here is from genome assembly GCF_009674775.1 of Flavobacterium sp. LC2016-23. Classification (GTDB taxonomy): domain Bacteria; phylum Bacteroidota; class Bacteroidia; order Flavobacteriales; family Flavobacteriaceae; genus Flavobacterium. Next base: position 45,052 of record NZ_WKKE01000005.1, on the reverse strand, counting down.
TCGTGGCAAAACATAAAAAAACCGCTCATTTTCATAAGCGGCTTTCTGCTGGAATTAATAATTATTTCTTTTTCAGTTTGGTTTTAAAAACTTTTTCAAATTTTTCTATTTTAGGCTGAATAACCATTTTACAATACGGCTGATTTTTGTTGTTTGCATAATAATTCTGATGATAATCCTCAGCTTTATAGAACTTGCTGAACGGTTCCACTTTTGTTACAATCGGACTATCATAAACTTTCGCTTTATTAAGCTCGGCAATAATGCTTTCTGCTGCTTTTTTCTGTTCCGCATTTTGGTAGAAAATGACAGAGCGATATTGCGTGCCTACATCGGCTCCCTGTCTGTTTAAGGTTGTGGGGTCATGAACGGTAAAGAAAACTTTAAAAATTTCATTAATATCTGTTACGGTTTTATCATACGTAATCTGAACCACTTCGGCATGGCCTGTCGTTCCGGTGCATACTTCCTCGTAAGTCGGGTTAGCCACTTTTCCTCCGGAAAAACCGGAAACAACGGATTTTACTCCGTTTAAATTTTCGTAAACCGCTTCAACACACCAGTAGCATCCTCCGCCTAGTGTGATGGTTTCATATTTTGAAGTTTTTTTTGCTGTATTGTCTTGTGCAAAACCACTTAGTGATAGTACAAGAATGCCTATTAAAAATATATTTTTCATCGTTTATTTATTATTTAGAATCGGGGATAAAATCAAGTGCGATCGAGTTCATGCAATAGCGTTTTCCGGTTGGTTCCGGTCCATCATCAAACAAATGGCCTAAATGCCCGTTGCATCTGCCGCATAAGGCTTCAATTCTTTCCATTCCCAGAGAATTGTCTTTTTTATAAATCACGCTGTTTTTGTTTTCCTGTTCAAAAAAACTGGGCCATCCGCAGCTGCTTGAAAATTTGGCTCCCGATCTGAAAAGCAGGTTTCCGCACGAAGCGCAGTAATATGTTCCTTTTTCGTCCGTATTCCAATATTTTCCTGTAAAAGGTCTTTCGGTATCTGCCTCGCGCATTACGGCATAAACGTCTTCTGGTAATACTTTTTTCCATTCTGCATCACTTACCTTTAATTTGGTAGTGTCTGTGTTAGAGTAATATGGGTTTCCGGGTTTGCTGATTTTGTTTTCCATCATAACAGTTTTTGTGTTTTCTTTTTTCTTGTTTTGTCCGCAGGCTTGCAGAATAAAAAGCGGAAGTAAAAAGCAAAGGCTGAAAAATTGTGTTTTTGTTTTTGAGATTTTCATGAGGCTTTATTTTTTAGTATTTCAAAGGTACGACGAGAGTTTGTTTAGAAATGTCGTGCACTTTACAATTGAGTTTTTTTTAAGTATGATTTAACGTTTTCTTATTTACGTAAACGGTCTGACTTTAGTTTTAAGGCTTGTTTTTAAAGGTTTTTATATAAAATAACTACTTGCAATGTTTTGAAAATTAATGACTTGTAAAAATATAGGCTCGTTAAACTTTTCACAATCTTTTCTGAAATTTTCAAGCCATTTCTTTTTTCGTATTTTTGTTTGTACAAAACGCCCTGATGATAGAAGAAAACGTAATATTAGTCAATCAAAATGATGAGCAAATAGGCTTAATGCCAAAATTAGAAGCACATGAAAAAGCGCTGTTGCACCGTGCTTTCTCCGTTTTTATCTTAAATGGTAAAAATGAGATAATGTTACAGCAACGCGCACGTCAAAAATATCACTCACCTTTGCTTTGGACAAATACCTGTTGCAGTCACCAGCGCGAAGGAGAATCGAATATTGAAGCGGGTAGCCGAAGATTATTTGAGGAAATGGGCTTTAAAGCTGATTTGAAAGAGCTTTTTCATTTTATATACAAAGCTCCTTTTGATAATGGCTTAACGGAACACGAACTCGATCACGTCATGATCGGATATTATAATGATAATCCGGCTATTAATCCAGACGAAGTAGAGGATTGGAAGTGGATGAAAATAGAAGATGTAAAAGAAGATATTGAAAGACAGCCCGAAATTTATACCGTTTGGTTCAAAATAATATTTGATGAATTTTATCATTATTTGGAAGACCATAAAATTTAAACCATACACTAACCAGAAACCTAAATGAAAGTAACCATATCAAGAAAAGCACATTTTAATGCTGCACATCGATTGCATAGGAAAGATTGGACAATGGAAAAGAACAATGCTGTTTTTGGAAAATGTAACAATCCTAATTTTCATGGTCATAATTATGGTTTAACAGTAAGTGTTACAGGAAAAATTGACCCCGAAACCGGTTTTGTTTTAGATGTGAAAGTATTAGCGGACATTATACTGGAAGAAGTAGAAATTCCGTTTGATCACAAAAACCTGAATCTGGATGTTCCCGAATTTCAGGATTTGAATCCAACAGCAGAAAATATTGCCGTTGTGATATGGAATAAAATTAGAAAAAGAATTCAGCCTGATTTCGACTTAGAAATCGTTTTGAATGAAACGGACCGCAATTTTGTAACCTATAAAGGAGAATAAAAAAATGTCATTAAAAACAGGAGATATAGTTCCGAATTTTACTGCAAAAGATAGTCACGGAGAAGTTTTTGAAAGCCAGAGTGTTTTGGGACGGAAACCGCTCGTGATTTATTTTTATCCAAAAGACAATACACCTGGCTGTACCACCGAAGCCTGCAGCTTTAGAGATCAATATGAAGATTTTAAAGATCTCGGAGCAGAAGTGATCGGCATCAGCAGCGATACTGTAAAATCACATCAAAAATTCGCTAATAAACACCAGTTACCTTTTATATTGCTATCAGATCAGGATAAAAAATTAAGACATCTTTTTGGTGTTCGTGATAATTTATTCGGTCTTTTGCCGGGAAGAGTAACCTATATAATAGACCGAAATGGTGTTGTTATTCTGATTTTTGATAGTATAAATGCCTCAAAGCATATTCCTAAGGCATTAAAAACAATCAAGGAATTAGTATTATAGATTGAAAAAATAGTAGTACATCAACATTAAATTAATAAAGATATTAGCCCTAAAAAAACTATGAAGCCACAAACGTACCCTTTGCAATTTGACCCTATCTTAAAAGAAAGAATTTGGGGAGGAGAAAAACTAAAAACGATTCTTAATAAACCGATTGTTTCCAAAATTACAGGCGAGAGCTGGGAATTGTCTACTGTAGAAGGCGACGTAAGTGTAGTGTCTAACGGATCTTTGAAAGGTAAATCCCTAATGGATCTGATTGAAGAAATGCCAAAAGAAATCCTGGGAACAAAAGTTTATGAGCGTTTCGGAAAACAATTTCCATTGCTTTTTAAATATTTAGATGCCCGTGAAGACCTTTCCATACAGGTACATCCCAACGATAAACTGGCAAAAGAGCGTCACAATTCTTTTGGTAAAACCGAAATGTGGTACGTAACGCAGGCTGATCCTGAAGCAAGGATCATTGTGGGATTTAAAGAAAATTCCAGTAAAGAAGAATATCTGAAACATTTAAATGACAAAACTTTAGTTTCAATTTTAGATGATGTGAAAGCAAAACCTGGCGATGTTTTCTTTTTGGAGACCGGAACGGTTCATGCAATCGGTGCCGGTTTGGTGGTGGCCGAAATCCAGCAGACTTCCGATATTACGTATCGTTTGTATGATTTCGATCGTAAAGATGCAGAGGGAAACACCAGAGAGCTTCATGTAGATTTAGCGCTCGATGCTATAAACTATAATAAAGTAGAGACGCAGAAAAAATATGAGACCAAGACGAACGTATCCAATACAGTAGTTGATTGCCCGTATTTTACAACCAATTTTATTCCTTTAGAAGATAAAGTTGCTGTTTCGAAAACAGGAGAAACTTTTACCGTTTATATGTGTATTGAAGGAAGTTTTGAAATTGAATACGACGGATTTAAACAATCGTATAGCAAAGGAGATACAGTTTTGGTTCCGGCTGAGATAAATGCATTTATCCTGACCGGAAAAGCTTCAATTTTAGAAATTTACATTTCATAGCACGTAATAGAAAGATTATATGTACTTTTGCAGTCGCAAATTAAAATAAAAATAAAAATGGCAAACGTTAAAAATTTAAAGAAAGACATCAACTTCGTATTGGGAGATATTATTGAGGCAATTTACTTATTCGAAATGTCTACTACAGGAAATCCTACTCCGGAAACGAATGCTTTGATTGATCAGGCTATCGCTGCTTTTGACACTTTGATCACAAAAGTGAATGCTAAGAACGTTGAAAACAAAAAAGCGCACTTCAAACAAATCAATGTTGAATTGGAAGAAACTGCTAATCAATTGATTGCTAAAATCAACGAATTGTAAGCAAAAAAAAGTATAAAAAAGTGCAAATATATTTTGGTAAAACGAAAAACCGCTTTATATTTGCACCCGTAATGAGTCGCCAGCGTAGCTCAGTTGGCTAGAGCAGCTGATTTGTAATCAGCAGGTCGTGGGTTCGAGTCCCTCCGCCGGCTCAGCGTAAAACCATCACTTTTTAGTGGTGGTTTTTTTATTTAAAGTAAAGGGTAAATTTATTTTGGAAAATAAAAAAAACCACTTTATATTTGCACCCGTAATGAGTCGCCAGCGTAGCTCAGTTGGCTAGAGCAGCTGATTTGTAATCAGCAGGTCGTGGGTTCGAGTCCCTCCGCCGGCTCAACGTAAATTAACCATCACTTTTGTGATGGTTTTTTTTTGCTTTAAACTTAAATTAAATTCCAATTTTCAAATTCCAAATTCCAACCGCGACTTCAATTGGAATAGGGGATCAATTTCAAAACTTGCGGAGAGAGAAAAAAATACCGCAAAGAACGCTAAGTTTTTTACTCTGGGCTTTTATAAAGGCAAAGTTCGCAAAGCTTTATTGACTTTGCTTTGCGAACTTTGTGCTTTCTAAAACATTCTTAGATAAAAATCTTTGCGTTTCTTTGCGGTAAAAAATAATAATGCCTATTTTTTTATGTTTTTCCATAACATTTAGTGTTGGTCCGCACCTTGGAATTTGGAATTTGGAATTTGAAAATTGAAATTTCGTATTGGATCAAAAAAAACGCCCTGAATTTTCAGGACGTCTTGGTAATTTTATAATGTTCAGAAAATTATTTCTGCTCTGATTTTTTAATATCACTAACATACTTTGTTAGTTTTTTGCCGTAAAGAGATTGTGCTACTTTTGGAGTCATTGATTTTTGAATGGTATCCAGAAATTTAATATTGATGTCGTAGATCTCCGCTAAAGCGATATAAGGGGCTATTTCGTGATCTTTGTGGTTAATAGCGAAGTTTGTAGCGAATAAGTATTTTCTTTTGATATTAGACTGTTGTTTTGCGTCGATACTGTCAACCGCTTTTTGATCCTGTCTCTTGATCGCTTTAAATTTGGATTCAACCATGTTAAGGTTTTCGTCATTAAAGCGGGAATTTATTTTTTTATACTCTTCATATAACTCCTGATTTTTAGATCCGGTAATTTTAGCACCGTATATAAAATTGTCTAAGTTCGTTTCGATGTTAAGATTTCCCGGTTCAGCAAAAAATAAAATATTATTATCCAGTGAATTTGTTACGCCACGATCCAGGAATAAATAAAGCATTTCCGGAGATTCTAATTTGATATCTCTTTCGAAAGTTGAATTCCCGTCGATTTTAATCGAGTCGATAGCAACAAGAGAAGTGTCCACCACTCTTTGAATGTATAATGTTCCTTTTTTTAATCCTTTTATGTTTCCAGTAAGATGTAAACCGTCCGTAGTTTCTTTTTTGCTGCAGGATGCCAGTAGGACAATTGTAGCAAAGGCAATAATTGATTTTTTCATTGGTTTTTTAGATTTTGCTGCAAAATAAAGAAAATAGTTTGAATGTTGGGAAGTAAGGGTTTAATTTTTGTTAAAAATAAAACCCCTTGCTATTTTTGAATATTTTTTTAAAAATGAATGAGTTACATCGGTCAGGTAGTACTAGATTTAATTATTTACTAGTGTTTCGGACTGGGGACTTTAAAATAAAAAAGCCTGCAAGTTGTATTTGCAGGCTTTTAAGCAGATTATTAGCTGTAATCTTATTTGATCATTTCAAAACTTCTTTTCACAAAAGCAGTTAATGCTTCTCCTTTTAAAAGGTTTTGTGATAGTTTAGCTAAATCTAAAGCTTGTTTTACCAAATGCTCCTGATGTGTTTTATCTTCTGTATTTAAAATACTCGCAGCCAAATCAGAATTGGTGTTAACAACCAGATTGTACATTTCCGGCATATTTCCCATTCCAAACATTCCGCCGCCGCCGGACTGGCTCATTTCTTTCATTCTACGCATAAATTCCGGTTGCGTAATAATAAACGGAGCTGCCTGGCTGTCCATTGCTTCTAGTTGTACAGAATACGCTTTTGGAATATAGGATTCCAATGAAGTTTTTAAAGTTTCTTTTTCTTCGTCAGATAATTTAGAAATCGTGTTTTCATCTTTTTTGATCAGATTATCAATATGATCAGAATCGACACGAACGAAACGTAAATCGCTGTTATCACCTTCTATTTTCTGAATTAAATGCGAAATGATCGGAGAATCCAAAAGTAAAACTTCGTATCCTTTTTCTTTTGCAGTTTCAATATAAGAGTGCTGCGCATCTTTATTTCCAGCGTATAAAACAATCAGTTTTCCGTCTTTATCGGTTTGGTTGTCTTTCAGTTTTTCTTTTAATTCTTCAAGCGTAAAGTAAGTATCATCAACTGTCGGATACAATACAAACGCACCTGCTTTTTCGTAGAATTTGTCTTCAGAAAGCATTCCGTATTCTAAAACGATTTTGATATCGTTCCATTTTTGTTCGAAATCAGTACGGTTTTCAGTAAATAAAGCTTTCAGTTTGTCCGCTACTTTACGGGTAATATAGTTGGAAATTTTCTTCACTGCACCGTCAGCCTGTAATCCTGAACGGGAAACATTCAAAGGAATATCCGGAGAGTCAATAACCCCTTTTAACATCGTTAAAAATTCAGGTACAATTCCTTCTACGTTATCGGTAACGTAAACCTGGTTTTGGTACAATTGAATTTTATCTTTTTGAATTTGCATGTCCGAACCTAATTTCGGGAAGTACAGAATTCCGGTTAAGTTAAACGGATAATCAACATTTAAATGGATGTTGAATAAAGGCTCTTCGAATTGCATTGGGTACAATTCTCTGTAGAAACTTTTATAATCTTCATCCGATAATTCAGTCGGCTGTTTGGTCCAGGCCGGGTTTGGATTGTTGATGATGTTGTCTTTTTCAACAGTTTCATTTACGTAATCTTCAGGAGCATCTTCCGGTTTTGGAAGTGTTTCTGTTCTTGTCCCGAATTTAATCGGAATCGGCATAAACTTGTTGTATTTGTTTAATAGACCACTGATTTTTGAATCTTCTAAAAATTCAAGAGAATCTTCTGCAACATGAAGAATGATCTCTGTTCCGCGTGAAATTTTGTCAGCAGGCTCTAAAGTAAATTCAGGGCTTCCGTCACAGGTCCAGTGCGCAGCCGGTTCGTCTTTGTAGGATTTCGTAATGATTTCTACTTTCTCTGCCACCATGAATGCAGAATAGAAACCAAGACCAAAGTGGCCAATAATTCCGGAATCTTTAGCAGAATCTTTGTATTTGTCCAGGAATTCTTCAGCTCCGGAAAAGGCAACCTGATTGATGTATTTTTCTACTTCATCAGCTGTCATTCCTAAACCCTGATCGATAATGTGGATTTTTTTACCCTCTTTGTCAATCTTGATTTCAATAACCGGATTCCCGTATTCTACTTTTGCCTCACCAATACTTATTAGGTGTTTTAATTTTAAAGTAGCATCGGTTCCGTTTGAAACCAGCTCACGTAAAAAGATTTCGTGGTCGCTGTACAAGAATTTTTTGATTAAGGGAAAGATGTTTTCTACTGAAACATTAATTTTACCTGTTGTCATATTTTTTAATTTTTAGTTTAATGTGATGACTTTCATTTAGTCAAATAGAATACCAATTCTTTTTAGAATGACAAAATGTCGCAAGTGTTAATTTTGAAAGAAAATAATCAGATTCTGGAAGGAAACTATTTCTATGAATCGTATATTTGCGCTATAATAATTGTTAAACGTGTAAGTATTAACTTAAATAAATGTATAAAATGAAGAAAATTATTTTCATTTGCTTGATTGCCACAATGTTTTTTGCGTGTAAATCAGCTTCGTCAACAGCTTCAACTGAAGCGACACCGCTTTCTACTAAACTTGACAGACCTTCTCAAGTAGCTATTAAAGGAAATTGGGTTCTTACCAATGTTTCTTATCCTGGTTCTGACTATATAAAAGTAAACTCCTTTGATCTTGCCGATTCAAAATGTTTTATTGGTAGTACCTGGAATTTTATTTCAAATAATAATAAAGGTACAATGACACTAACCGCACCAAGCTGTACTGCGTTTACGTCTCCAATTGTATGGAGTATCAATAATCAGGGGCTTTTTGTTCTTAAAATTGTTGAGCCCGGTACAAAATCAAAAAATGTAAAATCAGGCTATTTGCTAAAAGTAGCAGGCTTAAGTGATAATTCGTTCCAGCTAATCGACACCATTAATGTTGGCGGTCAGACCAAAGAGGTAACGTACCAGTTTCAAAGAGCTAATTAATATTAAAAAGAATAAAAATGAGAAAGATAACAGTTTTAGGTTTGAGTAGTTTACTTGTATTAACAAGTTTTTTTATAAGTTGTGATTCCGTAAAAAATGCAAATAACACACAAAAAGGCGCCGGAATCGGAGTAGTTGCCGGTGGTATTATTGGTGGTATTTTAGGAAACAATTTAGGTAAAGGCGGAAACGCTGCCTTAGGAGCTGCAATTGGAGCTGCTGTAGGAGGTGGAACAGGAGCACTTATCGGAAATAAAATGGATAAGCAGGCGCGTGAAATCGATCAGGCTTTACCGGGCGCTGATGTTGAAAGAGTAGGGGAAGGTATTCACTTAACTTTAAATGAAAATGCAGTTCGTTTTGATACTAATAAATCAACGCTTACCACTCAGGCAAAAGCAAATTTAGATAAATTAGTTCCTGTATTTAATGAATACGGAGATACTAATATTGAAATTTTTGGATATACAGATAATACCGGAAAACCGGAATACAATCTGACACTTTCAGGACAAAGAGCTGCGGCTGTGCAGTCTTATTTAGTAGCGAAAGGATTAAAATCAAGCCGTTTTAAAACTTCAGGTTTAGGGATTGCTGATCCTATTGCCACTAATGATACTCCGGAAGGAAGAACTCAAAACCGTCGTGTTGAATTTGCTATTACTGCAAATGACAAAATGGTAAATGATGCTAAGACAGAAGCTGGAAAATAATTGCTATACAATATAATTTGAAAAAAGCTGTTCGTAATGAACAGCTTTTTTTTTGACTTTCGGTTTTAAAGATTGTAAATTTGAACCCTCAATTAGAATTCAATGCTTGATATAAAAAATATCTCCTTTTCGTATACGGATGCGCCGGTTATTAATAATGTGACTTTTTCAATAGAAAAAGGGCAGAATATTGCTATTATAGGAGAAAGTGGCTGCGGAAAAAGCACACTCCTGAAGCTTATGTATGGATTGTATGATTTAGATGAAGGCGAGATTTATTATAATGAAAAACCTGTTTTAGGACCTAAACACAATTTGATTCCCGGAATGCCTTTTATGAAATATCTGGCACAGGATTTTGATTTGTCTCCCTATGAAACGGTAGCAGAAAACGTAGGGAAGTTTCTTTCGAATGGTTTTGCCAACATGAAAAAACTGCGTGTTCAGGAATTACTGGAAATGGTAGAAATGGATCAGTTTGCGAATGTGAAAGCCAAATTTTTGAGTGGAGGACAGCAGCAAAGAGTAGCTTTGGTTAGAGTTTTAGCTCTGGAACCCGAGGTTATTTTACTGGACGAACCGTTCAGCCAGATAGATGCCTTTCGTAAAAATGCGTTGCGAAGAAATTTATTCCGCTATTTAAAACAAAAAGGAATTACCTGTATCATTGCCACTCATGACAGTACAGATGCTTTGTCGTTTGCTGATGAAGCTATTGTAATGAGAAGCGGTGAAATCATTGTAAAAGACAATCCGACAAAAATTTATGAAGACCCTGAAACGAAATATGTAGCGTCCCTTTTTGGAGAAGTCAATGAAGTAGCAACACATTTATTAGTTCCTTACGAGGACGAAACACATAAAACGTTAGTGTATCCGCATCAGTTTAAAATGGTTCCGGAATCTAATTTGCCTGTTAAAATCAGAAGAACTTATTTTCGGGGAAATCATTATCTGATAGAATCAGTATATAAACGACAACTGGTTTTCTTTGAGAGTGAAATTGATTTACCGGTTGAAGAAAGTGTTTTTCTGGCCTTAAATTATTTATAAGAAAAAAATATTGGATACTTAATACAAAACCCGACAGGTTTCAAAAACCTGTCGGGTTTTGTATTTAAAAAAAACTTAGCACCTCAGTACCTCAGAGCCTCACCAACTAAAAAAAAGAAACCTTTGCCCCTCTGCGACTCTGAACCTTTGTACCTTAAAGAATTAGTTTTTCAAATATTTTTCTAAAAACTGATCCTGTTCCCAAAGCAAATGAAGGATGTTCTCTTTGGCAACATATCCATGCGCTTCTTTAGGTAAAATTACCATTCTTGCAGGAGCCCCCAATCCTTTTAAAGCCTGGAAATAACGCTCTGTTTGTAAGGTAAAAGTTCCCGGATTATTATCGGCTTCACCATGAACCAGCAAAAGCGGTGTTTTCATTTTATCAGCATTCATAAAAGGAGACATTGTATTGTAAACTTCTGGGGCTTCCCAGTAATTGCGCTGTTCACTTTGAAATCCGAATGGTGTCAAAGTTCTGTTGTAAGCACCGCTTCTGGCAATTCCACAGGCAAAAAGATTGGAATGTGTTAATAAATTAGCCGTCATAAAAGCACCGTACGAATGCCCTCCGATAGCGACCTTTTTTCTGTTGATATAACCTAAGGCGTCAACGGCATTGATGGCCGCTTCGGCATTATCTACTAATTGTGAAATAAAATTGTCATTCGGTTCTGTGGTTCCTTCACCGATAATCGGGAAAGCCGCATCGTCTAAAACTACATATCCTTTTGTCACCCAATACACAAATGATCCGTAATACGGAAAAGTAAACTCATTTGGGTTTTGAGTTGATTGACCCGCGCTGTTTTTGTCTTTGTATTCCGCCGGATATGCCCAGATTAACAAAGGTAATTTTTCCTTTTTTGCTTTGTCATAACCCGCAGGAAGATATAAGGTTCCCGAAAGTTCAACCCCGTCCTTACGTTTGTATTTGATTACTTCCTTGCTGACATTTTTAATACTTTCGAAAGGATTTTTGAAAGCTGTAATAGGCGTCAGGCTGTTTTGTTTTTTGATGTTTCTGAAGTAATAATTCGGATAATCATTTTTAGACTGGATTTGCACCAGCACTTTTCCGGTCTTAAAATCTTCAATTTCTATTAAATCTTCTTTTTTGTCTTTATAGGAAGAAGTATAAAGACGTTTGTTTTTTAAGGTTTTAAAATTGAATTCATCTATAAATGGAAACTGACCTTCTTTGGTGTATCCTTCCCCGATAAGGTATGCATTGTCTTTTTCAAGGGCTAATACATATTTGTTATACTCGTTTTTTCTGGTTTCGAAAGTACCCGGATCGGAATAAACATCCTGAGAATTTCTGTCGGTAATTACCTTTGGGGCCTGTCCCGGAGTAGATGGATTAATTAAGTATGTTTTTACATTACGGGTATCATACCATTCGTCAGAAACAATGGCAATATTATCATTCCCCCAGGTTATACCCGAAAAACGCTGTGGTAATTTTACCAGGGTAATCGGATCACTTGTAAAAGGAGCATCCCAAAGAAAAACTTCGTCTCTGAAGTCTGTCTTATTTGCAGGATTTCCCTCGTCTAAAGCAGTCACATAAGCCAAAGTAGCAGGTCTGTCATTTCTCCAGCTCATTTCTCTTTTTCCTTTTCGTACCGCCATAAAACCTTTAGGAATAATTTCGTTTAAAGGAACTTCGTTAACGACTTTAATTTCTTTTCCTCTGCTGTCATAAACAACAGTTTTAGAAGGAAACCTGTTTAAAGGAACTACGTAAGAGAATGGTTTCTGAATCGTGGTCAGCATAATGTAATTGCCGTCAGGGGAAATTCTTTCTCCGGCAAACATAGCAGCTTCCTTAAATAAGGTAGCGGTTCCGTTAAGGCTTACCTTGTATAATTCTGAAGTCACGCTGTTTTCAAAATTAATTTCATCATTTTTGTTTTTCAACATATCCGGATAGGTCCTGTTTTGGGATTTTTCTCCTGAAGTATTCGAAACAATTGGTCCCGTTGGCAGGTCTTTTTTGGAATCCAGTAAAGGTTGTCTGTTCTTAGGAAGCATTTTGACCAATATGGTTTCATTGTCTAAAAACCAGCTAAACGGATTGCCAAGATTGGCATTTACAGTTGCCTCGGTAAGTTTGGTAGCTTTCGCAGTAGCAACATCTAAAACCCAAAGTTCAACTCCTGACCTGGTCGTGTGTGAAAACAGGATTTTTTTATCATTTGGTGACCACAGAACATTGCTTATTTTGGGATTATCAGGTAAGCCTGCAACCTGTATTTCATCTGTGTTGTTTATTTTTCGCACTTTCAGGTTGTTAATATAAGTTACTGTACTGGAAATGTTAGTTACAGGATTTATTCGTAATCCAGCCAGACGAAGTTCGTCCTGGTTTAAATCATCTAATGTTTTGTATGTGTTTCTGTAAGACAGGAGCATATATTCTTTTTTAGTATCCATAGATACAGAAGGAGCCCTTTCGTAATCTGCTAAATCTAAAATCGATTTAGAAGGCTTTTGATAAGTCAGGTTTTCTTGTGCAAAGCCAAAAAAACTAAAATTTAGAAATAATAATAGTGTAACCTTTAATTTCATAATTTGAATTTTAGGGGTTTAAAAAATGGTAGTCATAAATGTTTGTCTAAAATACTTTAGTCTTGTTACATTTTAAGTTTGAAATTTAACTTTTTTTAAGTTTTATAGGAATTTATTGCTTTATTGAAATTTAAAACGAATCAATATAAGTTATTATTAAAGTATATTAAATTGTCAATTACGAAAAAAATAGTAATTTGTACGCTTATGTTTTAAAGTATACTTAGATTTGCAATCCAATTTTTTAACAAATAATAAAAAGAATATGTATCATTCAAAAATAGCGGGCTTAGGGTATTATGTTCCTTCTAATGTTGTGACCAACGATGATTTGTCTAAAATTATTGATACCAATGACGAATGGATTCAGGAAAGAACAGGAATTCAGGAGCGCAGACACATCATTCGTGGAGAGGATACCACAACTTCTATGGGAGTAAAAGCAGCTAAAATTGCAATCGAACGTTCCGGCATTGCCAAAGAAGATATTGACTTTGTAGTTTTTGCTACATTAAGTCCGGATTACTATTTTCCAGGACCAGGAGTTTTGGTACAACGTGATTTAGGGTTGAGAACTGTTGGTGCTTTAGATGTCAGAAATCAATGTTCTGGTTTTATTTACGGAATCTCAGTGGCAGACCAGTATATCAAAACCGGAATGTATAAAAATATTTTAGTAATTGGTTCTGAAGTGCATTCAACAGGATTGGACATGACAACCCGCGGACGTGGTGTTTCGGTCATTTTTGGAGATGGGGCAGGAGCAGCTGTTTTAAGCCGTGAAGAAGATTTGACAAAAGGAATTTTGTCAACCCATTTACATTCAGAAGGACAGCATGCTGAAGAGCTGGCTTTACAGGCACCGGGAATGGGAGCGCGCTGGGTAACCGATATTCTGGCAGATAATGATCCGAATGACGAAAGTTATTATCCGTACATGAACGGGCAATTTGTGTTTAAGAACGCAGTAGTTCGTTTCGCGGAGGTAATCAACGAAGGTTTGGAAGCAAATGGTTTACAAGTTTCGGATATTAATATGCTGATTCCACATCAGGCGAATTTGAGAATTTCACAATTCATTCAGAACAAATTCAAATTGTCAGATGATCAGGTATACAATAACATCCAGAAATATGGAAATACCACTGCGGCCTCTATTCCGATCGCTTTGACAGAAGCGTGGGAGCAAGGAAAAATAAAAACAGGAGATACCGTTGTTTTAGCTGCTTTCGGAAGTGGATTCACTTGGGGAAGTGTTATTATTAAATGGTAAACTTTCTGTCTTAATTTTATATTAAAACCTGTTCAGTTTCTGAACAGGTTTTTTATTTTTGACCTGTTTAGTTTTTGATTTAAGAAACGAAGAACCTTTGCAGGAAAATGTTATTATAACGTAAAAAATGAAAAAAAATCAACTCGAAATAGCCTGTTTCAATTACGAATCGGCAATAATTGCCCAGGAAAACGGGGCAGACCGAATCGAATTGTGTGAAAATATGCAACTTGGAGGAACAACGCCTAACTATATTTTAGGCGTAAGAGTCCGTGAACAATTGTCGATTAAAATGCACGTCATTATCAGGCCGCGGGGCGGAGATTTTGTTTATTCGGATGAGGAACTGATCGAAATGAAACAAGACATCAAACAATTCAAAAAATTGGGTGTTGATGGGTTTGTTTTTGGTGTTTTAAAGGAAGATGGCAGTGTTAATAAAGTAAGGAATAAAGAACTGGTAGATTTAGCCAGTCCGCTTTCCTGTACTTTTCACAGGGCTTTTGATGTGGTGGAAAACGTAGAGCAATCGCTGGAAGATGTGATCGACTGCGGTTTTAAAACCATTCTGACCTCGGGACAGGGCGTAAATGTTCTGGAAGGAATTTCAGTTTTAGAGAAAATTCAAAAATTAGCCGGCGACAGGATTATAATCATGCCCGGGGGAGGTTTGAGATCTTCAAATATTCAGGTATTGCAGGAAACATTACAGCCTACTTTTTATCATTCTTCTGCCATTACGGATCAGTCGGAAACAGCAGATTCTCAGGAAATAAAAAAAATAAGAGCTAATTTTTGATTTACCTCACTCTTGATTGCCAATAAAAAAGGCCTGAAGTTGGCAAACTCCAGGCCTTTTCTCTACAAGAAATTATTTAAAATTGGCTAATAAAAGCGGGACTAAAACATTCCGCCACCGTCTTTATTAGTGTTGTCTTCTCTTTGTTTACGTTGCAGTTTTTTGATTTTTCCTCCTCCAAAGTTATAGGTTAAACCTAAATACACGGTTTGGCTCTCCCAGGTAAACTGCCCTGCCTGTGGATAAGGATACATCGTATCAAAAGCATATTTCATCGTATTGAATACGTCATTAAAACGTACGCTGATATTCATCTTGTTGTCTAACAATGTATAACGTGAACCTATGTCCATTTTGTACATTTCATGACTGTTATTTTGAAGTCCGTCACTTGGCCCTTTATAAAATCCGAATAACAGGAAGCTTAAACGTTTATTTACTTTAAAATTAGAGTTCATACGAGCATTGAAAGCCGATACAGTAATTTTTCTTTCGACTGGATTACTGGTTTTGGTTGGGCTATCATATAAAAATACAATCCCTTGCTGATTAATACTCGAGAAATCAATAGACGGAGAGATGTCCCACCACTTTGCAATTTTATAATTAAAAGACGCTTCAAATCCATAAGCGGTATTGCTATCGTAGTTGGTAAAAGACATAATTTGTTTTTTACCAGTCAGGTCGGCCACATCTGGATATAAAATTCTGCTGATCTGATCATTGATTTGTCTTACAAATACTCCGGCAGTAAAACTTCCTTTTTCTAATGTTTTGGTATAATTTACTTCAACTGAATTAGTAAACTGAGGTCTCAGTTCCGGATTTCCAAGTGAAGTTACCAAAGGAGTAGAAAATTCACGGATAGGTTTTGTCTGTTCTAAACTTGGTCGGTCTACACGACGGCTGTAACTAAGCTGTAACGTATTTTTCTCATTTAAGTTGTACGTCAAATAAGCAGAAGGATACAGCGTAATGTAATCATCATCAAATTTTTCTTTACCGTAATTCAGATTGGCCGCCACTTTATAACTTTCAAAACGGGCTCCTACCTGATAACTGAATTTTTTGAATTTCTGTCCGAAAGTTACATAAGCAGAATAAATATCCGTGTCATAAGTGTAATTCGACATTTGATCTTTTGCCGCAACAACAGGATTTCCAGTGGCATAATCATTGCCTGTTCTGGTAATTCTGGCTTCGGCACCGGCTTCAAGGGTTGATTTTTCGCTTAATGGATTTACATAATCAATGTTAAGTGTGCTTAACTGACGATCGCTTTTAATCAAATCGTTGTAAATTATATTATTCACCGTATTATCGGGAGCTGTCGTTTTAGTATCAAAATTGGCATTTTGAGTTTCTTTGCTATCGCTGTAGTTTCCTTCAAAATCTAAAGTATGGCCTTCTTTTTTGAAAATATGTTTATAGGCTAAATTATACGTACCGGTTTCTTCAGGTCCTGAATATTTAGATTTTTGAAAGATGTTTTTAATATCCGGATCCCCATTGTTATAATCAATATCAGTATCTACAAATCCTTTTCCGGTCGATTTATTCTGATTCGTGTAAAAAGACAAAGTATTGTGATCGTTGATCAGGAAATCCATACCAATTTTGTAGAGGTAAGAATCATTCTCATTTTTAATGTCCAGATCCTGTATAATATTCTCATCAAATCTTCTGATCAGGCCATCATTAAAATAAGTTCCGAAGTTTTGTCCCACATTCCCGAAAAAGTTCACTTTTCCGGTTTTGTAATTCAAATCCAGTGACTGATTGTATTTGGCCGTTTCACCAAAAGTAATTCCACCGCTGTAACTTCCGTTAAAACCAGTGTTTGCATTTTTATGCAAAATAATGTTGATAATTCCTGACATTCCTTCCGGATTGTATTTGGCACTTGGATTGGTAATCAGCTCAATTTTCTTGATAGAAGTTGAAGGAATCTGTTTTAATAACTGGGCAGGGTCAATATTACTGGGTCTTCCGTCAATTAAAACACGAACATTATCATTTCCGCGAAGCGAAAGTTTTCCATCCTGATCAACGTTTACAGAAGGAATATTGTTCATAATATCAGATGCCGAAGCTCCCGCTGTAGTAAGGTCTTTTCCGACAGTAACTACTTTTCGGTCAATTTTTTGTTCTATTGTCGAGCGTTCGTTTACAATGTTTACGCCTTTTAGCTGAGTCGCTTCTTCTTCAAGAGATACTTTTACAATTGCTTCCTTTTTGTTGTCACTTAAAATAACAGATCCGATATATTTTCGGAATCCAATGTACTGAATTTCGATGGTATAGTTTTTTAAAGCTAGATTTTTAATGCTGAAATCACCATTATCATCTGTATTTACTCCCGAAACTACTTTTCCGTTGTCTTTGATCGAAACCGTAGCATATGAAATGGGAGCATTGTTCGATTTTTCGGTAATTTTTCCGGAGACTGTCCCCGAATTCTGTGCCTGTGCTGTTGCCATTACACCAAGTAATGCAAACAGAAAGAATTTTAATTTCATAATGTGGTAACTGATTGATTTGATTTGATTGATGATGATGCTTGTTTTTAGTTTTTCTTTTTTTCTTTGGAAATAAATTCAAAGTCCCTATTAAGACTCTTTTGTGGTGGATATGTTACAGAAAAATTAAAATAAATTTTGTTTTTTTGGAAGATCTGCTGTTTTATAATGGATTAAGGTTTTAGTTTTTTGATAATTTTAACAATTGAAACATTGAGTTTTTTGTGAAATTCTGACTCTTTTCAGGAATTTTATATGTTTTTGATTTTCTCTAATTGATGAATAAGCAGTATATTTGCTCACTTTAAAATAAGTTTACATGTCGTTATCACAAATTCTTACACCTTCTATACAAAAAGCAATACAAGCATTATTTGATGTTACTGTTGATAAAATTGAGTTTCAGACTACCAGAAAAGAGTTTGAGGGCGATATTACCATGGTGCTATTTCCTTTATTAAAAGTGATTAAAAGCAATCCGGTCGAGTTAGGAAATAAAATTGGAAATTATCTGGTTGAAAATGTTACTGAAGTAGCGCGTTTCAACGTAGTATCCGGTTTTTTAAATATTGTAATTGCCGATAGTTATTATTTGAATTTCTTTAATGAAATAAAAGACAATGCAAAATTTGGTTATGCAACTCCGAATCCGGAGGAGAAAGCCATTATGGTCGAATATTCTTCGCCAAATACCAACAAACCTTTGCACCTGGGACACGTTCGTAACAATCTGTTAGGATATTCCGTTGCGGAAATTATTAAAGCCTCAGGTAAAAAAGTATATAAAACACAAATCATCAACGATCGTGGAATTCATATCTGCAAATCGATGCTGGCGTGGGAGAAATTCGGAAACGGAGAAACTCCGGAAAGTTCTAATTTAAAAGGAGATAAATTAGTAGGGAAATATTATGTAGAGTTTGATAAAGCGTATAAAGCTGAAATCTCTCAATTGATGGAATCCGGTAAAACAGAGGAAGAAGCCAAAAAACAGGCTCCAATTATTATGGAAGCCCAGGATATGCTTAAAAAATGGGAAGCCGGTGATGAAAAAGTGATCACACTGTGGAAAATGATGAACCAGTGGGTTTATGACGGCTTTGCGACTACGTACGCTAATCTTGGTGTTAATTTTGACAAATATTATTACGAAAGTAATACGTATTTACTAGGGAAAGACGTCGTTCAGGTTGGACTTGATAGAGGGGTTTTCGAAAAAGATCCTGATGGTTCAGTCTGGATTGATTTGACAGATGAAGGTCTGGATCGTAAAATTGTACTTCGTTCAGACGGAACAGCCGTTTATATGACCCAGGATATCGGAACGGCCATTCAGCGTGTGAAAGATATGCCCGATGTTGGCGGAATGGTTTATACGGTCGGTAACGAGCAGGATTATCACTTTAAAGTTTTATTCTTAATCCTGAAAAAATTAGGCTTCGACTGGGCTTCAAGTTTGTATCATTTATCATACGGAATGGTGGATTTACCTTCCGGAAAAATGAAAAGCCGTGAAGGAACCGTCGTAGATGCCGATGATTTAATGCAGGATATGACCGATACGGCAAAACAAATTTCTGAGGATTTAGGAAAACTGGATAGTTATTCTGCCGAAGAAAAAGAGAAATTGTACAAAACAATTGGTCTTGGTGCCCTTAAATATTACATTTTAAAAGTAGATCCTAAAAAACGTATTTTGTTCAATCCGGAAGAATCAGTAGATTTTGCAGGAAATACAGGTCCGTTTATTCAATATACGTACGCCAGAATCCAGTCGATTATTCGTAAAGCCGATTTCGATTTTTCAAGTAAAACAGATACGACAGCGTTACACGAAAAAGAAAAGGAACTCGTAAAACAAATCGAACTTTTCCCGGAAGTAATTCAAAATGCCGCGCAGAATCACAGTCCGGCCTTAATTGCTAATTATACTTACGATCTGGTAAAAGAATACAACTCATTTTATCAGTCCGTACATATTTTAGGCGAAGTTGATCTGACTAAAAAAGTATTCAGAGTCCAGCTCTCCCAAAAAGTGGCTGAAGTTATAAAAGCTGCTTTTACCTTATTAGGAATTGAAGTTCCGGAGAGAATGTAAACTTTATTAAATAGATTTAAAGAAGCCGATGGTAATTCACTATCGGCTTTTTTTTTGCTTAAATATTTGAATATGTGGTTTTTAGGTTTGTTAAAATAAGCATATATAAGATTTATGAAATATATTTTAAAAATAAAGTAAGATTTTATTTGCATATATAAATATATTATATTAATTTTCCTACGTTGTTTAAATGCAAAATTCGAGAGGTCAGTTTAGGCCAAATTTGCAGCTCAGATACCACAGAAGAGTCATTCTTAAACAATCCATACAAATATCCACAAATGCTGATTTTTAGAGATTAGAGATATTCTCCTTATTATTCATTTTTAATTATTTTGAATTAGTACCCTTGTAGTTATTAATAGAAATAAGGATAAACCGTCTGAATAAATTTTGGACGGTTTTTTATTTTTCTGCAAAACGGTTTAATGAAATTTCAAATGTGACTTACAGCACTTTTTTTTTTGAATTTTCTATTTGCTGTTTTTACTCTCTAGCAGTTTTGTTAAAACATTGAAATAAATCTTATTAATGTAAGATTTTACTGTACTTGATATTTTATAATTGTTTTTAAAGTAGTATAAAGTTTACATTTCATAATGTTAAATATATAATTATTCTTGTTAAAAATATTTTAATTTAATAAGTTCGGCCCATAATTTTAAAATTAAAAATCATGAAACAAAAATTAAAAGGATTAATGTCCCTGTTTTTCGCGCTTGTTTTGCAATTTACTTTTGCACAGGAAAAAACAGTGACAGGAAAAGTTTCTGACAATGCAGGAATGCCTTTGCCCGGCGTTAGTGTTTTGGTTAAAGGAACGAAATTAGGAACTCAGACCGATTTTGACGGAAAATATGCTATTCGGGTAGCATCGAATCAGGTATTGGTATTTAGTTATATCGGAATGAAGACCCAGGAGGTACCAGCGACAGCATCGATGATTAATGTTAAATTAACTGACAATGCACAAGAACTGGAAGGGGTTGTGGTGACAACTGCATTAGGAATTAAAAGAGATCGAAAGTCTCTTGGTTATGCGACACAGGAGGTCAACGGGGAAGATCTGACAAAAGTGAATACCGGAAATGTTTCTAATTCAATCGCAGGTAAAGTGGCTGGTATTGAAATAAAAAGAAGTGGTAATATCGGAGGATCGACCAATGTGGTCATACGTGGTTCCAAATCAATTACCGGAAACAATCAGGCTCTTTGGGTCGTTGACGGTATACCGCTAAACAATGACAATTCGAACTCGGCTGAGCAAAAGATGGGGCGTTCCGGTTTTGATTATGGAAATGCTGCGTCAGATATTAACCCTGATGACATTGAAACTATAAACGTACTTAAAGGAGCTGCGGCATCTGCCCTGTATGGTTCAAGAGCAGGGAATGGTGTAATTATTGTCACCACTAAAAAGGGAAGAAAAGGAAAAGGGCTAGGGATTTCCTTTAGCTCAGGTATCTCAACCGGGACTGCTGACAAAAAAACACTTCCTCAGTATCAGAAACAATACGGTGGTGGGGACAGTTCTGTATTCAGTTCAAAAGTAGATTTGGGACAAGGGTCGTTTCCAACAATAGTATCAGAAGATGCTTCATGGGGTCCGGCATTCAATTCATCTCAACGAGTATATAACTGGAATTCTTATTATCCTGAATTATCCACTTTTGGGAAAACTTCACCATGGATGGCTGCTAAAAACGATCCACTTTCCTTTTTTAAACACGCTACGACTTATACAAACAATATTGCGATCAGTAATGGAAATGAAAATGGAACTTTTAGATTTGGTTATACTAATTTTGATCAGACGGGAATCTTGCCTAATAGCTCCATAAAGAAAAACAACTTTAATTTTTCGGGGAGCTATAAAGTAAGCAGTAAAACAGAGATCGCCGCAACTGCAAATTATATTGCTTCCGGCGGAACAGGATTAAACGATACGGGATATTCAGATAATATTCTGGGGAGTTTCAGACAATGGTGGCATACTGATGTAGATCTTAAAGAGCAGGAACGTGCCTATCTGTCAACAGGTAAAAATATTACCTGGAATCCCAGATCTACCACAAATACAACTCCTCTATATTGGGACAACCCTTATTTTGGAAGATATGAGAATTACAACAATTTTAGCAGGGATCGTTTCTTTGGTAACTTTACCATTAACACTGAAATTACAAACTGGTTTTCTGTAACAGGAAGAGGAGCATTAGATACCTATGCAGAAACTCAGGAAGAAAGAGTAGCTGTAGGATCGGGTGTAGACAGCAATATTTCAGGGTATTCCAGATACGACAAGAGATTCAGAGAAATTAATCTTGACCTGTTACTGAATTTTAAAACGAAAATTGCAGAAGACTTTAACTTTAGGGGATTACTTGGAGCATCAAGCAGAAGAAGCAGACTGAGTTCTATACGAGCATCAACAAACGGGGGATTGTTAATTCCAAAAATGTATGCACTTTCTAATTCCGTTAGCGGCATAGAAAATCCAAGGGAATTTTTAGATGAACGTGGAGTCAATAGTGCCTATGCAAGTGCCTCTTTCGATTACAAGGAAACTTTTTTCATTGAAGGAACTTTTAGAATAGATGAATCATCTACGCTGCCTTCAAAAGATTCGAAGTACAATTATCCGTCTGTTACAGGAACTTATATTTTTAGTAAACATTTGAATTTACCCTGGTTAGAATTTGGTAAGTTACGGGTTAATTTTGCTCAAACGGGAAATGATGCCGAGGTACATGTAATTAGTCCGGTTTACACTAAGGGTACTAATTTTAATGATAATCCAATATTTTCCAATGAAAATATACGTAAAAATCCCAACTTAAAATCTGAAACTATTGATGGTCAGGAAGCCGGAATTGAGTTGCAATTCTTTAAGCGAAGAATTGGTCTTGAAGCTTCTGTTTATAAAACTACGACTAAAGACCTGATTATGGATATCACTACAGGTTCTGAGACAGGATACAGCGGAACAACAACCAATGCCGGAAAACTTACAAATAAAGGTTTAGAATTGACGCTTACTTTAGTTCCTGTAAAAACACAAAATTTCTCCTGGACTTCAAAAATCAACTGGAATAAAAACGAGAGTAAAGTTGTATCGTTAGCAGATGGTCTTCAGCAGGTAGTTATAGGTACTTTTAATCAGGGAACAAGCTTAAATGCCATTCCGGGCCAGCCACTTGGAGTAATTAAAGGTTCCGGGTACAGATATTTAAATGGAGAAAGAGTGGTATTGCCAAATGGAAACTACGATAGAGTGAGTAACGTGGATATTGGAAATGTAACTCCGGACTGGACAGGCGGTATCAACAATATTTTTAATTACAAAAGATTAACTTTTAGCTTTTTAATTGATATTAAAAAAGGAGGAGATGTCTTTTCATTAGATCAGGCGTATGGGCAAGCAAGTGGTCTTTATCAAAATACCGTTGGAACAAATGATTTAGGGAATCCAATTCGTAATAAGCTTAATGATGTAAAACCAGGAGGTCAAATCTTACCGGGTGTTCAGGCTGATGGCACTCCTAATAAAGTGAGAGCGGCGGTTACAACTGATAAAGGAGAATCTAACTTAGGATACAAATCTTTTCCAAATCAGGCATTTGTATATGACGCCTCTTATGTCAAATTAAGAGAGGTTTCTATTGCCTATCAATTACCAGCAAAGCTTTTAGAGGGAACATTTATGAATAATGTGACTTTTGCCGCAAATGGAAGCAACCTATGGATTATTCACAAAAACTTACCATATGCAGACCCTGAGGCTGGTTTTAGTTCCGGAAATTTCCAGGGATTCCAAACTGGTGTTATGCCATCAGTAAGAGAAATTAGCTTTAGTGTAAAAGTTCAATTCTAAAAATCAAAAAAATGAAGAAATTAAAATACCCTATACTGTTTGTAATCTTAGCATTAAGTTTAAACTCCTGCGACAATCTCGAAGATTTAAACGAGGATACTAAAGCATATGTTAAACCTGTTCCTGAGGCTCTTATGTCTTCAGCACAGGAACAATATGCTGTTTTTTTAAACAATGCATCTGCCAATAGAAATAATTTCAGATTGTATGTACAGCAATGGTCAGCGATTGCTTATCCGGATGAATCCAGATATGAGATGGCCGCCCGTTCGTTGGGAAATGCTAACTGGCAATTACTTTACAGAGATGTGCTGAAAGACTTAATCGATGCTCAGAATAAAATTGCAAACGCACCCGTATTAGACGCTCAGGCAATTGCTGTAAAACAAAATAAAATTGCAATTCTGGAAATTCAGATTGTACAGGTATACCAGACTCTGGTAGATCTTTACGGTAATGTACCTTATTTTGATGCGATAAAGACTGGTAACTGGCTGCCAAAATATGATGACGGACTTACCATTTACAAAGACTTGGCAAGTCGTTTAACTGCAGCGATAAGTAAATTAAACACGTCATATGGTAGTTTTGACGGAGCGGATTTAATTTATAAAGGAGATGTTGCCAAGTGGAAGAAATACGGAAATTCTATTCAAATTAGATTAGGAATGCAATTATCAGATGTAGATACGGCTCTTGCTAAAACTTTGGTTGAAAGTGCTTACAATTCGGGTGCAATGACAAGCAATGCTGACAATGCTATTTTTCAATACACGTCTGCTAAACCACATTTCAATCCAAACTACGAAGATTTTAAAAGTAGGGCAGATTTTGCTATATCAGGCTTATTCGCAGATGCCTTAAATGATCTTAAGGATCCCAGAAGAGACTTCTACTTTGATCCAGCTTCTAAAAAAGGAGGTGTATATGTGGGTGCACCGTATGGTTTGAAAGCTGATATTGTTACTGTTTCTTTATTCAACCCAGCCTTAAAAGAAATCAATTTCAAAGGAGACCTTTTTGATTATGCTGAAACATCTTTTTTGTTAGCCGATGCTGCTAACAGAGGATGGGCAGTTGGTGCTGCAGGTACGCATTATACTAATGGTATTACGGCAAGTATGAAATATTGGGGGGTAGCAGATACAGATATTGCAGCTTATCTCGCACAAACTAATGTTGCTTTCGCCACCGCAATAGGAAGTAATGCTAAAGAAAGAATCGCATATCAAATGTGGATTGCCTATTATAACAGAGGATTTGAAGCCTGGACAGCATACAGAAGACTTGATTTTCCAAAACTTCAGGCACCATCTACAGCTGTCGATGCTGCCGAGAAAAAAGTCCCTGTGAGAATGGTTTATTCCCACTTAGCTTCCTCTACAAATGGTATCAATTACACTGCTGCTTCAGCTGCAATTGGAGGGGATAAAATGACAACCAAATTATTTTGGGATAAATATTAGAATTAAACAAATTCTGATTCATACAATAAAAACCTTTATTCATTTTTAACTATTTTGAATTAGTAAGCTTTTAGTATAACTGATAAAGGTAAACCGTTTAAATTAATTTTTAAACGGTTTTTTTCTGTAAAAAAGCCGATAATCCTGAAACTATCGGCTTTTTACAACTAACACAAACATTTTTATTTTACGAACTTGTCGATAATAGCATCACTTTCTGCTTTTGTCGCGTTTGGTTTTAAATCAAACAATAAAGAGTAAAGGGCTTTTCTATCTACTTTTGCTTCTAAGTTTAAGTCTTGATGTCTGTCAAAAAGGGTCTGCCATTTGTCACGGACATTTTTCCAGAGCGCATTATTTTCTTTCCACCATTTCTGACCGGCAATGCATTTGCTGTCCGGAACTTTTGTGTAAACATCAAATCCTTTTTCCTGAGCCAGTAGAACATCTTTTCCGCTATCATCTCTGATGATTTTATCATTATCCTGTTCATGATTCCATCCGGTAGGGGTGATTTCGTGAATATTTCTTCTTTTTAAAACATTATAGTCATTACGTTTGGTCTGCTCTCTTCTTGGAAGAGGAGCATCAGCCACATTCGACCAGTAGTTTTGTCCGTCTACATGAATCCAGGTGGAAGATCCTTCATATCTTGGACTGTCATCTACCTGAAATACTTTTTGAGTCCATTGTCCTTTTACGGCTTTTGGGTCCAGTTTTTTATATTTCCAGGAATTGTTTTTATCAAATGAATAAAGCTCTGTGTTTTCATACAACCAGTCTTGTCTCCAGTGTTTGATAATCATGTCATCACTTACAATCAATAAGTGCTGCATCACAATTTTATTTGGAGTGTCTTCTAAAAGTTCTACCCATTCTAAAGCAGATTCATGCTTCGTCTCAGAAGGTTTGTAAGCAGCTGAATCTTTAGCGTATTGAAAAGTTTCTGCAAAATTAAACTTCACTTCATAACAACCGCACATCGATTTGATTGATTTGATGTCTAGTTGTTTTTTGTCCTGACTGAAACCAAGACCGCAAGTCAAAGCCATGAAGGCCGAAAAATAGAGGCTTTTTGTAATCATAACGTATTATTTTGATTTTAAAGTTTTGGCAAATATATGTTTTTTATTTAGAATAAATAAAAATAGTTTCTATATTTGCGTCATTATTAAGATTGAATAAAAATAATGAAAATAAAACTTAGCCTTTTTACAGTTGCTTTTTTTTGCCAAATTTCTTTTGCACAACAAAAGGATACTACGACTGTAAATAAACTTTCTGAAGTGGTTGTTACCGGACAGTTTGAACCACAATCAATAAAAAAATCAGTTTTTAATGTTCGTGTGATTTCAAGTCAGGACATACAAAATTTAGCAGCAAATAATTTAGCAGATGTCTTAAATCAGTATTTAAACATTACCGTAAGGCCAAGTAGTACAAGTGGAAGATCAACTGTTTCCTTATTTGGTTTAGATGCACAGTATTTTAAAATTTTGGTTGATAATGTTCCTTTGGTTAATGAAGCAGGTTTGGGAAATAACACCGATTTATCTCAGATTAATCTTAATGATGTAGATCATATTGAAATTGTCGAGGGTTCAATGGGAGTTACATATGGCGGGAATGCAGTTAGCGGTATCTTAAATATAATTACAAAAAAATCATCACAATATAAATGGGGTATAAATGCTTCAGTTCAGGAAGAAACCGTTAGTAACGAGTACGCTCTATTTAAAGAAGGGAGACACATTCAGTCTTTAAGGGTTTCTCATAATTTTAATAAAAACTGGTTTGTTTCATTGGGCGCAAATCGTAATGACTTTCAAGGCTATCTGAGCGATAAAAATGGAATCGATTATAATGAAAATGATGGTACACGCGGCTACAGATGGTTGCCGAAAGATCAGTTAAACAGTACAGCATTAATTGCTTACAGCAAAGATAATTTTCGTTTTTTCTATAAGTTTGAATACCTGGATGAAAACGTAGACTATTATAATAGTACTGTGCAATCAGGTTTTAGTCCCGTTAAAGGATCTTATAGGTATGCTGATGATAAAAGATATTTAACAAACAGGTACTTCCATAATTTAAATGCAACAGGTAAAATATTTTATCAGCTGAATTATAATGTTTCTCTTTCGCATCAAAAACAACAACGTGATGTTGAAGATTTTAGATATCTTTTCGCAACTAAGGATGAGGCAAATAATGTTAAGGTAAAAGACCAGTCGATGGAAGTTTTATACTCCACGGGAACATTAAGTAATTTTTTTACGGATAAGAAAGTTGATTTGCAATTAGGGTATGAATTTGTAAACAATCAGGGATATTCACTGGTTCAGGAGGCCAGCAATATTTTTGTGCCAGTTCGAAAAACGATTGAGAATTATGATTTTTTTGCTTCTTCTGAGATTATGGCAACTCAAAGATTTTCGATTCGGCCGGGATTAAGGTTTTCAGCTCAGTCAAAGTTTGAAAATCAATATGCTTCTTCGGTAGGATTGAGATACTTATTTGATAAAGGAGTTGAGGTTCGCGGTTCCTATGGAAACGGATTCCGTACACCAACGTTTGAAGAGCTATATTCCAAACTAATCTTTGATGGACATTTTTTTATCGGGAACGAAAATCTTATCCCCGAAACCAGTACTTCTTATGAAACCAGTTTTAAAAAGACAACTGTATTTTCTTCAGGATTACAAATGTCAAATACGCTGTCCGGTAGTTATTTAGATGTAAATGACCGAATAGATATGGCATTGACAGGATTTAATACAGATACAGGTAATCCGGAATATCAATATATCAATATAAGTAAATATAAAGTGTGGAATTTTTCAACAACGAATCAATTCCGAAAAGATAATTTGGGATTTAATTTTGGAGCTGCAATAATTGGCGTCTCACAAAAAATAGAGAATAAGATGTTTACATCAGATGATAAATTTCTTTATTCCTTTAATCTAAATGCAAGTTTTTCTTATTTCCTTCCAAAATGGAAAACTACATTTTCCGGATATTATAAATATAATGGAAAAACACAACGCTTTATAGAAGGTTCTTCTTCATTCATCTTATCAGATATCGGACAAAGTAACTGGCTTGATATGTCAGCGCGTAAAAATTTCCTTAAAGAAAAATTTGAAGTTACAATTGGAGCCAGAAATCTTTTTGATATCACCAATGTAAATCAGACAAACACAAATCAAACGGCCGGACATGCAGCGCCAGGAGAAGTAATGCTGGCTTACGGACGTTCGTACTTTTTAAAATTAGCATATAACCTTAATCTTTAATATAAAACAGAAATACAATGAAAAAACTATTATTTTTATCAATAGCCTTATTATCACTAGCAGCATGTTCAAGTGACGACGATAATACACCTACTGCAGAAGTACCTTCAGTAGGAGCAACTTTACAACCTTCCGTTGGAGGTCCAAATCAGCCCAATCAGATTTATCTTGACTTAAGTACGGCACAATCTAAGTCTGTAAACAGAACGGCCTGGGATTTCGGTTTTTCTTCAGGGTCAGATTTTAGAGTAATATTAAACGGATCTCTTAAAATGGCTGCAAAAAAGTTAGCTACCTCAGATATTACTTTACCTCAGACAAGTGATCCGGCTGTTTTGGCTATTGGAGGTGAAAATCTTGCATCAAATGGGTATGTTGATAACCCAACAGGAATTTTAGCCGGAGCCGGAGCCGGAATTGGAACTGCAATTGCTGAGATTTCAGCGACTGATGCAGATAATAAAGTTTATTTAGTAAACCTTGGATTAGCTGTTGGAACTGCAAAACCAGGTCTTGGTTCAGTGAGTGTTGATGGTGAAGCCAGAGGTTGGAAAAAAGTTAGAATTTTAAGAAGTGGAAATGGATATAAAATTCAATATGCAGATTTAGCCTCAGCAACTTTTACAGAGAAAATCATTACTAAAGATGCCGCTTTCAACTTTTCATTCTTTAGCGTAGTTTCTGGAAATACTGTTTCTGTTGAGCCTGAAAAAGAAAAATGGGATTTGAATTTTACCACATTTACCAATTACCTGAACATGGGGAATGGTGAAGTTACTTACGGTTATGCCGATTTTATTACCACAAATTTAAAAGGAGGAGCGCAGGTTTATCAGGTTTTAGTTGCTGCAGGAGGATCTTATGCCGATTTTACAAAAGCAAAAGTGGTTGAAGATAATTTTAAAGCTTCGCTAACAGATCAAAGAATAATTGGAGCCAGCTGGAGAAATGGCGGTAGTGATACAACATTGCCAAGTATCAGAACAGATCGTTTTTATGTAGTAAAAGATGGAGCCGGAAACTACTATAAAGTGAAATTCCTTTCGATGTTGAATGAAGCGGGAGAGAGAGGAAATGTAACGCTTGAGTATGCGATACTAAAATAATTCACAGCGAAAATTAAAAACTATAAAGATTATTTATTCTAATAAATGCGAAAGCAGAATTTCAATTCATCATTAGCTTTGTTTTTTTTATTTTTTTTTTGAGAGGTTAGATTTATCTGGCCTCTTTTTTTGTTTTATTTTAATCGTTAAAAAAAATTATAAATTAACGTTTAATCCTATCTTTGCCGATGTTTTTTATTGGAATTAACAGAAATTTTAAAAATCAGGGTTTTAAAAACCGCTCTTCAAAATTTATAAGTACTAAGTGAATACAAAATCTTATTTTTTTCAGTCTTTTGCAATTGTAGCATTAGCATTCATAGCTTTCATTGGATTTAAACAAATCTTACCGGATAAAATTTTTTCGGAAGGCAAGCTGGATTCCAAAAATGTACTTATTGACAGTCTGCTCTTAGA
Source organism: Flavobacterium sp. LC2016-23 (assembly GCF_009674775.1). Taxonomy (GTDB): domain Bacteria; phylum Bacteroidota; class Bacteroidia; order Flavobacteriales; family Flavobacteriaceae; genus Flavobacterium. The sequence continues at coordinate 15,213 of NZ_WKKE01000005.1, read as the reverse complement.
GTCGGTTGCCAATGATTCATTATCTCAAAAAGGAGACAGTATTTCTGAAGATGAAAAGAAAGAAGCAGGAGAAAAAATTGTCTTTGATGCTTCTGAAGGAATTGAATTCCCGCCTGAAACTTTCGATAATTATAAAGGATATCAATACCTGATTTCTTTTTATGAGAAATTATATCAATTGGAAAAAAATCCACAATCTAAAGTCCGAATCGCTTACTATGGGGATTCTATGACCGACGGTGACTTAATTGTACAAGACGTGCGAATGAATTATCAGGAGCGTTTTGGAGGAAACGGAGTAGGTTTTGTTTCGATAATCTCTGAATCTTCCGCTTCAAGAGGTTCTGTTAAAACACTTTTTTCCAAAAACTGGAAAACACAATCCTATTTAAATGTAAAAAGACCAACAAGCCCTTTCGGAGTAAACGGACATGTGTTTTTTGCAAATGACAAATCAAATTCTACCTGGGTACAATACGAGGCAGGACTGACTAAATTCTCGACGACTTTAGATAACCCGACTTTGTTTTACGGAAAGGCCTCTAAAAAAGGGAATGTGAATTTTATTATAGGCAAAGACACTTTGCGAAAAACCCTCTCTCCAAATAATCTGGTGAATACCCTGAAAGTGACTTCAGGAAGTATAAAATCATTCAAAGCAAATTTCATACAGGCTGATTCTATCCCGATTTATGGATTTAATTTTGATAATGGAAGCGGTGTCCATGTAGATAACTTTTCGCAAAGAGGAAATTCAGGATTGCCGATTTCAATGTTTAATGCAGGCGTAATGCAGGCATTCAATAATAACCTGAAATACGACCTGATCATCCTGCATTACGGAACCAATGTTTTGAATTACGGGACTAAAAATTATTCCTGGTATCAGAGAGGGATGAAAAAGACAGTAGCCAAAATAAAAGAATCTTTTCCGGGAGTTTCCATTCTGATTGTTTCAACAGCTGATAAATCGACGAAATATGATCTTGAAATGAAAACCGATTCGGCTGTGGTTCCTTTAATGAAAGCACAGAAAAGATATGCCCTCGATACCGAATCGGGATTTGTGAATTTGTACACCTTAATGGGGGGCGACGGGTCAATGGTAAAATGGGTAGATGAAGCTCCGGCCAGAGCCAATAAAGATTATACGCACTTTAACCAGCGTGGAGCAAAGGCCATCGGAAATTTATTATACAGTCAGTTAAATAAAGGTTACGAAGAATATAAAGTACTGCGTGAAAAACGCGAAGCAGGGGAGCGACCAAAACCTGTTAGAAAAACTAAAGCAGATTCCGTATCTGTGATAAAAGATAGTGTAAATGAATAAACTTATTATTTTCTTTTGCTGTCTTTTATGGTCGGCAAACAGTAAAGCGCAAAAGTCCGTCTCACTTTCAACAATTAAAGACATGATTAGTAAAATCGATACCGCTACGATTGAAACGTATACAGGGAATCACATTTATAATGCCCAGGTATTAGAAAGTGTTTTTGAGAAATTAAAAGAAAATGAGAGTGGCAAAAACCAGAAAATAAATATTGTTCACATTGGCGATTCTCATATTCAGGGAGATTTAATGACCAATAAAATCAGAAAGATTTTGCAGCAGCAGTTCGGAAATGCGGGTCGCGGTTTTGTTTTTCCGTATCAACTGGCAAAAACAAATGGCTCTTATAACGAACGATTTTATTCGAACAGGGCCTGGGAAAGCTATCGAAATATACATCCCGTAAAAAACAGACCAGTTGGTGTAAGCGGCATTGGACTCTGGAGAGATAACGGAGGTTTTGCAGTACAATTAAATATAAAAGATCCGGCTTATAAATTCAACTCGATTCATATTATCACGCCGCAAAATCAAAATATGTTTGATTTGGCCATATCTTCTCAAACGAATATCATACAATCTACGGAACGAAAAGTGATAACGCATAAAATAAAAAAAGGAGAAGCTATTTCTGTAATTGCTGATAAATATAATATTTCAATTGCCGAAATTAAAAAGGCAAACGGGCTGAAATCAAATAATATCCGGGCAGGCAGAACGCTGAAAATACCTACAAATGAAACAAAGCCAAAAACGATTAAAAGCTCAGAATTTGTTCCGCTAAATCTTACTTCGGATTCTTTTTCACATTATTATAACTCCGAAAAAGCATTAGATAAAATTTACCTGATCCCGAATAAAAGTGCATCAGAATTTGAACTTAACGGATTGGTTCTTGAAAAAGATGCTCCGGGAATAACTTACAGCGGAATCGGGGTAAATGGTGCTAAATTTTCAGACTATAATAAATATCCTCTGTTTTTTGAACAATTAAAAGCGCTGAAACCTGATTTGTTGATTTTTTCCCTCGGAACAAATGAAAGTTACGACAACATGGAAGCTTCGGCATATATTAGAGAATTGCGGGAATTTATAAGTAATCTTAAGCAACAAAAAATTGATGTACCTATTATTGTAATGACACCGCCGCCTTCACTGCACAGAAAAAGAAAACCGAATATTTACGTGAAAGAATACGCAGAACGTATTAATAACGTTGCAGAAAAAGATGATTTTGCAGTTTGGGATTTATACGACGAATTTGGCGGTTTAAATGGAGTCAGGGCATTAAGAGCGGAAGGATTAATTGGTCCTGACTTCGTTCATTATTCTAAAAAAGGATATGAAAAACAAGCAAAACTCTTTACAGAGGCATTTTTAAGAGCATACGATAATTTTAAATTTAAAAAGTAAGTTGATAACAGGTAATAGCATAAATGATTGGTTTGTTCATCATTTTGGTGAAATAACCATCGAGCAGGTTAAGAGTTGGTTTATATACAATCCGGAAGAAAAGTTGTTATTCAATACAGGTTTGTTTCTTGGATTGTTTCTGGTTTTCTATTTTGTTTACGCATTTTTGCGTAAAACATTCTATTTACGATTAACATACGTTATTCTGTTTTCACTTTTCTTTTATTATAAGTCAAGCGGAATTTACTTTTTATTATTACTGCTTTCTTCTGTAGTCGATTATGGCCTTAGCCAGATTATTTACAGGGAAAAGAAAGACACTGTAAAGAAAATTTACCTGGTCATAAGCGTTATCCTGAACTTAGGATTACTGGGCTATTTTAAGTACATGAATTTTATGATTGTGACCTACAATGATATGTTCAGTGGTCATTTCGAGCTTCATAATGTCTTTCTTCCGGTCGGAATTTCGTTTTATACCTTTCAGTCGATGAGTTATATCATCGAAATTTACCGTGAAGAAATCAAGCCAACAAAAAATTACATCGAATATTTATTCTTCGTTTCCTTCTTCCCGCAATTAGTAGCGGGACCAATCGTAAGGGCGAAAGATTTTCTTCCGCAGATTTATCAAAAGCTGAACCTTACGAAACAGGATGTCAATAATGCTTTGTTTCTTATCATTGGCGGATTGATCAAGAAAACCGTTATTTCAAATTATATCTCGGTAAACTTCGTAGATCGTGTTTTTGATACTCCGATGACGTATACATCATTCGAAAATTTAATGGCTTCCTATGGTTATGCCATCCAGATTTACTGTGACTTTTCAGGATATTCAGATATGGCAATCGGAATTGCTTTATTGTTAGGGTTTAAATTGCCGGCCAACTTTAGGACACCTTATAAGTCGGTTTCGATTACCGATTTCTGGAGAAGATGGCATATTTCATTATCAACCTGGTTAAAGGATTTCCTTTATATTTCAATAGGAGGAAACCGCGAAGGATCTTTTGCCGGTTATTTATTTCCAAGTTTATTTTTCTTCGGATTATTACTTTGGGGAATTACAAATATCAATGTCAGCATAATTCCCTTAATTATTGCCGGCAGCTCCATCGTTATTTTCGCTTTGACATTTTTACTTTCGAAAAAACGAAACCAGACCACTGTAACCAATTTTAATTTATTTACTACAATGCTTTTGGGTGGCTTGTGGCACGGAGCCGGAGCACAATTTATTATCTGGGGAGCCTTGCACGGATTAGCACTGGCAGTTCATAAAATTTTCATGGAACTTTTTCCTTCTAAAAAAGAAGGGTCTAATTTCTTTTGGAAGTTTTTCTCCATCCTGATCACATTTCACTTCGTCGTTTTCTGCTGGATCTTTTTCCGTGCGCGCGATTTCGAAACAGCCTTGCAGGTTATCAATAATATTGGTCAGCTGACCTTCGAACCGGAACAATGGAAAGTCATAGTTTTAGGATACAAAAATGTATTCTTATTAATGTTGTTCGGTTATGTTTGGCATTTCTTGCCTGAAATATTCACCACAAAACTAAAATGGACTTTTGACAGGACTCCTTTAGTGCTTAAAGCGATCATTTTAGGTTTCGTGTACTGGATTGTTTATGCAACAGCAGTGGCAGGTTCTCAGCCGTTTATTTATTTTCAGTTTTAGTAGAAAAAAGGTTCAAAGGAACAAAGTAACAAAGGCGCAAAGGTTTTATTCTTTGCGCTTTTTTGTTTCCCGCAGATTTAGCAGATATAGCTGATTTTTTCATCCTTAATTTTAAAAAATAATCTGCCTGATCTGCTAAATCTGCGAGAAAAATAAACGTTGTGATCAAATAAAAAACATAGCGAACTTTGCGCAAAAGCTTTGCGTGCAAAAAAAGCCAAAGTTAGTAAGGCGCAAAGGTTTTATACTCTTTGCGTTTTTTTGTTTCCCGCAGATTTAGCAGATTTAGCTGATTTTTTCATCCTTAATTTTAAAAAATAATCTGGCCGATCTGCTAAATCTACGAGAAAAATAAACGTTGTGATCAAATAAAAAACATAGCGAACTTTGCGCGAAAACTTTGCGTGCCTTGCGGTTAAATGCAGCTAAATAAAAATTGCCTGAAATATCTAATTAGATTATCTTTGCACTTCAAATAAACAAAATAATATGTTTGATAATTTAAGTGATAAGTTAGATAAAGCGTTCCATATACTGAAAGGACACGGGAAAATTACAGAAGTAAACGTTGCCGATACCTTAAAAGAAGTTCGTCGTGCCCTGTTAGATGCCGATGTTAACTTTAAAATTGCGAAAGATTTTACGACCAAAGTAAAAGAAAAAGCAATAGGTCAGGATGTTTTAACAACGCTTCAGCCAGGTCAGTTATTAGTAAAGTTAGTAAAAGATGAACTAACGGAATTAATGGGTGGCGATGTTGCCGGAATTAATCTTTCCGGAAATCCGAGCATTATTTTAATGTCTGGTTTGCAAGGTTCCGGTAAAACGACTTTCTCCGGAAAATTAGCCAACTTTTTAAAAACTAAGAAAAACAAAAAACCACTTTTAGTAGCTTGTGATATCTACCGTCCAGCGGCGATCAATCAGTTACATGTTGTGGGAGACCAGATAGGTGTTGAGGTGTACTCAGAACCGGAAAATAAAAATCCTGTTGAAATTGCGCAAAATGCAATTAAACATGCGAAGGCAAACGGTTTTAACGTAGTGATCGTCGATACGGCCGGACGTTTGGCTGTAGACCAGGAAATGATGGACGAAATTGCGCGTGTTCATAAAGCAATTCAGCCACAGGAAACCTTGTTCGTTGTAGATGCTATGACAGGACAGGATGCCGTAAATACAGCAAAAACTTTCAACGATATCTTAAATTTTGATGGAGTTATTCTAACAAAATTAGATGGTGATACCCGTGGTGGAGCTGCAATCTCGATTAAATCGGTTGTAAACAAACCAATCAAATTTGTCGGTACAGGAGAGAAAATGGAAGCAATTGATGTTTTCTATCCGGATCGTATGGCCGAGCGTATTTTAGGTATGGGAGACGTTGTGTCCCTTGTTGAAAGAGCCCAGGAGCAGTTTGACGAAGAGGAAGCCAGAAAACTTCAAAAGAAAATCGCCAAAAACGAATTTGGTTTTGATGATTTCTTAACGCAAATCCAGCAGGTTAAAAAAATGGGTAACATGAAAGACCTGGTTGGAATGATACCGGGTGCTTCAAAAGCCATGAAAGATGTTGAAATCGAAGATGATGCTTTCAAACACATTGAAGCAATCATTCATTCGATGACTCCGATCGAAAGAAGTAAACCTTCCATAATCGATGTAAAAAGAAAAGCCAGGATCGCAAAAGGTTCCGGAACGAAAGTCGAGCAGGTAAATCAGTTGATGAAGCAGTTTGACCAAATGAGCAAGATGATGAAAATGATGCAGGGTCCGGGTGGAAAAAACCTGATGAAAATGATGGGAGGCATGAAAGGAATGCCAGGCGGAATGCCGAGATAAATAAAATTTTGTTTAAGGTTTAAAGTTTCAGGTTGCTTGGAATTTTAGACCTTAAATTTTATAAATACAGTACTAATAGAGAAGAAGTTAACTTCTCACTTTTAACTCAAAACATTTAACTTAAAAGACAATGCAACTACTAGACGGTAAAAAAACAGCTGAAGACATCAAAAACGAAATTGCAGCCGAAGTTCAATCGATTAAAGATGCCGGAGGAAAAGTACCTCATTTGGCAGCAGTAATCGTAGGGAACAACGGAGCAAGTTTAACTTACGTAGGAAGTAAAGTGAAATCCTGCCAGCAAATTGGCTTCGATTCCACTTTAGTAGCTTTACCTGAAGACATTACCGAAGCCGATTTATTAGCTAAAATTGCAGCACTAAACGAAGATGATAACCTTGATGGATATATCGTTCAGTTACCATTGCCAAAACATATCGACGAACAAAAAATATTATTAGCGATCGATCCAGACAAGGATGTAGACGGATTTCACCCGACCAACTTTGGAAGAATGGCGCTTGAAATGGAAAGTTTTATTCCGGCAACACCATTTGGAATCATGGAATTGTTAGAGCGTTATAAAGTAGAAACTGCCGGGAAACATACAGTAGTGATTGGAAGAAGTCATATCGTGGGACGCCCGATGAGCATCTTAATGAGCCGTAAAGGTAATCCTGGTGATTCAACCGTTACACTAACACACAGCAGAACTAAAAACTTAGCAGAATTCACTAAAAATGCCGATATTATCATTACCGCTTTAGGAGTTCCTGAATTCTTAAAAGGTGATATGGTAAAAGACGGAGTGGTAATCATTGATGTTGGAATTACACGTGTAGAGGATGCATCAAATTCAAAAGGTTATGTCATAAAAGGGGATGTTGATTTTGGCGAAGTAAGCAAAAAGGCCTCTTTTATTACACCTGTTCCGGGTGGAGTAGGACCAATGACTATTGCAATGTTGTTGAAAAATACGCTTTTAGCACGCAAAATGAGAAGCGCGAGAAAATAAATTTCTCTAAAATGTATAGTAAAGCCTGTTCTATTGAACAGGCTTTTTTTTTGCTTTATATAACTACAATTTCTAAGCATAGAAACGTAGAATTTAAGTTCTGTAAGGATACAAAATAGAAACCAGAATCTCTCAACTTAACCTGTAAAGAATAAAGAAGGCATGAGCTACGGTGGGAAAATTGGAATTTGGAATTTGGAGTTTAAATAATAATCCAAAGTTCCATTTTAATATATAATTAATACTTTAAAGTTTTGGGTCTGAAAAATAAAAGATACTTTTGCACCACTTAAAAAACACTTCTCCAAATGGACGATTATGATTCGTTAGTATTAAATTAAAGCAGCTTTTGAAAATTTCAAAATGCTGTGATAACACCCTGTATTTTTGAAATGAAAGCCTTTTACACAAACAACAACGGATTAGTAGAAATCCCAAAATGGACTCCAAACTGCTGGATTAACATTGAGAATCCATCAGAAACAGAAAAAAAATACGTATTAGAAGAGCTTCAGATTCCCGAAGCCTTTTACAATGATATCGAAGACATTGACGAAAGACCCCGTATCGAAATCGAAGACGGCTGGACACTTATCATCATGCGCGTTCCTATAAAAAGTGACGACATTAAACTGCCTTTTCAAACCATTCCGCTGGGTATAATTTTTAAAGACGATATCTGTGTAACCATTACGTTTTATAAAACAGAAATTATTTCAGATTTCGTTTTGTATTCACAGCGCAAAAACATTGAAGTTAAAGATAATCCCGACCTTGTTTTGCGATTATTACTTTCGTCAAGCGTCTGGTACCTTAAATATCTGAAACAAGTCAATCAGAAAATAAAACTGGCAGAAGATAATTTAGAAAAATCGATTAAAAATGAAGAATTGCAGGCCCTGCTTCAAATCGAAAAATGTCTGGTCTTTTTCATAACTTCCTTAAAAGCAAACGACGTTTTATTTCAACGCATCAAAAACCTGAAAGCGCATAAAGCAGACTACGATTTAGATTTACTCGAAGATGTAGAAATTGAGCTAAGTCAGGCACAGGACACCGCCAATATTTACAGTAACATTCTGACCGGAATGATGGATGCCTACGCCTCGGTGATTTCGAATAACATGAATAATATAATGAAACAGATGACTTCTATTTCTATTATCTTAATGATTCCTACGCTGATTGCCAGTTTGTACGGGATGAATGTGCCGAATGGTCTGGAAGAAAGCAAATACGGAATCTGGATTCTTCTTTTTGTTTCGATTATCTTATCTGTTTTTGGTGTGCTTTTATTCAAACGCAGAAGATGGTTCTGATCAATATTTTCGCAATTTCACAACAAAGCCCGTTCAACAGAATGGGCTTTTGTGTTTATATTTGGGCGTGACCGTATTGGAGAAAGGCGCTCCCTTCGTACCGCATATACGCGCCTTTCCCCAATACGGTCGCGCTATCCGCTCCGCCGCGGCGGACGGCTCCTATCCCTCACGCAACTGCAGGTTCCGGATGACTCCCTTTTAAGAAAGCTTACAATTTTCAGCGGTTAATTTTCCAGATGGTAAATAAAAACACATTTTTGTTTGTCAATTCAAAATAAAATATAACTTTGCAGTACAAAGTACTTTAATCATGAATCAGAAGCACCAAGAAGATTTATCACATATTCGTTCCATGATGGAGCGCTCTTCCAGATTTATATCCTTAAGCGGACTTTCAGGAGTCTTTGCCGGACTTTCAGCTTTAATTGGAGGATTATATGTTTACCAGTTGTTTAAAGTCAATGGAGTAGAATATTTTGACGGCGAGCATAAATTATATTCGGTTAATCTGGTATCAGAATTAATCTATATTGGAATCGTTATTTTAGTATGTGCCTTTACCTTTGGTATATTCTTTACACTTCGCAAAAGTAAAAAATACAATTTACCGGTCTGGACAACAGCAACAAAAAACATGTTGTTCAATCTGGCTGTTCCGTTACTCGCAGGAGGTATTTTTTGTCTGGCACTGATTTATCACGGAATCTACGTTTTAGTAGCTCCGGCTACGTTAATCTTCTACGGTCTGGCTTTGGTAAATGCAGAGAAGTATACCTTTTCGGATGTAAAGTATTTGGGTTTTTGTGAATTGATTTTAGGGTTCATCTCTTTATTTTTTCTGGGATATGGTTTGATTTTCTGGATTTTAGGATTTGGTGTTTTACATATTTTGTATGGATTAATCATGTTCAAAAAATACAGGTAAACCAATGGGAATCATTGATAAATTAAATAAAGATTTCGAAAGCCGCGTCAGATTAGGTATCATGTCTATTCTGATCGTGAACGAGTGGATTGACTTCACCGAAATGAAAACGCTTTTGAACATCACCGATGGTAATTTAGCAAGTCATTCCTCGGCACTTGAGAAAGCGCAATACATTGAAGTTAAAAAAGAATTTGTGGGTAAAAAACCCAAAACATCCTACAAGGTTACAGATCTTGGCCGCGCTGCCTTTAAGGAGCATTTGAATAGTCTTGAAAAATTAATGAAATTCTAATAACACTATTTTTTTATCTAATTACTTTGAAACACAAAGTACTTTTAAATTTTATATCATGAAAAAAATCCATTTTATCTTAGTCTGCAGTATTCTTTTTATACTGCTTTTTTACAACGAGTCAGTAGGGGTTAATCTCGCTATTTTTGGTCTGGTGTTAACAGGTTTAATTTGTTATTACTTTCAGGATCGGTTTACAGACCGTTCCTATTTGGTTTTGGTAATTACATCGGTGCTTTCCTGTCTTGCTTTTGCCTGGTATGGCGATTTTGTTTCTTTTTTAGCCCTGACTATGTCCGTGCTTTTTCTGCAGTTTAAAACGCAGGAAAAAAAGCTAAAGATGATTCAGGTTTTTCCGTTGGTGTTTTTAAATGCATTTGCTTCATTAGGGCGTATTTTCATGTTTAGCCAATGGCTTCCGCAAAGGAAAATCAATAATAATATTGCGAAGAAACTCGTAGCGTATGTTATGATTCCGGCAGTCTTCTTAATGCTGTTTTTTGTAGTGTATTCTTTTGGAAGCGATCATTTCTCTTCCCTTTTTACCGATTACACTTTAGATATTGATATCGTGCAAATCATTGTGATTAGTATTCTGGGATTTTATATTTCCTTTTCTTTCTGGAATTACTGGGTTCCGGAAGTATGTTATGATAAAAATCCAATGCTCGACAATGAGTTCAGTAATGCAGATCAGATCAGGAATCAAAATACCTTTTCCTTTCTTGATTTGGATTTCGAAAGAAAAAGCGGTGAAATCACGTTGCTACTTTTAAATATGATGCTTTTAATTTTTATTGCGACCTACAATTACGAACAGTTTTTTGAAGTAATTAAAACGGCTGAACTAAGTGCCGCAACGCATGAAAGAGTAAATGCCGTTATTTTCTCTATCGTGATGGCGGTTGGTGTGATCTTATTCTACTTTAAAGGAGGATTTAATTTCGATGAAAAAGCAGTGAACCTGAAACGACTTGCAAAACTCTGGCTGGTATTAAACGGAATTCTGATCGCAAGTACAATCATTAAAAACTCAGAATATGTTTCGTTTTTCGGACTGACTTATAAAAGACTGGGGGTGTATGCTTTCCTGATTCTGGCGATTATCGGATTAGTATATGCTTTTTTAAAAATCAAAAACCAGAAAACCAATGCCTATCTTTTCAATCAGATGGTCTGGTATTTTTACGGAACCGTTCTTTTGTGCAGTTTTGTCAATTGGGGAAATCTGATTACAACGTATAATATTTCGGTAAACAAAGGAGTCGAGCCCAGGTTTTTGAGTAGTTTGAACTTTAATGATGAAGCCCGAAGAGCCTATTTTTCAAGCCACAATCTGGATGTATTATTTGTGGATGATGCACGAGAAGAAGAAATTCAGAGTTATCAGGAAAAAACTTTTTTATCGAAAGCCCTGTACTACGAATTTATAAGTTCGAAAAAATAATTTTAGAAATCCCATTCTGTTTTGAATGGGATTTTTAGATAACGCCAAAATTTATTAAGGATATCTTTGTTATATTTGATTTTAAATATCTAACATTTATTTTTTTACTGCTTTATAATATGTAATAGGGAATGAGAATTTATGTTTGTTTATTAGAAAATATTAAAAATAAATATGAAAAAAAAATTCCCGCATTTTCATCAATATGATTTTATGGATTGTGGTCCAACTTCTTTGAAAATGGTTTGTAAGTTTCATGGTAAAAATGTAGATCTGGCTTATCTAAGAGAGATTTCTTTTATAAATGGACAAGGCACTACTTTTGCAGGTTTAGTAGATGCAGCAGAAAAATTAGGTCTTGCAACTATGGGATTGAGTGTTACATTTAATGATCTTGCAGAAGAATTATCCTTGCCATGCATTGTACATTGGCGTCAAAGACATTATGCTGTAGTTTATAAAATTAGTAACAACAAAGTAATCGTTGGCGATCCTGCAAACTTTGATTTGATAACCTATTCTAAAAAGGACTTTTTAAAAGGATGGCTTTCTTCTAAAAATATAAATGAAGATTCGGAAGGATTATTATTGACTTTAGAGCCAACTCCTCTTTTTTATGAAAGTGACAATAATAGCACAACAAAAACGAATCTTCTTTCTTTTTTAAATAAGTATTTTAAACCCCATCAAAAATATATTGCCCAAGTTTTATTAGGACTATTGTTCGGTACATTTTTACAATTAATATTCCCTTTTTTGACGCAACAAATAGTTGATACTGGAATTAATACCCGTAATATTAATTTTATTTATTTAATATTAATTGCTCAAATAGTTTTATTTATATCGCAGTCTGCGCTTAATATTACTCGAAATTGGATTGTTTTGCATGTAACGAGTCGCATGAATTTGCGAATGTTATCTGATTTTATTATCAAATTAATGAAGCTTCCAATTATATACTTTGATAGTCGGGCCACTGGTGATATTCTTCAAAGAATAAACGATAACAATAGAATTCAAACCTTTTTGTCTACAACTACTCTCGATGTTTTATTTTCAACTTTAACTCTCGTAGTATTTAGTTTTATACTGGCATATTTTAATTTATTCCTATTTATAGTTTTTATTATTGGATCTGCTTTTTATATAGTATGGATATTGTTATTTATGAAACGAAGAGCAGAAATGGATTTCCGTTATTTTGATCAGGCTGCCAGTAATCAAAATACAACTATTCAATTGATTGACGGTATGCAGGAAATTAAACTTAATGGATCTGAAAAAAGACGACGCTGGGATTGGGAAGCATTGCAAACAAGACTTTTTAAATTAAACATAAAAAATTTAGTCCTGACTCAAACACAAAACGAAGGAGGTAAATTTATTGACCAGTTAAAAAATATTATAATTAGTTTTATTGCTGCAAAAGCTGTCATCGATGGGCAAATGACATTAGGAACCATGTTATCGGTACAATATATAATTGGACAAATGAACGTTCCTATAAATAATTTTTTAGGTTTTATACGTAATTATCAAGATGCAAAATTAAGTTTGCTAAGGCTTTCTGAAATACATAATAAAGCTGATGAAGAGCCTTTAGAAACGGAATTTATCAATGAGTTTACAGGTGATAAATCGATAAGAATTGAGAATTTGAATTTTCGTTATGGAAGTTCAGCTTCTGAAATGGTTTTAAAAAACATCAATATTATTTTGCCTGAGGGTAAAGTTACTGCAATTGTTGGATCTAGCGGAAGCGGCAAGACAACTCTTTTAAAGCTTTTGCTAAAGTTTAATGAGCCAACTAGTGGTTCTATTTACGTCGGAAATACTAATTTAAAGAGTTTTGGATTTAATTTTTGGAGAGCAAATTGTGGAGCAGTAATGCAGGATGGATATATTTTTGCAGATTCTATTTCCAGAAATATAAGTGAATCAGATATTAATGGAATGATTGATAAAAAGAAACTAATGCTTGCTTCAGAAATAGCTAATATAGCTGAGTTTATAGAAGATTTACCCAATGGTTATAAAACTAAAATTGGATCAAGCGGCATTGGAATTAGCGGCGGGCAGAAGCAAAGAATATTAATTGCAAGAGCAGTATATAAAAATCCTGAGTATATTTTTTTTGATGAGGCTACTTCATCGTTAGATGCCAACAATGAAACTGTAATTATGCGAAATCTTGATAATTTTTTTAAAAATGGTTCAAAAGGGAATAAAACCGTAGTGGTAATTGCGCATCGTCTAAGTACTGTGAAAAAGGCAGATCAGATTATAGTACTTAATAAAGGAGAAATAGTAGAAAGCGGCAATCACAATGAATTAGTTGTCAAAAAAGGATTTTATTATGGATTAGTAAAAAATCAATTAGAGTTAGGAGATTAAAAATTATCGAAATATGTCAAAAACTGGAAAAATAGATATTCAAAGTGAGGTTGTAAGAGATTATCTGGAACAAATACCAAATAGATTAGTTCGCTGGGGAAGTTTTATTATTTGTGCTGTTCTACTGGCTTTATTTGTAATGACTTGCTTCTTGCAGTACCCTTCAGTAGTAAATGCTGAATGTAGGCTTAATGCTCTTGTCGTTCCTAAACCTGTAATTATAAAAATAAACGGAAGAATAGAGCGAATTTTTGTTAAGGATAATCAGAAAGTAGTAAAAAATCAGGTTTTGGGTTATGTTGAAAGTACAGCTAAATATGAAGAAGTTTCTCTACTTAATAAGGAATTAAATGAAATGGTAGAATTTATAAAAAATCATGATTTGGTTGATTTAAAACAGATTCATTTAAAAGAGTATCAGAATTTGGGAGAAATACAAACTAGTTATCAAAACTTTCAGGAGACATACGTGCAGACTTTATCATTATTTAGCGACAAATATTATAAACAAATTCAAGGTCTTTTAAAAATTGACATTAAAGAATTAAATATTTTATCTCATAATCTACAAAATCAGAAACAAGTTCTTTATCAGGATTTGAAACTTCAGGAAAGAGAATATCAAATGAATAAAACTTTGCACAAAAGCAGTGTAATTGCCGATGCTGATTTATTTAGAGAAGAAAGTAAATTGTTGTCTAAAAAAGAGCCGATAAATTTGATAGAAACAGAATTAATTAATAATACCATTTTAATTAGAACTAAAGAAAAAGAAATTTTAGACCTAACCAAATTAGCAACACAACAAAAAGAAATTTTCAAACAATCACTTAATACACTAAGAAGCGTAATTGCAGAATGGAACAACCGTTATGTTTTTTATTCGCCAAATGATGGCGAAATAAACTTTATTAATCTCATACAGGAAAAAACAAATTTCAAGGCAAATACAGAAATAATGTATGTTTCCAGTCCGAAAAATAAATATAAAGGAGAAATTAAAATTCCGCAGGATAATTTTGGAAAAGTTAAAATAGGACAAACCGTTTTAATTAAATTTAAAGGCTATCCTTATGAAGAGTATGGGATGGTTGAAGGTAAAGTTCAATCCATAGCTAAAATTCCTTCTAGTGATGATGCTTATTTTTATGCAGCAGTGAATTTGTTAAATAATGGAAAAACTACAAATGGACAGCAATTGAACTTTAGAAACGGAATGCTTGCTTCTGCTGAGATTATAACTGAGAACCTGACTTTTGCTCAAAGAATTTTTTATAGTTTTAGAAGAAACCTGAAATTTTAACAGATAAAGCCATAAAATACAATAAGAAAATTACAGCACTAGATCTTTATTTGTTTATATTTATATTTTCAACATAGCGTATAAAATAAGTTTCGTGTATTAATTCTAACAAAGTAATATAATATGAAAACAAAAAGTACCATTACAAAAAAGGGAACTCAGGTTAAATCGACTAAAGTTTTCAAACCATTAACAAATCAACAATTAGAATCAGTTGTTGGTGGACCAATAACTTCAAGAGG
>NZ_WKKE01000004.1 GCF_009674775.1 Flavobacterium sp. LC2016-23 | reverse complement strand
ACCTTAACCGCTACCATTGCCAACGGTATTTTGACAAACGATACGGACGCTGAAGGAAATGCCCTGACAGCAATTTTGGTTACAGGTCCAACAAACGGAACGCTGACTTTAAACGCAGACGGAACGTTCACTTACATTCATAACGGAAGCGAAACGACAACGGATAGTTTTACCTATAAAGCCAATGATGGAAATTCAGACAGTAACACTGTTACAGTTAACATTACCATTAATCCAATCAATGATGCCCCGGTTGCTATTGCCGATTCTTATTCGGTAAACGAAAGCGGAACCTTAACTGCTACGATTGCTACTGGTATTTTAGCAAACGATACGGATGCTGAAGGAAATACTTTAACGGCAGTTTTGGTTACAGGTCCAACAAACGGAACGCTGACTTTAAATTCTGATGGTACTTTCACTTACGTTCATAACGGAAGCGAAACGACAACGGATAGTTTTACCTATAAAGCCAATGACGGAAATGCAGACAGTAACACCGTTACAGTTAACATTACCATTAATCCAATCAATGATGCCCCGGTTGCTATTGCCGATTCTTATTCGGTAAACGAAGCCGGAACCTTAACCACTGCCATTGCCAACGGTGTTTTAGCCAACGATACGGATGCTGAAGGAAATACTTTAACAGCAGTTTTGATTACAGGTCCAACAAACGGAACGCTGACTTTAAACGCAGACGGAACGTTCACTTATGTTCATAATGGAAGCGAAACGACAACGGATAGTTTTACCTATAAAGCCAATGATGGGAATTCAGACAGTAACACCGTTACAGTTGACATTACCATTAATCCAATCAATGATGCGCCGGTTGCTATTGCCGATTCTTATTCGGTAAACGAAGCCGGAACCTTAACCGCTACGATTGCTAACGGTATTTTAGCAAACGATACGGATGCTGAAGGAAATACTTTAACGGCAGTTTTAGTTACAGGTCCAACAAACGGAACGCTGACTTTAAATTCTGATGGTACTTTCACTTACGTTCATAACGGAAGCGAAACCACAACGGATAGTTTTACCTATAAAGCCAATGACGGCAATGCAGACAGTAACACCGTTACGGTTAACATTACCATTAATCCAATCAATGATGCGCCGGTAGCTATTGCCGATTCTTATTCGGTAAACGAAGCAGGAACCTTAACCGCTACGATTGCCAACGGTATTTTAGCAAACGATACGGATGCTGAAGGAAATACTTTAAGCGCAATTTTGGTTACAGGTCCAACAAACGGAACGCTGACTTTAAACGCAGACGGAACGTTCACTTATGTTCACAACGGAAGCGAAACGACAACGGATAGTTTTACCTATAAAGCCAATGATGGAAATTCAGACAGTAACACCGTTACGGTGGACATTACCATTAACCCGGTCAATGATGCGCCGGTAGCTATTGCCGATTCTTATTCGGTAAACGAAGCAGGAACATTAACCGCTACGATTGCCACAGGTATTTTAGCAAACGATACGGACGCCGAAGGAAATGCCCTGACAGCAATTTTAGTTACAGGTCCAACAAACGGAACGCTGATTTTAAATTCTGATGGTACTTTCACTTACGTTCATAACGGAAGCGAAACGACAACGGATAGTTTTACCTATAAAGCCAATGACGGGAATTCAGACAGTAACACCGTTACAGTGGATATTACCATTAATCCGGTGAATGATGCCCCGGTTGCTATTGCCGATTCTTATTCGGTAAACGAAAGCGGAACCTTAACCGCTACGATTGCCACTGGTATTTTAGCAAACGATACGGATGCCGAAGGAAATACTTTAACGGCAGTTTTGGTTACAGGTCCAACAAACGGAACGCTGACTTTAAATTCTGATGGTACTTTCACTTACGTTCATAACGGAAGCGAAACGACAACGGATAGTTTTACCTATAAAGCCAATGACGGAAATGCAGACAGTAACACCGTTACAGTTGACATTACCATTAACCCGGTCAATGATGCGCCGGTTGCTATTGCCGATTCTTATTCGGTAAACGAAGCCGGAACATTAACCACTACGATTGCCAACGGTATTTTGACAAACGATACGGATGCCGAAGGAAATGCCCTGACAGCAATTTTAGTTACAGGTCCAACAAACGGAACGCTGACTTTAAATTCTGATGGTACTTTCACTTACGTTCATAACGGAAGCGAAACGACAACGGATAGTTTTACCTATAAAGCCAATGACGGCAATTCAGACAGTAACACTGTCACAGTTAACATTACCATTAATCCAATCAATGATGCGCCGGTGGCACAAGATGATACTAATCAGATTATTTCATCAACAGCGGGAGCAACATCAATCAATACGCTTGCGGCAACTGATGTTGACGGAACAATCAGTAATTATACGGTTCTAACTTTACCCTCAAACGGAATTTTAGCTTTATCAGGAAATGCAATTGTTGCAAATCAAGTATTGACGCCTGCAGAAGCAGCAATGATAACGTATGATCCAAGTGGAACATTCATAGGTACAGATTCGTTTACTTTTACAGCTACAGACAATTCCGGTGCAACAGCATTAGCGGCAGCAACAGTAAAAATTCCGGTAGGAAATAATGCGCCTGTAGCAAATGACGACACAAATTCAGGGATTCCTTCAAGAGCCGGAGCTACAGCAATTAATGCTTTAACTGCGACAGATACAGATGGAACCATTTTAAATTATACTGTATTAACATTGCCGGCTCAGGGAATATTGGCATTATCAGGAACAGCAGTGACCGTAAATCAAATTTTAACTCCTGCAGAAGCAGCATTGTTAACTTATGATCCAAGTGGTGCATTTTCAGGAATCGATACCTTTACTTTTACAGTAACAGATAATAGCGGAGCTCAGGATGCAACGCCGGCAGTAATTACGATTTCGGTTGATAAAACGGTATTAGTGGCCACACCAGACCCGATTGGTTCAGTAACAGGTATTAATGAAGTGGTAGAAGTCGTAAATGTTTTAACAAACGATACGCTGAACAACAATCCTTTATTACTTACAGATGTTAACCTGGATGTTTTAGTTAAAGATCCAAATAATGTAATGACACTAAGACCAGACGGAACAGTGGAATTAATTCCTAATGCTCCTGCAGGAACATACACTTTAACGTATGAAATATGCGAGAAAGCAAATCCAGGAAACTGTACTTCGGCTACAGTTTCAGTAACGGTTTTTGCTCCTAAAATTACCGTAACAGCAAGTAGTTATTGCTCAGACAATACACCTTATGTTACCTATAAAGTTGTTGCGGAAAATTTCACACCAAAAAGTTTAGTAACGATTAACTGGATTGACAGTGCCAATACTATTGTAGCAACGCAAACAAACATGCCTTTAAGTGGCAATGTATTGTGGCCCGGAGCAGTAATTGACAGTAATAATCTGCCAATTGACTGGCCGGGATGGGTATTGGTAAACGGACAATGGATTGAAGGTAATGATGGATTTGAATTAACAAGACCCGCAGTTACCATGCAGTTTACACTGAACCCAACAGAATCGGTAATCGTAAATTATCCTGCGCCATCAGCTGGTTGTAATGCAAAACCTCAATTTGGAATTGAAGCAGGAAATGATGATGATATCGCTATTGCAGACGGAATTAACGGTTCTCTTGAAATCATCAATGTTTTAGACAATGATAAATTAAACGGCGTTCCGGTTAATCCTTCAGATGTTATTTTAACGGGTAATAATTTTCCAAACGGAATCACGCTAAACAGCGACGGAACTATCGATGTAGCTCCGGGAACTAAAGGCGGAGAACACACTCTCACATATCAGATTTGTGAAAAAGCAAATGGATCAAATTGCAGTACAGCAACAATCCACATTTTTGTTCAGGTGCCGGCAATTGCACTTGTTATGAAAGTAGAATTTGATGATACTAACAATAACGAAAATGCAGAAGCAGGAGAAACTCTGACGTACACTTTTACGATTACAAATACAGGAAACGTTCCACTTCAAAACATTAGGATTTCTGATCTTTTGCCGGGAGTTGTAATTAGCGGAGGTCCGATAAGTTTAGGAATTGGCGAAAGCGATACACAGACTTTTACGGGAACGTATACTTTAACTCAGGCAGATGTCAATGCCGGAACTTTCAGCAATCAGGCAACTGTTTCGGGAGTTACCCAAAGCGGTATCAGCGTAGATGATAAATCAGATTCTAATAATGTGGGTGGTGATAATCCAACGAAAATTGAACTGAACAGTTGTAAGCTAAAAATCTTTAATGCAGTTTCTTTAAACGGAGATGAGAAAAACGAGAGATTTTATATTCAAGGAATAGAATGTTATCCAAATAATACTGTTCAGATTTTTAATCGCTGGGGAGTTTTGGTTTTCGAAAGAGAGCATTACGACAATAAGGATATTGTTTTTAAAGGTTTCTCAGAAGGAAGAACAACCGTAAAAGAATCAAATGGTTTACCAGAAGGAACATATTATTACATAGTAAGATATAGCGACAATACATCTAAACCTAAAGAAGAGGCAGGATATTTATATCTAACTAAATAATATTCTATGTTAAATAAAATGGCTTAGCTGCGGTTAAGCCATTATCCTAAAAATAAAGTAAATGAAAAAAATAGTTTTAGTTTTATTGTTTTGTTCTGCTGTAAGTTTTGCCCAGCAGGATGCGCAATTTACACAATATATGCACAATACCATTAATATAAATCCTGCTTATGCCGGTTCGCGCGGGGTAATGAGTGTTTTTGGTTTGTATCGTACACAATGGGTTGGACTTGACGGTGCACCGGAAACAAGTGCGCTATCCCTACATACACCCGTAAATAACAGCAATGTAGGATTGGGGTTTTCATTGATCAATGATAAGATTGGTCCAACAACAGAGAATAATTTTTCAGCAGATTTCTCGTATTCGATTCCAACATCTGCAACAGCAAAACTTTCATTTGGTATAAAAGGATCGGCTAATATTTTTAATCTTGATCCAAATAAATTAAGACCGGAACATCAGGGAGATCCTCAGTTTTCTGACTTTAAAAATAAGTTTTCACCAAATGTCGGAGCAGGGATTTACTACCATTCAGATAAAGGATATGTGGGATTGTCTGTACCCAATTTCATCCAGACAAACCGTTATGATGATAATGAAACAGCGATATTTAAAGAGCAGATCAATTACTATTTAATCGCCGGTTACGTATTTAATTTAGATCGTTATGAAATGATCAAATTCAAACCGGCAGTTTTGGCTAAAATGGTAGAAGGTTCTCCGCTTCAGCTCGATGCTTCGGCAAACTTTATGTTTAATGACAAATTTGTTCTGGGGGTTTCCTACAGATGGAGCGCTGCATTGAGCGCAATGGCCGGATTTCAGGTAACAAAAAGCATGTACGTTGGTTATGCTTATGATCGCGAAACAACCAAGTTAAACAATTACAATTCAGGATCGCACGAAATATTCCTGCGTTTTGAATTCTTAAATAATTATAGCCGAATAACATCACCAAGATTTTTCTAATTATGAAAATGAAGAAAATAATATATACCATTTTTTTATCATTTTTCTTTTTCAGCGGAATTGCACAAAAAGCACTTTTAAACAAAGCCGAAAAAGAATACAATGATTACGCTTACGCAGACGCCATTTCTATTTATGAAAAGCTTGCGGCTAAAGGTTACGAAGACGAAAAAATGTTTCAAAGATTAGGAAATGCTTATTATTTTAATGCCGAATTGCCAAAAGCGGTGGTTTGGTATGATAAGCTTTTTGCTATGAATGCCAATCAGGAACCGGAGTACCTTTACCGATATTCACAGGCACTAAAATCTGTGGGAGATTATACTAAAGCAGATAAAATGCTGGAGGATTTCAGTAAAAAAACAAATGCGGACAGCAGAGGGATTTTATTTGAAAACAATAAAAATTACCTGGAACAGATTAAGCTGAATTCAGGTAGATTTGACGTTTCAAATCTGTATGTAAATTCAGAAAGTTCAGATTTTGGAAGTACAGTTTTAAACAATAATTTAGTTTTTAGTTCGGCTAGAAAGATTGGAAAGAAAGATGGGAAAACCTTTAAATGGACCAATAAATCTTTTACCAATTTATATATCGCAGCAATAAAAACGGATGGGAATTTAAGTATTCCGGTGCTTTTAAATAAAGAAGTTAATTCAAAATTTAATGAATCAACTCCGGTTTTTACAAAAGACGGTAAAACGATGTATTTCACCCGAAATAACTTTTTGGATGGAAAACGCGGGAAAGACGATAAAAAAATTACGTTATTAAAATTATACAAAGCAAGTTTTGTTGATGGAAAATGGACAAATGTTGTTGAAATGCCTTTTAATAGCAATAGTTATAGTACAGCGCATCCGGCTTTAAGTTTAGATGAAAAGAAATTGTATTTCGCGTCAGATATGCCCGGAACTTTAGGGCAGTCTGATATTTACAGCGTAATAATCAATGCGGATGGAACTTTCGGGAAACCGGAAAATCTCGGAAAAAATATAAACACAGAAGGAAGAGAAACTTTCCCTTTTATTTCCGGAGACAACGAATTGTATTTTGCAAGCGACGGTCGTCCGGGACTTGGCGGACTTGATATTTTTGTTTCTAAAATTTTAGAAAATGAAACATTTGACCAGGTTCAGAATATTGGAGAACCAATCAATACAAGATTTGATGATTTTGCTTTTATAATAGATAACACTACACGTAAAGGTTATTTTTCTTCTAATAAAAAAGGAGGAAAAGGAAACGATGATATTTATAAGTTTACAGAAATCAAAAGACTGGTTTGCGAAAGAACTTTAACCGGAACTATTTTCGATAGTAAAACAAATGAAACGATAGAAGCGGCAAAGGTGACTCTGCTTGATGAAAATAATCAGGTAATTGAAGAAGTGACCACCGGAAAAGAGGGTGTTTATAGTTTTAAAGTAAACTGCAACAAAAAATACCTGATCAGAGTGGAAAGAAAACAATATTCAACCAAAGAAAGTTCGTTTAGCGTTTCGACCGGTATTGATAATACGTTAGATTTTACTTTAGAAAAAGAGAAGATAGCACTCATACAAGAGCTTCCGGAATTGGAAAAAATTAAAATAGGTACAGATTTAGGAAAAACATTAAACATTTCGATGATTTATTTTGATTTAGGAAAAGCTGTTATCACAGATGCCGCTGCGGTTGAATTAGAAAAAATATATGCTGTAATGCAGGAATATCCAAAAATGAGGATTGACATTCGTTCGCATACCGACAGCAGATCATCGGCAAAATCAAATTTGGTTTTATCCGATAAAAGAGCAAAATCTATTATGGCGTGGCTTGTAAAAAAAGGTATTGAAGCAAAACGTTTAAAAGGAAAAGGATTCGGCGAAAGCCAATTACTTAATAAATGCAAGGATGGTGTAAAATGTACAGAAGAAGAACATTTATTAAACAGAAGAAGTGAGTTTATGATTGTATCAATGTAAAAACAGAATACCTTTTTTAGTAAAACCGACAAGTTTTTAAACTTGTCGGTTTTTTTAATAGGTACATATTGATAATACAGAAGAAAGCAGGATTACTATTGTCATAAAAGAGGAAGGCAGAGGTAGGGATGAAAAAACAAAAAAACCAGCTTTTTACTCCCAAAATCGATGAGGATACTTCTAACGATACAGGTGCTTGTGCCGCCATGGCTATTTCACATAAATTATTAGTGATGACCCGATCTAAAATAGGGGTTGAAAGTAACCTGAATTCTGGATCTGTATTTTATATTGAATGGCCTTTTTCCCAGAGTAGATTAAATAAAGAAAAATCAAATTGCCGTATTTCTTTTTTTTTTTTAAATATTGAGTATGGTTCAGGAATTTTACCATATTTATTAGTAGTTGTAAATTTAGTGTTGTTAATTTGTGGCTCAATTACCTGGAAAAATACGTCATTAAGATTATGCTGTTCAGGTATAATTCCATAGTAACTTTGGAATGTGTTGACCACTTAAATTCAATTTAAAAGAACAGTCATACTTTGGAATTAATGCCACTGTATATTATTGGTCATCATTTTTTTTCTAATTTTTAGCATTACGAAATATTAATCCTGCAAATCCAAAACAAAAAAATGTTTTTACATCAAGGCAGAAGGAGAACATGGAGGCATAATGTGCAGATCGCATCGTTACTTTCTTTTGTTGCCGGAATGGTAAACGTTGCAGGTTTTTTTGCTGTTGCAACACTTACCACTAATATTACAGGGCACTTTGCCTTCTTTGTTGACGAAGTTTTTAAACTAAATTTCTGGAAAGCTTTTATTTACTTTCTCTATATATTCTTTTTTTTCCTTGGCTCTTTCTTTTCGAGCTTTTTAGTCGAACTAATTTCACGAAAGAATGAAAAGTATGTTTATGTAGTGCCTACTTCTATCGAAAGCTTAATACTGCTTTTAATTGCTGTTTTTGGAGGAAGCTTAATTGATTACAACCCTAATTTAATTGCCTGCAGCCTGCTTTTTGCAATGGGGCTGCAAAATTCCCTGGTTACAAGAATTTCCAATGCGACGGTAAGAACAACACACCTGACCGGGCTGTTTACCGATATGGGAATCGAACTCTCTCAATTGTTCTTTTATAGAGAAAAGGAATTAAAAGAAAAACTTTTTTCCTCAATAAAATTACGCCTTACGATAATCAGTTTCTTTTTTGCAGGCGGAATTACAGGCGGGGTGCTGTATTCTAAAATCGGGCTAACTTCACTATTGTATTCTGCACTACTTCTTATTTTTGGAATTATCTATGACAATCTGAAATTAAAAATCAAATTGATACAAAGAAGATACAGATAGTAGTCCCATCATTTCTTGCGTTTTAGTTACAGGATATGCCAGGATGAGACAGGTATAGAAAAAAATTTCAGATTCAGTCTCGATTTTTCGTAGTGGTTCTGACGCATTGGAAATACCTTTTTACCTTAGGAATTTTAACACTAACAAAAAATGAATACTAAAGATCATAGCGAACCAAAATCTATTCTTCGGGTGATGAATTTTAAATTAAGGAGCTGTAATTAATTACCGTGACATTGAAGAAAGAATGAAAATTAGGCAGGTGCTTGTAGATCATACCAAGATCCGGTGCTGGGTTTATAAGTTTATACATTTCATTGAATCAGAGGCGAATAAGGAAAAAGGCAGAGTGGGGGCAAGTTGGAGATTGGATGGAACCTATAGCAAAATAAAAGGTACTTGGTGTTATTTATATCGAGCTTTAGATAAATTAGGTAATACAGTAGACTTTCTTTTGGACAGAAAAATACAGAGATGGAGTGCTTACTTAATTCTAATTAAATCAATTCGTAAGAACTACAAGTCAGGAGTAATAAACATTTATAAAAGTGGCTCTAATACTACCGCTATCAAAGTCTACAACAAGCGTTCGTTATCAAAGATTAAACCCAGGCTGTAAATCTTCCTTTAAGTTGGCAACATGTTTTTTTATTTTGATTACTTATTGTTGTAATTTCACACATGTGACAGAATCTTGGTACTTCTACCAAGAGGGTTTTAATATTGCGAATCGTTTATGATTTTCCGGATTTTAGTTTGTATGAATATTCATGTCTGTTTATCCATTTCGTCTCCCCTGTAAATTGGACATCTTTTCTTTTTTTGAAAGCTGTTTTACTAATAGTGTAAGTGTATCTTAATATGGCTGGTTTATTATCATTTCCATCTTTACCTGGTTTTTCAGTAATAATTTCAATTTCGCCATTTTCTAGTTTTTTTCTTAGTTTTATTAATTCATTATCAATATATCTACCGTTAGATGAAATTGTTAGAGTATCAACTGAATTTGCACTCGGTTCTTTTGGATAAATATTTGATAAAATAAATTTATTTGTTTTATCAAGTCTCTTAATTTCTAATTCTGCTGCCATCGTATAGGGTTTGCCTGATGAATAGTCAAGATATGTCAGAGTACCTTGCCAGGTACCAACCAATAATTTAAAGTCGCTTGCAGAAGTTTTATTATTTTCTTGTGCATTACTTAAGGAGATATAAAGTAGCACAATAATAATACTTAAAGTTGTTTTTAATTTTCTCATTTTTTTCAATTTTATTTTGTACTTATTACCAATACGTATTATAAAAAGTGCAGTTTAGCAGTGCTGATTTATAATGGGTTAATCCACATTCTTTTTTATTAGGGATCAATTTATCTCAATCAGTACATGTACATTTGTGCGAATAAATATATTAAAAATTTAAACTTATTTCAGATTTTTTATTCGCAATATTTTTGAATTCATTTTCAATAATTTTTGCTTATTCCTGGTTACTATAATGCTCAATTTTGAGGACCGGGATTTGTTTACTTTACAGGTAAAGAGTAAAAAATCGTTTTGCATATTATTTCACGTATTTATCATTTCCTGTTTTAATGAGATATCTTTAAATACCTTCTTATACTAAATTTAAGAACATTCTTTTACAAGTTGTTTTTAAACAGACGATAGCATTAACACTCTACATTTATTTAATATATTCAGACCTAAATTTGGCAAGTATTAATTTTTCGTGGTTCTATTTTCGAAAATATCACTGTGCCACGATTTTGCCACAAAACCAATACTGGCGAAATATCTTCAAAAACTGCCTTAAGTATTTACGGCAATAAACTATCCATTCCAGCTTTTATAAAAACACGTAAAACTACCTACATTCATTTGCAGGAGAAAATTTAGTTTTGTAAGGATATACTATCAATAGAAGGCTAACCATTGCGCTCTTTTGGCTGTTGTAGTATGCGTAATATGAACGATTTACTATTAAATAGCGTAACAAACCAATAATTACTAAATATGGACAACAAAAAACGAATCATTGAAAAACCTACTGCAAACAACGTAAAATGTTGGGACAGTAGTGGCAGTACTGAAATGGTGACACAGCGTCTTAAAGAGATGTTTGTAGAAATGGGTCAAAAAACCCGAATCGAAAAAGGGCAAAACCCGGCCGAACGTGCTGTTTTTAGAAAACAACATGGTATCACTTATGGACAATTCGTAATCAATGAGGATATTCCTGAAAAATTCAAAAAAGGTATTTTTGCCGGCTCTCTTTATGAGTGTGCTGTTCGTTTCTCCAGTGACACAGGAACTACTTCACCTGACTTACATTCGACTATTGGAGTGGGTTTAAAATTGTTTGGAGTGGAAGGACCAAAGCTTTTTGGGGAAGGTCCTACCGCCGATTTCATTTTTCAGAATATCGATCGCTTTTTTGCTCGTGATGCACAACAAATGTGTACGTTTACTACTGCAGGTGTTATTGATAGGGATTATGATGCTTATATCAACAAACATCCTGAATTAGCTAGTATTTTACAAGCTATGCAGAAAGAAGAAGCGAGTGTGTTAAGTACTGGTTATTGGGCTATTTTGCCTTTTCAACTGGGAGAAAATCAAATTGTTAAGTATCGTTTGGTTCCAGATGATATTTATAAAGGGGCACCTTTTGATGATGATAATTATTTACGATTGGATTTAGAAAGACGTTTACGCAATGGAGCTGCTACTTTCAGATTTGAAATCCAATTGCGTACGAACGAAGCAACCATGCCCCTTAATGATGCACAGGCAGTTTGGAGTACAGAGGAAAGTCCGTACATCTGTATTGCAAGGTTGCATTTACCTCAACAAGATGTAACTGCGATTGGTCAGTCTGAATTTGGAAGCAATCTTTCCTTCAATATTTGGAGAACTTTAGAAGCTCATAAACCTATAGGCTCAATTGCAGAGGCTCGTAAAACAGTTTATGCTGCTAGTGCTGAAGCAAGGCATCAAGCCAATGGACAACAGCTACAAGAACCTAATGCCATAAATCCACATTTTAGGGGCAATACAGACGAGGATAGTAATTGTATTGTTAGAGCCGGTATTTATCCCCCTATTGGTGTGATGCGCGTGGGAAATAGTGAAGAAGAGTATTTTATAGGCCCTTTAGTAGATGAACCAGAAGCAAAAGAGGATGTTTATGCTTATCGTGATAAAACTGGAGCGATAAAACGTCAGGCCGCACAATTTCGAATTTATGGTTTCAATGCTGCTGGAAAAGCTATTAAGGAGTTAACTATGGATAATGCTAAAATTACTTGGCATTCGCATTTGGCCAATCAAAAATCATCTTGGTATCAATTTCAAATTGCCTTAGATATTCCGGATGCAACCGCTCCTAATGTTCCTCCTTCTTTATTAAGAAATATTGATGTAAGAGACCGCAGCCAGTTATTGATTGATGGCGGGGGAGAAAGTATTTCAAAACCTAATATCACTGAAGGAAAAAAATTCATGGGAAAATTCATGGGCAAATCGGTTTATTTAGGAGAAATGCACACCGACGAAAAAGGACGTTTAGTAATGCTGGGTGGTCACGGTAAATCGAAAAACATCAATGGAGACAGAGCCATTACCTTTGCCAACAATGAAGGTTGGTACGATGATATGTCAGATGGCCCTGTTACCGCCACAGTAGAATATGAAGGAGTGACTCTTAATGTAGATCCTGCCTGGGTGATTTGCGCTCCGCCAGATTATGCTCCTATGCAAAAATCGGTGCGTACTATGTGGGATTTAATGCGCAGTGTTGCTGTAGAATCAGGAATGTTAGTAAGACCTGCAAGACCTTCTTTCTGTAAAGATATCTTGCCTATTTTTGAAAGAATGACCAATTTACAATGGGTAAATGCAGGATTTGCAGCTGCTTTTGGATGGGGTGGACAATTTAATTATACCAGTGTAGCATGGGTAAAAAAACTAAATGATCCGTCTTCTGCCAACTTAGAAATGCGTCGTACTATTTCCAATAATTTCCGTAGGTTTGATCAATCTGGTGCTGAAGCTCCGCAGCTATGGCCTTGGTTATATGGCGATGCAGTTGCCATTCCAACACTAGGTTCTGTGCGTCAGCATTCCACCTTATCGCATTTGCAATTGCAGTTTTTAGATCAATGGGTCGAAGGTGATTTTGATGCTGATTTTGTTGATAAAACAGGCTGTCCTTATATTCCACCTGTTAAAAAAATTGATGATTATCCTATTGCTGAACAACCCGACATGCTAACCAAAGCTGCCATGGATTTCTGCCTGGCAGATGCTTTTCATCCGGGTTGTGAAATGACTTGGCCTATGCGAACTTCCGGTATGTATATGGCTCCTTTCCGATTGAAACACGCTCCTAAAACACCAAAAACCGATTACCATTATTATGGTTCTACTATGAATAGTGATGTTTTGACCTTACCTGCCGGTCCTCTATTAGGGGGTCAGGTACCAGGTGGTGTGACAAGATGGATGGCTATTCCCTGGCAAACTGATACGTCAAGCTGCAGAGATGGTTATACGACGGCATACGATCCTTATCTGCCAACATTTTGGCCTGCCAGAGTTCCTAATAATATTTTGAGTGAAGAACGTTACAAAGAAACTTTAGATCCTAACTTAGATGAAGAAACCCGCAGAGAAGCTTTTGCATATCGTTATTTTTGGCTGGATGATTTGCCTTTAGATGGAGAAGCACCAACACAAACCAATCAGATTAATGCAATGGTGAAGTATTTTGACAAGTTAGCGATTGTGCAGCCGCGTCCGGGGGTGTCTGATAATCCTAATTTCCCACCAGAAATGCAAATTGGTGTAATTCCTAATGAGGAACAAAACCAACTGTTGTTACAAGAGACAGAAATTCGATTAAGAAAAATCTTAAATGACAACAAGCACTTGGATAAGAAAGAAGAATCTTTATTATATACTACTTTGGAACATTTGTCTAACGAAGGTTTGTTTACTGAACAAGTGGTAATCGAAAGCACTCGTGAGCAACTGTTAGAATTGGTTCAGGACGAATTGGTTCAGGATGAAGCTTTAACAAGTGAAGTTCAAAAACTAGTTGATTTATTAGCTTCTAAAGCACATAAATTCACCAAAACAAGAACTGTTCCGCATTCCAGACAACCTCGAAAAGAGGTGGGCGTTCCTGAACAGTTGGTTCGTTTCCAGCGTTTTATTCCAAAAAAATATTAGATTTGGCAACAGGAAAAACAGATATATTAATTATAGGTGGCGGCATTGCAGGTTGCATTGCCGCCATTTCTTTGATAGATAGCTATCATGTAACATTAGTTGATAAACTTCCTGAACCTGCCGAGCGCATTGGAGAATCTCTGGCCCCTGCTTCGCAACGCATTCTAAAACAATTGGATTTATTGGAGGGTTTGGAAAACCAGGCAGGCACTTTGTACCGGAAAAGTGTCGGTATGCAGTCCTATTGGGGAAGCGACCAGGTGCATTTAGTAGACGATTTAAGAAACCCTGATGGGTTCGTTAAAAATTTGGACCGCCAGGCTTTTGAAGCCTATTTGAGAAGGGTTGCAGAAACTAGAGGTGTACATTGTTTGTGGGGTTCCAAACTGCATAGTAGTTCTTATGAAAATTCTCGTTGGCAGGTGCAACTAAGAGCTAGTGCCAGCCCATTATCAATTGCTACAATTTCAGCTTCTTTTGTTATTGACGCTAGTGGGCGTCAGGCTCATTTTGCAAAGAGCTTGGGCATTAAACGACAATTGGAAGATAAATTGGTCGCTTGTTGGGTTACTCTGCCGAATTGCAGAACAAATACCATGAGTACCATTTCTGCCAGTGAAAACGGGTGGTGGTACAGTGCTGTCATTCCTGGTGACAAACGGGTGGTCGCTTTTCATACCGATGCTGATTTAGTAGCTAAAAATGAGTTAAAAACGACTGCCTCATTTTTGGAATTGGCAAAAGAAAATCCTGTTATTTTGTCTTTACTAAACGAACATGAAGATGCTATTGTTTTTAAAGGTCCGGTTGCCGCTAATTCAACTAAATTAAAACAAGTAGCCGGGCAGCAATGGGTTGCTTTAGGGGATGCAGCACTAAGTTTTGACCCATTATCTTCGCAAGGGATGTACAATGCAATGGCGAGTGCTATGCAACTGCAAACTTTACTATTAAAGCATGGGTTTACTGAAACACTTCAAAAAATACATACAGAACAAACAGAGCACATTTGGCACCATTACCTAAAACACAAAAGTATTTTTTATCAGGCAGAAACCAGGTGGAAAACAGCTCCTTTTTGGCTGAGACGGTTTTGATGTTTTCCTTTAGAGTGGTGGTTATACAATGCAAACAGTAGTTTTATAACAGTATAAATGCAAACAAAAAGTAGAGGAAAAGTGAAGCTGCATTTTTGTAATTACAAATTTCGGTTTGCTTACGCACTGAAAGTAAAATGTTAAAAAAGCTAAAACTTAACTTTATTCAGTTTTTTAAAATCAAAATTATTTTAGAGAAAATTTCTTTATTGAAAATAAATAAGGCGTTCACGAGATTTTGGGTTCTGTCGCATCTAAAGCTACGTTTTAACTTTGCCTTTTTCAAATTCTTAAACTCATCAATACAAAAGGCCATTGTTACCCAAAGTATATTATTCTGCAGACAGTATATTTTAAGCTTAGCATCTTTTTCGGAATCGTTCACTATTCTTCCCATACCATAAAAACTAGATTGATGTGCTTGAGATTTGTCAATTGATTTCTTATTATATGTCAATATCGATATCAATATCCCGGCCTAATTTTGTACTTCAATTAAAATTTAAATAAATGAAGACTTACTCCGATAAAATTAAAAAATTGGCTTTTACAGCTATAATAATTTTGACAACGCAAATAAGCGTGCATGCACAACAATCAACACTGATTCAGGATAAAAACAGCACACCGCTTGTTTTGTGCATAAAATTTAAAACCACTCCGGAAAATGCCGAAGGATTTAAGAATGTATTAATTAAACTTTTCGACACCATTAGCCATGAACAGAATTTTGTTGCCGCAGATCTGCATCAGGCTATACGTAAACCCGAAGAATTTCTTGTTTATGAAACATGGAATGATACTGTATCCCATTTCATCAATGTTCAGATGAAAAAGACATATGCTGTCGAGTTTGAGAAAGTTTTAAAGCAAATGAATGTTGAGCGCTCTCCGGAGGCTTATACTTCATTTGGACACTTGACTAAAAAATAATTGGAAGAAACTTTTTCGCAGTTTACGGTAATTGCAAAAGGAAATACAATATTCAACCTGCTTAAATTAGATAAAAATGAGTACTAAAACACCTAAAGAACTGCTTGTCAGTTATCTTGAAAATATCAACAATCCAGATACAGTAATAGAATTATTTGCAGATGATGCTACTATTGAACTTCCATATCTTAAAAGTCTGGGAATGCCATGGCAGATGCAAGGTAAAAATGTCATACTAGAATTTCTGCAAAATCTTCCGAATATGTTTCCTGGTTTTAAATTTGAAAATGTTCAAATTCTTATTGATACACCAGATCAGGTATTTGGAGAATATGATGTTCATTGTACCAACGGAAAGACAGGACTTCCCTACGATCAGTCCTATATGGGCAGATTAGTGGCCGATAAGGGAAAAATTAAATTGCTTCGAGAAGCTTTGAACATGGCAGAGGTTGCAAAAAGCTTCTTCCCTGAAGCGGCAACTTATCTGCCCTTTGAATAACTAAATGATACTTTTTATTTAGTCAGTTTAAATTTCTACTATAAACACAAAAAGCATGTTTTTAAAACCAACCCGGATTTTAAATTTTGTATTTCAAAATTAAATCGGAACAGGTTAATAATGCTCTTATTATAGAATTTGACTCTCTTATGAACATATCAAAATACTATTATTTTTTAACATAAAACACACAACAATGAACGATAAATTATTTTCTGAATACAAATTGGGAGACCTTACTTTAAAAAATCGTATTGTGATGGCACCAATGACAAGAGGGCGTGCCACCAATCCTGAACTTATGGCCACTGACCTAATGGCAACTTATTATAAACAACGCGCATCGGCAGGTCTTATTATTACAGAAGGATGCTGGGTAAGCCCGGATGCTATTGGATATATTAATGTACCCGGTATTTACACTGATAACCAAACCAAAGCCTGGAGTAATGTTGTTGATGCGGTACATGATGCGGGAGGTAAAATATTTCTTCAGATTTCGCATGTGGGCTCTGTTAGTCATCCGGATCATCTGAACGGGAAACTGCCTCTTGGACCTTCTGCTATTAATCCAAATGAGCAAACATATACACCTGACGGGTTTAAAGATACTCTTGTACCGCTCGAAATGACAGTTGAGGACATTAAAGGCATTATTGAAGATTTTCGCACCGCAAGCCTTAATGCAAAAAAGGCAGGTTTTGACGGAGTAGAAATTCACGGAGCTCATGTGTATCTGTTTCCTGAATTTTTGAGTTCGGAGACTAATAAACGAACAGATTCTTATGGCGGATCTGCAGAAAACAGAAGCCGTTTTGTAATCGAACTTCTGGAAGCTGTAACCAGCGTTTGGGGAAAAGGAAGAGTAGGATTGAAAATTAGTCCTGCCACAAGTTCCGGAACGTTAAAACCTAATGCGGATACTGAGCCCACTTTTCGTTATTTAGCACAGGCGCTCAATCAATTTGATCTTGCTTATCTTCATGTTTTAGGACCTATGGAATCGGTTGCCGATACTCCGGCAGAAGCATTTCAGGATGTCGCTTCTTATTTTCGACCATTATACAATGGCACTCTTATGATTGGCGGTGGACTTGATTCAGAAAAAGGAGAAAAACTTTTACGCTCAGGCAATGCTGATCTTATTGCGTTTGGTTTGCCGTTTATTGCTAACCCTGATTTAGTAGAAAGGTATCGTACTGGAGCTGCACTATCTCTTCCTAACACGGATCTTTTATATACTGGTGGTGTTGAAGGTTACACTGATTACGAGACATTCAAGGAAAATTAAGTATTATCATATTTATTAAAACGAAGTAAAACTCTTAAGCTATTTAAGAGTTTTTTTATTTAGGAAAGTTAAGTAACATAAATTGTTGCCCGTTTCTGTAAAAAAATAAGATTAGGAAAAATGGTTAACATATCAGGAATATATGCCTAATGTGTAATGATGTAGGATTTGCAACTTTGTATCGTCAAAAATGACAAATAAAAATTAAAAAATAAAGACATGAAAATATTTAAATCGTTAAAAGGCTTAGCTGCAATTGCGGTCCTGGCTTTAAGTTCTGTTATTACTCAAAGTACCTTTGCACAGGAACAAATCAGTAAAAACGTGTGATTTAATAATAAAAGCATCGAAAACAAAGAAATAAGATTTATAAATAATTTCAGGATTTACTGATGAGAAGCACGATTTTTGTCGAATTACTTAAAAACTAAAATTCGTTTAATGAGTCATTCGAATACGATGCCATTTTTAAAAGTAAATTCATTTAGTTATTGTTTTATCTTTACGGTTGTAATTAAACTTCATTTTAATTAAGATTTATATGTTTGAGATTTTTGCTCAATACTTGCAAAGTAAAATAGAACTCAGTGATCAGGAACTAAAAATGATCGAGGACGTTTGCGTGGTACGAAAACTTAGAAGAAATCAGTATCTGTTGCAAGAGGGGGATATTTGGCGGTATAACGCTTTTATAACCAAAGGTTGTTTGAGGACCTATAGTATAGACGACCGCTCTGCTGAGCATGTTCTGAACTTTGCCATTGAAAATTACTGGATAGGTGACAGGGAAAGCCTTCTAAATGGCACACCATCCCGCTTTAATATTGATGCCATAGAAGATAGTAGCTTGTTATTAATCAGTAAGGAAAATTTTGCTGGACTTATGAAAAGCATACCGCAATTTCAGGATTTGGTTAATTTAATAATCGAACGAAGTTTTGTGGCAAGCCAGGATCGTATCAATAACAGTATCAGCCTTAATGCAGAAGAAAAATATGTTCGATTTATTGAGAAACAGCCACAAATTGCTTTACGGGTTCCGCAGCACATGATTGCCTCCTACTTAGGAATGACTCCCGAAACGCTGAGCAGAATAAGAAAACAGAATTCAAAAAAATAATCTGGATATACAATTCCAACCAATGAGGCACTTGATATATATCAAGTGCTTTTTTATTTTATATCAATTGTTTGCAGCCTTATTGAAATTATTTTTGTGTACTACTTCACTGCATAAAGAGGATCATCTTAAAAATTTCACTAGTAGTATAATTTAATGGAAACGACAAAAATAGCGGAGGGAAATATGGAACGGAGCATTATTTATCAGGCGTGGCTCTTACAAAACAGGAAAATCAGCGATCTTGTTCGCAAGCTTAATGATGAAGATTTGACAAAGGATGTTGCTTTTGGAAGAAACAGCGGACTTTATCTTTTGGGGCATTTGATTGCCAGTAATGATCTGTTGATGCCCCTTTTTGATTTTGGAGAAAAAATGTATCCCGAGTATGAGAAAATTTTCTTGTGCTGTCCTGACAAATGTGCTCAGAATTTTCCAGCTGTCAAAGAGGTAAAATCGCATTGGTTTGCCTTAAATGAACACCTGAATCTTAAATTTGCCTCGATAGATAAAAAACAATGGATAATTGAGAGCGATAAATCGTATCACCAGTTAAAAGCGATGCTAACTATTGTAAATCATCAGTGTTATCACCTGGGGCAGCTTGCTTTTCTCTTGTAGTACGAGTTACGTAAATTATGAAGCCTTGATATTTTCCTAAAGCAAACCGAAAGTAATCAAACTATCCCTTCGGCACCTTCACTTACCGGACGTGCTCCCACTCGGCAGTTCCTGGATAAGTGGCGACAAAACCCGGACATATAGAATTAATCTTAATGGCAGAATTCCTAAATTTTTATTCTTTGACGCCTATATTTAATCACGATCTTCCTTTAATTTTTTTTATAAGTAAGTAAAATTTAGTCAGTTGTGAAATTGTAAAAAAAAGTTAAAATTTTATTTTGTTTAATTTTTTTGAAATTTTGTTAAACAAAATTAATTAACTTAGCGATATAAATTATAAAAAATATCTTATGAAAACAATCAAAATTAAATTACTTGTTTTTTTAGCTTTAATTGCTTTAGTCAGTATTTCGTGTAACAATGATGATGATACCCCATCACAACAACCTCAAACAATCGCATCAATTGCTAAGGCAAACTCTAATCTTAGTTCTTTGGTTGCTGCTTTGGAAAAAGCAGGTCTCACTGCCACGTTGAACTCCTCCGGTTCTTATACCGTTTTTGCACCTACTAATACGGCTTTTAGTGCTTTTTTGTCTGCTAATGGTTATGCCAATCTTGATGCAGTTCCTGCAGCAGCTTTAAAAGAAATTTTACTCAATCATGTTTTAAGTACAAAAGTTAAGTCAACTGAAATTACAACTGGTTATGTTAAAACGTTAGCCAAGGGAGGCGCATCCGCTACAAATACGATCAGTATGTATATTGAAAAGGGGACAGCTGTTGATATTAATGGAGGGAAAACAAATGGGGGCGGCACGGTAACTACTGCAGACATTGAAGCCTCGAACGGAGTCATTCATATTGTTGACGGCGTTATTGCACTTCCTACCATTGTGAATCATGCTATTGCCAATAAGAATTTTACAACTCTTGTAGCAGCCCTGACCTATAATCCTGCATCGGGTTTTGCAGGCATATTATCAGGAACAGCCAGCTCGCCTTTTACTGTTTTTGCGCCTACAAATGCGGCTTTTACCAGTTTTTTAACTGAAACTGGATTTTCCGGACTTCCTGCTATTCCGGCAAATGTTCTGGAAACAACTTTAAAATACCATGTTGTTGCCGGAGCAAATGTGCAATCATCAGCTTTAACAAACGGGCAGGTTGTAAGTACTTTTGCAGGACAAAACTTTACCATTGGCCTGACTGGCGGAGCAAAAATTACAGATGCAAGTGACAGAGTAAGTACTATTGTCGCTACAGATGTGCAATGTTCAAATGGAATAATTCATGTAATTGACAAAGTTTTATTGCCTGAATTTTAATTACAGTAAAACTGTATTTTAAGCGGGCATTAAAAAAAAAATTGAATCTTTTTTAATAAAGCGATTAAGTTAAAGTTTATTTTTCTTAATCGCTTTTTAGCATCAATTTGGATGAAAAGGGAGAAATCATTTTTTGCAGGTTCAACGGATGAAGCTAAAAAGATTAATATAAATAAAACAAAAATGAAGAATCTTAAGGGTAAAATAATGCTGCCAGTTTTCATAGATGCTCAAAATGATGTTATGAGTAACGGGTTTCAGGCACTATCGGCTAATTTATTACCTGTATCTGGTGCTTCGGGCAATGGTGTCAATGTAATTATTTCATTAGTAGATAATTGTATGCCGAATGGTCAAAATAAATTTCTCACAATGAGCAGAGCTGTATACTGTATAAAATAGCATTAAGATGAAATTTGTGCAATTATTGTTAGTAACCTCTATTGCTCTGGCATCTTTTTGTAAAGAGCCAGGCATAGATTTGGAAATTATTAGAGCTAATTATCAGAAAGCTATTTCAAATAAAAAACTTTGTCAAACAATGATTGAAAATCTGAACTCAGATAATGATAAAGACAGTGTGAAATTGGCTTATTTAGGTGCATTTCAGACAATATGGGCCAAACATACCATTAATCCTCTTTCAAAGTTTGCTACTTTTAAAAAAGGTAAAAAAAATATTGAAGAGGCTGTGAAATTAGATCCGAAAAATTTAGAAATTAGAATTATTAGGTTATCCGTTCAGACTAATTGTCCCTCATTTTTGGGATATAGAAATAGTATTGAAGAAGATAAAAGAATGATTCAGTCTCAAAATAAGAACATTGTATCTGTTTATTTGAAAAAAATGATTTCAGATCTTATCTGAAAAAAATGATTTCAACTCCATCGAATCCTGTAATTATTTGAAAAGATGAAACAAAAGGTTCTGTGTTTTAAAACCTTTAAATATACTCTTTAAACGGAAAATTTCAAAAAAGCCATCTTAACTTTTTGTAGCAAAAAAAATATTCATTCCAACTTAATAAAGCATATAAAGCCGCTTGCAAATTAAGCGTATAGTTCGTTTTAAATTTGCTTTAAGAGGAATTTTTATTGCTATATTCAAACCATTACTGGTTAATATAAGTATGCTTACAAATCCTATTTCTAAATTTATTTTTGTTTTTATTTTATGCTAAAAATTAACAATATTGATTTGTTTTATTCAGTAAAGCTTTATTTTTTATAAATTAAATTCATATAAAAAGAATAATTAGTGAATTAAGTTCAGTAAAATTGTGTGATTTATTTTGTTGAATCATTTTTTTTTATACTTTTGATAAAATAAATCTACTGCTTTGATTTCTAGGAAAATAAATAAAATTTTAAAAACTAAATCTCTTACTTTAAGAGGTCTTCAGCCTATTTTTAATTGTTGAAGAAATTATGCGAAACTTTGCTTGTTTAAAAGCTTCTCGTTTTACATTTAGTTATTTTATTTTTAATTTTCTCAACCACAAAAAATGAACTATAATAACTTAGCTCTCGTTTGTATTGATTGCAAATCACTTTATTTGAAAGGATTGCAGCCAATATTCAATTGTTGAAAATAACCTTCTTCATAGTTTAAAGCTTTCAATATTTTAATTTCTGCTTTCTGCTTTAGAAATTGTATTGAAAACTAATATTCCATTTTATTAAATTTTAAAAGATTGAAATATAATTTTCAATGGTATTTAAAATCGTGTATTGATTGTTGTACTATGTTTTGTGCATTTTACAAAATTGATTTGCGATTGGAGCACTATTGTTAATTTTTAAATTTTAACATTAAACAAAAAACATATTATGAAAAATATTTACAATATCAGGAAGAATCATTTGATTATATTATTTTTTCTCTTCACAATAAATTTTACATACTCACAAACTTACACGAGCTGGATAACAGGAAGTACTTCGGATGTTAACACCACGACTACAGGCGGTACATGTTTAATGGGAGGTGGAACAGATAATGATGATGCAATAAAATGGATGATACAAAAATCTGGTGGTGGAGATTTTGTTGTCATTAGATCTGCAGGTACAGGAGCTTATAATGATTATATCTATGGATTGGGAACGGTAAATTCTGTAGAAACAATTCTAATTGATACCAGAGCAAAGGCCAGTATTGCAGAAATTGCAACCAAAATTAGAAATGCTGAAGCTTTATTTATTGCAGGTGGAGATCAGGCCACTTATGTCTCATATTGGAAAGATACTCCGGTAGAAGATGCCATAAATTATCTTATAAATACAAAGAAAGTACCTGTTGGAGGAACTAGCGCCGGATGTGCTATTCAGGGTAAATATTATTATAGTGCTGCAAATGCAAGTGTTACCTCAGCTCAGGCCCTGGCTAATCCTTATAACTCAGATATGACGATCGGAGCAAATGATTTTGTAAACAATGCGATACTGGCTAATGTAATTACTGATACTCATTATAATAATCCGGACCGCAGAGGCAGGCAAACAGCTTTTATTGCCAGAATGTGGAAAGATTTAGGTGCCGGATTGAATGCAAAAGGAATTGGAGTTTACGAAAAAACAGCAGTTTGTATTGATCAGAATGGTATTGCTAAGGTTTTTGCTCCTGCAAGCGCAAACTATGCCTATTTTTATCAGTTTGATACCAGTTCGATACCAGAAACTGTAGCTTCAGGGGCTGCTTTAACCTGGAACAATAGCGGAAAAGGAGTACGCATCATCAAAATTGAAGGGGATACTACTGGGTCCACTACACTAAATTTAAACGACTGGACGACAGTTTCCGGATCTAAAGCAACTTACGGTGTGATTAAAGTAATTAATGGAACTTTGACAGAAACAGTAGGTGCCGCACCATCAAGCTGCCCCGCACCTGCAAACGTAACGGCAGGCAGCATAACAACAAATTCTGCAATCCTTAGTTGGACCGGTACAACAGCAACAGATTATACGGTGAAATATAAGGCAAATAGTTCCTCTACCTGGATAACACTTGCTGCTTCAACAGTAACTTCTGCAAATCTGACAAGTTTAAATGCGAACACTTTATACAATGTCGAAGTTTATGGTAATTGCACTAGTGGCTCTTCTATTGCAGCATCGATAAACTTCACCACAGCTTCTGGCGGGGGCGGCACAGTGACCTATTGTTCTTCCGCAGGAAGTGATTCCAGTAGAGAATGGATCAAAAAAGTAGCAATTGGAAGTATTAGTAATTTAAGTAATTCAAATGGAGGTTATGCTGATTTTTCTTCGCAGGTTGCTACTATCTCTAAAGGGACCGCAACGACTTTGACCTTAACACCCGGATTTAGCGCAACAAGAAAGTTATACTGGAAAGTATTTATAGATTTAAATAATAATGGTGTATTTACGGATTCGGGAGAAGAGGTATATTCTGTTTTCAGCAGCTCTACTTTAACACCGCAGATTACAATACCGACATCAGCCGTTAGTGGAAATATAAGAATGCGAATCATAGTAAGTTATAATTCAATTACATCTTCTTGCGGTACCTATACTTATGGCGAAACAGAAGATTATACACTGAATGTTTCAGGCGGAACTGCAAAATTTAAGGAAATTAAAAATATAGAAGAGACTAATACTGCAATAGTAATTTACCCAAATCCGGCTGTAGATTTTCTTAAAATTGATTTTGCATTGGCAGAAAAAGAGGATATTCATGTATCTATTTATGATCTGAATGCTTCGCTTGTAAAAACAATCATTACTCATGGGGACTTAGGTCAGAATAGCATAGATATAAACGTTTCAGATTTAAAAGCAGGTCAATACTTGCTTTCTGTCAAAAGGGGTGACAAAGTCGTAAAACGCTCTAAATTTATAATATCAAATTAATTTTTTTGTTTTTTAAAGTATTTTGCAGGTAATGGCAATCAATACATTTTATAGTTTTTTATTTGTGCCAGACATAAGTAATTAATATTAGGAGGCTATTTTAAAATGAATATGCTTCCTAATATTACAACTTTGTAAAGTGTGTGTTTATTTTATTTAATTGAAATCATAAAATGATAAAGAAATATCAATTTAAAAACTAAAAGTATAAATAAAGTATAATAAAAATTGTGATTTTTATTTTTTAGTTCATTTTTTTTTCTACTTTTAGCATCAAATAAAATCAATCTATTTTGATTACACGAAAAGCAAATACAATCTCAAAAACAAAATCTCTTACTTTAAGAGGTCTTCAGCCTATCTTTAATTGCTGAATAAAATTGATATTTAAACACCATTCCTGAGTGTCTGTATCATTATTGTATTTTTTTATCTTCTCAACCAAACCAAACCAAATGAATTTTACCAATTTATCAAACCGATGTATTGATTGCAAATCACTTTATCTAAAAGGTTTGCAGCCAATATTTAATTGTTAAAAGTTTCCCTTCTCAGTTTACAGATTTTTATGCCAAAACGCTTCATTTTCATGAATAGTTAAGGTATTTCTATTGTCAATTTTATTAAATTTTAAATCAGGAAAATGAAACTAAACAATAAAATAAAACTAATTATTGTGTTGTTGTCATGTATTTCAACATACGCACAAAAAACTATAAAGGGAACTGTTACAGACAAGCAATCCAATATACCCATGGTAGGAGTCAATGTTATTGTTCCTAATTCAAAAGTAAGTACAGTGACTGATTTTGACGGAAAATTTCAACTTCAGGTACCTGAAAACAGCACTTCAATAGAACTTTCTTATATCGGATTTCAGACACAAAAAGTGACGCTGGACGGAAAATCCGATTATACCATTTTTATGGCATCAGGTCAGGGTCAAAGTCTGGATGAAGTGGTAATTATTGGTTATGGAACGCAATCTAAAAAGGATGTAAGTTCGAGTCTGCAATCTATAAAAACAAAAGATTTGCCTCAGGGAACCTCTTCAAGTTTTGAAAACAGTCTGCAGGGACAAACTCCCGGGGTGAACATAAGTTCATCATCGGCTACGCCAGGAAGTGCGGTGAGTGTCAATATTCGTGGTGTCTCTTCTATTTCAGCCAGTAGTCAGCCACTCTATATAGTGGACGGAATTCCGATAGTATCTCGAAATAATTCAGCATTGAATGCGAATATACAGCCAGTTAATCCCTTGGCGGATTTGAGTCCAAATGATATCGAATCTTTTACAATCTTAAAGGATGCTGCCGCTGCTGCTATCTATGGATCAAGGGGGGCCAACGGAGTAATCTTAATTACCACAAAAAGAGGTAAAACAGGCGCAAGTATAGTGGATGTTAATTATTACACTTCTTTTGCTCAAATTTCAAAATATCCAAAAATGGTGGATAGCGACAAGTTTAAAAGTTTTTTTAATACCGCTGCTGAATTTGATGGACTGGGTTCCGATTATTTTGACTGGATTGATACTTCAAAAGGAATCAATACCAATATTTATGATGAAATTTTCAGAGTTGGTATAACACAAAATCTGGACCTTAGCGTTAAGGGAGGAAGTGAAAAAACAAGTTATTATTTAAGCGGGAATTATTATAATCAGGAAGGAATTCAATTGGGGCAAGGCTTTAAGAGATTGAGTGCCCGTATGAATCTTGATCATACTATTAATGAAAAATTTAAAATTGGAAACACTTTTTTTATAACGCGAAGCAATCATCAGCGAACAATTGGAGAAAACGATGAATATGGAGTTGTCATTAATGCACAGGGCTGGGATCCTACAGAACCCATTTATGATGACAAGGGGAATTATACCAACCCCTTTAAATACAATACCTGGTGGCCCCTTGAGAACCCTGTTCAGATTGCCAGAGAATATAAAAACACCTCTCAGTCTACACGTGTACAGGGGACAGCATATGTTGAATGGAAAATTATTCCGGATTTAAAATTCAAGTCTGCTTTTTCATTGGAGTATTCCAACTTAGTTGAGGATTCTTACGTTCCGTCAGGCACAAATAAATCTAAAACAGGTGAAGGTATTTTTGCGACCTATGAGGAAACCAACTGGCTTGTTGAAAATACTTTAAACTACAATAAACAATTTGGCGAAAAGCATAATTTCGGAGGTATTTTAGGCTGGACAATACAAGAAAATGAAACTCGTTTTTCAGACCAGTCCGGCGTAGGATATGCTACCAACACAACATCCAGTATTTCAGCAGCAAGTACAATTATTGCCAGTACTTCGGGTAGAAATCAATACGGTTTGCAGTCTTTTTTCGCGAGAGCAAACTATGTTTACGATGATAAATATATTGCATCATTTACGGTGAGAGCTGATGGTTCTTCCCGTTTTGGAGAGAACAATCAATACGGTTATTTTCCGTCAGGATCATTGGCGTGGAGAATCAACAAAGAGAAATTCTTTAAAATTGAAAGCATTTCTGATCTTAAAATCAGAGCCAGTTACGGACTAACAGGAAATCAGGAAATTGGTTCAAACTGGAGAGGAACTTATACTTTGAATGCTAATTATAACGGAGTTCCCGGAATAGCCCCTAATCGATTAGAAAATCCGGACCTGGGCTGGGAAAAAACAAAACAACTCGATATTGGTTTAGATTTTGGATTGTTTAAAAACCGAATCAATTTTACGGCTGATTATTTCAACAAACAGACAGATGACCTTTTATTGCAGGCTAAAGTTTCGGGACTTACAGGCTTTAATTCTGTTTATCAAAATGTTGGAGCCATAGAAAATAAAGGATTTGAATTTGGAATTAATGCTGCTGTCTTTGATGGAAACGATTTTAAATGGAATACAGGAGTAAATTTAACGTTGCTTGACAATAAGATTAAAAAATTAATCAATGACGGAGAAGAAGTAGGAAGAAATCATATTCTTAAAGAAGGACAGGAGGTTAGTACTTTATATTTAATTAAATTCTTGGGTGTGGATCCGCAAACCGGAGATGCAAAATTTGATGACGTGAATAAGGATGGAATTATTGATTTCTCAGACAGGCAGATTGTTGGTGGCGCATTACCCACTTATTTTGGCGGATGGAGCAATAATTTTACTTACAAAGGATTTACCCTGACAGCAAACTTCGTATTCTCCGGAGGAAATAAAATATTCAATCAAAGCCGACATGTTTATGACAATTATGGTTATACAAAAAGCGGTATACCCTATTCTAATATAAGCGAAAGAGTATATGATAATTATTGGAGAACGCCAGGCCAAATTACTGACGTACCAAGACCATCTACAAAAGATGGACAAATGCAGCGTTTTAGCACTCAGTTTTTGGAAGATGGTGATTACATACGATTGAAAACTTTAAGTCTTGCTTATAAATTGCCTTCTAATGTCATTCGCAAAATGGGGTTGACTAATCTTTCTCTTTACCTGCAAGCCCAAAATTTATTTACCATCACAGATTATTTAGGTTTTGATCCTGAGGTTTCTACAAATACCTCGAGTCAGCAAGATTTGAATAGCATGCAAGGGGAAGATTTTGGCACTTTAGGTCAGGCGCGCACCTTTACATTAGGATTAAGTACAACATTTTAAAATTTAAAATCATGAAAAATAAAAAGATATATTTATTCTTGTCTATGTTGCTTGCCTTTACAGTTTTAGGATGTGACGATGTATTGGACACGAAATTAGATGATGAAATACCGGCGGAAACTGCAATAACTGATAATATTTCATTAAAAGCCGCCGCTGTGGGGTTATATGATCTGATGCAAAGCGGCACGTACTATGGTGGTGAATTCATATTGGCACAGGAATTAACAGGCGGTAATGCTGATGCAACAGGCTTTCAGGAACGTTTTGTGCAGTTGGATAATGCCATTGTTCCGCCATCAAATGCTTATATTCAAAGCAATTGGGTAAATGTTTATTCACTTGTTAATGCGAGTAATTTAATTTTGCTAAAAATGAAAGAGCTTCAGCTAAATGATGATAATGCTAAAGGTACGGCACTTTTTTGCAGGGCATTAGGCCATTTTGATGCATTGCGTCAATTTGGACAATTTACAGATCTGAACTCAAAATATGGAATTCCTGTTTCAACTACATATTTGGATGCAAAATCGG
Organism: Flavobacterium sp. LC2016-23; assembly: GCF_009674775.1. GTDB lineage: Bacteria > Bacteroidota > Bacteroidia > Flavobacteriales > Flavobacteriaceae > Flavobacterium. Next base: position 228,505 of record NZ_WKKE01000004.1, on the reverse strand, counting down.
CTACTGAAGTTTCCAGATCTACTGTTGCTCAGTCTTATCAGCAGATTATTTCAGATTTAAAAGAAGCAATCGCAATTTTAAAATATGACAGTAATAGATTTTTCATTACAAAAGCGGCAGCTGAAGCTTTGCTGGCAAGGGTTTATTTATATCAAGGTGATTATGATAACGCTATATTGTACGCCAGTAAAGTAATTAGCAACACTACGTATAAATTAAACACAAAATTTAATGATATTTATGATGTTGAAGGTTCGGCAGAAGCAATATTAGAATTACAGTTTTTAGGAATTGACGGTAATAGTTTAACGGAGTATTTATCCGTTTCGCCTCCGGAGGTTTCAGCTGACTATAGTAATTTTTTCAAAGCCATGGACGATGACAATGACCCAAGAAGCTATAAATATTACGATTCAGGAAAAGAAGTGTATTGCGATAAATACGGAACCCGTGACAGCGAAATAGATGGAAACGCAATTATCATTAAACTTTCAGAAATCTATCTAATTCGCGCAGAGGCATTAGCCAAAAAAAATCCCCAAGATTTAACTTTGGCTTTGGCTGATTTAAATGTGGTGCGTCAAAGAGCACTGCCTGCCAAACCTTACACTTTGGCGGATATTCCAAATCCAGATGCTTTTGTTAATGTTCTGATTGAAGAAAATAAAAGGGAATTGGGCTTTGAAGGACATCAGTGGTTTACGATGGTTCGATTAGGAAAGGCATCCTCAATTTTAAATATTCCTGCTTTTAGAACAACCTATCCGATCCCACAAAATGAAATTACGATTGCGCGTGGCAAATTAGAACAAAATCCAGGATATTAAAAATACCCACAGGAAGCTGCTAATGCGGAATTCATCAAAAAAAATGTATTTCGCTTAGCAGTCTTCTTTAAAATTTAAGAAAAAAGAAAAAAGAAAAAAAAATGATAAATAAAATACCATTTGCACTTTGTATACATGGAGGCGCGGGTGTAATAACGCCTGAGAATCTATCACAAGCAGATAAAAAGAAAATAAAAGAAGACTTAATTCTTGCTCTTAATGCAGGAGAAGCAATTTTAGCAGAAGGCGGTAATGCCGTTGATGCGGTTACAGCTGCAGTTGTAGTTCTGGAGAACAGTATTCATTTTAATGCAGGAAAGGGAGCCGTTTATTCCCGGGAAGGCAAGCATTTGCTGGAAGCGTCAATAATGGATGGTGCTACTTTAGAGGCCGGGGCAGTAGCGAACAGTATGAAAATTAAAAACCCTGTTTTATTTGCCAAAAGCTTACTGGAAAATAAAGAACTTATAATGATATCTGGTGAAGCTGCTGATAATTTGGCAGAACAAACTAATCATGAATTAGTGGAAAACAATTACTTTGACACTGATTTTAGAAAAGAACAATTTTTGGAGGCGAAAAAAATTTCTGAAACAGCAACTTTTCTGGATCATTCTAATTTAAAGATGGGAACTGTTGGTGCTGTTGCTCTTGACAGAAATGGCAATATAGCTGCCGCAACTTCGACTGGAGGAATGACCAACAAATTGGACGGACGTATTGGTGACTCTGCAATTATTGGAGCTGGTACTTATGCCAATAATAAAACTTGTGGCGTATCATGTACAGGCGTTGGAGAATATTTTATCAGAGCCACAGTCGCTTCAATGGTTTCAAATTTAATGGAATTTGGAAAAATGTCTTTGGAGCAGGCAACTGAAACAACCATCAAAGGACATTTGACACAGCTGGGAGGAGAAGGAGGGCTTATAGCAATTGACAAGGATGGAAATGTTAATTTTTCTTATAACTCTGAAGGAATGTATCGGGGTTACGTTAGTGAGAAAAATAGTGAGAAGAAAGTTTTTATTTGGGATCTGGAAGAAAAAAATTAATAGCAAAGAATGAAAACTTTCAAACCATTAGCAATGATAATTTTACTCATAAGTTTATCGTGCAAATCAAAACAAAATACTTCGGTCAGGCAAGAAAATTTACCCGCAGGCAAAATTGTAAAAAATACAGCCAAAGGAACGTTATTTATAATGGGAGGCGGTAAAATATCAAAATCACTTATTGAGGAATTAATAAGCACCAGTAATTTAAAAAATGACGATTTTATTGTAATACTTCCAATGGCAAGTGAGGAGCCAGACTCTGCGTCATACTATGCTAAAAAAAGTTTTGTTGAAGTACAAGTCAATCCTGATAAAATAAAAACATTCAATTTAAAAAAAGAGCAACAAAGCATTTATCAGATTGATTCTATAAAAAAAGCATCTTTAGTTTACATTACCGGCGGTGACCAAAATTTATTTATGTCCCAAATTCTTCACACACCGGCATACGATGCCATACACACCGCATACCTAAATGGTGCAACAATTGCCGGAACTAGTGCTGGTGCTGCTGTAATGAGCCGTGAAATGATAACAGGTATTGAGTATAAACATTCTCAGTACAGCGGTAACTTTCGAACTATTGAATCAGAAAATTTTGAGATTAAAGAAGGACTTGGACTAATGCCCTCTGCAATAATAGATCAGCACTTTATTTACAGAATGAGAATGAACAGACTGCTTTCAGTTGTCTTAGAGCATCCTGATAAAAAAGCAATTGGGATTAATGAATCAACTGCCATAATTGTTCATGGTGACTCGGCAGTAGTCGCTGGAGAATCACAAGTTATCATTTTAAAAAACCCGAATAAAAATAGTGTTAAAACAAAAAATGGTCTTTTGGGCGGTGAAAATATTCTTATAGACATTCTTCTGCCCGGAGAAAAATTTAAACTTTAAAAAAAAATGAAACTACTACAAAAATTTCCAGATACAATCACTATTATTTTAGTGATCACTATTCTTTTTATTGGTTTAACCTGGGTTATTCCTGCAGGAGAATTTGACAGGCTACAGGGAAACAATACTGAGAAAATTATTGCAGGTTCGTACAAACATGTTGAAGCATCTCCTCAGGGAATTAAAGCTTTTTTAGAAGCTCCGATTAAAGGTTTTATTTCGGCATCGCAAATTATTGCTTTTGTCTTTTTAGTCGGAGGAGCTTTTTCCATCATAAATCTGACAGGCGCCATAAATGCCGGACTTTTTAATGTAATTGTGTTTAGTCAAAAAAAACCAAAACATAAAATTTTCATTATTCCTTTTTTAATTATATTATTTTCTTTTGCCGGTGCTACTTTTGGAATGAGCGAAGAGATTTTAATCTTTATTTTAATTACGGTGCCCATGGCAAAAGCAATGGGTTATGATGCAATTGTTGGTGCCGCTATTCCAATTGTTGGTACTGGTGTAGGTTTTGGAGGAGCCTTTAGTAACCCGTTTACTATAGGTATTGCGCAAGGTATTGCACAAATTCCAATTTTTAGCGGAATGGAATACAGGATTTTTGTCTGGTTTGTTTTAACAACTTGTGCTTGCGTTGTAATTACGCATTATGCAATAAAAATTCAAAAAAATCCTGAGAAAAGTCTATTATTTGGTAGTATTGATGAAAAAGAGAAAAGCAATGTTGAGGTGTCAGATTTTAAACTGAACGGCGCAAGGAAAATAATTTTATATGCGCTTTTTGCTTCAATTATCATATTAATTTATGGGGTAAGTAATTATGATTGGTATATAAACGAAATTGCGGCTTTATTTTTAGCCTTAGCCATTTTTGTTTCCATTATTTATAGAATGTCTATGTCGAAAGCTATAGATGCTTTTGTCTGCGGAGCTAAAGATATGATGACTGCAGCTTTGGTAATTGGACTAGCTAAAGGACTTTTAATTATTACACAGGAAGGCAAAATTATTGATACTATACTTAATTCCATTGTATCAATAACGCAGGACACGCCGAAGGCTATTTCTGCTGAATGTATCTTTTTTTTCCAATCGTTTTTAAACTTTTTTATTCCTTCAGGATCAGGACAAGCTTCTTTAACGATGCCTATTATTATTCCAATTTGTGATGCATCAGAAATAAGCAGACAAATGGCAGTCCTTACTTTTCAATTGGGTGATGGCTTTACTAATCTTATCATTCCAACAAGCGGCGTTACCATGGGAGCACTTTCTTTGGCTAAGATACCCTACAGTAAGTGGTTTAAATGGATGCTGCCTAGAATGTTGGTGTTTTTAATAGCATCCATGTTGCTGATTCTTCCGCCTTTATATTTATTTAATTGGTAAAATCAAACTCAAATGAAAACACTAACGATAACTTTTCTGTTGATTTTAAGCGCATGCTCTTCTGAAAACAGCCCGGAAAATTCAGTTCCAAAAACACCAGTAGTGAAAAACTACATGTCCTATTTTACAGGAAATAAAGTAGATAAAATTACTTTCCCACAAGGCGGAATCTGCTTAATGGGAGGAGCCACTGAAAATGATGAGGCAATGAAATGGTTTTTGCAAAGGGCAGATGGCGGAGATATTTTGATATTAAGAACTTCTGGATCTGATGGTTATAATTCTTATTTATATACTTCTCTGGGTATTGCCGTTAATTCTGTTGAAACGATTGTCTTTAAGAATGCTGAAGCGAAGTCAGATAAGTATATACTGGAGAAAATAAATAATGCAGAGGCGATTTGGTTTGCAGGGGGAGATCAATGGGAATATATTTCGTATTGGAGAAACACTCCAATTTCTGAAGCAATTAATAAAGCTATCACCAACAGAAAGGCAGTTGTTGGAGGAACCAGTGCCGGTATGGCTATTCAGGGAGGTTTTTATTTTTCGGCTCAAAACGGGACGATAACTTCCCAAGAAGCATTACTGAATCCTTTTGATACTAAAATTACAGTATCAAATGATTTATTTTTAGATAATACCATATTAAAAGATGTAATTACCGATACACATTATGATAATCCTGATAGAAAGGGAAGACATGTGACTTTTTTAGCCCGAATTATAAATGATTATAAAGTTCAGGCAAAAGGAATTGCTTGTGATGAATATACATCGGTATGTATAGACGAAAAAGGAATCGCAAGAGTCTTTGGTAATTATCCCTCAAAGCAAGATGCCGCCTATTTTATAGTGCCAAATTCGGAAATTCCAGATAATAAGCCAGAAATTTTTAAACCAAATAATCCATTGGAGTGGAACCAGGGTCAAGCTGCAATTAATGTGTATGAAATTAAAGGAACCAGTACAGGAAGTAATACATTCAATTTGAATAATTGGAAGGACGGAAAAGGAGGTATCTGGAAAAAATGGTTTGTAGAAAACGGTAAATTGAAAGAGTAAAGATGCAGAAGGGAATGTTTTTTAGAGCAAGCACTAAAAAACCAAGTAGGAATAAAATTAAGAAGAAATCATTTTTACCTTCAAAATATAATAGCGTTATGTTGCAATTAAATATAAAGAACGAAACGTCAAGATTACGTGCCGTAGTTTTGGGCACAGCCGTTCATAATGGGCCGACTCCATCTGTTGATGAAGCCTACGATCCCAAATCATTGGAACATATTAAAGCAGGAACCTATCCGATTGAAAAAGATATGGTTGCTGAGATGGCAGCTTTTAATGCTGTGTTTCAAAAGTATGATATAACTGTTTATCGCCCCGAATCGATAGAAAACTACAATCAGATTTTCGCTAGGGATATTGGTTTTGTTATTGATGATACTTTTGTGAAATCTAATATTTTACCGGACCGAGAAAGAGAACTGGATGCCATTCAATATGTAATTGACCAGATGGATGCAACAAAAGTGGTTCGTCCGCCAGAAGAAGTTCATATTGAAGGAGGAGACGTAATGCTCTGGAATGATCATATTTTTATCGGAACGTATAAAGGAAGCGATTATAAAGATTACATTACTGCCCGGACTAATATGCATGGAGTGAGGTATATTAGAGAATTGTTTCCTCATAAAATTGTCAAAGAATTTGATTTGGTAAAATCTAAATTAGAAGCCAGAGATAATGCTTTGCATTTAGATTGCTGTTTTCAGCCAGTAGGAAAAGATAAAGGAATTATTTATAAAAGAGGTTTTCGCGAGGAAGCTGATTATTTGTATCTGGTAAATCTTTTTGGAAAAGAAAATCTGTTTCATATTGAGAGAGAAGAAATGTACCATATGTTTTCGAATGTCTTTTCGATTGATGAAAATGTAGTTGTTTCCGAGAAAAATTTTACGCGTCTGAACAATTGGCTTCGGGTCAATGGTTTTACTGTAGAAGAAATTCCATATGCAGAAATTGCCAAACAAGAAGGTTTGCTAAGATGTTCCACTTTGCCATTAATTAGAGACTAAAAAATGAGTTTCAGGTTTCAGGTTCACGTTCTTTACGAAACCTGAAACCTGAAACCTGAAACAAAAAAATATAAAGATTATGAAACAAACAACAAATGCAATCGTAATGATTCGTCCGGTTGCTTTTAGAATGAATGAGCAGACGGCAGTAAATAATTACTATCAAAAAGTATTAGACGGACTTTTGTCAGATACAGTAAATGCAAAAGCACAGCAGGAGTTTGATGCTTTTGTTGAAAAACTAAGAGCTGTAGGAGTTGATGTAACAGTTATTGAAGATACGCTGGAAACGGATACTCCGGATAGTATTTTTCCAAACAACTGGGTTTCTTTTCACGAAAAAGGAGATGTAATTCTTTATCCAATGTTTGCTGAAAATCGCCGTCGCGAGCGTCGTGAAGATATTTTAGATACTCTTCAGGAAAAAGGTTTTGAAATTTCTACTATTATAGATTATACATCGGCTGAAGAAGATGGTTTTTTTCTGGAAGGAACAGGAAGCCTGCTTTTAGATCGTGCCAATGCAAAAGCATACTGCGCATTATCACCACGCGCCGATAAAGAATTATTCATTAAATTTTGTGAAGATTTTGAGTATGCACCTGTTATTTTTAAAGCTTTTCAAACTGTTGACGGGGAACGTAAACTGATTTATCACACTAATGTGATGATGTGTTTAGGGGAAACTTTTGCAGTGATCTGTGCAGATTGTATTGATGATAAAAAAGAGCGTAATATGGTTTTGGAGAATTTAAAAGCTGATAAAAAGGAAGTTATTTTAATTACAGAAGATCAGGTCAAAAATTTTGCTGGTAACATGTTGGAAGTAAGGGGGGAAAATGATAAAAAATATATCGTTATGAGCGCATCGGCACATCACAGTCTGACTTCAAAACAAATTAGACAATTAGAAAATCACGGTGAAATTTTGAGTTCAAGCCTGGATACCATCGAAGCTTGCGGAGGCGGAAGCGCCAGATGCATGATGGCTGAAGTTTTCTTGTCGAGGCCTCCCGGTACTTTACGCGAAAAAATAAAAGTTAATTTCAATAAATACTAAAGGTCATTGTTATCCAAAAGACATAATTATTCAGTCAGTATATTTCAAATTAAGATTTGCCCTTAGGAATAGATTGAGTGCGCAGGCATTTCTAATTAAAGCAATTAGTAATTTTCCAGTCTTCATCTGCCGGTGGCATACCTTGGGCAGGATAAGATTTACCATGTTTATTTTTATTGCACTGCTTTCCTTTCAGCTCCACGGCTATCAGAATGAAGCGAAATTTGCTATTTTGATTGCTTCAGTGCTGGCAGGAATTGGTGGCTTTCTGCTTTTAAAACTTTATAATAGAAAGCAAAAAAAGATTGTATGAGTAATGTTTCTTTATTGTTTTTTGAAAAGTTCGACATCTTTAACCATAAGCCTTTGATTGAGCCAGTTTCTCAGCTTTTCCTGATCGGGTATGCTAAGGCTGCGCGGGCTGTCATAAATCACTGCAGTTAAGGGGATAAGGCTGTCTTTCTGAGTCGTTAAAGTGCTTTTTGTTATTGATAATGAAATGATAGAAGGAAACAGCGCGCGGCTTTCTTTCAGCAGCTGCTTGCTGTCAAATTTATTTGCAGCGAGCTGCTTTTCGAGCTGCATAATTTTTACATCCTTTAAGTTCATTTCGTTCTCGCTTCCTTTTATCTGACTCAGAATATCGCCCTTAAGTGCATTAAACCTGTCTGTTGTATCTTGCCGGATAAACAGATAGGCGCCTTTGAGGTACTGATTATCATTAATTTTATCTTTTAATGCTTTTATTTCAAGCGAATCAAATCTTTTGGAGAGAAAAGCCAGTTCTATTTTCTTTTTCTTTGGATTAAAATCGGTTTTTTTATACACTACTGTATAGCCTTTGCTGCTGAACTCATTTTCTATGAAAAGCTCCACATTTTTTTTAAACTGCTGTTCCCTGTATAAAGAGAAGGCAAGGTAACCGCTGGGCAGAAGCATGGCGGTAATAAGAAAGGCAATGATAAATTTTACCCTTTTCTGCTGTTTTTCGTCCACTTGTTTTACGGCCGGATAATTAAGGTATTTTATAATTAAAAAAGTAGCAATACCGATAAATACACAGTTGATGCAATAGAGATAAAAAGCGCCTAAGAAGAAGGTCCATTGCGAAGTAGCAATTCCGTATCCGGCCGTACATAATGGGGGCATGAGTGCAGTGGCAATGGCTACTCCGGGAATAGGATTTCCTTTTTCAGCTCTTGTTATGGCAATAACTCCGACAATCCCTCCAAAAAAAGCGATCAGGATATCATAAATATTCGGAGAGGTCCGGGCCAGTAATTCGGACTGTACGTCCTTAAAAGGACTCAGGTAGAAATATAAGGTTGAAACCGTTAGGCTGACAGCCGTAGCATTTAACAGGTTTTTCAGTGATTTTTTTAAAAGTTTGAAATCATAAATACCCAGAGCAAAACCGGCACCCAGAATAGGCCCCATCAAGGGTGAAATAAGCATCGCACCGATAATTACCGCTGTAGAATTTACATTCAGCCCGACTGAAGCCACAATAATCGCACAGGCGAGTATCCATAGATTGGCGCCTTTAAATTCAATGTTCTTTTTAACATTTTCAAGCGTTCTTGCCCTGTCATCTTCTCCCTCTTTTAAATTTAATATGTCCGTGATTCGTCTCATGATTTTTTTATTACAAATAGTACTATTGTCTTGCATTCTTTCTTAAAGATAAAAAAATAATACCAAAGGTCTTTTAAATTAAGTTTTAAAAACGTTTTCGGTTCTTAATATCCCATTCTCAATCAGGCTTCTTCAATAGTTATTCTAAGTCTATTATTTTTCAGTGAGTATATTTAAAATTAAGATTTACACTTAGTTACCGCGATGTTGAAGGAATAATCAGGATTAGAGGAGTGCTTGTGGATCATGCCATTATTCAGCGTTAGGTTTGTAAGTTTACATCTTTCATTGAATCATAGATGATCAAGAGAAAAGGCAGAGTGGAGGCGATTTGGAAATTGAATGAGACCTATATCAAAATAAAAGGTATTTGGTGTTATTTATATCGAGCGGTAGATAAACCAGGTAATACTGTGGACTTTCTTTTGACCAGAAAAAGACAGAGAATGAGTGCGTAGTCATTTGTAATTTTAAATCAATTTATACATAAGTAGTTTAATTTCTAATTACTAGTCATGTTTGATTCTGAAAGATGTGGCAGAATCAGATATCTTCATACTATCTTTTAGAAGTAATATCTTTTAAGTGGAGAATTGGAACTACGGATTTAAAAACTTTCAATTTGCAAAAGAATCGTACTTACTAGCTTGGACTGTCAAATATTCCAGAACTGTAAGACTTCGGTAATAAGGTTTGGTTCTGTTTGCACTGTTGTTATTTTGTTTAATAAAAATCGATTTATATTAAACAAAATAGTAGATTTGCAATATAGTTTTAAAACCATATAATGAAAGATATACACCAGGAAACAGAGTTCTGTTCTAATGATACAGCGATAATCAGTCAAGGCCTTATCGCTTCCAACGTCGCTACACCGATTAGAGAAGATGCTTTTAACGTTTCCAATGAGGAAAAAAAGAGCAGGATTGCAGTACTTTTTAAAGAAATCATGGAAGTAATGGGGCTTGATCTGAGCGACGACTCCCTTCGGGGAACTCCTGAAAGGGTAGCAAAAATGTATATCGAAGAGATATTCTCCGGGCTTGATCCTGCCAATAAGCCTGCAAGCACACTCTTTTTGAATACCTATGCTTATAACCAGATGATCATCGAAAAGAATATTACGTTATATTCCTATTGCGAACATCATTTCGTGCCTATTATGGGAAGGGTACATGTGGCCTACATATCTTCAGGCAAGGTCATAGGTTTATCCAAGCTCAATAGGATTGTTCAGTATTTCGGCAGGCGTCCACAGGTGCAGGAGCGACTGACCAACCAGATCGGCGCTGAACTTGCTTCGGTACTTGAGACCGATGATATTGCTGTGATTGTGGAGGCAAAACACCTTTGTGTCTGCTCGCGGGGAGTTGCTGATGACGCCTCATCTACCACTACAGTTTATTATGGCGGACGTTTGAGTACTGCCGATAAAATTGCAGAGCTGCACAATTACCTGTTCCGTTAAGTTGCTGCTGGTATTTCTTATTGTATTTTAAAAGGCTGGCCCTAACGCAACGGCATTGGGGTCTAAGGTACTGGTATATTCTTTGACCGAGCGGTAGGTTTGCAAGTTGCTATAATGATTTTTTTCAACCAGACTGCTACAGCGACCGCAGATAATCAGTTGGCTGTTTTCTTGTTTTAATACTTTTTCCTGCATTTCGCCTACATATCGGCTTGTATCGCCCGGTGATTGCTCTATGGTAAGGTAGGTTACAAAGGTGACGTTACCGAAAATCCTGCCAATGTTCACGATATCCTCCATTGGTACACTCTCTCCCAGATATACCGTATGGAAACCGTAATATAGCAGCTCATAATTGATGAGCATCAGTCCAACCTCATGGATTTCGCCTTCCGGGAGGTAAAGTACATAGGTTCGGTCTTTTATGGTGTTTTCCTTAATCTGCTGCCGTTCTATATTCAGTATTATTTTTTGCTTGATAAGGTTACTGATAAAGTGTTCATGTGAGGCAGTAATTGTATGGGTCTGCCAGAGCATACCCATCTCGTCGAGCAATGGGATGAAAGAATCGTAAAAAATATCCCGGAAGGATTTGGTATTCAAAAGGCTGTTATAGGTAGCAAGGAATAAGCGTGTATCAAAATTCATCATTGCTATTTTGAAATCACTTATAGCATGATCGTTTACTGTCTTATCGGTCAGGATTTCCCGAACCAGTTCAGGAATACGGCCTTCCGCCATTTTTGCAATATGACTTATTTTGTAACCGTGGCTGTTTAAGGTACAGATGTTTAAAATCTTTTGCAGGCTCGCGGTGTCGTAAAGCCTGAAATTTGCACTGGTACGGATGGGCTTCAGAATTGCATACCTTTTTTCCCAAATACGTATGGTGTGGGCCCTTATACCGGTAAGGTGTTCAAGGTCTTTTATGGTAAAAGTGTTCTTTATGTTGTCCATCTGCTTTTGAAAATTGTTAAAAAAAACTTACTATGTTCCAACATATGGTACCCCTGTGGTTATCGCTTCTGACTCACGACTGACTTATGCTGCTCTATCACGGCCTTAGCCGCGTCCTCTCCTGATAGTAGTGCAGCATTTAGTGAACCGTTGGCAAGCATATCACCTGCAAGGAAAATGCCTTCGGAGACTATTAGATTCTTTGGTCTGTAGGACACATCTTTTAAGTCGGGTAACGCCTTGGGGATATGATATAACTTTACAAACCTAAGATTCGTAAATCCGCAATGCTCCAGCAGTTCCGCTTGTACTTTTTCAATTAGTTCCTTATTTTCCAAAGCGTGTTTTTTTACGATGGTTACCGAAAGCATCACCTCGTTATCCTTTTGAGTAGCGACCCTTTGGGCGTAGGAGAGGGTATTGATGATTGCGTCAGGCCCCGGAATCAGACCTATCAGTTGTTGATTACCTGCGGGATGTGCTGCCTTGAAGTATAATGTTGTACATTTTTTCCACAAGATCGCGTCAGTGTTGTATCCGGACAGCACTTTGTTCGAATTCGTGGCCAGTATAATGTAATCGGCCTCAAGAACCTCGCCGCTTTCGAGATGTATACGCCTGCTGTCCTGTTCGATTTTTACCACAGTTGTGCTTGTCCTGATTACCGATCTGGTCAAGGGTCTGGCAAGCGCTTGTGCGACATCGTTTATGCCATTTGCCGGCACGGCTGCTTTCCCCTGGCTAAACATCTTATAAATGAATTCGAACATCCTAGAAGAAGTAGAGAGCTTGTCTTCCAGATAAATGCCCGTGAAGAACGGCATGAAAAAATTCTCAATTATAACAGGGCTAAAGCCATACGCTTTAAGGTATTCAAGAGTTGAAATTTCGGGGGTGTCGAATATTTCATCGATTGTCTTTGCTTTAAGATGCCTTGTAAGGCGGTATATCAGGAATTTATCCTTCATGGAAGCAGCAGGCGAGAGTAAGGTTTTCAGCAGCATTGAAGGCTTTCGTAAAGGGTCTCCCAATAGAGATTGCCTACCGCCCCTAAAAATCACAGCCCCTGGCTGGAAATAGGTGAGATTCAGGCTGGCAAGGTCAACATATCTTTTTACAGCGGGATAATCGGTCAAAAGTACCTGGAACCCATGATCAAGGGCATATCCTTCGATGATGTCGGTCTGCAGGCGTCCCCCAATTTTTTTCTCAGCTTCCAACACTGTGGCAGAATAGCCATTATCTTCAAGCACCCTTGCAGCAGCCAAGCCGCTTGCTCCGGCTCCTATTATATATACAGATGGATTTTTAAGCATATTTTGTTTAATCTAAATCGGTTAAAGTGAAACAAAAATACGCTTTTAAAACGTTTGATTGGCATTAAATAATTTAATAGATAGTGAGCCGCCGGGTTCTGTCGCATCTGCGAATAACTTTTGCATTTAGAATTTTAAACCTATCGGAAAATGAATACGAAAAGTTAGTGCTATGTGAAGTCTATTATATCGCACGCAGCATATTTTAAGCTTAGGTTTAGTTATCGGCATGTTGAAGATATCATGAAAATGCGGGGAGTTGATATTGAATTTCGATTGAACTTGTTTTCTAAAAGAAGTAAAAAACAAGACCAGGCGTGCAATTTGATTTTTTTGTGCCAATACCGTTACTGTAGAAAATGACAATTTAACCGGAGACAAAATCACCATTCAGGCTACTGATAAACACTTGTTTTAAGACGGTTAAGATTGTCGTATAAATAAGCATATCCGCGTAATATAGGCGTCGCATCTGAAGTACTGCTCCAAAAGGCATCCGCTGTATTTCAGTTGTAAAGGCTTTATCTACGTGATAGTAGGTGTATTGTTGTAATTGATTTTAAAAGCAAATAAATGCTTTGCATCTCCCGTTTTGCTTAAGGCAGCAACATCATTAATGCCTGTCAGCCAGTCACGGATGTTATAGGTATAATTGATCTCCAGCACATCTTACCATACGTCTGATATATTTAATTTTAGCAGAATAATTTACGAATTTGGTTTTTAGTTCTAAAGTTTATCTACTCGACTGTTATAGTTATGAAAGCGTTTTTTATCTATTACTCGGTATAAGATTACATAAGGTACTTACATGTCTTTTTTATAGTATAATATTTACTTGTGCTCAAACACATTTTGAAATTGTATAAAAAATATTAAAAATACGTAATAAAATACTTTCAAAAGTTTAAAATACTGTGTTCGAACACATTTTTTTCTGGTAATTTATTGAAAATTAAAGTACAATATTTACTTTAGTAAGAAATAAGCTTGTTTATAGTGTTTCAAGAAAGAATAAAACAGAATATTAATTACTGTTTTTATCTTCTAAAATTGAAATAAAGGACAGGCATATTTGAAATAGAAAATATTGCAATATTTTATATATAATTTTTTTGAGTTATACACTTAGCTGCTTTTTGATAATCAGTTGATAGAAGTTGGTTTTTCCATTTAATGTTATAAACAACTATAATGATTGACATTAGAACAACACTTAGTAAAATAAATAGCTAATAATAAGTTCTTTCTAAAATTACTTAAGTGTATAACTCAATATTTTTTTTAATTGTTAAATCCAAAATATCAAATTATGAAAATCAGAAAAATTACATTTATTATTTTATTGTGTTTTGTGCAGGGCTTTGCCCAGACGTATGTCTCTACAACCGGAAATGATGTTACAGGAACAGGAACGGCTGCCTTACCATTCAAGACCATTGCAAAAGGAGTTCAGGTGGCTCCGTCCGGCGGAACCGTATTGGTTTTATCAGGAACATATCCTGTTACAGGACCTATTTTTGTCGGGAAACCACTGACGATTCAAAAAAGCGGTTCGGCTGCTGTGGTTATTAACGCTTCCGGCTGGACAAGCTCGGATACCTATGTATTGGGAATTGTCAATACAAGTAGCGTGACCGTTGATGGTTTGACTATTTCGAATAAAATCGCAAACGGAAGTAAGGGAATTTGGATTTTAGCCAATTCAGGCGCAACGGCTAATCTAAACAACATCACGATCAAAAACTGCATTGTAAAAAATATCGGATGGATCAGCAACAATCTTTCGTCAATTCCTGCCAATAGCGGGATTGTAGCCAATGCCATTAAAGTTGACGGAGGGAATGCCACGTATGCGATTACCAATGTTAAAATTGAAAATAATGAAGTAGCGAACTGTGCCACCGGTTGGGGAGAAGCCGTAACCGTAACCGGAAATGTAAATGGTTTTTCGGTTTCAGGAAATACGGTTTATGATATTGCCAATATCGGAATTGTTGCTGCCGGAAATTATACATCGACAGGGGCGACAAGCAATAACCAGGCAAGAAATGGTGTGATCGCTTCCAATGAAGTTTTTAATTGTATGAGTGCCGTTGCGAATAGTGCCGGTATTTATGTAGACGGTGCCTTAAATTGTACGGTACAACGAAATGAAGTGTACCGATGCGGAGTCGGAATTGCAGTGGGTTCTGAACAGAATAAAGCCACAGGAAATGGTGGTCAGTCTACCGGACATATTGTAAATAATAATTCGGTTTATAGTAATGTAGTGACCGGAGCTATTTTTGGCGGGGTTATCGGAAGCGGATATACCACAAGTGTCGGGAATACTAAAATTTTTAATAACACTTTTTATAAAAACAGAACAGGAGCGGTTATTAATGGCGTTACGACTATTGCAGGTGTTGCCGTGGGAACAATTGCTGATATTTATGGAGGTGAAGTCCATCTTCAGAACAGCTCGGGAATTACCTTCAAAAATAATATTTTGTATGCTACAACGGGTAAAAAACTGCTTCTGGCTTCTTCCGGTTATACCGTATCAAGCTTTGTATCGAACTATAATTTATTTTACAGAGAAACCAATACGGATTTTACTATTGATTTAACAGGAGTAAGTTTCAACGGAAGTTCAACTACAGGTTCTTATAATCCAACGACATTTGCGACAGCTACAGGTCAGGATGTTAATTCAGTAGTAGGATTGCCCGGATTTGTAAATGCAGCGGCTTTTAATTTTACTTTAGCTTCCGGAGCTTTCGCCACAGATAAAGGAGATCCGACTTACAACAGCACGTATTCCGGTACCTTAGATTTTGACGATGATATCCGTAAGAGAAATGGCAGAATCGATATTGGCTGTTCTGAATTGCAGACAGGATCGACCGCTAAAAAATCTGCAGCAGTGGAAGTAACCAAAGAAATCACCCCGGGCTTTGCTGTTTTTCCTAATCCGGCTTCAGACGTAATTACGGTTAATTTTGGCAAAGAAATTAAGACCGCAACCATTTCTGTATTGGATCTAAACGGAAGAGTACTTGCAAAAGGAGTGTATAACGGGGTCAATACGGCAACCCTTAGCGTTTCTGATTTAGAGAAATCGCAACTGGTTATTCTTCAGATTAATGCTGATAACGAAATCAGTAACAACAAAGTATATCTGAAATAAGACTAATTTTTAAGGGGCAAAAGAGATTTTTCTTTTTTGCCCCTTTTTTTATTTTTAAAATTTCGTACCTTTTTAAAATGAAAAATTACACTGTCAATCGTATCGAAGAAAACATTCTGCAAATAAATGGTTTGGGGGATAATCCGCTTTGGCAACAAGCCACAATACTTACCGATTTTAGTTCTCCGTGGGATCATGAACAAGTGGAAAAAATTGAATTTAGAGCTTTATGGGATCTCGAAAACATTTACTTTTTGTACACTGTTTATGATACTAATATTCATATCGACAGAAAAGATGATTCTGTGCACAGCATTGCAGAGTCAGACAGGGTCGAAATTTTTTTCAGGACAGATGCAGCACTGAATCCTTATTACTGTTTAGAAATTGATCCAACACCCAGAATCATGGATTTTATTGCCTATCCGGATAAAAAGTTCGATTATGCCTGGAATTGGCCTGCAAATGATATTAGTGTAAAATCACATACAAAAGACGATTATTTCGTGGTCGAAATAACCATAAGTATTCAGTCTTTAAAATACTTCCATTTAATTCAAAACAATATTATTGAAGCCGGACTTTTCAGAGCTAAATACAAAAAACAGCAGAATAACATGTTTGAACCCACCTGGATTTCATGGGTAGATCCGGATACGGAAACGCCTAATTTCCATATTTCCAGCTCTTTTGGTACTTTGACTTTAGTTTAAAATTAGCTGAATGCTGATTTAAACGCAAAGTGCGCTAAGGTTTACGCAAAGCACGCTAAATTATTTCTCGCAAAGTCTGCTAAAGTTTGTCCAAAGCAGGCTAAATTATTCGCGCAAAGTCGCAAAGTCGCAAAGCTTTTTTTAGTTTTTCTTTGCGACTTTGCGTGATTAAAAAAACAGCTTTGCGAACCCTGCGTAAACCTTAGCGAACTTTGCGGTTAAACCATTCTATAAAAAATAATCTTTAGCATTTTCGGTATTGATAATATCAATGGGCAGCAATTTTTCGGCACTGATTTCTTTTTCAAAAATAAAGTGTTCAATGAGACTGGTGGTTCCTAAATACGCCTGTCTTTTCGGATTTTGGTGAATCAAAAAGTCGATTGTTTTATTATTCAGATATTCAAGATTATCCTCAAGTAGATCATAACCTACAAGCGCTATTTTTCTTTCAGGATTTTTAGCAATAATTTTTGCTACCTGATATGCTTTTGAAGTCGTAACAAAAAGACCGCTAATGTTTGGATTAGCTTCCAGATATTCTTTAAGCGTTGTTTTAAATTGCGGATGTTTTACCTTAAAAGTTTTGATTTCAAATTTTCCTTTACCAGACTGGTCAAAATAATCCCGGAATCCTTTTTCCTTTTCCTGCATGTGAATGGCATTCTCATAATCTTCATCGATATGGACGATGGCGATAGTGCCTTTCTGAAGCAGCAATTCCAATAATCTTGCAGCAATTCTTCCGCTTTGAAATAAATCCTGACCCACAAAACTTTTTATAGAACTGGATTTGAGCTGGTTATTGAAAATACTCGTGATAATGCCTTTGGAATTATACGTTTCAATAGCCTCATTCGCTTCTTTATGAAAGAGAGGAACTAACAAAACAGCATCCGGCGAAGCCGCTAAAACTGCTTTGTTTGTTTCTACAAAGGATACGGTGCTTGTCGCATCAAACAGGAAAATTTCAACCTTTACATTAAAAGACTTGAATTCTTTTTTGGCTTCATTGATACCGTCAATACAAGGCTGCCAGTACGGATCGTTTTGAGAATCCGGCAATAAAACACATATGGAATAGATTTGTGTCTTCTTTAAACTTCGTGCCATCAGATTGGGCTGATAATCAATCTTATCCAGCACTTCATTCACCCTGTCAAGGGCATCCTGAGAGACTTTTCCTCTTTTATGTAAAACGCGGTCTACAGTGCCTTTAGAAACACCCGCAAGTTCTGCGATATCCTTAATTGTATAAATTTTTTCCATATAGAAACAAATATATATAAAAATCAAATATGAGAAAATATTAAATTTTATGTGTTCGAAAACATTTTAATTGTGTTCGAGCACATTTTAACACAATTTTCTTTTTTTATAGAATATTAATATATATTTTAGCCGAATATTAATCATATAGTTTATGATATTAACGTAAATATTGTCAGATTAATATTTATTTTTCGATTTATAAGAGAAGTTTTCAATATTGAATAAGATTTTTTCAGGATGCTTTTTTGAAATGAATTTGAAAATAAAATCCAACCAAAAACAATTAAAAATAATAAACCATTAATATACTATTTAAATGAGCAAAAGTAAACCTACTCTCGTGATCTTGGCGGCAGGTATTGGAAGTCGATATGGAGGATTAAAACAGTTAGATACATTTACTCCTGAAGGAGATACCATTATGGATTTTTCGATATATGACGCATTGCAGGCAGGCTTTGGAAAATTTGTATTTATTATAAGTAAGAATATAGAAGAAGAATGCAAAGAAATATTTAATAAAAAACTGGAAGGAAAAGCCGAAGTAGGATATGTTTTTCAGGAAATAGACAATGTTCCGAAACAATATCAAAATCCCGAAAGAAAAAAGCCCTGGGGAACCGGACATGCCCTGCTAATGGCAAAGGATGAAGTAACCGAAAATTTCGCTATTATAAACGCCGATGATTTTTACGGAAAAGAAGCTTTTGAAATCATGGCAAAAGCCTTGACGGAAATGGATAAGGAATCCTACCATTTTAATATGATGGCCTATCTCCTGAAAAATACGGTTTCCGATCATGGTTTTGTATCAAGAGGCGAATGTCAGGTAGATGAAAATAATTATCTGACCGATGTTACCGAACGTACCCACATCGAAAAAATAAACGGTAAACTGATGCGTAAAGATGATAACGGTGATTTTATTCCCATTGATGAAAACACAATCGTTTCTATGAATTTCTGGGGTTTTACGCCAAAATGTTTTGAATTTGGCGGTGCTCTTTTTGAAGAATTCCTTAAAGAGAACGAACACGATTTAAAAGCCGAATTTTTTATTACCTCTGTTGTAAATGAGATTTTAAAATCAGAGAATGCATCGCTTGAAGTACTTCAGTCAAATGCAAAATGGTTTGGAGTTACCTACAAGGAAGATAAGGAAATTGTAAAAAAAGAAATCGAAAAACTGAGAGCCCAAAAAGTTTATCCAACTAACCTCTGGTAATATGGAAGCGGAACATTTAAAATTTATATTTGACCAGTTTGACCATATCGGGGTTTTCAAAAGTTTTGAAGAATTGGCCTCCGGTCATATCAATGATACGTATTTGATTACAACTGATAGTCGTAAACAGTTTATTTTACAGCGCATTAACGATGGCGTTTTTAAAGACGTTCCGGGCCTTATTGCCAATAAGGTCAGCGTAAGCAAACATTTGCTGAAAAAACTCAAACATTTATCGGAAGATGAACTAAAACGTCGTGTTTTAACTTTCATCGGCACCAGAAAAGGTATTTTTTATTATCAGGATGCAGCCGGAAATTTCTGGAATATGATGGTGTATATAGAAGGAAGCCTGACTTTTGAAACCGTTAATAATGAGGAAATTGCCTATGAAGGCGGGAAATTATTTGGTGAATTTTTAAATCTTACCAGTGACTTTGATGCCAGAAAACTAACAGAAGTTATTCCGAATTTTCATAATATGGCGTTTCGTTACGCACAGTTTGATATTGCCTTAAAAGAAGCTTCGGTACAACGAATAGAACAAGCTAAAACTTGTATTCAGCTGGTTCACTGTTTTAAAGAAGAAATGCATGTTTTGCAAAACTTAAAAGATACCAGAAAAATAAAACTAAGAGTTACCCACAACGATACCAAAATATCGAATGCACTTTTTGATACCAATAAAAAAGGGCTTTGCGTCATTGATACCGATACGGTGATGCCCGGAATTATTCATTATGATTTTGGAGATGCCATACGAACCATTTGCAATACCGCTGCCGAAGATGAAAAAGACCTGGAACTGGTGAATTTCAATTTACAGTATTATAAAGCCTATGTAAAAGGTTTCCTTGAGAAAACAAATGCGTCACTTTCCTTATTAGAGATAAAATACCTGCCGCTTGGAGCCAAAACGATGGTATTTATCATGGCCCTTCGTTTTTTGACAGACTTCTTAAATGATGATGTGTATTATAAAACCGAATACCCGGAACACAATCTGGATCGCTCCAAAAATCAATTCAAACTAATTGAAAGTCTTTCGGAACAATTTAAGGAAATGGAAGAGTATAATCTGAATTTCATCGGATCATTAAAATAATACAAATGAAAAAATATGTCATTACCGGAGGTGCCGGTTTTATAGGAAGCCACATTGCCGAGCATTTATCAAAAGAAGGACACCAGGTTACTATACTTGATAGCTTAAGAACGGGATTCGAACACAACCTGAACGGTTTAAATGTTGATTTTGTACAAGGAGATATTCGCGATGAAAATTTAGTAAATGAAGTAGTAAGCGGAGCAAGCGGAATTTTTCATCTGGCTGCGCTGGTCAGCGTTCCTGAATCGTTATTAAAAATTAAAGAATGTATCGAAATTAATACTATCGGAACCATCAACATTCTCGAAGCTGCGAGGAATAATCCAGGTTGTAAAGTGGTGTTGTCAACATCGGCAGCGAATTATGGCAACAATCCTGTTTTACCAAAAGTAGAAACCATGTTTCCGGAACCTATGACACCTTATGCGGTTACAAAACTAGACGGAGAATATTATTTAAAAATGTATCTCGATCAGTATCAGGTTCCAACAGCATCGTTACGTTATTTCAATGTCTTTGGACCACGCCAGAACCCCGAATCAGCTTATGCAGCCGCAGTCCCTATTTTTATTAATAAAGCGCTCCAAAACGAACCGATCACTATTTACGGAGACGGCTCGCAAACCAGAGATTTTATTTATGTCAAAGATGTCGTAAAAGCAAATATCCTGGCTTCTCAAAAAGGAACCGAAACCTACAATGTAGCACTGGGACACAGCACTTCGGTATTAGAATTAGCCGAAAAAATCATAAAAATTACCAATTCAAAGTCGCCGCTAAAATTTCTCGAAGAAAGACCCGGAGACATCAAACATTCGAAAGCGAATCCTGAAAAATTCAATCAGCTGGGTTTCAAACCCGAATTTACAATTGATAAAGCTTTAGAAGAAACCATTCTTTTTTATGAAAAGGAATTAGTCAGTAAATAAAAAAAATAACACATAGAAACATAGATTTTGTGCTGCCAAAAAGAGGTATTTCACTTACAATAAATTGTATAGATTATGAGAATAATTACGATTTCAAAGATTTTTAATTTTTAATTCTCAATTGTTAATTTTTAAAAACAATAACTAACCCAAAAACCAATACTATGTCAGAAATCGATATTACTTTAAAAAAAGAACAAAGCAGTACTTTGATTCCAATGGTTATTTTAACCTCCTTATTTTTTATTTTCGGATTCGTGACCTGGCTCAACGGACCGCTAATTCCGTTTTTTAAATTAGCTTGTGAGTTAACCGAATCACAATCGTATTTCGTGACCTTTGCGTTTTATATTGCTTATTTCGTCATGGCAATTCCGTCTTCTTTCCTAATCGAAAAAGTAGGGTACAAAAACGGAATCTCATTAGGATTACTGGTTATTGCCTTTGGAGCATTATTGTTTTATCCCGCTGCCGAAGCCCGTACTTTTGGGTTGTTCTTAATCGCCTTATTTGTAATGGGAACCGGTTTGGCTGTTTTACAGACAGCAGCCAATCCGTACGTCGTTGTAATTGGCCCGCGTGAAAGTGCCGCCGCACGAATCAGCGTACTGGGGATCGCCAATAAACTGGCAGGTTTTCTGGCTCCGTTACTATTGACGTCATTGGTTTTGTCAAATATTGGGGATTATTCGGCAGATAAAATTGCTGTGATGACTTCGGTTCAAAAAGAAAGCGCGCTCGATTTACTGGCTTTGCAACTGCAGACACCTTATATGTACATGGCGGGAATTATGCTGGTTCTGGCAGTTTTGGTAAAGTTTTCCCCGCTTCCCGAAATCAATTTAGACAATAAGGGACAAGTAGCGCATCTGAGTATTTTCAAACAAATAAAAGAAGCCTTCAAACATCCGCAACTGGTTTTTGGTGTGATTACGCTAATGGTGTACATTGCTGCCGAAGTTCTGGCCGGAGATTCAATTGGAGGTTTCGGAAAACAGTTAGGGGTTTACGGAGAGAATGGTTCCTTTTATCTAAAACTGACGTCATTTACCATGACCGCAATGGTCGTTGGTTATATTTTAGGAATTACACTTATTCCCAAATACGTTTCGCAGGTTTTTGCCTTAAAAGTATCCGGGTTTTTAGGTCTTGTTTTAGTGGCATTAATCGTAATACTTTCTCCAAAAATAATGATTCAGTTACCCGGAATTCCACAATTGCCTTTAATCGTTATTTTGGTCGCTCTTTTAGGATTAGCTAATGCACTTTGCTGGCCGGCCATCTGGCCAATGGCACTTCAGGATCTGGGCGGATTTACTAAAATTGGAGGTGCAGTACTGATTATGGGAATCATAGGCGGTGCGGTTTTTCCTTTATTCTATGGTTTGCTGGCAGACAATATCAATACGGCAAACATAGCAGCAGGTACTGTCGCAACAGCAAAAAGCGGAAATCAACTGGCCTATTCAATATTAATACCGGCCTATCTTATGATCGTATTTTTTGCCTTCAAAGGGCATAAGTACAGGAAATGGTAGGGGGAAGTTTTTAGTCTCAGTCTCAGTTTTCAGTTTTGGGTTTCAAGTTTCAAGTTTCAGGTTTCAGGTTTCCAGAAGTTTGCCAAAGCTGGCCTCCTGAAGGAAGTCGAAAGATCATACTAGAAAATCGACAAAGGAATTCAATTAAGTTTTTTGAATAGCCGTTGGTTTTAACCAACGGATTACATTTGATCAGCCTTGGCTTTAGCCGAACTTTTAATTCAGCTAAAGCCAATCTGACTACCTTTTTTAAACCTCCGGCTAAAGCGGGAGGCTATTCAAAAATGAAAAAGTTCAGATAAACATAACATTTTATTCATAGATCTGATTTTCAGATCACCACTAAGTACTCCAATTAATATTTGATGTGCTCCGGGGCAGCTTATGCCTTTTTTTAGCCAAAAGGCTGTTTTAAAATAAAGAAAAACACAATAAAATATATTTCAAAATGATAAAAAGTAATATAGACAAAGCAACAGGTTTCGAAAAACGATTTGAAAATATTAATACCGTTGTTTTCGAAAATTCAAATGAAGCTTCAAAAGCAGTTGCCAAAGAAATTGCGGTCTTAATTCAGGCAAAACAAAAAGAAAACAAGCCTTGTATTTTAGGTCTTGCCACAGGATCTTCTCCAAAAGGTCTGTATGCAGAACTGGTTCGTCTGCATAAGGAAGAAGGATTAAGTTTCAAAAACGTAATCAGTTTCAATCTGGACGAATACTATCCGATGGAACCGAACTCCATCAACAGTTATGTTCGTTTTATGAAAGAATTGTTGTTTGACCATGTTGATATTTTACCTGAAAATGCCCATGTTCCGGACGGGCTTCTAACAAAAGAACAAATTGCGGATTATTGCCATGATTATGAAGCTAAAATTGAAGCTCTGGGTGGAATCGATTTGCAGATTCTGGGAATTGGAGGAAACGGACATATCGGTTTTAACGAATCGGGTTCCTTGCAGAATTCGAAAACACGTTTGGTCGCTTTAGATCATATTACAAGAGTTGCAGCAAGCAAGGATTTTTTTGGATTAAGCAATACACCCCGAACAGCCATCACACTGGGAGTAAAAAAAATCATGGAAGCCAAACAGGTTATCTTAATGGCGTGGGGAGAAGGAAAAGCCAATATCATTAAAAAATCGGTGGAGGACGAGGTTACGAACCAGATTCCGGCTTCGTTTTTACAGGAACATAACAATGCGGTTTTTATCCTGGATAAGGAAGCTTCTTCCAAACTTACCAGAATCAACCGACCATGGCTGGTAGAAAAAATAATCTGGACAGACAAACTCATCAGAAAAGCAGTTTTAGGATTGGCACTTGATCTTAAAAAACCAATCTTAATGTTAACCGATGCCGATTATATCGAAAACGGAATGAGCGATTTACTGGCTGATTCGGGTCCTGCTTACGATATCAACATTAAAATATTTAATAAACTACAAAAT
Organism: Flavobacterium sp. LC2016-23; assembly: GCF_009674775.1. Lineage (GTDB taxonomy): Bacteria > Bacteroidota > Bacteroidia > Flavobacteriales > Flavobacteriaceae > Flavobacterium. The sequence goes on along the minus strand of NZ_WKKE01000004.1, from coordinate 204,401 downwards.
ACGATAACAGGCTGGCCGGGCGGAAAACCCAATGCCGATGATTCCAATCGCCCGGAAAGAGCACAACCGGCCAGAAAAAAAGTACTGATTTTCAGTCCGCATCCTGATGATGATATTATTAGTATGGGAGGAACTTTTATGCGTTTGCAGGAGCAGGGACATGAAGTGCATGTAGCCTACCAAACCTCCGGAAATATCGCCGTTGCTGACGACGAAGCCTTACGTTTTGCAAGATTCGTGATTGATTACAATGAAAAATTCGGAATCAAAAGCGCTGAAGCCGATACGATCTATCAAAAAGCACAAACCTTTCTGGAGAATAAAAAGAACAGTGAAATTGACATTCCGGAAGTGCGTTACATCAAAGGACTGATCCGAAAAGGAGAAGCGAGAGCCACAAGTCATTTTGTGGGTCTGACAGACGATCAGATTCACTTTATGGAACTGCCGTTTTACGAAACCGGAACAATCGAGAAAAAACCAATCGGCAAGGAAGATATTCAATTGACGATGGATTTAATTGAAAAAATTAAGCCACACCAAATCTACGCAGCCGGGGATTTAGCTGATCCGCACGGAACCCATAAAGTCTGTCTGGATGCTATTTTTGAAGCTGTCAAAGCCTTAAAACCAAAGTCCTTTATGGACAACTGCTGGTTGTGGCTGTACCGCGGAGCATGGCAGGAATGGGGTATTGACGAAGTCGAAATGGCAGTACCAATGAGCCCGGATCAGGTATTGGCCAAACGCCACGGAATCTTCAAACACCAGTCACAAAAAGACGGGGTTGTTTTTCAGGGAACCGACGCCAGGGAATTCTGGCAGCGAGCCGAAGACCGAAACAGGGAAACGGCACAAGTATACCAACAAATGGGTCTGGCAAGTTATGCCGCTATGGAGGCTTTTGTAAAGTGGGAATATTAGTTTTCAGTCGCAGTTTTCATTCTCGGTCTCAGTCTCGGTTTAAGCGACTGTTAAGTGCAAACCGGGAAGTTATTCTACGATAGAGAGTTTGCCACGAATTACACGAATTCACACAAATTAAATTCGTGATTATTCGTGCAATTCGCGGCAAAAAATCACTCTAATCCTTTAATCTGTGGCAAAACACACACGTAACTTACTTCAATCACAAATCTTTGCGACCCTTGCCACTCAAACTTCAGCATAAAACCTTTGCGGACTTTGCGGTAAATTCAAACACAAAGCTTTGCGGTTAAATTTTTAAGCATAAATAATACTAAATAAAAATGGCTTTAATAAAATCAATTTCAGGAATACGAGGCACAATCGGGGGAGTTGTAAATGAAAACTTAACTCCTGTGAATGCCGTCAAATTTGCTGCTGCCTATGGCATGTGGCTAAAAGGACAAAATCAAAAAAAAGAATTAAGTATCGTTTTAGGACGGGATGCCCGAATTTCGGGAGAAATGATCAGCAATCTCGTAGCCAACACGCTAACAGGGTTAGGGATTCATGTCACAGATATTGGCCTGTCGACCACACCAACGGTTGAGGTTGCCGTGACTTTGGATCAGGCAGATGGCGGAATCATCATCACCGCAAGTCATAATCCAAAAGAATGGAATGCCTTAAAATTACTGAACGAAAAAGGAGAATTTTTGAATGCTGCTGAAGGCGAAAAAATCCTGAAAATAGCGGAAGAGGAGACTTTTGTATTTGCAGAAGTGGACGATCTGGGAAAATACGAAAAGAAAGAAGGTTATATAAAACGACATATCGAAGAAGTTTTAAAATTAGCCTTAGTAGATGTTGAAGCCATTAAGAATGCAGGATTTAAAGTAGTTGTCGATGCTGTTAATTCAACAGGCGGAATTGCGATTCCGGCTTTACTGGAGCAACTGGGTGTCGCCTGTATCAAATTGTATTGCGAGCCCAACGGCCATTTTCCGCATAATCCGGAACCTTTGAAAGAACATCTTACCGATATTTCGGCATTGGTCGTAAAGGAAAAAGCTGATTTCGGAATTGTGGTAGATCCTGATGTAGACCGGTTGGCTATTATTTGCGAAGACGGGTCCATGTTTGGCGAGGAATATACTTTGGTGGCCTGTGCTGATTATGTTTTAGGAAGAACCAAAGGCAATACGGTTTCCAATTTATCTTCGTCGAGAGCCTTATGGGACATCACTTTAAAACATGACGGAAAGTATCAGGCCAGTGCCGTGGGAGAAGTCAATGTCGTGGAAGTAATGAAAGCTTCTGATGCCATTATCGGAGGAGAAGGAAACGGAGGAATTATTTATCCTGCATCCCATTATGGCAGAGATTCGCTGGTAGGCGTGGCTTTATTTTTATCACATTTGGCGCAGCTTAAAATTTCGTGTAAAACGCTTCGTGAAAGTTACCCGGATTATTACATGAGCAAAAGCAAAATTGAACTGACCCCGCAAATTAATGTAGATGAAATTCTGGAAAAAATAGCACAGAAATTCAGTAACGAAAAGCCGAATTGCATCGACGGAATCAAAATTGATTTCGAGACGGAATGGGTACATCTGAGAAAATCAAATACAGAACCCATTATCCGAATTTATACGGAGAGTGTTTCACAGAAAAAAGCAGACGAATTAGCCCAAAAATTTATTGTTGAAATCAAAGAGTTACTCTAATTGTTATTGCTATAAATTCCCTTTTTTTAAATTAGGATTATCATTTCAAAATACAATTAAAAGCTTGATTTAGATATAGAAATGTTAATTTTTATTGCGTTTTTTAATTAAATGAATATCAAATTAAAAGACATATTTTTTAAAGTTAAATTAATTTTTTCTGGTAATTATTTAAATTCTTTCATGGTGAAATTTAAAAATAAGTAGGAATTTAATAATACTTTTTCTAAAAAATGTGTTCGAAAACACTTTTTTTATGTGCACGAACACATTTTCTTGATTTTACCATTGTTTATTAAAAAATATTATTTAGTTTAGCCAATAAGAAGTTAAAAAAGAACTTTTTTTTCCGTCTTTTCTGAAGTTAAAATTGACTTTAGACAGTAAAAAAAAAGAACAGTAAATTTTAAAAATATAGTATCCCGGAAGGAGTCAGAGAACGGATAATTAAGAAGAAAGAAAACGCACAATAAAGAACAGACTAAAAAAATAACCAAACGAAAACAAGACAAAAAACAAAAACCGAAAAAATTATGAAACCAAAAGAAACATAACCTGAACCTCTTCGCTTTGTGTCTGCTAAAATTCCTAACCAAATTTTTTTTACCCACACAAAGTATGCTTTTCACATTAACCATTAAACTAACCAGAATAATATGAAAAAAAGTAACAAGTTACTGTACGGTAACTATCAGGAATTAAAATTTAATTTAAAAGCAATAATTACAGTTTTAGTTCTTGTAGTCACTGTTGTTAAAGTAAATGCTGCATCGTCCACGGATAGCAGTAAAAAATCAGAAATTACAAATAAAAAATCAGAAGCCGATATTACCATTAAAGGTGTTGTTCTGGACGAGTTGGGACAGCCAATGATTGGAGTAACGATTGTCCCGAAAGGATCACCAAGAGGCACAACAACTGATTTTGACGGAACATTTACAATCATAGTGCCTTCCAATACCGAAGCTTTAGTATTTTCTTATGTTGGCTATGAGAACAAAGAAGTTTTGATCGCTAACCAGACGAATATCAAAGTTTCTATGGCACCTTCATCAAAAACCTTAAATGAGGTCGTTATTGTAGGGTACGGAACTCAGAAAAAGAAAAATGTATTAGGAGCAATGTCTTCCGTAAAAGGAGAAACACTGAATTTATCTTCGGCACCTTCCGTTTTGACAGCACTTCAGGGAAAAGTAGCCGGTTTGCAGATCACGCAGAACAGTGCACAGCCAGGTGGTGGATTTAATATTCAGATTCGTGGTGCAGGTTCTATTAATGCCAGTAATGATCCTTTGGTGGTTATTGATGGATTTCCGGTAACAAATTTGCAGCAGCCCGGAACAGGAAACCGTTACGATGGCGGTACGCAAAGTATTCTAAATTCATTTAACCCAAATGATATTGAATCGATTGAGGTTTTAAAAGATGCCAGTGCTTCTGCCATATACGGTGCAAGAGCCGCAAACGGGGTCATTATGATTACGACTAAAAAAGGAAAAGAAGGCGATGTAAGAGTGGATTATTCCGGTTCTTATTCCTTCCAGAAATACAACGATAGCTATGACGTTTTAAACTTACAGGAATGGATGCAGTTGCGAAACGATGCTTCAAAAGAAAACTGGGAGTTTATCAACAGGGTATATCCGTATTCATCTAAAACTTTAGAAGAGGCCAATGCGGCTCCGGTAAACGGAATTCCGTACAAAAGAATATACTCCGACGAACAGATCAGAAATGCGGGAGCGGGTACAGACTGGTTGTCACTGGTGACAAGAGACGGAATGGTGAAGCAGAATAATTTATCATTACGAGGCGGAACCAAAACTACCAAATACTTTTTGTCAGGAAATTTATTCGATCAGGAAGGAATTGTTAAAAACTCCGGATTAAAAAGAAGTACGGTTCATTTTAGTATCGATCAGAAACTGACGGACTATATTAATTTTGGTATGAATATGACCAAAAGCCGCATTAAAAATCAAAACTCACAATTAGGAGGGGATCAGTTCGAAAATTCCGGAATTATCAGGTCAGCTATTCAGCAGGGACCAAACATTGTGGCGATTGATGAGCTTGGCAATTATCCAATTAATCCCGATAATGCCTTAGAGCCGAATCCATATTCCTTGTTAACCATTTCTGACGAAGGTGTTATTGACAGAACCCTGACCAATTTTTATGCGGAGATAAAACCTTTGAAAGGTCTTACAGCAAGATTTCAGGCAGGTTTTGATCAGGGAAACACCAGCAGAAGTACCTATTTGCCAAGAACAACATTATACGGTGCATTGGAAAACGGTAAAGCGTCTATCAATTCACAAAAGAAAGATGACGATTTATTAGATATTATTTTAACCTACAACACCAAAATAGGAGACGACAACTCTTTTACTTTTATGGCGGGTTATTCTCAATCGACCTTTAGAAATGAAAGAGCATCATTAGGAAACAGTAATTTTATTACCGATGCTTTTTTATGGAACAATATGAATGCAGGAGCGGGAACAAAACTAACGACTTCATCAAAAAACGAAGATAGTTATCGCTCGTATTTTTCAAGAATAAACTATTCGTATAAGGATCGATACCTGTTGACGTCTACGATACGTCGTGATGGAGTAAGTTTTTTTGCTGCCAATAAAAAATACGCTTTGTTTCCTTCTATTTCAGTAGGCTGGGATGCTTCTCAGGAGTCTTTTATGACTGGAATCTCAGATTATGTATCACAACTTAAATTTAGATTTGGTTACGGTGCGGTAGGAAATTCTGCGGGACTTTCTAAAGGTGCATTTTATGCACAGCCGGCTTATCTGAACGCTGATGAATCGATCTGGACAGGTGTATTTGCAAGCCGTTTAGAAAATCCTGATTTGAAATGGGAAACCACAACAGAAAAGAATTTTGGTGTAGATTTCGAATTATTAAACAGAAGAATTTCAGGTTCGGTAGAGGTATACGACAGAGTAATTTCAGATCTATTGATGGAAAAACCGATCAATAGCTACCATGAAATAAATACGGTTTGGGCTAACGTTGGAAGCACACAAACCAAAGGGGTTGAGGTTACAATAAGTACCGTAAATGTCCGTACCCCTGATTTTAAATGGAATACGACTTTTACCTACTCACAATTTAAAACCAACTGGAAAGAAAGAGCTCCGGACTGGAAACCATCGGTTTACATGAGTTATAACGATCCGTTACGGGCACAATACAGTCAGTTATCTGACGGAATCATGCAGATTGGTGAAGTAGTACCGGCGCAGCCTGATTTATTTCCGGGACAGATCAAAATCAAAGATATCAATGGTTTTGTAAGGGATGGAGCAGGAAATCCGGTGACAGATGCAAATGGTGTATTTTTAAGAACCGGTCAGGCTGACGGAAGAATTGACGAAGCCGATACTGTTTTACTGGGCTCGGCAGATCCTGATTTTTCAGCAGGTTTAAGCAACACGATTACCTGGAGAGACTTTCAGCTGAATTTTGTTTTCAATGGAATGTTCGGAAGAAAAATCGTAGATCAGACCGATTTTGCATACGGAGTAACCGCAGTAGGAGTAGCACAAAACGGAAGAAATGCGCTGCGCAGCGTATACGACAGATGGACACCGGATAATCCGACCAATACACGTCCGGCTTCACACTTTGGATACACACAATACGGTTCAGGAGATTTCTTCCTGCAGGACGCCTCATTTGTTCGTCTGCAAAGTGTATCATTAAGTTATAATCTTCCAAAAAGATGGTTTGGAAAATACATGCAGGGGGCAGCTGTCAGAGTAGACGGGCAAAACCTTTTTCTCATTACCAAATATAATGGTATCGATCCTGAAACAGATGGTTATGCAGCAGCATATCCAAATGTAAAAACATACACAGTAGGAATTGATCTTAAGTTTTAATAAAAAAGAGATGAAAAATTTAAAAAATTATACAATAGTTTTACTATTACTGGTTTTCTCAGGATGTAGCGAAGATATAGAGTCTGTTAATTACGATGAGATTAACCCAAGTATTTTCCCCAGTTCAGAAGCAGATATTCAGGCTATAGTAGCTTCAGCGTACTATCCGCTGAGAGGATCTTACGGAAACGGAATTCATTCCACTTCAGAAAACGGACTCATGTTTATACTGGATGCCACAACCGAAATCCTTCAGGGACCTTATGGTGTACAGCAGGAAGCTTCTTTACACAGCTATAAAGCCAGTTCTACAGCTTTTACCCGATTTTATGATGTGTTTTATAACAAGATCAGCAGTATGACGCTGAGCATTGACAGAATCGAGAACTCAAAAGTAAACGACTTGATTAAAAAACAGGCTATTGCCGAAATCAGATGTGCCAGAGGATTATTAGCGTATGAACTTTTTGATTTGTACGGACCGCTCGTTATAGCACCTCTTGAAGTACTTAAAAACCCATTGAAAGAGGAGCCTTTGGCAAGACTTTCTAATGCCGAAATGGTAAGTTTTATTGAAAATGATTTAAAAGCCGCCGCTGAGAATTTAAAATCCCCTGCCGAAACACCCTACGGAAGATTAAGCAACGGAATGGCAAGAATGGTTCTGGTACGTTTGTATTTACACGAAAAAAGATGGGCTGAGGTAGAAGCACAAACCAATGCGATCATTGGTATGAATTACTACGGATTAGAAGACGATTACGTGGGGCTTTGGGATGTGAAAGCACCGGTAGAAAGCAGGGAAGTAATCTGGGCAGTTCCGGCAGATTATGCAGGAACCAGCGAAAACCAATGGCAGTTAATGTGTTTGCCGGCTAATTTTCCCGGAAGAGGAGGTTACGGTACCATTCAGAGTTCCTGGAAATTTTATGATTCTTTTGAAGCAACAGATATTCGAAAAAACGCACTTATTGCCGAATATACCGGTACAGATGGTGTTACGTATAACAGGGCAAATCCTGCCAATTATATGCAGTTGGGACCAATTCCGTTAAAAATTGATCCCGATGCAGCGAGAACAACCGCTTTAACGACAGTAGACATTATCGTATACCGTTATCCGGATGTGCTGTTATCTAAAGCAGAAGCACTGGTAAATAAAACCGGAACGCCTACACAGGAGGCTATAGATTTGGTTAATGTAGTACGAAAAAGAGCCAAGATCAGCGAATTGCAATTGGTAAATTATGCCACGCTGGACAAGTTTAACGATATGATCCTGCTGGAAAGATCACATGAATACTGGTGTGAAAACGGACAATACCGTTCCGATTTGATCAGACACGGGAAATTTACAGAGCATGCCAAAGCCTTAAACGGAGCAGCAAGCCAAAGTGAACCTTACAAAGCTTTATTCCCTTTTTCATTAGCCAGAATAAGTGAAGGTAAAGGTAAATTTATCCAGAACACCGGATATATTAATTAAAAGACGGACATCACGCTTTGTGAATAAAACAATATAATCAGATAATTTAATTCTATAAAAATGAAACATTTACTAATCGTAATTGCTCTTTTCTTAAATATTGCCTCGGGCTGTCAGAGTGATGGAGGCGGCAATACGGAAGAACAAGCCGTAAGCGGAACTGAAAAGGTTACCTATGCAGTTTCTAATGAAGTGTTTACAAATCCGGAGCGCGGGTTCATGCACACGTGGCAGGTAAACGCAGAAGGAGCGGCCATAACAGCGGCATCTTTAAACAATCTTAAAAAAGAAAATGTAAGCCTTATTCTGCGTTTGTATTATCTGGAGAAATTTAAAACCACTCCTTTAAGCCAGGCACAATTAGATCTTATCAAAACCGATTTTACCCGTTTGAGGGAATCGGGTTTAAAATGTGTGCTGCGTTTTGCTTATACGGATGCGCAGGATGGTACAGATGCTTCTGTTGCCGTTATTTCAGGACATTTGGATCAGTTAAAACCCATTCTGGAAGAGAATAAAGATGTTATTGCCTTTGTTCAGGCTGGTTTTGTGGGCGCCTGGGGAGAATGGTATTACACCACAAACCAATTGACTACGCCGGCGAATAAAAAAATAATCCTTGATAAACTTTTAGAGACTTTTCCAAAAGAAGTAAAAATCCAGGTTAGGACTCCAAAAATCAAACAGGACTTCGTGGCGACTACAACGGCTATGGATGCAACAGTGGGTTACGGAACTACAAATACGGCCCGTTTAGGTTTTCATAACGATTGCTTTATGGCAAGTGTAGACGATTATGGTACGTATATTAATGTGACGGCAGAGAAAACCTATATAAGTAATGAAGCCCTTTTTGTCCCAACAGGAGGTGAAACCTGCCCGCCAACAGACGTTCCCGTAGCGAGCTGCAGTATTGCTGAAAAAGAAATGACAATGCTAAAATGGACGTACTTAAATCTTGATTATTACGGTCCCGTTTTACAGGAATGGAGAAACAACAATTGCTTTACCGATTTCGAAAGAAAGCTGGGTTACAGACTTGCACTGGCATCGTCGGCTGTCAAAAAAGAAGCGGCCGTAAATGGAACTTTAGAGTTTAATGCACTGATTAACAATTCAGGTTTTGCCCCAATTTACAATTCAAAAAATACATTCTTAATCCTTAGAGCCACTTCCGGCGGTACGGTCTATAAGAAAAAACTAAACTTTGATGTTCGAAAAGTGGTGCCAAGAGTGACTTTTGACCTGAAAGAATTGGTATCCTTATCCGGAATTCCGGCGGGAACTTACGAACTGCTTTTAAAGATCGAGGACAACTCTTCAAAACTGGCAGACAGACCGGATTATTCGGTTCGCCTTGCCAACACAGGAGTATGGGAAGCTTCAACTGGTTTCAATAAATTATCACAAACGGTTATCATTAAATAGTTATTAAAAACATTTAAATTAAAAAACCATGAAAAAAATAAAACTAACCAAATTCATCACAATGCTCGCTGCATTGTTACTACTGGCAGCCTGCTCCAGTGATAATGCATCATCCGATTCGGCATCAAAACCGGTAGCAGATTTTTCATTTACCAATGACGGAAGCACGTTTACCTTTACCAACCTTTCTACAAATGGTACCAAATACAGATGGGATTTTGGAGATCTTTATTATACATCAGCAGAAAAAGATCCGGTGTATACCTATAAAATTGGAGGTGAAATCAGAGTTTCGCTGACCGTTACAAACGAAGCCGGAGAAGAATCCTTTATTACAAAAGTTATCACCGCACCAAGAATTATAATCATCGACATTAAAATCGACGGGAAATTTAAAGACTGGGATGATGTGGCCGTAACAGATCAGAACACCTCCGGAAACGGTTCTATCCAGAAAATTAAAATCTGGGCAGGTGGTCCAAATATAAATGTGTATCTGGAAGGAAACAAAAAAATGCTGATGGAATTAGTCGATATGTACATCAACACAGATGGTAATACACAAACTGGGTTCCTGCACGGCAACTGGTCAGAGGGATCAGGAGCAGAATTTTTGTTTGAAGGTCCCGTAGTAAGCAACGGATGGGGCGCTTTTTATAACTACACCGGTACAAACGGAGCATGGGGATGGACACCTATTGCAGGTTCAGGTTCCAGTATAACAGTATCTTCTCTGGTAAGCCTTTCAGATACTACAAATGCAATTGAATTTAGTATTCCAAAATCACAGTTGGGAACTTTAGGAAGTTCGATAGGTATCGCAATTACCGAAATGACTTCAGGATGGGCAGCAGTTGCCAACTTCCCGGAAGCCCCTAAATTTTCTACATTAAAACTTTAGTTTGTCATCGATAGCCGGTCAAATGTGCCATTAGAAGAAGGGTTTTTTGAAGATTTAATTTTTGAATCTAATGGCATATGCTATCGAGTAAAAATAATTTTAAAAGTAATCCCTGATGTTTTGCTATTGGGGATTGCTTTATAAAAAGCCAGTCATACAGCAATTAAGAAAAAGAATGAATAAAACCATACCCCATAACCGACTGATGTCTGTAGATGTGCTGCGTGGATTTGATCTTTTGATGATCATCGTGGCAGACCGTTTTTTTTACAACTTAAATACAGCGGCCAAAACTAATTTTACAAAGAATCTGGCAGACCAGTTTGAACATCCGGAATGGATCGGTTTTCATTTGTACGATGTTATCATGCCTTTGTTTCTCTTTGTGGTTGGCGTTGTTATTCCGTTTTCATTGGGAAAAAGAAGCACAGAATCGGGATCGGACAGCAAATTGTACCGCCATATTTTAAGGCGATTTGTAATACTGTTTATTTTAGGATGGATTGTTCAGGGCAATTTATTGTTTCTGGATCTTTCCAAATTTCAAATATTCAGCAATACGCTTCAGGCCATTGCGGTAGGATATTTATTTTCGTGTATCGCATACCTGAATTTATCCAAAAAAGGAAGGTATATTTTCTTTATCAGCTGTCTGGTTTTATATGCAGTATTATTGTCAATTCCAAGCTTCTTCGGGCACGCTTTTGAATTACTGCCCAATAAAAATCTTCCTATTTATATTGATCAGCAGGTTTTCGGGCGTTTTTACGATCAGACGCAATATTCATGGTTATTAACCGGATTAGGATTTACGGCCACCACCATGTCCGGATTGTTTGCAGGCGAATTGCTGCTGTCTTCGTTGTCAAGACAAAAAATAGCCGGGTATCTTTTTATGATCGGTATCGCGGGAATCGCGCTGTCGTTAATCATAGGGATATGGCATCCCCTTATTAAAAAAATATGGACGAGTTCCTTTGTTATATTTTCCTCCGGAATAAGTTTTGTTTTGCTGGCTTTATTCTACTGGCTTGTTGATGTAAAAGGCTACACAAAATGGGCCTATCCGTTTCGGGTTATTGGCCTTAATGCCATCGCCGCTTATGTGGGTTCGCATGTTTTAAATTTTTCTCTGATAGCCAAACAGGTTTTTTACGGCTTCGAACAATTCACAGGAGTCTATTATGATGCATTTTGTGATTTGGCAGGTTTTGGAATCCTTTATTTCATACTTTGGTACATGCATAAAAACAAGACCTACATAAAAGTATAAGCAAACAAATAATAACGAGTAACTCACCTCAATATAGTATCAAAAAACAAAAAAAATGAAAAGTTCAAGTTTAAAAATTTTATTGATAGCCTTTTTACTATTGAAAATTGGCAATGTATCTGCACAACTCATAAAAACAAAAGCACCCAAAAGAGACAAAGGCCAGACCGATGTATTGCGTTTGGCTACGCCCGCAATTCCTGTTGTTCACGTAGCTATTGTTGGTTTAGGAATGCGTGGCACAGGAGCCGTTGAGCGTATTACCCATATTCCGGGAGTAGAAATTGTGGCACTTTGCGATATGGTCGAAGCAAGAGCAAATGCAGCCAACGACACTTTGGTAAAACACGGAAAGCCAAAAGCAGAAGTGTTTTTCGGAGAAGATTCATGGAAAAAAGTAACCGCACTTAAAAATGTGGATCTGGTGTATATTGTAACCGACTGGAAACATCATGCCAGTATTGCTGTTCAGGCCATGAAAGACGGTAAACATGTGGCGGTAGAAGTACCGGGCGCTTTAACCATGAAAGAGATATGGGACATCATCGATACTTCAGAAAAAACACGTAAGCATTGTATGATGCTGGAAAATTGTGTGTATGACTTCTTTGAACTGACCACCTTAAATATGGCACAGCAAGGTTTGTTTGGAGAAATTCTTCATGCGGAAGGTTCTTATATTCACGGTTTACAGCCGTATTGGAATGAATACTGGAACAACTGGCGTATGGATTACAACCGCAAACACAGAGGCGATGTTTACCCGACACACGGAATGGGACCAGCCTGTCTGGCGTTAAACATTCACAGAGGGGACAAAATGAATTTTCTGGTTTCGATGGATACCAAAGCAGTCGGAAATCCTGCATTCATCAAAGAAAAAACAGGAGAAGTGGTAACCGATTTCAGAAACGGGGATCACACCATGACGATGATTCGTACTGAAAAAGGGAAAACAATTCAGATTCAGCATGACGTGACCAGTCCGAGACCGTACAGCAGAATGTATCAGTTATCTGGAACTAAAGGATTTGCCAATAAATATCCGGTTGAAGGCTATGCCATCGATGCAAAGGAAGCAGGAGGAGAGATTTCTAAAAATTACCAAAACCTGAATGCAGAAGAATTTGTATCAGAAGATGTCAAAAAGATATTAATGGAAAAATACAAAAACCCGATCGTAAAAGATATCGAAGAAATGGCCAAAAAAGTAGGAGGTCACGGCGGAATGGATTTTATAATGGATTACCGTATGTTTCGCTGTCTGCAGCAGGGACTTCCGTTAGATATGGATGTGTACGATCTGGCAGAATGGTCTTGTCTGAGCCCGTTGACCGAAATCTCGCTGGACCATAATTCAGCCCCGGTTGAAATTCCGGACTTCACTCGTGGAGGCTGGCAAAAATTGAATACGGTTGAGTTTTCAAAGTAACAAAACATAGCAATCGTAATAATTTGGTTTTTATTTTGTAGTTAGATTTAAAGCTTCTGTTGGTAACAGAAGCTTTTTGTATGATATTATATTGTATTTTTAACGCTTCATTTATAGCTAAGTTTAAGCATTATTTGCAATGAAAGATAAAGGCAAATCTCATTGTATTTTTTAGAATTATCTGCCTGAATTTAATTTTAACCTTTTTAAATCGTATGAAATGCTAAAGAAAATCGTTCTGTTATCTGGTTTGTTTTTATTGTTTGGCTATCAGCATGAACCGGACACCAACTTTGTAATTGATATGAAACAGGTCACTAACGATACCTTAAATCTCAATTTTTCGTATGTAACGACCGAACTGATTTCATTAGACAGAACGCCTATTTTTAAAGAAAAAGTAATAAAAAATTATATTGGGGTTCCTGCGCATGATTCCATACAATATTATGGTAATTTTCAGGAAACACTTCAATTTTTCTACGATTTATATAAAGTTAAGCAATATGATAAAAAGGATTTTCTGGAATTAGTAAACAAAATACATATCGATACTTTGAGATTCTCGAAAAAACCGCTAAAACAGGGCGTAATTTCCATTGTCGGGTTTTATAAAGATAAACAATTTATTATTGGGGATTTCAACAGGAATCAGGATTTTAGTGATGATATTAAATATGAATTCGATATCAATTTCAGAAATAAAACGATTGAAGAGAACTTAGCAATTATTAATAAATTGCCCAAAAGTGACTACTGTTATGAAACCTATTCTAAAGGCACTATTCACACTTATAAAAGAAAAACTACTTTATTCCCATGTGCGAATATCTATGACCGAAAAATAATAGTTACAGATAAAGAAGCAAAATACCTTTCCAGTTTTAGGTTTAAGGATTACTGGAAGGGCGAACAAATTTTAAACCATACCGTTTACGATTTTTCGTATCAGGCGCTTGATCATAATTTTGGGGCCATTTATATTAAGCCAAAAAAAGTTGCCCTGAGAAAAGATGAAATTTTTAATTCGCAATTCATGCACTTCACAGAAGATACCATTGCACTTGGTGACGGCTATTACAAAATAGACAGCATCAACAGAAAGATATCTAAATTATATCTTAGAAAAATAAAGGACAAAGAAGAAAAATACGGTCAATGGGTTGGAAGCTATTTTGAAAACAGGGTTATTGAAAATTTAGAAAACGGAAAATTCAGTACCGATTCTATAATTAAAAAGAAGAAATATACCTTAATTGATTTTTGGGGTACCTGGTGTGGGCCGTGTCTGGATATGATACCAAGAGTAGTGGATCTGCATAATAAATACCCTTCTACATTAGGAATCATTAGTATTGCCAACGATCAGGATAAAAATTCGGTCATACAATGTGTAAAGAAAAATAAAATGAACTGGACACACGGCTTTGTGGATGGCAGAAAGAACAACAAAATATATAATGATCTGGCCATACAGAGATATCCGACGTTTATTTTAGTAGATTCCAGCGGAAAAATTTTATTAAGAGGAGGTCATGAAGAGTTTAATAAAATAGAAAATCTGATAAAATAAGTTTTGTTAGCCGGAAAGTCATGCTGCAATTCGACTGACAATCTGACTGAAAAGGAGCAAATGCTCTAAAAATCCCAAACGAATTTTCCGTATACGAGTGACGGACCGGTGACGGAAGAGTGACGGTACGGTGACGGAGAAGTGACGGGTGCAAAAATAATGTCAAACTGGCAGAATTAAGGTTGAAAACCCTCATCTGCAGTTCTCCTTCGATATCATTTTTAGTATGCGTTTTTCTTTTAGTGAAGGTTGGAGGAGGGATTTATAAAAAGAGTTAAAAAAGAAAAACCTCCCAAAACAGAAAAGAGACTCGAAAGTCTCTTTGTAAAATTATATCTTCTCTAAATGATTATTTATTGATCAATTTTTCAAGCCTTGTCATCATTTCATCTTTCTCTTTTAGCATACGCTCAAACAAAGCGATTTTCTCTTCATGAAGTTTTTTGATTTCCTCAATCGGATTGTTATTAAAAACTTCAATCTTATTATTGAACATTGCATTATCTGAGAAATTACACGAAATTAAATTCACTGCTTGTTCCTCGTCAAAGTTCTGAAAAGCTTCCACAGGAATTTTTAAAGAATTAGAGATTTGATCCAGTATATCGTCTTCAATTACATCTTTTTGCTCCAGCATCGAGATTTTCTTCTGATTCCAGTCATTTCCCAAATCAAAAGCCAATGCCTCTTGTTTGATGCCCAACATTTCTCTGAAGCGTTTTACGTTTCTTCCCTGATGTATTTTCTGTTCCATAATCCGTATCAATTTTCTGAAGGCTCAAAGATAAAGCCATTTGGTTTAAAATCCTGAATTTCAAAGATAAAAAAATATCCCGTAAAACATTATTTTTGTCAGAATATTATAGATGTATTCCGAATAGATTATCCTTTGGAAAGAACGGAACTTCACTTATGAATTTTAAATTTGCTTATGATAAAAAGAGAAAAACCCTCGAAACCCGCTTTTGGGAAGTGTTTGTGGGAGAAAATTCATTTAAGGTCATTCAGGGCTATTTTGATAACAGAAGTACAAATGCTTCGGCAGCATCTTTTAATGCGAAAATAAAGCGTTTAGAGCTCAATTCAGAGGTATTAGAAATATAGATTTCTTCTTATTCGGATTGTCTAACCTATTTGCCTAATTCCCAACTTTTGCAACTGATCCCTGATTCATTCGAATTTAGAATTTGGGATTTAGAATTTAGAATTTAGGATTTGGGATTTGGGATTTAGAATTTGGGATTTGCAAATTTTAAATTTTAACCATAAAAAAAGTCCTAATTTTCATTAGGACTTTTTCGTGGGGAGAGCAGGATTCGAACCTGCGAAGTTCACACAGCAGATTTACAGTCTGCCCTCGTTGGCCGCTTGAGTATCTCCCCGAAGCTTGTATTGATGCGCTTTGTTTTGCTAAGCGGTTGCAAATATATAAACGTTTTTGATGTTTACAAACTAAAATCGCACTTAATTTTAAGTTATTTTCAAGATATTTTTTAATTGGTTGGTATTGAATAAAATAAAAAAATCTCCACCAGGGAGATTTTTTTATTTTATTCTGAATATTGGTATTATTTAGCTAAAAGCTCTAATATTTTTGCTCTTAATTCAGGGCCTCTTAAATCCTGTGCAACTATTTTTCCTGTTGCATCAAGTATAAAAGTTGCGGGAATCGATTCAACATTGTATTGTTTAGCGATTGGCTCGTCCCAGTATTTTAAGTTTGAAACCTGTGTCCAGATTAATCCATCTTTTGCGATAGCTTCTTTCCAGGCACCAGCTTCTTTATCTAAAGAAACACCAACAATATTAAGTCCTTTAGCATGTAACTCTTTATAAATAGCTACAACGTTCGGATTTTCTTTTCTGCATGGTCCGCACCATGAAGCCCAGAAATCAACAATAGTTACTTTGCCTAAACTTTGTTTAAGAGAAATTACTTTCCCTTCCGGGTTAGGCGCAGAAAAATCTGATCTTCATTTAGCGTTACCAACAGGAGGAGCTGTTGCACCAACTGCAGGCATTTTTGCTTGACCGATTTTTGTTTTGATTTCTTTACCAGGAGCTGTATTTTTTAATGACTCATCTAATGAATTGTACAAAGCCTCAGCTTTTTTAATGTCAGTAGAAGGATCTCCTAACATACCTTGAATAATTAAAGCAGAAATGTATGATTTTGGGTGACTTTCAGCGTAAGCTACATATTTCTTTTTAGAATCAGCCTGTACTTCAGTTTGAATCGTCATGTATTGTTTCATCAAACCGTTGATAGTTGCAGTATCCTGAGCTTGTTGAGCCGCTTGCATTTTCTGAGTGTTGTTTTTCTGAAAATCAGCTAATCTTTTTTGAGTTTTAGTAAGTTCTTCATTGAATTTTACATACTCATCATTATTATAAGTTCCTGAAATTTTAGATTTATGGATACTGTCTTTGTCAATAGCGATAGTAATTTCTCCGGTTTCTAAGATAAAAGGAATTGGTCCGTTAGCACCCTGAAGGATTAACGTATGGAAAGCTGGTTCAGTTACTTTTCCTTTTATTTCAAATTTTCCGTTTTCAACTTTTACAGTATCAAGAGCTACTGCCATTTTTGTAGTAGGATCCTGTCCTTGTAGGATGATCGTTTTTCCGTTTTCAATTCCTTTTGCAGTTCCTGTAATTAGGTACTCTCCGTCTTTAACTTTGCTGCATGAAATGATTGCTACAGTAGCAGTAAGTAAAAAAAATATTTTTTTCATTATAAAAAATTAATTAGTTAATTGATTTGTGCAACAAAAGTATCTAAAAATATAAAATATAAAGAATTTTGTTGCCTAAAATTTTGTTATAGTTTTTTTGTGCTTAATTCTCATATTATCAGGGTGTTTGTTTGTGAAATTTAACTTAAAACTTTTAATAATATCAGAATTGTGGCTTTAAAAGCATAATATTTTAATTTTAAAGCATAAAAAAAGCATCCTGTTTCCAGAATGCCTTTATAGATAATTGAGATGTAAATCTATTCCTGATTCGTTTTTTTTCTCCATGTAAAAGAGTTCAGTATATGTCTTTTAGCAAATCTTGCAGGAGAATCTGCGTTTACCATTTTTACATAAGTAGCTTTAGGAACACTGATGTATTCGTAAACACTGCCGTTAGAGAAATCGATAATTAAACGACCTTCTACAAATTTATAATCTGTAATAGAACAAGTCGAAATTGTTTCCGTATATTCCGGTAAGTTAGCTTTAATCGTTTCAGGATTAATGCTTACCAAAAAGTGATAAGCTTCAATGATAGCTTTACTTTTTTCTTCTGCAGCTTTCAGACCAGCTTCATCACCTTGAAATTTATCAGGATGAGATTCTTTCATCGCATTGCGATAAATGGTTTTTAAATCTTTAAGTTCTGCAGTTTTTTCTACATTTAATAACTTACGGTATTCAACTATTTTTTTCATAAATAAAAGGTAACTTATTGTCTATTAGTTTGAAATGTCTATTTAATACTTCAAAACGACAAATTTTTTGCAAAGGTACACTTTTTTTTAACTTTTTAGTTTTCACGGAAAAAATATTCCTAAATTTTATAGTCTCAGTCTCAGTTTACAGTTTCAGTTTTAACATACGGGTAAACCAAGACCACGGCTGCGACTGAAAACTGTGACTGCAAACTAAAAACTACTTCTGCTCCGGCTTATAATTGGCCTTATCGAAGTTTTTAGACTTCTTAGGGTACTTGTCGTAGCTGATATCGCTGGGATTTTCAATAACAGATTTTATGGTAATCATATCACCTACATTAAAATTGGAGTGCGCTAATTTATAATCCAAAAGATATTCTCCACAAAAATAATTATTGTTTTCATCTTTCTCAATGATGCCGGTATAAACTCCTTTTTGCAACATTTTTTCGTGTGATCCTTTCGACATGACTTTTTTATTTTTAGAATTGAAGCTGCAAAGTTAATCAATATATCGTTTGGTTTGGGGAGTTTGGGACAATCTCAGTATATTTGCACATGCAAAAAAACTTTAGACCCCATCCGAATTCTTTTAAAAATACATTTTGTGTTTTTCATGAAGTTTTGCAGGATGAAATTACCGGTTTAAAAATTCAGTTCGAAAGCAAAGCCGGAAGCACCTATTATTATACCGAAAAAGGAATGTACCGGGTTTCGAATCACTGGGGGAGACTGGCGAACAGCAAATGGCGCCTGGTTGCCATGGAACCGGAAACACCATCGAAAACTAAAATAGGTTTTGCTGCCTGGAATGAATTTTACCCGGACAATGCCTCAGAAAAACTGTATTACATTCAGGCCGATTTTGATCAGAATACCGTAAATTACCAGCATAAGAATAATCCGGATTATGATACAAAAGCAATTTTAAGAACGAGCTTTGAAACCACAAAACGAATCAAGCAAATTAGAAATTTGCAGCAGCTGACTTCCTGGGCAAAACATTTTGAAGAGAATATTGATGTTTTGAGAAAGAAGATTATCACTGAATTGATTTTTACCGAAAAAACTTTAGAAGAAATTAAAAGAGACATATAAAATGGGACGCAACAACGAAAGAAATATTAAAAAGCACAACGATAAGCTGCATAAAGCGCAGGATAAAGCTAAACAGGCCGTAATTGCACGAAAGGAAAAGCTGAAAGAAATCGTTAAAAAGTTTAACGAAGGTAAAAAGGAAGAATAGAAAAATAGTTTCGGGTGAAATTTGAGAAGTGAAACTTAAAGCTTGAAACTTGAAACAAAAACAATATTAAATATGAATACGAAATTTGAAGATTTAAAAGCAAGTGTACAGGAAATAATTGATCTGATTGCAGCGAAAAATAACAGAGAAGCGAATAATAAATTACTGGAAGTAAATGAAACCTTAGACGAACTGCTTGATCACGCAGAAGAAGATGAAGATTTGAGAGAGATCAGCAGATACCAGGTTTTACTGAATCAGCTGCATGTAAAAATCAACGGAGAAGAAGAGGTTGATGGAGAGTAAAAAATGTTTTTGTGATACAGGTTTATTGTTTGAAGCCTGTTGCGGATTGTATCTTCAGCAAAATCAAAAAGCACCTAATGCATTAGCTTTAATGCGTTCGAGATATTCGGCTTATGTTACTCATAATGCTGATTATCTCTTAGAAACGACACATGTTTCAGAAAGACAATATTATTCAAAATCAGAAATCCTGAAATGGGCGACCAGTAATCAATGGCAAAAATTAGAAATTTTAAGTTCTTCTGAAGATACCGTTGAATTTAAAGCCTATTTTTTAAATGCAGATCTGCAGCCTCAGACACATTACGAATTTTCAACTTTCAGATTCGAAAAAGATTCCTGGTTTTATGTGGACGGAAAGTTTGAATAATCTATAAATTTATGGCTAATTTCTGTCTATTAGACCATGTTTTTTTAACTAAAAATTAATAAATGTTTCTTTTTTCGTAATTCTAAAAAGCCGTAATTTTAGAATTATGAAAAACGAATTTAAAAAAGGTTTTTATTTTAAGACGTACGAAGCCCCGTTTCAGTCTCCGTTTGAAAAACTTTTTGGTATTTTCAAAGAGCTGATCACCCATACTTCGGGTGATTTTGATGAAGCGATAGACTGGCTTAGGGAGCTCGATAAAGAATATAAACTTACCGACGAGAACTACACAATCGATGATTTTATCGAAGATTTAAAAAAGAAAGGTTACATAAAAGACGAAGCCAAAGACGATGGTACGCCGGGCTTTGGAATCACTGCTAAAACAGAACGGGCGATCAGACAGCAGGCCTTAGATCAGATTTTTGGTAATTTAAAGCGTTCCGGAAGCGGAAATCACAAGACCAAACATGCCGGAAACGGTGATGAGCATACCGGAGAGTTCCGTGAGTTTAATTTCGGAGACGGGTTAGAGCGTATTTCTCTCACAGAAAGTTTAAGAAACGCCCAAATCAACAATGGAGTGGAAAGCTTTATGCTTACCGAAAATGATTTGGTGGTAGAAGAAACCCAGTACAAAGCACAAATGAGTACCGTTCTGATGATCGATATCAGCCACAGTATGATTTTGTACGGTGAAGACCGAATTACTCCTGCCAAAAAAGTAGCCATGGCTTTAGCCGAATTGATCACCACCCGTTACCCGAAAGATACACTTGATATTTTGGTTTTTGGAAATGATGCCTGGACAATTCCCATTAAAGATTTACCGTATCTGCAAGTAGGACCTTATCACACCAATACGGTTGCGGGACTTCAGTTAGCGATGGATATTTTGCGCAGAAAACGAAATACCAACAAGCAGATTTTTATGATTACTGACGGGAAACCAAGCTGCGTGCGTGAGCGTGACGGTTCCTATTATATGAACAGCAACGGTCTCGACGATTATATTGTAGATAAATGTTACACACAGGCACAGCAAGCCCGAAAATTACACATTCCGATTACCACTTTTATGATTGCAAACGATCCTTATTTACAGCGTTTTGTAAATCATTTTACAGAAGCCAATCAGGGAAAAGCATTCTATACTGGACTGAAAGGTTTGGGTGAAATGATTTTTGAAGATTATGAAACGAACAGGAAGAAGAGGGTTCGTTAATTTTAAGGTTCAAAGGTTCATAGTGACAAAGGTTCAAAGGTTTTTATAAATAGGTTTCGATTGTACAGATGAGCGGAGTCGAAGCGTTTTTTTAGAGAACGCATATCGTAGATGCGCACAGCAGTGCGTCTGCTCAAAGAGGTACATTTGTACAAAATAAAAATGATCAATAACAAAATACATATTTCAATAAAAATGGAAATAAAGAACATAACCACATTAGGTCAGTTAAAAGCCTCAGGATATAAAAGTACAGGTATCAAAGACGAATTACGAAATAATCTTCGGGAGAAGATCAAATCCGGACAGCCTGTTTTTGAAGGTGTGCACGGTTTTGAAAATACGGTAATTCCAGAGTTGGAAAGAGCCATTTTATCCCGTCATAATATCAATTTATTGGGGCTTCGCGGACAGGCAAAAACACGTTTGGCCAGAAAAATGATTGAGTTACTGGACGAATACATTCCGTTTGTTTCAGGCTCTGAAATCAATGATGATCCTTTGAATCCGATTTCCCGTTTTGCAAAGGATTTGATTGCGGAAAAAGGAGATGAAACTCCAATTTCGTGGTTGCACAGAAGTGAACGGTTTTTTGAAAAACTGGCTACTCCCGATGTAACGGTTGCCGATTTAATTGGCGATGTCGACCCTATTAAAGCAGCAAATTTAAAATTATCGTATGCAGACGACCGCGTGATTCACTTTGGAATGATTCCAAGAGCGAATCGCTGTATTTTTGTTATTAACGAATTACCGGATTTACAAGCCAGAATTCAGGTGGCTTTGTTTAACATATTACAGGAAGGCGATATTCAGATCAGAGGTTTTAAATTAAGAATGCCGCTTGATATGCAGTTTGTTTTTACTGCAAATCCGGAAGATTACACCAACAGAGGAAGCATTGTGACTCCTTTGAAAGACAGAATTGGTTCTCAGATCTTGACACATTATCCCGAAACAGTAGCCATTGCAAGAACCATTACCGAGCAGGAAGCTAAATTAGATCAAAACCAAAGTGACATTGTATATGTTCCAAGTCTGGCTAAAGACATACTGGAGCAGATAAGTTTTGAAGCCAGGGATAGCGAATACATTGATAATAAAAGTGGTGTAAGTGCCAGAATGAGTATTACGGCTTTCGAGAATTTAATTAGTACCGCAGAACGTCGTGCTTTAATCGCCGGGGCAGATAAAACTACGTTACGCTTGTCTGATTTCATCGGAATCATTCCTGCTATTACCGGAAAAGTCGAATTGGTTTATGAAGGAGAGCAGGAGGGAGCAGCTTCCGTAGCGCAGACTCTAATAGGATTAGCAGTGAGAACTTTGTTTTCGGAGCATTTTCCTAAGATTGAAAAATTAGAAAAACCAGGCGAAAAAACGCCTTATTCTGATTTGATTGAATGGTTCTTTGCAGAAAGCGGTTTCGAATTGTTAGACGATTGTTCCGATGCAGAATACCAAAATATCTTAGATGAAGTGACTCCTTTGGATGTTTTACTGAAAAAATACCAGCCGCAACTGGATAAAAAAGATCAGTATTTTATGAAAGAATTTATCTTGTGGGCTTTGGTTGAATATAAAAAACTGAGTAAAGACCGTTTTGCAAAAGGACATCAGTTTAAAGATATGTATGGAAGTTACATCAGTAAGTTGTAAATATTTCTGATACTTAAAAGTTTCAAGCCCGACAGGTTTTTAAAACCTGTCGGGTTTATTTTTTTTACAGGTTAGTAAATTTGATTTACGGTTTATTATTTCTAAAAACCCCATTACCAGTTTAAAATCAACTACCTTGTTCCGTTGGCTGTAATTGCAGTCTTTCCTAAAAACAGAATGGAAGATAGTTTTGAAGATTTGATTGCTTCGTATATCGAAAATAAAGTAGGCATAGCGGAGCATTTTTTAACCCCTGAATTGGCCAATCATTTAAAACAGAATTTACTCGATTTAAATCAGAAAAAGTTATTGTTAACCGCCGGAATTGGAAACTCGGATAAACTGTCGTACGATGGTGCCATCAGAAGCGATTCCATTTACTGGCTGGATAAAAAGCATAATAATGTTTTCGAAAATGAATTTTTTGCTAAAATCGAGGCTTTTATATTGTATCTGAATAAAAGTTGCTATACCGGAATTACGGGTTATGAGTTTCATTATGCTTTATATGAAAAAGGAGATTTTTACCTCAAACATTTAGATCAGTTCAAAAACAATCCCAGTCGTAAATATTCAATGATCAGTTATCTCAACAGCAATTGGCAGGAAGCTGATGGCGGAGAATTATTAATTCATCAGGTCAATAATAATCAGAAGATTTCACCCACACAAGGTAAAACGGTTTTCTTTAAGAGCGATGAACTGGTACACGAAGTTCTCGTGACTCAAAATACGCGAATGAGCATTACGGGCTGGCTGAAGAGTGATTAATATTCTTTTTTTTGGAAGTTATAAAAGAGATAAACGTTATTTTTGCATTCAAAAACAAGCCTTATGTTATTTCTAGTTTTAAGTATTATTTGCAGTGTTGTGGTAGGAGTTATTTTTAAAATCACCAGAAAATACGATACGAATCCAACCCAGATTATTGCTTTCAATTATGTGTTTGCCCTGCTGCTTTGTTATTTTACTTTCAGTCCAGATCTTAACGAAGTGAATGTAAATTCACCCTGGACTATTTATATTGCAATTGGTTTGTTGTTGCCTGTTGTATTCCTGTTTTTGGTAGCATCTATAAAACATATGGGAATTGTAAAAACAGATGCAGCCCAGCGTTTATCGTTATTTATCCCTATTTTGGCTGCCTGGTTTATTTTTAAAGAAGAATTCAACAGCTATAAAGTAATTGGACTTCTGACAGGTTTTCTGGCACTTTTATTCATTTTAAGAAAACAAACTGCAAATACCAGCAATAAATGGATATATCCGGCAATTGTTTTATTGGGTTTTGGTGTTATCGACATCCTTTTTAAGCAAATCGCCCTTTATACCACATTGCCTTATCCCACTTCCTTATTCGTCGTTTTTGCAATTGCGTTAGTTGTTGCGTTGCTAATTGTTGCTTATGAATTTGTAATTAAAAAAGCTCCATTTGAATCCAAAAACATTCTTTTTGGAGGTTTAGTTGGTCTCTTTAATTTCGGAAATATTTTGTTTTATCTCAAAGCGCATAAAGCATTTTCGGATAATCCTTCGACGGTTTTCGCCGGAATGAACATGGGAGTCATTATTCTGGGAAGTGTTGTCGGCTTGCTTTTTTTCAGGGAAAAACTTTCCAAAATTAACTTCATTGGAATCTTTTTAGCGCTAATTTCCATTATTTTTATTGTTTTTTCACAATTGAAGTGATTTTTTTTATTACATAAAGTCTTTATTTACAGTCTGTTTTGTAATATATTTTGTTTTATTTGAATTAATTCTACTAATTCCATAGAATATATAAAGTAATTTATATAAATTTGCAATGACAATGAAAAACTATAGCCAAAATAGCAGTCCGTTTATGTGCAGCTTCACGATGTGTTGCATGATGAACGCTGTAATGAAATGGCCTTAATAGAAAATGGACTTGTTAGTTATTTTTTTTTTTAGCCTTTCATGCACCATGAAAGGCTTTTTTTAGAACTATTAAAAAATGATACGATGAGATCAAATAGAAATACAAATATTATGATGCAGTGCTGTCTGATGAAAATACCATGTTGTATGCGTTATAAAAATTAGAAGAGCTGAAGATAAAGGAACAACCCCAATTTAAAATATAGATAAAAATGAGTGCAGAAATAATTAAACAGAATCCCTTTCAATCGATGATTGATCGCTTTAATATCGCCGCCGATATTCTTAATTTAGACGAATCCATCAGGCAGAAATTGCAGCGTCCTGAAAAGCAAATTGTGGTGAATTTTGCGATCACTTTAGACAACGGAACAATTCAGAATTTTGAAGGATACCGTGTCATTCACAATACGGCATTAGGCCCGTCTAAAGGCGGAATTCGTTACGACACAGGCGTTAATCTTGACGAAGTAAAAGCGCTTGCAGCCTGGATGACCTGGAAATCTGCTGTGACAGGAATTCCATTTGGAGGAGCAAAAGGCGGAATAATTTGTGATCCAAGAACACTTTCGAAAACAGAATTAGAAAAAATAACCAGAGCGTATACCAAAGCATTATCTGATATCTTCGGACCCGAAAAAGATGTTCCTGCGCCTGACATGGGAACAGGGCCTGACGAAATGGGCTGGCTAATGGATGAATTTTCATTGGTTCACGGCAAAACGATTCATGCCGTAGTGACCGGAAAACACCTGCATTCCGGAGGTTCATTGGGCAGGGTAGAAGCAACCGGGCGCGGGGTAAGCATCATAAGTATTCTGGCATTGCAAAAGCTGAAAATCAGACCTGCGAGAGCTACGGCTGCGATTCAGGGTTTTGGAAATGTTGGTTTGCATTCGGCTTTGTTTTTATTCGAAAAAGGATTGAAAATCGTTGCCGTAAGTGATGTTTCGGAAGCTTTTTATAATCCGGACGGACTTAATATCCCGGAACTGATTTTGTATTACAATCTGAATAATAAATCCATAAAAGGCTACCCGAATTCCGTAGCTATCAAACACGAAGATTTATTGCTTCTGGATGTCGATGTTCTGATTCCGGCTGCGAAAGAAGATGTTATAACAGGAAAAAATGCCAATGACATTCGTGCTAAAATTATTGTAGAAGGCGCAAACGGTCCCGTTTCTTCCGATGCCGATAAAATATTGCATGACAATAATGTCCTGGTCGTTCCGGATATTCTGGCCAATGCCGGCGGAGTTACCGTTTCTTACTTTGAGTGGCTTCAGAATTCACTTTTGGAATCATGGAGAATTCACCAGATCAATAAACGTCTGGAAGATATCCTGGAGAAAGGTTTTGATACGGTCTTTAGAGTTGCAGCAAAATATAGTGTAACGCCGCGTATTGCCGCCTATATTATTGCTTTGAAAAAAGTCGCGGAAACACAGTCCGTTAAAGAAGTGGCGGCCGATACACCAAAGTACAAACAGAATTAAAAATTTACTCTAAACACAGAGGAAAATCATTTTCATCAATCAATACTTTTCTGTCGCGGAAAATAATATTGACTGGTGAAAATATTTTCTTTTTGAATTATTTATGAATACACAAAGTAATTTTTAAAATGGAACATATTAATTTTCTTGCTTTCGCAATGCCTGCTTTTTTTCTGTTTTTATTTATTGAATTTAAGATCGCACAACGAAAAAAAAGACCGGAAATTTTCAATTATGAAAGCTCCGTTTCGAATATTAGTATTGGTATTGCCGAAAGACTGATCAACCTGTTTATCGCTGCAAGTTTTTATCAGGCATATTATTTCATTTATAATAATTATCGCCTTTTTGATATTCCGGCGAATGTTTTTATCTGGTTTGCTTTAATTCTGGCTACCGATTTTGTCTGGTACTGGTACCACAGGCTGGGGCATGAGGTCAATTTTTTCTGGGCAGCACACATTGTCCATCATCACAGCGAAGAATTTAATTTTACCGCTGCGGCGAGAATTACCACTTTTCAGGCCATTATCCGTACCGGATTTTGGTGTGTTCTTCCTTTTATAGGGTTTCATCCCACAATGGTGATTACGATGCTGATTGTTCATGGGGCTTATTCTTTTTTTACCCATACACAGCTTATCGGAAAAATAAATTGGCTGGAATATGTTTTCGTAACGCCTTCTGTTCATGGAATCCATCACGCCTCCGACGAGAAATATCTCGATAAAAACTATGGAGATATGTTTACTTTCTGGGACCGTCTCTTCGGGACTTTCCAGACAGAAGAAGAAAAACCAAAATACGGATTAACGCATCCACTAAAAAGCTATAGTTTCTTATGGCAGCATTTTCACTATTACTTTGAAATCTATGAATTGATGAAACGCTCTAACGGTTTCAAAGCAAAATGGAAAGCCGTTTTTGGAAGCCCTGCACACATGGATCAGGACATTCGGCCTATACTCGAAAAACGGTTTTTACAGGATAAAGCCAATCCGAATCAGCGTCTTCGATTCAAAAATTATCTTTATATCCAGTTGGGAATTTCGACTTTACTGCTAACTGTTTTTACATATTACTTTGAATTTTTGAACGCCTTCGATAAAGTTTTTGTACTGTCTATTATATTGATTACCCTCATTAATTGCGGAGCTTTACTGGAACAGCGAAAATGGATTTATTATCTGGAATATGCCCGTATCTACATGATTGCAGTCTATTTTTTATACGAAGAAGGTTTGATGATTTTTTTCTTTATACCGCTGGGAATTATGATTTTCGCTGAACAATTGTTTTCCCTTAGTACCCGATATCAGAATGTGGTGCTGCAGGTTGAGTCTGTGGAATGAAGGAATGTTTGGTGTGAATAGTTTAGAAAAAAGAGTAAAGAGTAAAGAGCAAAGAGTAAAGAGCAAAGAGTAAAGAGTAAAGAGTAAAGAGTAAAGAGTAAAGAGTAAAGAGTAAAGAGTATAGAAAGAAGCACGATTTTAGGAGGTTTCGTTTTTTTTTTTTTGCCACTCGCGATAGCTATCGGGATAAAAGATTTTAAAGATTTTCTAACCTGTGTAAATCTGTACAATCAGTGTAATCTGTGGCATTATTTTTCACCACTTGCGATAGCTATCGGGATAAAGGATTCAAAAGAGATTAATCTTTGCGAATCTCTGCCATCTGTGGCATTTATTTTTAAATCATATCGTTTTAATCGCCATGATTTTCTCTTCAAAAGTGTCTTTAAAGTCGGATTTGCTTTTGATTCTTGTTTTGTACGTGTAAATTGTAGCTACAGAGAGTTCGAGAAATTCGGCCATTTGACTGCTGTCCTGAATTCCCAGTCGATAGAGGGCGAAAATTCGAAGCTCAGTGTTCAAAAGTTCTCCCTTCTTTACGATGCATTTATGGTCGTTCGGAAATAAATGGTTAAAATCGGTTACGAAAGTCGGGAATAACTTCAGGAAGATTTCATCAAACTGATGGAATAAATTCTCGCGTTCTTCCTTTACATTATAACGTTTTAAACTCGCAATCACTTCATCTGTTTTCTTCGTAATGATCTTGTGAAGCGTACTCTTCTGGATATGATCTATTTTGTTAATGAATGCTGATGTTGCTTTAATAAAATAGGTAATATATTCTTCCTTGATCGCGTTGGCCTCACTCAGGCTGATGTTCATTTCCTGCAGCTGACTGTAGGAAGAAGCCATTATTTTTCGCGCCTTATTTCTTTCTTTTAGCTGTTTGAAAATAATGATCGAAAATAAAATGATGATTACCGTAAGTATTGTCAACAGCATAATGATTCTTTCCAGTTTATCATTTTTTTCCTTTACATTATTTAGTTGCGCTTTTTCGATAATCGGTAAAATTGACGAAATCTCAATTTTGCGGTGTCTGGCGTTATAGAAAGTCGCGTCATCCATGGCAATGTTGATGTATTCGTTGGCTTTGTCCAGATACCCCATTTTAAAGAGTTCGTTGGCCAGATTTCGTAAGGCGACGGTTTCTTTAGTCGCATTTTTGACGTCGGCAATGGCAGCAAGTGCGAGGTACTGAATCGCTTTTTTGGTGTATCCTCTTTCCGAATAAATATAACCAAGGCTTGAAGTGGCAATTCCGTAGTAATCCGGTGGCAGGTTATAATTGTTAATCCAGTAACTAAACGCAAATTCAGCGCCACGCCAATCCTGCTGCTTCAGTCTTTTTAAACTTTCGGCAGCCCAGTATTCGTTGGTGTTCGTTCCGATTAGTTCTAATGCCTTTTTGAGAAAATGATTGCCCTGTTGTACATAATGGATATTAAAGCGCTGATCGCGGTTGTAATCGGCTAAATCATAATAAGCACGGGCTTTTATATTGTAATATTCAAATTTGTTTCTGGGGTCCAGTTTTTTGTCGTCAACGACATTCAAAGTATCAATAGCTTCCTTAAATAAACCGGAAGAAAGGAGTACAAAACCTTCTTTGATTCGGCTTTTGGCCAGATATTTTGGATCTTTCAGAACAATCGCCTTAATTTTGGCTTCTTCTAAATAATAATAGGCAGAATCATATTTAAAGGATTTGTATTCTTCAAACAACGACATATAGCAATTATAAAGAGCTGTGTTGTTCTGGCTTAATGTGAATTTTGATACATTCTTTTTTAATGCTTCTATTTTCTGATATTTCTTTTTGAGATATACTTCTTTTTTAAGGAGCACTTTATCTAATTCTTCCAGAACAGGATTTGTCTCTTTCGCAGCCAGAGAAAAACCTGCAATGAAAAAATATAGCATTACTATTTTTCGCATAGTCATGTTTTGGTTTAGGGGGTATAAAATAGTTTTTTGGTTGGTTTGAGTTAATTCGTTTTTAATTCAAAGTAAGCATGAGCGCTTATGCTTGTAACTTTTAGGATTTAACAAATTTAGACGTAACACATTTAAAAACAAGGGTTCGTTTATTTGAAAAACAAGATCTAAATGTTAAAAGTAGTTTAATAATTTGCAATTATACAATAAAAAGCAATTATATATATGCATAGTTAAAAAAATGTATACTTTAATTTTGATATTGTCATTTATACCATTAAATATCTGCCTTTTTTTATCTAAACAACATCTTGATTTTTTCTAATACAAAAATATTATAAATACTTGATTATTAGTTTTTTGATTTAATATTGGTTCGGTTTTTATCTTGATTTTTCGCAGATATTTTTTTTAATATTTTTTTAACTTATAGTTTCGCTCTGTCCTTTACGGATAAAAAAACTAACAATCAAACCACAAATTTATGAGATGTAAAAGTATTTATTGGTTGGCTGTTGTGATGAGTTTAGCAGCTATTGGCTGTGATAACACTGACGACGGAAGCCACGTTGATCCCATTACCATTTATGAAAAAGTAAACGGAAACTGGGGATTAACAAATCTGAAAATGGTTGATGAATTTGCCAAAGCAAATAAAATCGAACCAAGCGAAGAAAACTTGAGTACCTATTTTAATTACGAGGATTTTAAAATCAGCTTCCTAGTAGATGCTCAAAATAGACCTACAAGTTACGAGGTTACCGGAAATGTTCCTCCCTTATTTGCTCCAAAAGGATATTGGGCATTAAGCTCAGACTTTCAGCAGACAAATGCCAGTGCCATACGAATCTATTTGTACAGTGATGCTCAGAAAACTCAAAAAACAGATGAGCTCAGGATCATTTCGGTTCCGGGTAAAAACGAAGAAATGCAGCTTCAGCTGATGCGTACTTCCGGCGGAGCTGATTTCGTGTCTTATGTATTCAAATTAAACGCTATTAATTAAGAAGTACTATGAAAAAGTTTATATATACAATTTTACTTGCCCTTTTGATGGCTCCGAATTTTGTGACGGCGCAGGAAAATGCAGGAGCCGTAGGGCCGATGTCATCCTATCCGGTTGTGTACAAATATGATGAAGAAGTTACCTGGTACTTTGATCTTTCAGGAACCACCTTTGCAGAAACAGAAGATCTTTATATCTGGATCTGGTCACCCTCTGAACCGGACGCAGGCAATTGGGAAAACTCTTCTGATTTTGCAAAACTAAAATACGAGGGCGATAAAATCTGGAGTTTTAAGCTGACCCCGACAGCTTATTTTTCTAAAACTCCGGAAGAAATCGCCGCAAGTGCCGGATTTTGGTTCCGTCTCAAAAACAAAAACGGATCGAAGCAAAGTGATGTAGCCAACATGGCGTATACTGATTTTTCGTCCTTTTATACTGCTAATGAATTAATCAGATCTTATCCTTCAAAACCAACAATTGATAAACCGGTAAGTATTTTATTTAATTCTAATTTAAAAGACGGTTTCGCAGGCGTTCCAAGTGTTCACTTCCATAGTGGTTTAAACAACTGGGCAGTGCTGCAGGAATACCAGGCCTGGCTTCCGGACGTTTCCGAGAAAACAAAACTAAAGGATTTAGGAAACGGTTTTTACAGAATGGATTTGATTCCGCAGGAATATTACAATACAGAACCTGGTTTTGTGATGGAAAACATAACGTTTCTGATGGTCGCAAAAGACTGGACTACGAATTCCGGGGATCAGATTATTTATGCAGGCGAATTTGTGCCGCCACCGCCACCGGTTTTTGCTTTCTTCCCTTTGCAGATTAGTCAGAGAGACTTTTTGGGAATGTCAAGAAAAAATAATGAATCGGGTGTAAACAAATTGATTTACACGATTACAGCCGGCAGTAAAACCATTTCTGGTGAGTTTATGGGAGGAACTGCTGAAATCAAAGGATTTGTCAATTTAGTTTCAGAATTAAACGGAGTTCCGAATTTAACTGAAATCCATGTCCTGGTAAAAGACAACAAGGACAAGACGATTTCGGATACTTCGATTCCCCTTAAAACGTTAGACAAATAATTCACTATCAAATTAAAACACCAATTCTAATGAATAGTAAAAATATAAAAGGAGTCCTGCATCTAATGTGGACTACTAAATCGGCGGTATGGATGATTTTCATGCTTTTTCTTTCGGCAGGCGTTTTTGCCCAGGGGAAAAAGCAGGTATCAGGGACCGTTTATGACAATACCGGAAGTGTATTGCCGGGAGCTTCTGTTATGGAGGTGGGAACCAAAAACGGAACCACTACAGATTTCGATGGAAAATTCACCTTGCAGGTAGCCGTAGGAGGTGCGATCGAAGTATCCTTCATTGGCTCGACAACTCAAAAAGTTCAGATCACTGCAACAACGGCTAATCTGGAGGTTCGCCTGCAAAATGACGGGTATACACTGGCAGAAGTTCAGGTGGTTTCTGTCGGATACGGAAAAGTCAAAAAATCAGACTTAACAGGTGCGATTTCTACCGTTGGAGCAGATGATTTGGTAAAAGGAACGATCTCTTCAACCGAGCAGGTTTTGCAGGGAAAAGTAGCGGGATTGAATATCATTCGTCCTTCCGGTGATCCGGCTGCGGGAGCTACCATACGTTTGCGTGGCGGAACTTCGCTTACCGCCAGTAACAGTCCGCTGATCGTAGTAGATGGTATTGCAGGCGTTGATATCAATGTAGTGCAGCCTTCGGATATCAAATCGGTAGACGTTTTAAAAGATGCTTCGGCAACGGCTATTTACGGTTCAAGAGGTGCCAACGGAGTCATCATGATTACAACCAAATCAGGTACAAAAGGAGTTTCTGTGGTTTACAGCGGCTTATCAAGCATTGGTTATGTAGCAGATAATTTAGATCTTTTATCAGCCAATCAATGGAGAGGTTATGTGCGTCAAACCGGAAATACAGATGCTGTAGATTACGGTGGAAATACTAACTGGCAGAAAGCGATCGAACAGACGGCTATTTCGCAATCACATACGTTAAGCATCAACTCGGGAAAAGCAGACAGCGGTTTCAGAACTTCCATTTCCTATTTGAATAATGAAGGGGTGATCAAAAAATCAGGTCTGGAAAGAATCAGCGGGAATGTTAGTGCTTACCAATATCTTGGCGATAACAAAGACGTGAAATTTGATATGGGATTGTTTGCCAATATCGATAAATGGCACCCTATAGATTACAGAATTTTTGAACGTGCTTATAATTTAAATCCAACGATTCCGGTGTATGATGCCAATGGAAATTTCTCTTCCGTGAGTGGAAATATCTACGAAAATCCGGTAGAAATTCTAACCAACAGAACCGTTAACAATGAAAGACACAGACTTTTGGGCTATTTTAAAACAGAAGTTAAATTTCTGAAAGATTTTACAGCTTCGGCAAATATTTCATTGGAGCATAATGCCGTAAAAGGAGGGACTTACAAACCATCGTACGCGGTTATGGAAGGAAGAACAGAAGACGGTTATGCACAAAGAACCTATGCGGAATACACCAATGCGCAGGGCGAAATCTTTGTAAATTACAACAAAACTATAGACAAACACACTATTGGTGCCTTAGCCGGATATTCATATTTCGAAAATATATATGAAGGTTTCGGAGCACAAAGAAGCGGTTTTGTGACCGATGCTTTCGGATATAACAATTTAGGCGCTGGTTACAATTATCGTTTGGGCGATGTGTATTCGTATAAAGGAAAATCAAACCTGGTTTCGTTTTTTGCCCGTGCGAATTATTCATACGACGGAAAATACCTTCTGACCGCTACGGTGAGACGTGACGGTTCAAGCCGCTTTGGTGAAAACAATAAATGGGGAACTTTCCCGTCTGCTTCTGCGGCCTGGAAAATTTCAGGTGAGGAATTTATGGATGCTTCCAAAGGCTGGTTAGACAACCTGAAACTAAGAGCAGGTTATGGAGTTACAGGGAATCAGGACGGAATTGGCGAGTACAAATCACTTTCTATTTTAGGAGTTGGAAACGACAGTTACTACGATCCGGTTACCAAGACCTGGAGTCTCGCCTATTCTCCAAAGCAAAACCCGAATCCTGATTTGAAATGGGAATCCACACAACAAATTAATATTGGGGTAGATTTTGGCTTATTCAACAGAATTACGGGTTCATTCGAATGGTATTCCAAAACGACAAAAGATTTGTTGTATACCTATGAAGTACCGCAGCCTCCTTATTTAGTAGGAACGATGCTGGCCAACGTGGGTGAAATGTCCAATAAAGGTGTGGAACTTACTTTGAATGCCAACATCATAAAAGGAGATAAATTTACCTGGGATGCTAACCTGACGCTGGGACACAACATTCAGAAAATTGAAAAATTATCAAATCCAACCTATAAAACAGATGTAATTTACAGCGGATCTTTACACGGATTAGCCGGTATGTCCGGACAATATTCTCAGGTGATTGCCGAAGGATACCCGGTTGGAACTTTCTGGGGATTTCAAAGTGCCGGACCTGATGCTGATGGAAAAATGTTGTACTACAATGCAGCAGGTGAGACGGTAGCAGAGAGTGCTTTGGTAGATGCGGATAAAAAAGATTTAGGAAATGTACAGCCGGATCTGACTTTAGGAATCGGAATGAATTTTACCTACGGAAATTTTGATCTGGGTATTTCAGGATATGGAATGTTTGGACAAAAAGCTTTAAATGCGACCAATATGATGCTGAACGATCCGAACAGGCTTCCGGCTTTCAACGTTCCGGATGATTTCCTGTCAAGCGGAATCACGTCAGCACCGAAATATTCCAGTTACTGGATCGAAGATGCTTCTTTTTTCAGGCTTCAGACTCTTTCTGTCGGGTATACAGTACCGCTGAAATACAAAGGCTCTAAGTTCAGAATTTATGTAATGGGAGAAAACCTTGCTGTATTTACAAATTACAAAGGAGTAGACCCGGAAATTGGCTTAAATGCACAGGATGGTGCAGACCAAACCGGATTGGCTGCGCCCGGAATTGACCGATACAACAATTATCCACGACCAACAACAATTTCTGTTGGATTAAATTTTACGCTGAATAACTAAGCGAATTGATAACCATAAAATATTAAAAATGAAAATCAAAATAACAGCAGCGATACTTTTAAGCATGCTTTTTACGGTGTCATGTACAAATTTGAATGAAGATCTGTATGATAAAGTAGAAGACGGAAATTTTGGAAATACTTCAAAAGAAATTGATGCGCTGGTAGGTGGAGCTTATTCTTCGTTAAGAGGATTTGCAGACGGTATATCCAATAATTACCCAACTTGTGAATATGTTTTCTTTTTGAATGAAGTGGTTTCTGATGAAGCGACCATTCCAACCAGAGGAACAAACTGGTACGATGGCGGACAATATCAGGACGCACAGAAACATACCTGGAAAGCAGACAACAGAATGATTCTTTCGGCCTGGCGCTACAACTACACCGGAATTGCCAAAATCAATGCGATCATTTATCAGATAGACAAATCTTCCCTGACTGCTCAGGCAAAAACACCGATTTATGCGGAGCTAAAAGCGTTAAGGGCCTATTACTATTACAACCTTTTGGATATGTTTGGTAATGTGCCCATTGTAACCAATTTTGAAGATAAGGATTTACCGTCTAATTCGACAAGAAAACAGGTATATGATTTTGTAGAGAAAGAATTACTGGATGCCATTCCGCATCTGAATTCGAATGTGGTGTATTCTAAACTGACCAAAAATGTAGCCTATTCTATTTTGGCGAGATTGTACCTTAATTCAGAAGCATTCATCGGGACACCGCGCTGGCAGGATTGTCTTTCGATGTGCCAGAAAGTGACAGGTTATACTCTGACACCGGATTTCTTTGCCAATTTTGCCACAGAAAATCAAACATCGACTGAAATTATTTTTGCTATTCCTTACGATTCAAAAGCAGGAACAGTGGGGAATTATATGAATTCAATGTCTTGTCATTATTTGCATAAACTTACGCTTTCCCCAACAGGAAACTATCCGTGGAGTGCCAATGGAATGTGTGCACAGCCGGGTGTTTATTCTGCTTTTGCCGATACAGATAAAAGAAAAAAATGCATGATTGCCGGTGATCAGATCAATCTGGCAACAGGATCTGTTATTATTATGGATAACGGAGAACCGCTTACGTATACAGAAAACCTGACGAGCTTAGGCGATGCTAAAGAAAATGAAGGAGTTCGTTTGGGTAAATATGAAATGAAAGCCGGAGAAAACTGGGAACGCGATCACGATTTTGTCCTGATTCGTTATGCCGAAATTCTAATGATGCAGGCAGAATGTTATGTGCGATTGGGTTCGCCTGAGTTAGCGAGACCGTTTTTACAACAAATAACAGCGCGTGCCGGAGAAGAAATGCCCGCAACAATAGATCTTCATTTTATCGATCAGGAGCTGCTTAAGGAATTTACTTTCGAAGGAAAAAGAAGAACCGATAACATTCGTTTTGGAACTTTCTTTTTGCCTTGGTGGGAAAAAGGAACTACTGAAAAATACAGAGCGATTTTCCCGATTCCGACCAGTGTTTTAACAACCAATAAAAATCTGGTTCAGAATCCGGGGTATCCCTTAAATTAGATTCTGGAATGTCAGTCTTCCGTGTTGGTTAGTCGTGGAAGGCTGATATATTTTAAATACTCACTTTCCAAAAAAAAGACAAAATTAAATTTTCGCAGACATTTTTAATTAGAGTGAAAGACGAGGTATAAAAACAAATATCAATTCAAATGAAAAAATACATCACATTATTATTTTGTGTAATTGTGAATTTTTTAGTGGCGCTCGGTTGCAGCAGCGACGATAAAAATTCAGACATACCAACAACGCCGGAAACCGTTGAACCCGTTGCGATTGAAAAAACCAACAGCACCAAAATTTATGTGCATTATATGCCCTGGTTTGAAACCAATGAAAGCAGTGCCGATAAAAAATGGGGCTATCACTGGACAATGGCCAACAAAAACCCTAATAACATAGATGCCAACAAGCGCAGGGAAATTGCATCTTATTATTACCCGCTTATCGGTCCTTATCACTCGGGCGATAAAAATGTGATTGAGAATCATTTATTATTGATGAAATATTCAGGAATTGACGGTGTTTTGATCGACTGGTACGGTACTTATGATGTTTACGATTACCGAATGGTTAAAGAAAATACAGAACAGCTTATTACCATGCTGGATAAAGTTGGATTGGAATACGCGATCGTGTACGAAGACAGAGTAACAAAAAGTGCTGTCGATGCGGGAAAAGCCATTTCAGTGACCAGCGCCGCCAAAACCGATTTGGCTTATATGGAGAAAAACTATTTCGACGATAAAAATTATATCAAAGTAAACGGAAAACCTTTGCTGCTGAATTTCGGCCCCATCATTTTGCAAACTCCGGCAGAATGGACCAATGTTTTTAATACCCTGACTACCAAACCTACTTTTATCACCCTTTGGGATCAATCAGTTGAAGCCGGAGAAAATGCTTCAGGCGAATATGCCTGGGTGTATAAAAACAGCACCTATCTGACTAATTTTTATACCAATACAAAACCCAAACTTGGTGTGGCAATAGGCAGTGCTTATCCGGGATTTAAAGATTTTTATGCCCAGGGAGGCGGCGGAGCAGCAATCGGGTGGACCATTGAACCCAATAACGGAGCAACACTCGATGAAACACTTGCGATGGCTAAAAATGCCAATCTGAATTACCTGCAATTAATTACCTGGAATGACTTTGGAGAAGGTACTATGTTCGAACCTACAGTGGAATTTGGCTACAGCTATATCGAAAAAGTGAAAGCTTTTGCCGGAGTTAAAAATACCGAAAATGTATTCCCCGATATTAGCCAGTTATACAATTTACGCATACAAAAGAAAGGCAATGCCGATGCCCAGAAAAAACTGGATCAGGCCTTTAATTATTTTGTTTCCATGCAGTCTGCTAAAGCAAAACAGTTACTTAATGAAATTAAATAAGAGTTGTCATTAATACAATTAGATAATGAAAAACATAAAATATAGTTATTGCCTGATTACTTTAGCTTCCGTGCTGATTTTTGCCTGCAGTACTAAAAAAACATACACTATAAGTTCACCGGATAAAAATTCCAAATTAGTTTTTGAATTAACAGCCTCGGGACAGCCTCAATACAGTTTTTCTTCGAATGGGAAATCGGTTATCGAGCCTTCTTTATTAGGATTTGAATTTCAGGGCATCCAAAAGATGACAGAAGATTTTGAGGTCCTTTCCACCGAAGAGAAAATGGCTGATGAAACCTGGGAACAGCCGTGGGGGGAATTTAAAAAAGTAAGGGATCATCATACCGAAATGATTGTTCATTTGAAAGAATCCAAAGGGGAAGAACGTTTGGTTGATATTATTTTCCGGGTTTTTGATGATGGTTTAGGCTTTCGCTATGAATTTCCGAAGCAACCCCATTTAGGGAAAGTAAAAATCTCCAATGAAGTCACCCAGTTTACTTTCAAAGATACTAATGAAGTCTGGTGGATTCCGGTGCACCGCGAAAACAGCTATTACGAAAGCACCTATCGCAAAACGCTGATGAGTAAAACCGATACGATCAATACACCGGCCACTTTTGAAACGAAAGACAAATTGTATGTTGCGATTCATGAAGCCAATCTGACCGATTTTGCATCAATGACTTTACTAAAAACATCGGATAAGCAATACAAAAGCGATCTGGTGGCATGGGCTGATGGTGTAAAAGTATATGCGGAAACCCCTTTTAAAACGCCATGGAGAACAATTGTAGTAGGTAAAACCCCAGGCGATGTAGCTACTTCAACCATAATGCTGAATTTAAATGAACCTTCCAAAATTGAAGATTTATCATGGATCACACCTTCCAAGTATATTGGAATCTGGTGGGGCATGCATTTAGAAAAATTCACCTGGGGACAAGGTGCAAAACACGGTGCGACCACTAAAAATACTAAAGAATATATTGATTTTGCTGCGAAAAACAATTTTGACGGCGTTCTGGTGGAAGGCTGGAATGAAGGCTGGGATGGCGACTGGACTGCCGACGGATCTGCTTTCAGTTTTGTAAAAGCA
This sequence comes from Flavobacterium sp. LC2016-23, assembly GCF_009674775.1. Classification (GTDB taxonomy): domain Bacteria; phylum Bacteroidota; class Bacteroidia; order Flavobacteriales; family Flavobacteriaceae; genus Flavobacterium. The sequence goes on along the minus strand of NZ_WKKE01000004.1, from coordinate 165,672 downwards.
TATCCGGATTTTAATCTGGAAGAAATTACCAAATATGCCGCCATGAAAAATGTTCGCTTAATCGGACATCACGAAACCGCCGGAGCCACTAAAAACTACGAAAACCAGTTGGAAGAGGCTTTTAAATTGTATCAGAAAATGGGGGTAAATTCGGTGAAGACCGGTTATGTCAACAAGTTTTTAGATAAAAAAGAATGGCACGATAGTCAGTACGGAGCACGTCATTACAGAAAGGTTATCGAAACAGCTGCGAAATATCACATCATGATTGATAATCACGAACCGATGAAAGGAACCGGAATCCAGCGTACGTATCCAAACTTCATGTCACAAGAGGGCGGAAGAGGACAGGAATACAACGCCTGGTCTGCAGATGGCGGAAATACGCCTGAGCATTTGACAACCCTACCTTTTACCAGAATGTTATCAGGGCCATTTGATTATACGCCGGGTAATTTCAATTTTGATTATAAAACGCCTTCGGGAGCCAGGGTAAAAACTACTTTGGCCAATCAATTGGCGTTGTACGTAATCATTTTCAGTCCGTTGCAAATGGCTTCAGATTTACCCGAAAATTATGAAGGAAAACCGGAATTTCAGTTTATTAAAGACGTTCCCTGCACCTGGTCTGATACAAAAGTTTTAGATTCTAAGATCGGAGCATATACTACCATCGCCCGTAAAGACTGGAATGAAAAAAACTGGTATCTGGGTTCTATTACCAACAGTGATGCCCGTGACCTGAAAGTAACATTATCATTTTTAGATCACAACAAAGAGTACGAAGCAGAAATATACGCAGATGGAGTGGGGGCAAATTATAAAACAAATCCATATCCCGTTACCATTTCGAAGCAAAAAGTAAATAACAAAACAGTTTTAGATTTAAAACTGGCATCCGGCGGAGGTACAGCTATCAGGTTTATTCCAATAGAAAAATAAGTTAGTTGAGTTTATTTAAGTTAAGTTGAGCAACAAACCCGGTTTCTGAAAAGAGGCCGGGTTTGTTTTTTTGAGGTTCAGAGGTGAAAAGATGCAAGATACAAGATGCAAGATACAAGATACAAGATACAAGATGCAAGATGCAAGATGCAAGATGTAAGATGCAAGGTTTAAGGTGTAAGATGTAAAATATAAAGAAGGCAAAGGCTGAAATTCTTCTGGCTCAGTCAAATTTCTATCTTCTTTACTCTTCCTTCTTCCTTCTTTCTTCTATGCTCTTTCCTCTATTTTCTATTTTCTATTTTCTATTTTCTTTCTCTTAAACCCTGTTATAATCCGCTTTCCAGTGCACAATTGCTTTTTTGATGGCGGTTCCGGTCAGGTTGTTTTTAAGAGTGTCTTCTACAAGTGGTAACAACTCATCGTCCGGGGCAAATCGCAGGGCGAAGATCTGATCGTCGGTTAATTTATATTCAAATTCCTCGAATCTTTTTCCCGAAAGTGTAAAATACCGATACCGAAGTTCGAGTCTGACAATTCTGTTTTGCAGCGTTAAGGCATAATGCTGGCGCAACATAAAAGCAAGGCAAAACAAAAAGATAAACCCAACACTGATAAAGGCCCAGATTAACTTTTCATCTTCGGTACAGGCAAAGTAAATACTGCCAATTAAAAATGCAGTCAGAATCGGGTAGTATACAAAATGGTGAGGAGGATAAAACCGAATATGATTTTGGTACGTTTGAATTTTCATAATAATTTGGTTTAGGAGAGATGTGGTAAAAGTATAAAAGCTATTCTAATAAAAGAATAGCTTTTTTTTCAAAATAAACTAACAACCAATATTTTATAATTTAAATCTTTGAATGTAATTTATAAGAGTGAGTTTTTATAAATACTAAGAATTTAAATTATTTCAATACCTTAAAACCTTTTGGTAAAATTATCGGATTACCTCAGGAGACTGTTACATTTTAAACTGATAATCTTATACAATTCAAATATCATATCGATTTTTCTAAAAGTGAAGTAATGACTTTCCATTCCTCTAATTTAGATTCAAAAGACTTACTGGCATTTGCCGGGCTTGAAGAAGGTAAAGTAAGAAGTTGATATGTTTTTTCCATCTGAACATATTTTTTAAAAAAGGCAGCTGCTTTTTGTCCGTTAAAAAGGATGGTTGTAATGTTGGGGTGCTCCTCTAAAAACAATTCAAAGTCATTGGCAATTTCATTTTTTATGGCACTGTCTAAACTTCCTACTCTGTCGCAAAATTGTAAAACGTCCCACAGGGCAATTTTATGTTTTATCAGAATTGTTTTTTTAGTTTCATAATCGGATGATATATTTTCTTTTAAAATGGTGAAGATAAACTTCCAGAAATTATTCTGGGCATGGCCATAATATTGATTTAATTCCAGCGACTTTGTTCCGGGCATTGTGCCCAGTATCAAGAGGTTAGCGTCCTTAGCGCTTATGGGTGAGAAAGAAAAACTTTTCATGTTTTTTATTAGAGTAGATAGTTGTATTTAAGGTAGTCATTTAGAGTTAATTATAAAACAATTTACAAAAATTATATAACAACTTTCCCTCTTGTTTATTGCAACTTTGAATTAGATATTTTAAAGAATTTCTGTACAAACGGGAAATCCCTTTTTAATGATCGATAAGTAGCAGATTATCAAATTTTAAATACAGGCAAAATGAAAGTAGTTACTATAAATACAGAGAAAATTAAAGATATTTTTGAAGCTTTGACTTTGAATATTGGAGGTAAAGTAACTTTTGATTTAGACGAATATACTTTAGAGTTCAATAATAGTTTCGCTAAAGGGTCTATTATCGGATCTTCCTTTAATGATGCTATTTCCTATGTTCAGTTTGATATGACTTTTTCTGCAGAAGTAAGGATGAATATCACAAATCCAAAATCATCGCCTGTTTACTTTGCTTATTGCTCAAAAGGAAACTTGTCCCATAGTTTTGGAATTCTGGGGGAAGAGAAAAAACTAAAAACCTTTCAGACCGCTATTCTTTCTTCCAAAAAAGAAGATGAAAATGTTTTGTTTTTTGAAAAAGATATCAAAACTAAATTTACGCTGATTATTGTTGGAACTCATCTGGCTGAAAAAAATCAGACTAATTCGCTGAATGTAAAAGTAAAAGAAACGTTTTTTGAAAATAGTGTACGGGAAGATTTCTTTTATCTGGGTTCTTATAATTTGAGAATCGGTGAAAAAATAGAACAATTAAATGCGGTAACCCAAACAGGTATTGTTCGGAATTTACTGAAAGAAGGTATTTTACGAATTATCCTGGCTATGGAAATTCAGCAGCATACTGACGATTTGGCTGCTAAATCCAAAGAGACCAATTGTCTGACTTTAAGAGAAATGGAAGAAATAAAAGAACTTTCAGAAGTTATAAAAGCAAACCCCGAAGAAGCCTTTACTATAAAATCATTAAGCAAAAAATCCGGTTTGTCTCCAAATAAACTGCAGGAAGGTTTTAAGATGATTCATAATCGTACCGTTAATGATTATATCACCCATATGAGAGTTTTAAAAGCTGAAGTCCTAATCAGAACTTCCGATTTAAATATTTCAGAAATAGTATATTGTATAGGATTTACCAGCAGAAGTTACTTCTCTAAAATCTTCAAACAAAAATTCAATTGCAGTCCGAAAGAATACAAATTCAATTTGAATCCGTTGGCTATTACAGCTTGATTTATATAAGGTTCTAAGTCACTAAGAGGCTAAGATTCTAAGTTTTTTTTCTTATTAAAATTAGGAGCTCAGCACCTTAGTACCTAAAAAAACAATTTGAACCCTTTGCTTATTATATCTTGATTTATATAAGGTTCTAAATTACTAGGAAGCTAAGACTCTAAGAAAAAAGCTTAGAAACTTAGTCACTCAGCACCTTAGTATCTTAAAAAAAAACATATATTTGCATAACTAATTATGTAATCAACTATAAAATGGGTTTTTTTGATAAAGTAGGCAAGGTGGCTTTGGGAAGCCGTCTGCGATTGATGACTGCAGCAATTACAGATGATGCAGCCAAAATATACAATTTGTATGGGCTTAATTTTATGCCAAAATGGTTTCCGGTTTTTTATATGCTGATGGAAGAAAGAGAAATCACCATCACTGAAATCGCTAATAAGATTGGACATTCGCAACCGTCGGTGAGTAAAATTATTCAGGAAATGACAACGGCAGGCCTGGTTCAGGAAAATTTAAAAACAACCGACAAACGCAGAAACAGTGTTGCTCTTACAGAACAGGGGATATTTATTTCGAAAGAATTAAAACTCCAGTGTATTGATGTTGAAGCGGCTGTGGAATCTTTGATAACAGAATCAAACCATAATCTATGGGCTGCACTCGAAGAATGGGAGTTTTTACTGGAACAAAAATCACTGCTGAAAAGAGTAATTGAAAATAAAAAAATTCGAGAAAGCCAGGACGTTCAGATTGTCGCCTTTGAACCAAAGTATCTTGACGCTTTTAAAGCCCTGAACGTAGAATGGATTTCAACTTATTTTGAAATGGAAGAAGCCGATTATAAAGCCTTAGACAATCCGCAGGAATATATTCTGGACAAGGGCGGTAAAATTTTTGTGGCTTTATACCAAGATGAACCTGTTGGAGTCTGTGCCTTAATCAAAATGAAGGATGAAAACTACGATTTTGAAATGGCAAAAATGGCGGTTTCACCAAAAGCACAAGGAAAAAACATAGGCTGGCTATTAGGGCAGGCTATTGTAAAGAGCGCAAAAGAACAGGGAGCGAAGAAAATATACCTGGAGAGTAATACGATCCTTAAACCCGCAATCAGTTTGTATCATAAAATGGGATTCCAGAAAGTTTCGGGTCTTGCAACACCTTATAAACGCTGTAATATACAGATGGAGTTGGTTATTTTATAAAGGTGCTGAGGTTCTAAGTTGCTAAGAAAAAAACTTAGTGCCTTAGCAGCTTAGAACCTTAGAACCTCAAAGAACTATCTATGAAACCTATAATAGTCTAAATCCTTATGTTTCTTACCTTCAATAGAACATAAAACCGAATTCATTCCGATGACACTGAAGGTAATTCCGTTTCCTCCGAAACCTAAAACGTAATGTTCGTTTTTATTCGGATCTGGTTTTCCGAAATAAGGTAAACCATCCTTTGTTTCTCCAAAAGTGCCTGCCCAGGAATAATCAATTTTAAAATCGATATTCGGGAATTTTCTTTCGAATTTTTTCAATAAAAATTGTTCTTTTTTAGGTAGTAGCTTATCTCTCTTTTTCGGATCCTTAAAATCTTCGTCACCCCCGCCCATAATGATTCGGTTGTCCTGCGTACTTCGAAAATATAAATACGGAGATGAGGTGTCCCAAAAGATCGCATTCTTAAAAGCTTTTGGTAAATCCGGAAGACTCTCTGAAGTAATTACATAGGTGCTTTTTAAGTCAACAACCTTTTCCGTGAGTGTTTCGGTGCTTTCATAGCCGCTGCAGTGTATAATATGATCAGCTGTAATTTTACATTTGTTCTCTGTATGTGCAATCAGTTTTCCTTTTTGATCCTGAGTTGAAGTAATATTGGTACGATCCAGAATTTGCATTCCTTTTTTCTCGCAATAGCGGATTAAATCCTGGGCCAGTTTGTACGGGTCCATTACGGCCGCAGTATGAGATTCAATAGCTGCTATGGCATTCACGCCTAATTTTTCTAGATCCCATTTTTCCAGCCAGTTTACATCGAAACCATTTTCTTTTCTTGATTTAAATTCGGCTTTCAAAAAAGGAAGATCCTTTTTTAAGGAACAGAAATAAATGCTTTTTTTGAATTCAAACTCGCAGTCGCTCTTTATGGTATCGATTATATTCCGCAAGTCAAAAATGGCTTTTTTTCCATTCTTGTAACTATCAACAGCACATTCTAATCCCCTGATTTTTATTAATTCATGCAAAGACACATCTATTTCATATTGAAGCAGGGCGGTACTCGCAGCAGTACTGCCGTTGCAAATATCACGACGGTCTGTCATAATTACTTTTTTTCCTTCGTTGATGAGTTTATAAGCGATGAGCGCTCCGGTTATTCCGGCACCGATAATTAAAATTTCAGTCTCTAAATCTGAGTCTATTGACGGATAACTTACATCCATCGCATATTTTAATGGCCATAAGGTTTCTGTTGAACGTAGCTTCATTTTTTTGTGATGTTTTTGGTACGCATTTTTGTCCTGTTTTTATCTTTTCGTTCGTGTTGCTCATGCGCTTCTGCAATAGAATGCGATGTTCTTACACTTTCCTCTTTTTTGGCAAGTTCACTAAGTCTGTGATAATATTTTTGTACGATGATCATTTCTTCTTCGGTCATACTTTCAATATCCACCAGACTGTTGCTCGAATATTCGTTTGAAGCAACCAGTTCGTTTAATTTCAGCTGAATGGCCAATGAATCTTTATTCTGTGCCTTCTGAATTAAAAAGACCATCAGAAAAGTAATAATGGTTGTTCCGGTATTGATCACCAGTTGCCAGGTTTCAGAATAATCGAAAATGGGTCCAGATGCGGCCCAGACGACAACAATTAAAAAAGCCGTTATAAAAGCAGTAGTACTTCCGGCTGCCTTAGAAACATGTGAAGCGAATTTTTCGAATGCACTGGTGCCGTTCTTTTTTTTATTTTTCATTTCATTTAACTTTTTGTTTACTCACTTTTTCTTCCCGAATTACTTTATTGTTTTTTTCGTCATAGACGGCGTCGTTTATTTTTTGGCCTGTCTTACTGAAAATCTTGATTTTAGGAGCATCATGCGTTCCTGTAATGACAATTGGGAATCCGATAAGGCCAAATAGCGGAAGCCCTAAACGCATTCGTAAATCCAGTAATCCGTCAAAACTTGTCGTTCCCTTTATAGTCGGTCTAAAACCAGATACGGAGAAAGTAAAAGGCTCGATATGAATCAGATTGTTATCAATGCTTGATCTAATTTCAATGCCTTTCAGATCCGGATTATTTAAATCTTTCTGACCTGTGTGAGCACTTATTCCGTCAAATAATTTCATACCTTTTACCTGTACATCACGTAAATTCAGAATTCCGCCACCTTCCAGAGATTCATAAATAGGTCCCATATTTCCGTTCAGATCTCCCTTTATGTTATAATCTACAGAAATGATTCCCTGTGCTTTTTCGGCTGCACTAGCTATATCATGAAACATCGGAATTTCTTTATAAGCCCTTTGTACACTGAAATCTTTAGCGGTAAAATGAGCATCAAAATGTGCGGAGGTAGGTGATTCATCTTTATAACTGCCGTCAACACCCAAAAGGCAGTCGATAATGTTCAAAGTAGTTTTTTCCAGATAGAAATTACCTTTTGTAATACCTATTTTTCCCGAAATTTTATTGAAGATCAATCCATTGTATGCTACTTTGTCTACATTTGTTTTCAATCCGACCTCTAAATTTTTAGGAATAATGACCACACCACTCATTTTCGGATGATCTTCTTTGGCATAATCAACCTCAATATTCCGATCTTTATTATCTCCTTTTTCAAGTGCCATGAATTCATCTACATTGATCAGTTTTGATTTCATATTAAAATCCCCGGTCAGTGTTCCATTTGATTCCAGAAAGTAATTAATGGTATTCAGCAGGTATCCGTTAATGGCAAAGTCTGATTTTCCATAAGAAGCATCAAATTTTTCAAACCACATCTTCTCGTTTTGAAAACGGAAATTTCCTTGTTTGATAAAAAAAGCTTTTGGAAAAAGTTCCGATGTAGCCGTGATGTTTTTAAGGATTATGGTTCCTTTATTGTCTAATTTGTCATATTGTCCGTTGGTGGCATAACTTTGTTTTCCTTTTAGGGAAAGGTCTGCTTTTGCGTAGCCGGTTATATCAACACCTTTTCGGGAAAAGACTTTGTAAATACGTCCAACATTGAGTTCCCCTTTTATTTTAGCATTGTAGGCCAAATCACTAAAATCCGAAAGTGTCGCATTTACATACACCGGATTTCCTTCAAAGGCAAAAGAAGCAGGTGCCACAGAAACAATCAGATCCTTGAATGTTCCGGCTTTGTTGAGTACATTGGCGATAAAGGTAATGTCGGTAATTGGATTTGGATACGATTCTGTTTTAAGCCAGCCGTTTCGCAATGAAATTCCGCCAATCGTTTTAGGGAATAGTTTTTTTGAGCTACTGAAAGTTCCTCTTGCCTGAATATTGGTTTTTAAGATTCCTTTTAACTCAAGCGAAGTCAAACCCAAAGCAGCATCAACCGTGGCGAGGTCCAGAGCACCTTTTACGCTTGCGTTTACATCCATTTCGGTAAAGCCTTTGCTATGAAGATAGGCATTGAAATAATCTTTTTCCCCTACTTTAAATTGAAGTGTACTTAAATTAATGAGCAGTTTTTCAACATCAAGCGAAGGCATGATAGCACTCAGGTTCATCTGAAAATCTGTTAGCGGAGCGGGGGCATTTTGATAATTTATGGCGCCTTTGTCAATTTTGAGATTAAACGCTAAATCCGGTTTTTGCTTTTTGGCGACGTTATAATTTCCCTTAAAAGTAAAAAGCAGGTCACTGTTGCCTGAAATTTCGGTTTCGTTCATCCACGTTAAATATTCCGGAGGCATTACAGAGAATAAATCTTTTAAGGTTGTTTTCTCTGATGCCGCTTTGATGTTGATTTTGTACCCATCTCTTAAAATGGTTAATAATCCGGTAAATTTGAGCGGGAGTTTATTGATTTTTAATTCATTTTTCTGAAGAATAAACGAAAGGGCATGTGTATTGATCCGGGTAATTAAATTAGCGCGCAGTTCTTTTTTTCTCAGGTAAGCGGTTCTGTTGTAATAGAAATCTACGCTGTCAATTTTTGCATCTGTATTTAGATCAAAAATATCTTCGCTTAAGTTTCCTTTTCCAATATAATTAAAACCTTTGGCATCTACCAGAATTTTAGCGGAACGATCGTTGTATTTAATATGACAGTCTTCGAGGTCAATTCGTTCCAGTCTGATGGCAGTTCCTTCTTCAGCACCTCCTTTTTGATTTTTTTTATCTTCAGGAGCAATATAAATATTATAATTGGCTTGTCCTTTTTGGTTGACCATAACATTTATTAAGGCCCTGGAAACATATAGTTTATTGATTTTAACTTCATTGTCGAAAATCAGCCTTTTAAGGTTGATTCCAAAAGCCACCTGTTCTGCTTTCAATAAAGTATCATTGCCAAAAGGAGCAGAGCCTGTCATTGACAAATCATCTAAAGAGACGGTTAAAGAGGGGAAATGGGTAAAAAAAGAAAGTCGGGATTTCGTGAAATCCATTTTGGTATCCAGGCGCTCGTTGGCAATTTTCTTTACTTCAGAAGCGACTTTTCCGGGAAATAAAAGCGGAATCAGGAATAATAACAACAGAATTCCTGCCAGTACTATTCCTGTTATTTTTAAAAATTTAAAGGCGGTATGTCGGAATGAAAATGGCATGTACAATAGATTTAAAAATTCATATTCAGGATTGAAGCGTTACTCCATACATAAAACCGAAGATTTTAATTTTGAAAAACGCAGCGTTCTGATACATTTCCCAAATCACATTTCAAAAAGGAATTATTTTTTCTCTTTTTGAGCTTCTGCTTTTTTAGCCTCTTCTTCTTTTTGTTTTTCCTCTTTCTCTTTTTGTTCTTTCTCCTTTTTCTCTTTTTCTTTTTCAGCTTTTTCCTGTTGCTCTTCTTTTTTCTCTTTTATTTCTTCCTGTTTTTTCGCTTTTTCTTTCTCTTTTTTCTTGTAGTAGCCTCTAAGCAGGAAATTGCTTTTTGCAGCTTCCATATTCTGACTAAAACCTTTGGTTCCGCTTTCCAGATTAGAGAGTGTATTAGAAACACTTGCAGCCATTTTATCATCTCGGACCAATCGGGCCAAAGCTCCGTTTCCGTTATTCATGCTGTGGCTGAAAATGGCAAGTTCATCGGTGATGACGGCAGCATTATCAACACTTTTCTTAACGCTTTTCATTAAATCCTGCATCTCAATGCCGTTAATAGAAGCAATTGCACCGTTATTTTCAATCACTTTAGTAGATTTCACTCCCGGAGAAATAGTCAGGACTTTATCGCCCATTAAACCATCAGAACCAATACTGGCACGGGCATCTGTTTTAATAAATTCGCGGACATCATCTTTTATAACCATTGAAACAACCACAGAAGAATCGTTTATTAACTGTATTTCTTCAACTGTCCCGATATTGATTCCTGAAAAACGAACATTATTTCCCACCTCTAAACCGCTAACCGTTTTAAATTGTGATGTGATGTGAAATGTTGATCCAAAAAGATTTTTTTGTTTTCCGATGAAATAAATTGCCATTATAAAAAGCAACAATCCAACTGTTACAAACATTCCCAATTTCCAAGTATATCCAGATTGCTTATCCATGATTTCTAATTTTATTTTTTAAGTTTATTCAAAAAAAGAGCGTACCCACTCGTCTTCGCTTTTCTCCAGTTCTTCGTAAGTTCCTTCAGCATGTATTACACCCTCTTTTAAAACCATAATGCGGTCTGCAGTACGTTTTGCACAGGCCATATCGTGTGTAATAATGATTGATGTTGTTTTACGCTTGTTTTTTATATCTACTATCAGCTCACTGATTTCTCTCGATGTAATAGTGTCCAGTCCTGTTGTGGGCTCGTCGTATAAAATAATTTCGGGTTTAAGAATTAAAGTTCTGGCCAGTCCAATTCTTTTTTGCATGCCGCCTGATAATTCAGAAGGCATTTTGTTTATTGCATCGCTTAAACCTACATTATCCAGTGCTTCAACCACTTCCGCTTCAACTTCTTCCGGAGTTAAATCGCTTTTATGTTTTTTCAGTGTAAAAGCTAAATTTTCACGAACGGACATGGAATCGTACAAAGCACCACTCTGAAATAAAAATCCAATTCGGACTCTGATTTCATTAAGTTCTTTTTTGCTGAGATTCAGTACATTTTCATCGAATACTTTTATTTCTCCTTTGTCAGGTTCAATCAAGCCTACGATGCATTTTATGGTTACTGATTTTCCCGAGCCTGAGCGTCCCAATATCACAAGGTCTTCACCCTGATTAACCGTAAGATTGACGCCTTTTAAAATCGTATTATTTTTGCCAAATGTTTTGTGCAGATTTTTAATCTCGATTATGGGCGTTTTACTTTTTGCCTTTGGTTCTTTTGGTGTATTTTTCTCTTCCTTAATCATCTCTAAAAAAATAAGTCGGTTATTTGAACAGCTACCATGTCAATTATAAAAATGGCCAGTGAAGCGGTTACAACAGCAGAATTTGCTGCTCTTCCCACACTTTCAGTTCCGTTGGAAGCATTAAATCCTTTATAGCATCCAATCATTCCAATAAAAAAACCAAAGAAAAAAGTCTTTATAATGGCCGGAAATAAATCCAGAAATTCTAATGATTGGAGAATTTGTGTCAGATAACGATAAAAATTTACATCACCGTGAATATTAATACCGATGTATCCGCCAATAATTCCGACAGCATCAGCAAAGAAGACCAATAACGGAACCATAAGGGTACAGGCTAAAATGCGGGTGACAACCAAATAATTGTACGGATTAATTGCCGAAACTTCCATGGCATCAATTTGCTCTGTTACTTTCATGGAGCCTAACTCAGCACCAATCCCTGAAGATATTTTTCCGGCACAGATCAAAGCCGTAATTACAGGAGCAATTTCACGAATTAACGAAAGTGCGACCATCCCCGGCAACCAGGATTCGGCTCCGAATTTTACCAGAGTTGGTCTTGATTGCAGCGTAAGAACCAGTCCCATGATAAAGCCTGTTATAGCCACCAGTGGTAATGACTTATATCCTATAAGATAGCATTGCTTCATGAATTCTTTTGCCTCATAAGGAGGTACAAAAACTTCCTTAAAAAACTGCTTTGCAAACAGGGTTGCATTACCTATCTCTTCGAATGTATTTTTTAAAGTGACAATCAAAATACTACTGTTTTAGTTAGTTAAATTTTTGAAAATTAATATTTTAACATATCTGTATTTTCCTTTGTTATTTAAGGATAAAATTACCTTAATAGTTAACAAAAATTCTTACACAACTTTTTTGGATGTTTATATAATTTACATAACAGCACAATAATTTTGGAAAGTTAACGTTGCCTAAACACTTCCGAAAAACAAAAAATCCCTTTGTGAAAAAGGGATTTTAAGAGTAAACGGCAAATGATTTGTTTACTTAGTTAAATGTGTAGTTTAAAAATAGTTAAGAGTTAATGGCAATGTTGTTTTTTGCTTTCATTAACGGAATTACTTTACTGTCGGATAGCTTTAAATTTTCCATTATTAATCTGGCGGTCAGATAACATACTGTTGATTCGGCACCCTGATTCAGGTTTACATTTTCTTTTTCCAGTCCATCGTATCCGCCTCCGCTTACCGGATTATACATGATTTGATTTAAGTGATTTTTTCCTAAAAACCAGTTAAAGGCAATTTTCATCTGTTCTTTGTATTCCGGATTTTTAAAGGCGTTGTAAAATGAGTTTAGTGTCTGAATCATATAGGAAACATCAATGGGCTGTTCGCCATATTCCTGTGGTTCTGAATCTTTGTGGTACCAGCCGTTGTTTGAAATTACTTTGAAGTTATCGCCATTATAAGTTTTTGAAATTAGAAAATCCAATGATTCTAAAGCAACTTTTTTATAGATAGGTTTATTGGTCACCAGATAGGCGTATAGCATGGATTCCGGCAGAATTCCGTTTCCATAAGTCATATAATTTTCGAACCATTTCCAGTCTTTTGTCGCATGGATTTCATAGTTAGAAAGCAATTTGGCATTCAGTTTATTGATAATCGCGGCGACATATAAATTAGGAACGACGCTGTGATATAAATACAGCCCTTTTGTAGCAAAACCTATAGAACGCGGTGACTGAATAGTTTCAGCCCATTTTAAAGAATTTAATAAACATTTGGAAGCTTTCTTCACAATGGAGTCCGGCAGAATTGCGGAATGTGAAACCACTGTTCCCAAGGCCCAGATACCGCGTGCATTTGAATCTTCGAGATTTACTTCTGCATTTTGCTCAATATGTTCCCTGTTATTTTCATCAACATAATTCATGAAATTACCTTTCGGTTTCTGACAGCGTTCTATAAAATCGAGGTAAATTAAAATGTAAGGCAGATCATCTTTGTCTCCCGTTAGCTTATAGTGCATGCAAACTGCGACCAAAGCTCTTGCATTATCATCCAGCGTATAACCGGAAGAAATATCAGGAATAGAAATTTTGCTGAACTGGATAATACCAAGTTCGGTAGTCATTTTTTTGAGGTGAGCCAACCGAATGGAAGGATAGCTATACTTGATTTCATACGTTTTATCCATCAGTTTTTTATAGGTATTCATGTGTGTAATCCCTACATTTTCCCAGGAAGAAGCCCGTGTTTTTCTGAAGGCATTTTTCCCCATTTCTTCTCTAAGATTTTCATCATTAAGTATTTTAATGGCAGCTGCAGCAAACTGATTTTCATCTCCAATATCGACTAAGATTCCTGAATCTTCTGTCAGAACTTCTTTGGTATGCGGAATTTTTGAAGCGACTATCGGGCAGGCACAGCTCATGGCATAAGAAAAAGTACCGCTTACAGCCTGATTCGGATCTTTGGAAGTAAACATATAAATGTCTGTTGCCTGCAGATATTCTAAAAGTTCATTTGTTTCAAGATATTGGTTTATAAAACGAACATTGTCATGTAATTCTAATTCATTAACAATGCCTTCAAGTTTTTCACGGTACGTATCAACTCCGTCAATAATTAAATTTGGATGTGTTCTTCCAATAATTAAATAAAGTGCGTTAGGTGTGTTTTCTACAATTTTACCTAAAGCCCTTAAACCCGTTTCGATATTTTTTCCCTCACCTAAAAGTCCAAAAGTAGATAAAACAGTCCTGTCTTCAAATCCTAACTTTGCTTTAGCTGTTTCCGGTGCTTCGTACACCACAACGTGAGTTCCGTGAGATATTGTGGTGATGAATTCTTTTGGAATATCATAATCATTAATCAATATTTCTTCAGATCTGTTTGTCATAACAAATACTGAATTACTGTACGTAAGAAGTAATTTTACAAATGTTCTTAATTCGTTGTTAGGACCGGGAAGCACTGTGTGAAATGTAAAAGTTACCGGTTTCCTGATTACATTTAAGAAATCTAATAAATGATCACCGTAGTTTCCTGAAAACAAACCAAATTCATGTTGAATATGAACCAGTTTAATACTTTCATCTGCATTCATTTCTTCGGCAACGCGAGTATAATCTTCTCTTTTTTTCGTGTTTAAGGTAAAGGCCTGTGTTGGTTTTGCATTTGGTTTGTCGACCAGTTCACAAATTTCACAAGTAACAGACTTACCATATACATCGGTAATTCCTTTGATTGTATCCTGCGTATAGGTAGCTATTCCACATTGTGTTGGTGGAAAAGTAGATAGAAAAACTATTTTTAATTTAGTGGATAGTGCTTTCATGGGGATTATTTTTTAATTCATTTAGTAATTATTAAAGATCACAAAGGCAATTATAAGTATGTCATCTTTCTTCTAAAATGACAACCTTATTTTTGTAGCCAATTTCATCTTTCGGGCATCTGATTTTATAATGTTTAAAATTAGAACGAACATAAAGGTACGATTAATCCAATCCGCTAAAAAATTAACTCTAAAGCATTTACATGGAAATTCTGTAAGAAATAAATTGAAATTCTGATAATTGTGCAACATTCCCGGAATTATTGTATTTTCTGTTTGATTGCGCTAATAAAAAAATGGATAGAGTTAAAGGAAGCTGTTTTTTAAAAAGAAATTTGATATAACAAATCAGACCTCATAAGTCATTTTATAAACTAAAAATCAAATCATATGTTACGTTGGACAGTCATTTTTATTATTCTTGCTATAATTGCCGGAATATTTGGCTTTGGTGGAATTGCCGCCGGAGCTGCTAGTATTGCAAAAGTTTTATTCTTCATATTTTTAGTCTTATTCGTTATTTCATTAATAAGCGGAAGAACAAAAGTGTAGTAGTAAGTCATTAATCTTATAAATTAAAAGCGTCGCGAGTTGTTACTTACGACGCTTTTAGTTTTTATATAAAAATTAGATGATTAGATAATTAGATAATGTGATAATGTGAGAATGTGAGAATGTGAGAATGTGAGAATGTGCGACCGAGACTGAGACTGCCACTGCTATTTCGGCCGCTCATGAGACTGAGACTGAGACTGTCACTGAGACTGCTTTACTTTTCTATCACAACTTTACCAATCGCCTGCAACTGATTTAAATGTCTCTGGATGTGAATGAGTGCAAAACTAACCCATTCGTAAATGGTAAATTTGCCGAAACCGGGAACTTCAGAATCCAGACAGGTTAAGGTTAAATCATAGGTTTCGGAAACATTTAATAATTCCTTTTCAATTTTTAAAAGAGATAGTGTTAATGTATTTTTGTTATACGTTATATCTGACGGAATAATAGCTTCCGGTGATTTCATTTTTAGATCGTAATTGAAGAAAAGAGCTTCAATATCTTTCACTTTTTGGTCTGGTTTTCCGGACTTTTTTTCGGTTTTACCGGCACACATTTCCGGAAAACCGGAACATCCCATAATCAAATGCTGTATCACTTGCCCGGCGGTCCAGCTTCCTTCAAACGGAACTGTATTGAGTTCTGTTTCAGAAAAAGAGGCGAGTTTGTAGTTTAATTCTTTAAATGTGTCGATTACATTCTTTTGAAGTTCCGCTTTCATTTTTTCTGATTTAGAAATTATTTTTTTACAGATGTAATCCACCAGACATTACCAAAAGGATCCGTTACCCCACAGGCTCTGCCATAATCCTGGTCACCTGGCGGCATAAGAACTGTTGCACCGGCCTGAACTGCTTTTTCAAAAGTTGCATCGGTATCCGGGACATATATAAACAAGTTTGCGGTTTGTTTTTTCCAGTCTTTAGATTCATCTGTAACCATGATGGTGCTTCCGTCAATACGTATTTCGGCATGCATTACAGTTCCGTCGTCCCGAAGCGATGACTGGCCGGAGGTTTCGGCATTAAAAACATTTTTGGTAAAATCTATAAATTGTAATGCGCCCTCTAAAATTAAATAGGGCATTATTGACTGATGGCCGGCAGGTAATTTCATAGGTATAGTATTTAACGATTAATAACAATTAATGCTTTAGATGATATCTAAAAGTTATGATTTACGTTTTAGCTATAATAATACTTCACAATCATATCCATACGAGTTCACAACTTCAATTATTCTTTGGTTTGAAATTGATCCTGAATGAATCCTCAAAATCTTATCACAATCTTCAAGGTCAAAAGTAATGACGCTGTTTGGAAAATGTTCAAGAAGCTTCATTACAATCATTTTTGACTGCTCCATTTCCTGAACATTTGTTTTAAAAACTTCGATCATTGTTCCTGAAGTTTATAACGCGATATTTTTATGTCGCTCAATTTTATGATAATAAAAATAAGATATTAGAAGAATAACCAGAATGATTAATGGGAAAAAGGACTGAAATCCGAATCCGTCTACTGCGAAATGGCTTATAGAGGCAAATAAAAAGTCAAAAGTAAAACCGGCGTAAGCCCATTCCTTGATTCTGTTTGGCACTTGAGGAATAACCAGCGCCAAAACGCCCAACACTTTAAAAAACACCAGAGCATTACCGAAATATTCCGGATAGCCTAAATGCCTGATACCTTCTTTTGCCATTTCGGACTGGGAAGTAAGGGCCGGCATAACGCCTTCAAATAGAAAAATAATAATAGTCGTAATCCAGAAAATAATTTTTGCTTTCTTCATTGGTTTGTTTTTTAAATAGTTAAGTTAAATATTTAATACAAATCTACTACTGTTATTCTTTTTTTTGAATACGTATTTACGACTTTTTTAGGGGCATTTGCGACAGTTTTTTTTGGAAGGAGCAAAGGTTCAGAGTTGCAAAGGCTCAAAGGTTTTGGGGCGCTGAGTTGGAATTTGGGATTTGTAACCTGGAATTTTTTTGAAGAAGCAAAGGTTCAGAGTTGCAAAGGTTCAAAGGTTCGGGGCGCTGAGTTGGAATTTGGGATTTGTAACCTGGAATTTTTTTGAAGGTGCAAAGGTTCAGAGTTGCAAAGGTTCAAAGGTTCGGGGGCGCTGAGTTGGAATTTGGAATTTGTAACCTGGAATTTTTTTGAAGAAGCAAAGGTTCAGAGTTGCAAAGGTTCAAAGATTTTGGGGCGCTGAGTTTGAGTTTGGGATTTGTAACCTGGAATTTTTTTGAAGGAGCAAAGGTTCAGAGTTGCAAAGGTTCAAAGGTTTTGGGGCGCTGAGTTGGAATTTGGGATTTGCAACCTGGAATTTTTTTGAAGGTGCAAAGGTTCAGAGTTGCAAAGGTTCAAAGGTTTTGGGGCGGTGAGTTGGAATTTGGGATTTGGAATTTGCAACATTGAAACTTGATTTTGATTGCAGCGTTTCTGGTGTGATCCTTCGTTCCTCAGGATGACAAGATTGGGCTAAAAATTGTGGTTAAAAATCAAAAAAAATCCTTACAAACCCGCGTCATCCGCGTGCCCTGCCAACAGCAAAAAAAACGCTGCAAAATCGAAATCCTGCAGCGTCACTCAAATAAATAATTAAAAAACGGGTATTATTTCCAACCTCCGCCCAATGCACGATATAACTCGGTATTGGCGGCTAATTGTTCTCTTTTTAAGTTAGCCAGTTCTAACTCGCTTTGCAATAAATTAGCTTGTGCCGTTATGACTTCCAAATATTCGGCCATTCCGTTTTTGAATAACAGATTCGAATTTTTGATGGCCAGCTGTAATGTTTTGACACGTTCCTGAAGAAAAGTTTTTTGTTGTTCCAGTTTCTCCACTTTCACCAAAGCATCAGATACTTCGCTAACAGCCACCAGAACAGCCTGTCTGAAACTCAAAACCGCTTTCTCTCTTTCGGCTTTTGCAATATTGTATTGTGTTCTTACTCTTTTGTTATTGAGTAAAGGCTGGGTTAAACCTCCGGCAACAGTTCCGAATAAAGAAGCCGGAATGTTGAACCAATTGCTCGTTTCGAAAGAATTCACACCGCCCTGAGCTGTAATTCTAAGGGATGGATACAAGTCGGCTTTTGTAATGCCAACATTCGCATTGGCTATTTTTAAAGCTAACTCGGCACTTTTTACATCTGGTCTTCTGCTTACTAATGAAGACGGAATTCCGATTGCGGTATTGTTTTTTACTTCAATTGAACTTAAAAGAATACTTCTTCTTTTAGCGTTCGGAAAAGATCCTGTCAATACGCTTAAGGCATTTTCCTGAATCGCAATATTTTGTTCCAATAATGGAACCAGCTGTGCGGCACTTAACTTCTGTGCCTCCGATTGCTGAATGGCCAATGAAGTAACCTGTCCGGCATCGTATTTTAATTTGATGATATTGGTAGTACTGTCATTCAACTGCACATTTTTCTTAGCAATTTCCAATTGCGCATCCAGCATCAAAAGATTGTAATATCCTTTAGAAACATTGGCTACAATAGTAGTCTGCAATGCTTTTTTTACTTCTTCCGACTGTAGGTAACTGGCGAAAGCCCCTTTTTTCTGACTACGGATTTTACCCCAGATATCAGCTTCCCAGGAAAGTGTCGCTCCGGCAGAATAATCGTCAATGTGTTTCTGGCCTAATGCCTGGCTCAGGTTTTTTCCTGTAAAACTATTGTCAGACGGATTACTGGTACTTGCTGTTACGGATAAATTTACCTGAGGAACATTGTTCCATTTCGATTGTGTGAATCTGTACTGTGCAATTTCGATGTTTTTAACAGCGATTTGTAAATCGTTATTTCGGATTACCGCACTGTCGATTAATTCGATAATATCTTTTTCCGTAAAGAAATTTTTCCACTCCACATCACCGATACTTGTTGTATCTTTTGAAACCGATGCACTCCTGAAATTTTCAGGAAATGCATCTTTTGGAGTTTCAATATCCTTCGAAACCTTACAGGATATTACGGTAATGATCAGAATAGCGACCATCACGATTTTGGTTATATACTTTTTCATTTTATATGTTGTCATTAAATTTCTTTACAAGTATCTTTTCTGGTATCAAGATCTCTTGAAATTTTATAGGATAGGTAAGCGATGCCCGTAATAATGGTCACCAGTATTGTCGTTATATAATTTTCCATTTTTATTTTTCTTCGTTATGAATTACAGCTACCGGTTTTCCGGTAACTTTTTCTTGTAAATACTGGAATACGATGAATAAAACAGGGATGATAAACAAGCCCAGAATTACTCCCGAAATCATACCTCCGGCGGCACCAATACTAATCGAGTGGTTACCCTGAGCCGATGGGCCTTTGGCACTCATCATCGGAATCAATCCAACAACGAAAGCTAATGACGTCATGATAATCGGACGTAAACGCAGTTTGGCGGCGTCTATGGAAGCTTTGACCAATGCCTGACCTGATTTTCTTTTTTGTACCGCGAACTCGACGATCAGAATTGCATTCTTGGCGAGCAATCCGATAAGCATTACCAGTGCAACCTGTACGTAAATGTTATTTTCGATTCCTGTTAAACCAATCGCTACGAATACTCCAAAAATACCTGCAGGGATAGATAAGATTACAGCCAGTGGCAAAATGTAACTTTCATATTGTGCAGCAAGTAAGAAATAGATGAATATCAGACACAATAAGAAAATGGTTGCCGACTGTCCTCCGGAAGAAATTTCTTCACGGGTTTGTCCTGAGAACTCATAACTGTAACCTGCAGGTAATTGCTGTGCTGCCACTTCTTCAATCGCTTTGATCGCATCTCCCGAACTGAATCCAGGTTTTGGAATCGCATTGATCGAAATGGAGTTGAACAGGTTATATCTCGAAGCGGTTTCCGAACCATAAATACGGGTTAGTTTTACTAAAGTATTGATCGGAACCATTTCTCCGTTTTTGTTTTTGACAAACACACGGTCAATAGCGGACGGATCGGCTCTGTCGGCAATATCAGCCTGAACCACCACTCGGTAATATTTACCAAATCGGTTAAAGTCAGAGGCTTGTGCACTACCAAAATAAGCCTGCATCGTCTGCAGTATATCTTTGACTTTTACGCCTAGCTGATCGGCTTTCTCATCGTTGATATCCAATTGTAATTGTGGATAATCGGCTTTGAAACTCGTAAAGGCTACGGCAATTTCCGGACGTTTCATTAATTCTCCAATGAACGTTTGTGAGATGCCGCTAAACTTATCCAGTTTACCACCGGTTTTGTCCTGTAAGACTAAATCCAAAGCTTCCACATTACTAAACCCCGGTACAGTCGGGAAACTGAATACGAAGAAGCTTCCTCCTGAAATCGCGCCTAATTTGCCACGAACCTGATTCATGATTTCGTCGATATTTTTGATATCCCCACGTTCTTCATTTGGTTTCAGCAATACGAAAACAACTGCTGAAGATGGACTTGTAGAGTTCGTCAATAAGTTGAAACCGGAGATTGCCGTTACGAATCTTGAAGCATCCAGACCTCTTAACGTATTTTCTGCCTGAGTCATTACTTTTTGAGTTCCATCCAGTGATGTTCCTGAAGGTGTATTCACCGCAATCGCAATAAATCCCTGATCTTCTGTCGGAATAAATCCGGCAGGAGTTGTTTTAACCATTACAACCGTAGCGAAAGTAATTAAAGCCAAACCACCTAAACTTACCCATTTGTTACGGATTAAGAATTGTAATCCGCTTACATAACGATTGGTTAAAGCATTGAAACTATTGTTAAATCCGATAAAGAATTTTTCTTTGAATCCTTGTTTAACGTATGGTGTTTCTCCGTCATTTGCTGCATGATTATCTTTTAAGAACAAAGCGGCAAGGGCAGGGCTTAAAGTAAGGGCATTTACAGCCGAAATTACAATTGCAATGGCCATGGTGAAAGCGAACTGGCGGTAGAAAACCCCTGTTGAACCTTCCATAAAACCTACCGGCAGGAATACAGCAGCCATTACCAGCGTAATCGAGATAATAGCACCCGTAATTTCGTGCATTGCTTCATGAGTTGCTGCTTTTGGAGACAGATGTTTATGCTCCATTTTCGCATGTACGGCCTCGACGACCACAATCGCATCATCGACCACAATACCAATCGCTAAGATTAAAGCGAAAAGTGTCAGAAGGTTAATCGAGAATCCGAATAACTGCATGAAAAAGAACGTTCCTAAAATTGCTACGGGAACAGCAATTGCCGGGATTAATGTTGATCTAAAGTCCTGAAGGAAAATAAATACCACAATAAATACCAATATAAAAGCTTCAATCAAAGTATGTTCCACCTGCTCGATAGACTGGTCCAAAGAAACTTTTGTACTATAGAAAATATTGTGTTTTATTCCCGAAGGAAAATCTTTTGAGGCTTTAACCATCAATTTGTTGATCGCAACCTGAATATCATTGGAGTTCGAACCTGCTAACTGGATAATACCAATTACAACTCCTTTTTTACCATTAAGACGTGTTAAACTGTTGTAAGAGTATGCACCAAGTTCTACTCTGGCCACATCTTTCAATCGAAGTACCGAACCATCAGCATTAGAACGAATGGCAATGTTTTGGTAATCTTCGGGTTTGGTTAGTTTTCCTTTGTATTTAATAACGTATTCGAAAACTTCTTTACTTCTTTCTCCAAATTTACCCGGAGCAGCCTCTAAACTTTTATCCTGAATAGCGGCCATTACTTCATTTGGCGTCACATTATGGGTTGACATTTGTGTTGGGTTTAACCACACACGCATGGAGTAATCTTTGGTACCACCAAAAATAGCAGCCGAACCTACACCCGGAATACGTTTGATCTCAGGAATAATATTGATTTGGGCATAATTGGCCACAAAAGTCTGGTCATATTTGGCTTCGTCTTCGGTATACATACCGATCGCCATAATAAAACTGTTTTGTTGTTTCGCAGTGATCACACCTTGCTGTACAACCTCTGCGGGTAGCTGGCTGGTAGCCTGCGCGACCCTGTTCTGAACGTTTACAGCAGCCTGATCGGCATCTGTACCCAGTTTAAAGAAAACGGTAATGGCTAAAGTACCGTCATTACTGGCTGTTGAACTCATGTATGTCATGTTTTCAACCCCGTTTATAGATTCTTCTAAAGAAGGGGCAACAGAACGTAAAACCGTTTCTGCATTCGCTCCCGGATAAACTGCTGTTACTAAAACCGATGGCGGCGCAATATCAGGAAACTGTTGTAAAGGCAATTTCGTAAGACCAAGTATACCTAATATCACCAGTAAAATGGAGATAACGGTTGCCAGTACGGGTCTTTGTATAAATATTTTGAACATTTTCGTAAAAATTATTTTTTGTTAGTTATTTGTGCAACCTTGGCAGTAGCCGCTTTCTCAGGCTGTATCAACTGACCTTCCTGAAGTTTGTCGATACCGCTTAATACAATTTGGTCACCCGATTTTACACCATCCTTAATAAGGTAGTTGGTACCGCTTTTACCGATAACGGTAATAGGCATTTTGGTCACTTTATTGTCAGTTCCTACAGTAAAGACAAAGACTTTATCCTGCATTTCAATCGTAGCCGATTGCGGAACCAAAATAGCATCGTCATGCTGAAGTCCTAATCGAATTTTTCCTGTGTTTCCAGAACGTAGCGTTCCGTTTGCATTAGGGAAAGTAGCTCTTAAGGTAATAGCACCTGTAGTTTTATCAAACTGACCGTCCACCATATCAATTTTTCCGGTTTGCGGGTAGGCATTGTTATCGGCTAATATTAAGGAAACCGGAGGTAATTTTTTGATTTTGTCTCCAATGCTGTTTCCGGCATATTGCGATTTAAAGTTGATGAAATCTGTTTCACTTAAAGAGAAATAAGCAAAAACTTCATGTACATCAGAAAGCGTTGTTAAAGCTTCAACATCTGTTGCTGAAACCAGACTACCTTGTTTTTTAGGCAATCTTCCGATATAACCACTTACAGGAGCCGTAACATTCGTATAACCTAAATTGATTTTAGCTGATGCTACCATTGCTTTTGCCTGCTCGATGTTGGCAGCAGCAATTTTCTGAGATGCTTTTGCCGTTTTCAGCTGATAGTCGGAAACTACTTTGTTTTGTACTAAAGGAGTCAGTTTATCTACTTCTAACTGCGCATTGATTAAAGCAGCTTCATAAGCGTGAAGACTTGCCAAAGCATTGTTTAACTGTTCACGGAAAGGGCGTTCATTTATTTTGAATAAAGTCTGGCCTTTAGAAACATAAGCTCCTTCGTCTACCAGAACGCGGTCTAAGTTTCCACTTACCTGTGGACGGATTTCTACATCTACAGTTCCTTGTATCGAAGCAGGATATTCAGCATCAGTAGTGGTGTTGGCACTTGTGATTACCGAAACTGGTAAAAGTGGTGCCGGTGCAGCAGCTGGTGCCTGTGATTTATCGGCACAGCTACTCAGTATCAATGCCAGGATAAAGCTGGTTATAATTACATTTTTCATTTTAATATTGGTTTTAATTTGTTGGACATTCTCGTTTTTTAAATATTTATTTTGGGTATTCTCTGAATTCATATTTAATGTTATTAAATTTTCTAACGTTGTTAAGTGAATAAGTGCAAAACTTCTTTATATCATACTTGCCAAATCTATTTCATAATAGGTATTAAATTATTTATCACTGTTAAGTAATACAGAAAAAAAACTCTGTATTACTCTATTAAATTTTCTAACGCTGTTAAGTAAAGTAGTAAAAAAATAGTTTGCTAAATTACCTATTAAATCATTTATCACTGTTAAGTAAAAATGAAATTTTTTTTATTGTATTGATTTTATGATACCACTAATGGCATCTTTTAAGATTTGTGCGTTTATGGTAGCCATGATATCACTTTTGTTAATGATGTTAATGGCGATTAAACCATGAATAACAGAAAAGAAAGTAAAATACTTTTGTTTGATGATTTCTTCACTTGGATTGCTGTCTTTCATAATTTCAGCAATAACCGAAGTAAATAACTTATAAGGTCTTTCCTGAGCCGAACATTTTTGCGAACAACAGTTCATTTGTACCCCAAACATTACCTGATACATTTCGGTATCTGTAAAGGCGAAATCCCAATAAGCCATCCACATGGCTTCTAATTGTTCTTCCGGTTTTTCAAATTTATCCTGGGCTTCCTGGAGTTCTTTTGCTAACTTAATAAAACCTTTTCCGGTTAGTTCATTTAAAATTGCTTCCTTATTTGAAAAGTATTCATAAATGATAGGAGCCGTGTATTCAATCTTGTCAGCAATCTTTCTCATACTCAGACCCTGCCATCCTTCTTCTTTGACGATAGCGTAAGCAGCCTCAAGAATGTTAGTTCTTGTCTCTTCTTTTTGTCTTAAAATACGATCTTTACTTGCCATTTTGATTAAGTATTAAATTGTTTAACACCGTTAGGCAAATGTAGGACGGTTTTTCTGATTATCATATAATTTCATTATAATATTTTCTTATTGTGGTATAGAGTACTGTAAAAAAATGCCGGAAGTTCTTATTTATAAGGGCTTCTTACTTAAAAATTATTTTTAAGAACCAGTTATTTTGTATTTGATCGCTTATTAAGTGTGCATTTTTTTAGCGCCTGCGTAAGATTTTATCCTTTTTAATGATTCCGTAATTATAATTCTTTATTTTATCGGATAATTATCGGGATTTTGTGACGTATGAAAAATGGCGTTTAGAAAAACAGTTTTTGAAGGTTCGTCTACCATATAAAAAGCTACGTAAGGAAATTTTTTGAAGGGCAAAAAACTATAATTATTATCGTGAATTTGATAGAAAGGGTTTATTTGTAAAGCTTTATAAGTTTTTTTGTAATCATTAAGAAAATCTAAAGCTACTTTTTTATTCGCTTTTGCAATATAATATTCAAGAGCTTTTTCAATATTCTTTAATGCAATAGGAGAAACGATAATCTTATAACTCATACTTCTTTTTTAGATCTGCATAAAGTGATTCAGCGTCTGTATATAATTTTTCATCGGGGTTAACCTGACTGTCCAAAATTTCTTGCTGCTTGGCAGATAATTTATAAGGTTTCACATTTTCGATCTCAAATTTTATCTTTAGTGCTTTCATGAAATCTTTAACAGCTTCTATCTGAGAAGCATCTTTCGTATATGCCGTGATGTTGATTGCTTGCATGATTTAAAATTTACTAAAGTTGATAAACAAAGTTAATACAAAAGTCTAATTTTCATATTACACATTATTATTTATTTTAAAATCATTTTGAGTAAGAGTATTATAAAGGAATATTTACCAATTCTGCACTTGAACGAATTACAGGTATAAACCAAAAGCAAATTCAACATTATGCATCCGGGCATCGCAATCCAAGGGCAGAGCAACGTCTGAAAATTGAAAATGCGTTACATCGTCTGGGTAAAGAACTTTTGGCGGTAGAATTATAACGTAACCACGAGTTCGTTATTGATCTATTTTACATAGTTGGGTGATACGCAGGCTTCCCAATAACTAACAATCGTTTTAATGGTTTCTTTAATATCCTTATAAGCTGTAGGTTTAACAAAAAAGCCCTGGATAGATTTGGAATAAGCGTCTATAACATGTTTTTGTTCTGCACTGGTAGAAAAGAATAAATACGGAATAGATTTCAGTCTTAAATCTTCATTTTCATGAATTTTTGCCCGAAGTTCCATACCGCTTAATTTGGGCATATTGATATCAGAGAAGATAATGAAAGGCTCAATTTCTGTAGAGGTTAGGTACTCTAACGCTTTTTCGCCTTCAGTAAAGAAGATGATTTCATTTTTATAATCAAGCTCTTTAAAAATATCAGTTAAAATTTCCTGATCATCTAAATCGTCTTCTATAATAATAATCGGCCCGCCTTTGTTCATTTGGTGTTTTTGGCGAAGGTAGTTTATTTAGGCATAACTATTTCAATTCATTATATTTTTCAAAAAACACTTCTAATTTTTCAGGATCGATTTTAAATTCCTTGCTAATAACATTTTCATTTAACAGGGCAAAAAAAAGATCTGATCGGCCAATAATTTTTGCATTCGAAAACTTCTTGTTTTCTACTACAAATGTAATCACACTGCTAAATTTACCATCGCCCAGAGAAGTAATATCGCCAATAATCAACTCATTATTATTTAGGTCTGATACTGAAAAATGATTTCCATCTTTTCTATAGTTAAAAGCCTCCTGCTTATTTAATATAATCTTATCAGCTTTAAATTGTACTTCATTTATGATTCGCTCTATTTTTTCCTGAGCATTCATATTAAGTGTCATCAAAACTAGTAATGTAGAGAGAACGTGTACGATTTTCATATCTTTTTTTTTAAGGTGCCAAATATAATTTATTTATGGATTGACACATTAAAATTTCTTAAAGCGCGGAGAAATTTATGAATTGTTACTTATACGAGATAACTTTTGAAGCTGTGTCAAACTAATAAAAAGAATAAATTTGCAACCATTTTCGTTTCAAAATTTATGTTTCAAAAAAAAGAAACAAAAACTTTGAAACTATTTTTGTGACAAAGTCGAAATAAAAATAATTTTGTCACAGTTTATATTATCTGATTAAAGTTCGAATTGATTTTATGTTCTTTTTTTTATTGTTTCCTTTTTTAGAACATTGCGATACATAAAAAAGTAAGAAAAATCTTTTAAAATGTAAAAGTTTATTCTTATGTTTGCAGCTCTTAAATCTTCACATTGAGAACGTATTAAAGTCGCCTGGAAACAGGTTTTATATTCACTAAAAATGGAAGATATGAGTACAAACACATTTTCAAAAGAAACTGAATCAAGATTAATTGATTTTTTTAATCACACCATGGCCCCTGAGGATATGGCGAAGGTAATCCGAAAGGTAAATTATACAATGGCCTTAGGTGTGATGCGGGAAAAGGAAACTCCCCAAAACGGAATAGAAAACAACTTTTACTGGCTGAATGAACTAGCCGAAATTTTAAATCCTTATCTGGAGGTGGAATAAGTTTGGTATTATTATTATTATTATTATTATTATTATTATTATTATTAAAATGAGAAACCTCGATCTTTAATTTGGTCGAGGTTTTTTTGTTGTATAATTATTTTTTGTTCAGTTGCGTGAAGTTAGTGCCAAAACAGGAGACTTCAAAAAATACAAATGTTCAATTTTAGTAGAACTACTAATCTACAACCAACTTTAAATCATTAATATTTCCATTGGAAAGTGTTACTTTGATAAAATAAATTCCAGTTTGTAGTCTACTTACATCATATTTAAGTTCTCTTTTTTCCTCTTTATTCAATTGTTCATCAATCTTTTTTCCTGTTGAATCCCATAACTGAAATTTAACGATTTCAAAATCATTAACTGATTTAATAATTACGTACTGATTTGAGGGATTAGGATAAACGCTTACTTGCTTTATATTATTGTTTTGAGAATTGTTATAGTCAGAAATTCCCAATGAAGAAGTATTTATTTTTGTGATGTAAAGCTCGCTTCCACTAATATCATTTCGTGCGGCGAAATATAAATTATTATTACTTGCGGCTAATTCTTCTATATTATCAACTCCGTCAAAATTTTTACCGTTTACAACATTTATATTAATATCTAAAGGTTTAGTCAAATTATTATTGACCAACCAAATTTTGTGGGGAAACGTTTCAGCTAAATACAATAGATTATCATTGTAACAAGTAAGATTTCTGATAGATGAAGATTCATTTGCCTCTTGTTCTGTAATTTTTTCTGTTATTGAACCATTCGTTCTCCATAATTCTTTATCGGTTCTGGAAAGCTCGTCCTGAACGGAAAAATATACATAATTTCCGCATGTTAAAATATTTTTGATTGTAAAATCTGGAATTGTTGTATGAGTTGTTTCGTCAAATAATAACATTGTACCTTCAACTGTTCCATCTGTTTTATAAAATACAGTTCTGAGGCTATTCGGACTCTTGGCAACAAAGTATAATTCGTTATTAAGAGTAGTGGTAATATGAATATCACTATCATAACTATCTGCGAAAGTTTTCAAAAGCTTTGTGCCTGCTGTAGTTCCATCTGATACCCATAAATCACGTGGTCCATAACCTGTTCCTGATGTTTCTGCTACAATAATCAATTTATTATTTACCGTTTTTAGCACTCTTATATCATTTAAATTTATTATTTTAACCGTTCCCGATGCAGTACCGTTTGTAGTCCATAATGCCGATCCGGAATTATCATCAGCAATAAAATAAATTATATTGTTAAGTACAGTAAAGTATCTGGGGTAACTACCATCATTGTAAATTCCAGAATTAGGCTTTATGTCTTTTATCATATAAGTTCCTGATTCAGTTCCATCACTTCTCCATAATTCAAAACCATTCACACCATCATCAGCATAAAAATATAGAATATTATTTATTACACTAAAAAGTTGTGTTTGGTTATAATTCAACATGCTGCTGTTGTTGCCGGGATTTATATCTTTCACCATAACAGTACCGACTTCGGTTCCATCACTTTTCCATAATTCATAACCATGTGTACTATTACCTCCGCTAAAAAATAAATTGCCATTTATTACTATATCAGAAAGATTATCGATTATAATATCTTTCATTAATTGAGTACCTTCAATTGAACCATCACTTTTAAACAATTGTGTACCATACGGTGTTGATCCTGCTCTAAAAAATACATTGCCATTTGCATTTGCAAACTTAGAAGGATTACTTCCGTTTGAATAATTTACATCTGCAAACAGAGATGTTCCGGAAACTGTTCCATCTGTGCTCCATAGTTCCATTCCATTTCTTTCATTTTCGCCGCTTAAAAAGGTACGATTTTTAATAGTAACGAAGCTTTCTATTACTCCTGAACCATTATAGGCTTTAATATTTGATATTTGTAATGTGCCGTATAATGTACCATCACTAGCCCAAAGTTTTCTGTCAGAAGAATTATCACTGGTCGTAAAAAACAGGAGCTTGTTATTTATTTTATCAACATGAAATTTTTCTATCCATACAGACGAATTCCCATTATTAATATCTTTTAATAAAATTGTACCAGCAGCTGTTCCGTCGGTTTTCCATATTTCACCTCCATGGATATTATCGTCGGCAATAAAATAAACTTCATTCTTAAATTCTATGAATTTACTATTGTATGACATTATACTGTTACTACTTGTATTGTTAATATCTCGGATCATTGAAGTTCCGGATTCTGTTCCATCGCTTTTCCATACTTCAGCGCCATTAATTCCGTTATTGCCTTCAAAAATTATTATATTATTTAGTACAGCTCCTTTTAATGCCAATTGGCTGAAGTTATTGCCAGCTCGTATATCTTTTACGATTTGTGTTCCGGATTCTGTTCCATCACTCTTCCATAACTCATAACCTTTTATTCCATCATTTGCGAAAAAATAGAAGTTATTATTCATAATCAGGAATTGATTTCCAGCATATAAAGCTGTAGAATTTGGATTGATATTTTTAAGCATAACAGTTCCAGATTGTGTTCCGTTACTTTTCCATAATTCAACTCCATTTGTACCATCATTTGCGATAAAATATAAATTATTATTAAATACAAATAAACCATCTGGATTACTATCGCCATTAGGATTTATATTTTTGAGCATGTAAGTTCCAGATTCAGTTCCGTCGCTTGTCCATAATTCACTTCCATTAATACCATCTGTTGCCGTAAAATATAATTTACCATTAAAAGCCACTAAATTTGATGGACCATTAAAATCGTTATTGTTAGGTCTAATGTCCTTAATCATTGATGTTCCAACTTCTGTTCCATCACTTTTCCAGAGTTCACTTCCTAAAATCCCATTACTTGCGGTAAAGTATAGGATATTATTAAGCCAAATTAAAGAATTTGGAGAAGAAGAATTTCCTCCAGGATTAATATCCTTAACCATTGATGTTCCTTTTGGTGTACCATCGGAATACCATAATTCTCTGCCGTATTTATCAAAATCACCATCTGTTGCTGTGAAAAAAAATCCAGACGTCGAAGCAGTAAGGTTTTGTGGGGCACCATCTTCATGAAAATTAATCTCGAGTAATGTTGCATCTACCGTTTGAGCAGTCGAAAAATTAAAAATAGCTACTATAAAAATAAGAGTAAAGTTATATTTCATGTGTTTTTTTGGCTTATTGATAATTAGAATTTTTTAAAATTTTGGGTCAAATGTATTTATATTTTTTTTAAAATAATTCGAAATTAATATTTGATTTCTAATAAGAAATATCAATAGAACTAATTGACATTAAGAAAGCTTCAGACCTTCTCCAAAAAAAGAATGCAATTTTGATTTGTGCAGTCTTATTGCCAAATTTAAATTTGCACTTCAAATCATCACCTTTTTTTTAAAATAGCCTCCTGCTTTAGCTGGAGGTCTATAACGAAGTAGCAAAAAGGCTTTAGCCAAAATACGCACATTTGGCTAAAGCCCCGATTTCCATCATACAAAATTCCTCCAGCTAAAGCAGGAGGCTATTGATGTGATTTAATAAAAATAAGGTATTCAGTAAATACCAGGTTTCTGTCTTCATAAGCCTTCTCCCGAGGCTTCGGGACGCTAAGGGTGAAAAATTGGGTGCCAGTTCGTGACTTTCTATGGAACCCTTCTAAACAAAAAAAGGACAGCACTTTTGAATGTGCTGTCCCCTAGGTAAATGGTACAGATTTTTGGTAATCTACTATAAAAGGCTAAACGCAGGTTATTCGTTTATAATGTCGCCTTCTTTAGTTTCTTCGCTGGCAATTTTCACCAGTTTATCTTGCGGATTCAAATCGCCGAAAATTTC
The DNA here is from genome assembly GCF_009674775.1 of Flavobacterium sp. LC2016-23. Classification (GTDB taxonomy): domain Bacteria; phylum Bacteroidota; class Bacteroidia; order Flavobacteriales; family Flavobacteriaceae; genus Flavobacterium. The sequence continues at coordinate 134,752 of NZ_WKKE01000004.1, read as the reverse complement.
AATTTTATCGTCGATTTCTCTTCCTCTTTTTACGTCTACTCGTGTTGCTTTATGATTCAGTACTTTGATTACAAAAGTACCTTCGGCAGAATTGACCAATGCCGATTTTGGGATGACAAACGTGCTGTCTTTTGCGTTAAGCGGTAAAAGCACTTCGGCCACCATTCCCGGTAGTAAGTTTTTCTTCGTATTATGAACGTCCATTTCTACACGTTCCGAACGCAGTTTCAGATCTAAAGCTCCCGACATTCTGGTGATCGTAGCTTTAAAGGTTTCCGGTAATGATTTTACATTAAAACTCATTTCGTCACCATTGTGTAAATAGCCGGTGTACAATTCCGGAACCGAAACAGCCAAACGCAATTTGTCTTGTTGCTGAATCGTCAGTAAAGGCAAATCTGACCCTTTTCCGGCAGGGCCTACAAAGGTTCCTAAGTTTACATTTCTGGCTGCCACAACACCGTCAAAAGGCGCACGGATTTCAAGATACCCTCTCATGATAGACACTTCTTTGTGTGCTGCCACTGCGGCCTGATATTGGGCGTAATCGGAGTTTTTCTTTCCGTTGGCCATTTCTAAATCGTTTTTAGAAATCGTTCCTTCTACTTTGCTTGTTTCGTACAAGCGGTTGTAGGTACTTTTACTCGTAGCATAAATGGCTTCCATCGATTTTAATCGCGACTCGGCTGCGGCCAGTTGTGAACTGATTTCAGGTGCTTCCAGAACAATCAGAAGCTGTCCTTTTTTTACCTGAGTACCAATATCGACTTTCAATAGTTTTACGAAACTGCTTACTTTGGCATATAAATCTACTTGTTGAAAACCGGTTAATTCGGCCGGCAAACGCAATTCTGTCGTTAGCTTTTCTTTTTGCAAAAGAAAGGTTTCTGTTTTTGGCTCCAGTTCCGAAGTAACCGTTTCTTCTTTCTTCGAATTACAGCTGGCTAGAAAAAATACAGCTGTAAAAAATAATGCGGTCGATTGTATAATTTTATTTTTCATAAATATGAATGTTACTTTTTATAGGTCATTTATGTTATCGCCTTTTATTTGTTGGTATTTTTTACAAATTGTTTTTTGGGGCGATTTCATTTTCTGATTTTAAGGATGAGATATAATGGATGCTTTCTTCGTCTTCAGGATCTAAGGAGACCGATTGTGTCGTGGTATGTTCCTGTGCCCAGGCAAAGATAAGCGGGAGGATTAATAATACCGCAAAGGTGGAGAATAATAATCCGCCAATAACGGCTCTACCCAACGGTGATACCTGATCGCCGCCTTCTCCGTGTCCGATAGCCATCGGTAACATTCCCGCAATCATCGCAACAGAAGTCATGATAATCGGACGAAGACGCAAGGCTGCTGCTTCACGTGCCGATTCTAAGGCATTTCCGCTTCGTTTTCGCAATTGTTCTGCATTGGTGACCAGTAAAACGGCATTGGCGATTGAAACCCCAACCGACATAATGATACCCATATACGATTGTAAGTTTAACGTTGAACCGGTAATCGTAAGCATCAATAATGCTCCTAAAACAACCGCCGGAACGGTGGTTAAAATCACCAGCGATACTTTGAACGATTGAAAATTAGCGGCCAACATTAAGAAGATTACAAATATGGCAACCAATAATCCTACCTGTAAACTGCTTAATGTTTCTACCAATACCTTACTCATTCCAATTGGAGTGATGAATAACCCCCTCGGTAATTCTCCCAATGAGTTTATTGTTGCATCCACATCTTTTACGGCCGTCCCTAAGTCGGTCTGGCTAATGTTGGCTGTAACGGTAATGTATGGCATGGCCCCTAAATTGTCATTTTCACCACTTACAAATCCGGGTGTAATTTTGGCAACGTCACTTAATACTGGACGAAGCGAGTTTTTCAATACCGGAATTTCTCCGATATCGGTTTTGCTTTTCATTTTGTTCAAAGGCACCTGCACCTGAACGTTGTATGATAATCCGGCTCTTTCGTCGACCCAGGTATTTTTTTCTGTATAACGCGATGATGAAGTTGAAGCGACCAATGATCTTGAAATGTCATTCATATCCACACCCAATTCAGCAGCACGTGTTCTGTCAATATCAATATTCATGGCCGGATAATGAATCGGCTGACCAATTTGTACGTCTCTGAAATAAGCGAATTTTTTCAGTTTCTCTACAATCTGATTGGCGTACAATTCATTTCGTTTTTTATCTTTTCCGGCAATTCGCACTTCGGTTGGAGTAGGGGAACCCTGGCTCAACACTTTGTCGGTCAGTTCGATTGGCTCAAAAGAAAGTTTTACATCCGGAAGCACTTTTTTAATTCGGGCTCTGAAGTCGTCTTTAAAGTCATCCATATCGGTATGGTATTCTTTTAAACTCACCTGAAATACAGCTTCATGCGAACCTGCCATAAACAAATAAATCGGGTTGATCGAGAATAAAGACGGGTGTTGTCCCACATAAACAGAAGAGATTCCGATATGTTCCTTGCCCACCATTTTTTGCAATTCCTTCAGTACAATAATCGCTTTCTCTTCGGTACGTTCCAAACGAGTTCCGTCGGGAGCACGCATTCTTAACTGGAACTGGCTTGAATTTACTTTCGGGAAAACATCTTTTCCGATAAAAGAAATAAAGACTATGGCCAGCACCGTAATTCCGATAAGATAGACTAAAGCGGTTATTTTTTTATAAGGGAACAAACGATCCAACGTTCTCATGAAACGGATTCTGAAGCGTTCGAAAGCGCCAATTTTTCCGTTATTGTCCGTATCTGTTTTTTCAACATATGCTTTTTTCTGCGTGATCAGGTCTTTCTCCGATTCAGGCGTTAAGCCACAATCGTTAAATTCGGCTTCATCATCTGTAATATTCGGTCCGTGTTCGTGTTTCGGATGCGCTTTCATCAGCCAGTTCGCCATTACAGGAACAAAAGTCTGGGAAAGTAAAAACGAAATGACCATCGAGAATCCAATGGCTAAAGCCAAAGGCAAAAACAACGCTCCGGGAATACCCACCATAGTAAACGCAGGGGCAAAAACGGCCAGGATACAAAGCAGGATCAGTAATTTAGGCAAAGCAATTTCCTGACAGGCATCCCAAATAGCGAGTGCCTTGGGTTTACCCATGTCGAGGTGCTGGTGAATGTTTTCGATTGTAACCGTACTTTCATCCACCAAAATACCAATGGCCAGTGCCAGTCCGCTTAGAGACATTAAGTTGATGGTTTGTCCGAATAATTTAAGGAATAAAACTCCCGAGATAATCGAAATCGGAATGGTTAAGATTACAATTAAAGCCGCACGTCTGTCACCAAGGAAAAGCAAAACCATTAATCCGGTTAATACCGCTCCGATAATTCCCTCTGTAATCAAACTTTTAACCGAGTTGATTACATACACCGACTGGTCAAATTCGTACGATAATTTTACGTCTTCCGGTAATGTACTCTGAATTTTAGGCAATTCCGCTTTCAATTTCTGAACCACATCCCAGGTTGAAGCATCTCCCGCTTTTGCGATACTGATATATACCGAACGTTTTCCGTTTACCAAAGCATAACCGGCTGTAATATCGGCACCGTCTTTTACAGTCGCAACATCGCCTAATTTCAGGTTTTGAACCCCGCCTTTAAATAATGGAATCTGTTCAAAATCTTTAACTTCTTTAATCGTATTGTTGGTTGGCGTAATATAATTGGCATCGCCCATTCTGACATTACCGGAAGGAGCGGTCTGGTTGTTGATGCGGATTGCCTCAACTATCTGATCCGGCGTCATGTTGTGCGAACGCAATAAATCGGGATCTACGTTAACCTCGATGGTTCTCGGGCTTCCGCCGAAAGGCGCCGGAGATAATAAACCTGGAATCGAAGTAAACGAGGCACGAACGTAAACGTTGGCTAAATCCTGCAATTCGTTATTCGATCTTATTTTACTGCTCAGAACCAATTGTCCGATCGGTAAGGAAGAAGCATCAAAACGAATGATAAACGGTGGCTGCGTTCCCGGAGGAAATGCAGCCTGAATCCTGTTCGAAAGGGAACTCAGCTCGGCTGCGGCCTGCGCCATGTTGGTATTTTCATAGTAGGTTAATTTCATGATCATTAACCCCTGAATATTTTTGGTCTCTACCGATTTTACACCATTGGCAAAAGGTAAAATGTTGACATAAGTTTTAGCAAAATAAGCTTCCATCTGGTCCGGGGTATACCCTCCGAAAGGATGCGCAATATAAATTACCGGCAGGTTCATTTTAGGAAGAATGTCTACCTTAATGTCCTTGATGGCGCCAATTCCGAAGAAGAATAAACCAGCGACCATTACCAGGATGGAGATGGGTTTGCGGAGTGCGAAACGTATTAAATTCATTACGATCTATAATTAAAATTCATTTATAAATAAGTCAAAATTGCCTGTTGCGGCCACTTTTAGCAAATACGATTGCCATACATTATTGTTCGTAATATCACGATCAATTTCGGCACGGTTTAGCGTATACATGATTTGTGTTAAATCGGTAAGATCCGTTAATCCGTTTTTGTATAAGGTCGATTTTTGCAGGTAGGCTTTTTTCGCCGCATCAACCTGAATTGGTGCTTCGGCATAATTGTCTAAAGTAATTTTGATCTTATCATCGGCAAAATTCAGTTGCGATTTCAGTTCGCGGTCTGCCTGATTATATTCTTCCTGCAAAGCCTGAGAAACAAACTTCTGAGCGCTTACCTGTTTGCTCATTCGGAACGGAGTAGTCAGGTTCCAGCTGATTCCGATTCCAACCAGATAATTGGTGCGGTCCGGATTTACGCCATCCCAGTAGTTTCTGGTAAAAGCCGTCTGATCGGTAATATAATCAGACTGAAACCCTGAAGCTCTTGTCTGCAAAACACCAAATGCGGTCATGGTCGGGTAATAAAAGCGTTTGTATAATTTTGCCTGCTGATTGCTGTAATCAATTCGGGTTTTGTACAATTGAAGTAACGGATGAAGGCTATCAGTCGTTTTTTCAGCCAGTAATAGTGCTTTCGGAATATTGTTGACAAAAAGCGTATCGGCAGTAAAATCCTGAGGGGCAACGCCCATCAGATCGACTAATTTATTGTTTTGTTCCTTCACAAAATTTCTCGCGAGGTTCAGCGCAATTTTAGCTTTCGAAACTTCGGCTGTCGCTAAAGTAGAATCGACTCCGGCCAATAATCCGTTTTTTACCCGGGCAGCAGCGGTTCTTTTGAAAACTTCAGCACGGCTTAAATTCTTTTGCTGTGAAATTAATAAACGCTGACTTGCCAGCAAATTAAGATAAGCGGCAGAAATCCTGATTTCCTGTTGAAACATTTCCTGCTTTAAATCGGTTTCTTTGGTACGAACGTCCATTTTCGCCAGATTGATTTTTTCTTTCGCTTTTCCGAAAGTGAAAAAATCCCAGTTCATATTGACCAAATAAAGCGCCCCAAAAGCCGAATTCCAGTTTTGGTCCGGTAAAGCCGGTCCGGAAGAAGCCGTTCCTAATCCGTTGAAACCATACAAAGCACCGTTTTGTCCGTTGATGGTTCCGTAATCCTGTTGCGCCGACAGGTTCAGGTTGGGTAAATAATCGCGTTTGGATTGTTTTAGTGTCTCGCGCGAAGCATTGGTGTAGTTGTTTTTTGCTTTGATTGAACCGTAGTTTTCAAGTCCCGTTTTTATAGCTTCTTTTAAAGACAGGGTTTGTGAATAACCAAGAGCGGCGAAAATCAAGAAAAATAATAAAGTAATTTTTTTGAAGTACATAAAATTCGTGGTGTCAAATTATGAAACAAAATTATTTTACTTCCATTGATTTTTGTCATCTTAAATGATGTACTGAGATTATAAATGACCAATTGAATTGGTCATTTAATAAAAAAATAAAATAAAAAATTGTGGTTAATTTGTACACTATTTTAAGTTTAAAAAATGAACAAAAAATTTGATAACATATTGGATAACAAATGGTGGCAGGAAATTGCCGTTGTTGCCTTTTCATTTACGATCTATACGTTAAAAAATGACTGGATGTTATTTAGTTCTTTTACTTCCATCTCAATGGGTGTGTTTTTCTATTTTATTTTATACATGCACGCCCAGTTTAACCGTTTTTTACTGTTACCCATACTTTTCAAAACCAGAAGACCTGTAAGCTATATTTTACTAACGCTGTTTGGGGTATTTGTGTTTTCGATTGTCTTATACGAAATCACCATGCTGGATATGTTCAGCAATTGCCGTTTGTACCAGAATTCACATCAGAGAAGTTATGTCTACCAGCTCGCCAGCGTTTTAGGAACACTGGTTTGCATACTGAGCCCGATTATTGTTTTTAAGTTCTACAGAATTCACAGAAAACAAACGGATGAAACGTTGTTGTTCAATCAGATGCAGCTCAATTCGCTGAAAGGACAGTTGAATCCGCATTTTTTATTTAATACCTTTAATACCTTATACGGAATCAGTCTTGAATTTCCGGACAGAACGCCGGATCTGATTATGAAAGTTTCCCAGCTAATGCGTTATCAGCTGGAAAGTAATAATAAACAATGTGTCACTTTAGAAGACGAACTGGAATTTATAAACAGTTATGTACAGCTGGAAAAAGAAAGGGTAGGATACCGTTGTGAAATAACGTACGACTGCAAAATTGACAACGAAAACGCCTATAGAGTATCACCTATGCTGTTGATTGCTTTTATTGAAAATGCCTTTAAACACGGAACCTGCGCCATCGAAAAATGTTTTGTACGTATTATTGTTACGGTCGAAAACGGCTTACTGCACCTGCATGTAGTCAATTCAATTCCAACTAAGAAAACAGATGTTGTTTCGACGAAAATAGGTTTGAAAAATACAATTGAACGTCTGAACCTGATTTATGGAAAAGACTATAAACTGAATATTCAGGAGGATAAAAATACGTATATTGTTGATTTGAAATTACAACTGAAAAAGTTTGTAGAATGATAGAATCCAAAAAATGTATTATTGTGGATGATGAACCGGCATCACATTATGTCCTGGCGAATTATATTAAGCAAAATCCAAATTTGGAGCTTGTTTTTCAGGGCTATAATGGTATTGAAGCCATGAATTACCTTCGCGAAAATAAAGTCGATCTGATGTTTCTGGATATCAATATGCCGGAGATTTCAGGTATGGAACTGCTAAAAATTCTTCCCGTACATCCTAAAACAATCTTAACGACTGCCTATTCTGAATTTGCACTCGAAAGTTATGATTACGGAGTCATTGACTATTTGTTGAAACCCATTTATTTTCCCAGATTCCTGAAAGCGATTGACCGTTTTTTTGCCACTGAAAATGTTAAAGCAAAGGAAGACGAAGTGGTGGTCAATTCGGTCAGTGTAAAAGTGGATGGTTACCTGGTAGATTTAGAATTGGACCAGATTTTGTTTGCACAGAGTTTCGGAAATTACGTGAAATTGTATACAACCAAAAGAACCTATCTGGCTTCAATCACCACCAGTGAACTGGAGAAATGCCTGCCAGAAAAAAACTTTATGCGCATTCATAAATCCTATATCGTGGCGCTGGATAAAATTGAAGCTACCGAAAAGGATTTTGTCACCATAAAAAAAGAGAAATTACCAATCGGGATTACCTATAAACGAGAATTATCGGAGCGATTGAAAAAATAAAAAGTTTTACAGAAATTCATTTTAAATTCATTTAAAAGTAGTAGTTTTAGTACGCATTTTAAAGAGGTTTAATTTTAAAATTTGAAATCATGAAAAACTTAATTTTTGCTTTCATGCTTTTTTACAGCAGTTTACTGATGGCGCAAAACGGAATTATGCCAACAGGAGTAATTACCCCTCCTGAAAAAGTCAGATTTACTTTTGAAAAAGAATATCCGGGCAAAGTTCCGGTGTGGTCCATAGAATACGTAGGAGACGATAATGATGAAATCAGGTATGAAGCGAAGTTTAATGCCACTACTACTGCGAAAGCGCTGGCAGTTTATGATAATTTGGGAGTTTTAAAGGCATATGAATTACAGATTCCGCTGAGCCAGCTTCCGCCAAAAGCTCAGGCATACCTGAAAAATAATTATTCGGCTCAGGCCATTCGGGAAATTGCCGTAGTAGTAGACTATAAAAACAAAACCACTTATGAAGTCGGAATAGAAAAAGACAACAAATTTTATGATGTGGTCTTCGATAAAAACGGAGGTTTTGATGTCAGCATTCAAAAAGATTAAAAATAAGAATTCTTACTAACTCAATATATTCAAAATGACAAACCCTGCAGGTTTTAAACCTGCAGGGTTTTGTTTTGTAATTAGAATACGAAATAATACATTTAGATTATCAAACCCGACAGGTTTGAAAAACCTGTCGGGTTTAAAAACATCTAACGTCTAACATCTAACATCTAACGTCTAACATCTAACATCTAACATCTAACGTCTAACGTCTAACAATTATAAATTCATTCCTCCGGAAACCTCAATACGCTGTGCGTTTACCCAACGGGAATCTTCGGTACATAAAAAGGCAACAACACCTCCGATATCATCCGGTAAACCAACTCTTCCTAAAGCGGTTAGAGAAGCAATATATTGGTTGAGTTGCTCGTTGTCCCTTACAGCTCCATGACCAAAGTCGGTTTCAATAGCTCCGGGAGCCACTACATTGACTCTGATTTTTCGTTCACCCAATTCTTTAGCCTGGTATTTAGTCAATGTTTCAATTCCACCTTTCATAGAGGCATAAGCCGAATAACCAGCGAATGAAAATCGTGCCAAACCAGTAGAGATGTTTACAATTCCGCCTCCGTCATTCATGATATTCAATGCTTTTTGAGTTAGAAAAAACGGGCCTTTTAGCTGAATGTTACTCAATTCATCAAAATCTGCTTCTGTAGTTTCGATGTAAGGCTTGTGAATTCCGATTCCGGCATTGTTTACCAGAAAATCAAATTTATCAGTACTAAAAGTAGCTTTTAAAGCCTTTCTTACTTCTTCAAAAAAAGAATCAAAACTGCCTGATTCAGCCACATTCAATTGAATCGCAACGGCTTTTTGCCCTAAACTTTCAATTTCTTTTACGGTATCTTCGGCTTCTTCTTTTTTACTGTTGTACGTCAGAATAACGTTGATTCCTTTTTTAGCTATAGCCAAAGCCATATTTTTTCCTAAACCTCTGCTTCCGCCTGTTACTAAGGCGATTTTTGTATTTACTGCCATTTTGTATTTGTTTTAAATTTTGATTATTTGTATGAATGTAATCTGGTAGATTATAGAGTAAAGATTATAGAATATAGATCTTTAAAAATCCCCTGAATCTGCCCAATCTGCGAGAGAAACAAAAACATAGAAAATGTTTCTTAATTAGAATGCATGGCCTTAAAGTGATTTCTCAAATCTTCAGCGCTTGCGTGTAATCGCGTTTCACTGGTTCCAAAAGTCAGTTCGTCTTTTCCTTCTTTCAATTGCTCAAAGATAGATTCGATAAAACTGCTCACACTTGGATGTGCGTCATGGAGGCCGACTCCGCCAAGATCGGTGTTCAGTGCCGGCGGAATGATTTCGATCACTTCAATATTTTTTGACTTCAGGATATGACGAAGTGAAAGCGTAAACGAACGGAAAAAAGCTTTCGTTGCCGAATACACCGGAACTTTTGCAAAAGGTGAAAAGGCAAGCCCCGAAGTTACATTCATCACTGTGGTAAGTGATTTTAAATTCACAAATAAAGAAGTCAGATGCAAGGGTGCTTCAATATTGGTAGTAATTTCCGCCTTCATACTTTCGTAAAAATCAGCATCCGTAACCGAAACCCATTTTTGAATTCCCGCATTGTTGATTAGTACATTTAAATCGCTGTGATTTTCCTTAATCCATTCGTAAAGGGACACGCGCTCTGCTTCAACAGACAAATCGCATACTTTGGTTAGTACAGACGGAAATTGGGCCTTAACTTCATTCAAAACCGATTCTCTTCTTCCACAAATAATGACTGTATTGTTTTCTTCAATAAATCGTTGCGTAAGTCCGAGACCAATGCCGCTTGCTCCACCGGTGATTAAAATTTTGTTGTTTGATAAATTCATCTTTTCGATCTTTTAAATTGATAAGACAAAGGTACGGGCGAAGTAGTATCGGTGAATTGTAAATATCAAACCGATATTTGCGAAATTCAAATCATGAGGGTTTAAATTCCAAATTCCAAATTCTAAAATCCAAAATCCAATCTAAAATTAACTTCGGAAAGCTAAAGGCGTCAGTGTGGTTTGTTTTTTAAAGAAATTAGAGAAGTGCGCGAGTTCTTCAAATCCTAAAGAATAGGCAATTTCAGAGATGTTCCAGTCGGTTTGTTTTAAAAGGATTTTGGCTTCATTGGTCAGTCGGCTGCTGATGAGTTCAGTGGTCGTTTTTCCGGTATTTTCTTTTAAAACCTTATTTAAGTGATTGACATGCACAGATAAGCGGTTGGCAAAATCCTTGGCTGTTCTAAGCGCAAGTCGCTGATGCGGTGATTCTATGGGAAATTGTCGTTCTAATAATTCAGCAAATAAAGAAGAAACCCTTGCAGCAGAGTTATGTTTCGAATATAACGCCGTGAGAGGCTGCAATTTTTGCCCGAAGTGAATTAGTTCTGCCACATAATTCCGGATCAGATCGTATTTGTAGACGTAGTCGGAATTGATTTCTTTTTGTATTTTATTGAATATCAGTTCCACTTCTATAACTTCTTCATCAGAAAGCTGAAAAATCGGATAACCGTCCGTTGCGAAAATCGGAAGTTCATCAAGGTCGATTCCGCTTTTGTTTTTGGAAAGGAATTCAGCGGTAAACACGCAAAACTTCCCCGATTGATTCGTGTCCTGAGGAAGGTAATTATAAGGAATTTTGGGAGTGGCAAACAAGAGCGCATGTTGCTCTATTTCAATGATTTTGTCTGCATATTCAGCCCTGTTCCTGCCTTTTATCAAACTTATTTTGTAATAAGCCCTGCGATCATAAGGCATAATTGATTTTCCCTGAAGCCTGTCTAAGAGGTCTTTAATATTAAACACATTAAAATGACCAATTTCTTTTTTAATATCGTGCGGCAACAAAGAGCTCGGCTCAACAGCTGAACCTTGGGTAATGTCCTGGTAAAATGAATCTAATGATTTCATAACTGAATTGTAAAATTCAAATATACGAAATTTGTTTTGGGTTTCAGGTTTGAAGTTTCAGGTTTCAGGTTTCAGGTTTCAGGTTTCAAGTTTCAGGTTTCAAGTTTCAGGTTTGAAGTTTCAGGTTTGAAGTTTCAGATTTGAAGTTTCAGTTTTCGAAATTGACTAATTATCAAATTATCTCATTTTCAAATTTCAAAACAAACTTCCCTGTACTAATTCCGGTTGTGGGTTACTGCCAAAAGAAAAGGTATCAATGACAAAAAACTGTTTCTTAACGGGGTCCAATTCACGCAAAACCATTTCACAACATAAAAAATCAATAGCAATTGTGGTAAAAAGCTGCGATGCTATTTTAAGATTTTCGGGAGTTAATTTTCTGCCAACAGACAGGTGTGGATCTTCACTTTTTTTCAGTTTCAGAGGTTTTAAAACCTCTTGCGTTTTTTTAAGTATGGGTATTAAATTGTTTTTCGAATCTTCATTCGGAGCAATAAAAAAGGCGCCGCTATTTTCGTAAGAAGAAAAATGATCCAGATAAACCGGGAAAGGAATAAAAGTGTCGCAGATTCTCAAAAGCTTTTGTTTGTGTATCTCTATTTGAGAATGCTCAATAGTAAATTCGCAAATCGTAATATGGGCAGTTGAATTTTTACTGTTGTACCAGCCAATTTTGGTTTCCAGATAGTCCTTCAGCTTTTTAACAGCGTCAATTACATCTTGCGATGGATAAATGGCAACAGAATACTTTTTCTCCATTTGATCGGTTTTGGTTGGAATATGGTAATTAGATAATTTGAAAATGAGATAATTTGAAAATGAGATAATTTGGAATCCTGAAACCTGAAACCTGAAATCCCAAACTATAATTTCCCTTTCAGATGTAGCCTGTGGTAGATTTCGGATTGCAGTAACCCGCTTCCGCCGCCGAAATGTTCTATGACTTCTACTTCGGGCTGGTGTTTTAAACAAAAAGTGGAGAACTCTTTTTCGACATGATCCTCGATGGCAGAACTCAGTAAAACCATATCAATTTTGTTTTTTAGAAAATAATCCTGTGCCGTTTTTTCGTCATTAAAACCAACGGCATTCCAGTTTTCATTGGCGTTGACAAGTCTTAGCAGAATGGTTAAAATGGCTTCGTTTTTTCCGAGTATTAAGAATTCAAGTGCTTTCATAATCAAGAATTTTGTTTGGCAAATGTATTCGATAAATAACAATTTAAACTTAATCTGGATTAAGAAGTTGTTTTTTTTAAGCATCGAGTGGCGGTCTTAGTCTGTGTCTCAGTCTCAGTCTCAGTCTCAGTCTCAGTCTCAGTCTCGGTCTCAGTCTCGGTCTCAGTCTCGGTCTCGGTCTCGGTCTCGGTCTCGGTCTCGGTCTCGGTCTCAGTCTCGGTATTTGTTTTACAAAAAATATATTTTTGACAAATTTATTTCATTGCAAGCTTTGCTAACTTAATCTGGGACAGGGAAATATAATTGTCGAATTATAAATTATTAAAAAGATTTTGTTAGAATGTGGGAAACCGTAATTATTTCTCTAACAGAGCATGTAAATTTGCGTTACAGAAGCGGAATATGATCTATGTTTTTTGCCTTTTCAGTCAGTATTGAGGCTTCTGTGTTACTGTTTTTTTGGAGAAAAACAATTTTAGTTAAAAGGGAAACTGGACAAATTCATTTGATCGTGGGTTGCTTTGTATAAATTTACAATAATACAATAAAGTCTATTTTTCTATGGTCTATAGATTTAGTTATGTAATTAACCGGATCTATAGACTTTTTTTATGCTAGTAAAAGCAGTAAGGTGATCCGGAATTGTATTGCGAGCCATTTGCTTTCAATCATAGAATTCTTTAAAACTGTCAAAAACAGGATACCTCGTTACAGGCATATTTACAGAGTGCCTGTCTTACCTTATATGGTATTATTGTAATAATTGGTTTTAGAATTTATTGCTTTTTAGCCAGTCTTCACATTGTTTCGTCCAGTATTTACTGGTGTCGCCAACACCCAGACCGAAGCCGTGGCCTCCATTTTCATATAAATGTAACTCAGCTGTAACTTTATTTTTTTTAAGTGCCAGATAGTAATTAATACTGTTTTCAGGTAAAACAACTCCATCGTCTGTAGCGTGTACCAGAAATGTAGGTGGGGTTTGGGCAGTTACCTTTTTTTCATTAGAAAAAGAAGCAATTAATTCGGGAGACGGATTTTGTCCCAGCAAATTAATTTGTGAACCTTTGTGCGTGATTTCATTTTGCATAGAGATTACGGGATAAATCAAAAGAGAAAAATCGGGGCGCGCACTTAATTTAGAAGCAGTTTCATATACCTTATCATCGTAATGAGTAGCTAAAGTAGAGGCAAGATGGCCACCTGCAGAGAAGCCCATAACACCCACTTTATTGGGGTCAATATTCCATTTAGAGGCATTTTGTCTTACATAACGTATCGATTCCTGTGCGTCCTGCAACGGGCCGATGGTTTTGTCTTTCATTATTAAATCATTTGGCAATCTGTATTTTAGAACGAAAGCAACAATTCCAAGGCTATTAAACCATTCCGCCACTTTTGTGCCTTCTTTATCAATAGCCAAATGCATATATCCACCACCTGGAAAGATAACAACAGCAGTTTGATTGGGCTTGCTTTCTTTTGGCAAAAATACCGTTAAAGTTGGGGTTGTAACTAAAGTTGTACTTTGTACTTTGCCCTCTTTTAGGGTTTCTTTTTCAGTATAATCCGCAGTTTTGATCTCTCCCGGTATTTTATTCCAAAGTGGTATAATCTGATTTTGTGCCTGTAACTGATTTAGTATTCCCAGAAATAGAAACAGATTAAGTCCTATGTTTTTAAAGATAAGCGTTTTTAATTTTTTCAATTTTATAAAGGTTTAGTTATCGTTTGATTTAATGGATAAGGTTCAAATTTACTGTTTTTATTGCTTTAATCTTACAGATAAATTAATAATTGTGTTTTTCACACTAATAAATATTGGAAAATGATGTAAAAAGATTAATTTTAGGACAATTTTGACACCCAAAACGGATTTTTTTTACATATTGGCATTTAACAGATATATTGTTTAATATGTAATTTAGCATTCTATTTTTTGTGCGATGTGTTTATTTATAGAAGTAAAATAATTTTTTATGCAATTTATTTGGATTATTAAGATTTAAAACTATATTTGTGCAATCGATTACATTATTTGTTTTTTTTGTTGTATTCTGACTTTTGAAGAATGAAATCCCTAAGAGGCTAAAGTGTTGAAAATGTGTTACCAGAAATTATAAATTAAAAAATAAACCGTTACCATGAACCAGACAAATTCAGTTACTATGAGCCAGAAAAGCACCTCTGTAGGGAAATATCGTTGGAGTATATGTGCATTGTTGTTTTTTGCAACTACAATCAATTATTTAGACAGACAAGTACTTTCGTTGACCTGGAATGATTTTATAGCTCCCGAGTTTCACTGGACCAATAATGATTACGGAAATATTACCGCATTGTTTTCTATTTTTTATGCAGTTTCCTTATTGTTTGCCGGAAGATTTGTGGATTGGTTAGATACTAAAAAAGGATTTCTGTGGGCTATTGGAATTTGGTCTGTAGGAGCCTGTCTGCATGCATTTTGCGGAATTGCAACATCCGGAATAATAACAGGGGAATGGTTTGTTGGTTTTGAAGGTGCAAAAGATATAATTCGTACAGTGAAGGATACCGGAATGGTGATTAATGTGAGTGTGACCTTATTTATTTTTGCCCGCTTTGTTCTGGCAATTGGCGAGGCCGGAAATTTTCCTGCAGCTATTAAAACAACAGCAGAATATTTTCCTAAAAAAGACAGGGCTTTCTCTACAAGTATATTTAATGCCGGGGCTACGGTTGGGGCATTAGCGGCACCAATCTCAATTCCGTTTATTGCCAAATCTTTCGGATGGGAAATGGCATTTATTATCATCGGAGCTTTGGGTTTTGTGTGGATGGGATTTTGGATTTTTATGTATGATAAACCGGAAAGGCATAAAAGAGTTAGTGCTGCGGAATTGGAATATATTCAGCAGGATGATATTGCTGATGCTAAAATGGAGGGTTATGTGCCTGAAACTTCTACTAAAGTATCTTTTGTAGATTGTTTCAAATACAAACAAACATGGGCCTTTGCGTTTGGTAAATTTATGACAGACGGTGTGTGGTGGTTTTTCTTGTTCTGGACTCCGGCTTATCTAAGTTCTGTTTACGGAATGGATTCTACAGAAGCCGCTTTGCCTTTATTTGTTTTATATATGATTACGCTGCTTTCTATTATCGGAGGCTGGCTGCCTACCTATTTTGTAGAGAAAAAAGGAATGAATCCCTACGAAGGAAGAATGAGAGCGATGCTGATTTTTGCCTTTTTTCCTTTACTGGCCTTAATTGCTCAGCCTTTAGGGTACATAAGTTACTGGATTCCTATAATCATAATTGGTATTGCGGGTGCGGCTCATCAATCCTGGTCGGCAAATATTTTTACGACTGTTGGTGATATGTTTCCTAAAAAAGCAATTGCTACTATTACCGGAATTGGAGGTTTGGCAGGCGGAGTGGGTTCTACAATAATTAATAAAGGTTCCGGATTATTATTTGATTATGCCAAAGAAACCAATATGTCTTTCATGGGGTTTCATGGTATTGAATCGGGCTATTTTATCATTTTCTCCATTTGTGCCGTTTGTTACTTAACAGGCTGGATCGTAATGAAAACATTAGTGCCAAAATACAGTCCAATTACAGGTTTATAATATTTTACAAAACTTTAGTAGTTCAAAAATATGTTTTTTAAAGATAAAAATATAATTTTGTGCAATCGATTACATTAAATTAAAATTATGACAAAATATAGTTCAAGATACGCGTCAAGCCCGGAAGCGGTGAAAAAATACGATACACAACAGCTAAGAGATGAATTCTTAATTGATGATTTAATGAAGGAAGATGAAATTGTCCTGGTCTATTCTCATTACGACCGCTATATTGCGGGTTCTGCAGTTCCGGTGAAAAGTGATTTAACCTTAGAAACTATTGATCCTCTTAAAGCGCCGTATTTTTTAGAACGAAGAGAAATCGGAATTATTAATGTAGGTGGAAGTGGTTCTGTTATCGTGGAAGGAAAACTGTATGAATTAGGATTTAAGGATGCTTTGTATATCGGAAGCGGTAATAAGGAAGTAGTTTTTAAAAGTAGTGATAGTACTAATCCGGCTAAGTTTTACATCAATTCTGCACCCGCACATACCAGTTATCCAACGGTAAAAGTGAGCCTGGCAGAAGCCAATAAATTAGAATTGGGTACAGTGGAAACAGCAAATCACCGTACGGTCAACCAAATGATTATAGGCAGTGTTGTAACCACTTGTCAATTGCAGATGGGAATGACAGAACTGAGACCCGGAAGTGTATGGAATACCATGCCGGCACATGTTCACGATCGCAGAATGGAAGTTTACTTCTATCTGGACATTCCGGAAAATCAGGCCGTTTGTCATTTTATGGGTCAGCCGCAGGAAACCAGACATATCTGGATGAATAACCATCAGGCTGTAATTTCTCCGCCATGGTCCATTCATTCCGGTTCAGGAACCAGTAATTATACTTTTATCTGGGGAATGGCAGGTGAGAATTTAGATTACGGGGATATGGATGTTTGTAAAATTACAGATTTAAGATAAGATGATAAATTCATTATTTGATATAAACGGAAAAATTGCCCTTATCACAGGAAGTACTCACGGATTGGGAATGGCAATGGCAAAAGGACTGGGTCAGGCAGGAGCAACAATTGTTGTCAATGGCAACTCTTCACAGCAAAAAATTGATGATGCTGTAAAAGAACTTCAAAACGAAGGAATCAATGCGGTGGGCTATAAATTTAATGTGACAGACGAGCAGGAAGTGATGGCTGCGGTTGCAAAAATTCAAAACGAAGTAGGTCCAATTGCTATTTTAATTAACAACGCCGGAATTATCAAAAGAATTCCGCTGATTGAAATGGAAGTGGCCGATTTTAAAGAAGTGATCGATATAGACCTGGTAAGCCCCTTTATTGTTTCGAAACATGTTGCCAAAGGAATGATTGAAAGAAGACAGGGAAAAATAATCAACATTTGCTCCATGATGAGTGAATTAGGCCGAAATACAGTCGGTGCCTATGCTGCTGCAAAAGGCGGTTTGAAAATGCTGACTAAAAATATGGCTACAGAATGGGCAAAATACAACGTTCAGATCAACGGAATCGGACCCGGTTATTTTGCTACAGAACAAACCAAGCCGATCAGGGTAGACGGACATCCGTTTAATGATTTTATAATCAGCAGAACGCCGGCGGCAAAATGGGGAGATCCCGGTGATCTGGCCGGAGCAGCTATATTTTTATCTTCAAAAGCCAGTGATTTTGTCAACGGTCATATTTTATATGTTGATGGCGGAATCCTTGCAACCATTGGAAAACCTTCAAACGAAGAATAATTCTCAACTATATTTTAAAAGACATGAGCGCTAATAAGACCTTCATAAACGATAACTTTTTACTGGAAAATAAATATGCTGAAGAGTTGTATCACAATTATTCTAAAAATCAGCCTATTATAGATTACCACAATCACTTAAATCCGCAGTTTATTGCCGAAGATAAAATCTTTGATAATAGTACACAGGTCTGGATCAACGGAGATCACTACAAATGGCGAGCCATGCGTACCTTGGGTATCAATGAGCAGTTTGTAACCGGAAACGGTTCCGATAAAGATAAATTCTTAAACTGGGGAAAAACCGTTCCGTACACGATGCGTAACCCTTTATACCACTGGACACACCTGGAATTGGCACGTTATTTTGATATCTATGATTTGCTGAATGAAAAATCAGCAGAGAAAATCTATATCGAAACTTCGGAGAAAATAAATTCAGAAGCTTACAGCACGCAAAACCTGCTTAAAAAAGCAAATGCGGAACTGGTCTGTACCACTGAAGATCCGATCGATAATTTAGAGCATCACCAGAAAATTGCTCAAAATCCCTTCGGTACAAAAGTCAGTACTGCTTTCAGACCTGATAAAGCCATTTTGATTTCAAATGACGGGTATAACGGGTATCTGGACACCTTAGGAGACGTATCCGGAATCGCGATTCATACCTATTCTGATTTGTGTAACGCTTTGAAAAACAGAATAGAATTCTTTGCTCAAAATGGCTGTAAGTTAAGTGACCACGGACTGGATCAGATTTATTTTGAAAACTTTACCGAGAGCGAAGTAAATACCATTTTCAAAAAGAAAAGAGAAAATCAAATCCTAACTCCCGAAGAAGCTTTAAAATTTCAAAGTTCCATATTGTTGTTTTTATCGGAAGCATATCATGAAAAAGGCTGGGTACAGCAATTTCATTTAGGGGCCCTGCGCAACAACAATGCCCGTATGCACCGAATTTTAGGACCTGATACCGGCTGGGATTCCATTGGAGATTATCCGCAGGCGCAAAAACTATCGTCATTCTTAAATGCACTGGACAGTAAAGATAAATTGACAAAAACAATCATTTATAACTTAAATCCGGCTGACAATGAAGTAATGGCTACCATGATTGGTAATTTCAATGATGGAAGTGTCAGAGGAAAAGTACAGTTCGGATCCGGATGGTGGTTTTTAGACCAGAAAGACGGAATGACCAAACAATTAAATGCCCTTTCAAACATGGGATTAATCAGCTGTTTCGTTGGAATGCTGACCGATTCCAGAAGCTTTTTATCCTTCCCGAGACACGAATATTTCAGACGAATTCTTTGTAATCTTCTGGGAGACGAAATAAAAAGAGGGGAACTTCCAAACGATATGGAATGGATTGGTAAACTGGTTCAGGACATTTCTTATAACAATGCAAAAGAGTATTTCAAATTTTAAGGAGGAGGAGGAATATAGAAGAAAGAATATAGAAGAAAGAATATAGAAGAAAGAATATAGAAGAAAGAATATAGAAGAAAGAAGAAAGAATTTGGAGCTTGCAGATTAGGGTGATTAATCAGTTTTTTTAATCTTTTAATCCTTTGAATCTTTGGAAAAATAAAATAACCGTTAAGATTCAGACGTAATCTAATAATGGTAAAAAAGTAAAACTATATGAGTAAAATAGTTGCATTCGGCGAAATAATGCTGCGTCTTTCAACAGAGGGACATCTTCGTTTTTCACAGGCAAAACAGTTTGGAGCTTCTTATGGAGGCGGTGAGTTTAATGTTTGTGTTTCACTGGCCAATTATGGTATAAATGCGGAGTTTGTAACCCGCCTGCCTGAGAATGAAATTGGAGGATCCGCACTGAAGGAAATGCGAAAAATGAACGTAGAGTCTAAAAACATTGTTTTTGGCGGCGAGCGTTTGGGAATTTATTTTCTGGAAACCGGAGCCGGAACACGCGGCAGTAATGTGGTTTATGACCGTGCACACAGTTCCATGGCAACTATTCAGAAAGGAACTATTGACTGGGAGAAAGTTTTAGAAGGTGCGAGCTGGTTTCACTGGAGCGGAATCACTCCGGCGATTTCAGAAAGCGCCGCTGAAGCCTGTCTGGAAGCCATTAAAGCAGCTCATAAAAAAGGAATCACGATTTCATGTGACTTAAATTACAGATCAAAATTATGGCAATACGGTAAAACGCCAAGTGCCGTAATGCCGGAAATGCTGCAATACAGTAATGTAATTCTGGGCGATATTGATACTGCGTATTTTATGTTGGGAATTCCGAAAGTGAATCCCAATTATCAGGACGAGAAATCACTTCCGGTTTTGTATGCTAAATTATTCGAATTGATTCCGGATTTAAAAATTGCCGCCACAACACTTCGTTATTCTGTAAGTGCTTCGCACCAGCGTATTGGTGGCGTTTTGTTTGACGGAAAAACAATTTATCAGGCAGCTGTAAAAGAAGTAACGCCTGTAGTAGACAGAGTAGGCAGCGGTGATGCTTTTATGGGCGGATTGATTTATGGTTTATCGGAATATCAGAATAATAACCAGAGGGCTTTAGATTTTGCAGTGGCAGCCTGTTGTTTAAAACATACCATTGCAGGAGATTACAATCTGGCTACTTTAAAAGAAGTTGAAAATATGCTGGATGGCGATTCTGCCGGATTGGTATCAAGATAGTTAGCAGAAAATGGCAAAATATTCAAGAATTGAAGTGGCTTCGCAAATGAAAGAAAACGGAATGGTTCCGTTGTTTTTTCATTCTGATATCGAAGTGAGCAAGAAAGTGCTGAAGGCCTGTTATGACGGAGGTTCAAGATTAATGGAATTTACAAGCCGCGGTGATTTTGCTTTTGAGGTATTTGGCGCTTTAAATAAATACGCTCTGGCTGAATTACCGGGAATGATGTTAGGGGCAGGCTCTGTAACAGATGCTGCTGCTGCGTCTTTGTACATGCAGCTCGGAGCTAATTTTATTGTAACCCCGGTATTCAGGGAAGATATTGCAATCGCCTGTAACCGCCGTAAAGTATTGTGGTCACCGGGTTGCGGAACGCTGACGGAGATTGCCAGAGCGGAAGAATTAGGCTGTGAAGTTGTCAAATTGTTTCCCGGAGATATTTATGGACCGGAGTTTATAAAAGCAGTAAAAGGGCCTTGCCCATGGACCAGTATTATGCCAACAGGTGGCGTTTTGCCGACAGTGGAAAGTCTTACTTCCTGGATTGGGGCCGGCGCGTTTTGTGTGGGTTTGGGATCACAATTAATTTCGAAAGAGATACTCGATAACAATGATTTTGACGGCTTAAAAACGAAAGTAAGTCAGGTATTGGAGATCATCAAAAATATTAAAATAAATAAGGGATAATCATACCCGTTCCTTATTTGGCTTGCCATTTTTTTAAAAGTTTTTAGATATTGTAACAGAGCATTGCGCTTGCAAAATAAATCTTGTCACTCCTCACAGCAAATTTTATTTTACTCACTCAGGTGTAATGCTTCTTTTACAATTAAAAAAATAAAAGCTAAATAAGTACCTAATATGATTGTTTATAATGGTGTAAAGAATTTATAATGGAAAAAATAAACAGATCAAATACGGAGTTTTCAAATAAGCTTCCAATAAAAATTGTACAATTTGGCGAAGGTAATTTTTTAAGAGCTTTCGTAGAATATGCGATTCAGAAATTAAATCAGGAAGCTGATTTTAATGCAGGAATTGCTGTGGTACAACCGATCGATAAAGGCCTGGTTAATATGATTAATGCCCAGGATGGTTTGTATACTTTGTTTATGAAAGGGGTGAAGAAAGGACAGGAAATCGAGGAAAAAGAATTGATTACCAATATTGTAAAGGCAATCGATCCGTATGCCTCTTTTCAGGAATACCTGGCTTTGGCCAAAGAGGAAGAGCTGGCTTTCATTATATCAAATACTACGGAAGCAGGTATTGAATATATAGAATCGGACCTTCCGACGATGCAGCCTCCGGCTTCGTTTCCGGCAAAATTAACGGTGCTTTTACACGAAAGATTCAAGCATTTTAACGGAGATACATCCAAAGGATTAACGATTATTCCCTGTGAACTGATTAATTATAATTCAGATACTTTAAAAGAGATTATTTTAAAATATGCAACGGAATGGAAACTGGGGCAGGATTTTATTTCCTGGCTTTTAAACAGCTGTTCTTTCCACAATACCTTAGTAGACAGAATTGTTCCGGGATATCCAAAAGACCAGATTGAAGAATACAACAGTCAATTATCCTATAAAGATGATCTGATTGTAAGTGCGGAAAGTTTCTTTTTATGGGTGATTGAAGGTGATGAGGACCTAAAAGCAAAACTTCCGTTTGAAAAAACAGATTTAGATGTAAAAATAGTAGCAGACATGCAGCCTTATCGTACCCGAAAAGTTAGAATTCTAAATGGTGCACACACGGCTATGGTTCCGTTTTCATTGCTTTATGGAAATGAAACTGTTAAAGAAACAGTTGATAATGCATTTACAGGAGATTTTGTAAACAAAGCTGTTTTTGATGAAATCAACGATACACTGAATATGGACAAAGCAGAGTTGACCAGTTTTGCTGAAGAAATTCTGGACCGTTTCAGAAATCCATTTATCAAGCACTTATTGTCTTCGATTGCCTTAAATTCGATTTCTAAATTCAAAGTACGTGTTTTGCCAAGTTTGACAGAATATGTGGCTATTCATAAAAAATTGCCCGTTCATCTGACCTTTGCATTTGCCTGTTTAATTCGTTTTTACAAAGGAACATGGAAAGGGGAAACGCTGCCATTGAATGATAGCGAAGATATCATTGCTTTTTTTAATGAAGTTTGGAAATCAGATGATTATAATAAAATAGCGACACTGACACTGCAGAATAAAAGTTTCTGGGATGCCGATTTAACGGTTATTCCTTCTTTGACGGAAGCGATTGCAAAAGCACTAAAGGAAATTGATGAAAATGGTGTGGAACAAGGTTTTTCCAATTTTAAAAAATAAATAATTCAGGAACTCACATACGATAGTTATGGAAACGCAAAAAAAATTAATAAAAGTTAATCCTACCGATAATGTAGCGGTAGCCTTAGTGAATCTGGTGGCTGGAGAGGTAATTAACTTTGAAGGTGAGGATATTACAATTGAATCAGATGTGAAGATGAAGCATAAAATTGCTTTGGTTCCTTTGAATATAGGTGACAGGATTATTATGTACGGTGTCTTAGTTGGAAAAGCAAGTGCCGGAATCGAAAAAGGCGGATTGCTTTCTACCCTAAATGTAAAGCACGAAAGTGATAAAGTGACTGGTAAAACGGAAACTATTGGATGGACAAAGCCCAATATCGATAAATGGAAAGATAGAACTTTTCTGGGCTATCACAGAGAAGACGGACAGGTTGGAACTGAAAATGTATGGTTGTTTTTCCCCCTGGTTTTTTGTGAAAACAGAAACATCGAAATCCTTAAAGATATCTTCGAAAAGGAATTAATGAAGCCTAAGGAAAATGATTATCAATTATTGCTTCGTTCTTTGGTGAAAACTGAAACGGGGGGTACAGGTAATGAAGCGGCTTCAAACGATGCTAATTTGTTCAATAATATTGAAGTGAAATTTATTACACATCAGGGCGGATGTGGCGGAATCCGTCAGGATTCGCACAGTCTGGCTAAATTATTGGCGGGATATGTAAACAATCCAAATGTGGCGGGAGCCACTGTTTTGAGTTTAGGCTGTCAGAATCTTCAGATTCAGATTTTTAAAGATGCTTTGGATGCCATAAATCCAAACAGTAAAAAACCGGTTTTAATTTACGATCAACAGCAAATAGGAACTATTGAAAAGATGTTAAGCAGTGTGGTAAAAGACACTTTCGAAGCCATCAAAAAAGCAAACGATATTCAAAGAACGCCGGCACCATTGTCTAAATTAACCATTGGTCTGGAATGTGGCGGTTCTGACGGTTTTTCCGGAATTTCAGCCAACCCGACATTAGGCGTGACCTCAGATTTACTGGCTGCTTTGGGAGGAACAACCATTCTTTCTGAGTTTCCTGAATTATGTGGTGTAGAGCAGGAACTGGTCAACCGTTGTGTAGAAGACGAAAGCGGAAAACGTTTTCTGGATTTAATGCAATGGTACGAAAAAACAGTGGTAGATGCAGGTTCAGGATTCGATATGAATCCATCTCCGGGAAACATAAAAGACGGTTTAATTACAGATGCGATGAAATCTGCCGGAGCTGCTAAAAAAGGAGGGACTTCACCAATTACAGGTGTTTTTG
Source organism: Flavobacterium sp. LC2016-23 (assembly GCF_009674775.1). Lineage (GTDB taxonomy): Bacteria > Bacteroidota > Bacteroidia > Flavobacteriales > Flavobacteriaceae > Flavobacterium. The sequence continues at coordinate 110,802 of NZ_WKKE01000004.1, read as the reverse complement.
ATTATGGAGAATACATCACAAAACCGGGATTAACGTTGCTTTGTACACCAGGAAACGATGTAGAATGTACCACTGCAATGGTAGGTTCAGGAGCTAATATGGTTTTGTTTACAACAGGTTTGGGAACTCCGACAGGAAATCCGATTGCACCGGTTGTGAAAATTTCCTCTAATACGGAATTAGCGACGAAAATGTCTGACATTATTGACATCGACACCGGCGGAATTATTACAGGCGAGAAATCGATAGACGAAATGGCCGATGAAATGCTGGAATTCATTATCGAGGTTGCAAGCGGTACCATTAAAACCAAAGCAGCCATCTTAAACCAAAATGATTTTATTCCCTGGAAAAGAGGGGTTTCGCTTTAAGAATTTAGCATAATATAAACGTAGAGACGCACAGCAAACGTAGAGACGCACAGCAGTGCGTCTTTTTTTGTTTACCATGTAAGTGATATGAGAAAATATAAGCCACAGATTGTGGTGATTTAAATGATTTAAAAAAAGGTTGCCACGAATTACACGAATTCACACAAATTATTAGCGTAAAGATTCGTGCAAATTAGTGTAATTCGTGGCAAAAAAAAGACGTACAGCAGTGCGTCTTATCTTGTTTTACCATATAATTGATTTAGAAGAAAATGTAAGCCACAGATTGTGGTGATTTAAATGATTAAAAAAAAGGTTGCCACAAATTACACGAATTCACACAAATTATTAGCGTAAAGATTCGTGCAAATTTGTGTAATTCGTGGCAAAAAAAAGACGCACAGCAGTGCGTCCAAATAATATTGTTTAAGCGAAGCTGCAGCAAAAATGCGCAAAGCTAAAATGAACTTACATCACTTATATGGTAAAGAAAAAATTTAAATGGCAGTTCTCGAAGACGATTTACGAATGTGTAATTCCGGTGCGAGCACTACCTTTTTTTCGATTTTGATCGTGTCGGTTTTATCAACCTGTTCCAGGAAAACACGGGCTGACATTTTTCCCATTTCAAGGGGAGACTGGTCCACGGAAGTAATCGATAATTCCATGAATTTGGTAAACGGTTCATTACTGAAGCCTGCTACGCAAAACTCCTTAGGGATACTGATGTTTTTATCTTTCAATTCCTGAATAGCTCCTAAAGCAGCAAAATCACTCGATGAAAAAATAGCATCAGGCGGAGTTTTGAGCTCCAGTAAAATATTTACGGCATCTTTACCGGCCTCGACGCTACTTTTGGTACGAATTACATATTCTTCTTTAAATGTCATTCCGTTATCCAGTAGTGCTTGTTTATAGCCTAAAAACCTGTTTTTAAAAATTTCAAGCGACTGATCTCCTGAAAAATGAGCAATATTCGTACAGCCTTCATCAATCAGATGTTTTGTGGTCATGTATCCGCCTTTAAAGTCGTTGATCGTGACAGAACTTACACCATCAATATGTTTGCTTCTGTCAAAAAATACCAGAGGTACATTTTTTTCTAAAACATAATGAAAAGCACCTGTGTTTTCGTTGGTCACATCAGTAACAGACATTAGTATGCCATCTACCTGCGCATCGATTAAGGTATACAGGTTTTCATTTTCTCTTTTAGGATCTTCATGGGTCTGGCAAATAATAACCTGATAACCATGCGGGTGTAATTCTTCTTCAATCCCCCTGATAACAGAAGCAAAGAAATTGCTGTCAATACGGGGAACAATAACGCCTATATTATTACTTCGGCCACTTTTTAATGCCAGAGCCAGCTTGTTCTGCTTGTAATTCATTGAAGCTGCCGTTTTGATCACTAACTCACGGGTGCTTTCTTTTATTTTCGGATTGTTATTTAACGCCCTGGAAACTGTAGCAGCAGTGATATTTAATTTTTTGGCAATATCATAAATAGTTATTTTTTCGCTCATTCAAAAGGTTTTCAGGTTAATTACTGGACAAAAGTACATCTTTTTTAGCTAACAAATAAAAATTGTTATCGATTACCATAACTTGTATCTCAAACGTTTTCAATGTTACAATCATAATAAATTATTCATTTTTTTACATTAAGTGTAAATATAGTTCCTAATAAAAATTAAATATATAAATTTTTTCTAAATAAATTTGGTGCAGTCAAACTATTTTTTTACTTTCGTGTAATCGATTACATAAAAGGTTGCATTTGCTGGCCTCAACTCATAAAATATTCTTTAAATGATTACAAATAAGACTATAACAGTAAAAAATGCAGCCGTTTTCGGTTTGGTATTCCTGTTTTTTTTGTCCTGTGCTAAGCAAGTATCCGGTATTTCTGAAGCTGATCCATGGAAAAAAAAGGATTTAATCATAAAAAGCATCCATTTGACGCATTTTTCCGACAAGACTTATAATATAAATGATTTTGGTGCAGTAGCCGACGGAAAAACATCTAATACAATGGCTTTTGAAAAAGCAATTAAAGAATGTGCTCAAAACGGTGGTGGAAAAGTACTGGTTCCAAACGGAAAATACCTTACCGGGCCGATACATTTAGAAAGTAATGTAAACCTGCATTTAGAAGATCAGGCAGAGATTCTTTTCAGTACAGATGCAAAAGAATATCCCTTAGTGCATACATCATGGGAAGGAACAGAACTGATGAATTATTCCCCTCTTATATATGCAAAAAACAAAACCAATGTTGCGATAACCGGCAAAGGGACCCTTAACGGTCAGGCCAATAGTACAAACTGGTGGATTTGGGCAGGAGGTAAAAACTACGGATGGCAGAAAGGAATTCCATCACAAAATGATCCGGAAAACCGTGAAGTTTTGATTGCTATGGCCGAAAAAGGAGTTCCGGTCTCCGAAAGGGTTTTCGGTGAAGGACGTTATTTACGGCCAACTTTTATTGAATTCTTCGAATGCAATACTGTCTTAGTAAAAGATGTTACGATTATTAATGCTCCTTTTTGGGTTTTACATCCCATAAAATCAAAAGATATGATCATTGACGGGGTGCTGGTAAACAGCCACGGACCTAATAATGACGGATGTGACCCGGAATATTCCCAAAATATAATTATCAGAAACTGCACTTTTAATACGGGAGACGACTGTATTGCCATCAAATCAGGAAGAGACGCAGACGGAAGAAGAGTTGCCATTCCAAGTAAAAATATTATTGTTCAGAATTGTAAAATGATAGACGGTCATGGCGGAGTAGTTATGGGCAGTGAAATATCGGCAGGAGTCAATAATGTTTTTGTTGAAAATTGCATCATGGACAGTCCAAATCTTGACAGGGCCATCAGAATTAAAACCAACTCAAAACGAGGCGGCACAACAGAGGATATCTATGTCAGGAATATTGAAGTAGGGACGGTGAGAGAATGTGTTTTGAGAGCAACAATGACCTATGATGTGTACGGAGCCCAAAAAGGAAATTTTATACCGGCTATCAGAAATATAAGTCTTGAAAATATCAAAGTCAAAAACGGTGGAAAATACGGGATTCTGGCCGATGGTTACAAAGAATCACCGATAGAAAATATCACATTTAAAGATGTCGTAATTGAAAAAGTAGATTCGGTCTATTCGCTTAAAAATGTTAAAAATGTAAATTTTATAAATACTTATATCAATGGAAAAAAAGTAGAATCAATTAAAAACTAAAATAACTATCAATTAACCAAACTATTAAATAAACTATGAACATTAAAGAACTATCAAAGAAAAAAATAAAATACAATGTGGTATTTTTATTTTTCCTGAATTTCCTTTTGAGCAATACAGTGAGCGCTCAGTCTACTGTGATTGAGGGGAAAATTACAGATGCAGCAGGATTATCGCTTCCGGGAGTAAATATTCAGGAAAAAGGAACTAAAAACGGAACTTCAACAGATTTTGAAGGGAGTTTCAAAATAAATGTTACAAATAATAAAGCAATATTAGTTATCACTTATTTAGGATTTCAGACACAGGAAGTTAGTGTTGCAGGAAAGTCTAAAATAAATGTGAGTCTGGCAGAACAATCCAATTCATTGAATGAAGTTGTAGTCGTGGGTTACGGAACGGTAAAAAAGACAGATTTAACAGGTTCGATCAGTACCATTAACGCTGCAACCATTACCGAAAGAAATACAACAAGTGCTCTTGAAGCCATTCAGGGAAGTACACCCGGAGTTTCCATTACCTCTTCTTCAGGACGTTCCGGTGACGGATTTAAAGTGGTCATCAGAGGAAATAACTCTTTGGTAGGCTCTTCTCCATTATACGTTGTAGACGGAGTGCCTGTTGATAATATTGATTTTCTTAATCCACAGGATATTTCAAGAATGGACGTTTTAAAAGATGCTTCTTCTGCTGCTATCTACGGTTCAAGAGGAGCGAGTGGTGTTATCATTGTAACCACTAAAAGCGGTGCAAACGTAAAATCCGGAATCAATGTAACTTTTGATTCTTCTTACGGTACAAAAGAAGCGGCAAGACTTCCGAAAATGATGAATGGTGAAGAGTGGTGGAAATTTCACCAGGTAGCTTACATGAGCGCAACACCGGCTACTCAGACCCCGGCACAGCTTGCCACGTTAGCCGGAAATCAAAGTCCGTTATTAGTATCAAGAGCAAAAAGCGGTTACAATTTTGACTGGGCAGACGCGGTTCTTAAAACAGGTATGACCCAAAATAACTATCTGAACGTTTCCGGACGTTCTGATTCGGGTCTGAGTTATAATTTAGGTTTTGGGGTACAAAGTGACGAAGGGCTTATTGACAATGATTCAACTGATAAATATTCTTTTAAATTAGGATTAAATCACAAGATAAACGACAAATTTACAACTGGTGCCAACATTACTATTGCCAGAGTTGCTACACAATTAGGAAGTGATTTAGCCATGCAGGACGCTTTCAGGCTTAGTCCGTTAATGTCTCCATGGGCCGTTGATGCTGCCGGAAATGAACAAGTAGGAAATTTGTTTTTTCTGCCTGGTAAATTAACCTATCCTGATGGTTCATGGGCAATTAATAAAACGAGTACCGTTAACCCGTTAATGGAAATTGCCAATTCTTCCCAAACCGAAAAAACATGGCAGTCTGTGGGTAACGTATTTTTTCAATACCAGCCCTTAAAATGGCTTTCCTTTAAAACAACATTTGCAGCCGGAATAGAAAATACGGTTACAAGCACCGGATATGGCGCACAAACCAATGCGGGTGTTACTTTAAATGGAAAAAATTCAGCATCGATTAAAAACTTCAATAATTTCAATTACACCTGGGATAACCAGATTGATTTGAAAAAAACTTTTGCGGGAGTACATGATTTTAGCGTATTGTTACTACAAAGTTTGTATTCTAACACAGATGAAACTTCTTATTTGTATTCTAACAATCAGCCTTTTAATACAGGATCTAATAATATGGGATCCGGAGTTCAGACCAGTTATAACATAAGCTCAGGGTATCAAAAAAATACATTAAGCTCTTATGCCGTTCGTTTAAATTATACGTTTAAAGACAAATATTTATTAACAGCTTCTTCCAGATGGGACGGGTCATCTGTTTTGTCGGAAGGAAATAAATGGCAGAGTTTCCCTTCTGTAGCCTTAGGATGGAAAATCAACAAAGAATCTTTCTTAGAAAGCAGCACTGTAATTTCGGACTTAAAACTACGCGCCAGTTTGGGGTATACCGGAAATGATAACGTAGCTCCTTACACTTCTCAGGCTTTATTAAACCAGCAGACTTTTTATGCGAACGGGGCGAATGTAGTTTCCGGCTGGCAGACCGAAAATTTAGCCAATCAGCAGTTGACCTGGGAAAAAACAAGAGAACTTAACTTCGGACTTGATTTTGGATTCCTGAAAAACAGAATTTCGGGTAGCGTAGATGTTTACGACAGATTATCTGACAAGCTAATCTACAAACAGGAATTACCTCTTGAAACAGGATATAAAAATACTTTTGCCAACGTAGGTTCGGTAAGCAATAAAGGGGTCGAGGTTTTATTAACGACTAAAATTATTAAAAGTGACTTCGTAAACTGGGAAACTACTTTTACCTTCACTAAAAACGTAAATAAACTGGAATCTATCTACAACCAGGATAAGGTGAGTGATATTGGAAATAAATTAATTTTAGGATCAGAGTTAAATCCTAATTACAATTATGTATATGATGGTGTCTGGCAGGAAAGTCAGAAGGCAGAAGCAGCAACTTATAATATGCTGCCGGGTCAGGCAAAACCAAAAGACCTGAATGGAGATGGTAAATTTAATAGTGATGACAGAACGGTAATTGGTAACGTCAATCCGGATTGGCAGGGAAGTTTATATTCTAAATTAACCGTAGGGAATTTTGATTTTAACTTTTCGGTACTGACAAGTCAGGGACAAACCGTTTTGAGTACTTTTCACCAAAACTTTGCCGATGTAAGCGACAGAGGCCGTCAGAAATTAGCAATGGATTATTTTATTCCGACAAACGGAACAGGTATTGAGGCGAATGCGAATAATACAAACCCAAGACCAGGACCGGTTGCCACTGGTGCAGGAGCTTACTGGACTTCTTTATTCGGTTATTACAGAGATGTTTCTTATGTGAAGATTAAAAATATATCTTTAGGATACACATTTAATGCAGAATTGTTAAAAAGACTTAAAATGAGCAACCTGAGAATTTATGTAAATGTTTTAGATCCGTTTGTATTTACAAATTTCGATGGATATGATCCGGAATGGGCAGCATCTCCTTTTGGAGTAAACCGTCCGGCATCCGTGACAACGCAGTTGGGAATAAGTGTTAAATTTTAATCAAGACATCAAATGAAAAAAATAATTATAGTATTAGGAATTATTATCTCGGCTTTAAGCTCTTGCAGCGACTATATTGAAGAAGAAAGCCTTTCAAATGTACCGGCTGATGAAACTTATAAAACCGCATCCGGATTTCAGTTATTGGTAAATTCAAATTACGCCTGGCTAAAAAGTATTTACGGCGGAAATCCCTGGTTGTTTGAATCCGGCACAGACATGTACGCTGAGGGAAGAACACCGGAACCGGCAGGTCTGAGCCAGTACACGCTTTTAATTCCTACGGCAGATAACGTAGCTGATTTGTACCGTCCTTGTTACCAGTTAATTCAATCGGTAAATAAAACGATTTACTATTCAGGAATAACAGAACAGACTTCAAACTTAAATACTTTAGTAGGAGAAGCCAGATTTTTAAGAGCACAGGCTTATTTTTTACTGGTACAGACTTATGGCGGTGTTCCAATTGTAAATGAACATGTTACAAGTCCTGTTTTATCTTTTAAAAGAAATACAGCGGAAGAAGTGTATACGCAAATTATAGGAGATTTAGACGCAGCTTTAGCAAGCGTTGGAACTTCTGCGTATGCTACATCCGGAAAAGTAAACAAAAGAGCTGTAAATGATTTACTTGCTAAAGTGTACCTAACCAGAGGATATGAAACTTATGGCAAACCAGACGATTTCTCAAAAGCTGCGGCTTATGCAGACGCTGCTATTGCCGGACAAACTTTAGGTATTGCTTTCGATCAGTTATTTAAACCCGGCAACGATTTAAATGCAGAAACAATTTTTTCTGTTCAATACGACAAAGCGTCAACAAGCACGGATCCTACCAAATTAGGAAACAACCAGTTTTACTATTTTGGCCCTTATTTAGGAGGAGCAGAAACAGGAGCGCCATTAAGAAGCTATAATTTATGTCCAACAGCTTATGCTTTGAGTTTATATGAGAAAGGGGATAAAAGATGGGATGCCACTTTTATGACCGAAATACTGGAAGGTCCGGAAACTAACAACGGACAGACTAAAACAGTTCTTTATTTTCCGTATTACAGAAGTGCCAATCCGGCTGCTTTAAAAGTGAGACATTTTTACGAACCAAAATGGTTTACGCCTGCGGACAGACTGGCCTGGGAAACGGCTAATGCATCCAGAAAAGCAGCCACTTTTGTATATCACCCTTGGGGAGAATACGATGCAGCGCATACTTTAATCGATAACCGTGACTGCTATACCATTCCCGTAAAGAAGTTTGATGACCCGGATCCGACTACACCATCCAGTACAGGTCCTGTTAGTACAAGAGATATTATTGTGGCCAGATTAGGTGAAACGTATTTAATTGCGGCAGAAGCCTATTTAAAAGCAGGTGTACCAGCAACAGGTTTAGATCGTTTAAACGAAGTGAGAAGAAGAGCCGGAGTAGCCAATGCAACAATCGGACAATTCAATATCGATTATATTTTAGATGAAAGAGGAAGAGAATTGGTGGGAGAATACAAACGCTGGTTTGACTTAAAACGTACCGGAACATTAGTGGCCAGAGCTTCGGCTTATAATTATAAAATTAAGGCTGCAAACTTTGTTGGGGTAGGCGGACAGTTAAAAATTTTAAGACCAATCCCTCAAACGGCACTGGACTTAAATCAAAATAAAGATTTTCCACAAAATCCGGGATATTAGTAATTTGTAATTTTGAAATATTAGTTTTTTTGAAGCAGTTAAAAAGGAGTCTGAACATGGTCAGGCTCCTTTCTTAACTGAAATTGAGAAATTGAAGATGAAAAAAATAGTAGTACTTTTAGTCTTGTTTTTAAAAGTCATCGATGCTCGAAGTCAATACCGTACAGATACTTCATACACCGTAAAAAGTACCTATGCCAAATTAATAGATACCTATCCTTTTATAACAGTTGCCCGGTCAGAAAAAAATCCAAATGTTAATCGGCTGAATGATGTGGTTTATGATCGGAAAAAAAGCAGGGCCTTACATTTTGATGCCTTTTTAAATAAAAACAAAAAATTAAATCCCGCTGTAATCCTGATTCACGGAGGAGGCTGGAGATCCGGGAATAAAAACCAAATGCATGAGCTGGCGCAGGAAATAGCTTCAAAAGGATATTCTTGTTTTGCCATCGAATACAGATTATCAACAGAAGCAAAATACCCGGAAGGGATTTACGATGTAAAAAATGCGATCCGTTTTATAAAAGATAATGCCAAAAGATTCCGTGTAGCTCCGGACAAAATTGCGGTTTTAGGATGCTCTTCGGGCGGACAAATGGCAGCTTTGATCGGTACAACAAATGGAAATCCGGCTTTTGAGGATGTAACGAATAAAAGCAAATCCTCTTCAGCAGTAAACGTAATTATAGATATAGACGGTGTTCTGGCTTTCAAACATCCCGAATCAAAAGAAGGAGAAATGGCCGCTTTTTGGCTGAATGGGACTTATGATGAAAATCCGGAAAACTGGAAAAACGCTTCGGCTTTAAGCCACGCAGACAAAAATACACCACCGGTACTTTTTATAAGCAGCAGTTTCGAAAGATTTCATGCCGGAAGAGACGATATGATTGTCCTTTTAAATCAGAATAAGATTTATAATGAGGTTAAAACAATAGAGAATTCACCACATTCCTTTTGGTTTTTTCAACCCTGGTTTAGTCAGACGATTGTTTATACCACACAGTTTTTAGATACAATTTTTAAATAATTTACCCTATAATGAAAGTAAAAATAAAAATAGCAGCCTTAGTACTATTCGGTTTTACTGCTGCAAATGCCCAAAAATACGATGTGAAAACAGCTAAAACCTATGCCGAAATTTCAGCCAAAACAGACGGAAAATGGGAAGGCCGAAAATATATTGGTGGTACAGTTTTTAAAAATGTAGACAAATTAAAATTAGCTCCGGAACATACCGATCATTCTTTTGATATCCGTTACGAAGGCCCGGGATGGGAAAATAACAGAATCGGATACCGTTTGTATCTGGACTGGAGAAATGCGATTGATATTTTCGGAAAGAAAACGTCAGCGAATATATTACCAAAAGTAGGGCAGGATAATTTCGATTCGTACCACGAAATGAGCGATTGGGGAGCAGATATCCTGAAAGCCGGAAAAGGAATCGGAATCGGATCCATCGATCGTTACCTGAACAAGGAGAAATTACACTTCCGTGAAGTCGATTCAACGATTGCCTATGTGAGCAATAAAACCAACGAATCGGTAGTAAAAATTGATTATTACGGATGGAAAACAGCGGCTGATAAAATCAATTTCACCTCAGAACTGACCATTAAACCGGACCAGCTATATACACAGCATACCATAAAAGCATCCAAAGCCATTCAGGGAATTTGTACCGGAATCGTCAAACAGAAAAATACCGAATTACTTAAAAAAGAAAGCAAAAATAAAAAATGGGCTTATCTGGCCACTTACGGTCAGCAATCCTTAGTTCCGGATAAACTTGGAATGGCTATTTTCTACCAAGTAAGTACAATCGAGAGTATTGAAGATACGGATTTAGATTATTTGTTAGTATTCAAACCCACAACCAAAGCAACTTCATTTTACCTTTTGGGCGCCTGGGAACAAGAAGTAAACGGAATTAAAACACAGGAAGAATTTGTAAAATACCTGAACGATAAATTAGAAGTACTAAACAAAAAAGGTAAAATGTAATCGTATGCTTAAACCGGTCTGTGTAAAAATCAATTTTATAAAATGCCTTGTTGTTTTACTGCTCATTGTTAACAGTAAAGTAACAGCACAGCAGCAGGATGATTCATGGGTTATTTCCGATCAGTTAAAATGGTCGGAAAGAACAGCACTTTCTATTTTAAATAAATACCCGAATGCCTGGCAGCTCGATGGAAATGACAAGCCTAAGTGGGATTATAAAATGGGTTTTGTATTGTGCGGTTTTGAAAAATTATATCAGAAAACAAACAACAAAAAATACCTCAATTACATAAAAGACTACGTTGATGAAATGATCGACAGTACCGGAAACCTTAAAAAATACGATAGCAAAGAATACAATATCGATTATTTAAGCCCGGGAAAACTTTTGTTTAATTTATACGATCTGACAAAAGATCCCCGCTATCTAAAAATTACGGGACAATTAAGAAATCAACTCGAAACCCAGCCGAGAACACCAAGCGGAGGATTCTGGCACAAACAGATTTATCCGGACCAGATGTGGATTGACGGCCTGTATATGGGTGAACCTTTCTACACGCAATTTACCGTAAAGTATGAAAATGGAAGAAGCCTGGACGATATTGCTAAGCAATTTGAACTGGCGCAAAATAATATCATCGATAAAAATACAGGTTTACCCTATCAGGCCTGGGACGAAAGTAAAGCAATTGGCTGGGCCAATAAACAAACGGGAACTTCACCAACCATCTGGGGGCGCGGGATTGGCTGGTACATGATGGCATTGGTTGAAACACTGGATTATTTCCCAAAATCACATCCAAAATACAAAGTACTGGTCGGATACCTCAATCAGATTGCAAAAAATGTAAATGAATGCAAAAGCCCGGAAGGGTTGTGGTACCAGGTAGCAGATAAGCCTCAGTTGTATGGCAATTATGTAGAACCATCTGCTTCAGGAATGATTATTTATGCCTTTGCAAAAGGGGCAGACAAAGGATATTTGCCTTCATCCTATAAAAAAACAGCCCAAAAATCATTTGACAGTTTTGTAAAAGAATTTGTAAAAGTGGATAAAACAGGAGTAATAACGATTCTCAATGTTTCTTCCAATGTAGGACTGGGAGGAAAACCGTTTCGCGATGGCACCAATGATTATTACCTCACTGCCAAAACAAAAGAAAACGGGGCAATAGGTATAGGAGCATTTTTGTTAAGTGCAATCGAGTTGAATAAATAACAGAATTTAAATATATTTTGAAATGAAAAATAACAGAAAAAAAGGATTTGTATCGGTTGTAATACTTGGACTTATGGTTTTGACAAGCTGTAAAATAACCTCTCAGGAACCGGCAAATAAGGATATCGTTATTTCTAAAGATTTAAAATGGTCCGATAAAATGGCTTTGACTTTGATGAAACGCCATCCTCAGGCCTATATGATCGACGATTCAAAAACAGCCAAATGGGATTATGTCCACGCCCTGGTTTTACATTCCATCGAAGAATTATATAAAAAAAATCCGGATCCAAGATACAAAGCCTACATAAGAGGTTATGTAGACACACTGGTACAAAATGATGGCAGTATTAAAACGTATGAATTCGATAAGTATAATATTGATTTAGTGGTGCCGGGCCGTCTTCTTTTTGATATTTATGCTACTTCAAAAGAACAAAAATACCTTACCGCTTTACAATCCATCCGCAAGCAGCTTGCCGAACAGCCACGTACAAAAAGTGGGGGATTCTGGCACAAACAAATCTATCCGAACCAAATGTGGCTGGACGGGTTGTATATGGGAGAGCCCTTTTATGCACAATATACCGTTACATTTGAAAACGGAAAAAGCCTGGATGATATCGCAAAACAGTTTGAGCTGATTCAGCTGCATGCAACCGATCCAAAAACAGGATTATTATACCACGGCTGGGATGAAAGCAAAGAAATGCCATGGGCAAATAAAGAAACAGGAAACTCTCCTAATTTCTGGTCCAGAGCTTTAGGATGGTACACCATGGCTTTGGTTGATGTGCTGGATTATTTCCCAAAAGACCATCCAAAACAAAAAGAACTGGTTAAATACTTAAATAATGTTTCGGCCAGTTTAGCCAAATATCAGGACAAATCCGGCTTATGGTATCAGGTAACCGATCAGGGCGCCAGAAAAGGAAATTACCTGGAAGCGTCAGGATCATCGATGTTTGCGTATGCTTTTGCCAAAGGAGCCAACAAAGGATATCTGCCTGAAAAATATAAAAAACTGGCCAACAAAGCCTTTGACGGCCTCACAACTCAACTGATCAAAAAAGTAGATGAAGACGGCGGAATCACCTTAACCCAGGCTTGTCAGGTGGCGGGTTTAGGAGGGAATCCATATCGTGATGGCTCTTACGAATATTACGTAAACGAAAGAAAAAAAGACAACGATCCGAAAGCAACAGGCCCTTTTATTCTGGCAGCATTAGAATTGAACAGATAGGTCAGATCAACTTTTTTGTTTTGAACACAAAGACCTGACAGGTTTTAAAAACCTGTCAGGTCTAATCAGAAAAGCTAAATTTTCTTTAAATGAAAAACATAAAAATCATCTTTTTTTTGTTATCCGTATTTTCGATACAACCGAATTTCGCACAAGTGTGGATTCCGGATAATGGAGACGGAACCTACACCAACCCGATTATTCATGCCGATTATTCAGATCCGGATGCGGTTCGGGTAGGAGATGATTTTTACATGACCGCTTCATCTTTTAACTGCATTCCGGGAGTACCGATTTTGCATTCCAAGGATTTGGTTAACTGGAAAATTATAAGCTACGCACTGGCCAAACAGCCGCCATTCGAAACCTACAATACAGTACAGCACGGGAATGGTGTCTGGGCTCCGAGTATTACTTATCATAACAATGAATTTTATATTTATTACCCCGATCCTGATTTTGGAATTTATATGATAAAATCAAAAAAAGCCGAAGGCCCATGGTCGGAACCGCTTTTGGTGAAAGCAGGCCTGGGACTTATCGATCCAAGTCCTTTATGGGATGATGACGGAAAGGTGTATATGGTTCATGCCTTTGCGGGAAGCCGTGCGCAGATTAAGAGCTTGTTAGTGATTTGTACCATGAATGCAGAAGGAACCGTGGCGAACAATGACGAGGTCATGATAATTGACGGACACGAAAGCGAAAGCACCATTGAAGGCCCGAAGTTTTACAAACGAAATAACTACTATTATGTTTTTGCTCCGGCAGGCGGCGTCTCTACCGGCTGGCAAACCGTTTTAAGATCAAAAAATGTTTGGGGGCCTTACGAGAAGAAAAAGGTTTTAGAACAGGGAAAAACCAGCATAAATGGCCCACATCAGGGCGCCTGGGTACAAACCCAGACGGGTGAAGACTGGTTCATTCATTTTCAGGACAAAGGCGCTTATGGCAGAATTGTGCACCTGCAGCCCATGAAATGGGAAAACGACTGGCCCGTAATGGGACAGGATTTGGATAAAAACGGCATCGGAGAGCCGGTCACCACTTTCAAAAAACCGAACGTTGGAAAAAAATACCCAATTGAAACCCCTGCCACATCAGACGAGTTTAATTTGCCTACATTAGGATTGCAGTGGCAATGGCAGGCCAATTCCCGGATTCAGTGGGGATTTCCAACCAGTTCAGGCTATTTGAACTTGTTTTGTATCAACAGTATTAAGGATGAAAAGAGAATTTTTGACGCTCAGAATTTATTGCTGCAAAAATTTCCTGCCGAAGAATTTATGGCTACCACCAAACTGACTTTCAATGCCAGACTGGACGGGGAAACGACAGGTCTTTTGATAATGGGTTTGGATTACAGTTATTTATGCCTGAGAAATAATAATGGCAAATTGTACTTGAATCAGAAAACCGGAACTTTTGACAAAACAATTTCGGAAACAGAAACAAAAGCTGTTTTGGTCGAAAACAATACGATATACTTAAGGGTTAAAGTGAAAAAAGGAGGCATCTGCAGCTTTTTTTACAGTTCCGATGATAAAAAATATCAGCCCATAGGTACCAATTTTACTGCCAAAGAGGGAAAATGGATCGGAGCCAAATTAGGACTTTTTGCTTTAAGTCAGAAAGTGACCAACGATTCCGGTAATGTAGCTGTGGACTGGTTTAGAATAACGAAATAAAAGAAGATGATTCCATTAAAAAAAATAATAGTATTTACTTTATTACTTACAGGCTTTGCAGCAATCGCTCAGAACAGTTATAAAAGCGGGTCTGATAAAGAAATGATTGTGGCGCAGGACGGCTCGGGGGATTTTACAAAAATTCAGGAGGCCATAAATGCGGCTCCGTCATTCCCGTATGAAAAAGTAACGATCCGTATCAAAAACGGAACTTATGCTGAAAAAGTCAGAATCCCGGAATGGAATACGCATCTGGAGCTGATTGGGGAAAGTAAAGAAAACACCATTATTACTTTCGATGATAATTTTTCGAAAATAAATTTAGGAAGAAACAGTACTTTTCATACGTACACGGTTTTAGTGGAAGGAGATGATTCCTCAGTATCCAATTTAACCATTAAAAATACTTCAGGCGATAATGGTCAGGCCATTGCATTGTCGGTGGTGGCGAATCGTGTACAGGTTTCAAATTGCAGGATACTGGGAAATCAGGATACATTGTACCTGTCAGGTGAAAAAAGCAAACACTATTTTAAGGATTGTTATATCGAAGGAACAACTGATTTTATTTTTGGAAGCGCTACCGCTTTATTCGAAAATTGTGTGATTCACAGCATAAAAAGCTCTTATATCACTGCTGCTTCAACTCCGCAGGGAAATGATTTCGGTTTTGTTTTTAGAAATTGCAAACTGACAGCCGATCCTTCTGCAACAGCCGTTTATCTCGGAAGGCCGTGGAGAATTTATGCCAAAACAGTGTATCTGAATTGTGAGATGGAAAAACAGATAATACCGGAAGGCTGGCAAAACTGGTCAAAACCCGAAGCTGAAAAGAATGCTTTTTATGCCGAATACAATTGCAAAGGCGAAGGACATCAGCCGACAAAAAGAGTTTCATGGTCGCATCAGCTTTCAAAAAAAGAAGCTGAAAAATATACTACAGAAAATATTCTTCAGGACAGCGTACCAAACTGGTTTTCCAAACAAAAATAGTTTTCATAAAAAGACATTAAATATGAATTTCAGAGGCCTTCTTTTTCTAGTAATTTCATGGAGTTCTTTCGCCCAGAAAACGGAATTTCCAACTGCAGCAGCAGAGGCTATCGTGAATAGAATCCAGCTGCCCGTTTTTCCTTCGTATGAGGTAAATATTGTAAAACTGGGGGCAAAAGGAGATTCTGTAACCAATAATAAAGCCTTTTTCGACAAAGCGATGGCCTTGTGTAAAAAGAACAAGGGCGGAACCATAATTGTACCCAAAGGGATCTATAAAGTAAATGGTCCGATTCACTTTGTGAGCAATGTCAATCTTAAAATAGAAAAAGGCGCTAAAATTAAATTTAGTGATGCCCCAAAAGATTATCTGCCAATGGTACTGACCAGTTGGGAAGGAACAATGCTGTACAATTACAGTCCATTAATTTATGCCTACGAATGCTCGAATATTGCCATAACCGGTGAGGGAACAATTGACGGTGAAGGAGGCAATATCTGGAAAAGCTTTAAAGCCAAAGAAAACGACGGCAAAATGCGCAGTCGTGAAATGAACCATAACAGCGTGCCACTGAACGACAGAAAGTTTGGGGAAGGTTATTTTATGCGTCCACAGCTGATTCAGTTTTTTAATTGTAAAAATATTCTGGTTGAAAATATCCGTATCGAAAATTCCCCGTTCTGGTGTCTGCATCTCTTGAAATCAGAAAGTATCACCGTTCGCGGAATAAGCTATAAATCATTGAATTACAATAATGACGGAATTGATCCGGAATACGCGAAAGATGTTTTAATTGAAAATGTAAATTTCGATAACGGCGACGACAATGTGGCCATTAAGGCAGGCAGGGATCATGAAGGAAGAGCCAATTCGGCTACGCCAAGTGAGAACATTGTGATTAGAAATTGTAATTTCAAGGGACTTCACGGAGTGGTTTTGGGCAGCGAAATGTCTGCCGGAATTCAGAATGTTTATGTAGAAAATTGTAAAACCGCCGGCTATCTGAAAAGAGGAATCTATATCAAAACCAATGCAGATCGCGGCGGTTTTATAAAGAATATCTTTGTCAATAACCTGAAACTGGATGAAGTAGAAGACTGCCTGTATATCACATCCAATTATCATGGGGAAGGAAGCGGTTTTCAGTCGGACATATCGAATGTTTACTTTTCGAATATCACCTGCAATAAAGCCACAGAATCCGGAATTGTGATTCAGGGATTCCCGGAGAAAAAAATCAGGAATATCTCTTTAAGCAACATCGAAATAAAATCGGCAAAAAACGCCCTGTCAAATGAAAATGCGGAGAATGTGCTTATGACCGATGTTTTTATTGGTCAGCGGGCGACTGTTCCCTCGGCAGCTAAGTAAAGAGGTTCTGAGTCTCTAAGATTCTGAGGTACTGAGGTAACAAAGGCCCAGAGTTACAAAGGTTCAGAGGTACAAGTATAAGTTAATAAACTTTGCGTCCCGATAGCTATCGGGATTACGTAAACCTTAGCGAACCTTGCGGTTAGTATTAACTTTCAAATCGAATAATCCAAAAATCCAAAAATCGAATAATCGAATAATCCAAAAAATGAAATACTTCCTTTCCATTTTATTTTTAATTTCCCTGAGTTGCCGGGCACAAAAAACAACGCTCTATTGTATTGGTGATTCGACAATGGCTAATAAAAAAGATGCCGATAAAAATCCGGAGCATGGATGGGCGCAGGTTTTACAACCCTTTTTTAATGAAAATATCATTGTAGAAAACAAAGCGGTAAACGGGCGCAGCACCAAAAGTTTTATCAATGAAAAACGCTGGGATTCCATCTGTAAGAAACTCAGAATAGGGGATTATGTTTTTATCGAGTTTGGCCATAATGACGAAAAAATAGCAGATTCAGCGCGATACACCAATCCGCATACAAGTTATCGGTATAATTTAATCCGGTTTGTAAAGGAAAGCAGGGAAAAAGGAGCAATTCCAATTTTATTAACTTCTATTGCAAGGCGAAATTTCAACGAACAAGGAGTATTGGTCCCTACCCATGGCGATTATCCTTTACAAACAAGATTGGTAGCACAGGAATACAAAGTGCCTTTTATTGACTTAGAATATTATACCGAATTGCTGGAGCAATCCTACGGACCCGAAAAATCAAAGTTGCTTCATTTACATTTTAAGGCAGGCGAAGTTCCGTATTATAAAGAAGATAAAAATGATGATACACATCTTTCTTTAAAAGGAGCTAGGGAAATCGCCAAAATTGTGATTAGTCAAATCAGACTTTCGAAAGATCCTGCTCTTGATCAATTAAAAAAGGGTATTAAATAACGATTTTTATTCCCTTCTTCAGGTTACAATTTCAGGAGCATATCCTGCCATTTTCCGATAAGGCTTTTTCACAAAATCTTCTGATGGTTTTCGTTGAAAAACAGCATAATATTTGGAGTGAAAATGGTTCATTCGTGTATAATTTAATTCATATACAATTTCTATCAGGCTACTGTAATTGCCACTTTGAAGCAGTTTTTTTGCCAGGATCATTTTTTCTTTTAAAAAAAGATTTTTAGGCGTATCGTTAAAATGTTTTTTAAACAGCATTTTATATTTGGTAGAAGACATGCCCGCCATTTCCGATAAGAAATTTATCGTAGGGAAGGGATTGCAGAGGTCTTTTAAAAAATAATCCTGTGTTTTAATAACCGCCTCAAGGTCCGTTTCCGTAATTTCATTTTTTTTCACCGATAGATTTTCATAGCGATTCAAAAAGTTTCCTAACAGCTTTAGTGAAATTCCTTTTAAGTAAGAATCGAATGAATGCTCAAAAACAGACTTATCAATAAGCGATCTGATCAGGAAAATACTGTTGCTGTCAATATGGTCGTAATAATAAAGGGACTTTCCCTCCTCTTTGTTTTTTTGTTTATGACATTCTTCTATAGAGTTAGTTTGCATAAGCTCCTTCAGTAATTTTTTGTCAACAAGCAGCCGTAATGCCTTGGTTCGTTCATTCACAGATGGCTTAAAAGAACTTTCCGTCTGATTGTCTATAATGGCAAGACCGGGATTTTCTCGGGAACCAATTTTGTACTCTGCCGTATCAATTTCTATAAAATTTGCGGAATCACTTAAATCAAAATGAAAGATATAGGATTCATTTTCAGATTTCAACCGGTTTATTTCAACCGGTTCCGTTAAAATAAAATCGATAAACAGTACAGAAATTCCCGGAGCGATAGGGGTGAAATACGTATGGCCTGTACCAAGAGTTTCCGGGATAACAATTATTTTATTATCAATAAGTTTTCCTTGTATTTCCTGAACTAATTCTTGCTGCCATTCTGGTTTTAAACTATAAAAATGATTGATTTTTTTCATAACTGTAGGTATTTGATTTATAACTGTTTCATAAAACTCTTTGGCGATAACCCGAAATGTTCCTTAAAGTTTAAGGTAAAATGAGAATTATTACTAAAATGAAGTCTGTTTGAAATTTGGGATATACTTAATTGTCCGTCTTCAAGAAGTTCTTTTGCAAGTGCCATTTTATTGTTCATGAAGAAAGAATAGGGGGTTAAGCCGGTCATTTTTTTAAACAAAATCTTAAACTTCGTTTCAGACATTTTAATTTTTTCTGTCATTGACAGTATGCTCGGAAATGGGCCTTCAATATTTTCAATTAAAAACATTTGCATTGCTATTATATTTTGAATATCTGATTCCTTAACGGTTTGAATAATAATCCTGTTGCGGGCTATTTTCTTTAAATAATTAGACATCAGCATATGTACCGTAGCTTTAAGATTTAAATCGAAAACCGGGCCACCTACTTTTAATTTGCGGAGATCATTGAGTATATGAAAACTATCATTACTGATCCTGTCAAACCGGATAACCGTGTTTTTTTTGGGATCGGTTATTTGCTGCAGGTCGGAGAAAAGAACAGTATCATCTTTAATAAATGCAGCAAGTTTGTTTTTTTGTATGAATATGCAAAGGGCATAAGTATGACTTCCTGATTTTATCTGGTAATTGGCTTTTAAACTGCCGTCTATGACAGCCAGATTGTATTTCCATCGCCCTAAGTCGCAGATGGTATTATTGGTCATTAAACGGGCTTCACCATCGGTAAGGTCATAATAGAATCCCACAAAATCATCTTTCGGGTTTTTTTGTATAAAATGAAGGTTTTTATGATATTTCACATCGATATAATAGGCTACGATCCCTTTTTCGCACTCCAGAAAATATCTGGTTCCCGATTGTATATCATCTGGAACAACTATAAAATTTCCGTCTATTTTTCCATCAAGTTGTCTTGCAAACGGTTCTACCCAGCTTAAATCAGCACAATAAGAATGTTCAATTATTTTCATGTGGCATTATGGTATTACAAAATTTTACTGCTTTAATTTTAATAGTTTACGAAGAATTTAATACGCGATTATTTGTTTCGTTCTTTGAAATTATTTTGTAAGAATTTGAATTAAATTTGCTTTTCCGGAGGTAATTTAGTGTAAAAAAGCTTGCCTTTTTTATCCGTTTTATAAGTGTAGGGATTCAATTGATAACTGTAATTTTTTGTCGATTTGGGACCTGAAAATGCATAAAAAAACAGCTTCGGTCTTAAAATCTGCAAAAAACCTTATTCTGACATTTTTATGTCTTAATTGAGCTATCCTGTAAGTACTATTCCGCTTAATTTTGCTTTTTTCAGAAGAGAAATAATAATGAAAGAACAAATTAATTAATACCATAAGAAATGAATACTTCTAAATTTTCTGCAGAGTTTGAGTTGAATATTAGTGAAATACAAAAGCTAAATAAGATGTATTTTAAGCGTTTGTATAAAGGAAGGGTTACGGTCTTTTTTATACTTATTGTGGTCGCTTTTCTTTTTTTTGATTTTTTAAGTTTAGAAAGTCAGGAAGATTTTATGAAATGGCAGTTAAAGAGCTTAATTCTGATTGTTTCGTTTTTTATGTTTCATTATTCATTTGTAAACGCAACATGCAAATTCTTTTTTAAGTGTATGAAAAAAATTGCCGTTTACAGCGGTCTTACAGGCAGCTATAAGCTTAATTTTACCAGTTCTTATATTTATGTAAATTCCCCGCTGGGTGCTTTTGCTCACAAATGGAGCCAGATAGATAAAGCAGTTTTAACTAAGGATTTCTTCTTTTTATATATTAAGGACAAGGATCAGCATATTATTTCTATTTCGAATAAATCTGATAAGAACAGAAACATGACTGATTTAATCACATTTGTCGAACGTCATGTTATGCATATTACTAAAATGTGAGCATTTAGCAGCGCATTTGATAAATATAAAATAGCATACAGTTTTTTGTGTCTGATAATTATCAAAAAAAGAAAGGACCGAGCCCCTTTATACCCTTTGTATCTCCTTAAAATGCGTTGATAATCTTTAAGAATTTACTTCAATAAGGCACTGTAGCAGGTGAAAGCAAAAAAATAAAAAATAAAAATGGAGATTATTTTTTTTGTAATTAACTGAAAATAAGAGGTCAAGCGCGTCGGTTAATTTAATATTAACAGGTGAGGCAAAAACAGGCATAATTTTAACATTAAAGATGCGTTATCTATCAAGCAAACTTTTATTTTTGCGCCTTAATTTAACAAGTATAAGCATGAAAGATCTATTAGTAAAAATCAACGCCGAAATCGACACATTCAAAGCAGAAGCTGAATCACTAACTGAAAAAGGTGTTAAAGCTGCTGGACCAAGAGCCCGTAAATCAACTTTGGAAATTGAAAAACTTTTAAAAGAGTTTAGAAAAGTTTCTATCGAAGAATCAAAAAAATAATATTTGTATTCAGGAACAAAAACCTCGTCTAAGCCTTAGACGGGGTTTTTTTATGGAAATTATTTAAATATTTCTATACGCTCTTTAGAGCTGGCCTGTTTTAGGCCTTTACCTATAATTCTATTCCTGCTTCTTCTGATTTTGACACAATCCTTACGATTTGTAGTTCTTTACCAATATTATTTCAGGATTTGCGTTTCTTATTAGAAACTCTGTTCAGGTGTATTATTTTACTTTGAATAATTTTTCCAAATACTCCACTTTTTCTTTTTCGGCCTGAACCAGTTCTTTTTCAGCCTGAACCAAACGTTCGTAAAGTTCAACTACTTTATCCAAAGAATTAAAATTACAAGTACTTTGGGGACCAAAATTACTACCAGAAACAGTTTCATTAAAAGTGTTGAAATAATTAACCACCCCTTCCTCCGAAAAGTTTTTAATAGCCTCTACCGTTACACCCAGAGCTTTTGCTACTTCAACTAATTTTTCTTCATCAATAGTCTCGCTGTTTTCCATAATAGAAACAGCCTGTTGATTGGTTCCTAAAGCCTGCGCTAAGACTTCTTGTTTTATATATTTCAGTTCACGAATACGGTTGATTTTTCGCCCGATGTGATTTGGTCTTGTTGCTGTGCTCATACTTCAAAGATATTTAAGATTGTTTTAAAAATAACGGTCGCCCCAAAACGAGATTTTTGTGGTGCGATACTGTTTTTATTGTTTGTCAGGGAGGAAACAAAAATACTTTTTTTATGTGTATTTTACTACATGTATTTCGTTTTTCTTGTATCTGATCTTACTGCAAGTCTGCCTGAATGGGGCAGGCGAAAAGCGGTGTAAAACTTGATATTTAATTTGTGTCAAATCTTAGAAGATTAAGAGTAGAAATAACAGCTCCGATCAAGTAATTCATACCATTAATTTGTCGTTAAAAGTGGCTCATTCTTCTTTAGAATCAGCCGCTTTTTTTATGGTACATTAAGTTTTTTATAAACCGAAATATGTATTTTTTTTTCCTTAGCTTTCGTGGTGCAATAAGTGTAAAATATACTTTTTTGACTTAAAAAATGATATATAAGTAAAATCGTTAGATCTAAAAATAAATAACAGGTAAAGATTGACGTTTGGATTTAATTACAACTCATAGTTATATTCTATAAGACCATTTGTAAGAAAAAAAATAGGATTATGCGTAATATTGCGATAGGAAGTTTTGTTTAAATTTCAGCATTTCCAGATCATTTTTACGTAGGAAATGATTTTTTGACCATCACTTTCTTTAAAATTTCCCCCAATCTCTAAAATAACTATTAATCAATTATGTTCTTTACTCTTACTCATGATCAGGTACAATTTTGCTATGGATCAAAACGCTGGCAATACAGTTTTAATGAAATTGTAGAGCTCGGATTACTTAAAAAAAAGAAATCCTACTTTCTTGAAAATGGTGTTTTTATTGCCATCACTGCTATAGCTTATTATTGCATGGTTTTTTCAGATTTAATGGAAATGTATTATATCGTGCCGACTTTATTATGCTATACTATTATCATTATTTCCAGATTTCATACGGATATCGATGCCGAGTATTATGTTATCGTAAAAGATGTTTATAAAAGAGAAATCCGGGTTAAGATAAAAAATCTGGACCGGCCTGTCATAGGAAAACAAATTGATCAGTACTTAAACCTTGAGTTCGATCGGATGGTACAAAAACAAAAATCCAACACTTAAAAAAAACAAGTAGATGTTATCAAACGAAACTTTTGGCTACGATCTTGCTTTTATCGTCGTTGCCGTAGTGTATGGTTTTATTATTACGACCAAAAAAAAATAGAAATGCAGCTTCATTAACCTACCATTGAAGTTGTATCAGATTACGTATTAAAAGGTATAGTTACAGTACCCTAAATTTAATAGTGAACTGTTAGCTGTACGAGATCCCCCATAAAGAGCTTATGACCACTTCAATAAAAAATAAAATTAAAAGCATTAGAGAGTTAAAAAATTATACTCAGGAATATATGGCAGATCAACTAGGCGTTACCCAGGCGGGTTATAGTAAAATAGAAAAAGGAAAGACTGTTCTTTCGTTTGTTAAATTAGTAGAAATAGCCCGTATATTAGACGTCAGTGTAGAAGATATTCTTAGTTTTGACAGTCAGCGGTATTTCAATAATTTTAATAAAGTTGAAGGAAATAATAATGGCAGCATTCAGATTAATTCTGATAACAATCCGGCTTTAAAAGAGCTTTATGAAGATAAAATAAGGCTGTTGGAAAAATTACTTAGCAAAACGGAAGAAGAATTAAACAGGTACAAAAAGAAGTTCGGTCAGCTTTAGAAAAAATAAAAAACGAGGTTTTTAAACCTCGTTTTTTATTTTTATCCTTTTATGTTTTATACAGTCTGATCCTCTGTAGTGGCGTCGGGAGCGTTTGTTTTTACGGAAGCGATTCCATTATCTCTGGCAGAAGTGCTTTCATACATTTCACTTGCACCAATGATCTGTCCATTTCCTGCTTTTAGGTTGAAATAAGGTTTTCCGCTGCTGGATTCCTTCTTGTCGTATTTGCTGTCGTCCTGCGAGTTTGTTTTTACAGATTCGATTCCGTTTGTACAGGCGGATTTTGTAGAATAGCCTTCGCTGGTCAGGATAGTCTGGCCGTTTCCTGCTTTTAAATTAAATTGAAATTCACCATTTGCTCTTGTAGTAATTACAAATTTTCCCATAGGTTTTTTGGTTTTTTAAGTTAGGTATTAACTATTTTGATAGTTATAAAAGTACAAAACTTAGTAGTACAAATTATGCCGCGACAAAAAAATATTTGATCATTTCACCACCAGAATTCTACTGTTTTTTATTGAAAGCAGCTAAGATATATTTCTGGTTGATTTCGTCACTTGGAGATTGTGAATTGTAATTTCCACCGGTAATAATCGTAACCATATTTTGTTCTTCCCAAATGTAAATTTTCTGTCCGCCGTTTCCCTGGGCCGCTTTTCCATTATAGCGCACTCCGTTTACATCCAGGTATTTGAGCCACCACAAATAACCGTAATTAACCCCTTGGACCACTGATTGTTTGGTCAGGGATTCCTGTACCCAGTCTTTAGAGATTACCTGTTTGCCATTCCACATCCCTTTATTCAGATAAAGCAACCCAAATTTCCCCATATCTCTGGGAGTTAAATAAATTTGGCAGAAGGTTTCTGAACTTGAGGTATCCGGTTTAAAATTCCAGGCGAAATTTTTAATGCCAATATCTTTAAAAAGAGTTTGTTTCGCAAAGTCGGGTAATGGCATTTTTGTGGCTTTTTCAATAATCCGGCCCAGTGTGATCGGATTTCCGGAGCAATACATTCCTTTTCCTCCGGGTACGTCAATCATGGGTAAGTCGAGGGTAAATTGTATCCAGTCAGCCGAATTATTCATGGTTGTTTCGTTGCCTTCCGATTTTGGGTTACTCACGTCACAATCCAGACCACTTTGGTTGGTTAAAAGGTTTTTAATGGAAATTAGCCTTTTATCTTCGGTAAGATTTTTAAAAGTATATTCTGGGAAAAAGGAAAGCACGGTTTCGTCTTTGCTTTTTATCAAACCTTTGTCAATAGCAATTCCGGTAAGTGCCGAGATAAAACTCTTGGTGGCAGATCGCAGTTCGTGTAATTTGGTTTTATTGTATTCGTAAAAATATTCTTCAAATACCAGTTTTCCGTCTTTAATAATCAGAACACTATGAACATTGGGTAATGTACCGTCTACGATTTTCTGCATCATTTCAGTCAGTAATGCTTTGTCTAAACCGGTTTTATCAAGATTTCCTGTTGGAATTCCATCCGGATCTTGTTTGGGCGGCTGGTATACGTACTTAAAATCTTTCGCGTTGAGCCTTGGATACCACATTTCTTTTGGGAAAACTACTTTTTTAGAGAGCAGGTTGTAACTATTTCCTTCAGTAGAATAACCGGTAATAATTCCTGCTTTTCGGTCAAAAGTTACTTTTTCATTTGACATATTTTCAAAAATATCTTTGTCAATGGCTTTTAATTTGTATTTGCTTTCGTTGATAATGGCGAATAAAACGGTGTCTTTTGGTGAAGCGGCTATTTTAAGAGAACCTTTATTTATATATTCATAAACACCTTCATATTCCTTTAATTGTTCGTAGGTAATTTTGAATTTTTGTTGTGCATAACCGGAATAAATCCCCAATAAAAATAACAGAAGCAAATGGTTTTTTTTCATTCTTTTTGGTTTTAAAAGATTGTTCGTTAGTTAATTAAGGAAAGTTATAAAAAAAAGAGACATCTAATTATTAATTAGTGTCTCTTTTTCATAGGTATGTATTTTTTAATACGCTTATTTAATGCTGATCGGCACTTCAACCATTGTTTTATCCCAGCCAATTACTAAATTAGCACCAGTACCCTGAGCGGTAAAAGCAATCGATAAAGCTTCTACAGGAGTTGAGATTGGTTTAACCGGAACAACAATTTTCACAAGGTCTTTACTTGCATCATAAGGGTAAGCGCCCCATAAATCAATTTCTTTATTGATAATAACGGTCCATTTGTCTTTCTCAGGAATTGCAAAAAGGCTATACGTCCCTGCAGGAACCGCAACACCATTGATCGTTACCGGTTTGTAAAATTTGATTTCCGTGTTTTCGTTAGCACCCACGCGCCATACTTCACCAAACGGAATTAATTCTCCAAAAATAGCTCTTCCTTTTGCAGATGGTCTTGAATAAATAACTTTGATGACAGGTGAAGGCGTATCTGTTTTCTTAAATTTTACAGCTTTATTCGGGAAATAAGCAATATCAGCAGGGCTGGCATCCAAAGGTGCGAATTTAACTTCCTGTGCATTAACAGAAAAGACAAACAATAAAAGAAGGGTCAGTAAACTAAAATTTTTCATAACGTAGTATTTTTAATATGATTCATACAAAAATAAGAGAATAAAGAATAGGAAAATATTAAATTTTTAGTCCTTTTTCTTTTTTTCATACCAGTCGTGCATAATGTAAAAGGCTTTCTTTTTCTGACCGTCGTTTGAGATCAGCCCTTTTCTGTTGTATTCGTCCTGAATCCCCGGCAGTAATCTCCTTGGTGATCTGAAATCTACCAGAATCCAGGGGCTCAATCCGCTGAGGTGTGGTATTTTTTCGATCATTTTCAGGTTCTGAATGTACAGGTATTCCTGGTATTCTTCTGTCCAGCGTTCGTTTTTTTCTCCATGTAAACCGGCTTTGGCATCACCTCCAAATTCAGAAACAATGACTGGTTTGTTGTATTTGGTTTTCCAGAGGATCTTTTCGGCATCTTCCAGATTTCCGCCGTACCAGCCTAAATACTGATTGAATGCAATGATGTCTAAATACTGACCGATTTCATCATTGATGGTTCCAAAGCCATCTCCGCTTTGCGTTAATAATGCCGCACTGATCAATCGCGTATTATCCAGTGATTTGGTATGGTCAACCAGGTTTTTGATGAAATTATTTCTGGCATCAGATATCGGAGTTTCATTGGCCATAGACCAAATGATAATACAAGCTCTGTTTTTATCTCTCGTAATGGCTGCGGTTAACTGGTCCTGAGCATTGTTATAGGTTTCTTTTCTGGTAAATTCAACCGTCCAGTACACCGGAATTTCTTCCCAGACCATTAAGCCTAATTTATCCGCCAGTCGGATAATGTTTTCGTTATGCGGATAATGGGCCAGACGGACATAGTTACAGCCTAATTCCTTTGCCCAGTTCAGCAGGCGTAAAGCATCTTCTTCAGAATTGGCACGTCCGCCTTTGGCATTTTCTTCATGAATGGAAATGCCGCGCAGGAAGATTTGTTTTCCGTTCAGTAAAATTTTATCCTCCTGCGTTGCAATAGTTCTGAAACCGATGGTATCTTTTAATTTTTCTCCGTTGAAATCTATCGTAACCGCATATAATTTTGGATTTTCAGGTGACCAGTACGAGATGCTTTCGGATGGAATTTCAAATTTCAAAATCCCATCAGTGCCTACTTTTCCTTTGTAATTGATTTTTAATTCGGGAATGGCGATGGCTATCGCATTTTGTGCCGGATTGAAGTTGTTGATTTTGATAAAACCTGATATTTTGTTTTTATCGTTTTTGTTCAGTTGAATGGTATAATCTTCCACAAAAGAGGCTGATTCTTCGATTAGGGTAACATCACGCGTAATCCCGCCGTAATTCCACCAGTCGGTATTAAGCGTCGGTACATCTTCTTTATGACGCGTGTTATCTACTTTGATGACCAGATAATTGTCTTTTGCTTTTACAATCGAAGTGACTTCATAATTAAAGGGCGTAAAACCGCCTTCGTGCGTTCCTAATTTCTTTCCGTTTAAATACACATCGGCTTTGTAATTTATAGCTCCAATGTATACAAAAAGCCTTTTTTGGGCTTTCAGGTCATAATCAAAGGATTTTTTGAACCATACATTTCCTTCGTAATATTTAAGCTCCGGAACCTGTGAATTCCAGTCTCCCGGAATGTTTATTTTGGGTGATTTGTCAAAATCGTATTCTACCAGTTCCTGTTTGTTCACAGCGTGATAATTACTAAAATAAGCAGCGTTGGAAGGCTTGGCCTGTTTGTCGTAAACATCATGGTGAAAACTGTAATATCCTGTTTCGTAGGGGTCAACGATATAATTCCAGACCCCGTTTAACGAAGTGGTATGTCGGTTGGGAACGTTTGAAATTAGGCTTTGTGCAAATCCTAAAACGGAAGTGGTCAGGAGTAATGTGGTTAATAGTTTTTTCATTTAGTATAGTATTAGTATGTTGATGATATTTAACCGCAAAGTCCGCAAGGAAAGTTCGCTATGGTGCGCAAAGCTTAAAAAAAACATAGCGAACCTTGCGTAAAACATGGCGTTCTTTGCGGTTAAACCCTAATTTACCGGGATCTTCAAATATTCCCCTTTAAAATTCTGGTTCAGCACCGTCATTTCGATCGGAATATTCAATCCATCAGGAATTACTTCAATCGAAGCTTTTCCGTTTGCCATCCGTATGGATTCGCTTCCGGTTGGTGTTCCCTGGCTTTTCATTGTTTTGCCTCCTTTAAGGCATTGGAAATATACGCTTTCTTCATAATCTAAACAACGTAAATTGTTGTTATCTATAGCAATAGCCGTTACAAGGTAATTTCCGTTCTTTAATTTCTGGGAAGACAATTGTAGCGAAACTGCGGATTCATTTTTAATAAAACGATAATTTATTTTCAAAGTATCCGAAACCGTTTTGCCGTCTTTATCTTTTCCAATAGCGATTAAAATGTTTTCTCCTTTTTTGAAGTTAACGTCCCAGGTCAGGCCGCAGGCCGGATAACTGGTGATATTTCGTTGTTTTTCACCCAGGGATTTTCCGTCATGGTATAAAGTCACTTTTTCGCAATTGCTAAAGACGCTTAGAATTCTTGGTGTATTTTCGGGCCCCTGGCGTTCTGTCCAGGTATGCGATTCGATGTAGGTAAAAGGTTTGTCGCTCCAGTAACTTTTAAAAACATAATACGCATCTTTTGGAACTCCGTTTCGGTCCACCAGTCCTTTTTGGTTCATGTACGGAATATCATCTTCGGGACGCAGCGGCGTTGCAAAATCCTTGAATGCCCATTGAACATTACCCACAAATGTTGGATCATTCTCGGATATATGCAAATGCCAGTCGAATAAATCGACAATATAATTTTCGCTCCAGTCGCCAATTTGGGCAATGTTAGCCACTTTGGTCTGTACAATGGCTTCTTCCCAGCCTTCGGCTTTTATGATATTTTCGCCTGTAACCGGATTTTCGCTGTGACGCCCCACGTGACTGTCGCCGCCATATTCGGCATGGATAAAATGTTTGTATTCTTTCTTGTACAAATCAATTGCTTTCTGATAGCTTTTATAACTCCCGGAATACCAGCCGGACCATATAGAAGGGGAGAAGACGTCTACAATCTGCGAACCTTCATAGTATTTTCGGATCGCTGTTTTTCTGTTGGGATCCATTTTATGGGCGATATCGTTTAGCTCCGTCAGAAAAGCATTGGTCTTTTCGGTATTGTCTCCGTCAGGAAAATCGGGAAGCCAGTTCATTTCATTTCCCAAAGACCAGATAATGATACTCGGGTGGTTGTAGTTCTGATTGATGATTTCCGCCAGCATGTTTCTGGTATTGGTTTTCCAGAGTTCATCGCCAATTCCGCCACGGCACCAGGGTAATTCATCCCAAACCAAAAGGCCGAGTTCGTCACAGGCTTTATAGACTTCGGGATCTTGCGGATAATGCGCCAGACGAACAAAATTAGCCCCCATCTTTTTTATGGATTCCATATCGGCACGGTGTTGCGCATTGCTCATGGCAGCACCAACACCGGCTTGTTCTTCGTGTCGGTGTGTACCGCGAAGCAATAGTCTTTTTCCGTTCAGGTAAAAAGGGCCATGATCTTTAAATTCAAACCATCGGAAACCTACTTTTTCAGTAACGCTGTCTTTGGCCTTATTTTTTTGGGATAAAACAGCTGTTACGGTATATAAATTCGGTTTTTGGGTATCCCACAATTCCGGATTTTTGATGTTTTCGAATGTGATGGTTGTTGTTTTATTGGTAACTGAAACGGTTTTACCGGCTACTTTTTTTCCTTTCGGATCCTTAAGAGTGACCTTCAGGGAAAGATCTTTTGTATTGTCCGGATTTACGGTCGATGCGATAATTTGTAAAGAGGCTTTTTTGTCGGAGACTTGCGGAGTGGTAATTTTTAGCTTATCGATATTGTTTTTGTATTTGGAAATCAGCCAGACATCGCGCGTAATCCCTCCATAAATAAAGAAATCACTTTTCTGTGAGGGAATAATTTCAATGTCATAACTATTGTCTACCCGAACAAAAACAGCATTGTTTCCTTCTTTGATAAAGTTCGTAATATCGATGGTAAAGCCAATATATCCGCCAATATGACCTCCGGCTTCTTTGCCATTGACATATACTTTGGTTGTGACATTAGCACCTTCGAAATATAAAAAATACCGTTTATCAGGATCTATTTGTGCAATGTTGAGCTGTTTCTGATACCAGCTTGCATCACGCCTGTAACCGGGATTTAAGTCGGTGGCGTCTTCGCTGTTCCAGCTGTGCGGCAGATTTATTCCGGTCCAGTTCGCTGCTTTTTGGGCATCGTTCAGGTTTGGAGTATGGTTTTCTAAATAAAGCCAGTGGTCATTGATATTTGTTTTAGTACGCAAATCAGTAGTTGCCTGAGCAAAAAGGCTGCCCAGGCAAAACTGAAAAACAAAAATGAAAGTAAAAAAAGAGCTATAGTGGTACGATTGTTTTCTCATAAGTTATAAGTCTTTTTTTCTTAATAATGCTTCCAGAAAATAGTAATCGGCATATACGATGGGTTCATCAATTTCATCTTTCTTAGGCCAGTTTCCTGTGCTGTGATCTAAAATAAAAGGCGCATTGATTTTAGGGTTTACAATATAGTGGTCTGACTCTAAAGTCCTGATTACCTTGTCGGCATAAGTCAGATAGCTTTTGTTTTGGGTATAGCTGTACAATTCGTATAATGCAGAAGCCATAACGGTTGCGGCAGAAACATCGCGTGCGGCATTTGGAATCGACGGATCTTTAAAATCCCAATACGGAATTCCATCTTCCGGTAGGTCTTTGTTTGTAATGAAAAATTGTGCTGTTGCTTCGGCCTGCTTCAGATAGGCCGGATCTTTAGTATATCGGTACGACATGGTAAAACCGTAAACGGCCCAGGCTTGTCCGCGTGCCCAAACCGAATCGTCATTATACCCCTGAAGCGTAGTTTTTTTTCTCACAGCTCCGGTATCAGGATTATAATCGATGACGTGATAACAACTGTTGTCTGCCCTAAATTGATTTTTCAGTGTGGTGTTGGCATGTTTTACCGCGATGTCGTGATACTTTTTATTGCCGGATAATTTGGCCGCCTCAAACAGTATTTCAAGGTTCATCATATTATCAATAATGACCGGATATTCCCAAATGTCTTTGTTGAAATCCCAGGAACGAATCGCTCCGGTTTTTTCATTAAAACGGGTACACAACGTTTCGGCTCCTTTGATGATCACGTCCTGGTATTCCGGTTTGTTTTCGACTTTTAAGGCTTCGCCAAAAGCGCAGTATACTTTAAATCCAACATCATGAGAACCACTGTTCACGCTTTCTTTTTTGCTGAAAGGGGTCCACTTTTCAGCCTGTTTTTGGTACTCGGAATTGCCTGTCAATCGATACAGCTGCCATAAGTTTCCGGCAAAAAAACCACTGGTCCAATCTCGCGAAGGTACTTTCTTTATGAGATTGGATTTCAGGTTCATGCTGCGCGGCATGGACAGGGAATCAACAGGATATTCCAACATCATTTTGTAACGGGTTTCCAAAAGAGTGCTGGCGGTTGCAGGCGTATTTTTTGTTTGCGAATTAATTCCGGATTTGCACGCTGTTGCCAGCAATGCAAACCCTAGAATTAAAGTAAAAAAACTAACTTTATTCATACTAATTAATCTAATGTTTAGTAACCCGGATTGTTTGGTTTTAAATTAGGATTGATGGCCAGCTCCGTTCCCGGTAAGGCAAAAAGGTAATCCCTGTTCGGATCAAAATTGGCATGAGGCTCAAAACCATCCGGACCAAATACTTCAGGACCGTTTTTCAGTCTTTTAATGTCATACCATCTGATGTATTCAAAGGCAAATTCGAGCCTTCTTTCATTAATGACCATTTTTCTAAAATCAACCTGAGATAATCCCGGAGTTACATTTGCAGGAAAAGAAACTTGTTTTCCGGCTTTGTTTCGGGCTCTTGCCAAAACCCTGTTTACATAACCGTCTGCTTCTGAGGTTCCCGGAGTAATTTCGTTTAAGGCTTCGGCGGCCGTCAGCAATACTTCGGCATAACGCATTGTGATGTAATTGTGTTGCGAAGTTCTTCCGTTAGCACCGGCTTTCCCCGGAAAACGAAAATATTTGGCAATATGTGGGCGAGGTGCTTTTTCGTTATCGCTTGACGGATAAATTTGCAAAGCCCCACCCGGACCTGTTTTCTTTCTGATGATCGTATCAAAACTTACCGCTCTTCTGTAATCTCGCTGGTCCCAGTCGTTAAAAACTTTTAAAGCAGGTACCGCTACAGAAAACCCCTGACCATAGCTGTAACTATCGTCTTTTAAGGAACCCGTAAAAAATGCCGTATAATCCTGACCGTAGTTTCCGGATACTAAGTTGTTGAAATCAATCGTGAATAATGGTTCTTTTAATGCCGCGGCTTTATTGGCATTAAACAAATCCTGAAAATCAGCATCCAGTCCCAATCCGAATTTTGCTTCGTTGCTAATAACATATTTCGCTTCATCGTAGGCTTTCTGGTATTGCCCTAACGTCAGGTATACAGAAGCCAGGTAACCTGCCGCTGTTCCTTTTCCCGGAACGGCTTTTACTTTTGGTTTGTCGTCCAGCCATTTTTTGGCAAATTCCAGATCTTCAATTATTTTAGCATAGACTATGGCTTCTTTGGTCCGGCTTAATTTATCGACCTGGGAAACTTCATTTACGGCAAAATCAATATAGGGAACGTCTCCAAAAATGCGAACCAGATGATAGTACGTAAAAGCTCTTGCGAAATAGGCCTGTGCAACGATGGCATTTACTTTTGCAGGATCACCCGGTGTTTTTTTCGCGCCTTCAATCGCCTGATTGGCCGCTGCAATAATGATATAGGATTGTGGCCAGAAGTTCGCCACAAGCGCATTGGTATCATTCATTTTAAAATCGTTGACATCGATTCTCGCGGCCTGAGTCGTTCTGTCACCAATATCGGCCATATCGTCTCTTAGCATCAGTGCAATTGTAAATTCCCTTCCCCAGTAATTGTTGTGGGCAATGTTGGCAAAACTTCCGTTTACAGCAGCCTGTAAATCGTCTGTATTGTTAAAAAAGTTAGCGGGACGAATGATTCCAACCGGATGTTCTTCTAAATCAGAGCACCCAAAGGCGAATATTCCCAAGAAAAGAAAAGCTATATATTTTTTCATAATGTGTTGTATTAGACTAAAATTTAATATTAAATCCGAATGTAAAAGTTTTCACATTTGGATAACTTCCATATTCCAGACCCAGATTCGTATTACTTCTGGCATTAGTATCATTCAGATAACTGGTCTCCGGATCTGATCCCGGATAATCGGTAATGGTCCAGATATTTTGTGCACTGATGTAAAAACGAACTTTGCTCAGTCCCATTTTAGAAACAATTTTTTCACTTAAACTGTATCCGACAGAGATATTTTTCAGACGGATATAACTCGCATCATACACAAATCTTGAAGTAACCCTTTTCGTTCTTGCCGCGTTGGCTGGAACGTTGGTATCGGTGTTGGTTGGCGTCCAGGCGTCTAAAACTTCTGTGGTAGCATTGTTATTTCCGGAAGCCAGTTCCATCAAGGTGTAATTTAAGACCTGATTGCCTTCTGAACCCTGGAAGAAGATATTTAAATCTAAATTTTTATACGTGAAATCATTATTCAGACCGAAAATGAAATCAGGATTCGGATTACCAATAATCGTTTTATCGTTGGAATCTAATTTTCCGTCACCGTTTACATCTTTAAATTTTTCACCGCCCGCAGTCGTTTCGAAGTTACCCGGAAGTGCCGTTTCTCCTTGTTGCAGTACACCGTCATAAATAAATCCGAAGAAAGAACCCACCGGTTGTCCCACTCTCAGAATCTGAGATTCTGTTGCGAGGAAATGTCCTGGTGTGGAGTTGATCAAAAGGTCTTTGTTATCGGCTAATTTCAATACTTTATTTTTGTTCGAAGAAATATTAAAACTGGTGGACCAGGTGAAATCGGCCCCGATAAAGTTTTTCGAATTAATTCCCAATTCCCAGCCTTTGTTTTCCAGTTCACCTACATTCTGAAGCTGCGATCCAATTCCCGAAACGCCCGGTAAAGGTCTGTTGAACAGCAAATCTTTGGTAATGGTTTTATAATAATCGGCTGTCAGGCTTATTCTGTTGTCAAACAAACCTAAATCAATTCCGTAATCCTGCTGATAAGACGTTTCCCATTTCAGATTTGGATTGTCTAATGAAGTCAGCTGCACCGCATTTACAATTACGTCACCGCTCACATCGTAAATTTCAGAGAATCTCGACAGGGTAGAGTAGGCCCCGATGGAAGGATTTCCGGTGGCACCGTAACTCGCTCTCAGTTTCAGGTTTGAAATGATTTTGCTGTCTTTTAAAAACTGTTCTTTGCTGATATTCCAGCCAATCGCTCCCGAAGGAAAAGTTCCGTATTTGTAGTTTTCACTAAAGCTGGAAGAACCATCGCGTCTGGCCGTAAACGTTAGTAAATATTTGTCGTCGTAATCAAAGTTCAACCTTCCGAAAGCAGAAATCAGTTCTGTTTCTGATAAAGAGGAATCCGGTTTTAAGAAAACCGTTCCGGCTCCTAAATTATGATACGAATTGGTGTTCGTTAAAAATCCTCTTGAAGCGGCAAAAGAGCTTTCGTTTTTATTCTTTTGATACGAATACCCTCCAAGCACCGTAAGGATTCCTTTCGAAATGATTTCTTTTTTATACGTCAGGTAATTTTCTGTCAGGAAAGAGGAATTTCTGTTGTTGCTCACAGAAGCTTCTCCTTTGATATTTTTTCCTGCAATTAAAGTCGAAGGAAGGAATCTTCCCGTCTGTGAATTAGAATCGGATAAGCCTAAAGTAGTTTTGAATTCAAGATCTTTTGTGAATTTATAATTGGCAAAAAAGTTGTTCCTGCTGACTACCGAAACTGTTTCCAGTATATTATCCATGGCTGTCGCATACGGATTATCGATATCGTCACCGATCGGAGCCGTAGACGTGTAACTGCCGTCTGCTTTATAAATTCCTAAATCAGGCATAAAACGGTAAGCTGCCGCGATAACACCTGCCGCCCCTGTACCACCGGCACCGGTTTGGGAAATAATTCCATCTTTGTTTTGTTTGCTCTGAAAAGTATTCAATCCCACTTTAAGCCTGTCGGTTAAGTCAGCTTCCAGATTGCTTACTATCGAATATTTGTCTATTCCGGAATTGATGACTACTCCGTTTTGGTTGAAGTAATTCCCCGAAACATAATATTTGATTTTATCAGAACCTCCTGAAAAAGACAGCGACGTATTCGAAACCAGTCCGTCACGATAAATGACGTCCTGCCAGTCTGTATCTGCCGGTCCTTGTGTGTGTGTCGTAAAACTTTTTCGGTAGGCAGCAAACTGATCGGCATTCAGTAAATGCAATTTATTGTTCACCGACTGGGTCGAAGTCGAATTGCTGAATTCAATTACCGGTTTTCCCGGTTTTCCTTTTTTGGTCGTCACCATAATAACCCCGTTGGATCCTCTTGATCCGTAGATCGCTGTTGCCGAAGCATCTTTTAAAACTTCAATAGAAGCAATATCCTGAGGTGCCGGCATCGAAACACCTGCAAAACCATCGACTACAATAAGGGCATCTCCACTGGCATTGATAGACGTTCCTCCACGGACCCTGATTTTCACGGGAGCGCCAGGTTCACCACCATTATTCGACTGAACGGCTACACCCGCAGCGCGTCCCTGTAAAGCCTGTTCGGCATTCAATAAAGGGTAAGCGGTAAGTTCTTTGGCCGTGACAGAAGACACAGAACCAGTGATATCACTCTTTTTACGGGTACCGTAACCGACTACAATTACTTCTTCAAGGTTTTTCGTATCGGGTTTCAGGCTGATATTGACAACGGTCTTGTTTCCTACCGGAATTTCAACGGTCTGGTATCCGACAAAGTTGAAAACAAGGACCGCATTTTTTTCGGAAACAAAAACAGAGTAATTTCCGTCCATATCTGAAGTGCCTCCCACAGACGATCCTTTGATATAAACATTGGCACCAGGAAGTCCGAGCAAGTCTTCACTGGAAGTGATTTTTCCGGTGACTTTTCTCTCCTGTGCATTCACAATAATGTTTCCCAGTAAAAAGACTACCAGAAAACACCATTTAAGCGACTTAATTTTTTGGTTTGTAAACATTCATTTTTTGGTTTAAGGTTAATGTTAGATCAAATAAAAAAGCAATAAACTCATTCCGATTATCAGAATCATAAACAGAAACTGCAGTAATATGAATTTTGTTTTTTTGAATTTCATACGACAAATGTATACGCCGAAAACGATATAGAAGTACAAAAAAGGGTATCTAAAAATACAGATACCCTTTTTTAAGCCTTGAAAACAGTGGATTTTTTATAGTACGGAGAGCGGTTTTGAAAATTTGTCAGCAAATTGTGACGGAGTTTCCCCATATCTTTTCTGGAAACATTTACTGAAGTATTTCGGATTGTTGAATCCGACTTTATAACTGACTTCTGAAACGTTTAATTTATTTTGTTCTAATAATTGCGCGGCACGTTTTAATCGTATTTCATGAATGAATTCGTTGGGCGTAAAATTGGTCCATGCTTTTACTTTTAAAAATAACATCGTGCGGCTGACCCCTAATTCGGAACAGAAAAACGGAATGTCAAACTGTTCATTGGAGATATTATCTTCTACAATTTTGAATGCCTTTTTTAATAATTCCTCATCCAGTGAAGAAACCGTTATTTCGGACGGCACAAAACTGTCTTCACTCGAAAACCTGGCTTTTAATCTTTCCGTAGAGTTCAGCAGGTTTTTGACCCGGAGTTTAAATTCTATCAGATTGAAAGGTTTGCTGATATAATCGTCAGCACCGCTTTCGAGGCCTTCAAATTTATACACCAGAGAAGATCTCGAAGTCAGTAAGATGACCGGAATATGACTGGTTTTTAGATTTTCTTTTATTCTGGAACACAGTTCTGTACCCACCATTTCGGGCATAATGACATCGCTGATAATTAAATTCGGAACATGCTGTAGCGCTTTTTCCAGAGCCGTTTTCCCATTGTCGGCGACTATAATATTGTAGTCTTTTTTGAGGAGATTTTTTATGAAATTCCGCAAGACCTTATGATCTTCAACGATAAGAATAGTTGGTTTTTCGGCATTCACGACGAAATCATCGATATCCTCGGGTTCAGTGGCTTCACCGGTTTCCAGTTGGGCAGTGTATTGTTGGATATCATCACTGATTTTGAAATCCTGGATAATTTCTTCTTCCTTAAGATGTGCCCTGCCCATCGGAAGGGTCACGGTAAAAATGACACCTTCTGTTTTTTTATTGACAACATCAATAGTTCCTTTATGCAGTTTTACAATGTTTTTTACGATTGATAAACCAATTCCTGTTCCCTTATTGTAGTTTTTCTGCACGTTGTTGTGCATCGGAATTTCAAAAAACAAATCGAAAATTTTATCGATATGCTGCCCGGCAATCCCAACTCCGGAATCTTCTACGGCAATATACAGGTTCTCGTGATCGTGATTGATTTTAATATGAATGCTCCCTCCTTTTGGCGTATAACGGAAGGCATTCGAAATCAGATTATAGAAAACACGTTCTAATTTATAGCGGTCAAAATAAACCAGGATTTCCTCTTCTTCCGCTTCAAAAGTATACTCATAGCCACCGTCTTTGGCGTATTCTATAAAAGACAAAAAGATTTCCCTGGTAAATTTGACGATATTTCCGTTGGCCGATTCGAGTGCGACCTGATGGTTTTCGAGTTTCCTGAAATCCATCAATCGGTTGATAAGGCTTAACAGATGGTTGGCACTTCCTTCAATGACCAGCAGCTTTTTGTACATTTCGTTGGTTCCGTTGTAATCGGCCAGTATTTGTTGTAAAGGCCCAAGAATCAGGGTTAAGGGTGTTCGGAACTCATGTGAAATATTGGTAAAGAAATCCAGTTTGGCGCGATTGTTTTCTTCGATACGTTTGGTTTCGAGGTATTCCAGTTCTAATTTTTGTTTCAGTCGGGCTTTCGATTTGATAATCCAGATTAAACCATACAAACCCAGCCCAATCAATATTCCATACAATAAAAAGGCCCAGATACTGCGCCACGGAGCCGGATTTACCGTAACGGTCAGTGTAGTGGGAGTGGTGTTCCAGACCCCGTCGTTATTGGCGCCTTTCACCTCAAAAACATAAGTCCCGGGATTCTGAATGGCAAAGATCGCTTCACTGTTTTTAGTGGTCGTCCAGTTGTTTTCCAGGCCAATTAAACGATAACTGTACTGATTGTTTTTGGATCGAATGTAATTTGGAATGGCAAAACTGATCGAAAAATTAGCTTTGTCATAATCCAGTGTGATGTCTTTGGTATATCCGATGCTTTTCGCTAATATTTTTGCCGAATCATTGGGCTGAATCGTCTGATTTTTAATTTTCAGACTGGTGATTAAAACCTGAGGAGCATAGCTGTTGATCGATATTTTTCCGGCATCAAAATAAGTCGCACCGGAGGGACTGCCAAAGTAGAATTTATTCGAGTCCAGTTTTAAGGAAGAATTGTCATTAAACTCATTACTTGCCAA
This sequence comes from Flavobacterium sp. LC2016-23, assembly GCF_009674775.1. Classification (GTDB taxonomy): domain Bacteria; phylum Bacteroidota; class Bacteroidia; order Flavobacteriales; family Flavobacteriaceae; genus Flavobacterium. The sequence goes on along the minus strand of NZ_WKKE01000004.1, from coordinate 71,842 downwards.
ACCATCTTTCTGGTCGTACAAAACCACTTTTTTCTGAGTGGTGCTGTATTTTATGAGGCCCTGATTGGTACTGATCCATAAGTTTTTATTGTCATCTTCCAAGATGGAATGTATCGAAGTAATAATAGTATTTCCGGCTCTTAAATTGACGCTGTTGAATTTTTTTCCATCAAAACAATGAAGCCCTTTTGCTTTTGTGCCGACCCAGATTTTGTTCTGGCTGTCCTGAAATAAGGTAAGAATATCGTCTCCTGATAAAGAAGAATTGTCAAAAAAGTAATGTTGGATGGCATATTGATTCGGTTTGAAAGTATTCAGGGGAATGCAATTCAGGCCATTTTGGGTGCCTACCCAAAGCCTGTTTTTCTTGTCAATCAGCAGCGTTCGAATGATATTATTGGTCAGGAAGCTGGCTTTTGCCGTATCGTTTCCGATGACGGTAAAGGTTTTGTCAGTCGAATTGTATCGGATGAGGCCTTTTCCAAAAGTGCCGATCCAGACGATTCCATTGGCTTGTGTTTTGAGGGCATAAACACCGGTTTCTTTTAATAATTCCCGTAATTCCGGACTAATACGGAGGTCTTCAATTCTTTTGGAGACCGTATTATAAGCCGATAATCCTTTCGAAAAAGTACCGATCCACAGTATGTTATCAGGAGAAAGCGACATCGATTTGATATCGTTTTTGTTGTGCTGTCCTGTTTTACTGTTGATATAACTGGTTGCTGAGGTATTCGGGTTGTAAATGGTAATTCCACCGCCTTCAGTACCAAAATAGATGTTTTTATTTTTGTCTGTAATGATCGAACTGATGACATCAAAACTCATCGGAATCTTTTTGGAGTTCTGGTTGTAATTCGAAAAATTGACATTCGAAACGTCCCAGATATTCACGCCTTTGTAATAACAGCCAATCCAGACGGAACCTTTTTTATCTACAAAAACCGATTTTACCTTGTCAATTCCGTTGTTGTTATTACTGTTGTTGATTTTCTCCAGGCTTTTATCTTTTGTGTAAATATAAATTCCGTCATAAGCGCCAATCCACAAAGCACCTTCGTTGTCAATAGCGAGAGAACGGATATCTGTATGGATTTCGCTGTATTTTTCATTTGGTAAGAAAGAAATAAAATGGCTTTTTGTATCCATTTTTAAAAGCCCTCTATTTTTGGTACCAATCCATAAATTGCCTTGAGTATCTTCTGCAATGGCTTGTACATTCAGGAGATCTGTCTGATTTAAAGGATAGTTTTGAAAGGATAGTTTTCCGTTTTTACGGCTGATCAGTTTGCATAAACCTTTTGTGGTTCCCACCCAGATTTCTCCTTTTGTGGTTTTTAAAACACTGAGAATATTGTTGCTCGCCAAAGTGGAAGTATCTGTATCGGAATGAAAAACAGAAGTAAAAAGCTTTGTTTTTTTGTTGAAAATACTCAGTCCTTTTGAGGTGCCAAACCAAAGTTCTTCTCCAATTTCCCTGATGCACCAGACGGCATTACTGCTGATGGTGTGATTCGTTTTATTGTGCAGGTATTTTTTGAACGTATTCGAAACCGGATCGTAGCAATTCAGTCCGTTGTAGGTTCCCACCCATAATTTTCCGGCATTGTCTTCTTCGATAGCCAGAATATCATTGTTGCTGATGGTCGTTTTATCAGTTGCATCATTTCTGAAAACGGTAAACTTACTGCCGTCATATTTGTTGAGTCCGTCACGCGTTCCGAACCACATTTGCCCCAATTTATCCTGATGGATGGCAATGACTGAACTTTGCGAAAGCCCGTCGGTGGTGGAGATGTTTTTGAGACGGTATTTATTCTGGGAAAACAAATTCCCAGTAATAAAAACAAAAACCAGAAAGACTATCTTGTATTTCATAGCGTTTTTTTTTAGGTGCAAAGGTGCAAAGGTGCAAAGGTTCAGAGGTTCAAAGGTTCTTAGTTGCTAAGGTTTAGAAGATCAAAGTGTTGAAGTTTATGTAATCGATTTTCTGTAATAATCACTGCATCTCTGAAACTTTGTTACTCTGTCCCTTTGCATCTTTGTACCTGACTTCATTTTAAGCGCTTTTTTAATTGATACTCATATAAGGAAGGCACTTTTTCCATTGACTGATTTAAAAACTCGATATACGGATCTGGTTCGTATTTTACTTCGAATTTGGCATTTCCATTGACACCAATGATCCTTGCCAACGGACCGTCTTTCATGCCGTAAAGCAAAACTGGTTTTTGAATTTCCTCCGGATTTATCACTTGTACGTTGAGGTTCCAAAAAGTACTGTAAGGTCCGTGAGAAGGTTTCCAGTAGTCGGCACCGCCACCGCCAAATAAAGCATAGCTGTTATTGCTGTCCGGAGTTATATGGACCGTAATATGATCGAATAAATTCTGGTGATTCGCGCCGGAATGCTGATCTAAAACAGGATCGGCAAAGACTTCACAATTCTGGTAGACATTTTTAGTAGCAAACGTATTGAAACTCAACGGGTGAACGGCTTTGTTATAGACTTTTAAATTCTTAACCAAAACGTTATGAACGCCGCCTAAGGTTACAGTATAATGCGCCATGTGGTTTCCATCGGTTACAATATCCTGAATGGTTACATTGGCAATTTCTTCTGCCAGAATTCCACTGTCGGCATTGGTGATGGTAACATCTCTGACCCAGCTGTTAAAAACACGGGTTAGGAAAATAGCGTTGTTTCCCGGTTCTACATGATGCGCTACTCTCGGAATGTCCGGAAAGGTAAAACGCAGGTGCTCTATACCGACTTCGCTTAAATGTTTCCATTCTGTTAATTGTGCCTGATAACCTGGTTTGATGGAGATTGTCAGAGGCGTTTTTAAGGTGATTTTGGAGCCCGAAATTTTGGTAATTTCAACCTGCTGTCTTACGATAGGTAATTTTGGAAATTTCCAGTGATGTGACCCTGGTTTTACATTGGCGCCTTTGTATAAATCTTTGATGATTTCGCCATTTTCCCCGTCTTTATTGAATAATTGTAATTCCACAACATCACCTACTTTCAATCCGTTTACTTCTGACACGGTTATAATGTGTTCGCCCATATTGCCACTGTTGACTTTCGCTAAACTTGCAGGAGCAGGCTCGTACTTATCCAGATAGGATTTTACTCGTTCCCCCGGAATCTGGGTCCAGATAAAACCTCCTGACCAGGCATATTGTGAAAAAGGCAAATCAATATTGTTTTCATTTTCACGTTGTCTTTTATCGAAAGTGGTGAGGTATTCGCGTAATTCCGCCAGTGATTCAGGATCTTTTAAGTACATCATGGGTCTGGGGCAGTAAATCTCTGTTCCCTTGGCACCGGAACCTGCGCCGCGAAGGACGAAATTACTTCTTTCAAGATATAAAACAGCGCTTAGTATAATCCTTCCGGCAGGCAATTGCAGGATTACATTTCCTTCAACAGCATTGGCTGCCTGTATGGCTTTTAATAAGGCTTTCGAATCGTCTAAATCATCATTTGCTTTTACGCCAAAATCTGTCGCATTAATAATTTTGCCTTGAAATTCGGGAAGACTGGTTTCTCCAAAATGATAGCCTGCGTAGCTGAAATCGGGTAAGTAATTCGTTTTTGGATCCGCAAGTATTTTTGGTATTTGCTGACCTGTTACACTGCTGTTTATAAAAAGACTGCAACAAATGAGGAGGATTTGGCGGGTCATGTTTTGTGGTTTTTTGTGGTGGTTAGTAAAGCTGGTATTCTTTGGGAGTTATATTTGGGTCATAGGCGCAAAGTTTTTATTTTGTTTGTAATGTGGCTGTTTTTTATTGTGTAATTGTATTTCACGCAAAGGCGTAAAGTTTTTTTATTGGTTTAATTGTATTTCACGCAAAGTCACAAAGTCGCAAAGTTTTTATGTTGTTTTGTAAGTTTTTGCTTTAATTTATATTTTCACGCAAAGTCGCAAAAGCGCAAAGTTTTTATATTGTTTTATAAGTTTTTGGTTTAAAAAAATCCGTTTAATCTGTGAAATCTGTGGCAATACATTCATAAGAGGCCAAGCATTTTTTCATTTCGACGTAAGGAGAAATCACACTAGAAAATCTATACTGGAAGTTGCAAATCTTTGCAGAGTTTCGAGTGTGATCCTTCGTTCCTCAGGATGACAAAAATGTTACCGAACTTTGCGGCTTTGCGTGAAATCTTCACTCCTAAAAACAATCCTTTTAATCTGTGGCTAAAAAAAAACTTAAATGCTTCTTTTAATCCCCATTTCAAGGCCTCTCAATTCGGCAAGACCTCTTAAACGGCCAATTCCCGAATATCCCGGATTTGTTTTTTTATGTAAATCGTCCAGCATCTGATGACCGTGATCCGGACGCATCGGTAAATTGCTGCCGTTTCTTTTTTCAACTTCCAAAATGGCTTTGACCACTTCGTACATATCGACGTTGCCTTCGAGATGATTGGCTTCGTAGAAACTGCCTTCTTCATCTCTTTCGGTACTTCTTAAGTGGATAAAATTCATTTTGTCACCATGACGTCTTACAATTCCGGGCAAGTCATTATCTGCTCTTACTCCGTAGGAACCGGTACACATTGTAAACCCGTTTGATTTAGAATCTATTGCGGCCATCAGTTCCATCAGATCTTCTTCGGTACTCACGACTCTTGGTAATCCTAAAATCGGGTAGGGCGGATCGTCCGGATGAATGGCCATCAGTACCCCCGCTTTTTCTGCAACAGGAATAATTTCTCTTAAAAAGAAGAAGAGATTGTCTTTTAGTTTTTGCCTGTCAATATGATTGTAACCGCTTAGAGTTACCAGAAAATCTTCTACTGAATATGCTTCTTCGGCTCCCGGAAGCCCGGCCAGAATGTTCTGCTGTAATTTTACTTTATCAGCATCAGTCATTCCTTCGAAGTATTGAGTCGCCTTTTCAATCTGTGCAGGAGTGTATATTGCTGAGACGCCCGGTCTTTTCAGAATAAACAATTCGAAAGCCGCGAAAGCATTAATATCAAAACGTAAAGCTTTTGATCCGTCGGGCATTTCATAAGACAAATCGGTTCTGGACCAGTCTAAAACGGGCATGAAATTATAACAGATACATTTAATGCCGCACAAGGCAAGGTTTCGGATGCTTTCTTTGTAGTTTTCAATGTACTGCAGGTATTTTCCGGTTTGTTTTTTAATGTCTTCATGCACCGGAATACTTTCCACAACAGACCATGTTAAACCCGAAGCACCTTCTTTGGGATCTCCATTTTTGTGTTCAATTTCAACTTTTCGTTTTATTATTTCTTCAATCTGCCATACTTCCCCATTTGGGATATGGTGCAGTGCCGTGACAATTCCCGTTGCTCCGGTTTGTAAAATATCTTGTAAAGAAACCGGATCGTTTGGGCCGAACCATCTTAACGTTTGTTCCATTCCATTTTATTATTTGATAGTTATTTTAAATACTTGTTGCAGCAAATCCACCATCGACTTTCAGGATGGTTCCTGTTACAAATTTTGACATATCACTGCATAAAAACAGCAAGGCGCCGTCTATATCCTGAGGGGTTCCAAATCTTCCCATTGGTGTATGTTCAATGATTTTTTCACCTCTTGGAGTCAGTTTGCCCTCCGGAGTCAGTAATAAGGCACGATTTTGTTCTCCGATAAAAAAGCCCGGTGAAATAGCATTAACCCGAATTCCTTCTCCATATTTGGTAGCCAGTTCGACCGACATCCATTGGGTGAAATTGTCGATTGCTGCTTTTGAAGCCGAGTATCCTACAACTCTGGTCAAAGGTCTTTGTGCAGATGCTGATGAAATGTTGATAATAATTCCTTCTTTCTGTTTAGCAAAAAGGGCTGAGAATACCTGCGACGGAAGCATGGTTCCGATGATATTTAAATCAATTACCTTTTGTAAGTCTTCGGTTTTTAAATCATAAAATCCCTGATCGGGACTGATAGTCGCTCCTGGCATATTTCCGCCGGCAGCATTAATCAGAATGTCCAGACGACCGTATTTTTCTACTATTAAATCTTTTGCTTTTTCTAATTCTTCCTTGTTTAATACATTGGCCTGAATCGCAAATGCTTTTCCTCCGTTTTTTTCAATTTCTGCCACGGTAGTGTTGGCTTTTTCGATAGATTGGGAGACGATTCCCGTAATAACGCCCTGCCTGGCCAGTAGGTTTGCCATATTGCTTCCAAGTACGCCGGCGCCGCCTGTAATCAGGGCAATTTTTCCTTTAAGGTTAAAGATTGAATCCATATTTGAGTTACTATAAATTTATTTTTTTCGGATGGTTTCAATCAAAGACAAAACCCTTAACGTTTCCTTTTCGATGGTATCGTACGCTCCGTGTTCCATTACTTTTTTACTGATCAGTCTGCTTCCCATTCCAACTGCTGAAACTCCTGCTGTAAACCAGCTTTGAATGCTTTGCAGGGTCGTTTCTACACCTCCGGTAGGCATAAAAATCAGGTTGGGGAAAATATCTTTTATACCGCTCAGGAAATCCGGTCCCAGGATGTTTCCCGGGAAAAGTTTAATGAATTGTACTCCCGCGTTTTCTGCTGTTATAATTTCAGTTGGCGTCATACAGCCCGGCACATACAAAACTTCTTTGCTTGTCAGGAAATCAGATACTTCTGCAACAAAGCCGGGGCTTATAAAAAAATCAGCTCCGATGTTGTGAAATTCTTCTGCCTGTTCGATATTTTTTATGGTACCGATTCCTAAAAGCATTCCGGGCATTTCGGCATTTCGTATTTCAACCATTTTCCTGAAATTGGACGCTGCTTCCGGACCTCTGTTGGTGTATTCAACCGCTTTGATTCCGGATTTGTAAAGTACGCGCAGTACTTCGATACTTTTGTTCTCATCGGTATTGAAATACAAGGGAAGAATTCCTTGTTGTACAATAACATCTATGGTATTCTGAATAGTGTTCATAGCTTATATTTTTACTTTAAAAACGATTTTTTTTAATAATCCTTCGCCAATCATGGCGGCGTGTACATCTTCCGGAAACAGGATAGCAAACTGTTTTTCCTCCAATTGAAAAAACATATCGGGAGCATCATGAAAAAAACGAACGTCTTTTTCGTCACTGTAATCCCCGTTTGGATGGGTGCATTTCTCTCTCGGTTTCCAGGCAAAAGTCTCAGGTCCTTTAATGGAAATCTGAATGTCAATATTTTTGTCATGGCATTCAAAACCTTTAATACTTTCTGCTCTGGTAGTTCCTTCGCCCGCAATTACAATTATTTTCAGGCCCTCTGTAATTTCAAAACTTCCTTCTTCCAGTTTGGACAGGTCATTTTGGTTTACGTAATCGAAAGCTTTTTTAAAATTCGGATGCAGGCTGTAATATTTTGTGGCATTATGTAATGAATCTATTATCATTTTTTTGCGTTTTATAGTGAGTTGTTTGTCTTGGGGTTAAGGCGTTTTTTCTTTTTAAAATACTATTTTTGTATTTTCTCGTGTACGCACACGGTTTTTTACAAATGTATGTAAAAAGTTAACTCAAAGCATTTATCTTTGATAAAATAATTAAATGTACACATTTATAGAATCCTTTTAACTTAAATACAAATAATATCATAACAATAAAAAAAATAGCAGAATTAGCCAGTGTTTCGCCGGGAACTGTCGACAGGATTATTCATAATCGTGGACAGGTGACGCAGGAAAATGTCGATAAAGTAAATGCTATCATTGAAAAATACGGCTACAAGCGAAATATTCTGGCGAGTAATCTGGCGCTGAATAAAAAATTTCATTTTGCCATTTTTTTACCGAAATATGAAAATCTCGAATATTGGAAAAGCCAGATTGCCGGAATCGAAAAAGCCGCCATTGAATTTCGAAAGTTCGGCGTTGTGCTGGATTATTTTTTCTACGATTTTGATATGGCTTCTTTTAGGGAATCTGTTCAAAAAGTATTAAATTTTGAATGCGACGGATTGTTGTTTGCTCCTGTCTTTTACGACGAATCCATTCGTTTTTTGAAGGAATATGAGAAAAAGAATATTCCGGTAGTCATGATCGATTCTCATATTAAAAGCAATCAGGAACATACTTATGTAGGGCAGGATGCTTTTCAGAGTGGTTATCTGGCCGGAAGACTGATTAGTTTTGCAGTGAAAAACGAAAGGCAAGTACTGATTTTTAAGATTACCAGAGAAATAGAAAGTACATCGGTTTATTTGCAGCGTATTGATGGGTTTTATTCTTTCTTTAAGGATCACGGGGAGCTGAACAATTTCAGGTTCTCAGAAGTAACAATTAAAGATTCCGGGATTGACCAATTACATATGGATCTGTTTTCAGGGGTTAACAGCGTTTTCGTACCTAATTCCAGGGCTTATATTGTCGCCCGGTTTTTAGAAAAAAACAATATAAAGGGCGTTCGTATTATTGGTTATGATTTACTGAAAGAAAATATCGAATATTTAAATAAAGGAATAATTGATTTTCTGATCAACCAAAGACCCGAAGAGCAGGGGTACATGGGGATTAACCATTTGTATAAAAAAAGAGTTTTGCAGGAAGCCGTAGAAAACACGCACTATATTCCGCTGGAAATTATAGTGAAGGAGAATTATTTCCCGGCTAAGAAAACACTTTAAATGTAAACCCGACAGGTTTCAAAAACCTGTCGGGTCTGGAATTATTTCTTTAACTTAACAACCAAAGGATTATTTATTTTTTTGGCAAAGGAACTTAAATAAGTTTCCCATTCTTTTTGCGTTTTAAACGGGCTTCCTTTTTTCCATCCAAAACCTGCGTAGTACACGACTTTATGTTTTTTAACTTTTAAATTTCCATAGAGATTACTCAAATCTGTTTCCTCCGTAATATGATTGTCAAAAGCGGTCAAAGTACCTTTTGGAGCTACAAGACCGGTTCCGATTTCAGAATCGTCGATAGGTTCCCAATGACTTAGCCAGCCTTCTTCCAGATTCGTTCCAATGGTACCTTTTTTATCGTGAAGCGTTATTCCGGCAGCGATGTTTTTGGTACCTTTAATGGAAATTTCAAAGCGGGAAAGGTAACTTCCGTAATCCAGGCTGATGAGTTTAGATTCGGTTATTTTGTGGCCATTCGCGTCCCAATCGGCATAGGTTAGTATGAAACTGGTTCGTATCGGGCCTGTGGTAATGGTCTTCCAGCTGATGAAATTTCTGGAAAAATAGTATTTTCCTTTCTCATTCACGGCAATTCCGCCAATTCCGCGGCTGTCTCCCACATGAAAGTTGTCTAAACCTTCACCGGTATCTTTGTGATACGTTCCGGTTCCTAAAGTTGCCTTTTCGTACCATTTATTGATAATCGGATAATCGACTCTTTTTAACCAGGCATCAATTCCACTGGTCAGCGTACCTCCGGGAATTTTATCTTCTACCATCTTTTGTGCAACGGGACCGTATGTCCTGAAAGCTACTTTGTTGTTCTCCCACGCATAATCGTCGGTACGTTCGGGAACAAATCTCGAATAGCAATTAATATTTTTGGAGTCCGCAGCATCCGATGGCACAATTTCATACTCTTTTTCAGAAGAAGCACTTATTTTAGGCTGGAACAATAAAACATCAGCGTTGCCGTCGCCGTCATTATCAACAGACTGGCTTTCTAAAGATAAACCGGACTTTTTTTCTTTCACGGCATAATTTTCAAGTTTAGCGGAAGAAGGAAGTCCAAGTGATTTTTTGGTTAGTTCAACAGTTTCAAATTCTCTGTCTACAGGAAGCAGGTTGGTAACCGTTACTATTTTGTGCTGAGAATAAGCGACAAAACCAGCAGACAGTATAACGGTTAATAAAAGGTGTTTTTTCAAAATAGTATTTGTTTTAATTTATCAATGTGAAATCATTTTTATGAATTATAAATTTACAAATCAATTACCGGAAAAGAATACAAAATTGGAGTAAAAATGTACAGCTCATTAAAATAGTAGTTAAAAATCATATTATTTAAAGATTTAAAAAAAGTAGATTACGGAAAACAGTAAAATGTAGTTTCAAAAAAAATCTAGATTTGATTAATTTATAAAAAGAATAAATCACATGAGATATATTCCCAATCTAATCCCTGAAAATTCAAAGGTTTTAAAAGATTATTTTAAAGTTCTAAAGCCTTCCAATAAAAAATCAAATTCAGGTTTAATTGATTTTTTAAGATGGTTTGGCGGAGTCCTTTTAATAATTTTTGCATTAGTATATTTAAAACATCCTTTAGTCACTTTGCTATTTGGTTTTATGGGTTTTATGATTTTACCTCCCGGGCATAACTGGGTGGAAAAAAAATTTAGATTCAGCTTTACGACGAAAATAAAATCTATTTTAGGATTTATACTTTTTTTAATTTCTATTCCTCTTTTAGGTCATTACAATGCATTAGATAAAGAAGAAGCGTATTTATTAAAGGTTAAAACAGAGCGTGAAGAAAAGCAAATAGCAGAAAAGCTACGAAGAGAAAAAATTAGAAATGACAGTTTGATTTTTTACATAGCTGCAAGTTCTCAATTTACTGGTAAGCATAAAACTGATCAAGCAGTAAAGCTACTTAAAAAAGCTGTTGAATTTGCAGAATTACCCGAAGATAAAGCAAAAATAGCATTAGAAAAAAAGAATATCTCCACGGTGAAAGCATTTGATTTAGTTAAATCTGAGAAATATCATTTAGCCTTAAAGATATTAGATGCTTTAATTTTAGATGATCAAAGTAATTCGAATTTATTTTATAATAGAGCAATTTGTTACAGCAAAACAGGAAAAATCAGGGAGGCAGTAAATGATTGCAAAATTGTGACTCAGCTTGGAGATAAAATTGCAGACAGGTTGTATAATAAAATTAATCCAATAAAAAAGCGAATAACCGGATATATTACCCGTTGCTGTGATGGTTCTACATCTGGATCGACAGGACGGGGAACCTGTTCACATCATGGCGGAGTTTGTGACTGGCAAGAACCAGTTTACGAGGAATACAGAAAATACGAATAAATTATGAGACAAGATATTTTTCAATTGGTACCATTGGTAGATGCAAGTTTTTTCCAAAAAATATTTAGGCAACTGCCAACTGAAAATAGTGTTATTGAACTAAATAATTTACTGGCGTCATATCCGTTAAAGGAAATTTTAAATGAGAATATTTATGAAATTGAGCAACGTTATCAAGTAAATCTCAAGCAGGAATTTAAACTTAACTTAGAAGAATTTTATGCTGTATATTTAAATTATTATCTTAGAGATGGCATTTTAAATGATATAGATTTTGAAAATTTAGATCATTTAAAATCAATCTTATCACTAGAAAATGATTCTGTAGAGAAGTTGACTTATATGATAGGAGAGATAGTTTATAGAAGATTTTTTGAGAAAGCAATTTCAAACGGAAGGCTGATAAGAAAAGAACAAGATTTTTTAGATAAAATAGAAAAAGATCTTCAGCTACCTAAATCACTTATAAATAAGATTTCTGATGAAAGTAAGCGTAACTTTATTCAAAATTATGTTGAAAATGTGATTAAAAAGCAGGAGTTTTCACCCGATGCAGAACTCGAAATAAACAATATCGCTGAAAGTTTAAATATAGATTTACTTTTTAGTAACGAGATAACCAAGAAGTTAGAAAAACTTAAATTATATTGGAAATTAGAACACTTTCCCTTGTCTGCTATTACATGTGATATAGTTATTCAGAAATCAGAGCAATGTTATTTTAAAATTAATTCCGTCAAATGGTACGAACTAAAAAGTTTGCAACTAAAGCCATTACACTACAGTTTAAATATTAAAGATTTAAAAGCATTTTATCTGAATTCATATTATAAAAAATCAAATAACAGTACTTATAAATACATAGATTCCGGTAATTTATATTTAACTAATAAAAGAATTATTTTTACAGGAAAACACAAAGATTTAAATATAAGATCTGAGAAAATTTTGAGATTAAGTCCAAAATCAGATGGAGTGGAAATAGATAAGGAGACAATAAAATCTATATTTATTCAATTTCCAGAGAAAGCTGATGAATTTTCTTTAATTTTAGATAAATTAATAAGAGAAAGAGATTCTTAAAGAGAATAATTTGAACAATAATCTCCATGAAACAAAGCGCCGGCATATTACTCTATAAATTCATAGATAAAACCATTTATTTTTTACTGGTGCATCCGGGAGGCCCATTTTGGAAGCATAAGGACCTGGAAAGCTGGTCTATTCCGAAAGGGGAATTCATGACTGATGAAGAACCTTTGCCTGCTGCAATGCGCGAGTTTAAGGAAGAAACCGGTTTCGGACTAGAAGCAGAATCAGAAGAAGATTTTATTGCTCTTGAACCGGTAAAACTCAAATCCGGCAAAATGGTTTATGCCTGGGCGTTAGAATTTGACATTGATGTGACTTTGGTCAAAAGCAATGATTTCGAAATGGAATGGCCGCCCAAATCCGGAAGTATTAAAAACTTTCCGGAAATTGATAAAGCGGAATGGTTTCAAACCAACGAAGCATTAAAGAAAATAAACCCCGCACAGGCTGATTTTATCATACAGATCGTTTCAAAAATTTCTTCTTCACTCTAATATTTATCTGCTGCAGATCATATTTTTTGTAAATTACATTCTTGTATTCTGATAAAAGTAATCGGATGAATTAAAAATGTAAATAAAAAGTATGGATGTTAAATGTATAATTTTTGACTGTGATGGTGTTCTGGTAGATACTGAAAAAATTGGTAACGGAATTTTGCTGGAGATGGCAGCCGAACATGGTTTCGAAATGAAATTAGAAGAGGCATATCGCGATTTTAACGGGCGAAATTTAAAAGAATGCTTTTTACATATAGAAGATGCGATTGCCAAAAAACTCCCTGAAAGTTTTGAAAAGGAATACCGCCAGAGAAGCTTTGAAGCTTTCAGAACGCAGGTAAAACCTATGGAAGGTGTTGTTTCATTTCTGAATAGTCTGAAAATTCCGTATTGTGTGGCTTCCAGCGGCCCCGTTGATAAAATCAGGCTCAATCTTGAAGTGGCAGGATTATTAGACAAATTCGAAAATAAAATATTCAGTTCCTACGAGATTAACAGCTGGAAACCGGAACCGGGCATATTTCTGCATGCCGCCAAAGAAATGGGTTTTGAGGTAAAAGACTGTATCGTAGTCGAAGACAGCAAAGCAGGGGTAATGGCAGGCAGAAAAGGAGGTTTTAAAGTGTATGGTTTTGCGAATGGCTATAACGATACTGACTTAAAAGCCGGAGGAGCTGTACTTTTTAATAGTTATGTGGAGTTAAGGGGGGTGATTGGAGTTTAGGTTTTCAGTCACAGTTTACAGTCGCAGTTTACAGTTTGTGCGATAGCTGTGTCATTTCGACGAAGGACAAATCACACTTGTTGGTCGGCAAATATTGTCGAAATTCGTTGCGGAATTTCTTATGCGATGTACTTCGTCTGTTCGCTATCGATCGGGTCTTCCTTCGGTCGAAATGACACAATTGACCATAAAGCGTCGTAATTTCTCTAAAATAATTTGGCTTTAGCAAGGTTTGGTTCCCCTTGACCCATTTCAAATCTAATATTTCACACCCACATTCCAGAAATTATCTAATCATCACATTCTCTAATTATCAAATTCTTCTAATTCTCTCATTATCCAATTGATATATGAATGTAATTTGTTACAATAAAATAAATTTTTATATATTTGAATTTAGATATTCGTTTTTTTTGTGACGTAAAATAATATATTATCAATATTAGTGTTAATAAACAAACGATTTATTTTACGTAAAAGCGACTTCTCCCAAAGGATTGTTTTTACGATTGTGGTTTTCTAAACCATACCAATAACCTACACACCAAAATAAAAATGACGAAAAATATACGTAGACTTTTAGTTTTATCCATATTCTTTTTGCCCTATATCAGTACCGCCCAAATTAAAAAAATAGGGGTTCCTTTCATCACAAATTACAATCCGAAAACCTATAAGGCCGCGTCTGAAAATTGGGATGTTTTGCAGGATTCTAAAGGAATGATGTTTTTTGCCAACCATTTTGGAATTATGCAGTTTGATGGCGTACGATGGAGCATTGTAACCCAGCCGGACAACAAAAGCATGGTTCGTTCGCTTGCTATCGATAAAAAAGATAAAATCTATGTTGGGGCCCAGGGTGATTTTGGCTATGTGGTACAGTTATGCAATGGACAGTATAAATATACTTCGCTGGTGAATTTACTTCCGGCTTCGGCCCGAAATTTCGGGGATGTGCTGCATACTGTTATTCGTAAGGATGAAGTAATTTTTTTCTCTATTGAACGAATATTTATTTATAAGAATAACAAAATCAAAGTACTAAAGTCTCAAGTTAATTTTGATGAGTTTTTTGAAGTCGGACAGCAAATCTATGTTTCTGACAATACAAAAGGTTTACAGAAACTGGAAAAGGATGTTTTAGTTCCAATTCAGAATAGTGAACAGTTTGTCGGAATGAAGATTCGAAAAATCTTTGAAACTAAAAATGGCTTGCTCCTGCTCACCCAAAAGAACGGACTTTTCTCATATAAAGATAATCTCCTAAAACCTTTTGTAACAGAAGCCGATTATTTATTAAAGCAAAATCAAATCACTACGGGAGTTTTGCTTTCTGACGGCTATTTCGGTATCGGAACACGTCAGACGGGGTTGGTAGTCCTGGATGGTGAGGGACAATTGATTCAGCATATTAACAAACAAATGGGTTTGCAAAATGAATATGTAACGAATCTGAAAACCGATAAGGAAGGCAATTTGTGGGTTACACTCAAAGAAGGGATATCCGTAATTCAGATTTCTTCGCCTTTGTCGAGAATACTGGATACTTCCAATTCTGAAACTAAAATATACTGCAGTCAGATTTATCAGGACAAATTGTATATCGCAACCGATAACGGTTTGTTCTGGCTGGACTGGCAGGCGTATAAAACCGGTAAAAGAGAAAACGCACATTTTCAGCATATCTCAGGAATGTCTGAAAATGTATGGAATATCGGTGTTTTTGGAAATGCGCTGCTGGCTTTTGAAAAAAACGGAATCTTCGAAATTAATGGCGCTTCCGCAAAATTACTGGCCAAAATAGATGGGGCCTGGCAAGGCGTGATTATTCCAAATCACCCGGATTTATTGCTGGTGGGCGGTTACACCGGATTGTACCTGTTGAAGAAAATAAATAATGTCTGGGTGTATCAGCATAAGATAAAAGGATTTGAGGAAAGCAGCAGGATTATTGTAACGGATGCCGCAGGAAATATCTGGATTGCCCACGGTTATAAGGGAATCTATAAACTAAAGTTCAATGAAACCTACGACAGCGTTTCAAACCTTACATTCTATAATCAGGCAGATGGTTTTCCGTCGAGTTTGTTTTTAAATACATTCAAAATCAATAATCAGATTCTTTTTGGAACCACAAAAGGTGTTTACAAACAAGATGTAACCTCAAATAAAATGGTTCCGGATCCTGTTTTCAGGAAATATCTCGGAATGGAAAATCATATTCGTTTGCTTAAAGCAGACCATCAAAATAACATTTGGTATGTTTCGGGGGAAAATACCGGAAAAATAAATCAGAAGAAGCAGGGAAATCTTCACCTGGAAGAATTGCCTTTTAGAAAATTAAGGTATTTATATATTCCTGGTTTCGAAAACATTCAGACCACAGCGGGCGGTGATGTGTTTTTTGGAACACAGGATGGTTTAATTCATTACAACAGCACCAAAAGAAAGACGTACCAAACGAAATACAAATCGATTATTTCGGAGGTAAAATGTATTTTCCCCAAAGATAGTCTCTTGTTTTCGAGTCGTTATGATGTACTTCCTACCAATGTGGAATCTCCCCATGAGACCCTTTCTCCGGTTTTGTCCTATTCCAATAACTCGTTACACTTTTCATTTGCGGCCTTGTGTTACGATGAGGCGGATGCCACCAAATACGAATACTGGCTGGAAGGTTTTGAACCAAAATGGTCCGATTGGAGCCTGCAGACCGAAAAGGAATATACCAATCTTCCCGAAAACGAATATGTTTTTCACGTAAGGGCCAAAAATATTTACGATGTGGTGAGTGAAGAAGCGGTTTTCAGATTCGAAATTTCACCGCCCTGGTACAGGACAAGCTGGGCTTATATTTTGTACCTGACACTTTTTGCTGTTTTGATTTATACGATTATTACCTACCAAAAAAATGTTGCAGAGCGCAAACGTTCTCAATTGATCATCAATCAGGAAAAAGAACTATTGTTTACGCGGGCAGAATTTAACGAACAGAAATTACTTCTGGAAA
Source organism: Flavobacterium sp. LC2016-23 (assembly GCF_009674775.1). GTDB lineage: Bacteria > Bacteroidota > Bacteroidia > Flavobacteriales > Flavobacteriaceae > Flavobacterium. The sequence continues at coordinate 55,531 of NZ_WKKE01000004.1, read as the reverse complement.
AGGAAAATCTCGAAGCAACGATTAATCTTAAGAATGCCAAAGTAGCTTCGAATACCGTCAATCTTATTCATTTAAATGAAATCCTGCTGTCTATAAAAGAACTTATTACGGAGATCAAAAAAGAGAAAGATCCGGCAGTCAATTTAAATATACTGACCAAAATAAACCGGATTATCGATCATGAACTACAGGGAGATCAGCATTGGAATGAGTTTGAAGAAATCTTCAATCAGCTTCACGATAATTTCATGCAACGCCTCAAAACGAGTTTTCCGGAATTAACACCGCGCGACATGCGATTGTGTGCGTATTTGCGAATGAATTTCAATACAAAAGAAATTGCACCGCTCTTAGGAATTTCCGTGAGAGGTGTGGAAGATACCCGATATCGCATTCGTAAAAAATTAAAACTTTCTTCCGAAGCGAATATTACCGAGTTTATTCTTAATTTTTAGTTTTTTATTATTCAGTATAATCCTAGGTGTATTTACGCGCTTTGACGGCTATTTACTACATTTTTTTTACCTGTACCGTAGTCAAACCGTATCCCTAAATTGGCCTTACAGGTAGTTTATTTGTTAATATTGTTCATTATTACCAAAAATAACAGTCCGTTTTTGACAAATTGACTTTTTGATGGTGTAATACGCTTTACTAACAAAAAACAAAAAAAATGAATCAAAAAGACTCTTTTTTCGGCCGACCACCGAAAAACAATTCCGATTATCTGAAAAGGTTTTTTATTATGACAATAGTACTATTGTCCCCTTTTCTAAAACTACAGGCACAATGTAATACACTGGTCTGGGCAGACGAGTTTAACGGTACTACAGTTGATGCAACGAAATGGCAGAGTATTTCCGGAAACGGCTGTCCTTCACTTTGCGGCTTCGGAAACGGAGAAGCACAGCGTTACGATCCGAATCAGGCAACTATTGTCAAAGAAGGGACAAACAGTTACCTGAACATTCAGGCAAAGTACGAGCCGACTGCAGCCTTCCCGCAACAGCCTTATTCCTCAGCAAAACTGACGACACAAGGAAAGTATGCGCTAAAATACGGCAGGGTAGAAGCCCGCATGAAGTTATCTTCAGGAATGGGTGCCTGGCCGGCATTCTGGATGCTGCCTGCAGGCCAGTCGAATTGGCCGTTTACGGGTGAAATTGACATCATGGAAGCCAAACACAGAAATCCAAAGTCCATAGACGGAACCATTCATTACGACGGAGGCGGGTACCATTACACCGGAAGAAGTTATACTTCTCCAACCGATTTGTCTACAGAATTTCACGTTTATGCCGTAGAATGGGGACCCAACAGTATCAAATGGTTTATTGACGGAAACTTATTTCATACTGCAACTCCGGCTACGACCGTAAATGGCGGATGGCCTTTTAACGACCAGCAGTTTTACATCATTCTGAATCTGGCAGTGGGGAGTTTAGGAACGCCTTACACCAGTGTAAACGGAGCAGGAGTGGAACCCATTCCGGGTGATTTTCCGGCGAAATTGCAAGTGGATTATGTACGTGTGTACGACGGAAGTTTTGCAAATGGCGTAATCGGGGATGCAAAAGTATATCAAAACGAAACCGGTAAAACCTATACGCTGGGTGCAATCGCAGGAGCAAGTTACAATTGGACCGTTCCATCAGGAGCAACCATTACTTCAGGACAGGGAACCAATAGCATTACCGTTAACTGGGGAACTACGGGAGGAGATGTTTCGGCTGTAGCCACGGTGTCCGGCTGTACGGCCACCACGTATAAACTGGCCGTAACGACAGAAGTACCCTTGCCGGTAGAGAAAGTCCATGAAGATTTTCAAAGCAACAGGAATGTGCTGTATCCGCTAAAAACAGGTGTTTTAACAGAAGCTGTGGCAAATCCTTCGGCTACGGGTGTGAATACCTCTGCTTTGGTTGGGCGATATGTTCGTAACGCCTCTGAATTATACGATGTTTTAAACATTAAAAACGTAACCATTTCAAACGCGAACGATTATGTGTACGGAAGAAAAAAACTTTCATTTGACATTTATACGTCGGCTCCGGTTGGGACTAAAATATCCATGCAGTTAGAAAATAGCCTGGTAACCACAGCGATCAATTATCCTTCAGGAAGACATAGCGGTTACAAAGCGACTACGACTGTACAAAACAAATGGGAAACCATAGAATTTGAATTCGAAAAAGTAATCGATCCGAATACAAGTGCCTTATCAATCAATAACGTTGTGTTTCTTTTTGAGTCGAACTCGAATTCCGGTGCTACGTATTATTTTGATAATTTACTAACGAAAGCAGCTCCCGAAAAACCGGTTATTGCTACAGATGTCCTGCAGAATTATGACGGTATCAATAAAATTATAAAAGGCACGACTACAGGAACATATTCAGTAGTAGCCAATCCGGGTTCGAACTCAGTGAACGCTTCCGCGAATGTGGCGAGATACGTAAGAAACGTAACGGAACAATACGACGTCTTGTTTTTCAACACGCAAAGTTCCATTGAAGATGCCGGCTTATTGAAAAATCAGACCAACAAAATCATGATCGATGTGTATACTTCGGCTCCTGTTGGAACGGTGGTGAGTCTTAATTTAGAAAACAGTGCCACTTCGCTTCCGGCAAATTTTCCAACAGGAAGAAACAGTAATTATGTGGCGATAACCACCAAACAAAACCAATGGGAAACACTGACTTTCTACTATAATTCAAGCCCTGACGAAGGAACTTCGAATTTAGCTGTCAATCAGATGGTATTGTTATTTAATTCCGGTTCTTACACGAGCGATACGTATTATTTCGACAACATCAGAATTGGTGCGACTAAATTACCGGATACTTTTACACCGGGAGTAGTCTATGAAGATTATCAGACCATTCATAATATCACTTTCAGGGATGCTATCGGAACGTATACGGCAAATGCTGCAAACCCAAGTACCAGCGGAATCAATACCTCTTCAAACGTTGGTAAATACGTTAGAAAAGCAACCGAATTATACGATAATTTCTCGTTTAATTCCACGATTACCAATGTGGCAGATTTCAAAAGCGGCACCAAAAAATTCGCTATGGATGTGTATACTTCAGCTCCGGTTGGCTCTGTAATCTCGTGGCAGGCCGAAAGCAGCGCTTCGATTCCGTCGAATTTTCCTGTCGGAAGACACAGCGTGTATCAGGGTGTTGTCAAACAAACCAACACCTGGCATACCGTAACCTTTACCTACGCCAGTTCACCGGATGCTTCCACATTAGACAGCGAGGTAAATCGTTTTGTGTTCTTGTTTGAACCGGGAACAAGCTCCGGGAACACTTACTATTTTGATAATATTAGAAGTCTGAATTTAGTTTCTACAGAGAACCCGACGAACACTTTGCCATCTCCATGGGTGAGTACCGATTTAGGTGCTGTCACTCCGGCCGGCTCAGCCACTTATTCCGGCGGAACGTTTACCGTAAAAGGAGCAGGAGCTGATATTTGGGAATCAAGCGACCAGTTTCAATATGTAAATCAGCCGATTACGGGTGATGCTGAAATTATAGCCAAAGTAAATTCACTAACCAATACCAATACGTATGCAAAAGCGGGAGTCATGTTCCGTGAAACGCTTACGCCAACGTCTAAACATGCCATGAGCAATATTACGGCGACGGCAGGAGTAGAATTTTTATCAAGAGATGCCGTTTCTGTTCCAACAATTGCACAAGGAGCCGCAGGAACTACACCAAAATGGCTTAGAATCGTACGATCCGGAAATGTATTTACGTCTTATTCTTCAGATAACGGAACTACATGGACACAGATTGGTACGCCAAGAACTATTGCAATGGCAAGTACGATTTATGCGGGATTGGCCGTTACCTCTCATGCCAACGGAACATTGGCGACGGGAGTATTTAGCGATGTGATCGTAAGAAACATCACGCCTCCAACGAACAATGTCAATTTAGCTTTAGCGAAAACTGCTGTAGCTTCTACAGAAGAAAATGCCACACTTTCGGCTTCTAAAGCCACAGATGGAGACGGTACCGTTTCAAGATGGGCCAGTTCTTTTGCCAATGCCAGCGAATGGATTTATGTGGACTTGCAAAGCAACTATAACCTTAACCGAGTGGTTTTGAAATGGGAAGCGGCTTTTGCAACACAATACAAAGTCCAGCTTTCAACCGATACTGTTTTCACCGAAAATGAAACCGTAAATACACAAACCGCCAGTGATGGAGGAACAGATGATTTGGTGGTAAGCGGTACAGGAAGATACCTTCGAATTTTATGTACTGCGAAAGCTCTTGCTCCTTACGGATATTCTTTATTTGAGATCGAAGCGTACGGAACGGCATCAGCAGCTAAACAAGCTTCGGCTTCTAAAGAAATCGCTCCGGAAACCGTAACAACAGATTTAGCCATTTATCCAAATCCGGCAACTGATTATATTCAGCTTTCGGTATCGGGGAATTTGAAAAATAAAGAAGTTACGATTCATGATCTTGCCGGTAATCTGGTAGTCAAAAGTAAAATTGATACTACAACAGATCAAAGCATTATTGATATCAGCCGACTTCCAAAAGGAATCTATGTCCTGAATTTTAGTTCGGATGAAAAGAGCTGGACCAAGAAACTGATTAAAAAATAGCAGGACAGTCCGTAAAGTGCAGCATGCCTTTTTTGCCATGGATTTAAAAGATTTTGCCGGCGTTAGTTATAAAAAATCGGTACTAATCTTTTATACGGATAGCTATAGGAAGTGACTAATTTTTTGCTTTGCACAGTCGCGGACCGTCCTAAAATAATTATTAAAAATCCGTTGGGTGTGATGAATTAAAAGTAAATATACCGGTTTCCATATACCGGAGTTTAAATTTAAGGATAGCACCATACAATCACACCTGGCGGGTTAATACAATCATTTTTTGAGTAAAGTGATTGCACGTTTAAATTTTTATTTAGTAACCCCATAAAACTTTTACATATGAGAATAATTAAACTTAAAAGAATTTCTTTTCTGATAACACTGTTTCTGGTGTTTTCAAATTTGATGCAGGGTCAGGGCCCTATTCCCTTTACCATCAGTAATACGTCAACGTTTAATGACAACGAGCTATATGTAGCCATCGTTGGTATTGATTATACCACCGGAAATCACGTTTGGGTAAATGCCAAAACAAGTCAGGTTTTACCAATGAGTCCTTCTTACAATACGGTTACCGGGCCAACAATTGGCGGCAATACGGGACCTGGACAAAACTCAAAATACGCCAACTGCTTTACCAAACTGAGTGAAATTCCAAATAAAACTTTCACTTTACCGCAGATTGCAGGATGCAGGGTTTTTATAGCAAAAGGACAGCAGTTGTATTTTTATTTCTTTGGTGCCAGTGGTGCTCCCTCAGGATATACTTCACCAAATCCGTTAAATGCGACAGATCCGAACCAGGGAATTTTATATGAAATCATCGAATTGACCAATAACCAATATGGTTTCTTTGGAAATCCTTCGAGAGTGGATTCGTATAAATATCCAATGGGACTGGAATTATTCGGTGCAAACGGATACCAGAAACGTGTGGGGGAACTAAAGAAACATGCTGATATTGTTGCGGCTTTCAAAGCCAATGTACCGTCGGAGTTTCAGGGGTGTGTTAATGATGCCACCGGAGAAATTACCGCACCTTCCAAAACACCTGCTTTTGCAGACGGAACAGGAGGAACTTCAGTGGGACCTCAGGCGAATTACCTGAAATCTTATATTGATGCCATCTGGAACAAATACAAAAATGAAGATTTAATATTTTATGCCGGAGATGCCGGAGTTTTCAAAGGAAGAGTGATCGGTGAACAACTGGAAATGGTGGGACAGTCAGGAGGATTTGTAGGCCGTACAGGTCGTGTACAAAACCGACCTTCTACACAGGAAGCCCTGGAAGGTAAAGGAGTTCTGGACAGAAGATTAGTCGACGGAGATCTGGATCTTGTGATTCAGGCGCAATTAACGGCTGCGATTAACAGACATGTTGTCAATACGACAACTCCAAACCCGGGACAGCAAAACTGGTACGATGCCTCCAAATTTTATCAGGTGAATCCAACCAATCATTATTCTAAATTCTGGCATTTGCCGGGCATTAGCGTAGACAATCTGGCGTACGGTTTTGCGTATGATGATGTGGCCGATCAGTCGCCATCACTTCATTCGCCACAACCTACCAAAGTAATTGCCACTTTTGGAGGGTATGCCGGAACGGTTCCAACGGTACCAGCCACTACGGATGTGATTACGGTTTATAAAGATTGTAACTATACGGGATTTTCAGGCGGACTGACCATTGGAGATTATAACCTGGCGCGTTTGAATACGTTAGGGGTTTTAAACGATGATATTTCGTCACTTAAAATCACTCCCGGATTTCAGGCGATTTTGTATCAGGATGATAATTTTACCGGAGCTTCAACCGTAATCAATTCCGATAATTCATGTCTGAATACAACCTGGAATGATAAAGTGACTTCGATTCGAATTCTTGCAAACGGAACAACAACCTTAGGAAACCAAACCTACTTTCTGCAAAACAGAAACAGCGGCCTTAACATGGATGTCTGGACTGCCAGTTTAGCAAACGGAGCCAATGTTGCACAGGGAACTCCAAATTCAGCAAACAACCAAAAATTTACGTTTACGCATTTGGGAGATGGTTTGTATAAAATTATTGCCAATCACAGCGGACAGTCCTTGGATGTGAACAATTTTAATAAAGCGAATGGTGCCAATGTAGAGCAATATCCATACAATGCGACTACCAACCAACAATTTATATTGGTTTCTACAGGTGACGGATTCTATAAAATTGTAGCACGCCATAGCGGAAGAATAGTTGAGGTTGCAGGAGCAAGCACGGCAAATGGTGCCAACGTGCAGCAATGGGACAATAATAACCAGACTTGTGGACAATGGAAACTGGTTCCGGCCACCACTTCCCAAACTTCCGTTTTAATTCAGGCAGAAGATTATTCGGCCATGAGCGGCATTCAGGTTGAAGCAACAACAGATACAGGAGGAGGTTCGAATGTTGGATATACCGAAACAGGAGACTGGTTAGCGTATAACAGTATTAATTTTCCAACAACAGGTTCTTACCTGATCGAATACAGAGTAGCAAGTGCTGTTACGGGAGGTAAATTATCTTCTGACCTTAATGGCGGAACTATTGTATTGGGTAATGTTGATATTCCGAATACCGGAGGATGGCAAAACTGGCAGACGGTTTCGCAAACGGTAAACGTAAATGCGGGAACGTACAATTTTGGTATCTACATCCAAAATACAGGAATGAACATCAACTGGATTAAAATCACAAAAGTAGGTGCCACAGCTAAAATAGCTGAGGTAAAAACAGTGGAAGAAAAAGCAGCTCCTGTTGCCTTAAATGTTTACCCGAGTCCGGCAGATACGACACTTTTCTTTACTGCAGAAGTTTCAGGAAATGTAAGTATCGTAGATTCTCAGACCGGAGCAGTGGTTTCAGGACAAAAAGTAACCAATAACAGTGTAGATGTTTCACATTTAAGAGCCGGAGTTTATCTGATTGTATTAGAAAAAGACGGACAGAAAACGGTGAAACGTTTTATAAAAAAATAGTTTTAAAATGATAAAGCCTCGAAGGGTAAATTTAAAATTTAAAAATTTCAAATTCCAATCTGTGACTTCACGAATGATTTCACAGGAATCAATCTAAAATCTGAAATCTAAAATCTAAAATCGATCCTTTGAGGCTTTTTAAATTCTCCCCCAAAATTTATATATCAATTAATCTATTAAAAAATGTTACCATGAAAAACAATTACAAAGCGATCCAGCTGAAATGGATCCTGATTTTCGTTCTGGGTGTTTTTAACGTATCAATGGCCCAAAAAAAAGTTATTGCTTACATTCCAAACTGGATTGACCTGAATTCCTTTTCAGGCAGTGTACAGTACAGTAAATTAACGCACATCAATATTGCGTTCGAAAATCCCGATGCCAACGGTTATCTGACTTTCAATTCCGGAAGCAACACAATCATTAATGCAGCACATGCGCAAAACGTAAAAGTTTTTGTTTCTCTGGGAGGAGGTTCAGTTTCTGAAGGGGGTGCCATTCGTGACAACTACTTCAATCTGATTACACCCGGAAACAGGACAGCATTCATTCAGAAAATCTACGATTACGTGGTCGCCCACAATTTTGATGGTGTCGATGTGGATTTGGAAGGTCCGGCGATCAATGGGGATTACGGAGGTTTCGTAATCGCTCTGGCAGCCAAATTACACGCGAATGGTAAACTGATCTCAGCCGCGCTTTCAGAAGGATATGGTGGTGCCAATGTACCTGCATCTACTTTTGCCGCTTACGACTGGATCAATATCATGGCATACGATGCAACAGGTCCATGGGCACCCAATAATCCGGGACAGCATTCTCCGTATAGTATGGCGGTGAACCAGTTTAATTACTGGACAGGCAGAGGATTACCGGCAAGCAAAGCCATCATCGGACTTCCTTTTTACGGATACGGTTTTGGAGCTTCCGCCAATCAGGGAATTTCTTATGCGAATATTATAGCCCAATATCCCGGTTCAGAGAATCAGGATCAGGTAGGAAATACAATTTATTACAACGGAATTCCAACCATCAAAGCCAAAACAACATTCGCGATTCAGAATGCCGGCGGTGTTATGATTTGGGAATTGTCACAGGATGCTGTGGGTTCAAAATCATTATTAACAGCCGTAAATCAGGTCATTACCGGAAGTCAGCCGCCTGCAACAGGAACTTTGATTCAGGCAGAAAATTATTCAAGTATGAGTGGTGTTCAGACGGAAGCGACAACAGATACCGGCGGAGGCTTAAATGTAGGTTACGCAGATACAGGCGACTGGATGGCGTATTACAGTGTTAATTTTCCTACATCAGGTTCTTATGTAATTGAATATCGAGTAGCAAGTGCCGTTTCGGGAGCGAGAATTTCTTCTGATTTAAGTGCAGGAACCATTCAGCTGGGTGCTGTGAATGTACCGAATACAGGAGGCTGGCAAAACTGGCAGACCATCACCCAAACGGTTAATGTAAATGCCGGAACCTATAATTTCGGAATATACATTCAGAGTTCCGGTGTAAATCTGAACTGGTTCCGAATCACTAAATCAGGCGCATCTTTAACAGCAAAAACAGTTTCGCCGGAAAATGCAAAATCAACCGACATTGCCGGGCTTAATGTATATCCGAATCCAACGGCAGAAACGCTTTTCTTCAGTACAGAAGTTTCCGGAGCCAACGTTAGTATTATAGATTCTCAGGGAGGTGCTACAGTTTCAAATCAAAAAGCAAATAACAACAGTGTTGACGTTACCGGTTTAAAAAGCGGAGTCTATCTGATCTTAGTAGAAAAAGACGGAATCAAAACCGTAAGACGTTTTATTAAGAAATAAGGTAAAATGAAGAAAAATATAAAAGTTTTAATTCATTCAAAGCTACTCTTACTGGCCTTTATTTTTGTTGGTTTAAGCGGTCATGCTCAGGTGATCATGTTTGATGATTTTAATTATTCAGGCAATACTGACCCGCAATTGGCATCATTTAACAAATGGCAAATTATCAATGGAGTGAGTGGGCCACCGGAAGGAGCAGCATACAGCAGGAATAATGTAGCTTTTATTACAGACCCGAATGATTCCGCTAATAAGCTGATGACATTGAAAACAACGGTTAATGGTCAGTCAAAAGCGGTAACACATTCGCGAATAGAAAGCTCCTATGAATATTTTGAAGGAACTTATGCGTCAAGAGTCTATTTATCAGATGAATCATTTGCAACTAAAGATGCCAATATACAGACCTTTTTTACCATTGTAAGTTCAAGTCTTGCGCAGGATGGTTCAAAATATAGTGAAATGGACATCATAGAGTATATGGCTGCTGATAAATGGGGAGTTTCTCCGGACAACAGAGTGGGCTATACGACTTCCTATCACAAATATATTGCAAATCCGTGGAAGCCCTGGAAAACTTATTCTACCCAGCAAAAGTCCTTAGCCGGCTGGCATACTTTTATTGCTACCTACACAGATGGTGTGAATATCAGGTATTATATGGATAACACGCTTATTGCCACTCATTCTGTTACAGATAATGAAACGCAGGCAGGTCTCCCGGTTTATCCCAGAAGTACCATGCAGGTGGCATTCGCCAATTGGATCTGGAATAATGTATTAGGAACCGGTACTGGTAACAGAGAGAATACTTTCATGACCGATTGGGTTTTGTATTACAAGAATACAGCATTAGATCTGACCCAGGTTAATACGTTGGTAGCCACTTATAAAGCACAAGGATTGAAAAGAAGAAATCTTGCCGGACAAACATTTTATGACACTCCGCAAACCGGTGTTGCAACGGTGTATAAAGATTGTAATTATGGCGGATATGCGGTGAGTTTACCAGCTGGCAACTATACTTTAGCGAACCTTCAGGCCAAAGGAATTTCAGATAATGATATTTCTTCGCTTAAGGTGCAAAATGGTTATGAAGTAGTGCTTTATGCCAATGATAATTTTTCTGGTTCTTCTGCTGCAATTACTTCAGATAATACGTGTTTGGTCGCAAATAGTTTTAATGATGTTGCTACTTCTGTACGAGTGAGGGCGGTAACAAATTCGTCTTCGGTATTGATTGAAGGGGAGAGTTATACCAGCATGAGCGGAATTCAAACGGAAGCTACCACAGATACTGGCGGAGGCTTAAACGTAGGGTATGCCGATACAGGCGACTGGATGTCTTACAGCAACATTAATTTTCCAGCATCGGGTTCTTATTTGATCGAGTACAGAGTGGCTAGTGGTGTCAGCGGAGCAGTCATTTCTTCTGATTTAAGTGCAGGAACGATTCAGCTTGGTGCTGTAAATATTCCCAATACAGGAGGATGGCAAAACTGGCAAACGGTAAGTCAGACCGTAAATGTAAATGCCGGAACATACAATTTCGGAATTTATATTCAGAACACGGGTGTGAATATCAACTGGATCAGAATCACTAAGGCGACATCAACTTTAGCAGCAAAATCAGCTTCAAAGGATAAGATCGAAAGCCTGACCGTTTATCCAGGTCCGACCGATAACGAACTTTTCTTTACTACTGATGTTTCCGAAGCAAACCTGAGTATTATCAATTCTCAGGATGGTGCTACGGTAGTATCACAAAAAGGCCATGGAAACAGCATTGATGTGTCACGTTTAAAAAGCGGAATCTATCTGATTTTAGTAGAAAAAGACGGAGTCAAAACGGTGAGACGTTTTATTAAAAAATAAGTTTTTTAACCGCAAAGGATTTTAACCGCAAGGTTCGCAAAGGTTTAACGCAATGTTCGCTAAGTATTGTATTATTGACACATACCGCTTTGCGAACCTTCCGTTTCTTAACATATTGCATAGATAAAAAAACTTAGCGTGCCTTGCGGTTAAAACATTTTTAGCAAATAGTATTGCAACCCATTTAACCCCAAATTATATATGAAAAACAAGTACAGATTTCAGTTAAGTTTTCTCGTGTTTATGGCATTTAGCACTTTTGCCATGGCGCAGACCTCTTTAGGTTCGAGTAAAACCTTTATGAACAATTTAAAAAAAGAACTGGTAAATTCCGCTGCTTCAAAAAGTACCGAAAAAACAGTTTTACTTCAGGTTTCCAATTCCAAAAGCTTCAGTGGAAAAATCAATTTCAAAGAGTCAAAATCGTCAAGTGAGTTTTTGATTGGAGAAATCAAAAATGTAGCTGAATCCTCTTTTTACCTGAAGGTGATGGACAAATCACTGGAAGGACATATCATTTTCAAAAAGTCCAAAGAAGCCTATAAATACTATTCGGATGCTCAGGGAAATGCGTATGTCGAAAAAGTGGACATTAACAAACTGATTTGTATCGACTACAGAAATGTTCCTGAGAATACCAATAAAAAAACAAGTAAAACAGCGGCTGCCGCAATTGCACCGGCCTTGCTGAATTTGCAAAGTTTACCGGGTGCGGCAGGCTGTGTAATGTTAGATTTTGACGGTTATAATATGCCGGCCGGAAACCTTTGGAATAACGGAAACGCTATCAATGCAGCACCATCTGGAATGAGCGATGCAGATGTACAGCAACATTGGGAAGTTGTTTCAGAAGATTACAGACCCTTCAGCGTCAATGTAACCACAAGCGAGGCGGTTTTTAATTCTTACCCAAGAAACAGAAGAATGCGCGTGGTGGTAACTCCAACCAATACTGCAGCCCCGGGGGCGGGAGGCGTTGCTTATATTGGTTCCTTTAACTGGGACAATGATGTACCTTGCTGGGTATTTATTACCTCGGGTAAATCGGGTGGAGATGCCTCAGCGCATGAAGTAGGCCATACTTTCGATCTGGGTCATGACGGACGTACCAATCCGTCAGAAGGCTATTTCCTTGGAATCGACGGAACTTCATGGGCACCGATTATGGGCGCAGGGTATTACAGACCTGTCGTACAATGGAGCAAAGGAGAATACAATTATGCCAATAATACTCAGGATGATGTGGCCACTATCGCAAGTGCCAAGTTTGGTGTAGGATACCGCGGTGATGATTACGGAAATACTACGGGGTCTGCGGCAAATTTAGATTATAACGGAAGCGGTGCCATTAACCAAAAAAACGGAATAATTTCCAGTGAAGCCGATTATGACTTTTTTACGTTTACAACCGGCGGCGGAAATGTTTCCATTAATGCCAATACAGTCGGAAGAGACGGAAACCTGCATCTTTTGATCCGACTTTACAATGCAGCCGGAGCCGAGATGGGAACCTATTGGAATTCCGATCCTTTTGCTTTGAATGCATCTATGAATGTAAACCTCCCGGCCGGTAAATACTTTATTGGTGTTGATGGCAGCGGAGCAGGAAATGCAGGGTATGGCGGGTATTCGGCTTATGGTTCTATTGGTAGTTATTCGATTACCGGTACGATTCCTCCGGGAGGAACTATCGCTTCTTCAACAGATGTGATTACGGTGTATAAAGATTGTAATTATACCGGATTTTCAGGCGGATTAACCATTGGCGATTACAATATGGCGCGTCTGAATTCTTTGGGCGTTTTGAATGATGATATTTCTTCGCTAAGAATTACACAGGGATTTCAGGCTATTTTGTATCAGGACGATAATTTCACAGGAGCTTCAACCGTAATCAATTCCGATAATTCCTGTCTGAATACAACCTGGAATGATAAAGTGACTTCGATTCGAATTCTGGCCAACGGAACAACTTCTTTAGGCAACCAGACCTTCTTTTTGCAAAACAGAAACAGTAGTTTAAATATGGATGTCTGGGGTGCCAGTTTATCGAATGGAGCTAATGTAGCGCAGGGAACTGCCAATACCGGAAACAATCAGAAGTTTACGTTTACGCACCTCGGTGACGGATTGTATAAAATTATTGCCAATCACAGTGGTCAGTCGTTGGATGTCAATAATTTCAATAAAGACAATGGTGCCAATGTAGAGCAGTATCCGTATAACGGAACGACAAATCAACAATTTATATTGGTTGCTACCGGTGATGGATTTTATAAAATTGTGGCCCGTCACAGCGGAAAAATTGTGGAGGTTACCAATGCAAGTACCGCCAATGGTGCCAATGTACAGCAATGGGATGACAACAACCAGACCTGCGGCCAATGGAAACTGATTGCAACGACAACAGCACAAACGTCAACGTTGATTCAGGCCGAGGATTATTCGGCGATGAACGGCATTCAGGTCGAAGCGACTACAGATACCGGAGGAGGTTCTAATGTGGGTTATACTGAAACTGGCGACTGGATTGCCTACAACAACATCAACTTCCCAACTACAGGGTCTTATTTAATAGAATACAGAGTTGCCAGCGGGGTAACAGGAGGTAAATTATCCTCTGACCTGAATGGCGGAACAATTGTATTAGGCAATGTAGATGTACCCAATACCGGAGGCTGGCAAAACTGGCAAACCGTAACACAAACGGTAAATGTAAATGCAGGAACGTATAGTTTTGGGATTTACATTCAGAATACGGGCATGAACATCAACTGGATCCGAATTACAAAAGTGGGTGCGGGAGCTCCGGCTTCATCAGCAATTGTGGCGGAAGAACCGGAAACAGTTGCCCTGAATGTATATCCAAATCCAACGACAGATGTATTGTATTTTACAACAGCTGTAACGGGAGGAACTATTAGTGTTGTCGATTCCCAGACGGGAAGTCTGGTGAATGTACAAAAAGGCAGTGATAACAGTCTGAATGTTTCCCATTTAAAAACCGGAATTTATCTGATTGTTCTGGATCAGAACGGAAAAAAGACGGTGAAACGTTTTATAAAGAAATAATTTTTTCCAGAAACAGAAAGGCTGCCATTTACGGCAGCCTTTTTTTGTTATAAAGCGTAAGTGAAATTCTAAAATTGCAGTTCAGTTCCAGCTCCGTTGTTTTCGATAGTAATTGCAGTTATATTGCTTTTAGAAGGCGTTTGGGTGGGATACCAGTTTCGATTAGGTTTTACCATAATTAATAGACCTTCATCGTCTCCAACAGCAGCAAAAAGTTCACTGTTATCATTTTTGTTAAAGAACTCCAATCCATATTCTTGTCTTAGTTGATTCCCCAATTCCAACGGATTTTCAGTGACGATTCCGATTTCACTGATATTCAGAATTGATTTGGAACTGAATTTTGCTGTTTGGGAATTATGTAAATCATGTCTGGCAATGAATTCTAATAAATTGCCACTGTTATCGTAGAAATAAACGGCATTAGCATTCCAGTTTTCAAAATTTGCAATTACATTTTGATCCTCAATGTGAATTAAACTTACTTTGTTTTGGCACCATGCAATGGCTTCTGTCAGTTGGTTTTCCGGAATATTAAAAGCAAAATGATAGACAGAGTCAAATGCTGGATTTTCAGTGAATTCTAAAACAGAATTTCCGGCCTGAATAGTCACTGAATTTTTGCTTTTTTCTGTAATAGGAAGTTCTAAAATATTCTCATAAAATGCAGTGGTTTTTTGAATATTGCTGGTTTGAATTTGAAGGTGCTTTAATTTCATAATCGTAATTTTTAAGATCAGAAGAAAATTTCTTTTCGTTTCAGGCAAATTTAAAAAACGATAAAAGTATTTAAAATCATTCACCATTTTATACTTCAATGGCAGTATAGCCAATTCGTATGAAAATTGAGATAGGTAAAGGAAACTTTTTCGGGTGTGGAATTTAATACCACTAATTTAGATAAAATAATTATTTTTATTTAGAATGATTAAAAATAATTTGGATTAAAAGATATTTGAGTTTACTTTTGCGATGAATTTAAACTCCATACCAACATGAATATATCAACCAGTACAAAAGCCCTGTTTAGTTTGTTATTTCTGATTTCCTTAAATATAATGGGTCAGGAAACAGGTAAAATAAGCGGAAAAGTCACTTTAAGCGGAAACAGTCCGGCAGAAAATATTGCTGTTACGCTTAAAGGAACAAAACATAATGCCGTAACCAATGAGAAAGGGCAATATGAGATAAAAAACGTCAAACCTGCTACGTATACGATTAGTATTCACGCAGTAGGAATTCATCCAATCGAGGATAATATTACAGTTACTGCAAAACAAACCACAACCAAAAATTTCGCACTTGCAGAAAATCAGGAAGATTTGGATGAAGTGGTCATTACAAAAAACAAATACAAGCAGGACAAACCTTCTTTGTCGTTGCGTCTTCAGACTCCGGTTCTTGAAATCCCTCAAAACATTCAGATTGTAAGCGGTCAGACTTTAAAAGACCAGCAAATTATCAGTATGAGCGACGGGGTGATCCGTAATGTGAGTGGTGCCGTACGTGTCGAACACTGGGGCGATATGTATACCAATATTACCATGCGTGGTTCTCAGATTCAGGCGTTCCGTAATGGTTTCAATGTAGTGTCTTCTTTCTGGGGTCCTCTTACCGAAGATATGAGTTTTGTCGACCATATCGAGTTTGTAAAAGGCCCGGCGGGATTTATGCTTTCGAACGGAGATCCAAGCGGACTTTATAATGTGGTGACCAAAAAACCAACCGGAATCACAAAAGGCGAAGCTACGGTAATCGCAGGAAGTTATGATTTCTACAGAGCGAGCATAGACCTTGATGGAAAACTGGATAAAAAAGGTAAATTTTTGTACCGATTCAACGGGGCTTTGCAAAAGAAAGGTTCTCACAGACCCTTCGAACACAATGACCGTTACGTGATTGCTCCGGTTCTTTCGTACCAGATTGACGACAAAACTAAAGTTACACTGGAGTACAACTATCAGCATGCGAATATGTCTGAAGTAGGTTCTTATTATGTCTTTGGTGCTGATGGCGGCGGATATGCCACCATGCCACGAAATTTCACGATGACGCAACCGGGTATACCGGATACCAAAATGAATGACCACAGCGGATACTTCACTTTTGAACATAAATTTGATGACAACTGGAAACTAACGGCACAAACATCCTATTTTAAATACCTGCAGGAAGGGTATAGCTCATGGCCCACAGCTGTTGGTCCCGGACCAGTTTATCTGGACGCTGATAATATTCCTGATGAACAACTTGGAGTAGGTGAGGTTATCCGTAGTGTCGGGATTTGGGATGCTGAAAGTAATATGTATCTGGGACAAATTTTTGTCAATGGAAAATTTACTACGGGATCAGTTACCCACAAAATGTTAGGGGGTGTTGATTTAGGAAACAAAGAATATTTGGCCGACTTTTATCAGTCCCATAATTTAGATACTTACGATAATCCGTTTAATGTTTTTAATCCAAATTACGGAACACCGTCTAACGGATTGCCGAATTTTGATCGCAGTAAGCCTCTTAAAGAAAGATCTTTTGGAGGGATTACTTCAGAATATGCGGCAGGTTATATTCAGGATGAACTTGGTTTTTTTGAAAATAAACTGAGACTGACGCTTGCAGCAAGATACACCTGGGTCAATCAGTCAGGCTGGGGAGATGTTCAGGAAGACAGCCACATTACACCACGTGCAGGACTTAGTTATTCTATCACGCCAACAACCTCTGTTTACGGATTATACGATCAGGCTTTTACACCGCAATCGGGTATTATAAAAAGCGGAGAAGCGATAAAACCGCTTACGGGTAATAATATTGAGTTTGGTATTAAAAAAGACTGGTTTGACGGATCGTGGAGTACTACCGTTTCGGCATACAGAATCATTAAGGAAAATGAACTTACAGGAGATCCTGATAACGGACCAAATGATATTTGGAAAGTGGTATTGGGTCAAAAAAGAGCACAGGGTGTTGAGTTTGACGTGAGAGGTAAAATCCTTGACGGGCTGAACCTGATTGCGAATTACGCCTTTACGGAAGCAATTGTAACAGAATCTAATGTAAAATCTATTGTTGAAGGAAGTGCTTTAACAGGATTCTCAAAACATGTTGCGAATGCATGGTTAAATTATACACTTGTATCCGGCAAATTAAAAGGATTGGGAGCTTCTATAGGAGGAACTTACCTTGCCGGAAGACAAACAGATTCCTGGGCAGTAGGATTGCAGAAACTTCCGGAATATTTCAAACTGGACGGAGGTTTATCTTATGAAACCGGAAAAATGAAATTCACAGCCAATGTATTTAATATTCTTGACAAATATTTGTACAGTGGTTCTTATTACGCTTCAAGAAACGTGAATACGTATTACTGGCAGACCGAACAGCCAAGAAACTTCAGAGTAGGGGTAACGTACAAATTCTAAAAAAAATATTCTTTATACGCCTTTTGATTTATTGCGTCTTCCCGAAACAGGCAGACAGTTTAACAATAAAAGTTCTGTGAACCAGTCAGTTTTTCCTGACTGGTTTTTTTATTGCTGTGGGAAAGTTGATTTTATTTTTCACTTTCCCACAGAAGTTGTGTGAAAATGAATTTTTATTTTGGTTTTCCCACAAAAAGTGTGTGAAAGTTGATTTTATTTTTAGTTTTCACACAGAAAGTGTGTGAAAGTGAACTTTTATTTTCGTTTTCACACAATAGTATGGACAAGCAATGTGTAAAACGCAAGAAATAAAACGCAGTGACCCAAGTCATTCCGGGGAACGAGGAATCACAACTGCTAATCACGCACGCTGTTGTCGAATACTAGATGCGATTCCTTCGTTCCTCGGAATGACACCCGCTAATCATCAATGCTCTCCGACAACAGAATCTATCTAAAAAAAAGGGAGGCATACGTTACCGCATGCCTCCCTTTAGTGCCTTAAACGGAGCTTATTTATTGCTTCATTATAGATATCGCTTTACTGCTTTCATTGTTTTTAATAAAATAAATTCCGGTGGCCTGATCCGAGATATTAATCACGGTTCCTGTACCTTGTTTTATTTTAGCTCCTGATGCAGCGTAAACACTCCATTCTAATTCTTTTGATAAATGGAAGATTCCTTTTGAAGGATTCGGATACACCACAATCTTTCTGGATTCCCCAGTTGGGTCTTCGACGCCAAGATTGCAATTGTGAACCATATAGGTGATTTCTTTTTTATTGTTTCCTGTCGTATTAGTCACGGTTAAGGAAACAGTTTTATCGCCTTCCGTACCATAGACTACCGAGTGAGGACCAACTCCTGTTGCGGTTGCCGGTGTCGCACCGTCTCCAAAACTCCAGTTGTACGTATCTACTGTTCCGATAGAAACGGAGGTAAAAGTAACCGCTGTATTTAAACATCCCATAGAACTGCTTACTTCAAAATCGGCTACCGGAGCAGTCGCATTTGCGGATAAGGTAAATTCAAGTTTGTTGATGTTAATATCCGCTTCATCAAAAAACAAAGTGATGGTGTGCACACCCTGTGTTAAAGGAATATTAGGCACTGTTACCGTCTGCCAGTTCTGAAAACCGGTTGTATTGGGAATGTTAACCACTCCGGTTGCATTTACACCATCAACTTCAAGATGTACTTTTCTATTTTCATACGGAGTTGAAATTCTTAATTTAATATCATAATTTCCGGTCGTATTTACTTTTGCGGTGTATTTAAGCCATTCATTTTTGGCCACATACGCAATATTAAAACCGCCTTCATTACAGGCTTCAGTTCCTACGCCATCTCCGGGTCTGTAAGGGGTATCTCCACCGCCATTCGTATCCAGAAAGGCAGTTGGGCCTACATCATAATTTTCGGCTTCGATGACACCCGGAATCTGGGCAATGGTTCCCAGATAAGGGGCATTGCCTAAAGTAGTTGCCGTATAAAAAGCCGTATAGGTAATGGTTCCTGTTGCCGGTGCCTGAAAATTCTGATTGACCGTTCCACCCTGGCTCCAGTGATCAAAATCATATCGTATGTTTCCCACATATTGCGGTGTGGGAGCGTTCAGCGTTTGTAATTTGGCATTGGCAACCACTTTTTTGGTAGCAGGCGCTACAATAGGCTTTTGATTGAATTCCAGATTTAATAAAGCAGGAGAACTGGTGGTGGTAACATCCACAAGATTCGGATAAATATCGACATACGCAGAAGCGGTTAAGCCATTACTGTCGGTTACTTTTACCGTGAATCGGTACCACACATTCGGTGTTTTTTCCCCCTGATTGGACGCTACAAAAGTTCCTGATGCTACCCCTTGCGGACTTGCTCCTGGATGTGAATGTCCTGCACCCGGAATATCTTCATGAAATAAATCCATACTCCACGAGAAAGCGCTTGCCGGCAATACACCGTCTTCTATATCGGTTGCTGTAGCCGCAAAATTGACAATATCATCGGCATTCCATTTTAAGGTCGGTAAAGGAGAAACAAGTGTTACGGTCGGCGCATTGCTAAACGGAGTAACCGTCAGCGTAGCGGCATTACTCGTTACATTGCCTGCCGTATTGGTTACGACAACGCGGTAAGCACCCGCATTGGCATTCGTGACATTCGGGATGGTATAACTCGCCCCCGTTGCGCCTGGAATATCCGTATTATTAAATTGCCATTGGTAACTTAATCCAACACCGCTGGCTGTTACATTAAAAGTAACAGGATAGGTCTCCATTATCGTTTTGGATACCGGATGGTTGACGATAGTCGGAGCTGCGGTTTCAATATAATTCAGTCGGATTAAAGAGCCGTTGTTTCCGTAAGCACAATAATAAATATAGCCGTCATTTCCTAACATCATACCCAGTGCCATCTGCTGTGGAGCACTGTAAAATTCTGTAGAAACCGGATCTGCAATATTCGGATCGAAAGAACGGATTGCATTTCTTACGAAATCTTTAATGATAAATTTTCCTTCCAGATTCGGATAACGCGGAGTCGTCGGATTGTACAAAAGACCATTGGTCAAAGCATTTCCGATACTTCCCGTTGCGTAAGTAAAAATAGGGTTGGTAAATAAATTGGTTTCTGTTTGTTTTCCGTCACCTCCCTGAGGATGTCCCCAGGCATAATTGCGGATGGTTGGATTGCTGATTTCATTTACTTCTTCCCAGGAAGTTCCAACGTCCAGCACAAATAATTTATTGGCTTTTACGTTGGGAACAAGTCTCCACGGATTTCGGAATCCATAGACCCAGATGCTTTGTTTTTGTATGGAACCGCTTCCGTAGAATGGATTTCCGGGAGCCGGAAGTCCGTTTTCGGTTAGACGTAATATTTTTCCTTTGTAGGTATCCAAATCCTGAGAATTGGTATTTTGCTGGCTGTCTCCAACCGTCACATATAGAAATCCGTTAAAGAATTTTAGATCCCCGCCATTGTGAAAACCGCCGCCAATGGGTTCCAGCAACAGAATTTCCTGTCGGGCTACCACCTGATTGGTATTGTCGATCTGAACACGTTCAATGCGGTGTCTGATGACCGTTCCGTCGTTGATCGCATAAAAGACATAAATGTAACCGTTGGTGGCAAAATCCGGGTGCAACGTAAGTCCCAGTAAGCCTTGTTCGTTGTCGGTAACGGTGGTTACGGTAAAAACAGTTGAAACGGCATTATTCTGGAATACTTTTACGATACCGGCTCTTTCGGCAATAAAAATCCGCCCGTCTGAAGATTGTTCTAACGAAAGCCCTTCCTTAATAACTGCCGTAGGAGCAAGGGTTTCAGTAATGTACTGACAGTGGCCCTGCCAGGAGATCAATAAAAAGAAAAAATAGAGGAAAGTGGTCTTTAATCGTACATTTTCTAAGCTAAAACATAATTTTTTTCTCATAATTGTTAGTAGGTTTAGTGATGTGGGTAGCCAAATTTAACATTTTTTTACGTACTAAACTTAATTTAGGTATGAGATTTTTTTAGGAGTTATGAGTTGTTTGTTATGGGTTATGGGTTATGAGTTATGAGATGCAAGATGCAAGAGGCAAGAAGTGAAAACTGAAAAATCCAAGTGAACACTGTGACTGAATACTGTGACTGCGACTGAACACTTCGACTGAACACTTCGACTGAACACTGCGACTGACAACTCACAACTATCTTATCCACTTATCTACGATTGCTTTAAAGGTTTCCTTGTACTGCTCTCCGACGGTTATTTCTGCTTTGTCGATAAAGATGGAGTTTTTACTGATGGCGCTTATTTTATCCAGGGAGGCAATGTAGGAGCGGTGTATTCTCATGAATTTTGAAGCAGGTAATTTTTCTTCTAGTGCTTTTAAGGAAATGAGGGACAATAAGGCTTTTTGCGGCGCTTCCAAATGTACTTTTACATAGTCTTTTAAACTTTCAATATATAAAACATCCTTCAGGCTAATCCGTATCCATTGGTATTCCACTTTTAAGAAAATAAATTCATCGTCAATAACCTTAGGCAGATTGGAAGTTTCTTCGCATAATTCCAATACTTTGTTGGCGGCCCTTAAAAATTCTTCGTAGCTAAAAGGTTTTAAAAGGTAATCCACCGCATTTACCCGGTACCCTTCAATGGCGTAATGATTGTAAGCGGTTGTAAAAACAATTTTTGGCGTTGTTCCCGGTTGTTCCTGTAAAAGCCGGGCAAGTTCCATGCCCGTTAAGTTAGGCATGTTAATGTCCAGGAAAACCAGATCAGGCTGTTTCTCCCGAATGACGCTCATGGCTTCTACGGCATTGTCGCAGCTGCTTATTAATTGCAGGAATGGGGTTTGTTCGATAAAAGTCTCTACCAGGCGTAAGGCCAATGGCTCATCATCTACTGCTATACATTTTAATACGGTCATTTTTCTAAAGTTATTTTCAGGTTTACCTCGTATTTACCGTCCTGGTTTACACCGCAATCCATCCAGTGCCGGTTCGGATAAATAAGCTGTAATCGGCGTTTTGTATTCGTTAAACCAATTCCTCCCGGATCGGAGTTTGCTGTTTTTTCGAAAAAAGTATTCACTACTTTAAACTCAAGATCGGTTTCTTTCTGCTTCAAGGTAATGATAATTTCGCTTTTATCTGTTGCATGTACCCCATGTTTGAACGCATTTTCTACCAGGGGCAGCAAAAGCATCGGAACAATCGGATAATCCGTAAGTTGTTCCGGAATTACAGTTGTAATCGTTAATTTGCTATTGGCACGAAGGCGCATTAAGGCAATAAAATCTTTCAGGAAATCGACTTCTTTCAATAAGGTAGTTCTTTCTCCCTCTGTGCTGTAGAGCAGGTAACGCATCATGCGGCTCAGCGTGTGAAGGGCATTACGCGAATCCTCAATATTGCTGTACGTTAAAGAATAAATACTGTTTAGGGAATTGAAGAAAAAATGCGGATTAATCTGTGCTTTCAGCATCGCAAGTTCTGCCATCGTTTTGTCCTGCTCCAGCTTTTGTTTGTGCTGCGCCGCTTTCTGCCAGTGCTGTAACATCGCCCAGCTGGTGCTGATTCCTAAAACCAGCAGGGTGAACGTGAAGACCCAATTGTCAAAATAGTCATTTCTATATTTTTTGAATCCCAAAAGGGCGGCAATTTTATTGTGAAGGTCGGTTTGCGACGTATAAAAATAAGCAATAAGCTGCATGGCAAAGATGACCAGGAAAGCCCATATTAAATAAGTAGCCATATTGCCCTTAATAATGGTTTTCGGAACTATTATTTTAGCATTCGAATAAAAAATAACAATCATAAAGAAAAGTACGATTGTCTGCCACAGCCAAAAGAAGGTCGGAATCGTAATGTTCCAGCTTAAAGGGGTGTAAAACAGCATGATAAACCCCAGTAAAAACCAGCTAAGAATATGTATTCCGGGAAATAAATAGGGTCTAAAGAAGTTTGTTTTCATTTTAAATGATTATTTTTAAGACAATATTACATTTTATCTGAATACCATTTTTAACCAATCGCTCAATACAGAACCAGAACCTTTAAAAACCATTTTAGAGCCGACGAGAAAGAATTTAAACACTTGTTTAGTTTTTTATTAATTTCCATCGGGTGTTATCTTGTGTCTATCGATAGTTTACTGCTCTCCGTCTATTGGTCATTTTTTACATGTTATATTTTAGTTCCTTTGTTTTTGTATAATCGATAATTTACATATTATTTCCAATGAATAAGCAATCCTTTTTAAGCATTCTCGCAGTATCTATTTTTATCGCATCATGTGGTAATAAAAGTGATAACTCAGCTCAGGCCGGAGGTGCACAGCCCGTTAAAGAATATAAAACACTCGTTTTAGAGTCAAAATCAGCAACATTAAATACAGACTATCCGGCAAGTATTCAGGGACAGGAAAATATAGAAATCCGTCCAAGGGTGGAAGGTTATATTGAGAAAATATATGTTGATGAAGGTGCCGTTGTAAAAGCCGGACAGGCCTTATTTAAAATCAGCGCTCCCGAATACGAGCAACAAGTCCGCACGGCGGCTGCCAGTATAAAAAGCGCTCAGGCAGCGGTAAGTACCGCAAAATTAGCGGTACAAAAAGTAAAACCATTAGTAGAAAAAGGAATTATCAGCAAATACGAATTAGAATCTGCTCAGTTCAACTACGAATCAGCCATGGCAACACTGGCTCAGGCCAATGCAAGTTTAGTGAATGCCAAAACCAATCTGGGGTATACCACAGTAACAAGCCCCGTAAACGGAGTGGTCGGTTCAATTCCGTTTCGTTTGGGAAGTTTAGTGGGTTCTGCTACAGCGGAGCCTTTAACTACTGTTTCCAGTATTGGTAATGTGTATGCTTATTTTGCGATGAATGAAAAAATGCTTCTGAATTTTACTGATACCGACTCGAATGTATCATTAGCGCAGAAAATCAAAAAATTACCGGAAGTTTCCTTAGTGCTTTCAGACGGTTCTGCGTATGACCAAAAAGGACGTATCGAAACCATCAACGGATTAATCAATACAGAAACAGGTTCAGTAAACATCAGGGCCCGTTTTCCAAATCCAAAAGGGATTATCAGAAGCGGAAGCAGTGTAACGGTACGAATTCCGAAAGCGATAAACGAGGGATTACTAATTCCGCAGAGTGCCACTTTTGAACTTCAGGACAAACTTTTTGCCGTTGTGGTCGGAAAAGACGGTAAAACTAAAAATACAAATATTACAGTGATGGAAAACAGCACTGCAAATTATTATGTCGTAACCAGTGGATTAAAAGCCGGGGATCAGATTGTTTTAGAAGGCGTAGCCGCTCTTAAAGACGGATCTGAAATTAAAACAAATAAGGTGAGTGCAGAAACGGTTTACGCGGACTTAAAATAAGAAAATAACATGTTTAAAATATTTATACAAAGACCTGTACTTTCGACAGTAATATCGGTTATTATTGTCATTCTGGGGGTTTTGGGGCTTATCGAGCTTCCTATTTCCCAATACCCGGATATCGCGCCGCCAACAGTAAACGTTTCGGCAAGTTACACCGGTGCCAATGCAGATGTGGTACTTAAAAGTATTGTGATTCCGCTGGAAGAACAAATTAACGGTGTAGAAAACATGACGTATATGACTTCTACTGCAACCAATGACGGTAGTGCTTCTATAAAAATCTTTTTTAAAGTAGGAACAAACCCCGATTTGGCAGCCGTAAACGTTCAGAACAGGGTTTCCAGAGCGACCAGTTTATTGCCCGTAGAGGTAACTCAGGCAGGTGTAACAGTAACGAAGAGTCAGAGTAGTAACCTGCTGATCTTCTCTTTATACAGTGACAATAAAGCCTACGATCAGACCTTTCTTCAAAATTATGCCAAGATCAACCTGGTACCGCAAATCCAGCGTGTGGTCGGAGTAGGAGACGTAACCGTTTTCGGAGCAAAAGATTATTCGATGAGAATCTGGCTGAAGCCGGATGTCATGCAGCAATACAAGCTGATTCCGAGCGATGTTTCGGCGGCACTGGCCGAACAAAATATAGAAGCAGCACCGGGTAAATTTGGGGAGAACGGGAATCAGGCTTTTCAATACGTAATTAAATACAAAGGACGTCTGACCAGTGCCACGGAATTTGGCGATATCATTATCAAATCGGTTGGAAACGGACAAATGCTGCGCCTGAAAGATGTAGCTAAGGTAGAATTGGGATCACTGAGTTATAATTCCACCATTAAAACAAACGGTGTAGAATCGGCAGCGATGGCCATCAGCCAGACTCCGGGGTCTAATGCCCGTGATGTCATCATCAACTCCAAAAAACTGATTGAAGAAGCCGCAAAGAGCTTTCCAAAAGGAGTAAAATATACGATTCTGGTTGACGTTAACGAAAATCTGGATGCTTCTATTGAAAAGGTAATCCATACTCTGATTGAAGCTTTTATACTGGTTTTTATCGTCGTATTTATTTTCCTTCAGGATTTCAGATCTACTTTGATTCCCGCAATTGCGGTTCCGGTAGCGATTGTAGGTACGTTCTTTTTCCTGAATTTATTCGGGTTTACGATTAACCTTTTAACGCTTTTTGCGATGGTACTGGCGATTGGTATTGTAGTCGATGATGCGATTGTCGTCGTCGAGGCAGTGCATGCCAAACTCGATCACGGTTATAAATCGTCTAAAAAGGCAACAATTGATGCGATGAGCGAAATTTCGGGAGCGATTATTTCGATCACGCTGGTCATGGCTGCGGTATTTATTCCGGTGACTTTTATCAATGGATCTACGGGGGTTTTCTACAAACAATTTGGTATTACATTGGCGGTAGCGATTATTCTTTCGGCTATTAATGCGTTGACTTTAAGTCCGGCCTTGTGTGCCTTACTTTTAAAACCACATGCTGACGATCACAAACATAAAAGTTTTATCCAACGATTCTATACCTCGTTTAACGTTGCCTTTGACAATGTAACGGAACGCTACAAACGTTCGGTAAGTTTCCTTTCCGTAAAAAAATGGATTGTACTGGCGGCGATTCTTATTGCCGGGGCAGCCTTGTTTTACATGATGAAAACAACACCATCGGCTTTCGTTCCGGCGGAAGATCAGGGAACCGTTTTTGCCAACATCAGTTTACCGCCATCGGCTTCTATGGAACGTTCGGATATCATAGCCAAGAAAGTAGACAGTATTGCGAATACCATTCCGGGTGTTAAAAATACCCTTCGTATTGTGGGGCAGAACTTTACTGCGGGAGCGGGTAGTGCCTACAGTATGGTTATTGTAAAACTCGAAACCTGGGACAAGCGTGATTTAAGTGTTAATGATGTTATTGGCCAGCTTTTTGCCAAAACAAGCGGTATTCGCGAAGCCAACATCTTCTTTATTTCTCCGCCAACCATTCAGGGATTTGGACAAAGTGGTGGATTCGAATTCCAATTGCAGGACAAAGGAGGGCATTCAACAGCAGAATTCTTTAAAGTGAATACGGAATTTTTGAAAAAATTGTCCAAACGTCCTGAAATACAGTATGCAACAACGCCATTTAATCCCGGCTTTCCACAATATATGATGGAGATTAATCTGGCTAAGGCCAAAGATGCAGGGGTTTCTGTCAATTCTATTTTGTCTACGATGCAGGGTTATTACGGTGGATTGTATGCTTCGAACTTTAATAAATTCGGAAAACAATACCGTGTGATGGTCCAGGCTTCTCCCGAATTTCGGGCGAACACAGAAGGGCTGAACAAGATTTTTGTCCGAAACAGCTCCGGAACAATGGCACCGATTACAGAATTTATAAAAATGACCAGGGTTTTCGGACCGGAATCCATTTCAAGGTTTAACTTATTTACGTCGATTGCAATTACGGGAGCGCCAAATCCGGGCTTTAGTTCAGGAGATGCGATTAAAGCGATTCAGGAAGTGGCGGCCGAAAATCTTCCGGCAGGGTATGGCTATGAATTCTCCGGACTGACCCGTGAGGAACTGGCTTCGGGAAGTGAAACGATCTTTATTTTTATCTTGTGTCTGGTGTTTGTTTATTTCCTGTTAAGTGCTCAATACGAAAGTTATATTTTGCCGTTTGCCGTATTATTCTCCATTCCGTTTGGATTGGCCGGTGCTTATTTATTCTCGATTATATTCAAGTTAAACAGTAATATCTACCTGCAGATTTCCTTAATCATGCTAATTGGATTGCTGGCCAAGAACGGTATTTTGATTGTGGAGTTTGCCTTAGAACGAAGAAGGAAAGGATTGCCAATTGTTCAGGCCGCCGTTGAAGGAGCCGTAGCACGTTTACGACCGATTTTAATGACCTCTTTTGCCTTTATTTTAGGACTTGTTCCTTTGATGTTTGCTTCGGGAGCCGGTGCGGTGGGTAATAAATCCATCGGAACAGGAGCTGTTGGGGGAATGTTAATCGGAACCATTTTGGGAGTATTTGTCATTCCGGTCTTGTTTATCGTTTTCCAGACGTTACAGGAAAAAGTGAGCGGACCTGCCAAAGACGGTTATGATGAAGATGATGAGGAGGAAGTAGCACTATTAGACACTCAGAAGGAGTAATAATTAAATTAAGAAAAAAGATGACTCATAGTTCCAATAAATATATACTTCTGGTACTGGCAGCCGCACTTTTAAGTGCGTGCTCCATTACCAAAAAATACGAACGCCCCGCAAGTGTTTCGACCGAAAAGTTGTTTCGTGATGATACTGCTGCCGATACCACGACACTGGCAACGATGCCGTGGCAGAGTGTTTTTAAAGATGCAAAACTAAATGCCCTGATTCAGAAAGGAATCGACCAGAATCTGAACCTGAAAAATGCGATCGAAAATATCATTCAGGCGCAAGCAACGTTACGTCAGAGCAAACTGGCGTATTATCCGACCTTGAACCTCGATGCGAATGCAACGCACACGAAACAATCCGAAGCGGGGCTTAACTTTCCGGCAGGAATCAATATCAATACGCTGACAACGACTTACAAACTGGCTCTGAGTACGTCCTGGGAAGCGGATATCTGGGGAAAATTAAGCAGTTCCAAAAGAGCGGCCCTGTCCAGCTACCTGGCTACAGATGCAGCCAAACAAGCCGTTCAGACCCAATTGATTTCGGATATTGCCAATAATTATTTCCTGTTACTGTCCTTGGACAAACAACTGGAGATTACCAAAAAAACACTGGAAAGCCGTATTAAAAACGTAGAAACGATTAAAGCCCTAAAAGAAGGAGCCATCGTGACCGGTGCCGCTGTGGTACAGAGTGAAGCCAACCGTTATGCGGCAGAAGTGCTGATTCCGGATTTAAAGCAAAGTATTCGCGAAACCGAAAATGCCCTGAATATTTTATTGGGACAGGCTCCCGGAACCATCGAAAGAGGGGTATTGGAAGATCAGGTAATTCCTGAAACCATTAAGGTTGGTGTATCTTCGCAGTTGCTGGAAAATCGTCCTGATGTGCGTCAGGCGGAATTTAATTTCAGAACGGCTTTCGAAAGTACCAATTTAGCGCGAACTTATTTTTATCCGAGCCTCACGCTTACGGCAAGTGGCGGTTTTTCGAATTTACAGTTAAAAGATTTTTTCAGTAACTCTGTTTTTTATTCCCTTGTCGGAGGATTGACGCAGCCGCTTTTCAATCAGGGACTTAATAAAGCCAGACTGACTACGGCTCAATCGAAACAGTTACAGGCGTTGAACACTTTCCAGCAAAAGCTTTTAACAGCGGGGCAGGAAGTTTCGAATTCCCTGTACGCGTATCAGATGGCAGTTGAAAAACAGGATTCGAGAGCCAGACAAATTGAATCATTAGAAAAAGCAGTGGATTACACACAACAACTTTTAGAATACAGTTCTGCAACCAATTATACAGATGTATTAACTTCAGAACAAAATCTGTTGTCGGCGCAATTAAGCGGTGTAAATGACAATCTGCAGAAGTTACAAGCGCTGGTTAACCTGTACCGTGCTTTAGGTGGCGGATGGAAGTAATTTTTTAAATAAAAAAACGACCATCATCATCGTTAGTTAATTTTGGTTAAAAACGTCTCAATTTTTTGAGACGTTTTTTTGTTTTAGCCTTCGACTCCGCTCCTCCTGACACCAGTTTTGAATTAAACCTGCGAGTTACTATATTAGTACCCTAGATAAACCAGACCGCCAATTTTAATAACAAAGCCAAAAACAAGCTGAAATGGAGAATATTACAGTAATAATCATGTTGTTGTTCGGGGTTGCCTTCCTGAGCCTTTTAAGCAAGAGATACAATTTTCCCGTTCCAATCGTGCTGGTACTTTGTGGAGTCACCATTAGTATTATACCGGGACTTCCTGTAATTGCCTTAAATCCCGACGTGGTTTTTATTATATTTTTGCCGCCGCTTTTGTATCATGCTGCCTGGTATACGAGCTGGTCTGATTTTAAGCAGGCGGTGCGTCCGATCACGCTTGCGGCTGTCGGTTTGGTTCTTTTTACCACCGTTGCCGTTGCCATTGCGGCACACTGGCTGATCGATGATATTTCATGGCCGCTGGCCTTTTTGCTTGGTGCGATTGTTTCTCCGCCCGATGCGGTTTCGGCAACAGCCATTACCAAAGGATTAGGTTTACACCCAAGACTTATTGCGATTCTCGAAGGTGAAAGTTTATTAAACGATGCCAGTGGACTTGTAGCGTATAAATATGCGCTTACCGCGATTACAGCCGGGAATTTTGTACTTTGGCAGGCCGGACTGAATTTCTTTATCATGTCGACATTGGGGATTGCGATTGGTTTAGGAGTAGGTTATGTCATGAGTATTATTCATAAAAAATTTGTGTGCGACGATGTTATCGAAGCCACACTTACTTTACTGACGCCTTTTTCCTCTTATTTAATTGCAGAGCATTTTGAATGTTCGGGTGTTTTGGCTGTCGTGACAACAGGGTTGTATCTTTCGGCACGATCTGGTACGATTTTCACGCACGAAAGCCGCATCATGACCAATACAATCTGGAGCGTGCTAACTAATATTCTAAACGGTTTAATATTTATTTTAATCGGTCTTCAGTTGCGTGCTATTATAGAAGGAATAGGCCATTACTCGGGAATGTCTTTGTTCATTTGGGGTGCTTCGGTCAGTATTGTGGTGATTGTCGTCCGGTTTTTGTGGGTGGTTCCGGCCACGCTGGTTCCGAGGTTTTTAAGTAAAAGAATCCGTGAAAAAGAAGAATTCGATTACCGCAACATGATTGTTTTCGGATG
The DNA here is from genome assembly GCF_009674775.1 of Flavobacterium sp. LC2016-23. GTDB lineage: Bacteria > Bacteroidota > Bacteroidia > Flavobacteriales > Flavobacteriaceae > Flavobacterium. The sequence continues at coordinate 24,943 of NZ_WKKE01000004.1, read as the reverse complement.
GTCCGGAATGCGAGGCGTGGTCTCGATGGCGGCTGCTTTGGCTTTACCTCTGACTATCAATGATAATGAAGCCTTTCCGTTACGAAACCTGATTATTTATCTGGTGTTCTGTGTCATCTTATCTACGCTGGTCATTCAGGGGCTAACCTTGCCGTGGGTGATTCGTAAATTAAAATTAGAACCTTATTCCATTTTAGCAGAAGAATATGGAATCCGTAATATAATTGTTTCGGAAACGATTGCCCATATCGAAGATAATTTTTCCTTATTGAATGATGATCTGCTGCATAATATAAAAAGCAAATACGAGGTGAAATTCAACCGTTTGCAGAAAACCGAATTACCGGCCAACTTCTTTGGAAAAGGGAAGGTAATGGGTGGCGAAATCTTCAATGATTTTACCAAATTACAAATTGATCTGCTGAATGTAGAGCGTTCCAAACTTGAGGTTATGCACAAAAAAGGTTCCGTAAACGAGGAAATATTTCGTAAAATCGAAAAAGAACTCGATCTCGAAGAAACCCGTCTGTGGATGGAAATGTATGAAAACTAATGATAAACAAAACCTCTGATGTCTTACTGAATCAGAGGTTTTACTTTTGTGCCTATAAGTTCGATGGCGTTCATTAATTGTGAATGGGTGAGTCCCGCATTATCCATCTGGAAAGTAAATCTCGAGATTCCGCCCAATGCATCGCTGTGGCGTAGAATTTTCTCGGCGACCTGCTCGGGATTTCCAAGAACGAGAACACCTTTTTCATCGCTCAGATAATCAAATTTTTCTTTGGTTACGGGCGGCCAGCCACGTTCGAGTCCTAGTTTGGTCCAGAGTTCGGCATAACCGGGGTAGTATTCTGCGACAGCACTTTCATTGGTAGCGGAAACATACCCGGGCGAATGTAAACCGACTTTTAATTCTTCGGGTTTGAAACCGTTCGCATGTCCGGCTTCGCGGTACAAATCTATTAAAGGGCGAAAACGGTGCGTTTGTCCGCCAATCACGGCCACCATCAAAGGCAAACCTAAAGTTCCGGCTCTGACAAACGATTCCGGGCTTCCGCCAACACCCAGCCAAACGGGTAATTTTTCCTGTATCGCTCTTGGGTAAACCGGTAAATTATTTAATGGCGCACGGAATTTTCCGGACCAGGTAACAAATTCATTATCGCGGACCTGCAGCAACAGCTCGAGTTTTTCCTTGAAAAGTTTATCGTAATCGTTCAGTTCAAATCCGAAGAGGGGATAGGCTTCAATCGAAGACCCACGGCCTACGACAATTTCGGCCCTTCCTTTGGAAATCAGATCCAGCGTTGCAAAACTTTGGTAGACCCGCACCGGATCTGCGGCGCTAAGGACGCTCACGGCACTCGTAAGCCTGATTTGTTTGGTTCGTGCTGCAGCAGCACTCAGGATTACAGCCGTAGCCGAATCTAAAAACTCTTTTTTGTGGTGTTCGCCAATTCCGAAAACATCAAGTCCGACCTGATCGGCAAACTCAATTCGCTGAAGCAGTTGCTCCATGGCCTCTACACTGCTAAGTGTGTTGTTATCGCCGTACATCGCCGACGCAAAACTGTCTATTCCTATTTCGATCATGACGTAAAGATACTAAATTCAGTTTTTTTACGGTTACGAAATTGTTTTGAAAAACCTAAAATTTTGGTAAAAATGTCAGGCTTTTTGATATAACATTCACGAAGTTATTCCGAGGATATTTGCTGAAGCTCCGTAAACCGATGATTGCCATTACAAATCGAATTGATGATCGGCAGTTTCCATTTTCCACCTAAAACGTATATGGTGTCCTGCAGGGCCTGGACTTCTTCTTTCTGGTTTCTTTGCATTGGGTTATTTCTTTTAAACAATAACAAAAATACAATAATCGAAATTTATGATTGATTTATTAGTTGCAAAGATTTAATGTTTCTGTGTGTAATCTTTCAAAATCTTCGTTTTCAATTGTGAGGATTTTATTTTCATCTAAATTGTTTAAGATAAAGAGCTCTACATTTTCATACTCTTTTGCTATTCTAATATTTTGCGCCATTTGCTCTCTATTGATATTCCATCCATAAACAACAACCATTTTATATTTCAGCTTTTCAGATATTTTAATTCCCTGAACATTGTCTTTATCAAAATGAATCCAAGCATTTTTACCTTTAATTTTATTAATAAATTCGTTTTTGGTTTTTAAGTAAGATGCTAAATCCCTATTCCAACCTAAATTTGTTTTTAAATCAAAATAATGAGTCAAAATATTTTCAGAATTTATAATAGATAAATCTGGTTTAAATTTAGTAGCTTTTCCATTTTTACTAAAACGTATTGAAGTTACTTTATCCACTAAATATTGTAAATCCAATCTGTTAATTTTTGTAGCTAAATAGAGTGCAAATAAATCTTCAACGTAACCCGAAGTTACATGAGCCATTCCTCTTTGAATATTATAACCTCCGTCACCTTCGATTAAGTTTTTAGCATTTTGAGTGTATAAATGTATTTTTTCGACAAATTGTTCTTGAGTCATTTTTAAATAAGGTAGTTAATTAATATTCTTCGGAAAGTTCTTTAGTTGACAAATCATAAGTTTGAAAATATATAGGAATTGATAACTTTTTCCTTATATGTTTGATATAATTTTTAGCATCATCTAAATCTCCAAGTTTTTGCGAAACAATAATTAATTTTTTTGCATTTTCCTTATCTATCCAAAAACAATATTCCATTAATTGACCGATTGCTTCTCTGATTGAAGTTCTGGTTGAATTATATGCTTTAATTTCATAGAAAATATATTCATTATTATTTCTAACCACTAAATCTATTCTATTATTTGAATATCCACTATCTAATTCTGTACTTATATTTTCAGATCCATATTGTGATTTTAAAATTGTTTTTAATCCATCGCAAAGAGCTTTATGTACGTAAGTAACTTCGATTGCTTTTGGTGTTCTATTATAATGAGAATTTTTTATAACTGCATCTTCATTATTTTTATGTTTTTTTTCTGAATCTGAGATAAAGCTAAAACTGTTATCTAGTTTATCTTTTCTAAATTCTTCTCTATAATTGGCAAAAGTATAGCGCGATAATTCATAGATTTTACTATTTTTTGGTAATTCAAAATATGCACTATTAAAATTGATATCTCTAGGTGAAAATTTTATATTAAATAAATCAACTCCATTCCACTCAGAAAAACCTTTTGCATTTGCTCCACAATCAATTATTTGAGATTTCATTTCATTATGCCAATTATTCTCAATGTATCTATTCTTTATTTTTTGCGCATGATTATCATCAATTACTTCTACATTATTAATTTCCCCAATCCAATATCTTTTTTTAGTAATACTATCAATTGTATACAACCAAACATTATAAATATTATTTGTATAAGCTTTTTGTTGCTTTCTAATAGGCTCTAAAAATCCATAATGAAAGCCGTCAATTAATTTACTAGTATCAAATAGCCATTCTTCATGTCCATAACCAAATTGACCTTCATGAGTTTTTTTATTTTTGCTTTTTCCTTTTAAACCGGATGGTTTTACCCATCCATTTTCATTCCATGTTATTCGAGCAATCCTTTTTTCATTTTTGGCTGTGCTGTCAATCTTATTCCCAATTTCTTTAAATGTCATAGTTAAATTCCGATTTATTATTTAATCTTTTTCAAAACAGATAACAATCTAGGAATTTTATCTACTTGAGTTTCCGTCCAAAATGTATAGTTTAGAACTTTATCATCATCATAACTATTTAATTTTATAGTGATTTTTTTATTTTTTTCATAAACCAAATAATACATTGTCATTTCTTTTGCTTTGAAAATAAATTCAGAAGACTTATCTTTTAATTTTAAATCAAGATTTGGAATAACATTATCTTCAACAAAACTTATAAATTCTTCAATTTCATCAATTCCGATCCAAGCAGTTTTAAAGGTTTCGGGATTTTTAATGAACATATCTACCTGCAGAGCATTTACTTTTGTACCTGTTTTTATATCAATAACTTCTATTGGATAAAAATTTACATATTCCCCTATTCCAGATTTAAACTCTGCGGTTGTATTCCAATCTTTATTGATTCTTGTAAATTGTGCTTTGTCAATAAATATTCTTGTCGAAGATTCTACATTTTCTTTTTGTGAATAAGAAATAATAGAAAATAAAATTAAAATGAGGGTTAAGGTATTTTTCATAATATTATTATTAAGTTTAGTTATATAAACAAAGATTACATTTTAGTTATAATGTATTTGACGGAAATCCATAACCACTAATATTTATTACCAACAAGTGTAAACGAATTACATAAACAACACAATACGTATTTATACGGGTATTTCAAATAACAGAAAAATAAAAACCCGTGCAGCTAAGGTGTCCTACGCTGTAAAGAGAGCGTCGCAGTTGTTTCTAATACTGCCACCATACCGCACGGGTAAAAGTTTTTTTTGGATGGTATTTTTTGTGATTAGAAAAAAAGAACCCGCACAGCTAAGGTGTTCCTACGTTACAAAGTGCGTTGCGGTTGTTTCCAATACCGCCACCATACTGCACGGGCAATTTTTCTTGGTGGCATTTTTGTATTTAGAGATTGCAAATATATAAAAAAGTAATATTTTATTTACAATTTATTTTAACAGCAATTCCGATACCTATCGGGAGCAAAGTTATTTAGATATAGCTTTGCGAACATAGCGTTTTTACAAAGTTCCTATTATAAAAAAACCTTGCGTCCATTGCGGTTAAAATACCAGCTGTCCATTTCAACCTGCTCTTTGTCCGTTTGGGCTGTTTTCTGATTTTAAAACGTGGATTATCGAAATACTTTTGACGAAGAAATGAACCGATAATCATAATTTAATATCAAAAAAGATGAAAACAAATACAACCACCGGACGCAGCTTATCGAATGTACTAGCGACAGGCGCGCTTATTTTGATTGCTGCCACAGGATTTGCGCAACAGAAAAATACAGCGGATGCAGCAGCCATTCGCCCGTATCACATCAGTGTTTCGGAAGAAGCCATTACAGACCTTCGCAACCGTGTCAATGCGACCAGATGGCCTGCACAGGAAACCGTGACGGATCAGTCACAGGGAGTGAAATTAGCCCAGATTCAGGGTTTGGTAAAATATTGGGGAAACGATTACGACTGGCACCAAACAGAAACCAAACTGAATGCATTGCCGCAATTCATTACTATTATAGACGGATTGGACATTCAGTTTATTCACATTCGTTCGAAACACAAAAATGCCTTACCGTTAATCATTACCCACGGCTGGCCGGGATCTTTCTTTGAACTTTTGAAAGTGATCGGACCTTTAACAGATCCTACCGCTTACGGCGGAAAAGCCGAAGATGCTTTTGATCTTGTCATTCCCTCCATGCCTGGTTATGGTTTCTCTGAAAAACCAACGGGAACCGGCTGGGGACCTGAAAAAATTGGTGCTGCCTGGGATGTTTTAATGAAACGTCTGGGGTACAAACATTATGTTTCGCAAGGCGGTGACTGGGGTTCTGTGGTTGCAGATGCCATGGCACGTCAGGCTCCGGAAGGATTGTTGGGCATTCATGTGAATATGCCTGCCACAGTTCCGGCAGATGTTGCTAAAGCTTTGAAAAACGGAGATCCCGCACCTGCAGGATTATCGGTTAAGGAAAAAGCGGCTTTTGTTTCGCTGAATAAATTGTACACCCGAGGCGGAGGGTACGCCGGAATGATGGTCACACGCCCTCAGACTTTAGGATACGGACTTACCGATTCTCCGGTGGGACTGGCTTCGTTTTTCCTGGATAAATTCAACGAATGGACGTACAGCGGCGGAAATGCGGAAAAATCACTGACCAAAAACGAAATGCTGGATGATATTTCTTTGTACTGGTTTACCAATACGGCCAATTCATCTGCACAATTGTATTGGGAAAACAACACCAACAACTTTAATGTGGTGGAACAAAAAACACAAGAGATCAAAATTCCGGTTGCCGTAACCGTATTTCCCGGAGAAATCTATCAGGCGCCGAAAAGCTGGGCGGAAAGAGCCTATAAAAACCTAAGTTATTTTAATGAAGTAAACAAAGGCGGTCATTTTGCCTCATGGGAAGAGCCACAAATTTTTACCATTGAACTTCGTGCCGCTTTTAAATCATTACGTAAATAAATTCAAATTCAACACTGTCCAATTCAGCCCTTACTTTGTCCGTTTGACCTTTTTTCTGATTGTAAAACGATCATTGTCAGGGTATCTTTGATAAAGAAATTAATGAATCAATATTTTGAAAATCAAAATAATATGAAAACTATACGAAACAAAATCGTTTTGCTGACAGTGCTTTTTCTAAGTGCGAATTTTAGTCAGGCGCAATCAGAAAAACAAACGAATACAATCGGGATAAGCAGTTCTCTGGGCACCTTAAAACAAATCAATGCAGGATTATTGAATGTGGGGTATACCGAAGCAGGTCCTGCAACAGGAAGTCCGATTATTCTGCTTCACGGCTGGCCTTACGATATTCACAGTTATAGTGAAGTGGTGCCAATTTTAGTGGCGAAAGGCTACCGGGTGATTACGCCTTATTTAAGAGGTTTTGGTACGACTCGTTTCCTTTCGGATGCTACTTTCAGAAACGGACAACAGGCTGCTTTGGCCAGTGATGTTATTGCATTGATGGATGCGCTCAAAATCAAAAAAGCAACGATTGGCGGATTTGACTGGGGAGCGAGAACAGCCGTGGCCGTGGCAGCGCTCTGGCCGGAACGCGTAAACGGTCTGGTTTCGGTAAGCGGATATCTTGTAGTAAATCTGGAGGCGAACTTAAAACCGCTGCCTCCAACAGCGGAATACGGCTGGTGGTATCAGTACTATTTTGCTACGGAAAGAGGGAAAACCGGATACAGACAAAATACCTATGAATTCAATAAACTGATCTGGAAACTGGCTTCTCCGCTTTGGAATTTCGATAAAGCGACCTACGATCAGACGGCACAGTCTTTTGATAATCCGGATCATGTGGCCATTGTAATTCATAACTACAGATGGCGTCAGTCCCTTGAAGCGGGAGAATCGAAATACGACAGCCTGGAAAAACGATTAGCCGCAAGACCTGATATTACAGTTCCGGCGATAACTATCGGTAGTGATTTTGACGGTGCTTTTGCGGATGGAAAAGCGTATGCAAACAAATTCAAAGGGAAATACGAACACCGAATCTTAAAAGGAATTGGACATAACGTGCCTCAGGAAGATCCGAAAGCATTTGCACAGGCGATTATTGATGCAGATGGATTTGGGAAATGAGGAGAGTTGGGAGTTAGGAGTTGGGAGTAAAGAATATAGAATCAAGAATATAGAATCAAGAATATAGAATCAAGATTAAACGATAAACAATAAACAATTTAAAAATTACAATCATGGAAAATTCAAACATCTCACAGCCGGAAAAAATTCTTTATACCGGAAAAACACATACAACAGGAGGGCGCGAAGGGGCTTCCAGAAGTTCAGATGATAACCTGAATGTGAAACTGACTTCTCCGGGTTCTTTGAGACCGGGAACCAATCCGGAACAGTTATTTGCTGCTGGATGGTCGGCCTGCTTTATTGGTGCCATGGGCATTGCAGCCGGAAAAATGAACATCAAACTGCCGGCAGAAACGGCTGTAGATACTGAGGTAGATTTGGCGGTAACCGCCGGAGAATACTCTTTACAAGCCCGCTTAAATATCAGTCTTCCGGGTTTAGAACCTGAAACAGCAAAAGCAATTGCTGCCGAAGCGCACAAGACTTGTCCGTATTCTAAAGCGACAAGAGGAAATATTAATGTGGAGATTACTATTCTTTAATTTCCTAAAAGAAAATCCCTTCCATCGAAGGGGTTTCTTTTTATTGATCCTAATTTAGAAATCATGAAAAAAATAAAAACATCTTCCCTTTTTGCAAGCGTGTTACTGCTAATCGGAATGAGCAGTTGCGCCCAGAATAATCCGGATCAAAAAGCTACAAAAGGAATTGCTGTTTTGGAGTTATTTACTTCGGAAGGCTGTTCCAGTTGTCCGCCCGCAGATGAGTTGCTGGGGAAAATTCAAAATGAAAATAAAGACGGCCAGGTCTATGTGCTTTCGTATCATGTCGATTATTGGGACAGACAGGGCTGGAAAGATATTTTTAGTAATCAGGAGTATACCAGGAGACAATACGATTATGCCAAGTGGCTCGGAAAAGAACCCATTTATACACCACAGGTTGTTGTAAACGGTAAAAAGGATTATATCGGTTCTGATGAAGTCACCGTTCGAAATGCAATCAGCAGCGCACTTTCCAAACCTGCAACTGCCGAAGTAACTTTGAAGACAACTACGGTAAATAATAAACTGAATGTACATTATTCCGTAAACGGGATCTCAAAAAACAGTCGATTGCTGCTTGCGGTGGTACAGAAATCAGCCAAAAGCAATGTGAAAAGAGGAGAGAATGCCAATCGTGTTTTGTCCCATTATCAGATTGTAAAAGAACTTCATAGTGTTGCACTAAAAAATAACGGAAACGGAAGTACCATTGTTGCCGCACCAAAAGATTTTATAGCCAAAGATTTTGAAGTAATTGGTTTTGTTCAGGATACGAATTCCGGAGCGATTTTGGGCGCTGCAAGAGCAGAAAACAACTAAGTGAGAAATCAATTTAGACATATAAAATTTTCAAAATAAGCTTACCTTTGGGTAGGCTTTAATGATTTATATAACAATGGAAAAACAGAAAAAACGTTTTGAGGTATCGGGAAAGGTTATATGGGGAAGTTCCATATCGCTGGCCGTTCTGGCCTCGGTACCTAAATTATTTGATTCTTTTTCAACAGCGGGTGATATTGTCATTAACTCCTCTATTACGTTGTTGTTTTCAGTTTTTATATGGTATTACAACATTTACAGCCTGCCGAAATTTTCGTCGCAGCGGAATTCCAAAAGCCTGTTCAACGGAAAACTTTTGCTGAGCGTACTTTTGGGTATTGTCATAATGGTGATATTGGTCATCGCGCATCAGGAACTTTTTGAAGTTTCAAAAATGGATGCGCCGATTATGTTCGAATTGAGAGGGCTTCTGATCAACCTGATTGTGTATATGTTCCTGCACCTGCTTTTTCAGAACTATCAGACCCAACAGCTGGGCGTGGAGCTGGAACTCACCAAAGCGGTAAACCTTGGGGCGCAATACGAATTACTGAAACAACAGGTCAATCCGCATTTTTTGTTTAACAGCCTGAATACCTTAAAATCAATGGTCGATATCAACGATCCGATGAGTTCTGATTTTATCTTAAAACTTTCTGATTTTTACCGTTTTACACTCGAAAGCAGAAAAATGGATCTGATTCCGCTTCGCGAAGAACTTCAGATTCTGGATTCCTATGTGTATTTGCTGAAGGCCCGATTTGAGGATGGATTTGTTTTGGTGAATGAAGTTGATCCGAAACAATACGATTCGGCTGTTCCGCCTTTTACGCTGCAGCTGCTGATCGAAAATTGTATCAAACACAATATTGTATCGCTGGATAAACCTTTGGTCATTAAATTGTACAGCGAAGGAGATTTCCTGGTGGTAGAAAATCAGATTCAGCTGAAAAGAGGGGCTCTGTCGACCGGAGTCGGACTCGATAATATCAATCAGCGTTTCCTGCATTTGATCCATAAAGAGATTGAAATTGATAAAAATGAAACTACTTTTAAAATAAAAATTCCAATGATCTATGACTATCATAATAATTGAAGACGAGGTAAAAACGGCCAAGGCCCTTGGCCAGCTTATTCTGAGTATCAGGCCTGATGCGCAGATTTTGTCGTACATACAAAGTATTGACGGTGCGGTCAGTTACCTGCAGGAAAACGATCAGCCTGATCTTATTTTTATGGATATTCAGCTGGCAGACGGTCAGTGTTTTGAAATTTTCAAAAATGTGGAAGTGTTATCACCGGTCATCTTTTGTACCGCTTTTGATGACTATGCGATTGAGGCATTCAAATCTAACGGAATTGATTATGTATTAAAACCTTTTTCGAGAGAAAGTATTGCCCAGGCCATTAAAAAAGCTGGAGAACTGAAAAACTTTTTTCAGCGCAACAAAAAGGCGATGCCCGATTTCGATTATTTACTGACCCGAACTGGCGAGAATACAGGGAAAAGCAGTTTTCTGGTTTTTAAAAACAACAAATACCAAACGGTGCAAACTGAGAACATTGCGTTTTTTTATATCAAATACGAAACGCCAACGATCATGACGCTGGATAAAAATGAATATCAGATTACACAATCGTTAGACGAGGTTCATAAATTATTATCGCCCACCCAATTCTTCAGAATCAACAGGCAATATCTGGTGAATTTTTCAGCCATCAGGGAGGCAGAACATTATTTTTCACGCAAACTGATTATCAAATTGACAATTCCGACAGAAGAAAAATTACTGATCGGAAAAGAAAAAGCAACCGCTTTTCTAAGCTGGCTCGAAAACCGATAACCCGTTAATTTCTTCCGGTAAAGGAACAAGTAACAGGTTATGAAAGGAGTAAAGAATTTATAATTCCGGAAACATAAAACAGCTCAGAAAGAAAAGAGCCGATAAAATAAAACTTACGATTAAGATGATTTTTTTCATTGTGAGGATTTAAATTTTAATAAAATAAATTGCCCGCGACTCAATCCCGGGCATTTTTTTTTGGCACTACTTTGAAGTTAGTTTGCCTGAATTGCGGCAGGGCTGTAAGTAGCGGTATATAGTTTTCTAAACATAAAGTATGTTACGCTTACCATTACAAAAGCAATAATAGCATCAATTGTAGCGGGAAAACCCAACACACAAATTTTGGAGACAAAGGCAAAGATGATATCGAAAAAGACACCGGCAAATACCCATTCTTTTAATCGAAGCAATTTGTTTGGAATCAGTAAGGTGATTACTCCGGCTATTTTGAATACCCCCAGCAAATAGATAAAATGTGCGGGATACCCTAACTGCTGTGTGATTCCCCAGACAATTGGGTTTGTAGTCAGTTCGAAGAAACCGCTGGCGCCAAACCACAAAGAGGTTAATACAATTCCTGTCCAGTAAATAATTTTTGTTGTTTTTGAGTTCATAATTTTTATATTTTAAGTTATTTAACAGGACAAAATTGTGATTTTCGTGCTAAATAAAATAACAACATAATGCCCAACCGGACAAAATGAACTTCGAAACAGACAATGGTTATTGTGGAGCTTTACCGCAAGGCCCGCAAAGGTTTTTTAGAATTAGAGTGCGTTTTAAGTTCGCAAAGTTGACAAACTAACTTTTAGCATTGTATAAGCCTTGCGAACTTAAACTATACACAAAGTATATCAAAAAAAACTTTGCGGGCCTTGCGGTAAAAAAACTTCGCGTTAAAAAACATTCAGAGCAATGCCCCGGTTTCGGTAATTAAAACCTGCATAAGCTCTTCGGCACTACGGTGTTTTAAGCCACTTGTATTTTGCCCGGACCAGAAACTGATCATTTCTGTTTTTCCCTGCGCGAGGGCGGCGGCTTTCAAAGGAGCAATTAACCTCGTCTGTAATGGAAAAGGCAAAACTTCCGTTTCAAAAGGAACAGCATCCGATATTCGGTTACTTAACATGCGACCCATTCTTCCCGTAAGCGATTTTGAAACCGTAGTAGGATTGGCTGTACCGGATAACAGTACTTGTTTGTGAAGTGGTGTTGCTCCTGACTCCTCTGTAACCATAAAGGCGGTACCCAATTGTACAGCATCGGCTCCCAAAGTCATCGCGGCTGCAATACCTTTTGCATCGATAATACCACCGGCTGCGATAATGGGCGTTTTTGTTTTCGCTTTTAGCTGTTGCAAAAGGGTAAACAGTCCCGTAAAAGAATCCTGGGCAGGTCTCAAAAACGAAGGCCTGTGTCCGCCGGCTTCAAATCCTGAAGCCACAATAGCGTCTACCTGCGCTTCTTCCAGAGCAAGGGCTTCTTCTAAAGTGGTGGCAGCCCCAACCGTTTTAATGCCTAATCTTCGGCTTTCGTTCAGGATTTCTTTCGAAGGAATTCCAAAAATAAAACTGAAAACGGCAGGTTTGATTTCGAATAAAGTCTCGACCTGTTTTTCAAATTTCGACGGAATATCGGCAGAAAGATCCGGTAACGTAATTCCTAATTCATCAAAATAAGGTTTGAAAAGCAGTTTGATATGCTCTAATTTTTCAGGCGGATAATTAACCAGTGTTTGATCCACATCACTGACCCATAAATTGATGTTAAAAGGTTTATCGGTCCGTTCTTTTATGGCTTTACCGGCTTCCAGAATTTCTTCAGGAGTCAGCGTATAGGCACCATAGCTTCCTAATCCCCCGGCATTGCTGACCGCAGCCAATAAAGCGGCAGTTGAAAAACCAGCGCCCATCGGACCCTGCAGAATAGGATATTGTATGCCCAGTAATTGTGTTATTTTAGTTGAATTCCACATCACAGCTTAATTTACATGTGTTAGTAATTTGTTTACAATCACCCATTTGCCATCAACAACAGCAAGACTAAGCTGATCATAATAGTTATAGTCAAAGATCGGAACTTTCACTTTAGCCACAGCCGTATTATTGATGACTTCTAAAGATACGATTTCCATATTGAATTTTTCTCCGAGTTCCTGAGGACTTTTACGGCTTTTTACACCTTCCAGATATTGATCCAGCGTTTTAAAATAAGGCACTCCCTTAATGTCTCCAACGATTAGCGCTTTTGGGTGAAAAGTCTTTTCCAGTAAAGCAGTATCACCCTTGTAAATTCCATTAAAATAATTCATAAGTAGCGCAGTAATCAAAGCTGCACTGGTACTAAAATTGTCCATAATTTTTGATTTAAATAAACCGGCCGGGTGTAATGGATTACAACTTCTGTTTTGAATTACACTCAACAGGCTTAAGTGATTAAAAATTAAAGTATACTGTGACCGGCAACGTGTCCGCCATCTAAATTAATAATTTCTCCGGTAACAAAATTACTTTCAGCCAGATAGAGTGCCAACTCGGCTACATCTCTGGTTTCTCCGATACGGTTCAGCAGGTGCAAACCAGCCAAGGTATCGGCATTGTCTACTCCGGTTTTGGCCTGCAGCGGACTTCTGATGATTCCGGGCGCTATGGCGTTGACACGGATATTGTTTTTTCCGAATTCAGCGGCAAGCTGTCGGGTCAGTGCGTGGATTCCGCCTTTGCTCGAAATTGGAGCCGTGGCCGGGAAACCGTCAATGGCGTGATCTACCAATACCGTTCCGATATTGATAATAGAACCCTGACCTTGCTGCAGCATTTGTTTTACAGCTGCCTGGCTGGTAAAAAAAGTTCCTTTAAGATTGATGCTTAACAAACGGTCCAGGTCTTTTTCTTCTACCTCCAGAAAAGATTTTGGTTCAAAGATTCCCGCATTATTGATCAATACATCCACACCGCCAAAACGGGCTATGGCAGTTTCAACCAGTTTTTTTCCGGTTGCAGTAAGACTAATATCTCCAGCTACCATCGCTACTTTCTCCGGATTTCCAAGTTCCTGATAAGTAGCTTCAAGGTTAGCTGAATTCGCTGAGTTGATCACGAGATTATGTCCTTTTTCCAGAAATAACTGAGCGATTGATTTTCCGATTCCGGTAGAAGCACCGGTTATGATTATTGTTTTCATTATGATTTTTATTTTTGTAACTAATTATTTTTTCTGTGCGGTAATTCCTTTTTCACGAAGCACAGAAACCTGTTCTCCTGCAAAACCCCAGTCGTCTAATTCAATTTCCTGAATGACAATATGTGTAAGGCTTGGATCTTTATCTAAAACATCAGTTATAAGATTCGTAATTCCGGCTATAAGCTGTTGTTTTTGTGCTCTTGTAACGCCTTCGCGTGTGACTTCTATTTTTACGTACGGCATGATTTCCAGAATTTAAGCAAGTTTAGCTGTAACGTCTACGTCCAGTTCAAACTCATTGTAAATAAGCGTATCTCCGAGATTAGTGAAGAAATTTCCGGAGCGGAATTTCATATCGTATTTGGTACGGTCAACGATAATTTTACCGGCAGCTTTCAGTTCGTCACCGCTGGTTTTTACTTCCAAATTGAATCCGATTGGATGTGTGATCGCTTTGATGGTCAGTTTACCTTCTACAAAATAGTTTGTATCAGATTGTCTGGCTGCAGAAGTAATGTCTAAAGAAGCGGTGTGGAATTTGTCTGTTGAGAAAAAATCATCAGAAGCCAGGTGTCCGGCAAATTGCTGGTTCGTAGCGGGATCGGTTACGTCAAGGATTACGATAGAAGTCGTGTCTATCACTATAGTTCCTCCGGTAAGATCTCCGTTGGTAAAGGTGAAGTTTCCTTCCTGAATATCGATTGTTCCATTGTGTGCACCGGTTACTTTTTTACCGGTCCAGTTTACATTGCTTTGTGTAGCTGCAATTTTAAAATTTTGAGTTTCCATAGTATTGTATTTTTAAATTGTTATTAATTTATAGTACAAAGGAATGGCGATTCTCAAAATTCATTACGTGATGTAGATCACATTCGTAAAAGGCTATTTGGAAGCATTATACAATCGGCTTAACGTTTCCCGGGAAACGCCCAGATAAGCGGCAATTAAATGTTTTGGAACGGTATTGTAGAGGGCAGGGTAGAGCGCCAAAAGTTCTTCGTATCTGGTTTTGGTATCGTTATTCATAAAGGAAAGTAATCTTTTTTGCGCAGCGACATAGCCTTTATTGGTTCTCCATCTGAAAAAATGTTCTGCCTGATGCAGTTCACTGCAGATTTTCTCACGGTCACTGTTAGAGAGCGAAAGGATTTCGGCATCCGAAACACAATCTACGTTTATGGTCGCTTTCGTTTTATTGTAAAGCGCCGCATAATCAGACGCCCACCAGGTGGACATGGCAAATTGCAGGATGTACATTTTGACCTCGTCATTGACAAAGAAAGCTTTCAGGCAGCCGTCAATTACAAAATATTCTTTGTCGACTATATCTCCTTCACTAATAATGCTTTGCCCTTTTTTAAAAGTTTCCGGTTTAAAATGCGAAAAGAAATAATCAAATTCATCGTCCGTAAGTGACGCAATTTTTAAGACATGTTCTTTTAAAAGGGCTTTGGCTTGCATTTGTTTTGAATTGGATAAACGAAATTACAAATTAAATGATTGTCGAAATTCAATCGGCGAAATATTTGTTTGATGTGAAAAGGTTGTGGGAGTTTAACCGCAACGCACGCAAGGGTTTACGCAAGGTTCGCAAAGTTTTTCTACCACAGATTTTTAATCATGCATCGCGATAAATATCGTGCCGCAAAGTTATTATAGATACAGCTTTGCGATCGTTGCGTTTTACAAGGTTCCTAAGATAAAAAAAACCTTGCGTGCGTTGCGGTTAAATACAATTACAGCTTTGCGAACCTTGCGTTTTCACAAAATTCCAATACGAAAAAAACCTTGCGTGCATTGCGGTTACCGTCGCCTGTCTCAAAAATAACTAAAACAAAAAACCGGAAGCGAGCCACTTCCGGTTTGATTTGACAGATAAACGAATGAATTAGTTTTGTAAATAACGTTCAGCAGGTTTTCCGGTTTGTGAACCTGTGAATAATTTGATGCGGGCCTCTTCGTACGCCTCAATTAATTCCTGATTGTGCACCGATGGGAAAGTCGCTAATTCACCCGCCTCTAATCCGGCAAGAGCGGCATCCACACAATCTTCTGTGGTCATAATCGCAGCCTGATCCAATGCAGATAAAGGTACTCCGCCAACTTCCCAGATTTCAGTGGCTGTAATAGAAGGGTTCACCAGTTGCACTTTGATATTGGTTCCTTTTACTTCTTCCTGTAATCCTCTGGTATATTGTACCACAAAACCTTTTGTTCCGCTATACACGCTGCTTATCGGTAAAGTAAAAGCACCCAACACCGAACCAATATTGATGATAGTTCCTTCGTTACGTTCGATAAAGGAGGGAAGGATGGCATTGGTTAATACCATAAGTGAAGTAATGTTGACGTCTACCATTTCTTTTTGTTTTTGAATCGGGGTCTTCGCTATCGGTGCCATGGTAGAAGTTCCGGCATTATTAATCAGTAAAGTGATATTGCTATCCTTTTGAATGTCGTTTGCTACTTTTTCCAGATCTGAAGCTGCACTTAAGTCGGCCACTAAATTGGTAACGGTCACGCCGTAAGCAGCGCGAAGTTTTTCGGCAAGTTCTATTAATTTTTCCTCACGTCTGGCTACCAGTTTCAGGTTGTAACCGTGTGCGGCCAGTTTTTCAGCAAATACTTTTCCCAATCCGGATGATGCTCCTGTTACTACTGCAGTACCTAATTCATTGTTTGTTTTCATGATTTTTTATTTTAAATGTTTTTTTTATGATCCTTTTAAATTCAAATTAGATGTAAACTAATCTGTTTACACTTGCAAATGTATACAGAACTGTTTACATTTGCAAAAGAAAAAGAAGAAAAAAATGAAAAATAATTCAGAAAGCGCTGCGAAGTCACTGAAACGGGAAGAAATGGTGAAGTTTGCTTTTGATACTTTTTACAAAAACGGCTTTCATGCGACTGGTGTGGACACGGTTATGGAAGGGACAGGTATTTCTAAACGGACTTTATACAAACATTTTGGTTCGAAAGAAGGCCTTATTCTCGCCACCATCGATTATTACCGAACCAACATGCGCGAAATTATTTTAGGATATATCCATAGTGATCCGAACGCCCGGCCTGTAGATAAGGTGCTGCGTATTTTTGATTTTTTGATCGAAAGGGTAGAAGGCGGGCACTACAATGGCTGTTTTGTTATGAATGCCAAAACGGAATATACCAACAAGGGCACTGAAATTGAGGCCAGCTGTGATCAGTATACGGCAGGAATCCAGCAGCTCATTGAAGCCACTCTGAAAGAAGCGAATGTACCAGACTATCAGGATCTGGCTGTTCAGATTATGATGCTTTTTGAAGGCGCTATTATTCGCAGTAAAGTAACGCGCAGTGCCGATACGATGCGACTGGCTAAAAATGCCGCCAGAATGCTTTGTGAATACAAATAAAAAAACTCCGACAGATTGCCGGAGTTTAATTCATCTTTATACTAAGAGATTTATTTTTTAGCCACTTCTTTTGAGGCCGTGATGATTACTTCTGCTACTGCTTTAGGCTGAGAAATAAACACTACGTGACTTCCTTTTATTTCTGTTATTTTTGTTTTAGAACGTTTGTACATGTTACGTTGTATATCCGGAGTGATACTTTTATCTTCTGTAGCTACAATTCCGTAAGCGGGTTTATCTCTCCAGGCTGCTTTGGTAATCGGAGTTCCAAAACCTTTGGCATAAAAGGCACCTTGTGAAGCAAACATAAAATCAGACTGCTCTTTTGGAAGATCTCCTGCAAATCCTGCGTGGAATTTTGCCTCATCGTAATACGCGATTCCTTTGTCGTCCGGAGCCAAAACACCATTTTCCGGAGCCGGAGGTGCTGTTTGTAACCATTGTACAGAGTTTTCGCCATTATCAGGCTGTAAAGCTGCCACATACACTAAAGCGGCTACTTTTGGATGATTTCCAGCTTCTGTAATTACAGTTCCTCCCCATGAATGTCCTACTAAAATAGTGGGTCCGTCTTGTTTGTCAAGGGCTAAATTGGTGGCTCTCACATCGTCTTCAAGAGATGAAAGCGGGTTTTGAACGATCGTTACGTGATATCCTTTTTTAGACAAAATATCATATAATCCTCTCCAGCCTGAACCATCTGCGAAAGCGCCATGAACTAAAACTACATTTTTTACAGCTGGTGCATTTTGTGCAGTAGCAGTAGTAACTGAAAATAAGAAAGAGAAAAATAATACGGCGAACATGAAATAAGAATTCAATTGTTCTTTTGTAGTGGTTGTTTTCATAGTGTTTGAATTTAATTTTTTAATTAATAATTAATAATTGATAATTAATAATTAATAATTAATAATTGATAATTGATAGTTGATAATTGATAATTAAGCGGTTAATACGACTGATAATGTGATTTCTGTGTTCAGTAATTTAGAAATCGGACAGATTGCTTTTGCTTTTTGAGCCAATTCCTGAAATTGTTCTTCAGTGATTCCGGGAACTTTTCCTTCCAGTTCCAATTGGATTAAAGTGATGGTCCCGTCTTCGAAATTTACTTTTGCTTTTGTATTTAAATCTTCCGGCACAAAACCTGCTTCAGACAATAAAAAGCTTAACTGCATCGTAAAACATCCTGAATGTGCCGCTGCGATTAATTCTTCCGGATTGGTTCCAACGCCTTCTGCAAAACGGGTTTTAAATGATAATTGTGCATTGTTTAATGTGGTGCTTTGTGTACTGATGGTTCCTTTTCCTTCCATTCCTGTACCTTTCCAATTTGCGTTTGCTGTTCTTGTAAATTTCATGATCTTAATTTTTTATTTGTTGTTTTAAATTTTTATGTTTTCAAAATCGTTGTTCTGATTTGATGAGACAAATTTATGGTAGGTATGTTTATAAATCAAATTAATAATTTTGTATCTTTATAAATTAAAATTATAATCATGACCATTCAACAATTAAAATACATCGTGGCTCTTGACGAAGAACGCCATTTTGCAAATGCTGCCGAGGTTTGTATGGTTTCTCAGCCGGGATTAACCATTCAGCTGAAAAATCTTGAAGAAGAAATAGGAATTAAAATTTTTGACCGGACCAAGGTTCCTTTAACGCCAACGGTACTCGGAAAAGAAATTATCAGCAGAGCCAGAAAGATTTTGCGCGAGACGAATGAAATCCGTGATTTTGTGGTGAATGAAAAAAATACACTGGAAGGGGAGTTGAAAATTGGTGTAATTTCGACTTTATCTCCGTATTTGATTCCGCTTTTTATTAAAGTAATGAAAGAGATTACGCCAAAGGTCCATTTTATCATTAAAGAAGCCAACACCGGACAATTAATGCACGACGTAGAAACCGGTGCTATTGATGTGGCGATTATGGCTACGCCAACCGGAAATAAAAACCTCATTGAGCATCCGGTTTTTCAGGAACCTTTTGTGGCCTACCTGAATAAGGAACATCCGATGGCAAATGAAAATTTTTATGAAATTCAGCCCGGAGACAAACCCATGTTATTGCTGCTTCAGAATGAGTATTGTTATAATGCGCAATTGCTGGATATCTGCGGACTGAAAGCACCCGGGCCTATAAAAGACCAGTTTAGTTACGATATCAGTTCTATCGAAACTTTAAAAAACCTTGTTCGCGCCGAATTGGGATTTGCGATTATACCACAGCTTTCTACCTTGAATGAAAAAGAAAAAGAACTTTTTAAGCCTTTTAAAGATCCAAAACCAGTGCGTGAAATCAGTTTTGTGGTTTCAGATACTTTTTCGAAAAAATTATTACTGGAAAAAATGAATGAAGCGATCTGGAGCTGTCTGCCGGATGCTATTAAAACCAATGTCAGTTACCGAAAAATCAGATGGAACGATTCTCCCTATTTTGTGGATGCAATCAGTAAAGTGTAATGAAAATAATACTTAGGTACTATTTTAAAATATGGCCCATAAAAAAAGGCATACGGTTACGTATGCCTTTGTTTTTTACTATAATTAAGTATTAATGAATTGCAAATCTTAACCTGATTCCGTATGCGACTAATCGCACGTCATTTACGTATTGGGAATTCAGTACCGTGTTGTGCCCTAACTGAACCGGTAAGGCAGCATTATACTGAACCAGATTTTTATTATCTTCTTTGTCGTAAATATTGTTCAGTCCATAATCAATGTAAGCACCAATATAGACGGAACTTTTGTCACCAAATTTTTGTTTTACACCTGTTTCAAAAGTAGCGGAATAGGAAATTTCGGTATTAAGGTCTTCTTTGCCGACTTTGATATTATTTGTGCTTGCAAATCCTGCAAAAGCCGGAGCAAACAATTCTACGTTATACTGCGGATAGTAACCGCTGGTAGTCAGATTGTCTATCGTTGATTCATAAGAACCATTTATGGCAAAACCCACTTTGGCACCTGCTGAAACATACAATTGAGTTGTTCCCGGAGTTTCAAACTGAATATTAATAGGAACATTTATGTAGCCTAATTTTTGGTTTTCTCTTAAATTGGTAGCCCGGTATCTAAATTGAAAGGATTCATTTTCAGCATCAACAGTTGTATATTGTCCTGTAATATACTGAAATTTGGCATCCGTCTTATACGTCTGATATTCGGCACCAATTCCAATACTTAGCCCTTCGTTTAAATAATACGAATAACGAAGACCTGCACTAAATCCGTTTCCCTCGACTAAATCACCCGGTGAATCATATTTGATAAAAGATGACGGACCGGCAACAGCAATGGAAATTTCATACTTTTTATCCTGACCGTAACTACTTAAGCAAGTGCCTAAAAGAGCCGTAACCATCGATAAAGAAGCTATATGGTTTGTGATATATTTTTTCATATTGAAATTATATTATGCCAGTGCGGTTCAAAAACAGCACTGGCAGATTTTATTTATTTTACAAGTACTTTTAGTGTTTTCTTGAAACTTGCAGCTTCAATCACCACAACAAACATATTACCATCTGTATTTCCAGGTAGTTGCACTTCAGTTTTTACCGTTGATGATTTCAATGTTTTGATCAATTGTCCTGAAACAGAGTATAAGCTAATTTGCATATCTTTTATCTCGTCTTCAGGGAAATCTGCTTCAACTGTAACCACTTTTCCTTTTTCAGCCGGATTAGGATAAAGTTTTGCCTGAAATGAATTTTGTAATACAATCTTGCTTGGGCAGGTTTGCAGTACTTTTCCATCCTTGGTAGTCACTTTTACCATATAATCCGCAGTTGGATCCAGGGTGTTATTTTGACTGTCACCGGCTGAATAATATTGACCGGTTCCTATCAGTACACCATTTTTGTACCATCCGTAGGCAACAAACTCATAACCACCATTGGTTAAAGGATTGTTGTTTACTAAAAGTGTATTGTTGAATTTCATACGAACGATGTCAGAGAAACCAAACGGTTTTTCGATCACCAGATTGTAATTTTTCACTACGCTTCCGTCTTCTGAAGTTACTGTAATTGGCTGGTTGTAAATTCCTGCTTTAGGTAACGGAATTGTAAAGTTGGCCGCTGGTGTAATCGTTGCATTTGCATCATTTTCAATGGCTACAGTAAGATTTCCTTGCCCGCATTCTACCAGGTAATTAATTACTACAGGCGGATTATTATAAACCGTGTTACCAATAGTGATTTTAGTAATATCAGCATTGCTGTTCATGATAGTCAGCGTTTGTGAAACGCCTGTTGCCGGAAGGTAATTTGCATCACCGCTTTGGTTTGCCGTAATAATTCCCTGACCCGTTCTAAGCATGGTTACTAAACCTGAAGCAGACACAGTTGCCGGTGGCAAAGCAGAAGTATAGGTGAAAGAATAAGTCACCGGTAAACCTGAACTTGCAGTAGCTCCCAGATTGAAGGTGTTATTAGTTCCCAGTGTTTTAACAGGTATAGCAGCAAAAGTAATGGTTTGTGCAGCTTTATCGATCGTCAGTTCTGCTGTTAAAGTAACAGGAGAGCAATTCGGCATAGTAGATGCCGGAGATACGACAGCAGTAATAGTATAAACACCTGCATCAATTGCACCGTTTGCATTTCCTGTTGCCGGTGTTGTTGAATAGGATACAGTAGCTCCAGTCGGAAGACCTGCAACGGAAAGCGTTTGAAGACTTCCATTATAAGTAACCGCTGTATCTGTAAAAGTAACCTGATCTAAAGGAGAAGCAGTTACAGTAACCGTTTGATTTTGTGTTGAAATATTTCCATGACCATCATCATAACTCCAGATAATCACATAAGTACCGGCTGAAGTGTAATTTAAAGGTGAAGCGGTCGTCGCGGTAATAATTCCTGCACAATTATCAGTTGCTGTCGGAACAGCTATTTCAGCTGATAAAACAGCACAAGAATTAGTAATAACCGGAAGATTCGCTACGTTAGGTACCGGAGCAGTTGTATCCGGAGTCGTTAAGATCGTGATTGGTTGTGTTGCAGTACATCCGTTTGCATCAGTAACGGTTACAGTATAAGTTCCTGCAGTCAATCCTGAAGCCGTAGCTGCAGTTCCGCCTGACGGTGACCATGCATACGTATATGGAGTAGCTCCACCTGCTGGAATAACAGTTGCAGAACCGTCCGTTCCTCCAACACAACTCACATTAGTTTGCGTAAATGTAGTTGTAAGTGGCTGAGGTTCTGTAATGTTAAAACTTTGAGTTGCAGTACATCCATTGGCATCCGTTACTGTTATAGTATACGTTCCGGCAATCAGACCTGTTGCTGTTGCAGCAGTTCCTCCGTAAGGTGCCCAGGAATACGTATATGCACCAGTTCCTCTGGAAGCAACTATTGAAGCAGATCCATTTGTACCTCCGTTGCAGCTCACATTAGTTTGTATTAAAGGAGTAGCAAGAAGAGCCTGTGGTTGTGTAATAGTAAAGCTTTGTGTCGCTGTACATCCATTTGCATCTGTTACGGTTGCAGTATAAGTTCCTTCACTTAACCCTGTTGCCGTAGCAGCAGTTCCGCCAGATGGTGACCATGCGTAAGTATAAGTACCAGTTCCGCCAGCTGCGATCACTGTCGCAGAACCATTAGATCCTGTATTACACGTTACATTGGTTTGTCCACCGTCAGCTGCCGTTAATACAGTTGGTTCGGTAATAGTAAAAGTTTGTGTTGCAGTACATCCGTTTGCATCTGTAACCGTTGCGGTGTACGTTCCTGCAGTAAGTCCTGATGCTGTTGCAGCAGTTCCACCTGAGGGAGCCCATGAATAAGTATATCCGCTGGTTCCACCATTCGCAATTACAGTTGCAGATCCGTTAGCTCCTGAATTACAAGATACATTAGTCTGAGCTCCTGCTGAAGCTGTAAGAGCAGTAGCAGGTTCTGTAATAGTAAAGCTTTGTGTTGCAGTACATCCGTTGGCATCTGTAACCGTTGCAGTATACGTTCCGGCAGTTAATCCCGAAGCTGTGTCGGCAGTTCCGCCTGAAGGTGACCATACATAAGTATAAGCGCCAGTTCCTCCTGTTGCACTTACTGTCGCAGACCCGTTAGATCCTGAATTACAAGATACATTCGTTTGTGCTGCGGCTGAAGCTATTAGAACAGTTGGTTCTGTAATGGTAAAACTTTGTGTTGCAGTACATCCGTTGGCATCTGTAACCGTTGCAGTATACGTTCCGGCAGTTAATCCCGAAGCTGTATCGGCAGTTCCTCCTGAAGGTGACCATGAATACGTATATC
The DNA here is from genome assembly GCF_009674775.1 of Flavobacterium sp. LC2016-23. Classification (GTDB taxonomy): domain Bacteria; phylum Bacteroidota; class Bacteroidia; order Flavobacteriales; family Flavobacteriaceae; genus Flavobacterium. The sequence continues at coordinate 1,558 of NZ_WKKE01000004.1, read as the reverse complement.
CGGCAGTTCCGCCTGTTGCACTTACTGTCGCAGACCCGTTAGATCCTGAATTACAAGATACATTAGTCTGAGCTGCGGCTGAAGCTATTAGAACAGTTGGTTCAGTAATGGTAAAAGTTTGTGTTGCAGTACATCCGTTGGCATCTGTAACCGTTGCGGTATACGTTCCTGCAGTTAATCCTGAAGCTGTTGCAGCAGTTCCTCCTGAAGGTGACCATGAGTAGGTATAAGAAGGAGTTCCGCCTGTGGCACTTACTGTTGCAGATCCGTTAGACCCTGAATTACAAGATACATTAGTCTGAGCTACAGCTGAAGCTGTAAGAGCAGTAGCAGGTTCTGTAATAGTAAAAGTTTGCGTTGCAGTACATCCGTTAGCATCTGTAACCGTTGCAGTGTAAGTTCCGGCAGTTAATCCCGAAGCTGTATCAGCAGTTCCACCTGAAGGTGACCATACATACGTATAGGTACCAGTTCCTCCGGTTGCACTTACTGTAGCCGAACCATTAGATCCTGAATTACAGGAAACATTGGTTTGAGCCGCAGCTGAAGCTATTAGAACACTTGGTTCTGTAATGGTAAAACTTTGTGTTGCAGTACATCCGTTAGCATCTGTAACCGTTGCAGTGTATGTACCTGCAGTAAGTCCTGAAGCTGTAGCAGCAGTTCCGCCTGCTGGTGACCATGAATAGGTATATCCGGCAGTTCCTCCTGTAGCACTTACCGTAGCAGACCCGTTAGATCCTGAATTACAGGAAACATTGGTTTGAGCTGCGGCTGAAGCTATTAGGACAGTTGGTTCTGTAATGGTAAAAGTTTGTGTTGCAGTACATCCGTTGGCATCTGTAACCGTTGCGGTGTACGTTCCTGCAGTTAATCCTGATGCTGTTGCAGCAGTTCCTCCTGAAGGTGACCAGGAATAGGTATATCCGGCAGTTCCACCAGTTGCACTTACTGTTGCAGACCCGTTAGATCCTGAATTACAAGATACATTAGTCTGAGCTGCTGCTGAAGCCGTAAGAGCAGTAGCAGGTTCTGTAATGGTAAAAGTTTGTGTTGCAGTACATCCGTTAGCATCTGTAATGGTTGCTGTGTACGTTCCGGCAGTTAATCCTGAAGCTGTAGCAGCAGTCCCTCCAGATGGTGACCATGAATACGTATAGGAAGGTGTTCCTCCGGTTGCACTTACTGTAGCCGAACCATTAGATCCTGAATTACAAGATACATTGGTTTGAGCTACCGGTAAAGCTGTAAGAGCACTAGCAGGTTCTGTAATAGTAAAAGTTTGCGTTGCAGTACATCCGTTGGCATCTGTAATGGTTGCTGTGTACGTTCCGGCAGTTAATCCGGTTGCCGTGTCTGCAGTTCCACCTGAAGGTGACCATACATACGTATACGTACCAGTTCCACCTGTTGCACTTACTGTTGCAGACCCGTTAGATCCTGAATTACAGGAAACATTGGTTTGAGCCGCGGCTGAAGCTATTAGAACAGTTGGTTCTGTAATGGTAAAACTTTGTGTTGCAGTACATCCGTTGGCATCTGTAACCGTTGCAGTATA
>NZ_WKKE01000003.1 GCF_009674775.1 Flavobacterium sp. LC2016-23 | reverse complement strand
AAATCGACTAAAGTTTTCAAACCATTAACAAATCAACAATTAGAATCAGTTGTTGGTGGACCAATAACTTCAAGAGGTACAGAAACTACTGTTCAGCCAGGCACAGCATAATTAACTTCCATTAAAACTTATTTATGAAAAAAACTAAAATCTATTTCGGAAAAAAGCAAAACTCAATCAAAATCGACTAAAGTTTTCAAACCATTAACAAATCAACAATTAGAATCAGTTGTTGGTGGACCAATAACTTCAAGAGGTACAGAAACTACTGTTCAGCCAGGCACAGCATAATTAACTTCCATTAAAACTTATTTATGAAAAAAACTAAAATCTATTTCGGAAAAAAGCAAAACTCAATCAAAATCGGCTAAAGTTTTCAAACCATTAACCAATCAACAATTAGAAGCAGTTGTTGGTTGTCCAATAACTAAAAGAGGTACGGAAACAGTTGTTCAGCATGGTTAATTAATAATTAAAAAAATTAAATTATGAAAATACTAAAACTTATTTCAGAAAAAGCTAAAACTCAATCAAAATCAGCTAAAGTTTTCAAACCATTAACAAATCAACAATTAGAATCAGTTATAGGAGGGCCAGAAACTTCTAGAGGAACAGAAACAGTTGTTCAACATGGTTAATTAATAATTAAAAAAGCTTAAATTATGAAAATACTAAAATTTATTTCAGCAAAAGCTAAAACTCAATCAAAATCAGCTAAAGTTTTCAAACCATTAACAAATCAACAATTAGAATCAGTTATAGGAGGGCCTGAAACTATTAGAGGTACGGAAACACCTGTGAGAACAATATAATTCAAAGCTTTTATTAGTATTAAAAAATCCTATTTATTTTTGAATGGGATTTTTTTGTCGTAAAAAAAACCGGGTAGTATTCTTCTGATAGATTGTATTTAGGGCGTTTTTTATAAAATGTACCAATAAGTAATTGTTAATTAATATACTTATTAGAAGGGTGTAAAACTTATTAGGAAAATGTTTACTATATTTGGTTTCCAAAAACATTTTTTTTGATCAATTTATATTTGTTTAGTTAAAATATTTCTTATAAATATAGATAATCAGTAACGTTTAACCTAATAACAAAACCCATGACAAAAACTACCCTTTCTTCACCAACTGACAAAATCTACCCACCAGGTAAATGTATCGAAACCGAAAACAGAAGTAGGCTAACAATAAAGCCTATACGTTTTCCGGAGAATATTTCAAAAATTCCTTTTGCTCCAATTGTTCAGGCGACATTAATGAAGGATGGAATCTTTCAAATTAGAGCCGTTTTTTTGGTCGCCCGTAAACCGAAAGGACAAAAAGAAGATGAAGGCGATAAAATAGACGAATTACAATTTGACATTTATCAAAATTGGTATGTTGATCTTTCCGGAAGGCGACAGCTGCAGTTTTTTATAGCGTATGATATCGATGATAACATAGAAGTAAATTTTGATGTTTATGAAGCAAGTTTCAGAGCTGAAAAAGACCCTTATGGAGAAAATGCTTTTGCTAATATAGAAACAATTCAGACTTTTCTTTGGGATATTGATCCTGAAACTTCGAGAGGAACTGAAACTACTGTACAACATAATTAGAATGATTATATAATGAAAAAATACAATGATTAGAGGTGGTTTTTTTATTGCATTATTCTTTATATTTAATCCTTTGTTTCTTTTTTCGCAAAAAAATCTTACAGGCAATTTATTAGAGTCTGAAATAAGAAAAAAGGCGCAAAAGTATAATGAGATTAATTTTAATAAAGCTCAATATTTCTTTTTTGAAAAAGTTTGGGATTCTACATTAGTTTATTCTATGAAACAGCTTAGCAGCAGAAATGCTGCCGAGTTAAAAAATTATTGCCATTATTTTAGAGCGATTAGCTTCTTTGAGAAAAAAATTTTAAAAGAGGCAAAGAAAGAATTTAATTTTATTTCTCCTGACTTTCAATTTTATTATAAAGTCAATTTTTCTTTGGGTGAAATTGCCTTAGAACAAAATGAATTTGAAATTGCGTTATCACATTTTAGTACAATCGAAAAATTAAATGAAAATTTTTATGATTTTAAGAAAAGTACTGTTATACATAATATAGGTATATGTCATTTACATCAACAGAATTTTAACGAAGCAGAAAAGTATTTGTTTAAAGGAGCTGAATTGCAAGAGATTGAAAAAGACACTTTATTACTAATTGGTTCCTATATGGATATTGCTAATTTATATTATACACAGTATAAAGATAATCAAGCGATACCTTATTTTGAGAAAGCATATCATTTATCTAAAAAAGTAAAATCCTTTGACCTAAAAAAAACAGCAGCCAAAAATATGGCAGCAGTAGAAGAAAACAGAAAAAATTTCCCGTTGGCCTTAACGTACAGAAAAGAGTTTGAGCAATGGAAAGATTCCTTAAACGACCAAAATAAAGTCTGGGCCATTGCAGACCTCGAAAAGAAATTTGCTGTAAAGCAAAAACAAAAAGAAGTAGATGTTCTGGCAGCCGAAAATAAATTAAAAGCAGCCGAAAGAAATGGTTTTCTGATTTCATCGGTTTTATTGCTGATTTTGTTTGGAACCGGAGTTTATTTCTACAGGCAAAAAATTAAAAACAACAAAATTATTCTGGCTCAGAAAAATGAGCTCGATGAATTGAATGCCACAAAAGACAAGTTGTTTTCTATTGTTAGTCATGATTTGCGATCTTCCGTAAATGCCTTGAAAGTCAGTAACGGAAAGCTTATAGAGAATCTGGAAAACAAGAATTTTACAGAGCTCGATGTTTTGCTTCACAATAATAGTACAATTGCCAATGGCGCCTATAATTTATTGGACAATCTGCTTAATTGGGCTTTGTTACAAACCCGGCAGGCTTATTTTTATCAGGAATCATTGCATCTGGCTACGATTGTACAACATGTGGAGTATAATTATAAACCGTTGATGTTAAATAAAAACATCGATTTTAAAAATGAAGTGACTACTTCCGATTATGTATTTGCCGATCTGGATTCGCTCAAAATTATTATTCGCAATTTTCTGGATAACGCCATTAAATTCTCTAAAGAAAACGGAACGATTTCTGTTTACACACGTCCTGCCTCAGAAGAATTTTGTTATTTAGTGATCGAAGATACCGGGCTGGGAATGAGTAAAGCAACCCGGGAAGAATTATTAAAAGAAACGATTCTGCTTTCTAAAAAGAAAAATGATGATATAATTGGAACCGGTCTTGGAATGCAGTTATGCAAAAGTATGATTCATAAAAATGGTGGAAAACTGGAGATCGAAAGCGAAGAGAATATTGGGACTAAAATAATTATTGCATTACAAAAGTTTAAAAATCATGGATAATATTAATGTACTTATTATCGAGGACACTGCTGCAGAAAGCGATGCACTTGTAAAAGTACTTACCGAAAACAATTATACCATTGTTGGAATTGCAACCAATTACAATGAAGCACTGAAATTGTTTTATAATAATGTGATTGATATTGTAGTGATTGATGTTTTTCTGGATGGAAAGCCGGACGGAATTACTTTTGCAGAAACCATCACGATTGTTCCTAATGGTCTGAAACCTTTTGTTTTTTTAACGAGCTCTAAAGATCGTCAGATTTTTGAAAGGGCTAAACTGACGAAACCTTTTAGCTTTTTGTTAAAACCGTTTAATGAACTCGAGATTTTATATGCACTCGAAATGGCCATCGAGAAATTCTACGGACAGACCAATGTTTTTCATAGTGAAGACCAAAATGCCGTCATAAGTAATGATTCTCTTTTTATCAAAAAAAATAAAGCGTTAAAGAAAGTTAAAATCGAGGATATCGTTTACATTGAAGTGGAAGACCGCTATTGTAACATCATAACCGATGTCGAGAAATTTGTAATTCTGATTTCATTAACCAAAATTATTCAGCTATTGGATTCCACTAAGTTTTTTCAGACGCATCGCAATTATATCGTAAATGCAACGAAAATAGAAGAGATCATTGTCAATGACAATCTGGTAATTTTAAAAGGAAATCATAAAGTAACCCTGAGCGATAAATACAAAGACTTTGTAAAAAACTTCAGAATATTAAGGTAAATATGTTATAAAAAGAAAAAAGGAGATTGTCAGTAATCTCCTTTTTTCTTAAATCTCGGATCGTGTTCTGAAATAAATTCTGTTCTCCTTTTTGGCGCTTCGGCTTTAGGTAAGCTCGCTTCTTCTGTTTTACTGGAGGGCTCGATTAAACGATTTAATTCTTTAATCTCATCATCAGTCAGATCGCGGTAACGTCCAACAGGAACATCCAGCGAAATATTGATAATTCGGATACGTTTCAATGCGGTTACATCATACCCTAAATATTCGGTCATTCTACGAATCTGGCGGTTTAAACCTTGAGTCAGAATGATTTTGAAGGTGTATTTACTGATTTGTTCTACTTTACATTTTCGGGTAACTGTATCCAGAATCGGAACCCCATTTCCCATTCGTTGTATAAAACGATCCGTAATAGGTTTGTTTACGGTTACCGTATACTCTTTTTCGTGGTTGTTTCTGGCGCGTAAAATCTTGTTGACGATATCGCCATCATTCGTCATGAAAATTAATCCTTCACTGGCTTTATCCAATCGTCCGATTGGAAAAATACGTTTCGGATAATTGATATAATCCACAATATTATTTCTCACTTCCAAATTAGTAGTACACTCGATTCCAACGGGTTTGTTGAACGCCAGATACACCATTTTTTCGTGTTTCTCAACGATTAATTTTCCGTCTATGCGTACTTCATCATCCGGAGAAACTTTCGTTCCCATTTCAGGCACAACTCCATTTATTGTGACACGTCCTTCTTCGATAAGTTTATCGGCTTCACGACGGGAACAATAACCGGTTTCCCCAATAAATTTATTAAGACGTTTTAAATTCTCTTCCATACTGCAAAAGTAGTCAAAATTTAGATTTATTGGACTTTATTAGATTTTTAGATTGTTAGACTTCTTAGATCTTAGATGGCTCGGTTTCTTAGGTTTTAACTAAAAAACCATCTTTGAACCTTTGCATCTTTGTCCCTTTGTCCCTTAAAAAAAATCAACCATGAAAATTTAAACTGTCCTTCGGGGCTTCTTTACGGTCGAACATGCCATAATCACGAACGACAGTCGCAATTCTTAAATGATAATCCCTGAAGATCGCTTCACGTCCCTTGGATTGCGCAAAGCGGTGCATTTCAAGATTTCTCCATTTCAAAATGCTTTCCTCGTCTTTCCAGAAAGATAAAGACAGCACTTTGTCTGGATCGTTAAAACTCTGAAATCTTTCAATGGAAATAAACCCGTCTATCTGATCTAATTCGGGTCTTAGATTTGCTGCAATGTTCAGATATTCTGCTTTTTTTCCTTCGTTTGGTATGACTTCAAAAATTACGGCTATCATAGTGTTTGGTTTAAATTATAAAGTGAAATCCAGATTGCTTTTGGTAATCGGACATTTATTAGTGGTTCGTATGTTATTTCATTCCCCGAAAGTACAATATTGAAGTTGCGGAACAAATAGTACAAAGTTTCTGTTGTAATATGAACAGAGAAATGTTTGGCCACGCACATATGGCCGCCGGATCCGAAAGTCAGATGTTCGTGATTGTTATTCCTTTCAATATCAAAATTCATTGCATTTATGAATTGCAGCGGATCACGATTAGCGGCCGCGAGCACAATCAAAATTGAATCGTTCTTTTTGATGGTGATTTTATTTAACGGAATGTCTTCTGTTGCCATCCGTCTGGTATTCTGAATGGGTGGATCAAAGCGTAAGGTTTCCAAAACCATTTTTTGTATCAGGCCTTTCTCTGTTTTATTTTCAGGAAGGTTCTCTTTCGAAAGTATTTGAAGTAATGAATTGCTTAAAAGTCCTCTGCCGGCATCATAACTTTGTATAAACAATCCGATTAGATTGCTTACGCCCATTGAAATCGCTTCTTCCAAAGAAATACAGTAAGAGGCCGAAATTTTATCAATCAGGGCTTTATAAAAAGGAAGTTTTACAATGTGTCTTTCCGTGATGCCATAAATCTCTTCCGAAACGGTATTGATTGATTCGATAGCTTCAGCGGTTTTGTTAGGTTGCATTATTTTGACAAGCTGCGTTATCTTTTCACAGATGAAATGAGTGTCTTTTTCATTAAAATCAAAACTTTTTAAAACCGTTAAAATTGGTAATTTTTTGCAGACCAGATCCACCCAGTTTATGGGATTCTGAATTACTTCTTTTGGAAGCAATTCTTCTAAAATAGTGTCTATTCCAACATTTTTCAGGAATGAAAAAAGAATAACCGCAGTTTCTTTTGCGATTTCGTGCTGAATTCCGTTTGATAACCGGGCTAAGTTCCTGATGATTTTCGCAGCAGATGTATTAAAATTATCGTTTGCAGGAAAGGCTGGAATGTGCGCGGCGGTATGGTTTAATATTTCGACACAGGCGGAATAGGAATAAAGGGCCCAGATTTTATGGGTTTCATCCCAGTAAACAGGGTTTTCCGCTGTCATTTGTTGATAGAAAGAATAGGGGTTTTTGACTTCGGACTGTAGAAATAAAGTAGACATGGTGTAATTGTTTTTGACAAAGTTATTTAACTTTACGATGTAATACTTCAGTGTGAGTTTAACTATGATTGCATAAAATGGAAGATCAGTTTATAAAGATAGCTTCGTTAATCGGAGACCCGGTGCGGGCAGTCATCATGTGGACTTTACTCGATGGTAAAGTTTTTACAGCGACTGAACTGGCGATTACCGTTTCTACATCGCCACAAAATATCAGCATGCATCTGGCAAAACTGTTAGATGCAGGTCTGCTGTCTGTAGAAAAACAAGGACGTCATAAATATTATAGATTTTCGAATAAGGAAGTGGCGTATGCAATTGAAGCCATGGCAAGCTTGATTCCGCCGGTCAGTCTGCAAAAGAAAAATTCCGAAAAACATTCCCCGATAAAACACTGCCGGACGTGTTACGATCATCTGGCGGGGAAAATTGGTGTTGCAGTTGCCGAAAGTTTACTGGAACAGCATATTATCCTGGATTTGGATACCAGATTCGAAGTAAGTTCAGAAGGAGTAAAATGGTTTTCTGATTTCGGAATTAATGTCGAAGATCTGAAAAAACAAAGACGATTATTTCTCAAACCCTGTTTGGACTGGAGTGAAAGAAAAAATCACATTGCCGGTTCAGTTGGAGCATCTTTATTAGATAAAATGATTGCTGATGACTGGTTAAGAAGAACAAAAGATTCAAGAGCCATACAGATTACCGGAAAAGGAGAAAAAGAGCTTTTTGGGTATTTTAAAATTGTTGTTTGAAAATGAGAAAATGAGAAAATTTGAGAATGTGAAAATGTGAGATGCGCGGTTCAGTAAGAAACCTTTGTTCCTTTGAACCTTAGCCTCTCTGAACCTCCTAAGAAACCTGTTCGGAAAACAAGAAGTCAATCACTTTCTGATACAATTCGTCATCATGCATTCCGTGTCCTAAACCTTTGGTTTCTATAAACTGACTGTTTTTCCAATTACTGACAATTTTTTTTCCTTCTTCAAAAGCAACTATTTTATCTGTAGTATCGTGAGCGACTAATCCCGGAATATTAAATTCCGCGGCAAATTTCTTTCCTGAAAAATCTTCCAGTTTAAAGTTGAAGCGATCCGCAAAACGGCTTTCCAGAAGCGAAAACATTCTGGTATTCAGACTCAGCATCGAAATGTAATTATTGATAAGAGTCTTCAAATCGGAAGGTGCACCCAAAATTACCATTTTGGTAATGCTGGTGTTCGGGAATAAATACTGATGGTAAACGCAGGCAGCTCCACCAATAGAATGACCGATAATAATTGTGGGCTGGTATTTTTCTACGGCTTTATTGATGAATTCAGCATAGAGCGGAACATTAAATTCTTTACCGCTGCTTTGCCCGTGAGCCGGAGCGTCAATAGCGATAATAGTACTTCCTGATTTCTGAAGATGAGGCAGGGTTTTTTTCCAGCGGGAAGCATTGCTTTCCCATCCGTGAACGAGTAAGATTTTGGTTTCGTTTCCGTTCCAGATATAGGTTTGAAAATAATGTTCGTTGTGATGAAACGTTTCTGTTTCGGCCTTTTGTAATATTTTGGGTAATTGCTCTTTGTTTAACCTTCCAATTCTTGGCTGGCTAAATAATGCGTAAGAAAGTGCAAGAGCTTTTTGCGGGCGTACATAACTCAGGAAGTTAATATATGATCCGACCGATTTTAATGTAATAAAACGAATTCCTTTTTTAAGTCCCAAAATAATAGTTTTAATTATAAAGTATAATTATTCGAAACGAGATCTAAAAAAGATCGCCACGAATTTCACAAATTTAGCACGAATTTTTATTCTTAGTATTTAAAAATTGGTGAAATTAGTGAAATTCGTGGCGAAAAATTTTAACAAAAAAAAGTCCCGATCAGATCGGGACAGTTATTTAGAATTTTGAGAACAATTGTTCCATTTTTTCTTTCTCTTCTTCAGCCAGTGCGCTGTCTACTAAAATTCTTCCGGAGTGCTCATCGGTGATGATTTTCTTTCTTGAAGCAATTTCAACCTGAGTTTGTGGAGGAATAGTGAAGAATGATCCTGCAGATGCTCCTCTTTCGATAGAAACAACCGCTAAACCATTACGAACACTAGTTCTGATTCTTGTATAAGCCGCTAATAACCTTTCTTCAATCAATGCTGAAAACTCTGCAGATTTCTCAGACAAGAAGATTTCTTCTTTTTGAGTTTCTGCCATAATTGCATCCAGTTCTGATTTTTTATGTTTTAAATGAGAACTTTTTGAATCTAGTTTTTCTTTTAAATTAGCAATAACTTCTTTCTTATGCTCGATAGAAGCTTTCATTTCTTTGATTTGCTTCTCAGCCAATTGAATTTCCAATTCCTGAAATTCAACCTCTTTAGTCAAAGAATTAAATTCTCTGTTATTACGAACTGATTCTTGTTGTTTTGTGTATTTTTTGATCACTTCTTTGTGCTCATCAATTGCATTTTTCTTTGCTTTGATAAGATCCTCAACTACTTCAAGTTCACTTTTCAATTTCTCTGAACGCGTGCTTAAACCTGCAACTTCATCTTCTAAATCTTCAACTTCTAACGGAAGTTCTCCTCTTACGTTTCTGATTTCGTCAATTCGGGTGTCAATAAGCTGTAAATCGTATATTGCTCTTAACTTGTCCTCAACACTTAATTCTTTCGTATTCGCCATATTCTATAAGTACTTAACTGGATTTGTATTTTCTTCTGCTAAAATGATGGCAAAATTAAGGATTTTTTTTTGAAGATAATCAACAATATAGTTTTTTGTATAGCGTTCACTCTCAAAATGACCAATATCGGCCAAAAGTAATCGGTTTTCGGCTTCGTAAAATTGATGGTATTTTAAATCTGCGGTCAAAAAAGCATCTGCTCCGGCCTGAATGGCATTTTTTATGGCAAAACTTCCCGAACCTCCCAAAACGGCTACTTTTTTTATTTTTTTTCCCAGAAAAGCAGAATGGCGAATTCCATCGGCAATCATTTTATTTTTTACAAAATATAAAAAGTCTTTCTCCTCCATTTCAGTCTCAAATTCGCCAATCATTCCTAACCCGATATTCTGATGTGAATTTTGCAGGGTATAAATTTCATAAGCGACTTCTTCGTAAATATGACTGGCAAAAAGGGCTTTCAGAATTTTAGACTGTAAATGTTTTTCAAAAATAACTTCAATTTTTATTTCGGTTCCGGTATGTAATTTTCCTCTTTCTCCAATAACAGGATTGCTGTCTTCATTTCCTTTAAAAGTGAAAAAACCTTCGGTATTAAAACTGCAATTGTCATAATTTCCTATAGTTCCTGCTCCGGCGTCAAATAAGGCGTTTCGAACTTTTTCAGAATTATCCGGAGTGGTATACGTAACTAATTTCTGAATGAAATTCTGTTTTGGAATCAATACTTTCGTGTTTAATAAGCCCAATGCATCACAGAATATTTTATTAACGCCTGCTGAATGATTGTCTAAAGCAGTATGAACCGCATAAATTGAAATGTCATTTTTAATTGCTTTTAAAATCGCACGCTCCACATAATTCTTGCCGGTAATTTTCTTGATTCCGGAGAATAAAATAGGGTGAAAACAAACGACCAGATTGCAATTCTTAGCAATAGCTTCGGCAATAACAGTTTCTAAGGCATCGTGACAAACTAAGACACCCGTGCTTTCCATTTCGGCATCACCCACCAGAAGTCCGACGTTATCAAAATCTTCGGCATAAGCTAAAGGAGCCATTTCTTCAAGAACTGTTACTATTTCTTTGATTTTCATTGAATTTTGTTTCAGGTTTCAGGTTTCAAAATTTTTATGGGAATTGAAACCTGAAACAAATTAACGAAAAAAAATATACATTACTAACTCAATGTTTGTCACAAAGGATGTTTGTTTCATTTATATTATATATACCACTCATATGATTTTAGTATATTTGTAGTTCTAAACTTAAAGTTATGACTACTATAAAAATCAACGAGCGTACCAAAACAGGAAAAGCATTTATGGCTATGTTTGAAGCTTTTTTTAAAGGTGTTGAAGGAATAGAAATTATTGACACAGATTCTGAAAAAAATAAAGAAGGGGAAAGCTTTTATAGTCCTGAATTTGTTGCAAAAATTAAAAAAGCAGAATCAAATATTAAAAAAGGAAAAACTACAAGATTAAATCCTGAGGATATATGGGGAAGTATTTTGTAGAATTTGATAATATTGCCCGTAGAGATTTGAAAAGCCACTATAAATCAGGTAATAAAGCTACTATAAAAAAGATTGAAAAAATACTGCTAGAACTTACTGAAGATCCTTTTTTTGGTGAAGGTCAGCCTGAAGAGTTAAAATATGATCTTAAAGGATATTGGTCCAGAAGAATTAATCAAAGGGACAGAATTATTTATAGGGTAGACGAAGAAATTGTAACCGTTATTATAGTTTCTGCAATGGGACATTATTCTGATAAATAATTCTATGAACTTACTTCGAAAAATACTTTTTCCGTTTGCCATTTTATACGGATTCATTACATCAGTCAGGAATTATCTTTTTGATAAGGGAATTTTGAAATCTAATGCATTTGATATTCCTGTTATTGCTGTCGGAAACCTGAGTGTTGGAGGAACCGGAAAAACACCTCAGATCGAATATCTCATTCGATTGTTGTCAGATAAATACAAAGTGGCAACACTGAGTCGCGGCTATAAGCGAAAATCGGAAGGTTTTGTTCTGGCCGGAGCGGCCTCCAATGCTGAAATTTTAGGAGATGAACCTTTTCAGTTTTATCAGAAATTCCCAAATATTCAGGTGGCTGTTGATGCGGACAGAACAAATGGAATTACACAATTGCTTTCCCAAAATGAAAAACCGCAGGTAATTTTATTAGATGATGCTTACCAACACCGAAAAGTAAAAGCAGGTTTTTATATTTTGTTAAGCTCGTATGATGATTTATATGCTGACGATTTTATGCTGCCGACCGGAAATCTTCGAGAAAGCAGAAGCGGAGCCACAAGAGCTAATCTTATTATAGTTACAAAATGCCCAAAAGATTTGAATGCTGAAAAACAGGAGCAGATTCGTCTGAAACTGAAACCGACTTCTTCGCAACAAATCTATTTTACTTTTATTGATTATGATGATTCTATTTATGGTAAAGAGCAGAAAATAGCTGTAAATGAAATTAAAAACGAATCGAAACTGCTTTTGGCCGGAATTGCAAAGCCCAAACCGTTTTTTGACTATCTAAAAAATGAAAAAGATGAAACGCTGATTTTTCCGGATCATCATCATTTTTCTGATTCAGATTTAGACAGCATTCAGAGTAAAGCCGGAAGCAAAAAAATCATTACGACAGAGAAGGATTTTGTACGTCTGAAGGATTCTAAACTGGCTTCTCAATTGTATTACCTGCCCATCAAAAGTACATTTATCGGTCATTCCCAAAATTTCGATGCAACCGTCCTGGAATATGTTAAGTCAAACTCAGAAGCTTAGTTTTTAATCGAAAAATTTTGCAATAATACTGTAAAATTCGTCAGGCACAAAAGGTTTTGTAATCACATCATTCATTCCGAAAGATAAAAGCATGTCCCTGTTTTCATCCAGTGAAATTGCAGTTAAAGCGATAATTGGAGTGGTTTTGTCAAATTCCCTTATTTGTTTGGTAGCAGTCGTTCCGTTGATTCCAGGTAAGTGAACATCCATTAAAATCATATCGAATTTTTTTACTTTCAATAACTCCACTGCATCTTCACCATTGTCGATTATTTCGCAGGTAATTGCTTTGTTTTCCAGCATTTTTCGGGTAATCATCTGATTGATTTTGTTGTCTTCAATCAGTAAAATCGATTTGTGTTTCAATTGCCTGTCGTTGTATGGTTTTGTTTCTTCCTTTATCTCAAGAGGTTCTGTGTTTATTCTAAAATCGAGCTTGAAGGTAAAAGTAGAACCTTTGCCGACTTCACTTTTGAGTTTGATTTCACCACCGAGCAGTTCAATTAATTTCTTTACAATCGTAAGTCCTAAGCCAGTTCCGCCGTATTTGCGGTTAACTTCTATAGATCCCTGCGAAAAACTTTCAAAAACGGTTTGCAATTTGTCTTCGGGAATTCCAATTCCTGTATCTACAATCTCAAAATAAATCGTTACGTTATCCTCTTCTAGAGCAAATAGTTTGGCAATTACACTTACTTGTCCGTTTTGCGTGAATTTTAACGCATTGTTTATTAAATTGAGTATAATCTGGGATAATTTGGTAGGGTCGCCAATTAAATTGTCCGGAATGGTTTTGTCTATTTCAAGATTGAAATAATTTTTATTGGCTGTTGCTAACTCTTTTAAGGAGCCTTGTATGTTGAATAGCAACTCTTTCAGGTTAAAAGAGATATTTTCAATTTCTACTTTCGTAGAATCTATTTTATTGATCTCAAGAATTTCGTTGATAAAAGTGGTAAGATAATTTCCGGAGAATTTTAACGACTCCAGGTATTTTAACTGTGTTTTTTTAGGACTGTCTTCCAGTAGTAAATGGGTAATTCCGTTAATGGCATTCAGAGGTGTCCGGAGTTCATGGCTTACGGTTGATAAAAATTCTGATCTGGCTTTTGATGCTTTTTCGGCTTTGTTTTTGGCCAGGATTAGTTCCTTGTTTTTCTCTCTCAAAAGTAAATTATTCTGATTTCGAATAATATTATTTTTGTACAGAGCGAGACTCAAAAGCGATAAAATAGAAATTAAGGCAATGGCTAAAATACTAACCAGTTTAGAATACCGATACGTTTTTAACTGAATTTTCTCTTCACTCTCGCGTTTTAAAGTATTGCTGATGAACTGGTTTTTTTTAAACTTTTCAAACTCATTTAAATCTAATTTTGCATTTTTTATTTTTAAGATATAGTTCTCAATCTGATAGTGTTCATCAAGGTAAGAGTAGGCGAGATCAAAATTCCTGTTATTTTTGTAATACTGACTAATACCCAGAACGATTTTTGACTTTTGGGCTAAATCGTTACTTTTTTTGTTGATTTCTAAGGCAGTATCAAAATAAACAAGCGCAGAATCGTTTTGTTTTAGCTGGGTTTCCAGCAGTCCAAGCTGATAATAGGCGTCTGTTTTTACTTTTAGAATAGCGCTGTTATCCGGTTTTTTAATTATTTTTTGAAAAGTTTTTACCGCCAAAGGAAAGTTGTTATTGGCCTTGAATGCCATCGCTTTCTGATAGCTTAGAATTTGGGCGCTATCAACAATATTTAATTGCTTTAGAAGATTCTCTGCTTTTTTGTAATAGATATCAGCGGTCTTGTAATTTCCTTTTGCAGTATTCGTGACACCAATGTAGTGCAGTGCCAGGGCTTTAGTACAGGTTGGTTTTATTTTAGTGAATAAGGAAACACTTTTGTGAAAGTTTTTTAAGGCCTCTTCATAATTCCCAAGGTTGTAATAAATTTTACCAAGCTTAAAAGTCTGATTGGCTAAATTCTCCGATTTGTTATTGGAAGCAGAAAAAGCAATCGATTTTTCGGTATAAAAAACGGCCTTATCGTACTTTTTATTCTGAAGATTGCTGTTTGCCAGTTTATTGTAATAGATAATGCTATCTGTACTCTTTTTGGACTGAGAATACAAAAATGGATTTAAAAAACTTATAAGAATTAAAAGGTAGTGTTTCATGTATCGCAATGCTTCTTACAATGAATCTTATGCTTTTCTCATCAACAGGATCAAATCAATCAGCCTTGATGAATAGCCAATTTCATTATCGTACCAGCCTACAACTTTTACCATTTTATCAATAACGGAAGTTAGTTGTGCATCAAACAGGCACGAATTTCTATTGCCAATTACATCAACCGATACAATCGGATCTTCTGTGTAATCTAATATTCCTTTTAAACTTGTATTTGAGGCGTTTTCAAAAGCGTTGTTGATTTCTTCGATAGTGACAGCACGTTTTACGTTAAACGTAATGTCTGTTAATGAACCATCCGGAACAGGAACCCGAATTCCGCAACCCCCTATTTTTTCATGCAATTTAGGAAAAATTTTTGTTAAAGCCTTAGCTGCGCCCGTCGTAGTCGGAACAATTGACTGACTGGCACCTCTGGCACGGCGCAAATCCTTATGTGGCTGGTCGTGAAGACTTTGGTCGGTAGTATAAGAATGTATTGTTGTAATGTATGCCTGTTCAATTCCGCATAATTCATCAATGATTTTGATCATCGGGGCAGCATTGTTTGTGGTACAACTTGCATTCGAAACTATAGCTTCAGTTCCATCCAGAATGTTGTCATTAACTCCAAGAACGACCGTTTTTATCGTTTCAACTTCAGAAGGAGCGGAAAGAATTACTTTTTTTGCCCCAACTTCAATATGTGTGTTTAGTTCTTCATGCGTCTTGTACTTTCCGGTACATTCGATCACAAAATCAATAGATTGGCTTTTCCAGTCTAAATTTGAAATACTTTTTTCATGAAAAAATAAAAAATGCTTTCCATCTACAATAATACTTGTTTCATCGTGACTTACTTTAAAGGGTAAAACACCATGAATGCTGTCGTATTTTATCAAATGCGACATGGTTTTGTTGTCTGCAATATCGTTAATAGCAACGACTTCAATTTCAGGATGGTTTAAGAGTAAACGGAATAAATTTCTTCCAATTCTTCCAAAACCGTTTATAGCAATTCTTGTTTTCAATCTTTTTGTTTATTTCTTTAATCGTTTAGCGGTTTAATCACTTAATTATCTGTTCAATTAAGCGATTAGCCGTTTGACGAATGGCCTTTTCTATAAAATATGTTTTTGTGCTTTGTAAGAAGAACGAACCAATGGTCCGCTTTCAACATGTCGGAAACCTAATTCAAGACCAAATTTCTCATATTTGGCAAATTGATCAGGGGTTATGAATTCTTTTACCGGTAAATGTTTTTTACTGGGCTGAAGGTACTGTCCGATGGTTACCACATCTACATTTGCATTTCGTAAATCTGTCATGGTCTGAAAAACTTCTTCCTCTGTTTCGCCAAGTCCCAGCATAATTCCGGATTTGGTTCTGTTGATCCCTTTTTCTTTTAAATAGCGCAGGACTTCAAGGCTGCGATCATATTTCGCCTGAATACGTACTTCACGTGTTAAGCGTCGAACCGTTTCGACATTGTGAGACACTACTTCAGGATTCGCTTCCACAATTCTGTCAAGGTTTCTTTCAATTCCCTGAAAGTCCGGAATTAAAGTCTCAAGAGTCGTATTAGGATTCATTCTGCGGATTGCTTTCACCGTTTCAATCCATATGATAGAACCACCATCTTTTAGATCATCTCTGTCAACGCTTGTAATTACAGCATGCTTAATGTTCATGATTTTTATGGAACGCGCTACTTTTTCCGGTTCATCCCAGTCTACTGTTTCCGGTCTTCCGGTTTTTACGCCGCAAAATCCACAGGAACGGGTACAAATGTTTCCAAGAATCATAAAAGTGGCTGTTCCTTCTCCCCAGCATTCTCCCATATTAGGGCAGCTTCCTGAGGTGCAAATGGTATTTAAGCTGTATTTATCGACCAAACCACGAAGTTCAGTGTATTTTTGTCCAATAGGAAGTTTTACTTTTAACCATTTAGGTTTTCCGGTTGGTATATTTTCAATGACTGTTTCCATATATCAAAATTCAAAACACAAAGATACGGAATGTAGTTTATTTGGAGATTTGTTTACGGGTTAATTTGCTGCAGGTTTGCTTAATGTGTTTCTGTTTGTTTTTGAATATAATTTTATTTTTGTGTTAAATTTTTGACTTAAGAAGTTTGGTTATGTTCTTTGGCTGATTTTTTTGTTTGTTTATCGATTTAAATCGAATAATTATGTTGTGTGTTTGATTTTTAAAGGTTTAAAATTTATATCTTTATTTGTTATAAAATTACCCGAAAAGAGATAAAATAGTATTTTGTTAATAGTACATTTGTTGTTAAATTGTAATAGTATAAAAAACATGAAAAAGAAATTAATTATATCAGGAGCTTTGTTTGCAGCTTTTAGTTTTACCAGTATGAATGCGCAGATTAATTTTGGCGAAAAAGCCCTTGGAGCTGTTCAGAAAGGAGTTGCTGGCTTTACCCTTAGCAATGCTGATGCTGCAGCTTTATCTAAAGAAGCAGTTGCAAAATTAGATGCAGAGCATGAAGTTGCACCGGCAACAGACGGATATGCCATCCGGTTAAACAGGGTTTTCGGCAAGCACAGTGCAGGTGAAGGATATACTTTAAACTATAAAGTGTATAAAGTAAAAGAAGTAAATGCATTTGCCACAGCAGACGGAAGCGTTCGTGTGTATTCGGGTTTGATGGATATTATGGATGATAATGAATTGCTGGCTGTAATCGGACATGAAATTGGTCACGTTGCCAATAACGATTCAAGAGATGCAATGCGTGCAGCGTACCAGAAAGAAGCATTGATTGACGGTGTTTCTTCACAATCGGCTACTGTTGCATCAGTAACAGATAGTCAGCTGGGTAAAATCGGTAGCGCTTTAATCGACAGTAAACACAGCAGAAAACAGGAAACTGAGGCTGATTTGTTTTCGTATAATTTTTTGAAGAAAAACGGTTATAACATTAATGCCGAAGAATCTGCCTTCAGGATTTTAGCAAAAATGAGTGAAGGAACTGAAGCTTCCTTTATCGATCAGATGATGAGTTCGCATCCGGACTCCAAAAAGAGAGCTGATGATGCTAAGGCAAGAGCTGAAAAGGATGGTTTGTACAAACCTTATGTGCAGCAAAAAATTGTGAACACTGTTCCGGCACCGGCTAAAAAAGCGAAAACAACTAAAAAAGCAAGTACTAAAAAGAAGTAATTGCCTCTGATAATCATAAAAAGAAACCCGACAGTTTTAAAATTGTCGGGTTTTTTTATTATCCTAAAACGTGATGTGCCAAAACTTTTTGTACCTCATACACATTTACCGATTTGTTAAATTGTTTTACGATGCTTGGTTGTAATTCACTCGCAACCCAGATTTTTAATTCAGCATCAAGATCAAAAGTGCCCGCAGTTTCTATGCTAAATCTTGAAATGCTTTTGTAAGCAATTGATTTGTATTCTGTTTTGCTTCCTGTAATTCCTTGTACGTCCACCAGAATTAATCTTTTGTTCGTGAAGATGAAAGTATCGCGAATAAGTTTGAAACCCATTTCGATTTCTTCATTATCTGTTAAAAGCTGTCCGTATTTTTTAATTAAATCTTCCTGACTTACTGAACCAGCATTGCCAATAATAGCCGAAAATATTCCCATTTGTATTGTTTTTAATTTTTAATTCAATCTTTTTATATACTGTAAATGTAATTGATTTTACTGATTTTATGAATTGGTTTTTAATTTTATAAAGAAAGGAGTAAGTATAAAAGATAGTAAAAAGGATGAAATTACGGATACTATCACATGACCATAAGCTTTATAATTCAGACCGGTTGCGAATCGGATCGAAATTATCAGTGCTGAAAGAAAAATTAGAGTTATCCAGTAGGTTTTATTAGGCTTATGCGTGGCGATATTGTTTTCAGGAAGTTTTGACAAGGTATAAATTATAAGCAATCCGCCAATTAAGGTGCTTAAATGTTGTGCGATTTTCAAAATTGGAATTCCTCTATCAAAAATAATGATAGAACTTTTGAGGATTTGAATCTTATTGACAAAATAGCCATGATCATGAGTGAAACTGTCCCAAAAAAGATGAGACACAATACCAATAAAAATCGAAATTAAAACAACAATCCAATGCTTTTTGAAATAGTTATTCCATTTAAATTTAGTGTAACCTAAAATTTTGGATTGAATATTTTTTGGCAAATTTTCAAATAAGTCCTTTTTTACGATATTGTGAAAAAGAAAAGAAAGTAACAGTGCTAGAGGTAAATCAAACCAAAAGATGCCGGTGAATGTGTGGCTGTAATTGCTTTGAACTTTCATTCGGAGAAAAT
Source organism: Flavobacterium sp. LC2016-23 (assembly GCF_009674775.1). Classification (GTDB taxonomy): domain Bacteria; phylum Bacteroidota; class Bacteroidia; order Flavobacteriales; family Flavobacteriaceae; genus Flavobacterium. The sequence continues at coordinate 269,225 of NZ_WKKE01000003.1, read as the reverse complement.
ACTCGAAGTCGGGCGTTAAACTACCAATAATAAGTCCGGTTAGTGAAAACCATTTTCGGGGCAAATATTTCAGCGGTAAAATTAGGGCAGGATGTGAAAAAGTAAAAGGCATTTAAGATATCATATTGTTTAAACGAAGTTAACTAAATGGCCTTCTTTTTTAATCAGCGCATTAAAAAAAGTTCATAAAAAAAGGCAGAACTAAATTCTGCCTCTTTGTTTTGTTATTCCAGTTCCGTTTTTATTGTAATTGGAAGATTGTATGCGGTGCGAACCGGTTTTCCGTCTAAGATACCAGGGCTCCATTTTGTTTTTAATGATTTCAGAACGCGAACAGCTTCTTTACCCATTCCGTAACCCGGATCTTTTTTTACAAGGATGTCTGTTAAAGAACCGTCTTTTTCAACTACAAAAGAAACATAAACCTGTAAAGTTCTTTCAGCATCCAGTTCCGGTCTTTGGAAATTATTTCCAACGAAAGTATAAAATTTAGCCATTCCCCCTGGAAATTCAGGTTGTTTGTCTAACGTTGCAGCAAGTACAGGCTCGTTAGTAGTCGGAGCTGTTGAGGCAACTTGTCCGCCATTGCCATTTGATGGTAAAACATTAGTAGTGGCAATCCCTGTTCCGCTAGTGTTTTCAACTACCGGTGCATTTACTTTATTAGTAGCAATTTCTTGCACAGCCTCTTGAGTCCTTGCAACAACAGGATTTGTAAGCTGAACTACTTCAGTTACTGGTGTCGAAGCAGTTTGCGGAGGTGCAGGAGGAGCGGGCGGTATGTCCTGAGTTAGGTCTACTTTTGTAACAACAACAGGATCCAAAGGAATATCCGTAGGTATTGGCTCAACGGTCGCAGTTGGTTTAAATTTGTTTACCAGAACGGAGGCACTTCCTAAAGTTGCTATGACTAGCAATCCTGCAAATAAAGCTGTTATTGAATTTTTAGAACTTTCCTGGCGTAATTGATACGCGCCGTATTCTTTGTTTTTGTTTTCGAAAACAAGATTGGTCCACTTGGTTTCATAAATGCTTAGTTTAGACATAATTAGATTGGATTTTAAGGTTAAGTAAACATTAAATCATAAGCAACAAAATTTTTAATTTTGATTGGACAATAAAAACAAAAGAACATGTTAAGGGTTTGTGGAAACTTTAATTTTTTAAGAAAAAATACGTGGCTATTTTAATCTTTAACTAAAGATAATAAATTATCTGTTACGTTCGATAATTTCGGCTAACAATTTTTTAGCGCGCAGAAGTTTTACTTTCACGTTGCTTAAAGGCTCATCAATCTTGAGTGCAATTTCCTGGTAAGTCATTTCCTGAAAATAACGCAGGTGAATTACTTCCTGATAATGGGGTTTTAATTCTTTGATGCATTGCAGCAGACGGGAAAGGTTTTGCTCTTTGATTAAGGCATCTTCGGCTGATGGAGTGGTGTCAGCAATATTGTAGGCCTGTTGGTCTTCGGTATCGGTAATTTCTATAAAAAGATTGGTTTTCTTTTTACGTAATAAATCAATGTAAACATTTTTTGCAATCGCAATCAACCAGGTATTGAATTGAAATTCAGGATTGTAAGAGGCGATTTTGTCGAAAGCTTTAGAGAAAGTTTCAATGGTAATATCTTCGGCAGTAGTTTCGTTTTCGGTACGTTTTAGCATAAATCCGTACACTTCATTCCAATAGAAATCCAATAAAAAAGTAAAGGCGATCTGATCGCCTTTTTTTGCTTTTTCTATTTTAGAATTTATTTCCAATGTACCGGTTTTGAAAAGATATTAGTTATAAAGATATTCATTTGTGTGAATATAAGCATGATTTCTACAACAGGAAACCATACTTTTAAATCTTTCTCTCTCAGTTTTCCTGCTGAAAACCCCATTACAATCCAGGCAATGGTATAGCGTGTCGCTATTAAAGCCAGTACAGCAATCCACTGAAATTGAAAAGACAGTAGAAGTATAACTAATAAAAAGAAAAATAATTGTGAGGTATAAAAAAGACCTAACTGAATTTTATCAAATACTTTGTAATAATTGGCCGTAGAAACATGTCTTCTTTTTTGGGAAAACCATTCACTGTAGCTTTCTTTTGGTTTCGAATACGTGAAACTTTCAGGACTATACGAAATAGTAGTATTGCTTTTGTTGGCAGCCTGATTGACGAATAAGTCATCATCACCCGAGCGAACCTGAATGTGCTCAATAAATCCATTTACATTAAAAAACTCTTCTCTTTTGTATGCTAAATTTCGGCCAACACCCATATAAGGGAGTCCGGCTTTTGCCCAGGAGAAATATTGTACTGCCGTAAGAACAGTTTCAAATCGAATGAGTTTATTTAATAACGAACGCTCTCTTTTCTCGTACCCTCCATACCCTAAAACAATGGTTTTGTCTGTGGTAAATTGTGAAGTCATTGCCGTTATCCATTCTTTTGAGGTCGGATAACAATCGGCATCCGTAAATAAAAGATAGTCTTTTCTGGATGCTTTAATTCCGAGTGTCAAAGCGTATTTTTTGTTACCCCAGAAGGCTTCATTGTTTTCTACTTTTACCAGTCGAATGTTCGGATATTGTTTTTCAAATTCTTCAAAAACCTCCAGTGTTTCATCACTTGAAGCATCATCAATTAAAACGATTTCAAAATCAGGATAATTCTGTTCCGCTAATAATGGGATGTATTTTTTTACATTTTCTTCTTCATTTTTGGCACAAACAATCACAGAAACCGGAATGTTTTTTGGTGTAATGCTTTGTGGTTTGCCGAAAGCAAATTTCCCGAAAATACCCAGATAGTAAGAAAGTTGTAGAACAACAATAGCAATAAAAAAGTAAAAAATGAATGTAAGCATCTGATTTTAATGTCTTTTAATTTCTGAATCTTGCGCGTGCAAATGTACTTATGAATTCCTAATTTCCAATGATTAAAACTAATTTACTTTCGGCATTTTGACATTTCTTTTGCAACAGCAATAGCCTGAGCGTTTTCAGTTTTTTCCAACTCCGAAATTATGTTTTTATAATTATGATCGTCTCTGTTTTGCGATAGTTTTTTTGTCGCCTGAATTTCATCTATTGCGATCTCAAAACCAAAGATGCCCCTGGCCTCACGCATTGTTTTTGTGGACAGGTTCTCCAGACGAACAGGATTTTCTGAACCTGCTTCGTATTTGTCGACCAATTTTTTAAGGGATTCGATTGTTGCCGTTTCATCTGTAATTTTGATACGACCGTAAACATGCACGGCTATATAGTTCCATGTCGGGACATTTTCATGATCGTACCACGAAGAAGAAATATAGCTGTGTGGACCCGAAAATACAGCAAGAACCTGATCGTTTTCTGCAAAACCTTCTGCCTGTGGATTTAATTTTGAAATATGTCCCTGCAAAACTTCTTTTCCGTCAGCAGTAATTTCGAGTTCTATCGGAATATGGGTAGCACATAATTTTCCATTGGTCTGATTGATCAGAATGCCAAAACTGTTCTCTTTTATGAAATTTCTGATCGATTCCGGATCTTCGTCTTTGTATATCTCAGGTGTGTACATTTTGGGTTTTGTTTCTTTTTTTGCCACGAATTGCACTAATTGCACTAATTTTCACTAATTTATTTGGGTTAATTCGTGGTAATATATTTAAATCACATTTACTTCAGCTTCGATATGAATGCCAAACGTTTTAAAAACCGTATCCTGAACTTCTTTTGAAACGGCTAAAATTTCCTGTCCTGTGGCATTTCCGTAATTCACCAAAACCAGAGCCTGGTTTTTATGAACTCCGGCATCTCCAAAACGTTTTCCTTTAAAGCCGGCTTGTTCAATCAGCCAGCCCGCAGGTACTTTTACCTCCGTTTCTGAAACTTCGTAATATTTCATTTCCGGAAACTTTTGATGGATTTTCTCAAAATCAGATTTCAGTAAAATCGGATTTTTAAAAAAACTTCCGCTGTTCCCCAATTCCTTCGGATCCGGTAATTTGCTTTGTCTGATGGTAATGACAGCATTGCTTACATCTTTCAGAGTAGGCGTCGTGATATTGTTTTTAGCCAGTTCAGCCAGAATATCGCCGTATGAAGTATTGATTTTATGATTGCGTTTCGTTAGTTTGTAAATGACCGATGTGATAATATACTGGTCTTTGATTTCATTTTTAAAAATGCTTTCCCTGTAGCCAAAATTACATTCGGTGTTGGTAAATGTCCTCATTTCCTGAGATTCAATATTCATCGCTTCGCAGGAAACAAAAGTATCTTTGATCTCAGTACCATAGGCACCGATATTCTGAACCGGAGTCGTACCAACGTTTCCTGGAATTAAGGACATATTTTCTAAACCGCCAAAATTATTCTCAATAGTGTAAAGAACGAAATCATGCCAGGTTTCTCCCGCCTGACTTTCAACCCAGACAAAATCTTCGTCTTCCTTAATGATTTTTTTTCCTTTTAAATCAATATGTATGACCAAAGCATCAATGTCTTTCGTTAAAAGCATGTTGCTGCCACCGCCCAAAACAAATTTTTTCTGGTTTTTGTTTTCCTCTAAAATGGTTTTCAATTCGGCTATTGAATGAACGGCTACAAATTGTTTCGCTTTGGCTTCAATACCAAAAGTGTTGTGTTTTTTTAAAGAAAAATTGGACTGGATTTCCATAAATAAAAGGCTTTTAAATCTGAGTTCAAAAGTAAGGATTATAATTTATTTGAGCTGAGTTTTGATAAAATGTATTTTAACCGCAAAGAGCGCAATCCCGAAAGGTGTCTGGATATGCCAAGTTCGCAAAGCTTAGCGTTCATCGCGTAAAACTTCGTGAACCTTGCGGTTAAATATTTCGCAAATCTAACAACTCATGATATTTATCCGCAATAACTTTCATATTGATATTATAATTCGCATTCTCTTCTACAAACTTTCTATTCTGTAAAATTGCGTTATTTCGTGATTCAATATTTTTAAGAGACCAGATTAATTCTTCTGCCAGCATTTCGATATTATCAATTTCAATCAATTGTCCGTTGTCGCGATGCCTGATCCAGCTTTGATTTCCCGGAATATCAGAAACTACGGGATAACAGTTGCAGGCCATCGCTTCAAATAAAGAAGCCGAAACACCTTCGGTTATCGGCATGCTGATGTAGATATTCGATTGCTGTAATAATTTGGGAAGGTCGGTATTCGGAATTCTTCCTGTAAAGCGTACTTTGTTTTCAATTTGTAAATCTTTTGCCAAATCTTTCAAAAAAGACAAACGGGTTCCGTCGCCCACAATAGTCAGTGAAAAATCAATTCCTTTTTGATTTAAAATCGAGAAAGCTTTTAAAATCGAATCATGTCGGTATTCCGGCTGTAAAGAACGCGTTACAATAGCTTCAATTCTGGACGCATTTGAAATAGACGGGGTGAAAACTGAAAAATCAATTCCCTTTGGCAGCACCAGCACTTTACTCATGTCAACGCCTCTTTCCTTCATCGAAATGGTCATCACAGGTCCCCAGGCATGAATAAGGTGTGCTTTTTTGAAAGCGTATTTCTGAATGAATTTTTTAAGAGGCAATAAAATGGAACCTTCGGGCCATAAATCAGTTCTTCCCTGTTGGGCAATAGCAATGGTTTTAGCTCCGGACAAAGCGGCGAGAAACCCATAACTGGTGGTTCTTTCGGCAATTACCATATCGGGTTTTTCTCTCCGGATGATTTTTCGAATAGCAAGAGGTGAGAAAAAATATTCTGCAATACGCCTGAATCGGTTTAGTTTTGAATTATTGGGTGTCTGAAGTTCCCAGGTTATAATTTCAAAATCGCCAAATTCTTTCAGGCCTTTCATCCAGGTGATGGCATCGGCGCGGTAGGATTCGCCAAGAAAAAGTATTTTTCTTTTCATTCCGTAATATTGTTTTTCCAGCCACGAATTTCACGAATTCCCACTAATTAATTCGTACTAATTGGTGAAATTCGTGGCTGAAATTTATCTGAATTTAAAATTCATCCGTTTCTAAAGCACGATTGATGAATTCGTTTAAAGGTTTTAAGGCAATCAGCTTCTGACTCATTTTGGATACAAAGTCTTTTTGGGTCACTTCTTTGATGTCGTATTTCTGAGTAGCAGTAAAACTTTTCAATTTTAAAAATTCAATGGCGGGATGGTCTTTTTCATAACCACGCGGCATGCTTTTAAGTGAATTGTTTTCATTTATATCCAGACTTCCAAACTCTTTTTTGAAGTTTTTATCCGCTATAATGGCTTCTAAATCCTCATGGAAAAACGCAATTTCCTTTCGTACTTTTTTCAAATCCTCAGATTCAGGTGAATAAAATCCGCCGGCAATAAAACTGGCGCCTTTTTCGATATGAACATAATACCCGGCACGATTCAATCCCTTCGTTCCACCGGACATCCAAATACCTAAATGTGCTTTGTAAGGAGATTTGTCTTTAGAAAACCGAATATCGCGATTAATTCGAAACGTACAGTTTTTAACTTCCAGTAATTCCAGGGAAGGATCTAAAGGTTTCATCGCATCAAGAAAATTACCCACTAACTGATGGTAATCTTTTTTGAAAATCTCGTATCGTTTTTTATTATCCTGAAACCAGTCTCTGTTGTTGTTGGCTTTTAAGTCGTCTAAAAATTGCAATGATTCTTTCGTTAGCATATTGGATATTTATGACAGTTATTTGTTTTGGCTAATTTAATACTTCTCTATCAGAGTGGGTATAAAGTTCGCCACGAATTTCACGAATTAGCACGAATTTTTAAATGGTTTTTAGTCGTTTAGCTTTTAAAAAGCCTCTAAATCTGTGGCTAATGATTATTCCAGACAATTATAATTAGCGAAAATTCGTGAAATTCGTGGCAAAAAAAACGTCTCACAAATTAAAGATCTTATAACTCTGATGGGTTGATTTTACAATCGCTTCGGTACGCTCCGGATGGGTATCGGAAATAAAGAGCTGTCCAAAAGTATCACTGTTTACCATTTCGATAATTTTGGCCACCCTGCTTTCGTCTAATTTGTCAAAAATATCATCAAAAAGTAAAAGAGGTTTTACACCGCTTTGTTTTTTCAGAAATTCAAACTGGGCCAGTTTCAGGGCAATCAGAAACGACTTTTGCTGGCCTTGCGAACCAAATTTCTTTATCGGATGTCCGTCTATTTCAAAAGATAAATCATCTTTATGAATTCCTGAACTGGTATAATGTAAGGCGCGGTCCTTATTGATTGTTTCCTGTAAAAGCGTCAACAGGTCTTTTTCGAATAAATGACTTTCATAGACCAGCTGCACCGATTCTTCAGCTCCGCTTATGGCCTGATGATGTTTAGTAAATATAGGTATAAACTGTTCGAGGAAATCTTTTCGCTTTTCAAAAATAGATTTCCCGAAAGCATCCAGCTGTTCATTGTATATAGATAAGGTATCATTGTCAAAAACATGATTCAGGGCAAAATATTTCAGGAGGGCATTTCGCTGCACAATTATTTTCTGATATTGAATGAGCTGATGCAGATACGTATGGTCTAATTGCGATATCACGCTGTCCATAAATTTACGGCGTGTCTCGCTTCCTTCCACAATCAGGTCGCGATCGGCGGGTGAAATAATCACTAACGGAATAAACCCGATATGATCGGAGAATTTATCGTAAGCTTTGCCGTTTCTTTTTAAGATTTTTTTCTGTCCTTTTTTTAAACTGCAGACAATTTGCTCGGTCCTGTCATTTTTTTCCAGTTCGGCATCAATCACAAAAAACTCTTCGCCATGTCTGATGTTTTGAACGGCCAACGGATTGAAATAACTTTTTCCATAAGCCAAATGATAAATAGCATCCAGCACGTTAGTTTTTCCTATTCCGTTTTTCCCAACAAAACAATTGATCTTGTGGTCGAAGTAAAAACTGGCTTCGGAGAAATTTTTATAATTGAATAAAGAAATTTTGTTTAAATGCATTTTTAAGGATAAAATCTGTTGTTTTGAGCAAGGACTTTTACCGGAGATTTAATTTTTACGCCACAGATTGAAGGATTTTCAAAGGATTTCTTTTGAAATAGTGCTCTAATCTGTAAAATCTGTGGCTAAAATGATACCCGCAGCTCAGGAAAAGTCATGTTTTGAACAACAAAAATTTGAGGGTGCAAATTATCGAAAATTATCGATATAAAAGGCTTTTGAAGCTTTTCAGGATGAATTATTTTGTCGCTGAAGCCAAAGGAGTTGCGATTGTTGAAATTATTTTTTTTAAAATAGTGATAAAATTGATTTTTTTTACCTCAGTTTCAATAAAAATTTTATTTTTGCCGTTCACTAAATTAATTTTAAATGGCTACTTACAATAAAAGAGGATATAAAGCACCAAAAGAAAAGGAAGTTAAAGAAGTAAATGAAGAACAACAGGTAATCATTGACGAAAAAGACAGCACAACGGCTGGTGTTTTTTCAAAATTAGATGAGACTGCTTCTAAAACGGAGGACTGGGTTGCTAAAAATCAAAAAATCATTATTGGTTTAGTTGCTGGTATTGCGGTTGCAACTATTGGATATTTGGCTTACCAGAAATTTATCGAAGCTCCGAAACAAGACGAAGCTGCAAACGAAATGTTTGTGGCACAACAAAATTTCCAAAAGGCGACTGATGGTGTAGCCAGCGATTCTTTATATAAATTGGCTTTGAACGGTTCTGAAGGTAAATTCGGATTCCTTAAAATTGCCGAAGAATATTCCGGAACTGATGCCGGAAACTTAGCCAATTACTATGCAGGTATGGCGTATCTGAATACAGGTAAATTCGATGATGCAATTAAGTATTTAGGAGAGTTCAAATCTGAAGATTTGATCTTAAGTGCTTTGGCAAAAGGTGCAATCGGAGATGCTTACTCTCAGAAAAACCAACAAAAAGAGGCTTTAGACTATTATGTAAAAGCGGCTGAATCTAACAAAAACGATTTTACCACACCTCGTTTCTTGCTTAAAGCAGGTAAAACAGCTTTGGCTTTAGGTCAGAAAGAGGATGCCTTAAAATATTTTACAGATATTAAAGAAAACTTCGATGCAACACCGGAAGCTGCTTCTGTTGATGTATTGATTGGATTAGCACAATAATTTATTGCAGAGTTTAGATTTAAGATTGTAGATTTGTATTTCAGAATCTGAAATCTTAAGTCTAAAATCTAAAATCTAAAATATAAAGATGGCTACCGAAAATAAAAATTTATCAGAATACGATAAAAACACAATCCCAAATGCGAAAGACTTTCGATTTGGGATTGTTGTTTCTGAGTGGAATGAAACTATAACTGAGGGACTTTACAATGGTGCATTTGAGGCATTGATTGATAATGAAGTACCCGCTCAACAAATTATCCGTTGGAATGTACCGGGAAGCTTTGAGCTTATTTATGGTGCAAAAAAAATGCTGCAGACACAAAATGTTGATGCCGTTATCGTAATTGGATGTGTCATTCAGGGACAAACGAAACATTTTGATTTTGTATGCGAAGGCGTTACACAGGGAATTAAGGATTTGAATGTACAAACTGATATTCCGGTTATTTTTTGTGTTTTAACAGACAATAACATGCAGCAATCTATCGACAGAAGTGGAGGAATTCACGGAAACAAAGGAACCGAAGCGGCAATCGCAGCTATAAAAATGGCTTATATTCGTCAACAGGCTTCTATGTCACACCCTTTTAATCAGCCTTTACTGGCTTCTGGCGCTATTCAAATCGAAGAGACGCCAATAAAAATCGAGAAAGAATAAAACACAAGCGTTTTAAAAATACTAAAACCTGTACTGTGTAAAAATAGTATGGGTTTTTTGTTTTTTTTATGATGCCACTTATTTAAAAAGCCAACGGAAATTCATTAAATTTGTACACCTTGGTTTAGATTTTAAATCAAAAAATCTTAAATCGTTAATCTACAATCTAAAATTTTAAATGTCAAGTATTATTCAATTACTTCCTGATCACGTTGCTAATCAGATTGCCGCCGGAGAGGTAGTTCAAAGACCTGCTTCGGTTGTAAAAGAGTTGTTAGAAAACGCTGTTGATGCCAAAGCAACCGACATTAAATTGATTATTAAAGATGCCGGGAAATCGTTGGTTCAGGTGATTGACAATGGGGCAGGAATGAGTGTAACCGATGCGCGTTTGTGTTTTGCGCGTCATGCCACCTCAAAAATACGTCAGGCAGAAGATTTATTCTCCCTTCATACCAAAGGGTTTCGCGGTGAGGCACTAGCTTCTATTGCTGCGATTGCCCATATGGAAATGAAAACGAAACAGGACCAGGAAGAACTGGGAACGCACATCGTTATTGAAGGCAGTAAATTTATCTCTCAGGAGGTAGCCGTTTTACCCAAAGGAACGTCATTTGCGGTTAAAAATCTGTTTTTTAATATTCCGGCACGCCGTAACTTCTTAAAATCCGATACTGTTGAATTTCGCCATGTTATGGATGAATTTCAGCGTGTAGCTTTGGCACATCCCAATATTCATTTTACTTTTTATCATAACGGAAGCGAGATGTACAATTTGCCTGCTGCGGGGTATCGTCAGCGTATTGTTGGGATTATGTCCGGAAAAACCAATGAAAAGTTAGTTCCTGTAAACGAAGAAACCGAAATCATAAACGTGCAGGGATTTGTATGCAAGCCTGAATTCGCTAAGAAAAACAGGGGAGAGCAGTTTTTTTTTGTAAACGACCGGTTTATTAAAAGCGGTTATTTGCACCACGCTGTAATGGCGGCTTATGACGGACTTTTGAAAGATGGTTCGCAACCGAGTTATTTCCTTTATCTGCAAGTACCGCCCAATACCATTGATATCAATATTCATCCGACTAAAACGGAAATCAAGTTTGATGATGAACAAGCTTTATATGCTATTTTGAGAGCTTCAATTAAACACAGTTTAGGGCAGTTCAATGTGGCTCCCGTACTCGATTTTGATCGTGATGCTAATTTAGATACACCGTATCATTATAAAGATTTAGAAGGAGAAACACCAACGATTCAGGTGGATGGAAACTTTAATCCGTTTACGGACGACAAAACCAACCAGCATTATTCTAAATCCGGTTCAGGAGCAAGTTACGCAGGTAGTTCCGGTTCAGGATCAGGCTCATATTCCGGATATTCTAAGAGAGTGGAACCAACAGCCAGTTGGGAAAGTTTGTATGTGGGTTTGGAAACAGAAACAGAAAATATTGAAAGCTCTCCTTTCACATTCGAAAATGAAGAAGTTACTTCCTCTTTATTTAACGATGAGGATGTAGAACAGGTGAGTCAGAAGACCTATCAGATTCATAAAAAATATATTGTTTCACCCATAAAATCCGGAATGGTGATTGTGGATCAGCAAAGGGCACATCAGCGTATTTTATACGAGCAGTTTTTGCTGAATATGACGGTAAATCAGGCTTCAAGTCAGCAATTGCTGTTTCCTTTGAATTTGTTCTATTCTTCAGATGAAATGACCTTAATTGAAGAACTGAAACCTTCTTTGGAAACAACAGGTTTTGTTTTTGATGAAGCCCAAACCGATCATATTGTGATTTCGGGAATTCCTGTCAATATTACAGAAAGCGAAGTTTCAATGGTAATCGAACAATTATTAAGTGATCTGCAGGACGGAATTCCGGCGAGCAGTTACAGTCAAAACGATACAATAGCCAAATCGATGGCCAAAAGTTTAGCGGTTAAAACCGGATCTTATTTAACCGAAAAAGAGCAGGATAATTTAGTAAACGGATTATTTGCCTGTAAAGATCCTAATATTTCACCTTTTCAAAAACCGACTTTCATCACAATGCGTGTGGAAGATATAGATAAAAAGTTTGCCTTATGATGAACATGACTCCTGTAGTAAAACAATTGCTGATAATCAATATTATCTTTTTTATTGGTTCGCAATTAGTACCTGTTTCTTATGAATATTTCGCGATGTTTTTTCCGGAAAACCCAAGTTTTAAGGCCTGGCAGCCTATCACGCATATGTTTATGCATGGTGGCATTTTACATATCGCATTTAATATGTTTGCCATGGTCTCTTTCGGATCGGCATTAGAGCATTTTTGGGGCGGTAAAAAATTCCTGTTCTTTTATATCTCTTGCGGACTGGGAGCTGCATTATTGCATACGGGTGTAAATTATTATTTTTTTCAGGATAGTATCAGTACGCTGACAGCTAATGGTTTTAACAAAACAGATATTTTGCAGCTTCTGAATGAAGGTAAAATAGATACCAGATGGCAGGAATTACTTACGGTTTCGCAATTTGAGAGTTTTACGGGGGCTTATATGGGTACTGTTGTAGGTGCTTCTGGTGCAATATATGGTTTACTAACGGCTTTTGCTTTTATGTTTCCTAACGCAGAGCTGGCTTTAATGTTTATTCCGGTTCCCATCAAAGCAAAATACTTTGTTCCGGTAATTTTAGCAATTGATTTGTTCTTAGGTTTTAGAGGTAATTCTTTATTTGGAAGCGGTGGTACCGGTGTTGCCCATTTTGCTCACTTAGGCGGAGCATTAACGGGTTTTTTAATGATGCTGTACTGGAAAAAAAATCAGTTTAATAAAAACCGTTGGAATTAATTTTTAATTTTAAGATCAAACAATAGAAACTTAAAAAAGCTTTTATGAATATTCTCGATGATTTAAAATTGCAGTATAAATTAGGAGGCATTGCCATGCGTGTTATTTATTGGAACATTGCCTGTTTTCTGATTTCCTTAGTGTTCTTTTACCAATTTTCAATCGGGCAGTTTGCTTTTCCGGGCTGGCTGGCTTTATCATCAGATCCTGAAGTGTTTTTATTTAAGCCGTGGACATTCTTAACCTATGCCTTTTTTCATGACGGATTTTTGCATTTGCTGTTTAATATGATGGTTTTGAATTTTTCGAGTTCGCTGTTTTTAACCTTTTTTACGCAAAAACAATATCTGGGATTGTACATTTTAAGCGCTGTTTTCTCCGGAATCGTTTTTGTTTTAACCTATTATTTTTTAAATTATTCCGCTTCAATTGTTGGTGCTTCGGCGGCCATTATGGCTATTTTAGTAGCAACAACAACGTATCAGCCATTAATGAATGTTCGTTTGTTATTGATTGGAAATGTAAAATTGTGGCACATTACAGCCGTAATTTTAATTTTAGATTTAATGCAGCTGCGCCTCGGTAATATGGGCGGGCATATTTCGCACTTAGCCGGTGCTGTATTTGGATTTATTTTTATTAAATTGCTTCAAAATGGGACTGACCTGAGCATTATGGTTTCCAGAACATTGGATTTTTTTACTAATTTGTTCAGAAAATCACCTGCAACCCCTTTCAGGACAGTACATAAGAATTATAAAAAACCTACAGAAAAACCAATTTCAAGAATTGTTACGAAAGACAAAACGCAACAGCAAATTGATGAAATCTTGGATAAAATCAGCCAGTCCGGCTATGATTGTCTGACCAAAGAAGAAAAAGAATTTTTATTTAAAGCAGGAAAATAATCCTTGTAATAAAAAAAGCATGCAAAACCTGTCTTGGTTTAATAAACTGATGTTCTTTTTGAATATAGTACTTACTGTAGTAACATTTAGTATCTATGTTTTGCCATTTTTAGCACCCAAGAGCTTTCCGCTTTTGTCGGTGCTGACGCTGTTTATGCCGGCTTTTTTTGTGATGAATGGCTTGTTCTTCCTTTATTGGGCGATTCAGTTTAAAAAACGCCTTATTTTGTCTGGTCTGGTATTGCTGACCGGAATTACCTTTATTAATAAATTCTATAAATTTTCCGGCAAAGAATATGTAGAAGATGAGAAGGATTTTTCTGTAATGAGTTATAATGTTCGTCTTTTTAATGTATTTAAATGGTTAGACCGTGATGATATTCCATCGAATATTAAAGCGTTTATAGACGAAAAAGATCCTGATATTTTATGCATTCAGGAATATTCCAATTCTGCTCATATTGACTTAAAAGTGTATCCACACCGTTATATTTTTATAGACGGGAATCAGATAAAAACAGGACAGGCGATTTTTTCGAAATTTCCAATTCTGTATCAGGGGAGTATTATTTTTCCTAAGTCGGACAACAATGTGATCTATGCGGATATAAAGCGTGGTAAGGATGTAATACGGGTGTATAATATGCACCTGCAGTCGATTAAGATTTCTCCGGATGTCAATGATATTTCAGATAATATCGACAATGTGAATCAGCAGAAATCACAGTTAATCTATACCCGAATCAGTAAAGGATTCAGGCAGCAGCAGGAGCAGGCTGAAATTTTCAAGGAGAATATCAAACAATGTAAAAGCCCCATTATTATTTGCGGAGACATGAATAACAGTCCTTTTTCGTACGTCTATAGAAACATAAAAGGAAAGCTGAAAGATACCTTTGAGGAGGCTGGTGAAGGTTTTGGGGCAACCTATAAATTTCGTTATTATCCGGCCCGAATCGATTATATTTTTACCGATAGTAAGATGAAAGTGAAACAATTTCAAAGCTTCTCTGATTTCGAAAATTCCGATCATTATCCGATCATGGCAAGACTTTCAATGGAATAGACTGAGGAAATTCCAAATTTTTAAATTCCAAATTCAAGTCAGAAAAAGCATAGGATCTGGTTAGAATACTTTTTGTGTTTTTAAATAATCCATTGCAAATTTACCTTCATTAAAAAGCAAATCCAGTATACTCAAATTGTTTATAAAACCGTGTTTGTCATCAAAAACCTGAGTGTATTTTTCAAATGTATGGGGATCTTTTTTTCCGTTTGCCAAAAATCTGAAGTCCGTCATGTTTTCGGTCTCAGCAAAATATTCTATTGTCTTTCCGAACTCTAATTTCATTCTTAAACACTTCGTTACGATATCTAAAACTTCCATGTTTAAATCCATTAGGAAAGTATGTTTTTTTTCGAAAACAGGACGAATATCATCTTCAAAAAACTCAAAGAAAGGAGAGCTTCTATATCCGGCTTCTAACGATTTAAAATGTTGTTTTTGCCAGTCGAATTCATTCTCGATTCGCACCTCTTTTGTTTTTTGATGTGTTGTTTTAGAATGTTTAACAGGGATGTTTAATAGCTGAATTCCGTTTGGACTGTAAATATACGTGCGGTTTCTGTTGGTCTGTTTCTGGAAATTATCCTCTATTTCAAAAGTAATATTTTCAGATTGAGCCATCACTGCAAAGTGGCTGATGGACGGAAAATAGGTAGGAAGTAACAAGGAGTTCATGTTTGATTCGTTTTGTGTTAAAAGTTTCAGGTTTCAAGTTTCAGGTTCGCGTAGAACTTTAAACTTGAAACCTGAAACTAAAAAAACTTTATTTTATGCTTTATTTTCTTTTCTTTTTCTCCAGAAGAATTCTCCAACAAAATAAAGGGCAAGAAGAATTAAGAAATACTTGAAGTAGGATTGAGGCTGTCCTTCACCATCAACTGTTGTAAATACCCTGCTCCAGCGAATTTTATTGATTCCTTTTCCGTTGGTATCCCAGCTGAGCCAGATGAAAACCGGTTTCCCTACAATATGGCTCTCAGGAACGTAACCCCAATAACGGCTATCTTCGGAGTTGTGACGGTTGTCTCCCATCATCCAGTAATAGTTTTGCTTAAAGGTATACGTTGTTGCAGGCTTTCCGTTTATTAAATAGTGAGAACCGTCTATTTGTAGCGTATTGCCTTCGTAATTCGTAATGATTTCTTTGTAAAAGGGTAACGAAACATTGTTTAAAGCAACCGTTTTTCCGGCTTCCGGAATGTATATTGGTCCGAAATTATCCTGATTCCATTTGTTGATATGAGGGAAAATGGCATTGTCATTTCCTTTGTCAATTTCTCTTCTTACATCGGTAATTCCAGGTGTGTTTTTAAGTCTTTCAGCACTGGCTTCTGTTAAAGCTGCGAAAAAAATCGTATCTCTTTTTTCGCTTTTGAAACCGGCGCGATCCGTAATATCTAACTCTTTTAATAACGTTTCAAAGTCAATAGGAGTCTTTCCGTCAAGCGCAACGGCATAAGAATATTGAGGTTTAGCTCTTTCCGGTAAAACTAATTTTTTTCCGTTAATGAAAACAAAACCGTCTTTTATAGACAGGCTGTCTCCCGGAATACCAACACATCTTTTTACGTAATTCGATTTTTTATCGATTGGCTTTATAACGCCTGGTCTTCCTTTTGGTTCGTAGAAATAATGTACGGTATCAACAGGCCAGTTAAAAACCACAATATCTGTTCTTTTTATTTTTTCAAGAGCAGGCAGCCTGAAATAAGGTAATTGTGGCCATTTCAAATAAGATTTTCGTTTTAAAAATGGGATAGAGTCGTGAACCATTGGTAGTGCTACCGTTGTCATTGGAACTCTTGGTCCGTAATTCACTTTACTTACAAACAAAAAGTCACCAATTAATAATGATTTTTCTAATGAAGAAGTCGGAATTGTATACGGCTGTACTACGTAAGTGTGTACTAATGTGGCTACGATGATAGCAAAAAGTAAGGAGCTTACGGTATCAGCAGTTTTGTTTTCAGGTGTTAATTTTCGATCAGCATTATGTTCTAATTTCTGCGTATAGTTTACATAGTAGATGTAAAATCCGAAAGTGAAAATTCCTAAAAAGGTATCAAGAGTAGATTTCTTGCCGAATGTTCTTAAAGTTTCCACCCACACAACCGGAAACATAATCAGGTTAATGATCGGTATGAAAAGTAATAAAGTCCACCAGGTCGGCCGGCTAATGATTTTCATTAAAACAATTGAATTGTATACCGGGATTGCAGCTTCCCAAATTTTTCTTCCTGCTGCCTGGTATAATTTCCATGTTCCCAGGAAATGAATAAGCTGTACTGCTAAGAAAAAAACAAACCAAAGATATAGTGTCATAATATTTTGTTTAAATGTTCGGATGAAGGTATCGAAAGTGCGCTTTTCCCTTAATCCTTAAATTGCTTTATTTTAAATTTAAAACATCTTTCATGTTATAGATTCCCTTTTTGCCTGCCAGCCATTCCGCGGCTATAACGGCTCCAAGAGCAAAACCTTCACGGTTGTGAGCGGTATGTTTTAATTCGATGCTGTCAACAATTGAATCATACGTCACGGTATGCGTTCCGGGAACGTCTCCAATTCTTTTTGCTTCTATATGAATTTCATTCGTTTTTGCGTCTTCCAGAGTCCAGTTCGCGTAATTGCTGTTTTCAATAACACCTTTGGCTAATGAAATGGCCGTTCCGCTCGGAGCATCTAATTTCTGGGTATGGTGAATCTCTTCCATCGTCACTTTATAGGAATCGAACTGAGACATGATTTTGGCTAAATATTCATTCAGTTCAAAGAAAATATTCACACCTAAGCTAAAATTGGAACTGGAGATAAATCCACCTTGCTTTTCATTGCAAAGGGCAACCATTTCCTCATAATGTTCCAGCCAGCCGGTGGTACCTGATACTACAGGAACATTAGCGTGAAAACAACTTGAGATATTAGCTACGGCAGCAGTCGGAACACTAAAATCGATAGCAACATCAGCAGTTGACAGTCCGTCGTAGGTATTAAATTCGTCTTTCTTTAAAACAATTTCATGGCCTCTTTCTAAAGCAATTCTTTCGATTACTTTACCCATTTTTCCGTATCCTAAAAGCGCAATTTTCATTTGTATATTTTTTGAATTTTAAATAGAAAGTATATCTACCTAAAAGTGGTAATTAAAAGTGAGTCCAACGTTGGGTCTGAATGTTAAGTCATCAGGATAAATTTCCGGACGCAATGATAGTCTTTCGTTTACGTTGAATTGAATTAAAGCCGCGTCAACATTGGCATCAATAATGTTTAAAACATAAAACCCTACAACAAATAATGCAGATAAGTCCCTGTTTCTCTGATAGAATTTCTGACCTGCAATAAGCCTGCTGTCGTCTAAAAACTGATAATCGTCAGGAAGGCCTTCCAGTCTTTTTTTGTAGGCATCGCGATAATTATTGTATTTTTTATTGTTGTCAAGGTAAAAGTATAAACTGGTTCCGATGGCTCCATAGACTAATGGAATTTTCCAGTATTTTTTATTGTAAGCCTGACCAAGACCTGGTAAAATCGCAGAATAAAAGGCTGCTTTTGCTGGGGTAAGCGGGTCTATTTCCTGTAACTTAGTAGTGTCTTTAGCGACTAAAACCGTCTCTTCTTTTGACTGGGCAAAAAGAGAAACGGTTCCTATGAGAAAGAACAATAGACTTATGGGGACAATTTTATTCACTATCCGTTTATTAATTTTATAATTCTGTTAAAGTCGGCCTCAGAATTGAAAGGAATTGTGATTTTTCCTTTGCCGTTACCAGCGACTTTTATATCAACTTTCGCACCAAAATATTCGTTGAAAGTGCTTTTTTTGATTTCTTCAATTTCAAAAGAAGATTCTGATTTTGGTTTTCCTTCCGCTTTTGGTTTTTCGCCTTCATGATAGTTTTTTACCAAAGCTTCGGTCTCACGAACCGATAAATTCTGGCTTACTATTTTCTGGTAGATATCGGTCTGAACATCTAAGTCTTCAATATTAATGATTGCCCTTCCGTGTCCCATGCTGATAAAACCATCACGAATACCCGTCTGGATAATCGGATCTAATTTTAAAAGACGCAGATAATTGGCAATTGTAGAACGTTTTTTACCCACACGCTCACTCATTTGTTCCTGTGTCAATTGAATTTCATCAATCAGACGCTGGTACGAAAGTGCAATTTCAATCGGATCTAAGTCATGACGCTGGATGTTCTCCACCAAAGCCATAACCAGTGATTCGTTGTCATTGGCAATACGGATATACGCAGGAACGGTAGTTAAGCCTACTAATGTAGAGGCACGTAAACGACGCTCTCCGGAAATTAGCTGGTATTTATTGAAATCTAATTTTCGAACAGTAATAGGCTGAATCACGCCAAGTTCTTTAATAGAAGTGGCTAATTCACGTAATGATTCTTCATTAAAATTGCTTCTTGGCTGAAACGGATTTATTTCGATAGCACTTATTTCAAGCTCTATGATGTTTCCAACAACTTTGTCAGCATTTTTGTCTTCTACTGAGGTAATGTCGTTTTCCGGATCTTTTAATAATGCTGATAATCCTCTTCCTAAGGCTTGTTTTTTAATTGCTTTTGTCATAAAAACTATTTACTGTTTTTCTTTATAATTTCCTGAGCTAAATTAATGTAATTAACGGCTCCTTTGCTGGTTGCGTCGTAATTAATGATGCTTTCACCAAAACTTGGTGCTTCGCTTAATTTTACATTTCGCTGAATAACGGTATCAAAAACCATGTCGTTAAAGTGTTTTTGAACCTCTTCCACAACCTGATTGGATAAACGCAATCTCGAATCGTACATGGTTAACAACAATCCTTCGATGTCAAGATCAGGGTTATGAATTTTCTGGATACTTTTTATGGTATTCAGTAATTTTCCTAATCCTTCAAGTGCAAAATATTCACACTGAATCGGAATAACTACAGAATCAGCCGCTGTTAAAGCATTCAAAGTTAATAAGCCCAGAGAAGGTGCACAGTCGATAATGATATAATCATATTCGTCTTTCACACTTTCTAATGCTTTTTTAAGCATATATTCTCTGTTTTCTTTATCAACCAATTCGATTTCGATGGCAACAAGGTCAATGTGAGCAGGTATCACATCAACATTTGGAGCTGAACATTGAACAATAGTTTCTTTTGGGGTGTGACTATGTTCAAGTATCTGATAAGTACCGATTTCTACAGATTCTACATCAATTCCAAGGCCAGATGTAGCATTCGCCTGAGGATCAGCGTCTATCAGTAATACTTTTTTTTCTAAAACACCTAATGAGGCTGCAAGATTTACAGATGTAGTAGTCTTTCCAACGCCTCCTTTTTGATTAGCAATCGCAATGATTTTGCCCATTTATTTTCTGAATTTTGAACCGTAAAAATACAATTATTTATGGTTTTTGAAAATCTATTTTGTTAACATTTAAGAAACTTAGGTTAACCGTTGTTTGGTGGGTGTTTGATTGGATCTGTTTTTTGTTTTTCAAAGAAAACAGCTATAAAAAAGGGATGTCTTTTCGGATGGATTTGGCTTTAAAAAGTGTAATACAATGAAATTTAATTTTAATAAAAATGAATTGGGATGTTCTTTCAGGATTTTTCAAATTCATTGTATGAAATTAAAAATAGTTCTTATTTCGTAAATTGTTTTGGATAAGCAAAAAATAGTTATATATTTGCACCCGCTTACGGGGTGTAGCGTAGCCCGGTTATCGCGCCTGCTTTGGGAGCAGGAGGCCGCAGGTTCGAATCCTGCCACCCCGACTAAAGAGCCTTTAAAAGGCAGTCAAAACCCCTTAAATCGTATGATTTAAGGGGTTTTTCTTTTTATTCAACTCCAAAATATTCAAGTTATATCAAAGAAAATGGGACCTATTCGGCTACCCCTTTTCTTTTTTTACCTTGCAGGTCCCAAAAATCATTTTAATACCATCGTTTTCAGTCTGTTGTGCTCAAATTTTAACATTTGATGCTTCTCATAATACGCGTTTATTTGATCAAAAAATCAGATGTATTGAGACCCATTTAATGTGCAAATCTTTTGAAACATTAAATTTTTGAGATATGAAAACAGCAGGAATTACATTCGGGGTCCTCTTTTACCTAAAGACCCAAAAAACCACGATCCAAGGTTCGGCTCCTATCTGTGCCCGAGTAACGGTAAATGGAAAACGGACTGAGATTTCAGTCAAGCGTTCCGTTAAGGCAGCCGAATGGGATGAAAGAAAAGGCATGGCTAAGGGAAACCGCAAAGAAATTACTGAACTCAACATTTTTCTTAACCAGTTCAAGGCAAAAATCATAAATACCTATCAGCAGATGCTACTGAATGATGCTGCTATAGACGGCCCTGCGATACGCGACCGGGTAATGGGCACGGACAATACAACTCCAACTTTAATTGCACTGATGGAATATCATAATGAACAGCAGATGCATAAACTTGCTCCGGGAACCATGAAGAATTACCATACCACGCAACGGTATGTAAAAACATTCCTGAGGGAGAAACTATACAGAAATGATATTGCCCTTTCGCAGCTTAAGTACAAATTTATTCTGGATTTTGAACGCTATTTATTTAATTATGTTCCCAAGGACCACCAGAAGCCACTTAATAACAACGGCATCATGAAGCATATCGAAAGGCTGCGAAAAATGATAAATATGGCTGTCAAGCTGGATTGGCTTGCTAAAGATCCTTTTGGGAGCTTTAAAAAACATTTTGACAAAGTGGAACGGCATTCATTGAACGGTAAAGAACTTGCATCGCTGGTAAATAAAGAATTTACTATCGAAAGGCTGAGAAATGTTCGGGATATGTTTCTGTATAGCTGTTACACCGGTCTTTCATATATTGAACTAGCTGAACTAACCCCAAGCAAGATTATTACAGGTATAGACGGCGGGCTTTGGATATCTACAAGCAGGGCAAAGACAGATACAGGCGTACTTGTGCCGCTTCTGCCACAGGCGATAGAATTAATGGAAAAATATATAGATGATCCAAGGGCCCTTAATAACGGTACAGTTTTTCCCGTAATTTCAAATCAGCGTATGAACGGCTACCTTAAAGAGATAGCTGACCTCTGCGGAATAACAAAAACGCTAACCTTTCATATCGCACGACATACTTTTGCAACGACCGTTACACTGAGCAACGGCGTACCGATTGAGAGCGTATCAAAAATGCTGGGACATACAAGTATTCGTACCACTCAAATCTACGCTAAGGTTGTAGAGTCTAAGCTAAGTGAAGATATGCATAATCTTAAACAACGAATGTCTGCTGGTGTGTAATACAATCTAAAATAGAAATTTAAAAGGTGGTCGATATTGACCACCTTCTATGTATAATATAACAGCTGCATTTTGCTCGTAAAAGAGTGCCATAATCAGCCAAACATGGACAGTATTACTCTTTTAGTTCAGTAAATCCTTTATTTTGTAAATGGTTTGTAAAAACTGCCAAAATCTAAGTTAGAAATTGTTCAATGAAAAGTGAGAATTATGAATGTAGATCTTATTACCAGGGATGACCTTGATAAATTTAAAAAAGAACTTTTAGAAGAAATTCGAAGATACCAGCAATATCCGCGTAAACAAGGTCAGGAAACTCGTGTATGGCTTAAAAGCTATGAGGTTCGTAAACTTCTAAATATTTCAGCTGGCACTTTGCAAAACCTTCGGATCAATGGCACTCTTCCGTATAATAAAATTGGTGGACTTATGTACTATCGCTATGAGGACATTCAAAAGTTGATGGATGGAGTTTAGTAATCATGAGTTTCAATCAAACCGTAAGTTTTTGAGGATTCGACTCCTTATTAGTCCATAAATACCAAAGATTTCCATATGAAAATGGCCATGTAGGTATTAATATGTTTGTCTAAAGAAATGTTCAGTCTTTGATACTTTCTTAAAAAACACAAATTTCTGTTAAACTCTAATTATCTACTATAGATTCCTTTGCAAATATATTTATAAGAACATAGGCTTACATTATAAAGTTACAGCCATTTATAAGTAAGCGAAATGTTCTTGCAACGTCCTTTGCTACATTCCAGAATTTCGTATTATCAATTCCTTAAGCGAAACTTTTAAAAGTTCATTTCGCCTTTTTTCAGAATACTTTTCTG
Organism: Flavobacterium sp. LC2016-23; assembly: GCF_009674775.1. GTDB lineage: Bacteria > Bacteroidota > Bacteroidia > Flavobacteriales > Flavobacteriaceae > Flavobacterium. The sequence goes on along the minus strand of NZ_WKKE01000003.1, from coordinate 246,505 downwards.
CATAGTTCATGTCACCATCAGTAATACTTTTTACAAACTTTCTAATATCTTCATCATCGCACGGTAAACGGTAGTAATCAGCAACATTTTTATAAACTGTGCCATAGTGCCTAATTTGAGTTTCAGCGCGGTCTTTATAAATATTTATCTTAATTTCTTGCCATATTTCAATGCTCACAATACCTATCAAAAATTCTTGTGGATCTTTACTGTTGATTAATTCTGTTATCATGAAGTCTTTTTCTAACCCAATGTAGTCATTTAAAGGCTCTTCTGTTTTAGCATCACCAACATATAAAATCAAAATATATTCATTGATATGTAATATATATGGATTGAAATATTCCGAATTAGGTTCCAAAACATTTGATGAATCGTTTTCAGAATTTAAATAAAAAAAGACAGCTAGTGGAAACAAACATTCATTAGGTTTAGAATCAATATGTGAAAGAAGATTTTGAGATGAATCAAAAAGGTTTTCATTAAGATAAGCTCGCAAAATTTCCTCATCACCATTTTGCAGATTGAAAAGATAATTAGAAGAAACAGAACATCGCCATATCACAGAATACCAAAATAACGAAACCAAAAACGATTTCTCTTTCATTTTCAGAATTTCACTTTTTCCAGTATTGGCTTGTTTATTCAGTTGCTTTTGAATCACATCAGCATACCTTGATTCCAAATGACCTAAACGTTTTTCACAACTTTTACAGAAAATATAATCTTCAATGAACGGAATTTTATTCGCTGCAATCTCTTCATCTGTAAGCTCTTTGCCTACAAATTCTTTTACATCTTCAGGCAAAACAGCACGACCAACGTTTGCAGTAATATTGCGTGGTTTAATAGTAAAAACCATTTCTTTATCGCGTGGAAATAGCGTTTTTAAAATAAATGCTGGAACTGTATGCGAACCAGTTTCGTTCGCAACATTATTTAAACATAGACGACATTTTTCCATTTTTTGTCCAAATTTAAACAAATAGTATTTACGAGCATCATTTGACAAGCCTTAATTAAAATTGCTGATTTTCATTAATATTTAGTATGTTTTTACTAAGAAATTTTATTTTGACATAGACCGAGCTGTCTTCCGTTGATAAAATTAGGACATCAATAATATAGGATAATTTGACATTTTTTTCTTACTCCTTATCCGTTTTTTTTACAGATTTACATTAATAGCTAAACAAAAAGTAGCGTAAAAGGTAAGGTAATTTTGCGCTGAACTCAGCCTACTATTTTGTTTGCATATCCACTTTAAACAATGTACATTTGAATAGTAAATATTAATTTACTTTAATTTTTTTTCTTGAAAACTACAAATGGATCTAGTTGCAAAATTTTGGAATTATTGTCATACACTTCGTCATGAAGGTATTGACTACAGCGATTATATAGAAGAACTTACCTATCTCATATTCCTGAAAATCGCTGATGAAAGAGGTATAAAAATTCCGTCTGGATGCAAATGGCAAGATTTGATTTCCCACGAAGATGAAGAACTCTTAATAACTTATAATGATATTCTAGCTAAACTTAGTAAGCAAGATAATATATTAGGTGATATTTTTACTCAGCCAATAGCAAAAATAAGAAATTCATTAAGTCTAAAAAAGTTACTAAATCTTATTGACGAAATCAATTGGTCAAATTTCAATGAAGATGTTTTAGGTTCAATGTTTGAAGGACTGTTAGAGAAAGCCGCATCTGAAAGTAAAAAAGGTGCTGGGCAATATTTTACACCACGACCTCTAATCGATGCAATTGTCTCAGTAATGCAACCTAATCCATATGAAGAGCCAAATTTTAGTATTTCTGATGTTGCTTGTGGAACGGCTGGATTTTTAATTTCTAGCTACGAGTGGTTTAAGAATAATAAATTCTCTAGCAACCTAACAGATAAAGAGTTAGAAAAGGTTTTTAAACACACCTATTATGGCCAGGAATTAGTTATAAGACCTCGCCGAATGGCACAAATGAATTTGTATTTACATGGTATAGAACCGAGTATTATACTTGGCGACACAATTTATGAACCTTTAAGAAAAGATAAATTTTCTTGCATATTAACGAATCCCCCATTTGGTACAAAAGGTGCGAATCAAGTTCCTGACAGAAGCGATTTTGTAATTAAAACAAGTAACAAACAATTAAATTTCATTCAACATGTTTATAGTTGTTTAAAAGATTTTGGAAGGGCTGCTATAGTATTACCAGATAATGTTCTTTTTGAAGATAAAGCTGCTGAATTATGGGAATATTTAATGTCAAGATGTAATATTCATACTATTTTAAAATTACCCGATGGTACTTTTTTACCATATGCAAATGTAAAAGCGAACGTTATTTTTTTACAGAAATCTGTTCCAACAAAGGAAATTTGGATATATGATGCGCGTACAAATTCAGATAGCATAACTAAAAATACCAGGCCTTTATCTGCAAAATATTTCGAAGACTTTATCAAATCATACGGTTCGGATCCTAATGCTAACTTTAGCAGAAAAGACATTGGTAATGATAGTAGATTTAAAAAATTTGGTATTGAAATTATAAAAGAAAGAGGCTACAAACTTGACATTTCTTGGTTAAAAGAGGTTACAATAACTGATCATTATTCTAAAATTGATCCAAAAATTTTATTATCTACAGCAATTAGTGAAATGGAGTTAATTATTGACGACCTAAAAGAAATTACGCAATTACTTGAAATAGATGAAGAATAAATTACCTAGTTCATGGATAGAAGTGCCGTTTCTAGATATTTTAGATATTCAAGGAGGCACTCAACCTCCTAAAAGCGATTTCATATACGAAGAAAAACAAGGCTACATTAGGCTGCTTCAAATAAGGGATTTTGGAAGAAAACCAGTGCCAACTTATATCCCAATCTCTCATAAGTTGAAAACATGTAATGAAGATGACATTCTTATTGCGAGGTATGGAGCCTCTATTGGTCGAATTGTTACTGGTCAAAAAGGGGCATATAATGTAGCTTTAGCCAAAGTTGTTATACCCGAAAATTTTAATAAAAGATATTTTTATTATCTACTTCGGTCAGAAATTTTTCAAAAAGTAATTCTCAGTACCAGACGTAGTGCTCAAGATGGATTTAATAAGAACGATTTGTTAGAAATCATTCTCCCTATTCCTCCAATTGCTATTCAAAATAAAATCGCTGATAAAATGGATTTGCTTTTTGCAAAACTTAATTTTATAAATTTGAAAGTCTCAAAGATTCCAGATATAATGCATTATGCTAGAGATTTTGTTATAAATTCAGCTGCTACTGGTAATTTAACTTCAGACTGGAGAGATAATAATCCAAATATTGAGAATGCGGAGATACTTCTGGAAAAAATAGTCAATGCAAAAGAAGCTTTTAAAATTTTAGATAAAAGTAGAAAAAACTTTTCTAGAAAAATTAATTATGAAAACGGTACGCAAGATATTTTGCCCGAGAGCTGGTGCTGGACCAATTTACTAACCATATCAAATGTTACAGGAGGAATAACTAAAGGCAAAAAATCAAATGAAGATATGATAACCGTTCCCTATCTTCGTGTAGCAAATGTTCAAGACGGTTTTTTAAACCTTTCTGAAATAAAGACTATTAACTCTTCAGTTACTGATTTTAAAAAATTTAAATTAGAAAAAGGCGACATCTTAATGACCGAAGGTGGTGACAGGGATAAGTTAGGAAGAGGGACAGTGTGGAATAATGAAATAGAAAATTGCATCCATCAAAATCATATATTTAGAGCTCGTGTAAATCAAGAATTTGTCACCCCAGATTACATTACAATATTTACTAAATCTCTTATTGCGACTGATTACTTTTTTAAAAATGCGAGCCAGACAGTAAATTTAGCATCAATTAGTTTGAAATCCCTTTCAAACGTCCCGATCGCATTACCACCGATCAAGGAACAGATTGAAATTGTAAAAAGAGTTAATAATTATTACACCCTTCTTGAATTAATAGATAGAAGGTTAGGGAATTTAAAGAAAATTTTACATAGCTTGGAAAATAGAATCTATCTAATGGCTTTTAGCGGTGAGTTAATACAGAACAATTCAGAGTCACCACTTTCTATAGATGAGATTAATCAACTAATAAAAGATCGTGAAAATATAAAAAAACCTATAACTAATAAGAAGACAACAAATAAGAGTATAATGAAAACAGTTCCTGTAAAAAACTTTGCGGAGTTTGTTAAATGTTTAGAAGAAGTAGGTGGAGAAGCTATGCCGGAAACCTTATTGTTACTATCTAATTTAGAAGATAATGTTGACTTATTTTTTGAACTACTCCGTGAAGGACGTAATAATAACTTACTTCAAGTACCTGTTGGGCACGATGGATTAATAAAAACTATTAAAAGATGAAAATATTAAATTTATCAATTACTAGTGATTGGAAAAACCTCAAGGGTTTTACAGTAAATTTTAATAAAGATAGTGACATAGCGGTCTTACTTGGTAAAAATGGATCTGCAAAAAGCAATTTATTAGAGACAATCATTAAAATTTTTAGAGATATAGACTTAAAACAACCATCACCTTTTAGCTATAACATTGAATATTCTTTAAACAACAATATTGTTGTAGTAGAAGCAGATATTAATAAAGTAGCAAGAGCAAAAGTTCAAAATAAGAATATATCATTTAAAGATTTGAAAGATAATTGGATTCCAAGATATATCGTTGGCTATTATTCCGGAGCAAGTGATAGATTTCAAGAATTATTTCATGAGCACGATAAAGAAGCTTTAAAAGGTACATTAAGTTCGGTAAACCCAAATGAAAAATTATCTTTTAGGAGATTTATTTGTGCCCGTCCAGTTCATGGATTATTTGCCTTGTTGGCTTTTTATCTCTCACACGATGATGAAATTGTAGATTTTTTAGAAAATTATCCTCGAATTGAATCTTTTGATTCAGCACTAATAATTTTGGAAAAGCCAAAATGGGCTAAAACTGACTCAAGCTCTGAAAATTTTTGGGGTGCAAAAGGGCCAGTAGGAGAGCTATTAAAAAGTATAAAAAAACATAGCCTTGTCCCTTTCACTAGGTCTGTAAATGTCCTTACTGACTTTAGGCATCGAACTAAAAAGGAGTTAGTCTATTTGCATTTACCTGATTTGGATTCATTACATAACCTTGCTTCGGAGTACGGACAAGATCCAAGAGCATTTTTCCAAGCTTTAGACACTATGAGGTTGAGCGATTTAATAGCAGACTTTAGGGTGAGAGTTAAAGTTAAAGGTGCTTCTGCCGCAATCCATACGAGACAATTAAGTGAAGGTGAGCAACAACTTTTGACAGTTTTAGGATTAATGAAATTTACTCAGGATGAGGGTTCTCTATATATCTTAGATGAACCAGATACACATTTAAATCCTGCGTGGGGACTTGATTATTTGGACAGATTAAGAAAAATAGGAGGCATCAACAAAAATAGTCATACAATCTTAGCAACTCATGATCCTCTATTAGTTGCTGGTTTATTAAAAGAAGAAATAAAAGTTTTATCACGTGACAACAATGGTATTGTATCAGCAATTGAGCCTGAAGAAAGCCCACGTGGTACTGGCGTAGCAGGTGTATTAACCAGTGAATTGTATGGACTAGAAAGCCAATTAGACAATTTTAGCTTAAAAGTTTTAAAACGTATATACGAGATATCTATGCTTGAAGATTACCCTCAAAAGCAAAAGCATTTAAAAAGACTTAGAAAAATTGTCCCAGGCCTAACAGCAACTGATACCTCCCCTGATCCTTATAGAAATATTGCTAAATTGGCATATAAAAATGCTGTAGACAAGATTGTCTTGTCTGATACGACAAGTGATATAAAGATAAAAGCAATAGAAAATCTTGCAAATTACCTTTACAAAGAATCTTCAAAATAATATGATTTACATAAATCCAACAAAGATAAGACCTACACAAAATTGGTTAGATAAAGCAAAGACACTTAAAGCTGAACTTTTAGCAAAAGACGAAATTGAACGAATATCATTTATAACACAAAAAAGGAATGATGTCTGGGGTCATGACGATTTAATAGCTGCATTAAGAAACGTAGTAGGAAATAAATGCTGGTATTCTGAAGTTGACCTTACAGGGTCTGATCCAAATATTGATCATTTCCGACCTAAAGGCAGAGTGAAAGAAATTAACAATGAAACATTGGCTAATCTAAATACTGATTCTGGTGGTTACTGGTGGTTAGCTTTTGATTTAGAAAACTTTAGGCTTTCTAGCATGCACTCAAATCAAAGAAGAGTTGATGAACAAACTGATGGTGGTAAATGGGATTATTTTCCAGTTGAGGGATTGAGAGCATTGGAGAAAACGCCACTCAATTTAATTACTGAGGCGGTTTTGCCTCTCGATCCGTGTTCAGCCACTGACGTCGCAATGATGTGGTTTGGGCCTGATGGGAATCCCGGATTTAGCAACTGGAGAAGGAAACCTACGGATTTTGAACAAAAAAGAATGAAAATTACTATATGGCTGTTTCATTTAGATAAGTTAGAAACAGCAAGTAATAGAACAAGTGCAGTTGAAGAATTAAAAATTTCACTTAAAAATGCAGATGCAATTTATCAAATATGGCAATCAAGAGGAGGTGGAAATGAAGAACATGAAAAGAAGATTTTCGACAATTACCTCGCCGATATTTATAGTAAAATCTGTGATGAATCTCCATTTGCAGGCGCTAAAAGATGTGCTCTTAACATTTCTCGAGCCGACTATTCATGGATGGAAGAATATCTTCCAAATTAGATATATTGACAAATCTTCTTCTATAAGCGTAATTATATAATAATTAGCGCAAAATGAAAATTTTATTGTTTCTACTTGAAGTTTATAGAGGGATAATATTTAGTTTAGAAATATACAAATACCTTATTTATCTCAATGTTAGATGTTTTACAAAAATATCGATTTTGCAAGTCTCTTGCTTGATATCCCTAGGATTAAAAATTGATTTAATTCTCCTTTTAGTGCTGCATTAGTATCGATAGATCATCAAATAACGCGTTTAAATTATCTTTAATTATTCCAATACATTATTAAGATTTTAGACTCTTAACTATTTTGATCCATCTTATGCCTTGGAAGATTAATTTCATGCTCCTGCGGATATGGTTGCCTTTGGGTCATACTGACATCTTCTTTAATTTGCTCATGTACTTTGAACTGCCTCTCATCAGCATTGGAATAGCGAGGATCAGATATAAATGGCATTTTCGCCATTTTAGTTACTGTAATAGTTGGAAAATGATAATCGACCTCGACAGTACCCAAAAGCAGATAACAGCCCCCACCTTGAAAGGGATATTCCTTTAAGCTACCTGTAAAGTGTGCTGTATCGAATAATTCGCCTTCCGCATCTATCCATGTTCCGAAGTACATGGCTCCTAATTTTGTTGGAACATGCTTACGGGATATCAGATAGGCTAACATACGAACTTGCTTCTTATGGTGCTTTAATAAATCCTTAGCCAATACATCACCTCTGAATTTTGTATATAACAAATCAAATGGTGAACATGTAACAGGAAAACTAAGCAGTTCAATTTCATCAAAGGCATCTTCAAATTCTGAGCGCTCGAGTTTTGGAAGGCTGTATTCTTTGATAGGTTCCTGTATCAGCATAATATTTCTGTTCTCCGGTTTAAAATTGACCAGTATCAAACGAACGATTACAAGTAGTTGATTTTTGGTTTTTCCCGTGAATCGAAATGCGCCTATAAAAATCAAGATTTGAATGCTTTCAATCCCGATTTGGATCCTATTAATGAAATCTTCCAATGCGAGGTAATCTCCATGTAACTCACGTTCGGAAACTATTTGCTGAGCGACTTTAGTTTCAAGTCCTTCAAGATGCATCAGCCCCAGATAAATATCAATACCATATAAGGTGGTCTCATATTCACTTTTGTTTACACAAGGATTGTGGATGGTAGCACCAGACATTCGCGCTTCATGTATATATACTTCAGTCCTGTAAAAACCTCCTTGGTTATTGATAACAGCAACCATGAATTCAATAGGATAATGCACCTTAAGATATAAACTTTGATAACTTTCAACCGCATAAGATGCTGAGTGAGCTTTGCAAAAAGAATATCCGGCAAACGATTCGATCTGACGGTAAATTTCCTGGCTAAGCTCGACGGGATGTCCTTGTTCTCGACAGCATTCAAAGAAATGATCCTTGACTTTTTGAAGAGCAGCCTTTGACCTGCCTTTACCACTCATAGCTCTTCTTAATATATCCCCATCGGCAGCAGGAAGCCCGCCGTAGTGCAATGCGATTTTTATAACATCTTCCTGATATACCATTATGCCGTAGGTTTCTCCAAGCTGCTCCTTAAATACTTGATGGAAGTACTCAAACTTTTCAGGGTTATTATGGCGAAAAATATATTCTTTCATCATACCGCTTTGAGCAACGCCAGGACGAATAATGGACGATGCAGCAACAAGGATTTTGTAGTTATTACATTTTAGTCTTCTGAGAAGCCCGCGCATTGCGGGACTTTCTATATAAAAACAGCCGATAGTTTTGCCACGACCTAAATACTGATTGCACAAAACCTCATCTTTAGAAAGTGAAGTATCCCTAATATCGACATTAATGCCACGGTTTTTCCGTATCAACTTTACACTATCGTCAATGTGGCCTATTCCGCGCTGGCTCAATATATCAAACTTTTCAAAACCGATGTCTTCGGCCGTATGCATATCGAACAAAACAATTGGAAATCCTTTCGGCGGCATTTCAAGCACTGTAAAATTTGTAATAGGTTCTTCAGAAATGAGTATACCACATGAATGCATACTTCTCTGATTCGGGTATTTTTCAAGCATCATTCCATATTCCTGAACCATCCTTACTACCTTATTGCTATCATGAAGCTCAATCGGATTTTTAGCTAGGGCATCAAGTTCCTCTTTTGGGAGTCCAAATACTTTTCCAACTTCCCTGAATATTGACCGATATTTAAATTCAACATTAGTACCACAAAAAGCCACGTGATCGGCTCCATAACGTTTAAAAATATATTCCAGTATTATATCGCGCTCTTTCCAAGACCAGTCAATATCAAAATCGGGGGGGCTCTTGCGGTTTACATTTAGGAACCGTTCAAAATATAAATCAAGTTCAATAGGACAGATATCGGTAATGCCCAGACAATAGGCAATTATGCTGTTAGCACCACTGCCACGCCCTATGTGTAAAAAGCCCATACTGGTACTATAGCGGATTATATCCCATGTTATGAGGAAATAACCGCTGAATTCCAATTCTTCAATAACTTTTAGTTCTTTTTCAACACGTTGCTTTGCAATGATATTATCAGGACCATATTTTTTGACCATACCCTCCTGGGCGAGTGTTCTCAAACGTTGCATATCCTCCTCACGGCTGTTAGTAAAATATTTTTTATTACGTGGTATTCCAAATTCGTATTCGAAATTGCACTGGTCAATTATCTTTTGAGTGTTTTGAATGATAGAGGGATAATTCGCATATTTTTCCAATAATTCTGAAAGCGGCAACATAGTCTCCAAGTTACTACAGTAATCATTTGGTGATAATCTGGAACCTAATATATTGAGATCAATGGCGCGTAATATTTTATGTAGATTATATTCTTTCTTATTTCTAAAAGTAATAGAATGCAAGAGCACTAGTTTATCAAGCCTATTTTTCCACTTATCTTGGAACAACAGCATGAGTTCATCACTCTTTATCCCAATGTACTCATGTTCTTTTAAGACTGAGGGCGCATCAAGAATTGTATATATAATTATAACATTTTCAAAAACAGGAGCCATTGCCGGTAAAGGCAAATCATTAAAATTATGCTGTGTTAAGAACCGATTCATTTCGCCCAATCCCTCACGGTTTACGGCAAGGCCTATATATCGCAATGTATTGTTGCAACGAAATTCAATACCTACTAAAGGTTTTATATCTGCGGCTTGGCATAATTTGATAAAATCATAAATTCCAGTTACTGTATTAATATCTGTCAGCGCAATTGCTTTTACATAGCAATTCGATGCCTGTTGGACTAGTTCTTCAACAGGGATTGTGCCATAGCGGAGACTATGGAAAGAATGACAGTTAAGATACATAGCTTACTTTTTTCTCTTTAATATTTCAGCCTTATTATTAGGCTTTAAGATAGCACCACCCCCACGCATAACAGCATCGAAACCATAACGGGTCTTCATTCTGTCCATAGCCTGATAGAGGGAAAGCATTTCCTCGGTGTCATCAAACATATTTATTTGATATGTACCCCTTACCAGACCACTAAATCGTATGCCGATCAGGCGAAGACGCATTCTGCGCTGGTACAATCTATCAAACAGATTCATTACACACTTAATCAGTATATGGTCAGCAGAAGTATATGGAACCTTACATTGTTTGGTTTCAGTATCAAAATTTGAATATCGTATCTTGATGGTTACTGTTGAGGTAAGCCATTCTTCAGAGCGAAGCTGAAAAGCCAGCTTTTCTACCATACCCTGAAGTATGCTTTTTAACATATTGATATCAATTGTATCCTGCAAAAAAGTATCCTCGGTAGAAATTGATTTGCGCTCTGTGTAAGGTTCTACAGGATTGTTGTCTATTCCATTTGCTTTTTTCCATAATTCGATTCCGTTTTTGCCTATCATCTGCTGTAATACTTCCGCAGGCATTTCAGAAAGTGTTTGGATATTTCTAACGCCAATACGTGATAGCAACTGGAAAGTAGCATCGCCTACCATTGGTATTTTTCTTATGGATAGCGGATTTAGGAAAGGTTTTACCATCTCTTCTGATATTTCAAGATTGCCTTTAGGCTTTCCTTCACCGGTAGCTATTTTAGATACGGTCTTATTGACAGACAAGGCAAAACTTATGGGCAGACCTGTTTCCTTTGTAACAGATTGTGCAAGTTCGTTGGTCCATGTGTATGAGCCGTAAAACTTATCCATACCCGTTATATCAAGATAGAATTCATCGATGCTGGCTTTCTCCATAACCGGCGATTTTTCTTCAATCACTTCGGTTACGGCATGGGATAATCTGGAATATAGCTCCATATCACCCTTCATCACTTTTGCCTGGGGACATAGTCGAAGAGCCATTTTTATAGGCATTGCAGAGCGCACCCCGAAAGTTCGCGCTTCATAAGAACATGAGGCCACAACACCTCTTTCACCCCCGCCAATAATAAGCGGGATACCATTCAATCGTGAATCGGTCAGCCTCTCGCAGGACACAAAAAATGTATCCAAATCCATATGTACAATTGCCCTTCCCATAATTTTCATTTTTGTACCATACAAAATTAGTACAGGTTGTAACAAATAAATTATATTTGTTGATACAATTTGTAACAAAAACTATATGTCTTTATTTTCCGACAACATCAGAAGCCTACGGCTAAAAAAGAAAATTTCTCAGGAAAAAGTCGCTACAAGCCTTCTAATAACGCGTGGAAGGTATGCGAAATATGAAGACGGGACTTCTGAAGCTCCCTATGAAATATTGAAAAAAATATCAAAATATTACCACGTCAGCATTGACATCCTGCTATGCATTGACGTAAGGAAAGTCAAAATTGATGATTTGGTCAAGCTTGAGGATAACAGGGTTCTATTACCAGTTATAGTGAATAATGAAGGTGAAAGTTTTATAGAAATTGTTACGCAAAAAGCTAAGGCAGGCTATATGAATGGATATTCAGATCCGGAATATATCGAAAACCTACCGCGTATTTCACTGCCGTTTTTAGGTCCTGGTCTTCATAGGGGGTTTACAGTTGATGGGGATTCTATGCCTCCACATGAAGATGGTGATGTTATTGTCGCCAAATATATTGAGAGACTTAGTGAGGTAGTAGATGGGAGGACTTATATTATAATAACTAAAAATGATGGTATCGTTTATAAAAGATTAAATAAAAACAAAAAAAATGTATTGGTACTCGAATCTGACGAATCTTTTTATAATCCTTATGAAGTCAGGGCATCAGAAATTGAACAAATATGGGAATTCAAATGTAATCTAGGCAAAAAAGACAAGAAGAAGATTACCATTACTCCCAGCAGTATTGAAGAAATGTTTATGGAATTAAAGAATGACATTCGAAGACTGGAACGAAAGAGATAAATGGGATAGTCTGAATTATGAAGCTGGCTTATGCCAGCTTTTTTGTTCGTAATTCTCTCATACAATGCAAAATGGATCGTTTTTTGCAAATTTTGGATCGTTTTTGTTAACAATCCTTCTATTTTATTGTTCTAATTTCGCTTTGTGATTGAAGATCAAAACTTTAGTGAGCATAAATTGGAAATTAATAATTCCGTATCAGAAAAGCCGCTTTTTACTTTATTAAAACTGATGAGATGAAAATACCTAAATCCATAAGAAATATTATCATTGAGATTATTTGTCTTCTTTGTATTTTGTTATTCGTCTATGCATCTGTCAGTAAAATTGTGGATTTTGAAAATTTTAGTGTACAGCTTGGACAGTCACCCATGTTAAGTGCTTTTGCTGGATGGGTTGCTATATTGGTTCCGCTGAGCGAACTTATCATAGCAATAATGTTAGCGATACCCCGTACCCGATTCGTGGGATTAGTACTGGCTTTTTCATTAATGGCAATGTTCACAGCTTATATCTATATTATACTGAATTACGGATCATATGTTCCATGTTCCTGTGGCGGTGTACTGGAAAAGCTTAGTTGGCAGGAACATCTTCTTTTTAATCTTTTCTTCGTTCTTCTATTATTTCTGGCGATAATTTTAGATTTGACATCAAAAGAAGATAAGTTTTTCAAAAGACCTTTACAAGCAGCATTTAGAATACTCATACTATTTGTGTTTAATATTATAACAATGGTCCTGCTTTACGTATGGTCGGAAGATATTATCCACCACCGCAATAATTTTGTCCGGCGTTATTCTGCATTTTCTGAACCTGAGAGTAAAAAGCTTGATCTTAAATCCTCCTCTTTTTATTTTGCCGGTGCCGACGGATCAACCATCTATCTTGGTAATACACTGGCACCACGAATGGTGCTTGCCATTAATACGAGCTTTAATAAAGTAGACCGTATTCTAATTGAGCTTGATCATATGGATTTGCCTTTCAGGGCAGTTCATATTCAGGTTGCACCTCCATTTTTTTATCTTACCGATGGTACTGTGCCTTGCGTATTTCGTGGTAATCTGAAAGATTGGAAGGCAAAGCTAATTGATAAACAGGAAGTGCCTTTTACTCATGCTGAGCCTATTGATTCCCTTCATATGGTGATACGCGCAATCCATCCCACACAAATGCAGAACTCTCTTGCGTTATTGGATTTTAACAGCTCAGCAAATCCTATATGGAAGCCCGGCCTAATTATATCCCAACATGATGGTATTTTTGACAGTGATGGTCTATTATTCAGAAATGGATACACTTCCGATTTTCACTACATCTATTTTTATCGTAATGAATTTTTCAGATTGGATAGCAGCCTAATAATGAGAGGAAGGGCACATACTATTGATACCGTTTATCAGGCTAATTTGAAGGTTGCTTATTTAAAAGGTCGTCACGAGAGAAAATTATCGGCACCACCTCTTATTGTCAACAGAACCGCAGCGGCATATGACAATTTATTATTTGTGAACTCCCAGCTAATCGGGCGATATGAAGATGCACAGATGTGGAGGCAGGCCAGCATCATAGATGTCTATAATATAAACAATAATTCATACGATTCCAGTTTTTACATCTACCATGTGGAAAACAAACCCATGCGCAGTTTTATGGTTCAGGGAAATACTTTATATGCCCTTAGCGGAAATTGGATATCGAAAGTACCTCTTAATAAAGATCTTACCAATAAATATAAATCAAAGTCCGTCAACTTAAACTAAAAGCAATTAGTTTTAAATATACCTGGCCGGGGTATCAGGGATTTAGCCGAAAACCTGAAAAAGAGTAGGCTGCAAACCATAATTTTTTAAATCATGAAAACAAGATTATTGAAATTCATTTTGCCTGTCGTAGTGATGGGATTTGCCGCAGCAGCGGCGATGAATACACCGCAAAATTCGGTAAAAAATGCACTTGTTAATGAGGTGGGGTATATACGCCACAGCAATCTTACCGATTGTGAACCATCCGACGAGTGCTCTCCTACAGGAAGCCAAATGTGTACGGTGGGAGATGTTCCAGGAGCTACACGCTTATGGAAAAAGAATCAGAACAACCAATGCATTGTGCAGCTTTTCCGCCCACAATAGCAAAAAAGCAATGCAGCCCTAGGGCTGCATTGTTATTAAAAATTGGGTTCCATCCAGTCTTCCTTTTCAAGTCCTTTGAGATGATGTCCAAAGAATACTTCAATTTTATGGGTCAGATCCATAATTGCCTTTCGATCTTCAAAAGCATGGTCTTCTTCTGGATAAACAAGAAGAATACTTGGTTTTCCCAATCGTCTAAGGGCAAAATAAAATTCACGGCTTTGATTATGACGAATCTGTTTATCCTTTCCTCCAGTATAAATTAAGATAGGCGTTTTTACACCTGCTGCCTGATAAACAGGAGAATTTTCGATATACCCCTGAATGTTTTCATGGAAAGGTTTTCCCATTCTCATTTGGAAAGTTTCAAACCGGAAATATTCCGGAATATTGTAGTTTTCTGCCAAGGAAAAATAGCTGCTTGCAAAATCCGTAACCCCTGCTCCAGCGGCAATAGCTTTGAACATAGTGCTTTTGGTAGCAATAAAGCTCGCTTCATATCCGCCAAAAGAATAGCCTATAAGACCTAACCGCGCAGCGTCAATTCCAGCTTCTTCTGTAATAGCAGCTATCACACCTGCCTGAGTGCAATTCAGTGCAGAATCGCCTGGGCTGCCGAGTTGGTACACAATATCTGGCAGAAAAACGAAATAGCCTTTGTTGGTTAAATTTGTAACATTAAAACCTTCACCATCGTAAAGGCTTGGCCTTATAAAATAATGTAAGCGCTGGGATTGTTTTTCATATACGTGAACGACCATCGGGTATTTTTTTCCTTTTCTAAAATCTGCCGGATAATATAATATCCCTCCTAGTGAATGATTTTTCCATTGATAAGAAATTCGCTTTGATTCTCCCCAGTAAAATTCTGCGATTGACTTTTGATTTTGCGTTACATCTACAATTGGGCCTTTTCCTCTGCGGCAACGAATTGCTGTGGGACTGTCATAACGCTCCGAATACCAGCTAATGGTCTTCCCGGCTTGAGCCAGATTGTAGTTACGTGACTGGTCAAAAACTATAGTTTCCAGTACACCATTTTTCTTTAAGAGATAATACCCTGTTTTGCTATAGTCCGGGGCCCTGGCCTCAAGGACAATATCTTTTGTCATATCCACGCTGGAGCTACCCCAGCCATTGATAATAGGTTTTAAAGGACTAACGGCATGTTGCTGGGGTATCCTTAAAATAATATTATGCTCCCTTCCATTGGTCAGCCGCTTGGTATATCTACCGTCAGCCGATACCAGCCAAATATCAAAATCATCACACAGAAGTATCGATCTACCATCCTTTGTCCAGAGAACAGGTGCATTAGGTGCTACCTTAGAGCTTGGTGTATCTGAGCCAGCCAGAAAATTATGTGACAACTTTGCATGAATGCCCTTCGAAAAATTATAATTGTACCAATGACCTTGTGTAAAGTAGGTCAGGTATTTACCATCAGGAGATATCTGCCATGACATGGAGCTGTTTTGCTGATTCTTTAGAAGAATCTTTTTTTCTCCTGTTTCTACATTCAATAAGTACAGGTCAATATTAGAAACCCATTCAAATTGAGGTTCATAGTGATCCGTGTTCCATAGCAAAGCATATTTCCCACCGGCGACAAGTGCGGCTTGAGGATAATCCGTAGTAGTGAGTTGCTGAATTTTGCCTGTCTTGGGATTCCAAAGTAAAGTTTTAGGGGCATATTTCCAATTATGGGTTTCTATAGCTTTAGGGTATATTACCTTATCCAAAGTATTCCATACTTCCACTATTGGGGTTTCAATTGATGATAATGCAGCATCCCGTATTGTAGCAAGTACTTCGCCTCGTGGTGTCAGGCTTAGATTTCCGTCAAAATCGATTTTCATCTCGTTTGAAAGATGGCTGCTATTTAATTGCCTTAACTCATTACCGTTAACGTCAAAATAAAATACTGTCGTGTCGCGCTCGGTTTTACAATAAAAAGATACAGATTTATTGTCTTCAGACCATATAGGTTTCGAAATAGTTAGATTTTGATATTCGCCTAAACTGATTTCACTTTCAGAATTTTTTTTCTTTGAGTTTAATAATGATAGATGCAGCAAGCTCTTTTCATTAGTGTGTGTTATATAAACAAAAGCCTGTCCTGTAGAGGAAACGCAAAATTGCTTAATGTCTTTGATCTCTTTTAATTTACTGCCCTCGTTATTCCATACTTCTATACTTTTAAATTCAGGATTAGCAGCAACAAGATATGATTCCCAAACAGCGGTTTTGCCAGTTTGTCCAATATTGTGATGCTTACCGGAAGTTAGCTCAATAAGGCAGCTGTTTTTTCCTGTGTTCTGAAAGTAAAAAATTTCATTTCCAAGAAAATTGCCTTGTCGGCCTGCAGCAAATTTGTAACATTTCCTGCCACTGCTTGCTGCAACAAAAAGAGTATCTTGCCCTTCATCGTAATGCACGGACCAACTCACCCATTTTCCATCCTTCGAAATTGGGCCAGGTTTTATCATTCCCCACTTGTTATAATCCTGTTCTGTCAGCTGTCTTTTAAGAGGCAGCCCCTGTGCGGGACAGCTTGCATAAATTACGAAAAGTAAAAAAAGTAGTATGACGCTATTTTGATTAAAATATTTCATAATTAATAACCCGGATTTTGGGGCTTGAGATTCGGATTCAGGCTTAACTCACTTTCCGCAATGGGCAAGAGCCTGTTAGTAGCATCCCATCCTGGTTTTACTGTTTCCAAAGCAGCATCAAGCTGGTTGTAACGTTTTAAGTCCATAAATCTATGGCCATACTCGGTAAACAATTCGACCCTTCTTTCCTTCAGGATAGCCTGAATAACTTCTTCCTGAGATACAGCCAGACAATTTCCTAAACCAGCTGTATTTCTAATTACATTCAAATCTTCAAGTGCTCCAATAAGCTCGCCCTGACGCGCCCTGGCTTCAGCCCTAATGAGATATTGCTCTGCGAGGCGTAATATTTTTGAATATTCAACAGAACTCCCAGTATTTGTACGCTCTTTGTATTTGTAGGCATGGTACCATGTACCGTTATTATTGGTGACTTTACGTGTCCAGTTGCTTAGGCGAAGATCCCCTGTTTCGAAGGCCGCAATTAAATCGAGTCTCAGGCTTACCACAGTGGGTGTTGAATTGAAGTAAAAGGAGGAAGCTTCGTCTGTGTTTAATCCTTCATTTCTTGGTTTGAGCTGCAAGATCGTGGTAGCGTTATCTTTTAAAAATACTTGGCTCAGGTCAGTGTCCCATACATAAAGCTCAGTCTGGTTCAGGACAGCTGAAGCCTCGTTTGCCGCTTCTGCCCAGCGCTGTGCATACAAGTATACTCTTGCCAGTAATGCACGGGCGGCAAATGAATTGGGCCTTACCCTATCAATGTCGATATATGCATCGGGGAGTAATTGTGCAGCCTGCTCTAAATCATCTATTAATTTCTGGTTGAATTCTGCTTGGGATACCCGGCTTGCAATACGATTGATGCGGTAATCTGTTGTGGTTATATAAGGTACTTCTCCCCAAAGCTGATTTAAATAAAAATGTTCAAGAGCACGTATGAAAAGGGCTTCACCTATTAATTGCTGTTTGTCGGATTCTTGCAGTGTTTGAGAAGCAGCTACCCCTACTATAACAGCATTTGTAGCATAAATCTGTGAATAGGTATTGTTCCACATAACATCAAGACCGGCTGTAGAAGGAAGTACACTATTATTATAAAATGCGGTTTGAATAGCAGTGCTGCCATACCAGGTGAGCTCGTCAGCATAAAGACCAAGGCGGTATCCTGTTCCGCTGTTTTTTCCCGAAAGCAGGCTTGCTTCCCTTATGCGAGCATAAACATCCGTTAGGGCAGCTGTAGCAGTACTTGAATTTTCAAATACTGCATTCGTGTCAAGCTGCGTTGGGGTGAGGCCAGTCTCGGTAAAATTATCACATCCTCCCATAAGGGGCAATATGGCGATAAGACTTAAGGAAGCCTTTATCATCGTGTTTTTATAAAATTTTGTTTTCATTTTTTCTATATTTTAAAAACTTATTTGTGTGCCGATAGTAAGGATTCGAAGTGGAGGTAATGTTCCAACAGCACGGAACTCAGGATCAGGTCCCTTAAAAGACGTAAAGGTCAAGAGGTTCTGTCCCTGTAAATAAAGCCTGCATTTGGTATTGCCTATCCATTTGGCAGGCAGGTTATAGGAGAGTTGAAGGTTTTTCAAACGTATATAAGATGCATCTGTAATTACAGCATCACTGGCTGCATAATTAAAGAAAGCACTTTCTACATCCGAATTTACTCCTGTTGTATAAAGCTGCACAGCACCGCTATCTCCAGGAACAGACCAGTGATCGAGAATTTGTGTCGATCTATTGCCCATTTCTCCCGGAACACCAATAATTTTTCTTGGATCAATATTGTCCTGCTTTACAAACTGAAGCAAAAAGTCAAGCTGCCAATTCTTATACCGAAATTGATTTTGCACGCCGCCATAAAATTTGGGATTGAGATTAAGCAAAACATGCTTATCACTTGGAGAATTTATAGAACCATCGCCATTTATATCTTCAAAAGTGTAAATTCCTGATTGTGAATCCAACCCTGTGTAGTGAAATAGCTTAATGATATTCAGGGGTTGTCCAATTACATATTGATTAGAATAAGTGGAATTTTCCAATCCCGGAAAGGATAGCAGTTTATTTTTTACTGATGTGAAATTAAAATCCGTGGTCCAGCTAAAATCTTTGGTCTGTATATTAGTCGTCTGTAGTGTCAATTCGATGCCTTTATTTTCTACGGTGGCATCAAGATTAGCCTGAAGTGAAGGAAAGCCTGTTGTTCCAGGCATAGGCACACCTACGAGTTGATTCGAAGAATGATTACGGTACCAGCCGGCAGTGAATTGAATTTTGTCCTGTAAAAATCCAGTTTCTAAGGCAAATTCCAATTTTTTATTGGTTTCCCATCCAAAATCTGGATTGTACAGGCGGCTAGGCTGCAATCCCGGAATTCCCTGATAGTTGTTGCCCGAGGTACCATAACTGTCCAAATATTGGTAATTACCTATTTGGTCATTGCCGGTGATTCCATAGCTAGCCCTGAGTTTTCCCAAACTAAGGACATCCTGTTTAACAAACCAATCTTCGCTTGAGAAAATCCATGCCGCGCCTATTGCCCCAAACCATGCAAAACGATTTGACGGACCAAAGCGGCTAGAACCGTCTCTTCTTCCTGTAAGATTTACAATATAACGATTATCCAACTGCAAATTTAGACGTCCAAAAAGGGCCTGATATTTATATATGGACTCATCGTTGCCTGATACTGTAAGGTAGGTTGCTGCTGCGGGATTATTCATCAGGCTGTTATGGGCGAAACCTAATGCTGACATGGCAATCTGCTCGTTATCCTGTCTTTGAAAAGTGGCTCCTCCTAGTAAGTCAGTCTGAAGCCTGCCCCATAAATTTTTCCAATTAAGTTGAGGTTCAATAATCCAGGAGCGACGTGCCACATCATTATAATAAATGGCCGAAGATTCAGCGCCAAGCCCATAATTTGGCAGATAGATAGTATAAGGATAAACGGATGCCTCGTGATGTTTAAGGTCCGTATAGCCTAAACTAGTCTTAAGGGTAATATCCTGCGAGACTTTATACGATAACTGGATATTGGCAATCAAATCATACGTCTGTGATTGTGAGCTTCCCAGAAAGTTTCTTGCAGGGTTATTCTCAAAGGTGTTGTTCTCCCAATTGATGTTACCCTGCGCATCATACATTTCAGGTGCATTTGGCGGAGTGGTTATTGCTTCGAGTGTTGGATCTGCAAGGGGCTGATTGTTATGTTGAACTGTATAACCGCCTGAAAAATCCAAGTGGAAGTGTTTATCCTTGGACTGATGTGAGATACTTGTTCTTACATTAGCCTTTTTGTATCCATAGTCGCCCGGAAAGACCGTGGTTTCATGATTAAAATTACTAGATAGTAAAAACTGGGTATATTCACTGCCACCTTGTATACCTGCACTGAGGTTTGTAATTTGGGCACTATTGCCTAATAATTTTTTCTGCCAGTCTGTATAACGATTAGGATCCCAAGTTCCGTTGATATCATAAGCGCCCTCGGGATATTCAGTAATGCCATCATTTTGAAATGCTTCAGCTCGAACTGTCAGGTATTGCTTCGTATTAAGAAGATCCATGAAATGTGCTACTTGTGCCACTCCGCTTGAAAAATTTACGTTAACCGTTGTTTGTCCTGCTTTACCTTTTTTAGTTGTAACCAGTACGACACCATTAGCGCCTCGCGATCCGTAAATAGAAGTGGCATCGGCATCTTTTAGTACTTCTATACTTTGTATATCGCCAGGATTCAGGTTATTTAAGGGACTTGTAAAAGTGTTCAGCACGCTCATAGTCCCGCTAAAGCCGATGGCTTCTGATGAATACGGCACACCATCTATGATAAAGAGAGGAGCATTGCCATCAGACCTAATGCTGTTACGTCCACGGATTTGAATTTCAAAACCACCTCCTGCAATTCCTGTGTTCTGTGTTATCTCCACACCAGCCATTCTTCCCTGCATGGTTGCCAAAACATTGTTTACAGGTTGAGTTTCGATATCCTTGGATGTAATGCGGGCAATACTTCCGGTTCTTTCTTTGTCATTTACACTGTAATAACCTGCATTGATGGTCACCTCCTTAAGCTGTGTACTGTCTTCTGCTAATATCACAATTATGGAAGTTTGGTTTCCAACCATTATTTCCTGTGTGGCATAACCTAAAAATGAAAAGATGAGTACGTCTGTTGAATTAGCCGTAATTGAAAAATTGCCTTTTTCATCTGTTACGGCTGAAGTTGTAGTTCCTTTGACAATGACCGTCACGCTTGGAAGTGGTCCAGTGACATCGGTAACTGTACCTGTAATTTGATGTTGTAACTGCTTCGTGTAGGTTCTGAACGTTAGTCCAGTGGCATTACTATGATTAGAAAGCAGTACGGCAAAAATAAAAATACAAAGACAGGTAGGCCTGCCCTTGTTAAATGAAAGATTTTTCATAAATTTAGAAAGGATTAAAATTGAACAATAGTTTGATTTTCTCTAGCCTTCTATACGAATATTCCACTACGAGTATTAGAAGGCTTTTCTTGTTAATTAATTCACCATAGGCATAACTTGGTTTTTTGATTATTTCAATACGTTAATAGCTGTTATTGGATTTTAGGTCTGCGCTCCTGCAGATAATGTAAATGGCGAAGCTGATAGCATAAGCCCGACCATTCCCCCGACTAATTCAGCAGGATACCAGTACAGGGCCAGGCATTATAAATAAAAAGTAAAGACTACACCATAAGCAAACCAATTATAGGTTAAACAAAGACGCTGCGATCTTTCAATAGTGAAGTAGCTTTGAGAAGTTGAGTTATAACCAAAAAAAGAAGCGTGGGTACTCATCTTACTGCATCGGAGGTACTGGTATACCCATACGCGCGAATAAGTGAGCCCACGCCCTTTAAGGCGTGAGCATTTGCACTTATCTTCCCGCGCGTACAAAAATTACCAGTTTTCCGATGCGGGTTCAAAGCGAATGCTTCAAATATTTTTATTAGAAGTATCGCAAATATATATAATCAATTACAAACATACTAAAATATTACAAACCTGTCACTATCGTGACAATAATATTTATAGATAATTTCTTTTTTTGCTACTATGACTAAGGAAAACGGAAATAATAAAATAAATTTAGACGATACAGGTAAAGTATTTTTACTTGATAAATTTGTATGCAATTTTATTTCCAATAATTGGATTGACCCGAAAAAATCAATAAATAAACAAAGTAAAGAGTTAGGAGTCCATAGGCATATTATCACGAAGATAAGAGATGTCGATGGCTATAGAATTCCTATGTCAACACTAGCAATTATGTGCTTTTATAAAAAGATTTCTCTTTCCGATTTCTTTAAAATTATTGAAGAAAAGCACGGTTCAAAAATCAATGACGATTTTGTATCCAAATCTAAAAGCACGAATAATATTTAACAGCTACGTTTTTAATCTCAATAAGCATTCTCTATCACAAAAGATAGTGCTAAAAACACGTATTTATACGCATACATTTTCATCAGAAAATGAAGTATTTTGCAATCTTTAATCAAGGTTACGGAAAACCGTAAAAAAAGAAAAAAGCTGTTTTGTAGTTTTGGTTCTTAAACACTGGAATTAAAACCTAGACGCAAAAGACATGCATTGGAAATCAAAAAATAAAATTCAAAGGGAGACCACAAAATTGTATCTAACGGAACTAAAGGGCGATGAGAAAATGGCCCGTGAGATTCGACTACAGTTAGGAAAGAAAGAATATGTTTTACTCGATTTAGAAACTGAATTTCCTGCAAAAATTGAATATATAAGTCTCAGCAATGGAGGTTTTAATTATACGCCAGGGCAGGGAGATCAAATTATAATCTACGGGAAAAGCAAAGTTCTTAAAATCCTGGAAAATTCAAAAAAGTCTGATATAATAAATTCACAGACCGTGGATGAATTAATCTCCATGATTAACGAAATGACAAACTTAGCATTTTCATAGAAACATCTGATTTACCGCTTCTTACTTATTAAAACCCAATGTATTTTTTTTGTAAATTCGTTTATTGGTTATTAGAACCCAGTGTTCATTACTGCCAGAATCTAGGCTTTGAAACGTAGTTTATTTAGAAAGGAGATTATATGAATAGAGATAATGCTGTACTCATTATTTTCGGTGTTTTAGCACTAATTATAGGAATTGCCCTTAAACTTTTTATTGGCAGAAGGAGATTCTATCGTCGAAATTCTTTGGGAGGAGAAGGTTTTAAAAATTATAGAAGTTCCCTGCTGACCCCTTTTTGGGAGAATCTGCTAACCCTTGCAGGCGGTCTTCTTATCTTTCTAGGAATAATAGCTCTTGCATTTGCTAAGTGGATGCTCTAATAACAACTAAACGACAACTTATGAAGTTTCAAATAATTGATGAAAATAACCTGGGTAATAAAAGGTTTGTAGTAAAGATTCAGCTTTTGCCTGAAAACATGACTGAAGCAAATTCAATTCGTAATATAGAAGCAGGCACTGCTGACGATAACGAACGAGTAACTGTAACTAACTTTCTGCACTTTGTCCTATCACAAAAAAATTATTCTCCTATAGGATCACTCGACCAGCAGGGAGAAATTTTCACAATTAGTGCTTTCAAAAATTAGAAAGTATCTGCGAATATAAAATCGTGAATTCATATTTAAATTTTATTCATTCCAATAAAAACATACATCAAAATAATGGCTAATAATTTGACACTAGATAAAACACTGGATTTCTTCAGAGCATTCAAAGGCGATGAAATTACATTTGAAACCTCACATTGCGGGAACTATACGGATTTACATTCTGAAATACATGGGGTCGGGCCTACATCACTAAGAGTAAAAGTCAACCCTAGCTATATAAATCCTGATTGTGTAGATAAAGACAACATGATGGACGTTTCTATTGATTCAATTAGAACGGTTCTGAGTAAAAACACTCCCATTGAACTATATGAGATAGATGGCAAAATAGAGACATTACGTGGGTTTATCTTAAAGAATAAAATGTATTTTACACCTTCAGAGCAAATGGCTTTAGAAAATTTATTAAGAAAGATGGAGTTATTTTACAGTGAGGTTCTTCTTGAAGGAAATATAGATTCCGAAGAGGAAGAGAAAGAAATTGAAAGAAACAGATTCAAATCCTTATTCTTAAATTTATAATATAAACTATCCGCCAGTAAAGTAGCTTTAAGTTTTAAAGTAAGGCCGTTTTACTGCAAAATTTATTATGGAGGAGAAAACAAAGTATACTTACACCAGCAGTTTTCGTTTACAGGCGCAACGTTAACAGAAATATGGAAGTATTCACGCAAAACATTGAGCAGGTTATTCTTGAACACTTTGATAAGGCAAAGAGTTCAATAACAATTGTTGTCGCTTGGTTTACCAATAAAAGAATAATATCAAAATTAATTGATTTAAAGAAATTCAAAAATCTGGATATTCAGATTTTGGTTGATAACAATGATGTCAACCAAAAGTACTTCTTTGATTTACATCTGGACAATCTTGAAGAAAGCGGGATTGAGGTGAGGCGTCAGCACATTTCAAAATTTAACCACAACAAGTTTTCGATTATAGACAACGAGACATTTATTACAGGATCCTACAATTATACAAATAAGGCCAATCAAAATTTTGAAAATATCGTTGTTGAAACAGATACCCGCATTGCAGGCTTCTATACGAGAATTTTTAAATTCTTTACCGATAAAAATTACATTGATCCAAATGTAGAAGTGCTGTCTGAAAATTTTGAGTTTGCTAACAAACTCATATCAACGTACTATCCTTTTTCTCAAAAATTATTTTTGAAGTTAAAAGACCAAATTAATTTGGGCTATTGCTTTACTCATGAAAATGGCCTTTACAACGAAATAAGTTATGAGCCTGGTCTGATCTTCAACCCAAAATTTAAGCTACACAAAGAACTAATTTATACGATTAGTGATAAAAAGTCTAAAGGGTATCCAGATTTGGATTCCAATTTATCCCAGGAATTTAATCTGCCTATCACAAAAGAACTTATTCTAAATTATCAATTAAGCGAGATCAATAACTTCAATTATCAAACTCTTCAGGAAATTGCTAATTTCGACAGCGAAAAAATTGACTACGAAAGTTTTGCCAATGACGTTGAAAGCAATGAAATTGCGCTCACGAATTATTATACAAGAAAATTCAAAACCATCTATACCAGCCAGGAACTTCGCGAGATATTACTAAAGAATATTAACATTGTAATTGAAGATTATATCTGGATAAATAATTTCGCACCTTTTTTGAATGAAACTACCATTGAAAATATTTATAAGAAAGAAAATTGATGTTAAGTGAGTGAGCAGCTATCTGAATCAAGGATGTTAGTGGCCGCATTATCGGAGCCCAAAGAAATTTTTGATGTACTAAAGGCAGTTTTTCCAATATTGAATGATAATAACTTATAGATAATAAATAAATAATATATACACTAACTGGCATACGTCATAAAACCTCTACAACTATATATGGAAAATCAATCCCCCTGGTTAAAAGTGCTGTCTCATTTTGACGGCAAAGGCTATTTCAGCAATGGCCTGACTATTCCTTTTCTGCTTGGAGCAACGTCAATAATTTCACCGGAAGATGAGATAATGTCTGTGGAAGAATTTGTATCTGAAATTATTGATGAATCCCTGCCGATAAAAATTTCAATCCAGAGCTGCGGGAATATAGGAGAGTATGTAATCGGTATTTTCGATAAAGAATCGCCAGCTGAACTTTACACAAATTTTGGAAACCTCTATATAACAGACAATTCATTTTCTAAAATAGATACTATTGATACAATTAGAAAAGTGCTGGTAGATGATTACCAAAATAAGATTGATGATGGCTTATTTTCAATCAACGACCGAGAATGGGGAAATTATTCCCAAAAGGACAAGGACCGCCTGGCAGAATTGAAATAAGTACTATTTACTTCCACCTTAAAAAACAAAAATATAATTATGACGATAGAAGAAAAATATGATCAGGATCTGCACGGAGGAAAAGAAATCGATGGACTTTTAAGATATAATGGTCACTACAGGGGAAAAGAAGATGACGGCTCTACCACCGTGAAATTTGACAATGGAAATTTTTATGTCATTGAAGATGGAAAAATTACCCAGCATATCGACGGCAAGGATGAATACTTTATAAATGATCATATTGTAGATGCAATTTATAAATTCATTGATTTGAACCCCCTGATGTCGAAAAATTACACCTACAGTGACTATAACGCACAAGACGAGATCGATTTTTATACAAAAGAGAAAACGTCAGCCACGGACAGCCGTGGCAGGTTGATCAGACTTGTAATAAATCGGGAATCAAAAAATATTGAAATCTCAAACATCCTGATAGATCCCAGCCTGCAGCATAAGGGCTATGGGAAAAAAATTATAAGGGAAATATTCATCATAGCCTCCAAACATAATTACAGGCTGTTTTTAGTTCAAATGGTGCCTGGATTTTATAAGCGGATGGTCAACAGAGGAGCTGAAATTATAGAGTTTGAAGAAATCGTTGAAATTACAGCCGCTACATCCTTAGAAGACAAAAAGTAGAACCAGTTCAAAACAGGCAATAAATACATTATGAAAGTACAATTTACAAAGAAACTTACCCAGAATAATTTCCCGGAAATGAAGTTGGCGCTCAAAGAAAGACCAGACAACCTGAAAGTTGAATCTTTGAGCAATGAGAAAAAAATAGTCCTGGAAAAATTCCAACACAAACAGCATCTCTTAACACAAATTGGTGATTTCACAAATCTTAGTGAAATGGCTGCTGAGACCAGAAAACTCTGGCGTCCAAACCAAACATTAAAAGTATTCTTTTTTGTCAGCGATAAGGCAAGAGACCAGAGAGTACTCCAGTACGCCTCGATCTGGAGCGAGCACTGCAGCATAAAATTTGAAAGAACAGATAATAGAGATGAAGCTCAAATAAGGGTTGGCTACGATGCGACGGGAAGCTGGTCCTATATTGGCACAGATGCACTGGGTGTTGATAAACATAAAGCAACCATAAATTTTGGGTGGCTCAGCGACAGCCTGCCGGAGCCTGAATATAAGCAGGTCGTACTACATGAATTCGGACATGCATTAGGACTGATCCACGAGCACCAAAGCCCGGATATAAAAATGGACTGGGACAAAAATGTAGTGTATAATTATTATGCTTTTACACATGGCTGGTCAAAAGCAGATGTTGATAAAAATGTTTTTCAGGAATATGATAAAACCACAATCCGATATTCCGAAGTGGATAGAGATTCCATAATGGGATATTATCTTCCGCCAGAATTTACAAAAAACAAACAATCATTTCCTTTTAATTATGATCTTTCCGCAACAGATAAAAAATATATAGGTGAGCTGTACCCTGAATTGCTCCATTCATAAGATGAAAACAAGATATACAAATTTTAGTTTATACATGGTCAAGAAAATAATATGGAAAATCTGAACAAACTTCATGATTTGACCCTAAAAATTAAATCAATAATCCGTACCGTTGAATTTAGGGAAAATGATGTCCGTAAGGCATACTTTGAGAACCTGTACTCCATTATCAACGAGTTTTATCATGGCAAAATATTCTTTAAGATCAGCCAGGAAATAAAAAACAGAACCATAAAATTTGATTCAAGCATTTTGGAACTGCAGCCTCACGTAACTAGAATTTATGAAATAGCTGATCATGAGCTGCTTTCAGGGGCTTACCATAATGAGTTAAACAGAAAGCTGTTTGTAGATACATTTACCAATTTTGAAACAACACTCTCATTTTGTTTTGAAGATATTGTTACGGATGCAGATTTAGAAGGTATGGTAAAGGACTTAAATTCTAAAATCCTCAGATTATGTCAAAATTTGCCAGATGAAGAAAAAATGCACCTATTATCTGAATTAAAGAAAAACACCTTTATTCCCCTTTCCAGAAAATTCAGATATCTATCCAAGCTTAATAAGGATTGCTATCCTGAAGATGCAAAGAGCGATTTAGAATTTATCGAGTTCTGTTCAAAGCTCAGAAACTGCGTTTCCCATTCAGCAGGCTATTATAAGGGGAAAGATTATGTTTACAAGTTTGATCGCATTACCTTTATTTTTAAGAACGGTGAATTTTTGGAAATGCAAGGAGAGAATGATTATGTCTTTCTAAAAATCAATGAACGTCTGACCAATATAATGTATGCACTTTGCAACTGCCTGAAACATGTTGACTTTATAAAATATCCTGACGATGGATTTTAGATTATTAATTCATCTTCATTCACCAAAAGTTAAAACCAAAACTTTTGCCTAACGTCATGCAACTATCCTAAATAAATGATAAATGAACAGTTTAGATAAGATTTACAACCATACTTTTACATTGGAAATTGGAGATGACCTAACCCTGAAGGATATCGACAAAGAGAATTATACCGAATTGGAATATTACGTAAATAATACCCAATTTTATTTTGTCCACTTTTTATCACTTCTATCCCAGCTGGATAATGCTGTGGGACTTTTAAATAATTTCGGCTATAATAAAAAAAATACGATAAGCAGAGGCGATCATCTAACTTACAATGTAGAAAATTATATGATCAGGGTTGTATCTGTAACTGACAGGCTGCTTCAATTTATAAATATGGCATACTATCTTAAAATTGACGAGAGCAAAGTCAATTATAAGAAAATCATTGGTAATCCAAGAATAAAAGATTCAACACTTGAAACTTTGTACTTGGAAGTTAAACAAATTCTAAACCATTATTACAACGACAGAAATTCAGTGGTTCATAGACATTCCTACGCTAATAAAGAGCTTTATAGACTGCAAACTTTGTATCATACGACGTTAACAGAACGTTACATAGAAAGGAACTCAGCTGAAGAGGTCAAGAAATTAAAATATGTACGATCTCAGGCATTAAAAAAGTTTACAGAAAAAGTAAAATTGCAGTTCGCGGAAACTAATGAGGCGTGCTTTGGAATAATTTTGCGGATGTTAGACACATTACATCAAGAGTATAATTCTAACAAGGAAAAATTATAATCCCTGCAAAGCCGACAAGGTAAAAATTATCCGCTAAAATCTTCCTTCTTTAATTCTTCAATAAAATATTTAGGCGTTATTCCAGTATCGGCTACAAAGGCCTTTACAAACCTTCTGGTACTGCTGAATCCCGCTTCATCAGCGAGTGCCTCATGGGTATAATTCTGCAGATTTTTTTCCTTACGAATCCTCTTGGCAATATTATCTATTTTAAGGCTATTAATATATTCATTGAATTTTTTATTTCTGTGACGAACAATTATTAGTGATAAATATTTAGTGTTGGTCTTGAAGTAGCTTGCCAGCTTAGTAAGATTAAGATCCTTTTCAAGGAACTTTTTACTATTTTCAAATTTCTTCAAACTGCTTAAAACTGCGTCTTCGGCATCTTTGCTCATTGAAAAATCGTGCTCATCTATCTTATTGTCTTTACTCTTTTCTGAGTTTTCAATTTTTTGCAACAATTCTTCATACTTAATCCTAGCCTCCTTCTTATTTTTAAAATAATTAACTATCCCGTATACTATGACAATGAACATTACTCCAATGATAGAAAACAATATCTGATTCTTATAGCTCTGCCGATCCAGCCTTCCCTTAAGCGTACGCTGAACAGCCAGCAACTCTTTAGTTTCATATTCCTTACGGATTTTTCCTTGAAGATAGGTATAGGTATGATGCAGTTTCTTATCTATTTCGAGTAATTTCTCAACATAATGTAACTGCAACTTGATCATATTTTTGTCCTTGTAATAAGTAATCATAAACTCATATGCTTCCCTCAGGTCAGGACGCATAAAATCCCGTTTCATATAGATTTGGTCAACTTTTTTAAAGTATCTCAGAGCCTTTTCCTTATTGTTTAATCCCCAGTAACATTTTCCAATATAAAAGTATCCCACCATTTCATTGGAAAAGTCCTTATTGTCCAGAATGTCTGGCAATGCATCTTGCAGCTTTTCAATGCCTATGGCATAATTGCGGATCAGGCATTGGTTGACTCCTTCTGAAAATATGAAGTAGGACTGCATGTCGAGGTTTCCGGTTTTGATTCCTTCACTTATACCTATTTCATTTGTAGCAGTACAAAGCCCATGATTGCCAACCATTTTATAGCAGACTCCCAATGCATGCAGAGAGTTTAAGTATGCCCTGACATTGGAATCTTTAAAGTAGCTGATGCACTCTTTAAAAAGTGCGATCGCTTCGTTATAATATCCCAAATAAAGTTTTATCTGCCCAATTTGATATTTGGTTTTGTGAATGAGGTATGGATCATTTGTTTTTTTTATGTAGTAGTCGGCGACTAAGTAAATATCCATTGCCTCTTTGAGACGTTTTTGACTATAGTAAGCAACGCCTTTTGACAGGTATGCTGATCCTATAATTTCATCGTTGTTTGATTTTTTAGCTGCCCAAACCATACTATCGGCGTAGATAAGTTTTGACTGGTCTGGGGCATAGTAGATATAGTTCTTATAGCCATTGGAAAGTTCCTCCCAGTTTTCCTCCGACTTGGCCTTTATTAGAAATGAGATCAGGTATACTGATCTAGCACCATCACTTATACTACCATCTTCGATACGATCAAATATATAGTCGAAATCCTTACTCTTTAACGAATCAGGAATTTGAATCATATGCTTTTGTGCGTGTATACAATAACTAAAGCATAAAGATATTGCAAGGAAATATCTTACAATCATAGATTAGATTTAAGCTATTTTCATTGGTAGGAACCCCCATTTAATACAATAAGTATGATAGTGAGAGTTGGGGCAAACGAAATAGTGATGAATATATCAAATATACTATAAAAACAGGAAAAACCTACAAAGCGGACACAAAAAAGCTGTGTCGATTTTCTGAAAAACGATAGTAAAAATACTGTAAATGTCCAGACAACCATTTGTAAATGTTGCATTTAGCAAATAGTTTTGCTCTGAATTCAAAAGCAAAGTCTGGCTTAAAACCAGCACCGTTCTGCTTTCCCTCGAGGTGAAAAATGAACTGACGAAAAAAAAAGTAATCAGTCACATTTAACACTAGTACACATGAAAAATTTAAAAGTATTGTTGGCAATCCTGCCATTATTCACTGTTGCCTGTTCAGATGATTATACAGATGATTTTACAGGTAAGACTACGGAAATTGCGTATCGAAATGAAAGTGCAAAAAAATCAGGCATTGGACCTGGTAATCCAGCGAATCCCTTCGATACCGCAGGAAGTATGCATAATGAAATCCTAGAGATTATCGGCGATACCGACTTTAACTCCCAGTCTATTGAAGAGATAGCTATTTTAATTGATTCGGTTTCAGATGCCCACCCTGAGCTGATGCCATTATCCAGCGATTATAATTTGTCCGGAAGACTGTCAGAAATCACATGGATAGTAAATAACGAAAATGCTATTACCGATGTGCTGACAGCATGTACAATGGGAGTAAGTGCCAAGGCAAACTTTATAACATTTGTAAATAACCTCCCTTTAGTTGCTAATGATCCATATGATGATATCCATTCGGTTATTGTTTCCTATGAGGCAGGCGTTCTTGCCAATACTGGATTCTCTGATGAGGATAAACGTATAATCCTAACTGCTACTTCAGTTGCCCGATATACAGCCTATGAGAAGAAAAGAAAAGACAAAGACTGGGAGACCAACGTTACCAGTATAGCTGCGACGGTTAGCGGTGCAGAGCAAAACCTGATTCTGGGGCTAAAAATGGCATTAACCGTCGAGATATATCAAAGCAACGACCCTACTCTGTGAACTGGATTATTGTTCTGCTGGAACGTTATGAGCGAACTGTTGCTATAGCTTCAGGATTTCTGCTCATAACATTGAATGTAGGTAGCCTTTATTTCATCATAGATCTTCTGAGCTATGATGAAATGGTGGGTTATCTCGCTGACGGGGGACTTAAGAGTTCCGATCCACATGACTTTGTGTATGTTTTTCTAATTCCTGCACTATGCAATATCCTATTTGTTTTTACTGCTCTGTGCGCATGTTGTACTAAAAGCTGACTAAGCGATGAAACGCTTTGAGCGGCATTTTATTAATATAAAACACTAACATTTTGGACACCTTAAAAAATAGACGCTGGCAAAAGGAATTAAAAGTCTATCATCTTATAGATTTTAAATCTTTTAAGGCACGCAAAACCCTGATGAATCCAGACTGGTTTTCTCTCCTTGTGATAGTATCCGGCACAATATATTTTATGGATGGTCCATCAACGGTCCGTCTTTCCCAAGGAGATATGTACGCAGTTCCCAGTACGGCTGAAGTCATTAAACAGACACCGTCGCTAAAGGTCAGCTTTATCTCCTGTAAAAAGGATTTTGCCATTACCAACAGGTTCTCAAAATCCGGTATCGGTTACATAGAGATTCTTACCAGCTATTCACCTTTTGTAATTTCGCTTACACAGGCTGAAATAATTTATCTGATAGAGGTTGTTGGATTTCTTAAGAAAAAAATTAGTAGCAGGGATAGTATTTTTCAGGAAGAAATGGTACTGCTTTATTTCAATCTTATCCTTTATGAATTCAGCGGGATATGCTACAAGCATGGTGAAAATATAATTGATGTTTACTGCCGCACTGAAAAAATTAGTACGCGCTTTCTGGCACTTGTGCAGCAGCATTGCAGACTACGCCATGATGTAAGCTTTTATGCGGACGCTTTATTTGTCAGCAAGGGGCACTTGGGTAAGGCTGTACGGAATGCTATCGGAATGTCTGCCAAACATTATATTGAAATGGCAATTATATCTGAAGCGTACACACTACTGGCAGATGTTAACCTTACCATTACCCAGATCGGTGAGCACTTAAATTTTAGAAATCCCCAATCTTTCAGCCATTTTTTTAAAAAACATACCAAATTAACGCCGACCCAATACCGCTTAAACCTAAAATTTTAATCCGTTCTTTTAATCCAACTGTAAATCTACTGAACCGTAATATCTTTTCATAATTGGTTTTGCTTGTGAATAGCCCCATCTTAATCGTATAGCATGATTTGTACAGTAAGCACAGTAATGTTTATATAGTCCATAAGTTTTTTTGAAAGGTATTACATTAAAACCATATGAGCTATGAAACCACTGAGTACAATTATTTCCGAAATCCATAGTAAGGAAGATCAAATTTCGCGAGAAACCTCCCATCTGATTGATGAGGCTTATCAAATGACACTGTATTTGAATGAGATGCTGCATACAACCAGAGAACAAATCTTAAAAGAGGGCTTCGCAAATGAAGCCGACGAGATACAATTTTTCCGTGACATTAAGCCCTATATTTTAGGACAACTGATGTATTATAATAAAGTATTCAGAATTGAAACCATCTGTCCGGTAAAGAACGGCAAGATGTACCAGAAATTTTTCATGAACCAGCTTCAGTCACTTAAACAGGAGTTTAAAGAAGATGTCTGCGGCTGTCACTTTTATCGCTATTACAGATCAGGGAGAATAGACCGAGATGAGGAATATTTTTTGAGAGGAAAAATTAATTACAGGGACGGACTCAACAGTTACGTTTTTGAAATCGACCACCAGTTTTCTACATACTACGATTCTAAAGTTGCCAGGATTATGGCCAACGAATTAATTTATACCTATCTGATAACGAAGATAAATCCTGAGGAACATTCAGGTTCTGTGCTGAATAATCATGAGTCAACTAAAGATATTTTTTGGACCGACTCTAAAAATGCACTCATCGAACTCATTTATGCGCTCTACGCTTCGGGAGTAATATCTCATGGAAAAATTGGTATTCGCAAAATTACTCTTGTATTTCAAATACTTTTTCGTGTACCGCTTGGAGATATTCATCATTCATTTCATCGCATGAAAGATAGGGCCTCCAATCGTACCTTATTCCTGGACCAGCTCAAATCTTCCCTTGAGCAGTATATGGATAAGGAGCTGTAGGTTTTATATCAGCCCCTGTTACTTAAAGCAGTGCCCACAGCACTGCTTTTTTATTGCCCATGTCTGCCCATTGGCAAAAGGCAAAACCCTTACTTATCGTAATGAACGCTCAATCCCAGACTTCGATATCCCACCATTTTATAGAACGATTTGCTAAAAAAATCTTCCTTGCCAATGGGCAAGACTTGGCAGAAAATAATTTTTTCATGTGTCAATTTTGTGGTGTTAAACCAAAAGTAGCGGTTATGAATATCGATAGAATGGAATTCACGGCGTGGATGGACCGAATCATGGAGAGATTCGACATCCTTATGGATGTGGTAAACACAAGTAAGAATCAGCGTACTGCTGTTGATGGAGAAGAGTTACTGGACAGTCAGGATGTCCTTCAGATGCTCAAGATAAGTGCACGATCATTGCAAAGATACCGCTCGTCAGGCAAGCTACCATATTATACAATCAGCGGAAAAATTTATTATAAGCTCTCAGATATACATCAGTTGGTCAGGGAAAGCTTTACGGCCCCGGTGCCTAAAAGAAAGCCAGCAAGTGACAAATAAGGCCATCGGATGCCAGTTAACACCAGATAGCAAAGACCTCTTTTACTTTCGGGAATTAATTTAAAAATTTTAAACTATGAGTGAACAAATTTCAGAAAAAGCAGAGTCTCCCGAACAAATATCGGAGATATTATTGGTGCTGGATAAAGAGAAAATGAAAATCATGGCTGTAAAGGGCATTGATGAAAATGGAAAACTGGAAACCATTGAACCTTCAAAGAAAAACCAGAACCAATTCATGCGTGTCGATAAGCAAGGGGATTTATTTTCCAACTTCTTTTCCAATTTTTTCAGCCAGCTTAAGAACCCCACCAATTTTTCCTTCTTTAAAATTCCTGCACCACTGAGTATTAAGTTGGCAAAAGAAATGCAAAAACAGGTAGATCAACCAAGTCCTGAAGGTGATAAGTTGATGAAGCAGCACGAAGTGAAGACACCACAAGAGAATCATAAACAAGAAAATAAAAATAATATGGAAACAACGCAGAGCACACCGGACACAAGTGAGTATAAATACAAACCGGAACAGATTGATTGGGAAACCATGAACAACTTGGGATTAAGTAAAGAGAAACTTGAAAAAATGAACTTGCTCGATCCGCTACTTAAAGGTTACAAGACAAATGAGCTTGTACCTGTAAGCCTAAACCTGGGAACCGCCGTTACGAGAATGGACGCCCGATTATCGCTGCAATCGAATGACGACGGACAGGTAGTAGTTGCCATTCACGGAATTCGAAAAGAGCCCAACCTGAACTTTGAGTTTTTTGGGCATAGCTTCAGTCAGGCAGACAAGAACAACCTGCTAGAAACAGGAAATATGGGGCGTGTTGTTAATCTTGTCAATATAAAAAATCCAAACGAGACCATTCCTTCCATTATAAGTGTGGACAGACTTACCAATGAACTGGTGGCATTACGTACTGAGTTTATAAAAATCCCTGATGAGCTCAAAGGTGTAAAACTTAATGATGAGCAGAAGCAAACCTTAATGGAGGGCAAGCCACTTTATTTAGAAGGAATGACTTCCAAGAAAGGAACTCAGTTCGATGCAACCGTACAATTCAATGCCGACAAGCGTTTTGTAGAGTTCCAGTTCGACAGGAGCAACACCAACAAACAAACACAGGACAATCAGCAAAACCAATCGCAGGAAGTTCCGAAAACTTTCAGGGACAAAGAGCTGGATAAAGAGCAATACCAAAAGTTCAAAGATGGGCAGACGGTTTATGTAAGTGGCTTGGTTGATAAGAAGGGAAAGGAATATAATGGTTATATCACTTTCAACAAGCAAACCAATAAAACGGATTTCTCTTTCCAAAATCCGGACAAGATTAAGGAACAGGCAAAACCTACTGAAGCACATAAAACGCAGACGGCGGTCAATTCAGAAGGCAAAACCAATGAGGCAACCAAGAATATCAAGGAGCCCTTGAAATCCGGTCAAACAAATCCCAACAACAGAAAGCAGCAGGAACAACAGGAAGAACCTGACGCACCTGCCAAATCCAAAGGACGTAAAATGTAAGATGTATGAAAACTATAATTGCAGAAAAACCAAGCGTAGCAAGGGAAATAGCCGGCTTATTGGGCGCATCCGAGAAAAAGGACGGTTACCTGACAGGTAACGGCTATTTTGTTACTTGGGCACTAGGCCATCTCATTGGATTGGGCATGCCCGAAGATTACGGGATCACGGGATTTGACAAAGCGTCACTGCCTATACTCCCAAACCCTTTTTTACTGACTGTCCGAAAGGTCAAAAAAGATAAAGGCTACTCTGCAGATACAAGTGCATTAAAGCAACTGAAAATCATTGAACAGCTCTTCAACAAAAGCAAATGCATTATCGTAGCCACCGATGCGGGACGTGAAGGCGAACTCATTTTCAGGTACATTTACGAATACCTGAAATGCAACAAACCCTTTGAACGGCTTTGGATTAGCTCGCTTACTGAAAAAGCCATTAAACAAGGTTTTGACAATCTCAAAGGTGGGACAGCATTTGACGGATTATATCAGGCCGCGCAAGGCAGAAGCCGCGCCGACTGGCTAGTAGGTATAAATGCTACACAAGCACTCTCGATAGCAGCAGCCAATGGGGTTTATTCACTCGGAAGAGTGCAGACACCTACACTGGCTTTAATATGCAAACGCTATTTGGATAACAGAAGTTTCGCTGTAAAAAATTATTGGCAGGTACAATTGTCACATAACAAAGAGCTTATAAATTTTAAAAGTACCTCAAAAATCAAATGGGAAGACAAAAAACTTAGCGGCGATACGCTTAAAGCCATTCAGCGCAGCGAAACGGCAGTAGTTACATCGGTAGAAACCAAAAGCGTTACTGAACAACCACCTTTATTGTTCGATCTTACTGGCTTGCAGAAAGAAGCTAACAAAAAATTGAACCTTTCTGCTGAAGAAACCCTCAACATTTCCCAAAGTCTTTACGAAAAAAAGTTTATTACATACCCACGTACAGGAAGCAAATACATTCCTGAAGATATGTGGGCAGAAATTCCCATTCTTGTAAGAGCTTTACAAAACAGAGAAAACATTAAACAAACCCTATCTCAAGTGAAATGGGGTCGTTTTAATAAACGTATCGTGAACGATTTGCGTGTTACGGACCATCATGGATTATTAATTACTGATAAAATCCCATCAGCGCTTAATGCAAAGGAAAATGCGGTTTATGATATGATTGCCTTTCGATTACTCGAAGCCATTTCCGGGGCCTGCGTCAAAGAGTTAACGGATGTCGGTTTACAGGTATTGCATTATGATTTTACCGCAAAAGGCTGTAAGATTATAGAAGCGGGCTGGCGTTCCATTAAAGGCAGTTTCTCCGATGATGATACAGAATCGGTACAGGATTTGCCCCAGTTGAAAAAAGGAGATGATCTTAAAATAAAAGAAGCTTGCGTTTTGGAGAAGAAAACCAAACCGCCTGTACTTTATACCGAAGCAGGCCTTTTGTCGGCTATGGAAAGTGCCGGAAAAGAAATTGAAAATGCAGACGAACGCAAAGTCTTGCAAAATATTGGTATCGGAACCCCGGCGACAAGAGCTGCGATAATTGAAACGTTGTTTACCCGTAAATATATCCAAAGGGATAATAAATCCTTGATACCAACAGAAAAAGGACTGCAGGTATATGAATTGGTTAAAGACCAAAAAATAGCAGATGTGGCAATGACAGCCCAGTGGGAACTCGCATTGCAGAAAATCGAGAACAACGAAACGGATGCAACGGCATTTCAAAAAGAAATGGAAATTTATGCCTCATCTATTACCACTGAATTGTTGCAGACTTCCATTGCTCAAAATAACCTACCACAACTCATTTGCCCGAAATGTAAAAGCCAACAGCTCGTTATCCGGGATAAGATTGTCAAATGTCCTGACGAAGTTTGCAGTTGGGTGCAGTTCCGCAACGTGTGTGGCGTACAAATCGGCACTGCCGATATTGAAAACCTTGTCAATAAAGGCAAAACTTCCCTTATCAAGGGAATGAAAAGCAAGGCAGGTAAAAAATTCGATGCGTATATCGTATTGAATGACAAAGCCGAAACTTCCTTTGAGTTTGACAAAAATAAAATCTACAAAAAGTAATGGAAAATAAGCCTACCATTAGCACAATGGAAATCAGAAATCTGATTTATTCCATACGTGGAAAGCAAGTGATGCTGGATAGCGACCTCGCTTCCTTATATCAGGTGGAAACAAAGAACCTCAACAAAGCCGTAAAAAGAAATATTGAAAGGTTTCCTGCTTCTTTCTGCTTTCAACTGACCGAAGAGGACATTGAAAACTTGAGGTTCCAAATTGGAACCTCAAGTTTAAGCTACGGCGGAAGACGTTATTTACCCTATGTTTTTACGGAACAAGGGGTCGCAATGGCTTCTGCTATACTTCGTTCTGATATAGCCGTTAAAGTCAGTGTTGAAATTATGGAAGCCTTTGTGGAAATGCGAAGAGTGCTTATCAGCAATGCCTCCCTATTTTATCGTTTGGATAACATTGAAATGAAGCAATCCGAATCCGACCAAAAATTTGAAGAGATTTTTAAGGCTTTGGAAAGCGATAAGCTCCACAGCGAAAAAGGGATTTTCTACAATGGGCAGATTTTTGATGCCTATGCCTTTGTGTCCGATATTATCCGAAGTGCTCAAAGCTCCATCATCCTGCTGGATAATTATGTGGATGACACGGTATTAACCTTATTGGGCAAGCGAAGCGACAATGTAACCGCAACAATTTATACCAAAAGCATAAGCAATCAATTACGGTTGGATATGCAACGGTACAACAGCCAATATCCTCGCATTGAAGTTGAATTATTTTCAAATGCTCACGACCGCTTTATGATAATTGACGATACGGAGCTTTACCATATCGGAGCATCACTCAAAGACCTGGGCAAGAAATGGTTTGCCTTTTCGAGAATGGATATTGAGGTTGGAAGGATGTTACAAATCTTGTATAAACAATAAACCCTCTGACTATTAAGAGGGTTTAGTTTTGAATTGATCTTTAATAATAAGTTGTACGAGTGTTTTCTGAAGAAAAATCAGATGTAGCAAAACAGTAATTCCCTTTGTTTAGCATTAAAACAAGTAATTATTAAGGTGTTAGCTACAGTTATTTTTTTCTTTTATTGAGTTTGTTCAATCTGTAATTGCAAGACCTATATTCGACATATTCGATTTTATGTTCAGATAGAAGCTGTACAATTATTTCTCTTGTTTCTTCTTCATTAAGTCCAAATTTTTCACCAAGGTCAATTTCATTTAGTTGACCATTATTTTCGATTAATGCTTTATAATATACTTCTTTAATTTTCATAGGTTATTTTTTTGAACAGCTATCATCATATGTGGGCTAAAAGGTAAAAGATAACTGTCATTTTCTGTGATTTTAATAAGTTCTAATAATGTTTTTTTCTTTTTGTCATTCATCATATTTGCAAAGTATTCTTTATCCAACCAAGCCATTCCCTCAACTGCATAAGTATTAATATGGGTTAATTCTTGATTTATAAACTCGTCTTTTAGTTGTTCAGGTTTATGATAATATGCTTCTGCTAAAAGCCAAGGGAAATCATCAGGTGGATTGTGTATTCCTGATGTTAATTCTTCTCTGCACATTTCAAAAAATGAATTTTTATGAATTAGACCATTTAAAAGACCGACCAAAGTTGATGCAGTATAATTAATGGCAAAAGCTAATATAATTCCGTTATTATTTAGAACTCTTTTAGCTTCACAAATGGTTAAATCTCTGTCTTCTTTTTTTTGAAGGTGATAAAGTGGTCCGTGAAGTATTATTAAGTCGGCAAAATTATTTTTAAAATCTAATTTTCGAGATTCGCCCAATTGTACGGAAAATTTATTTTTTAATTTATTCGCTCTATTTTGGGCTAATCTAATATGTTTTGGTACTGGTTCTATTAAATGAACTTGATGTCCTTTTTCTGCAAGCCATTCTGAATACTTTCCTGTACCACCACCAACATCTATTATTATTGAATGCGAAGATGGAATATATTTTTCTATGAGTGATTTAATTCTTTCAAATTCAAATATGCCCATTCCTTTATCAAGTCTGGTTTCTTCTGATGCATTATTATAAAAAACTTCTATATTTCTGCTTATTAACTGTTTACTATTCATTTTTAATCATTGTATTATCATCACATATTGGACACAATGCAAAGTGATGAAGCAATCGATTTGTAATCAATTGTTTTTGTTTAAGATTGGATAAAATAACTGGATACGATTATCTGTGCATTAAAGAATTAGAAGATTCTATGCATTAATAGCTCGTTTTGTCGAGCTTGTCTTTTTGAGAAAGACACAGATAATATGTTAATTAGTAAATCAGACTACAAAGATAGAGATTCTGAATTAATTTTTTCAGAGTTCAAGTTTTTTTATTGCAAGGTAGCCTTAAATATAAGCAATGCGTATATTTTATGAGCAAGCTTGAAAGCTTATTTGTCAACCACAAAAATACAAATTAAATTTTTCACAACTAATCTCTTTGCGCCAAATCCTGCCACGCAAAGCCAAAGCATTCAACTTCAGTAAAGGCTATTATCTAGTGCTATAATTTTAGGCATCATGCCAATTCTAAACAAAATTACAGTATGGATACTCAGCGAAAAGACTTATCGTATTTCAGATTACGACTGCAAGAATTATTAAATATCAGCTTCCCCGAAAAAACTAATGACCAAAAGTTTATTGAACAGCGTTCCTCGTGGGCAGCCAATGCTTATGAGGGCGCATTTAGTTCGGGAAACACTATTGAGCAATGCAGTGAAATAGCAAATTACATCCTGTTTGAAAACCTCTATTTCTCCAGGTTTGACACTGTTTTTCAGGTTGTCTGCAATGAGTTTGATACTATTATGGCAGACGAGGAACTGCAACCATTTGCCCTTAAAATGTTTCCTGTCTGCACGCCTGTTTTTTCCAGATACGAGCTAACCGATGACTTCGCGTACAGTTATGAGTTTGACCTGCTCTATACCGAAATAACGGGAACCATCTCAATATGGATACAGAAACATGGGCTTCAGTAAAAAGCAGCATCTCCAACAGAACATTGATGCCCTGCGAATTGCTTTTAAACTGGAAAAGGAGAAACGACAAGCCACCGTAGGCGAAAGACTTCTAATGATGCAATACAGCGGATTTGGCGGTCTTAAATTCGTGTTGAACCCTATAGCGAATGAAATTGACATCAATAATTGGAGAAAAACCGAACACGACCTTTTCCCGATCACCCGCGAACTCCACCAGCTACTCAAAGAAAATTTAGAAGACGAAAAGCAATACCGCAGATATGTTGATAGTATGAAAAGCTCCGTTCTGACGGCTTTTTATACTCCGTCACAGGTCATTAATGCGATTTCCGTAACCTTGCGTGAAAGCGGTCTGAACATTGATAAATTCCTCGAACCCTCTGCCGGTGTCGGCTCATTCATACAATCCTTTTCAGAAAATCAAAAAGCCAATGTTACTGCTTACGAAAAAGATCTGCTCACAGGCAAGATCTTAAAACAGCTTTATCCTGAAAGCAATATCCGTATTTCCGGTTTTGAAGAAATCCCCGAAAAGGAACAAAACAGCTATGATGTAATAGCCAGTAACATCCCTTTTGGAGACACTTCCGTTTTCGACCTTTCCTATTCACGAAGCAAGGACAGTGCAAAAGTACAGGCAGCCCGAAGCGTTCACAATTACTTTTTTCTCAAAGGTACTGATATGCTCCGTGAGGGTGGTCTGCTGGCTTACATTACCTCGCAGGGCATTCTCAACAGCCAGAACAATGAGCCTATACGCAGGACGCTCATGCAGGATAATAATCTGATTTCGGTTGTTCGCTTGCCCAACAACCTGTTTACAGATTACGCCGGAACAGCAGTTGGAAGTGATTTGATTATCCTGCAAAAGAATAGGGCAAAGCAAGGCCTGACCCAAAGGGAAGATCTGTTTTGCCAAAGCATGCAGACAGAATACAACACACCGGGCAATGCACTCTTTCAGGACAGTACAAGAATTGTGCATACCGAACGTAAATTAGATACCGACGCCTATGGGCAACCTGCATTAATCTATACGCATAAAGACGGCCTTGAGGGAATTGCCAAAGACTTGAAGCAAATGCTTTCCGACGATTTGGGAATGCATTTGAATTTTGGTTTGTATAAAGGAGAAAGTAACGCAGGACCTACAACAAAGACCCCTACTCAAACAACGGCTACACCAGCAGTTGTCGAACCCGTGAGCATTATACAAAAGTCGCTATCTGTACCAACTCCTGTAACCAATCGGGAAAGCCTGCAGGAATTAAAGCAGTTAAGCATTTTTGACCTGTTTGAAAATGTGGACGAACCTGTAATGTTAGCTGTTCCAAATAAAGGAACTCCCAAAGTCAAAAAGCAAAGTACTAAAAAAAACAGCCGTGCGATAGGTCGCCAAACTGACCTTTTCAGTGCGATGCAGCAACCGTACACGCCAACTCTTACCAATGGAAATACCTCAGCCGAAGATAAAAAACAGGAAGCTATCGACGACCTGTTTTCGAGTACAAGCGGTAATAATCCAACTGATACGTCAGTTATTCCCAAACCTGCTCCGTACAGTAGCGAGGTGCAATCGTTCCATCGTAACGACTGCCTTGTTGCAAATAA
Source organism: Flavobacterium sp. LC2016-23 (assembly GCF_009674775.1). Lineage (GTDB taxonomy): Bacteria > Bacteroidota > Bacteroidia > Flavobacteriales > Flavobacteriaceae > Flavobacterium. The sequence continues at coordinate 203,731 of NZ_WKKE01000003.1, read as the reverse complement.
TGGCTGGGTCGGTCATCTGCAAGATGTAGATACATCAGAGGGCGTGGCGGTTTTCCACCCTTTGCATCTGCCACCTTTACAGAAAGCAAGAGCCGAAGCGTACATAGCTGTACGTGATGTTTACCAACAGCTTTACAATAAGGAGGCAACGTTTCAGACTGAACAAAAAGAAGAAAGGGAAAACCTTAACCGCCTTTACGATTCTTTTGTCAAAAGGTACGGCAGCCTTAATAATGCCGATAATATCAAGCTCATCAAAACGGATAACTCCGGCAAGGAAATCCCTTATTTGGAACGTGTCGTTGGCGGTGTTGTACATAAGGCCGATATATTCAGCCGTCCTGTAAGTTTCTCCACCTTAGCAATAGCAACGGATAATCCCGAAGAAGCGCTGGCTGCTTCGCTGAACAAATACGGAACTGTGAATTTGGACTATATGTCTGAAATCAGCAGTATGACGGACGACGACCTGAAAGAAGCATTACACGGTCGTATTTATTACAATCCCCTTCAAAAGGAATATGAAATATCCGAACGCTGGATTGCAGGCAACGTAGTTGAAAAAGCCCAAGAGGTCAAAGCCTACCTCGAAAACAATCCTGAAGACAGCCAAGCCCAAGCAAGCCTCACCGTTTTGGATGAAGCCCGACCAAGACGTATCGAATTTGAGGAACTCGATTTTAATTTGGGCGAACGCTGGATACCTACAGGCCTTTATGCCCGTTTTGCTTCACATCTTTTCGATGCAGATGTACTTATAAATTACTCGGAAAGCTCCGATGACTTTTCGGTAAAATGCCATCAGGGGAATTTGCATATATGGGAAAAATATGCTGTCAAAGCCGAAAGCCGGAACTTTGACGGGATTACTCTTCTCAAACACGCCCTTGTCAATACCACACCGGACATTACCAAAAAAATAATGGTTGGCGACCAGGAGTTCAAGGTACGGGATATGGAAGCCATACAAATGGCCAACACCAAGATCGATGAAATCCGTGCCGCCTTTACCGACTGGCTTCACGCCCAAAACGATGAGTTTAAGAACAGGCTGACGGGGCAATACAACGATACGTTTAACTGTTTCGTCCGACCAAACTATGATGGAAGCCATCAGGATTTTCCGGGACTGGACCGAAAAGCATTGGGCATCGAAGATTTGTATTCGAGCCAAAAGGACACCGTTTGGATGATAAAGCTTAACAACGGTGCGATCTGCGACCACGAAGTAGGCGCAGGAAAAACGCTCGTAATGTGCGCGGCTGCACAGGAAATGAAGCGTTTGGGACTAGCCAATAAGCCTATGATTATCGGGCTAAAAAGCAATGTTCACGAAATTGCCGAAGCTTACCGTACTGCCTATCCACACGCTAAAATTCTGTTTCCTGGAAAAGAAGACTTTACGCCGCAAAAACGGATGCGGATTTTCGGGGATATTAAAAATAACGATTGGGATTGTGTTATCCTGACACATGACCAATTCGGTATGATACCGCAATCGCCCGAAATACAAAAGGAAATACTCGAAATAGAATTGGACAGCGTAGAGCGTAACATAGATGCATTGCAATCGCAAGGCAAGGAAGTTACAAGGGGGATGCTTGCCGGAGTAATCAAGCGGAAAGAAAACCTTGAGGTCAAACTCAAAACCCTGCAGCACGATATTGAAAACCGCAAAGATGATGTAGTGGACTTTAAGATGATGGGCATTGACCATTTGTTCGTGGATGAAAGCCATCAATTTAAAAACCTGATGTTCAACACAAGACATACAAGGGTTGCCGGATTGGGTAATGTGGACGGAAGCCAAAAGGCAATGAACCTTTTGTTTGCTATCCGTACTATTCAGGAACGCATCAATACTGATATGGGAGCAACCTTTCTTTCGGGTACAACTATCAGCAATTCATTAACTGAGCTGTACCTGCTGTTCAAATACCTGCGACCACGAGCAATGGAAAAACAAGGCATTCACTCTTTTGATGCGTGGGCGGCTATCTATGCAAGGAAAACGACTGATTATGAATTTTCGGTGGCTAACAATATTGTAGCGAAAGAACGTTTCCGATACTTTATCAAAGTGCCGGAGCTAGCCCAATTCTATTCGGAAATCACGGATTACCGCACGGCAAAAGATATAGGTATTGACCGGCCCAATAAGAACGAGGTATTGTATAATATACCACCTACTCCAGACCAGGAAGATTTTATCAAAAAGCTAATGGAGTTTGCCAAATCGGGAAATGCTACTTTACTGGGAAGAGCTCCGCTATCCCAATCGGAAGAGAAAGCGAAAATGCTCATTGCCACAGATTATGCCCGTAAGATGTCGCTGGATATGCGTATGGTAAACGGCCTATATGATGACCACCCCGATAACAAGGCTTCGCATTGTGCGGTAAACATTGCCAAATATTACAACCGATACAACGCACAGAAAGGAACGCAGTTCGTTTTTTCGGATCTGGGAACTTACAAGCCGGGAGAATGGAATGTGTATTCCGAAATCAAACGCAAGCTCGTGGAAGACCACGGCATACCTGCACATGAAGTCCGGTTTATACAGGAAGCCAAGACCGATAAGCAGCGTAAGGAACAGATCAAGGGAATGAACGAGGGAAAAATCCGTGTACTTTTTGGTTCAACAAGTATGTTAGGAACCGGTGTAAATGCACAAAAAAGAGCCATTGCCGTTCACCATCTAGATACGCCGTGGCGACCAAGTGACCTTGCGCAACGCGACGGACGGGCAGTCCGAAAAGGCAATGAGATTGCTAAGTTCTTTGCCGATAACAAAGTAGATGTCATTATCTATGCAGTAGAAAAATCACTGGACAGCTATAAGTTTAACCTGTTGTACAATAAACAGCTATTTATAGACCAGTTAAAAAACAACAATCTGGGCAAACGGACTATTGACGAAGGCAGTATGGACGAAAAATCAGGAATGAACTTCTCGGAATACGTGGCCATTCTTTCGGGAAATACCGACCTGTTGGATAAAGCCAAACTGGAAAAACAGATTGGAGGGTTGGAAAGCGAAAAGCAGGCGTTTAACCGTTCTAAGTTCAGTGCCAAATACAAGCTGCAGGATTTTACGGAATTACTTGAAAGTGCCCAATCCCGTTTTAACCGAATGAGCCTTGATTGGGAAAACTTACAAGAGCGCATACAAAAATGTTCGGACGGTACTATCGAAAATCCTTTGCGATTGGACAGTTTACCTTCCAATGCTGATAATAAACAAATCGGTGCCAAGCTCAACGAGCTTGCAGAGAAAGCCCGTACCGGAGGACAGTATGAAGAAATCGGTACGCTGTACGGATTTACGCTTTTGGTCAAAACAGAAATATCCGAAAAAGAGGGAGTGGATATACGGGTAAACCGATTTTTGATACAAGGAGAGGGCAAAATTAAATATACCTACAACAATGGTATCATCGCCAAAGATGAAAAGCTGGCAGCTATGAACTTCTTTAACGCACTGGAGAAATTACCAGGCTATATCGAACAGGAAAAAAAGAAGATTGTTGAAATACAAAAAGACCTGCCTGTTCTTCAGGAAGTGATTAACGGTACGTGGTCTAAGGAAAGCCGATTGAGTGAATTCAAAACGGAACTTGCTGCTATTGAGAGGAAAATACAATTATCTATTACTCCCGAATATAAAGAGCAGAACGAAACAATTGAGGTTGATGGTTTTCAGGTGCAGGAAAGGTCTGCTGCGCGCTTAAAGGCTTGAAAACAGCTAATTAACTTCGGATGAAATACTTAAGGCAATTGCTGTTAAGTAATTACATTTTTAAAGCTAGCTAATTTACTTAGGGTGGTAGAAATAATAAAACCAAGTTTAATACTTAAATTCCACATGCAATCACACTTCCCTTTTTCTTTTTAATGGTCTCTAGTTTGTTGCTATTTGCATTTATATAATACATATCAAGCGAGTATTTTGAAATGCCAAGTTTTTCAATTTCCAATTTCTCCTGAATGAGCCAGCAAAATGAATTTCTTTCGTCTAAATAAGCCAATTCGATGAAATCCACTTTTTTGTTTTTAAACCGCTTTTTGTTTTCTACCAACTGTAAAGCGTTGCATGGATTTATAAAATTTTCAAAATTTTTATTTTTGGCGTAATCAGGAAATTTGTTTTCAGAAATCATTTTTCCGTCCTTATTGAATTCTAAACCAAAAGCATATCGAAATTTATCATTTTCATAAGTATAAATAATCCAGTACGTAACTTCAAAATTAGAAAGTTCATATAAAGATTGATCATCATAATTCTTTATTCTGTTCGACTCAGGATAATTAACCTCAACTCCATAAAGTTTCAATTTATTATAAAAACTTCTATTGGCTCGCATCACAATATAATCTTCTGCTTTGGAAATTATGAAATCTGAATATTTTTTGATTTCATACATATCATTTGGATAGCTGACACTATCATGATAAATGCTATCTTTATATTTTACCTCGAAAGGAATATAATTATTTGTTTTGGACAAATATGTTCCACCTAATTTTAGCTTGTCAATATTCTCACATTGAGAAAATCCAAAATGCGATATTAATATTGCAAGAAATGTCCAATAATGCATCATAGTCTAATCATATTACGGCTAAAGTTTTGCTTGCATACTTCATTTGCGGAAAAGAAGCAGAATTCTCTGCTAAGATATAATTTTCTTTGTTTATTGTAATTGTGCCAATCTTTGCTTGGCTTTTAAAAGTATTTCGTCAGAAAATAAAACTCTATATTTATCCTTTTGAATTATACTTTCAATTGTGAGATCGAGTCTGTTAATATGAAACATCTTTATTAATCCTGAATGTAATTTCTCAGTGCCTTCTTGTATTAGACGATTTGCGGCGCCAATAGCCCCATAATCGTAAATCTGATTTAGGATAATTGATCTATTAATTTTTGCACCAGCTTTTATTGATAAATCCACAGAAGCAATTAGTTCGTCATGCAATTCATTCTCTAACATTAAAAATGAATCTTCTTTTGTTTCTGATAAAAGCGCGTCATTTGTACTCAAAATTAATTTGTCGTAGTTAGTAACGATTTCTTTAAGGTTTCGGAAACGAATAGAAAATTGCTTTAAAAGTTGTGAATCATCGCTTTGAATAACAAATTCATGATTATAATGCTCCGCAGAATATGTCCAATTATAAGAGCCAGCAATTAATTTGACCCCATCAAAAATAGCAAATTTATCATGTAAAAATTTTCCACTTCGTGTTTGTAAAATAAAAACTTTACCGCCTTTTTTAATAAAACTTTCAAAAGACAATCTTGTGTTTTCAAAATGATCACTAATTATTATTTCAACTGAGCAGCCATTTTCGAGTTTGTCGCTTAATTGTCCTAAAAGATCCTTGTTAGTAAACCACGCAACAGAAACCACAATCGATTCTTTCGCCGAATAAATATTCGATTCAATGTTTTTTTTGATGCTTTTAAAGATTGCTGTTGTCATAAAGTTGTAGTTAAGGTTTCACCTAATCGAAATTGCCAATCCAAGGGGACTGAATTCTCTCTACCAAGATCGACGTTCTAAGTGTAAAAGAAACTTCCGATTACCGAAAATCGGCAATTTTGGTTAGCGGTCTTTAAGCGATCGCCCATTGAAATTATATTCCTATTTTTTCTATTACTATCATTAGCTGCTTAATTTTTTCCTTACAATCATCGAAGAAATAGTCGTCCTTAATAATGTCGTTTTCCCAAACATCGAGAGTTAGATTTGTAAAATAAGAATAGAAAGGCCACCAATTACTTTCTTTATAAGAACCAACATTTAAACTTTCTAACTCTTCGTGAATTTTCTTTCTAGTTTCGTCGGGAATCCTATAAACATTAGGATTATTACATAGGCCGTAGAAGCACCTGTTAGATTCAAAAGTAAATCCTATCCAATATTTACCATGCCAACTCGACTTTGTTAAATAAAATTTTATAAATGATTCCTCGCTGTATTCAAATTGATATTCCAATCCTTGTTGCGATGCAAATTCTCTCATTTTAGGATTAAAGTATTTTTCAGAAAGGTAATTAAACGTTGCAGAGTAATTTTGTGAAATTACTTTAGCAGCACGTAAATTTTCTATTTTAGATAGAACTTCAGTAATTTCAGTTTCGTTTTTTATGCTCATATCTTGGTGGGTTAGCTGCTTTATATGATTAATGTATTGAATTATTGTTTCTCTTACAATAGGATGGCGCGACGAAATTGCTACACATTCTTCCAACCATTTAATTATATGGTCTTTATATGAAATTGATAAATATGATATTCCCTCTCCACTTTGTAAAGAAGCTTGATCTCCAAATAATGTCAGATACAGTATTTGGTAGCCATTTCGATATTTTTGCGCATACTTATCATATCTTTTTAATTGTTCAGGCTGATCTTTTGCATAAATTTTATTTTCTATGATTATAGCATTATGCTGATTATCCTCGATTAGAATGTCAATGCGCCCATGTCGTGTTGAGTGCTCGGTATGAATTCTTGCGCTTTCAACGTTGAAATTTTTAACTGCAAAAAAATCGCCAAGTGATTCAATAAAGCACTTTAATAAATTCGATTTTAATCCATGTGTTCCAACAGGATTTAAAAACTCAGAAATAATTGCAGAATGAGTATTTTCATAATGATTAACGCCACATATCCGAAACATATTAAATCGACCACCAGTTGCGTCTAAAATTTCTGTATTTTTTTTGTTTATAATCGTGACTTGATTTAGCAAGTTTACTATATCCATAGAATTATCTTTTTTCATGTAAAATTTATTGACCCATATGCTGCACTGTCTAAGTGGATGTCGCAGAACTTGTATGTAATGTTCACTAAATGTCACAAATACAACTAATTCGTGTTGGATTTGTTCAATAATTTTTTATGTTTATTTTAGTGGTAAATATACCCTTTTTATAAATCATTGAAAAGGTTGTAATATAAGAAGGTTGCTTCGCCAGCTTATAACCTGTGCATATATTTGCTTTATTTATCTCCTTTATGACCATCCTTTGGTACTAAATGCTTTAAATTGGGATCATTCTTTATACGTTCCAATTCGGTTTCGATTACCAGTACAATATCAGTTTTTATCTGCCTGTAATTGCCCTCGATTGCCTCCTTCATATTGTCTTTCCCGTTTTCGTCAATAAAAGATAAGATTTCCGGTATTTTTTGATATCCTTTAGTTTCGGAGGCAACCTTTTCATTATCCACGACAATTTCAGCATGGAAGATTTTCTGCTCGATACGTTCATCAAAATTGTCCGATACAGATCCAACAAAAAAACCTTGTGTCAAGGTGGATATTTTGGAAGCCGGTATAAGACTGTCCAATTGGGTAGATATTGAAGTCGATGTGTCGTTGCGATTGATGCTCATACTCTGCCTTTTCTGTAAAACTTTCCCGAATCGCTCCGAAAGGCTTTTTGCAGTTTCGCCGACCACTTGGCCACTAAAAATATTACCTACAGTGTTCTGAATTACCTTGCTCTCTTTGTCGCCATAATCCCTTGTCAACTGAGAATAATCCTGAAAGCCCAAACATACTGCCACCTTATTACTTCTGGCAGTTGCAATAAGGTTATCCAACCCTCTAAAGTAGATGGTGGGCAGCTCGTCTATGATAACCGAACTCTTCAATTGACCCTTTTTGTTAATGAGTTTTACGATACGTGAATTGTACAATCCCAGTGCAGCAGAGTAGATATTTTGGCGGTCAGGATTATTACCTACGCATAATATCTTAGGCTCTTTAGGGTTGTTGATGTCCAATGAAAAATCGTCGCCTGTCATGACCCAATATAGTTGTGGCGAAATCATTCTTGATAGAGGAATTTTTGCAGATGCAATCTGTCCCTGTAATTGATCTTGTGCGCCTCCCTGCCATGCATCCATAAAAGGCGACAAATAGTTTTCCAAATCGGGATATGAGGTTAAAATGGTAAATACGTCAGAATATTTTTTATTCAGGAGTTCAATAGCGTGTGGGAATGTACAATACTTGCCGTCATCATAGATTTTCAGATACCATATTATGGCTGCCAAAAGGATTATCGGGCTCTCGACGAAGAAATCGCCTTGCTTCTGTATCCACGACCTGTTGAGGTTCAGCATAATTGTATAAGCAGCTTCGTAAGCATCTGAGATATCTGTCATGAAATCGGGATTAAGGGGATTGCAACGGTGGCTCTTGCGTGGGTCATCAAAGTTGATAACGTAGAATTTAGGCTGCACTTTGTACTTATCCCGATGTTTCATTAAATGATTGAAGGCAATGGTAGAAAGATCATCAAATTTGAAATCATAGATGTACATACTAAAACCTTTCTCGATCTGTTGTTTGATATAATTGTTTACGATTGCATAAGATTTTCCCGAACCCGGAGTACCCAGCACAATCGTTGCCCGAAAAGGATTAACTATATTAATCCAGCCATTGTTCCATTTTCCTTTGTAATAAAACTTCGTGGGAAGGTTGACAGAATATTCGTTTTCCATCAATGTAGTTTCCTGCATAAAACTTTCGTTCTCATTGTTGAAAACGTCGTCCATGAGATTGTTACGAAGCAATCGGCTCATCCAGACTCCGGCTACCATTAAAGAAATATACCCTAAACCAGTGGTAAGAATATAAAGAATTGTGGCGGTAGTTACTGATAGCTTTAATAAAGGTGTATTCAGAAAAAAAAATGCAAACCCAATCGCCAAAGCAGTATAAATTTTGGTCCAGGTTATCTTCTGGTGTTTAACTCCCTTTGAACCCAAACAGCTTAGTGCCAATAATACCAGGGCAAATACTTTGGTATATAAAGTATGCGAAAACAATCCCGCGGTACGCTGAAAATTGCCTAATATTTTGTTGATTAGCTCTAAAGTCCATCCGCGATCTATAAAGTAACCGTAGCAAAACCAATAAAGGTGCATCAATACCAATAGGATACTTACTGCCCGCATAAAAGCCATAATTTTGGCTAATCCTCTTAAATCATCTTCTCCCTGCATTATTTTAATTTTTAATGTTCGGGCGTGAATTTAAAAGCTGTGCAGGTTGACTATAAGAATGTGGAAGTCAATGGCGTTGCGGGGCAGTGTTTGGCTGATTTCTATTTCTGACCTCTTTGGCGATTTCTTTTCTTCTTCATTCTGTTGGCAAAATCCTGTTCCTGGGAATCTTCGCCCTGTGCTTCAGGGAGCAAACCGCCTAGTGCTTCAATCAAACCGTCTTCGTGTTTTTCAGCGGTAATCAGGAAGTCGAATAAATGATGAGGTTCCTCTTCAGGAAGATCTGCATCTTTTGATTTTGTCATTTTTGACTGCACTTCCACAGGCTCTATAATTTCCGGTTTGATATTATTGTTCCAGTAATCATTAAAGGTATTAGCAGAAAGCTCTTTTCCCAATCGTGAACCGTTCCATACTGTTTTAGAATTATGGTCTATAAAGGTGATTCCGTAAATACGTCCTGTATCATTTCTGCGTACTACTACGTTAATTCCCTGTTCGCCTAACTGTTTTTTAAAAGCCAGCTCATCATTTGCTGATTGTAAAGCAATGGTAACTGCAGCTTTAATGGTTGGCTTTGCCGGGTGGTCTTTTAAAGTCTCTTTGCATTTCGCGTAGTTTAATTCCAAAGTCGGTAGTCCAGCATTCTTTCCGAATAAAGACGCCTTGAACGGATGTCCGGCTCTTTCGCCTTTTGCATTTAAGGGGATATATAATAAACCCTGCTGCATTTTTCCCTTCAACTCGCCCTGCACTTTTTCGGTGGTAACATTAAAAAGAGAAAGCAAAGCATTATATTCTCCCAAAGTTTGGTATTGATAATAGTTCGGCAGGTGACGCACTACTGAGGCTATCTGACTTTTGACATCACCTGAGCGATAATCTACCGGACGGAAAACCTTGTCGTTCTGTCTATACTCTTTATCAGTTGCGGGTATCAATCCATGTTTTTTTTCCAGTTCACGACAGACATTCATAGAGCGCATTTTCTCAAAACTGTCTGGAATCTTTTTGCCCTGCTCATCCACGCAAACCGATACAATATGAATATGGCTACGGTCAATATCGGTATGCTTGAACACCACAAAAGGCTGCTGGCCATAGCCCATTTCCCTCATATATTCTTCCGCCATTTCCCTGTACCTGTCATCACTTACTTTATCTTTCGGGTCAGGATTGAGCGAAATATGCAAAGTATGTTTCTCGGTATTGCGATTGGCTATTAGATAAGGGGCAAAAGATTGAGCTAATTGCGCAACGGAATAATGACCGCTTGCGGTTTCAATCATCTTATTGCCAAACAAAATCTGCCCGTTTTCATTCTCTACTTTTAGCTGATTGTATGCCAATGCCCCGTATAAATTTCCGCTTCTTCCGATTTTTGCTATCATTTCTAAGAATTTTTTTTCACATATTTTGCTTCAAATTCTTCGGTTATCTGAATGATTTTTTGGCATAATAGCGCCATCTCAGCAGTCTGTTTTTCCAATTTATAGAGAAAAGCTGCCGCCTTTTTCTCGGAAAAATGACGGTACAACAGCTTTACAATCTGGTTATAATTTACACCTACCGAGCGAAACTGGCTGTGAAATGAAGTCAATCGCATATAAAAATCAACTGTCCCTTTGTCAATTTTAACCGATTTCATCTCCTTGCTGAAAAGCAGCGAAATGATAAATTTTGCTTTATTGGGCATTCCCGATGTTTCAAAAAGCGATAAAAGTTTGGCATTTTCTTCATCCGTCAGTCGAAATACGTGGCGGTGGATGCTTGGGTCGTCTTTTGGCGAACGTCCACCCTTATTGCGTTTGTTGTTATTGTTTTCGTCCATAACCTGTCCATTTTAATCCTTACACAAAACCCTGACTTCGGAAGGTGTTTTTCAGCTCTCGGCAGGGCAAGTTGTTTTGAGGCACGAACTCGGTTTCGAGTGCCTCAAAACACAACTTGCCGTGTTCCGTTGAACACAAAAATCCGCCCTTCGGGACGGATTAAGTGTAACAGGGAAAAACGGCTCGATGCCGTTCTGTTTAGTTTCCTTTCTGTCAAGATGCTTCGCATAAATCTGTTAATAAAAATCATTTTACAAAGTAAAGATCTGTCTGTAAGAATATTGTAATGTAATCACTAGACAAACTCTGCCTTTGATTGCCAAACACTACCACACAACAATAAGGAGCTAATTCAATCGCTTTATTTGCTTTATAGTTTTAATGCAGGTTATAAAAAATGTGTACAGGTAAATGAGAAAGGAGTATTTGAATACAGATATTTTGGAATAAAAGCATAAGGTTTTAAAAGCGTAGAACTTTAAAAATGTAAAAGCATAAAAGTGGTAAAGCAATTTACCGATTGCAACGTTTACCATTTGCTAAAAATTATTACTCACCAAGCTGTAATGAAAGCAAACAACAATCAAGGAAATTTTCAAAAAGGGAATACAGGCATACGGAAAATAGGTACTATTCAAATACACCAATATTTAAACCTACCAAATAAATAAAATGTGTAACAATAAACATTTAAAAAATGGAAAGAAAAATGAAAACCTTAAAAATCAGTTTTTCAACGCCTAAGGGCGGTGTTGGAAAATCTACTATGACTGCACTACTTTCAAGTGTATTGCATTATCGTTTAGGATTTAATGTAGTTGTAATAGATTGTGATTTTCCACAACACAGTTTAGCCAATATGAGAGAGAGAGATTTGAAAACGATTATGCAGAATAACTACCATAAAAGAGCTGCAATGAAGTTGTATCAAAGTATCAATAAAAAGGCATATCCGATTATCAGTTGTAAAGCGGAGGATGCCTTGTCAAAGGCTTTGGAATACATAAATGAATCTGCAATAGAGCCTGATATAATTTTTTTTGACCTTCCTGGTACAGCCAATACAAAAGGTGTGCTTACTACCTTAAGAAGAATGGATTTTATTTTTTCTCCAATCAGTGCTGACCGTCTAGTTATGGAAAGTACATTGAGCTTTACTAAAGCATTCCTTGGTTTACCCGAAACAGATGAGAGTAATAAGGATCAAAAAATGTGGATGTTTTGGAACCAGGTAGATGGTCGAGAAAAGACAGGAATATACGAGGCTTATCAAAGTGTTATTAACGAGCTTGATTTATCTGTAATGACCTCAAAAATAATGGATAGTAAACGTTTTAGGAAAGAAACGGATGATACACTCAACAGTGTATTTCGGTCAAGTTTGCTACCTGCCGAACCACAGCTTATGAAAGCAACTAGAATAGATTTGTTTGTCGAGGAGTTTTTAAAAATTGTTAATCTCTAAAACACTTAAGGATGTCCATAGATAAAAGAAGAAAAGACTTTGATAAACCTGCTGTTGATGAGGAGTTAATCATGAACATCATGAGTGGTAATAAGTCTTCTACTGTACCCGAAGCTAATCAGCAAAAAGAAATACTAAAGGAACCAAAACCAAAAGAAAAAGTCCGCACTGCTTCTTCAAAGAAGGTGGATTATGAGGAGATATTTATGGTCAATCGGTTTCCTTCAGGTCGTAATGGAAAGGTTGTTTACATACGTCCCGAATATCACGAAAGGTTAATCCGCATTGTGCAATTAACGAGGGAAGAAAAGACAACACTGTACTCATATATTGATAACATCCTTGAACATCACTTTAAGGAGTTTGGAGATGATATTACTGATTATTTCAACGAACGTTTTAAACCCATTTTATAAGCTATGGAAAATGTAATTGTGATATGCCTGCTGATAGTCATTGTCCTGCTTTTGCAGGACAAGATTGTCATTAAGAAAAGGTCGGAGCAACAGCAGCCGAAAGAGGAAAAAGTTAACCCAAACCTGCCGGATATTATGGGTCAGCCCAAGCCTGTAAGAAGACTTTCAATTCCAAACAATGCCACTGAGAGCCAAATTGAGGAAACTGAGATAAATCCCTATAATTTAGACATTGAATACGACAAAAATGAAAACGTAGGTATTCAAATTCCGCAGGAAGAGCTGGACGAAGTTTTCAGTAATATGCCTGATTTTGAACAGGAAGAAGAAGAATGGAACAGGTACGGAATATCCGCAGGTGATGACAGTCTTGCCCAGGGGGTTACCTATGATGAACTAAGCTCCGTAGGGGTGTTACTCCAGAAAGAAAAATTGGAGCAGGCCCAAAAAGAAACGGCAATTGTAATAGTTCAAAAAATACAGGGTACTGAATTATTCAGCCTTTTGGAAAATTCCATAGAGGGTGCTTCTAGAAAAATAGCCATGCTGTTGGACAGCAGTCTCTCTGAAACTGATTCCAGTTCTTCAACTTTGCGGAAAAATGATTTGGGTGATTTTGATATTTGGGAGTTTGTGTGAAAAAGTTAGGAAAGAGTAAATTTCCTAACTTTTTTCTAATTTAATAATTTAGCCATTGTACTATAATAGTTACACGAAGCCCAGAGTTTCTTATTTCCGATCACATAAAATCTTTTCTTAGCTCTGGTAAGCGCAACATTTATCATATTCGGTTTTTGTGATGCCCAGTTTCTTGCTCCTGAAGATTTAGGATCGCTTCCTAGTACAAGAAAGACAATATCCGCTTCTTTACCTTGAAAAGTATGGATAGTACCACACGATATTTTGGGCTGACCTCTCAATATTTCATTACAGTAGGAAGCTATTGATTTGAATGGTGAAATTACATAAATCTCTCCCTCGTATCCTATATTTCTCAGCTCTGTAATTTTTAGCTTTAAAAGATCAATTTCCTCTTTTATGACATGCTTATTGATTATTGTAGGAGCTGTACTAACAGTAAACCAGCAAGATGGTCCAATGAATGTTTCTGTAGAGTTTGTGTCAATGGCTTTTACCATTTGATCACTATAAGCTATTTTGTTTGCAATAGAAAACATCGGGTCATCACAGCGCCTATGTGTTCTTAAAGGAAATCCTGTCCAAATCTTTTCATCAGTATCACCTATATTCATATAGGTTCCAGAAAGTGAAACTCTATCGGCTAATTGTTGTACGGATGTTCTATAAGGCGACCAATCAACTGAAACGGAATGTTCATTTCTCAATTTTGTAACTAATTTTTCGGGCATTGTAACGACAGGCTCAACCTGCAAAGGATCACCTACGATAACACAACGTTTAGCCCGATGGATCAATCCTGCTGCAGATTGTGGAGTCGCCTGTCCAGCTTCATCTATCAATAACCAGCCTATTTGTTGCTGGTCGGTACTCGGGAAAAGTCGGCTTGCTGACGCCAAGGTAGTAGAAACCACAGGTACGCAAAGGAAAAAGGTGTCCCATAAATTCTGGGCGATAGTTGCATCTACTTTGACCCAGCCGGCAGTCATTTCAAAATAGGCATTTAAGTTGTTTTTAATATTCTTGGCATTTGCTAAGATAGCATCTCGATGTAAATGCAAAGCTGTTATTAATATATCACTCCTAAGTTTAGCAATTTTAGGGGAATGATAAGGGGTTAGAAGATGAACACCTGTTAAGTCTTTTTGGTAAAATGTAGTATTAAAAAGATTTTCTGGCTCAATTGCATACTTCTTTGTCAATTCATCTTGAAGCCTCTGATATGCGACAAAAAAATTAGCTATCTGGGATAAAGTACTTTTAGATTCACTCTGTTTCGATTGAAGAACTTGGGTCTCTTTTTGATTCTTGTCTATCTGTGTTCTGATTTCTTCCAAGTCAGCATTAATAGACTTAAGATTAATCGAAATTTTTTCTGCTTCCATACTCCACTCCATAAAACTACTAGTCTTAAATAATTTTTGAAAGAAGAAAAAGGAAGGTTTACGTTGAGTATGCAAATGTAATAGAGATACTACTCGATCTGCATCGTTTTTAATTTTGTTTTCTTTATCATCAACGATATCCTTTTCTTTAGATAAAAGGGATAATTTTTTTTCTATTTGTTTTGCTTCAGCTTTTATCAGAACATTTTTTCTTTCGTTTTCAATAAAGATCGGCAACTGCTCATGAAATGAACTTGCTGTTTTTTTGAATTCTTCAAATTCCTTTATCAAGGATTTAAAATTCTTATTTTGATGTTCAAATGAAGCATAGTGAATATGAGTTTTATCGTTTTCTGAATCTTTATAAACTTCGTAAAGGAAGTCATGAAACCCAATAATACCTTTGTCTTTTTCCGGTTGCCAGAATGCTTTTCTAAAAGTATTTCTATTTTTTGAATTTCCTAAAGCGGCAGCTAATATCCCCCAACATTCTTTATCTATAAGTGTAGTGGCACATTCTGAAAAATAATCCGCTTCAGGAAAAACGGCGACATCTATTTTGCCTTTGAATGGCAGTTCCTTACTAATATTCTCAACAGCTGCATTATTATTGCTGGCGACTACAATCCCAAAATTTCTTTGGAGTGAGGGTACAAGATTGTAGGTATATAGTGTATAACCGGATTCTTTTTCAATTTTTTTAAATCCTTTTTGAAATAAATTCTCACATCCAAGTTCAGAGATTATTTTAGCGCGCTCGACAATAATTTCTGCAATTACATCCAATAGAAGAGTTGTTTTTCCTGTGCCAGGTGGTCCATTCACTCCTTGCAGTCCATCAGCATTTCGCAAGTTGGAAAATATAGTATTTACAGCCCCGGCTTGTGCCGCATACAGTCCATTTTTTACGTTAGATGGCCATCTACCAGCGGTAATTTGGTTTGGATTAAAAGTATCAAAAAAATATTGTTTGTTTTGGATTAAATCTCTACGCTTCGCTATAACGGGTTCCAGTGTCAGGTATTGCCGTAAAGAGGTACCAAAATTCTTTTCTTCGAGATTAGATAAATAATTTAAGTCTTCTAAATAAAAACTATTTAAAAAACTTGAATTTGGTTCACTATCCTTAGGCACTTCTTCTATTAAGAGATAAACTCTAATCTCTTCCTTCCACCATTGGCTAAGTTGTTTTATATAACTGATTTCTCTATTCAGATGATTCCAATAGACAACATCTCCTTTAGCAGGAACGTCATCATCAAGTATAATCTCTGGAATGTTGTATCGCTCTAAAAAATCCGTTCTTGCTTGTTCTAAATCTGCAGATACTGAGGAAAGATTCTTTTTGCTTTCTAAAGCTTTAATACCAAATGTGTAGCTTGCTGTAACATAACTATCATGCTGGGGACGGCCCTCTGCATCTAAAATTAATGCAGAAAGACAACTGAACCCCTGTATTGGTTCTTCCCAATCATTTGATGTCTCCGCTTTGAGTAAAGTGTTAAGATGGTCAAGAATTAGCTTTTTCTCAATTCTTCCGAAAACCAATGTATAACGCCATTTGTAATTTTTCTTAGCTGGCTTTATTTCGGGTTGCCAAGGCAGTGCGTCCCCATTGTTTATGAGGGCAGCATCTTTATTAAAATCAGGAAGGTTAAATATTTCGACATTCCTCCAAAATTGTAGTATATCTTGTTTTTTCAATTTTTCACTCAATTATTTTTTATTCTCTCCCATATATTTTTTGAGTGAGCTAAAGCAGCTAATATACTACATTTTGACTTTTCAACGGCCACTTCCGGCCAAATTATTCCACTTAAAGACAGGTCATTATAATGTCTTTAGTTCTCCAATAGATTTGCTTAAAAACCTGAACAAAGCAGGAAAAAGTAATAATCTAATTCATTCAAATCATGGAAAAACAAACAAAACAAATCGTGCTGGTAGCAGTGGCAATTCTGTCAGGAATTGGTGCGTTCGCACAGGGAAACGGTTCGGCAGGTATCAATGAGGCTACCCAAATGGTAACGTCTTATTTCGACCCCGCAACCCAATTAATTTACGCCATCGGAGCGGTGGTAGGCCTTATCGGAGGTGTTAAGGT
This sequence comes from Flavobacterium sp. LC2016-23, assembly GCF_009674775.1. GTDB lineage: Bacteria > Bacteroidota > Bacteroidia > Flavobacteriales > Flavobacteriaceae > Flavobacterium. The sequence goes on along the minus strand of NZ_WKKE01000003.1, from coordinate 186,852 downwards.
ATATAACAAATTCAGCAGCGGCGATCCCGATACAAGCAAGACCGCAGCAAGCTGGTTCGGTGCCTGTATCTTCTTAATTGTTGCTGCGACCATCCTGCGTTCCTTCTTCCTTTAATTCTTGGTTCTTATGAGTAATTATAACATCAACAAGGGCATTGGGAGAACCGTGGAGTTTAAGGGGCTGAAAGCACAATACCTCTTCATTTTTGCCGGCGGATTGCTCGGGACCCTTATCCTAGTCATGATACTATACATGGCTGGAGTTAACTCCTTTATCTGCCTGTTTCTGGGAGCCGGCGGTGCTTCTCTTATCGTTTGGCAGACTTTCTCCCTAAATAAAAAGTACGGTGAGCACGGACTTATGAAAGTGGGCGCGAAGAAAAGACATCCGCGCTACATCATCTGCCGCAAGACTGTACAACGCTACCTAAGAATCACTACAAAACCCGATGCCTTATGAGAAACACAGCAAAGACAACAACACTGGAAAATAAATTTCCATTGCTGGCAGTAGAGAACAACTGCATCCTGTCAAAGGATGCGGATATTACGGCCTGCTTTGAAGTGCGTTTGCCGGAACTTTTTACAGTTGCATCTGCGGAATATGAAGCCATTCATTCCGCCTGGCATAAGGCTATCAAGACTTTGCCTGATTTTACGGTAATCCACAAACAGGATTGGTATATCAAGGAAAACTACGCCCCTGATTTGGCAAAGGATGACCAAAGTTTTTTGGCGAAATCCTATCAGCGTCATTTTAATGAGCGTCCGTTCCTGAATCATTACTGCTACCTGTTCCTGACCAAGACCACTAAGGAAAGGATACGCATGCAGAGCAATTTTTCTTCGCTATGCAAAGGTTCGCTCATTCCAAAGGAAATCAGGGACAAGGAAGCGATCCACCGTTTTATGGAAGCCGTCGCACAGTTTGAGCGCATCATAAACGACAGCGGTTTTATCAAGCTGAACCGCCTTAGTGAAGAAGACATTGTTGGCGCGGAAGGAAAACAGGGATTACTGGAACAATACCTTACACTATCGAGGGAAGCCGCGACACCGATGCAGGACATTGTGCTCGGCGCCGAAGAGGTGCGTGTCGGAAACAAAAGGCTGTGCCTGCACACCTTGTCCGATACGGATGACCTGCCCGGAACCGTTTCGGCAGATACACGCTATGAAAAACTTTCTACAGACCGAAGCGATTGCCGACTATCATTTGCTGCACCTGTTGGACTCTTGCTAAGCTGCAATCACATTTACAATCAATACCTTTTTTTGGATAACAGCGAAGAGAGCCTGCAAAAGTTTGAAAAATCAGCAAGAAATATGCACTCTTTGGCGCGTTACAGCCGTGCCAACCAGATCAACAAAGAGTGGATAGAAAAATATCTGAACGAGGCCCATTCTTTTGGGTTGTCGTCAATTCGCGCACATTTCAACATCATGGCGTGGTCGGATGATCCGGCAGAACTGAAACAGCTAAAGAATGACAGCGGAAGTGCACTCGCACTTATGGAATGCAAGCCACGACACAACACTACCGATGTAGCTACGCTGTATTGGGCTGGAATGCCGGGCAATGCCGGTGATTTTCCAAGCGAGGAAAGTTTTTACACCTTCATTGAACCGGCGCTGTGCTTCTTTACTGAAGAAACGAATTACCATAACTCGCCCTCTCCGTTCGGTATCAAAATGGCGGACAGGCTCACAGGCAAACCCATCCATCTGGATATTTCAGACTTGCCCATGAAGCGTGGGATTATCACCAACCGGAACAAGTTTATACTAGGGCCTTCGGGAAGCGGTAAATCTTTTTTCACTAACCATATGGTACGGCAGTATTATGAACAGGGCGCACATGTGTTGCTGGTCGATACTGGTAATTCCTATCAGGGTTTGTGCGAACTCATTAAAGGCAAAACCAAAGGTGAAGACGGGGTATATTTTACTTACACCGAAAACAATCCCATTGCCTTTAACCCTTTCTATACCGATGATGGCGTATTTGACATTGAAAAAAGGGAAAGTGTCAAAACGCTCATTCTTACCCTTTGGAAACGGGATGACGAGCCGCCCACAAGATCTGAAGAAGTGGCTCTGTCCAATGCCGTCAGCGGCTATATCGAACGCATTAAGCATGATGAGGTATATCCGTCTTTCAATGGCTTTTATGAATATGTTCAGGGCGATTACCGCCAGGTGCTTCAGGAAAAACAGGTTAGGGAAAAAGATTTTGATATTGCCAATTTCCTTAATGTACTGGAACCTTATTACAAAGGCGGAGAGTATGATTACCTGCTCAATTCCGATAAGCAGTTAGACCTGCTTTCCAAGCGATTCATCGTTTTTGAGATTGATGCCATTAAAGACCACAAAATTCTTTTTCCCATCGTGACCATCATCATTATGGAGGTCTTTATCAACAAGATGAGAAGGCTCAAAGGTATCCGTAAGCTTATCCTCATTGAAGAGGCCTGGAAAGCCATTGCCAAGGAAGGAATGGCAGAATACATCAAGTATTTGTTTAAGACTGTGAGAAAGTTCTTTGGCGAGGCAATAGTCGTTACGCAAGAAGTGGATGACATCATCCAGTCTCCGATTGTAAAAGAAAGTATCATCAACAACTCCGATTGTAAAATCCTGCTCGACCAGCGCAAGTACATGAACAAGTTCGATGACATTCAGGCGATGCTCGGTCTAACCGATAAGGAAAAAGCACAGGTACTTTCTATCAATATGAATAATGATGCTTCGCGCCTTTACAAGGAAGTATGGATAGGCCTGGGTGGTACGGATTCAGCAGTATATGCTACAGAAGTGAGCCTTGAGGAGTACCTCGCCTATACCACTGAAGAAACAGAAAAAATGGAAGTGATGCAGCTCGCATCAGAATTGGACGGCAATGTGGAACTCGCCATTAAGCATATTGCTATGCAGAGACGCGAGAAAGCAAATCAGTAATAATAATTAACAGTTTAAATTTAAGAAAAATGAAAAAACTAATGTTCATGGTGTATGCCGCAATTATGCTTGCCGCAGCGCCCTCGGTAAAAGCCCAGTGGGTGGTTACAGATCCTACCAATCTGGCTTCAGGTATCCTCAACAGCGCTAATGAAATCGTACAGACTTCATCTACGGTATCCAATGTAGTTAAAAATTTCAAGGAGGTGGAGAAAGTGTACAATCAGGGAAAAGAGTATTACGACAAACTCAAAGCCGTAAGCAACCTTGTGAAAGATGCCCGTAAAGTGCAGCAGACCGTGCTTTTGGTTGGCGACGTGTCGGAGATGTATGTTACCAACTTCGGCAAGATGATGAACGACCCCAATTTTACACCGCAGGAACTTGCGGCTATTGGAAACGGTTATTCAGCACTGCTCAATGAGAGTACCGAACTTCTGAAGGAACTCAAGCAGATAGTAAATGCATCGAATCTTTCTCTAAATGACAAAGAGCGTATGGACGTTATCGACCGCGTTTATAAAGAAGTTAAAGAGTATCACAGTCTTGTCCGCTACTATACCAGCAAGAATATTTCTGTCAGCTACCTGAGAGCAAAAAAGAAAAATGACGCTAAGCGTGTACTTGAACTCTATGGGACCTCCAACCAAAAATACTGGTAAAGGATGGAATGGAATAATCTTCACGAAGTCCTGCGTTCGCTCTACGATGACATGATGCCGCTTGCAGGTGATATGGCAGGAGTAGCTAAAGGTCTGGCCGGACTGGGCGCGCTGTTCTATGTAGCATTAAAGGTATGGCAGGCGTTAAGCCGTGCCGAACCTATTGATATGTTTCCACTCCTGCGGCCTTTTGCCTTGGGATTGTGTATCATGTTTTTTCCCACGATTGTCCTTGGAACCGTAAATGCGGTACTAAGCCCTATAGTTACAGGAACACATGCTATACTCGAAGACCAGGTGCTGGACCTGAACAAACTACAGCAGCAGAAAGACCAATTGGAATACGAAGCAATGGTACGAAATCCAGAAACTGCCTATATGGTTTCGGATGAAGAGTTCGACAAGAAGCTGGATGAACTCGGCTGGTCGCCCTCAGACATCGGGACAATGGCAGGTATGTACATGGATCGTCAGGAGTATAAGATTGAGAAGGCCATGAAAGAATGGTTCCGTAATCTTTTGGAAGTACTGTTTCAGGCGGCGGCATTGGTGATCGATACCATCAGGACATTTTTTCTTATCGTCCTTTCCATACTTGGCCCGATTGCCTTTGCTATTTCTGTGTGGGATGGTTTTCAGTCTACGCTTAATCAGTGGTTCACACGATATATAAGTGTCTACCTCTGGCTTCCTGTAGCGGACCTCTTCAGCTCGATGCTCGCTAGGATTCAATCCCTGATACTGGAACGTGACATCGAAATGCTCTCTGATCCGACATTCATTCCCGACACTTCAAATACCGTGTATATCATATTTATGATTATCGGAATCGTGGGTTACTTCACTATTCCAACAGTGACAGGCTGGATTATCCAGGCCGGCGGAGCAGGGAACTTTACCCGCAATGTCAATCAGACAGCGATGAAAGCAGGAAATGTTACCGGAGCAGGAGCCGGTTCAGCAGCAGGAAATATCGGCGGCAGGCTGATGAGCAAACAAAATAACTAATACTAAAGAAAATGGAATTTAAAACGCTAAGAAATATCGAAAACAGTTTCAGGCAGATAAGATTATATGCTATCGTGTTTGCTGTGCTCTGCACAGGCATTGCAGGATATGCCATATGGAAATCTTACAGTTTTGCGCAGCAGCAGAGGCAGAAAATTTATGTATTGGACAATGGCAAATCACTCATGCTGGCACTTGCACAGGATGCGTCCATCAACCGTCCTGTGGAAGCAAGGGAACATGTAAGGCGGTTCCATGAACTGTTCTTTACGCTCGCTCCGGACAAAAATGCCATTGAAAGCAACATGAAAAGGGCATTTAATCTTGCCGATAAAAGTGCCTTTGATTATTACAAAGACCTTTCGGAAAAAGGGTATTACAACCGTATCATATCGGGCAATGTGCAGCAGCGTATCGAAATTGACAGCGTAGCCTGCAATTTTGAGAATTATCCATATGCCGTACGCACCTATGCCAAACAGTTTATCATCCGTTCGAGCAATGTGACAAAACGTAACCTCATTACGTCCTGTTTCCTTGTTAACTCCGTCCGTTCGGACAATAACCCGCAGGGCTTTAATATCGAAAAATTTTCCGTGGTGGAAAATAAGGACATTGAAGTCATTGAACGCTAAGAATTAAGTGATATGAAACTCTTACTTGATTTAGACGCATTCGCAAAATCCCTGACAGATAAGGGATATGACGGTTATTTCCACACTGAGAGCTGTTGTCCAGGCAAACTAAAGGATAGCATCAGTGGATTTTTACAGACTTGGGAAAATGGTACTAATGCTCCATCATCAGCGAATTATCTGCATTTATCTACCTACCTCGAATGGAATGGCGAAGACATGCCAAAGGTTGAGTGCAATATGCGGGTAAGATACGAGAACGGGAAATTCGATTTAGGGGATACAGAAATGTATATAAAAAGAACAGACCGCTACGGGCAATTAATGAAGGAATTTAAACTGACAAACCTTACAGCAAGTTCGGTTCCGACAATAAAGGAGGCTATTGCCCAGGTGTCAGAAAAACCTAAAGAAGAGATTGCTCCGCGAAAAAGAGGGTTTAGAATGTGATAACCCATAATCTTTAAAGTATGAAAACAATAAGAATAAATATTGACAAGTGGTTTGACAAGCAGGATAAAAGCTGGCGGGCCTTATCCTTAGACAGACAGCGAAGATATACGCTGTGCCTTTTTTTAGCGTACCTGCTGCTTACCGTCGTGGTTATTTTAAAAGTGTGCTACGACATGGCAAAATCTGATAACAGGATGGTCATCGAGCATATTGACAACCCTGTCCGTAAAAAAGAAAGTCCTGCCTCCCAACTGGACACATTATCAACAAAATTAAAAGAAAAGATTTATGAAAGAAAATGAAAAAAGGGTCAGCGTTCTGGTTGAAGAAGCTGACCAATCCAGAGCATCCAATCTGCCCGATGATAAAAAGAGCAGCAAAGAACAGCTTAAAAAACCGGTAATATTCATACTTATGGGAATCGTTTTTCTCGGATGTATGTACCTGATATTTAAACCGTCTTCAGACAAGAAGGAAATCGAGAATATCGGGCTGAACGATGCCGTCCCGCAGGCCAGCGAAGCCGGCATGCAGGCCGACAAACAGAAAGCATATGAGCAGGAAATGCTGGAGCAGAAAGACCAGGAAAAACGTAATGCCTTGACCACGCTTTCCGATTACTGGAATGAGGACAGTTCATCTAAAGACAATCAGGATACACTCGCTGAGCAGGAAGATCAAAGCATGGGTTACGGTAATAATCCGGGAAGATCATCTAATCCGGCATTAAACAGTTACCACAATTCTCAAAGTGCGCTTGGCTCCTTTTATAAGGATGACAATAATGAAACGCAAGAACTCCGCAGACAGCTTGATGAGCTGAAAGAAAAGCTGGCTGATAAAGACGTTCCCAAAAGCGTGACTGTAGATGACCAGCTGGCACTCATGGAAAAGTCCTATCAGATGGCTGCAAAATATCTTCCGACAGGTACAAATAATGGTGAAGCTTCCCCCAACAAAGGCAGTACAGCTTCTGCCAGTACGCAGAAAGAGTATTTTGTGGCATTTGCCCCTGCAGGAAAAAAAGCCGTTTCGGCTTTGTACAGAGAGCCTTCAGATAGTACTTTTTTAGCGGATTGGAGCGCAAATAAAAACAGGAATTTTTATACTCCGGGATCTGTACAGCAGATTGCACAACCCAAAAACAGTGTGAAAGCCTGCATACAGGAAACGCAGACCATTATTGGTGAAAGCGGCGTGCGCCTGCGTTTATTGGAACCTGCCCAAACACCTAACCGCACCATCCCGCAGGGAACGCTCTTAACGGCAATCGCTAAATTTCAGGGAGGTCGTTTACAGATGAAAATTACTTCCATAGAACTCGATGGTAATATTATCCCGGTAGACATAACCATTTATGACCTTGACGGTCAGCAGGGTTTGTACGTCCCGTATTCTCCTGAAATGAATGCCCTTACTGAGATGGCCGGTAATATGAGCCAGACTTCAGGAACGAGCCTGATGCTGACCCAATCAGCAGGACAGCAGGTTGCGGCAGATTTGAGCAGAGGTGTTGTACAGGGCATTTCAGGCTATTTCTCCAAAAAAGTAAAAACGCCAAAAGTTACCCTGAAAGCTGGCTATCAGGTATTTCTTGTCTCTAAAAAATAATAATAAACTAAAATAAATTAACAATGAAAAATTATTTAAAAACCTTTTGGGCAGGTGCCCTTATGATCGGCTTTTCCGCCGCCTCTTTTGCGCAGGAAACTGCAAAAACTTCGCTTGCCCTGGGCAGGATAGAATCGTACGAAATGCAGGTTACTTACGACAAGACTTCTCATCTGATTTTCCCAAGCGCAATACGTTACGTGGATCTGGGAAGTGAGTACATAATTGCAGGAAAAGCAGAAGACGCAGAAAATGTGCTTCGCGTAAAAGCCTCGGTAAAGGACTTTGAGCCTGAAACTAATTTTTCGGTGATTACCGACGACGGCCGTTTTTACAGCTTCAACGCCTATTATAGTGCCTGCCCATCTACATTGAGTTACAACCTTCTGGCAATGCAAAAGGCGGTGGACAGATCCGCCGGACAAGATGTGCTATTTGAAGAGCTGGGGAACAACTCGCCATCCCTGGCAGGTTTGATACTGGAAACGATCTATAAAAAGGATAAACGTTTTGTAAAACATATTGGGGCAAAAAGTTTCGGTATTCAGTTTATTCTCAAAGGAATTTACATCCATAACGGTAAATACTATTTCCATACCGAACTGGATAATCGCACGAATGTTCCCTTCCAGATTGAATTTATGAATTTCAAGGTGGTAGATAAGAAAATAGCCAAACGCACCGTGATACAGGAAAGACCGATGATACCGCTTCGCAGTTACAAGCCATTGGGTGTGATTGGCGGTAAAGAAGTCGAAAAAAACGTATTCCTTTTGGACCAGTTTACCATTGCCGATGATAAGGTATTGCTGATTGAGATTTTTGAGAAGAACGGCGGAAGGCATCAGACGCTTCAGGTGGAAAATTCGGATTTGATAAAAGCCCGATTAATTAGCGACATGCATCTGAAGTTTTAGTAATCCATTAAGCAATAGAAAATGAAAAAGTATATCTATACAGTAATGCTCGTTTTGATGAGTATCACAATTGCACAGGCACAACGTATGCTGCCTAAACAAAAAGGACTGGAAGTAAATTCAGGTGTATTATCCAATGACAAAATCGGCAATGATTTTTACATTAATGCGGCTATGATCGTAAATGGTAAAAACGGGAATTACCAGCTTTGGGCTTTAGAATATGCACACCAATATTATCAATATAAAGACCTCCGCATTCCGCAGGAGACCTATACCGCAGAAGGCGGCTACAGTTTCTTGCTGCTGGGTGATACCCGTAAGAACATTATATTCAATGCAGCCATAACAGGTGTAGTCGGGTATGAAAGTATCAATCGAGGCGAAGAGCTTTTATTTGACGGGGCGAAAATTGTAAGTGAAGACAATTTCATTTACGGTGCTGGCGGACGGCTGTCTTTTGAAACATACCTATCTGACCGATTTGTACTAGTCCTGCAAGGGCGTACAAAAGTTTTGTGGGGTACTGACCTGAAACAGCTCCGTCCATCCGCAGGTGTGGGATTAAGATTTAATTTTTAAAACGAAAAACGATGACAGCATTTTTTAATAAGTTGAGAATAGGGTTACTGCCGATATTGCTGGCAGTCCTGCTAAGTTCTGCTACACTCTTATCCTGTGATAAGGAAGAACTGGAAATACAGCATGAGTTCCCATTTGAGGTAAATGTTATGCCCGTACCCAAGGAAATTGCCATTGGAGATACCGTAGAAATAAGGTTAACAATAGAGCCTACAGGTAATTACACAGGTACGCACTATTTTATTCGCTATTTTCAATTCGACGGACAGGGCACATTACGTTATTACAATGAACCGGCTTACCAGCCAAATGATTTATATTCGATACCAACAGAACAGTTCAGACTGTATTACACTTCAAACTCCACCGTTTCCCAGTCTTTTGAAGTGTGGATTTCAGATAACTTTGGGAATGAAAAACAATTGAGTTTTGAATTTAACAGTAGCGATTAAGAGTACAATATTAGTTTAATATAAACAGTAAAATTTAGATTTTTTTAAGCACAACCCGGAGATCATCTTCGGGTTGTTTTATTGTCAATTATTAATGGATTCTGTTAAAGAAACATTGGATAACTTCACAAACGTTACTATCTTTGGACAAAATATAGAAAACTCATTTAGTGTTTTTGCTTAGGGCTCGGTAACTGAAAACTGGTAATTTTTAAAGACCGCGAGACAAATAAGTAAGGACGCTCATGCCATTGGCGTGGGCGCTCGCTTATTCGTGGTCGGGTATACCAGTGCCTCAGTTCCGATAAGTGTAGTGGTCTGCGCCATATTTTTTATAGAACGGCGATTACGGCTACTTAACTAAGCAGGAACATATTTTCAGTTATCGACAAGTAATTTATAAAGACCTTTTATTATTACTCTGAAGTATTAATAAAGTCTTTAATCACTACATATAGGACGAAAGTCCTATGGCGACAAATTATGGGTCATTATTTTCTATAATTTGTTCAACATTAAATAAGGAATAATGGAAAAAGAGAATCAGATTACGATTGCCTTAATTGATGACCATGAAGGTCTTAGAATATCCCTTCAAAATTTTTTGGAATATAGTAATTTTAAAGTGGTGCTTCAGGCTGCTAACGGTCAGGAAGCAATCGAGGGTTTGCAGATGCAGGAAGTACTGCCGGACATTTGTATTCTTGATATCAGCATGCCTGTTATGGATGGTTACCAGACAGCCAGGCAGATGGCAGAAAGATACCCAGAGATCAAGATATTGGTTTTCAGCAGTCTTGACAATAAGAAAAGTATAATCGAAATGCTTAGCCTTGGCGTTCGGGGCTACGTACTGAAAGGTTCTGCTCCTGAAAAACTAAAAAAAGCTGTAATCAAGCTGGATCAGGGAGAGTATTATTTCAGCGAGACAATAAGTAAAACTGCCTTAACCTACTTAGCAGGAAACAGCGATTTGGCTTAATTCAGATGCACGCTACAAATTTAATGTGCGGCACTATATATACTTTGTGACGACACTTAACTACAATCTTACGAATGATGTTAACTAATACACTGATAGACCGTACCAATAGATTTTATATCGAAATGTCCAGAAAGGTACTTTCTGAAAAGGAATATGATATACTCCAGAAACTTTTGATAGATAAAATGACCCTTAAGGAGTTGGGTGACAATTACGGGGTCACCGGCGAGAGTGTCCGTAGATTATATGAAAGGACATTTGAAAAAGTGAAGTGTGTTACTGAACTGCTTGACGATATAGACCACTATAAACAGAAATTAGAGCAGTTAAAAGAGGACTTTGAATACGAAACAGGGCGGATTAAAAAAAGAAGAAGTAAAGCTGAAACTGACCTGAATAAATTGCTATATGATACCCATTTTCCTTTCAGCAAGAGAATGTTCACTATAATCGAGGCTTTAGGGATTACTACCATAGGGGAACTTGCAAATATCCCCCTCAAGGATTTTCAGTGTTTCAGGGGATTTAAAGGGAAGTGTAAAAATGAACTGATCGCTTTTATTGAGTTTGAACACATTGAACATCTTTTTAAGGGTTTTTCTGTTTGGAAAACAGTCCCAGTTAAATAGGATAACAATTATAAAAAGCTGTCCGAATTGCGGCGTTCTTTTGCTTCTCCTATGTTTGTATAATATAATCTAAGTGAGGAAAAGTGAGATAGATTTTGCTTTAAAGAGCTTATCCTATGGAAATCAAATACGTCTTATTGCCCAAATTATCACAATCAGAGTACTACAACAGAAACAATAACCATGTAATAAAATGAAAAAAGGGTAGCTGTTTTATATGCTACCCAATAATAAATATGCAAAACAAGATGAATTCTCAATAAGAAATTCATCCGCAGTGTTATGCTTTCTCACGAACAATTCTGTTAACCTTCATTATTATTTTGCAAGTTTTAGAATGCGATACGCACCTTTTGCCACAATTAGGAATACAACCGCTCCAATAATAAGATCGGGATAACTTGAATTTAGCAACTTAACTAAAATAGCTGCAATGATAACACCTGAATTAATAATGACATCGTTCGATGTAAAAATCATGGAAGCCTGCATGTGCGCTTCCTTGCTTTTGCTCTTTTGTAATAGGTAAAGACATAATACATTTGCTATCAACGCCAGAACAGAAACGATAATCATTGTTTTAAAATCGGGCATTTGTTCTATTCCTATAAAACGTCTGATAACTTCAATAAATCCTATAACAGCTAATAGAATTTGAAAGTAACCCGCAAATTTGGCGATGTTGCCTTTTCTTTCTATCGTGCCACCAACGGCAAATAATGCCAGGGCATAAACAATACTATCGGCAAGCATATCCAAGCTATCCGCTACCAATCCCATTGAATTAGAAAGAATACCAAACGACATTTCGAATCCGAAAAAGAGGAAGTTTATAAGCAGTACTGTCCAAAGCAGTTTCCGTTGCTTATTGTTTGTATCTGTTGCAAAGACTGCTTGGCTTTCTTCAGTAGAAATCAATGTTGTATTTAGGTTCAGTGCTTCCAAAGCGGATAAAATTGTTCCTGGGTTTTCATTGTGATAAACGTCCAGTTTTCTATTGGGAATATCAAATTCCAATGATTTTACCGTATCTAAATTTTGCAATTTCATACGAATCAATTGCTCCTCGCTAGGGCAATCCATTTTAGTTATATTGAATATGGTTTTATTCATCTGCTTAGAGTTTTAATTTTATACCTATGTTAACTACAAACCCGTCCAATGGGGCATAGATGTCTTTAAAAACGGGATTGCTTATTGTTCCGGTATAGATACTGTCAAAGCGAGTTTGTCGTGTATCAAGGAAGTTTTCAAAATTGGCATATAGAGAAAATCTCTCCCAAATCTTTTCAGCCATCAATCCGCAAATAACATAATCCTTTCCCATAGTCCCGTCATTTAGTTTTTGAGGACTGAAATAATAGGCTTCCAAACCAACTTTCCACTTATCTTCTATTTCATACATCAGTACAGAATTAATGCGGTGTCTAGGTGTTAGCGGACTTTCGGTATTTGTTCCGTATTGCTTTAGTCGGGCATCTGTATAAGTGTAACCTAAAAACAATTTCAGGTCATCATAACCGATTTTAATATTAGTTTCTGTTCCTTTGGTATGAATGTAGCCCGGTGAATTTACGAACTGATACAGATTTGTAGATGGTTTTTCAAGTAATAAAGGATTATCCAAGTATGTATAAAAGAACAATTGGTTTATGCTGAATGACCATTCCTCTCCAATACGAATGCGATAATTAATATCTGCATTTGCACCGTAGCTTTTTTCCAATTTATTGGTTTTATCGTCGATAGGCAATACGTTTTGATATTGTATACGTTCGCTTTCTTCCGTAAATATAGTAGGTGTTTTGTAGCCAAATCCGCCTCCAATTCTTGATGTTAGACCCTCGGCAATTTGGAAAAGAGCTGAAACTCTCGGTAAGAATACTGCCCCATAATCCACAACGTAGTCTGTACGGATACCTGCTTCTAAATTAAGCCAATCTGTAGCTTTCCATGAGTTTTGTACAAAAGCTCCGATTGTACTTTGGTTGTAATCTCTTAACGGAAAAGCAGTGAACTCTTTTTCCTTAAAATTATCTGTCCATATATTAATTCCTGCTACCCATTCCGATTTTTCTGTACTGCTGGTATAATTGGCTTCGGTAAAAGTGGCTATTTGCGATCCCTCAAACTCATAGTCAGGAATGGTTATATTTCTATTGAAATAACTTACACTGTTTTTGATTTGAAAAGAACTGTTTTGAGTAATCAAATGGTCTAATACAAATTGTGTTGAATAGCGTTGTGTTTTGTTTTTCTCAAAATATTGATGGAGGTTATCTCCCTTACCTTTAATGTAAAGCATATCTCCTCCTAAACGGTTTTCAATGGTTGTATTGATGCCAAAATTCATTTTCGTTTTATCATTGAAATAAACAAATAATTTAGGATTCAGTACGTAGCGTTCAAATTGTGGAATGGCAGAAAAGCCAATTTGAGCAGGGTCGTAAGCTCCGTTGCGATTGTGCGAAGCAAATATAGTAGTTCCTATTTTATTGAACCGTTGCCCGTAAAAACCGTTAATATCCAAACCTCTGCCTGATGTTCCGTTGATTTGAAAACGTAAATCTCTTTCTTCAGTTGGCGTTTTAGAGATCAGGTTTACCAATCCAGCGATCGCTCCGCCACCATATAGAGTGGATGCCGAACCTTTGATGACCTCAACCTGTTTAAGGTCAAGTGGCGGTATCTGTAAAAGACCCAATCCGCTTGATGCACCAGAATAAATGGGAAAACCGTCCTTAAGGATTTGCGTATATCTACCGTCAAGCCCTTGAATACGAATACTTGCATTCGCACTTGTTGGCGATGTGGTCTGTACATGAATACCTGTGCTTTCTGCTAAAAGCATACGAATATCTCCAGGTTTCATATTGCCCTTCTCCACCAATTCTTCACTTCCTATAAATTCAATCCGGGTAGGAATATTTTGTATGCTCCTTGTACTTCTTGTAGACGATATTACTACTTGATCCAATTCTTCTGAACTTTCTTGAAGTAAGATTTCAATAACATTCTTGTCCTTTAATGGAAATTCTAAGGTTTCAATATGTTCATTAAAGTCCATATAATTGAATTTGATTCCCTGTAATCCGTCAGGAATATTTGCTAATGTGATTTGCCCATTTTCGTCAGACGTCGCGGCGATTGACGTTCCTTTTATAGATGCTGTTACACCATTTAATGGTTCATTTGTTTCAATGCTTTTGACAACAATATTTAATGTGTTTTGTGCATATGCACAAAGGTTTAGTGCCATAAGAAATGACACAATGAGTTTTTTTTTCATTGTAAAGATGATACTTAATGTGAATAGATAAGGATAACAACGCGAAGCATCGTTACGAATTAATTTGTGCTGTAAGAGCTACACATTAAGTAAGTTGTGGAGGATGCCAAACAGAATAAGGGAAATCTGAAATAGGTTTTATAAAACTTAGTGCTATTTTTTTTTCAGTTTCTATGACTGGATGTATAATTGAAAAATGATAAAAGGTCATTACAAACCCCATACAGGTATTACAATTCATAAATGGCGAACAACATTTCGTACAACCGTCTTTTCCTTGTTTGTCGTTTTGTGTTGTTTGCTGTCTAGGTTTAATACATCTATCTTCCCTTAAGCATGATGGTGCTGTTGATAGAATCAACACCATAAAAGCCAATATGAATGATAAATTTTTCATTTGGCAAATGTATAAATTTATGCTCAATTTCACATAGTAATAAAGAATTAGAACATCAACTGTTATTTTTAAATAATATATAGCGAGAATTAGAGAAGAGATAGTATTAAATTTCTATCTTTTTTAAAAAATATATTTGGTTTATAACACAGAATCTTTTCTTTGGCCGCTTTTACGGAAAGAAAAGAAGTTCTCTTAAATAACAAAAGGGATACTGCATATCCCTTATAAAATTTTCGCAGCCTGTTTGATAAAATGGCGCATTGTGCATTTTTATTAAAGTGGGTGCACCGCTTAAAAGCAAAAAGACTGTCCCGACCTTTTGGGAGGGAGTGTCTTTTTGCCGCCCGATTTTCGGATCAGGCGACTTTGAGGGGCTGTGACTGAAAATTTCCAAGATTAAGGAAAAAACCCCTGTACTCGGTCATTCCGTAGCGGAACAAACTCCACAACAGCGAACATCCCATTTGTGCCAAGGCAGAATTGATAAATAATTCCTGTTTTTCCAAGGCTTCTGCTAAGGAACAGCTTGGTGTGTCGTCCTGTTCTTCGGACTGTAGTAGCAATTCCCCAAATTCTTCGGTAACAAATGGCAGGCTTGCCACCGTTTCATACTTCTCAGAGTTGGGTTGCTTAATTTCTCCAATAGTGGATAATATGACCTGTCCTGTATGTTGGCTGTTGCCAAAGTCTAACCAGTATTTTGGCGTATCTCTATGATTTCTACGGTTGCATAATTCTTTAAGTATTTCAGCAACGCCAAACCTCGCCTGTACATTGTCCACACAAGTAATATAGATAGTTGCCTCTGCATTTTGAGGCAGTCTTCCCAAACTATCTTTCTCAAATTTCACCGTTTCCGATTTCCAATAAGTTCCCATAAAACGATTGGCTCGGTTTATCAGGGCAACGGATTTACATAAGCCAACCTCGCACTCGGCAAAACGCTGTCTGCCCAAATTGGCAGTCGTGATAACATCGTCGTCCCAAAGGCGAACGGATAGTCCTGCGTGTCCAAGTTCAACTAAACTGTGGTTCATTTCCATTAAGGCGGTCAGTACTTTTGAACCCGTGCCTCCTGCACCAATTATGTTCACAGTGATAGGGTTAGTCGGATTTATGAGGTAGTTATCCGTAAAATGTATTTTTGTTTTCTCGGTATTCATGGCAATAGATTTTTAAGTGTTTTGTTGTTTTTTTTCAATACTTCTTTAGGAAAAGGTTTACCCGTTTGGATAAGCTCTTTCCAAAGGTTTACACAATTGCCTTGTATCGGACTGTTGTTTCCTAGTAAATGGCTGAAGTAACTGTTGAAAAAGTAATCTTCCCAAGCAAGTGTAAATTCTTCTATCGAAGCGGAGTTTTTGATATTGATATTGACCGAACCCATACATACTTTCCCATCTTGGTAGATGTTAAAAAATGGTGCGCAATACAAAGGTGTTTTCTCTGTTGGTCTTCTATCGCTTACAAGTGCATAAACCGTAAGGCTGTTTTTGTTGGCATACCAAATCATTGGTGGTACATACGCAATTCCGTTGGGTATATCCAAATTCTCCACAAAATACAGTTGTCGCTTTTGTGCTTTTGAGTGCCATAGTACAGTACCTTTCTCTTTATTAGGATTGATATGCAGTATGTTCGACCCCAAAATCCCATTGGATTTTAAAAAATCTTGTTCCTTGTCCTTTTCTGTTACCAATGCCCTTGCCAATACTTTTGCTTCCCTCTCTGTGAGTGGGTGGGCATTAACAGGAGTGCCGTTATTGTCCATATCAAAATGCTCCACATATACATCGCTGTCCGCTCCTTTGGTTTCATAGAAAACAAGTGCAGATTTAGGATGGTACAACGTACCAAAGCTTTCTGTTATATCTATTGTATTTTTCATTTTCTTGTGGTTTTATAATTATAAAGCAAATCGCATATATCGTCCAAAAGGGCAAATAATCTGTTCTCAAAATCAAGGGTGTTTTTCGTTACCGCTTTTGTGTCAAATCGTTTGCAGATGGTCGGTTCCTGCATTTCTGCGTATTCATTAAACTCGTTGTTGATGCTCTGAGCAAGGTTCTCGTATAGCCATCCTTTTGTGTGCGATATAAAAGAAATATACTTTTCCATACCAATGGTTTCATTGTCGTCGTCGTCATTATCAGGGTCTTGTTCCCGCATTGGAGCATTTCGGAAAATGCTTGCCTTTGGATATTCCGTAAATAGTGCAAAGGCATTAGAAGCTGTCAGCCAACATTCGTGGTCGAATGCATTACTTCTTTTAAAAGTGTCTAAACGCTTTTGAAATACCTGTAAACTCATAGGGTGAAAAATCTTTTGCTCGATATAATCTCCAATGAATTCCGCTTTTTCAAACTCAAGTTTACACGGCTCATTTTCTTCAGTTTCATCGTCCTGCTCCGCCCACTCTTTGTGCATTTCATACATCCAGTACAGATAACTGTTTTCCTGTCTGAAATAAGGAATATCAGCAATGTGATATAGGTAAGAACAAACAGAAATAAGCAGTTGGGCGTTTCTTTTATACTTGGGGTCGTGTAGCATCTGATACAGCGGTTCAATCGGTATATAATACAGGGTAGTGCCTGTATTGTATTTTTCCTCACTGATAAAATACGTTTTCTTACTGTCCTGCACCAAACGTATTTCCTGCCAATTCAGAACACTTTGCTTTAACTTTTCTTCCATATCCCTTATAGCCAATGCCATATTGTACGGATAGTCAAATTGGTTGGTTTGCATAGGTTCAATATTATAATGCTCTGCAAGTAATGACAGCGACTTGTAAAAATCCTTGTGCATTTTTGCTGTTTCCATACAAGCCTGTACCGTTTCAGTTTCTTTCAGCCTTGGCAGGAACGAAGTCTTTAGAAAACCATTGGCAACATTTCCACAGGTACTGACCTGCGTTTGTCTTTTTGAACCTCGCTCGCATCTTTGGGTTTTTGCATCCATTGGGCGAACTCGCTGAGCTGTTTGTACAACTGCCTTTGTCTTTTTTGTTCGGGTGGCTTGATTGTTCCCGATATGATATGTTTGTGCATATTCCATTGCTTTAAAAATTTGGTTTAACCCTTAGTTCCCATAACACTTTCAAATTTGTATTCAACCGCATCATCTCTGATAACGGGTGCAGAGATTTTGGCAGTTGTCAAAATGGGATACCTGTTGGCATAAAAATTTAGTACTGCTTCGATGCTCCAACGTGGTTCGGGATCGGTCAATATAATATCGTGTCCTTTATCTTTGAGTATAAACACTCTTTCCAATTGCGTTGCTAATAACATGATGATGAATTTTAAGTTATTACATTTAGTTTTCCTGTGCAGTTTCTGCTGAGTAATCGGCAGTTCCTGCTTCCGCTTTTGCGGGTTCGGCATTTTCTTGCTCGATAGCTCCGAAAAGACTTGGCGCAGAAAACTTGTCGGACAGTTCTCTTTTGCGTCTGCGTAGCTCGTCAGCCTTTTCAGGGAATTCTGTTATCTCGGGTACTTTTACCCACGCTTCACGGTGCTTTCCTTCTTTCTCAAGTTCATCCGCTTTTGCCATTGCGTCCTTGAACTTCTTGTCCTTGGCTTCCTGTTCTTTCTTCTGCCTGTCGGCTTTATCTTTTTCCATTGCCGACTGTTTTTTGGTTTCTTCCAACTGCTTCATAAAGCTTTCCATATCGACCATTAAGCCAGAGGCGGTTTGTATGGGTGTGGTTATCTTCTCGAAAAAACCGTTGTCGAGTTCTTCGGCTGTTCCCCGAAGATTGAGCGGCGGTATGATGTTCTTTGCGTTATCTCCGCATTGTTCGTTTTGGAGCATAACCGATACGATTAGGTTGTTTTCTGCTCCTTTTGATATTGTGAGTTGCAAATCACCTGTAATCTGCAACTGCGCTATCTGATGGAAAAAATTTGCATTCATCGTTCTAAAATTTTAATTGTCGTCTAATTGTTTTTTAATGGCTCTGAGTTTCTCGTACATATCTGTCCAATAGGTTTTCTGCCTTTTATCGAACTCGGAGAAACGTTTATCCTCGTGGCGGTATTCCTTGTACTGCCCTGCCATTTTGATGGCTTCTTTAATGTTGGTCACCTCAATAGGGTAACCGTTCAAGTCTGTTATCTTCATCACTTTATCAGTTCAGTTTTCAGCGGTATAAACTCCGTTCTCGTAATAGCCTGTAAGCTGTTCCCAAGTCCTTAAAAGGCTATTGGTATCTATATAGAAATACTCGGTTCTATTGCAGTAAATGATATATACAGCCTCGTCTTTGTATGTCGTTTCAAGGCTTTGTGATTTGGCGATGCTTTTAGCTTCGTCTATTGATTTTGCTTTCATATCAGTTATTTTATAACAGGCTACCACCGATTAAGGCGGTAGCCTATGGTTATCTAATTAAGGTTTAGGATTTCTGCACCATCCAAGGCAAAGCCTGTACACAAGTCAAATGCTTTTTGCGATTTGAGTTGGGCAGTACCCCCCAAAACAATGCTCTGCAACTTGGCTTCATCGTCTTTGTATTTGCGGACATTCTGATAGTAGCCTGTAACAGCGTTATATGCCCCGAACAATGTGCCTTTGGTCGTTTCCATCTGCTGTGTGTCGCTGATCATAGCGTATGCAAAAGCATCCTCAACTGTATTTTTGAACACGGTCGACATTTCATCTTCCGCACCTTTTTTGAGTAAATCGAAAGTTTCTTTATTTGGACAAAGTGCCAATTGGATTAGCTTTCTTACTTCTTGGTCTGTTACCTTTACTTTTGCCCATTCATTGAAAATGTTCTCTAACTGACTGCTCAAGGTGTTCGCCAATCCCATAATCTTGTGAGCGTTCTCAATACGCTGTTTTGCTCCCGAAGTGTGTTTGATACGCACTACATTAGTCATACTGCGTAAGGAGGCGTTAAGCGTGTTTTGGCATACGATACGAATAGGCGTAAAAGCGGCTGTGATACTTCCGCTACCATCATGCGAAGTGGTCAGGAAAATGTATTTTTCGGTTACATCATCGCCATTTCCAACTCGGATATAGTCGGGTAGTTTGGCTGTGATAAATATGCGTTCCCCATTACCCAGCGCTCCTGCGGTTTCATATAGTATTCCCTCTCCACCGCCTACAATGGCATCAAAGAAGTTAAATGCTTCACGGTTCTGCACGATATGATAGTCTTTGCCTACCACGCCCAATACTGCATTGTTATCCGTGCGTATATTGGCAAAATAATTAGGGACTTCCAGTTCATTACTGCCAATCTCGATACTGTCAGCAGTTTGAATAATACCCGAACCTTTTGTAAATAGCGGACTTTTAACGACTTCGTAATCTAACCCTGCAAATTTTATAGCTTCCTCGCTTGTTGGGTATTGCTCTACAATTTGCCCTAGTCCGTGCCAAGCTTTTTCCTTTACGCTAAAGAATGAATAACGTCCTGTTTCGCTGTTAAAATTGATATTATGTGCCATGATTTTAAATTTTAAATTGTTTGAATTATTTAGGTGCTCGTTGTTAAGATGGTAGGTCGTCCTTTGTATCATCATTATTATTTTCTGAAGGAGCCTGTACCGCTTCTGCTTTTTTACCGCCCCCGTGCAGTTTGATTTGTGAGGTGTTGAAGTTCAGTCCTGCGTGCGGTTGTCCGTCACTGCCTGTCCACGCTCTTGCGCTCACTTTCCCTGTCAGTTCTACCACCGTACCTTTAGTGAGTATCTGCGCTACTTTTGGACTAAGCCAATAGGCGCAGTCGAAATACGTTGTCTGCTCTATGCGTTCGCCCGCTTTGTTCTTGTAGCTGTCGTTGATGGCTACCGAAAAGTTTACTACTGTTTTGCTGTTCGACACGTTGCGTACCTGCGCATCCGCTGTCACTCTTCCTGTGATGTTCATAATTCCTAAGATTTTTAGTGATTAATTTTTTTTGAAATTTTATTCGGCAATGAGAGGAGGTGCTGTTTTGTTTCATCAAATCCATCTTTAATATTTTACTTTTCATTGCTGACATTTTTTTTATTCGTCTAAAGAGCCGGAGTATGCTATGTTTCGTTTCGGGAGCATAAAAAGGTTAGTGTCTAGCAATAGCAAGGTTTTGACAAAAAATACAACCCGGATGGGTGGAGATTTTTTATTAAACCTCAAGGGCCTGGCCTTGCTATTGCGTTAAGGACACGGAGTTACCTTTGCTGCTGAAATGAGACAAAAGCATACTGGTTATTGAATTTAAAAATGAGATGGAAGAATGAATTACAGGAGGGAATAAAAGTTTGTAGATCAATACATGTACATAGATGCAGGATGTAGTACTAAATACGAAACAGTCAGTTTTAATAACTATTAATCATTGAATTAGTGTAACTGTACTTAATGTTTATCGAGATCTTGTAAGATTATTTTAGCACAGCATTTTGTTAAATTTTAGGTATCTTTGACTAGATAGTAACCTGATTTAAGAAAGTTTGCGTAATGAAGATTAAAACAATAGAAATAAGAAATTTTAGGCTATTAAAGAAGGTTGTTCTTAGCTTAGAAGATTACACTACCGTCGTGGTAGGTAGAAACAATTCTGGAAAAACCTCATTAACCGAAATTTTCCGAAGGCTGATAGGGGATAAAAACCCAACTTTTTCTCTTTTTGATTTCAGTATTTCTTCCATCGAAGGTTTTAAATCTGCATTGCAGAAAAAGCTAAGCGGCGCAAATGATCAAGAAATTCGAGCTGAGATTCCCTCAATTGAAATTAAAATTACAATTGAATATCCTATTGACGCTGAAGACTTGGGCGCACTAAGTGATTTTATTATCGATCTTAACGTAGCAAGTAACACTGCCGTTATCTTGGTTCAATACACATTGAAAGATGGCAAATTAGATAACTTATTTGAAGGAACTACTGACGATAGTGCTGAAAGCATTGCGGCATTTCTTAAGTCATTACGAGAAAAAATTCCTAATCTTTTTGAAGCTAAGATATTTGCACAAGACCCAAATGATGAAACTAATGTTGCGGCAATGGATCACTCTAAATTTAAAGCCGTTATTGGAGCAGGTTTCATCAATGCACAGCGTGGCCTTGATGATGTGACACATTCAGAAAAGGATGTACTAGGTAAAGTGTTGTCGCAACTTTTTAAAACATCAAAATCGGATTCAGCACCTGAAGACATGAAAGAAAAGTCAGAGGCACTGCAAGTTATTATAGATGAAATTCAAGAAAAAGTTGATACAGATTTTAATGGAAAACTTGACAAACTTCTTCCTGCGTTAGCACTATTTGGCTACCCTGGTTTGGCCGACCCAAACCTAAGCACAGAAACGCGTCTAGACGTGTCAAACATCTTAGATAGTCATACCAAAATAAGATACAATCAGGGCGACAATCTATTCTTGCCAGAAACATACAATGGCCTTGGATCAAGAAATCTAATTTATATTTTGTTTCAATTATTTGAGTTTTTTCGTCAATATCAAAGTAGACCGGTTAGCAATAGTCTAGACATAATCTTTATTGAAGAGCCTGAAGCACACCTTCATCCACAGATGCAGCAGATATTTATTAAGAAGCTTTACGAAATTGCGGAAGAATTTTCAAATGTTTTAAATGAAGGAAAACCTTGGCCCGTACAATTTGTTGTAACTACACACTCAACTCATATTGCCAACGAAGCGGAATTTGAGGCTATACGATATTTTCTAACTTCCAATAATGAACAAAGAGAAACAACAATAAAAGATCTGCGAAAAGAATTTCGTGCTGATGAACTTCAGGTTGACAAAGAATTTTTGCACAAATATCTAACTCTTACAAAATGTGATCTCTACTTTGCAGATAAAGCCATTTTGATTGAAGGTATTGCAGAGCGACTAATGATGCCTTTACTAATTAGCAAAAGCGATGCTATGACGAAGGCCAAATTAACTGTAAATCCTTCAACTGATATTGTTATTGATGAAGAGGATCTAGAAGCTACTGTGACCAGAGAAATTCAAGCTCAGCTTCCAGATACAGAGAAAGAAGCTGAAAAGGATACCAACGCTCCCGAGGCGATTTCAACTCACGAAGTTCCCATTACGGCAGCAGAAGCAGTTGACAATGCTCCATTGGACGAAACCACGTTGTCAGTCGAAGACTATCCTACATTGGAGACACAATACATTAGCGTAATCGAAGTTGGTGGTGCGTATGCACACCATTTTTATAAATTTTTAGACTTTTTAGAACTGAGGTGCCTCGTTATCACTGACATTGATGCCGTTGTTTCCACCGTAAAGGAGAATAAAACTACATATCCAGGATCACTTGTATGCGAAGGCTCACATAGTTCAAATGCAGGAATAAAAAATTGGTTCGCACCAGGTACGGCCGGCTATTACCCAATGGCTGATTGCTTAGCTAAAACAGCTGATCAAAAAGTTGCAGGTTCCCGACGGATTGCTTATCAAATCCCAGAGGATGGGCTTATTGGATGCGGAAGAAGTTTCGAAGAAGCTTTAATTTTAGCCAATCGCGATCTATTTGCAGTAACAGCTGTGTCGGTTTCAGAGATAGAGAAGTTTGCTGACGATAATGCGCCAGACAACAAGAATAAGTCTGGTTTCGCTTTAGAGTACGGATTGGAAAAAACTGATTGGAAAGCACCAAAATATATTGTTGAAGGTTTACAATGGCTAGCACTCAGACCGAATAAGCCTTCACAAGAAGTTGAGGAAGCAATTGTTGAACTTGTACAATAAAAATGATGGCAGAAGAAGATCAAACCAGTCCGGCAGAAAAAGCATCGCAAGAATGTTTAATGCAAGTGCTCAAGGCGATTGATGAGCATAAAAATTTTCTTGTTGAAGCAGGTGCAGGCGCAGGAAAAACATATACGCTCATTAAAGCATTAAAACATTTAATATCAAAATATTCAGCGGAGTTTGAAAGAGCAAATAAAAAAATAGCTTGTATCACTTATACTAATGTCGCAAAAGATGAAATTAAATCTCGTACTGACAATCATCCGGTTATAATCGCCGATACAATTCATGCTTTTGCTTGGCAAGTCATGCAGGTTTTTCAAAAACCTTTACGTGATAGGATATCTGCCTTGGGGGAGAAATGGGTTGCAAGAATTGAAGAGGCCGGTGGTATTACTGACCAAAAAGTCATTTATAATTTGGGATATCCCAAAATTACTGACACGGAGATTTTCTTGCATCATGACGATGTAATTAAACTTTTTACATCACTATTAAGCGACGTAAAATTTAGAAAGATATTTGCAAACAAATATCCGGTGCTATTGATTGACGAATATCAAGATACGAACTTATCTTTAGCAAATACATTGGTGGAGAATTTTATCGAAACCGAAGAAGGACCATTGATTGGTTTTTTTGGAGACCACTGGCAAAAAATATATGGTTCAAGCTCGTGCGGATTGATACAAGCTACAGATGGTAAATTACTTTCAATCGGAAAGCAGGCTAATTTCAGATCGGATAAAAGCATTGTTGATGTATTAAATAATATGCGGCCTGAATTACCTCAACACGAACATGACCCAAATTCTGCTGGCGAAATCAGTGTTTATCATACAAATAATTTTACTGGAGAGCGACGTATTGGAGCACACTGGAATGGTGATTTACCCGAAGATGTAGCGCATGAACGCTTGGAAACACTCAAAGAACTCCTGCGGGCATCAGGATGGAATATTTCTCCTGAAACTACAAAAATATTAATGCTGACAAACAATGTTCTTGCTTCTGAACAAGGATATCAAACTGTTTCCTCTGCATTTTCTGACTCAGATGATTACCTGAAAAAGAACAACGAATACATTTCATTTTTAACCGACACGGTAGAGATAGGTGCTGCGGCATTTTTAGAAAAGCGTTATGGCTTACTGATAGAAGCATTTAGAATTAATACCAATCGAATTACAAGACATAGTGATAAGCAGGTCTGGCATGACGCTATGATGCAGTTAAATGATGAGCGTACCAATGGTACAATTGGCAGCGTTATAGATTTGCTTAAAGTGACTTCAAAACCAAGGCTGTCAAAGAAAATCGATGAGCGTGAAAACCGCATAGCGACGGTTCGACTTCAGCCCGAATCAGAGCGTAGTGACGAGGATAAAAATTTCCTAACGAAATATGATGGTATTCGCACAATTCCTTATCCCGAAATTGGTAATTTGGCGAAATACATAGATGACAAAACCATATATTCCACGAAGCACGGAGTCAAAGGCGCTCAATTTGACAACGTAATTGTTGTGTTTGGAAGGGGATGGAATCATTATAATTGGAATCAGATGCTTGAGCATGTCAACTCCGGAAATGTACCTGAGGCCAATCGAGATGCGTTTGAAAGAAACAGAAATCTTTTTTATGTTGCGTGTTCTCGACCTAAGCATCGTCTAAGCCTTTTATTTACACAAGAATTATCGGCTAATGCTATTCTAGGCTTACAGCGCTGGTTTGGTGAAATAGTACAGCCCATTTAAGTAGCTGTTCATCATAAAAGTACATAAACGGCTAGAGAAAGTCTCTATTTTAATTCTATTTTGTGAAGACGCGCATTTTTAAAAGTAAAAGATTGAAAAGCCTACTTATCCTAGACACGATCACAAGCAAAAAAAAATTATTATATAGTGTCTTCGTTATTGGTTCTTAGCGGTTTTGACCTTAATGTAGTTTGTGAGTTTCTCGTATTCTATTTTCTTTATGTAGTTTTCCATATAGTCATAGTCGATATGCCCATTTTTATTTATCGGAAATAATAACTTTTGTCTTAACATCCGGGTTTCATTAAACTTATAGGCATATTGAAACTTGGACTTTTGGTTTAAAATACTTGTTTTTATGAACAAATATAAAAATTCATTTCCTTTTACTTCTTTTAGGCTTAATCTTTTTACATCATCAGAAAATATAGCTTTGTAAGGATGATAAAAATTTTCTACAACACTTCCGTTGTAGTTTACTCCTAAAACATTCGAATCTAAAGAAGAATTGATATTTGAGACAAAGTTTGTAATCCCATTATTTGAATCAGATGCACCAATAAATGGGGTTTCACCCTTAAACATATCCGCTTTTGTCAGTCTTTTACCAGCCTTTATATTAAAAACATCTTCAATAAAAAATTCTCCCCACTCTTTTTCATTAAGTGTTTCAACCTCCTTGAAATCTTTTACTTGTTCTAATTTTTTAGTAATGTAATTTTCAATTTGTTTGTTTTTTTCATGCATTTTAAACTCTATATACTTTTCCATAAAAGCATAATCAGGTTTACCTTTGGAATTTACAGGCAACAAAATTTTTTCTCTTTGAATTCTTTTGTCGTTTATTTCCCTATTAAAACCATATTTCTCATTTAGTCTTTTTGCAATACTTGATATAAATAAGTAAACGTTTTTACTAAAATCTTTATTCTCAAGTTTGGTAACGTGATCACTAGCTACAAATGAAAATGGCTGAAAAAAGGTTGCGCCTACACTACCACTATTAGCAATTGTTAAACACTTTTCAAATTTTCTAACATTTTCAGTATTTCCAATAAAACCATCAACACCATTATTTAAAGCAGTTGATGAAATGTAAGGTTGATTACCTGCTTTATGGTCATCCTTTTTTAATCGTTTTCCTCTTTGAATACTTGGAAAAATTTCGTTTAAATTGAATTCACTCCACTTAATATCTCTTAAGTCCATTCTAATAAGATTATTAGTTATCAAATAAATATTGTTTGCCTTGCAAAACCATATTTATTTCAAATGTTAGATAGTTTGCGATGGTCTTTTCAAAGTCATCTGCATTTGGAATTTCATCATTGAAATAGTAAAATGAATGTAACCATTCATCTTCGGGCTCAATAGTAGTTTTTACGCAAAATTTCGTTTCGGCTTCAATTCGGTTAAACCATACATCTAATAAATGTTGTTTTTTATCTTTAGCGTGGATGGTCTCAACAAGTCCTCTATGTTTTTGGACTTCAAATCCATCTTTTTCAAAGTTAATAAACTTTACTTTCTTGTCTTTGTAATGTGGAACACCTGCAGTAAAAACTGCAATACAGGGATTTGTTCCTACTCCATAGAACGTATTTTTATTTAACGTAATCACCCCTTCCAAAGTGTGATGTTTTAAAATATTTTCTTTTATTGCCTGTTCTTCCTTAGTTTTACCTGTCATAGAAGATTGAGGAACAATTACAATTACTTTACCATCTTGAACGATAGAATTTAGTAAATGTTCAGTAAAATTTATCTCGTATAAATTCGTATTGTTTTTGCTCCCCATTGAGTAAGGTGGATTCATCATTCCAATTGTACAACCTTTTTCCTGTAATAAGGAAGAGTTAAATTTTAAAAAGTCTTCTTGTTCAAGATTACTTTTTCCATCACCACGCAAAATCATGTTTGTGGTAGCAATAGTAAACATATAAGGTTGTAGTTCTAAACCATGCAACTGGTTTTTCCTAATATTTTTTTGCTCTTCCGGATTATCAGTTTTTTGTAACATATTATGCATAGATGCGATTAAAAAACCTGCTGTTCCGCAGCAAGGGTCTAAAATCGAATCCGAAGGTTTTAATTCTACCAAGTCACAAAACAACTCCGTAACATGCTTTGGTGTTAATACAATACCTAATGATTGACCATCGCCGCCAGAATACGACATAAATTCCCCATAAAATCTTCCCAAATAATCTTCAGCAGACTGTATGTATTTAATGTTTTTATAAATGTTCTCGTATAAAAACTCTGTAAAGTGCTTTAAGGGAGTTTTCTTTAAATATTCGTTTTCTTCGTTAATGGCTTTGGTATCTTTTATTACCAAAAACTGGCTAAGTAATTTATCCTTTTTTACTTGAGGTGAAACATTGGCTCTTTTTAAGTTTTTTTCAACAGCTTCATAAATTTTTTCACCATCTGTTGTTGTTTGATCACCTACAAGACTATCAATACTGAAACCTTTATGTTCCATCTCCCGTAATGCCAAAAGAATCCCTGAAACTATTAATGGCTTATCTTTGTCCTGAATACTACCATAGTTTCTTAAATCTTCGTGAAGATTCTTGGCATCCCTGAGAATTTCTTCTGTGGTTTTGTCTTCAGGTGTCTGCTCTTTGAGAATATTTTTAGTGTAATATTCATCAATATTTTTTTCATTGAAAAGAGTAAACGTTTCTACATCGTCAAGTTCTTTATAACCTCCTCTTTCATCTATAAATATAGGCGTTATTTTATGTCTTTTCTCATTTCCTGAAACTCCAAAAACTACGAATTTTTTATAGGTAGTTTTCTGAGCTAAATGTTTGCCGTAAAATAAAGCGCCATTTACAGCGTAATTCTTTACGCTCGCAATTTCATTACATATTAAGTCCTTTTCATTTCGCCTTACATGAAGTGAAACATCTGATTTATTTTCGATAATTAGAACAAAGTCTTTGACAACTCCGCAATATTCCGGAAAACCAACTTTTCCTGTACCTGCTTTTGAAGCCGATTTTAAAGCATCGTCAATATCTTTAATGTTGCTTCCTTGTGGATGCAAATTAACATTCGCTTCTTTAAGCATTTCATAAACCCACAAATCTGTCAATACTTCTTTTTTTGCCATCTATCCACTCAAATTATAAATCATATGTAATAGTTGGTAAAGTTAAGTTTTTTTAACTCTTTTACCTTTCAAAAACTTTCAATTTATCAACTATTCGTATGCAGGATATTAACACAAATGTTTTCAGCAAAAGGGGATGTAAATAAAAATTACAAGAAAACTATTAATACTTATACCACTTTAGCATCAATTTTAGGTATATCTTGCTTCACATTTAAATTTAAAAAATAATAGGATTACCGATAATTCAAGTATGTTGGTGCATGATCAATACTAGATGCAGCGACAAAAATTCTGTCTAATACCGACATTAAACCTGTCCAATCATGATCGGATTGAAGCGAGCCATTTTCTATAGCGACGCGTATTTTTTTTAAGTATTTTTTTTGCAATTCAGCTTTACGGGAAATCTCTCCTTGGCAAGTATTTATTTGCGCTTCAATATTTTTCCATTTAACAGGAACCAACGTGTTATTCGCGCCAGTCAAAATATCAATGCCTAGGTACATTTCAATGCTACATGCACGTCCATTGACATTTTCATATATTATTCCATCTGGCCCAATGATTGGGTAGTTATTTGCAAGTTCAATTGGCGGCAAAGTTATTACTCTAAAATTGCTAGGGAATTTTCTTTTTTTTAAGCGTTCAGTCGCTGCTACACCTGCAGCATCATAATCAAATAACGCTATAATTTTATTGCTGATTCCAGCCGCTGCAAAAGATTTGACTGTTTTTTCAAGCATAGCTGATCCGCCCTCTGCTTTATAGGTATCAAAATCCAGAAATGAAAAGTAGCTATACACCTTGGGATAGAGTAATTTCAAAGCTTTACTAAGTATCTTACTATCAGAAGAACCTTCTGTAAGGATTATGATTTTTTGGAATGGTAAAGTAGAATCAAGATACATCTGTGAGGTGCTTGCACAAACAGGCTCATCCTCTTTGTAATATCCCGAATCAACCACAGAGGTTATGTCTAAAATTAATTCTGAACAAGGTTCTACGGCTTCCAACGCTCCTCGAAGAAAGTAACCTATACCGATATTAGGGTAACCTAAATACAAGTTTTCGTCAACATCATTATAATCAAGAATAAAGCTGTAGATATTGTCATGTACCTGAAGGTTATCGCTCAAGTTGGTAATTTTGTTATCAAAAATATACTTAATTAATTTTAACCAGTATTCAAATCCACCATTCTTTAAAATATTGAGGTGTTTTTCATCACTATTTTCAACTGTATTAAATAGTTCAGTATTGTATTGCTGCCTAGTTTTTAAAGCATTCTCGATACCTTCAGCATATTTAAGTTTAACTTTATCTAAAGTATAACCCATGATTTCAAGGCGCAGCTTCATCGTATCGACAGAAGCCGAATACTCAAAGGTAGGCACATTATTATTATCTGCAATAGGCTGTGTATAATAAAGATCGTAGGGAACAGAACGACTTCGTCGGTCATCTTCATTAAAAAAACATGACCAAAACGTACTGATGTAGCTTTTAGACTGATCTATTTCATAACCATTTAATGTTAATGCGCAAAAACTTCCCATAGCTTTTTATTACTGTAAATATTTAAATTATTTTCTCTTTAATGCAAGGAAGCCCCGATTAAACTTTAAAAGCAATATCTAATGATTCATTGCCATTTTATCCTGTTTATAACTGCTTTTTTTTAATAGTCAATTTCAAATATAATAAGTTAGTAGTTAATTAAAATTAATAGAAGGTTCAATACGTTCCGGTTTCCAATAAAATATTTTATTATCTGCAAAAAAAGAAATCGGATACTGTGGTGCAGCGAAAGAACTTTCGACATTATCAAGTTGAAAGATAGAAGACATTTTTATATCAACAAGCATATTGCACGCATCATAAATACCAGCAAGTTTGCTGGGAAGATCTCCGATACAATCCTGTTTATAATCTGCTCTTAAATCGCCAATTGCATTATGAAAGACACTTTGTGTAAAAATATACACAAAATTGATAGTGGTTGTGTCTCTTGCAATTATTTCCTCCACAATAGCTTTGAAAAGGTTGTGCTCAAGACTAAAATACCCTGTGTTGATTAAGAACACTCCGCCCATGTTGACTGAATTTATCTTACGATATTCCTTTATTTGCTTTGAAGCTTTACCAACAGCATTTTTTATTGAATTTGCTATAACACGTTTATATGCTGTCTTGACTTCTCCTGACGCTGCAGAAAAATTGATATTTACAGAAATGCCATTATCTTCTTCAAATATTTTGGTAATTGTATTACGCCTTTCTTCATTATATAAACTCTCCTTTTGAAGATCCTTCAATTCTATAACTAAATCTCCTAGCATAAAATCGGGAGTCATAGTTGCTCTTTCGGGAATTTTACTACCTCCTAACTGACAAATAATAGTTTCAAAATCGGACTCATTAAATCGAGGGATATTATGGTAATAGAGATTTGAAAAGCTAGCTTCAGAAAAACTTGTAAAAGAATAGCCATCATGTTCAGCTGTAATATAAGCTTCCCATAAGTCTCCGCCGACGTCTTCGCAAAGTGAACGGATAAGCTTATCAATTTTTATTTCTGAACTGACAAGATAGCCTTTATTAGAAATTATTGTATAAAGCTTCAACCGTGAAAAATCACTTTCATCTATCATTAAGATGCAGTTGTTGTAATTTTGGTTTTTCGTGTTGAATCCTTCAAAAATTACTCTAAGGATGTTTTTAGCACTATTCATCTTTTATTACAATTTTAAACCTATCCATAAGCCTTTCCAAGTCAATACTATAAGGTATTTTTCTTCTTGAAATTGGCGATAACTGCTCAGCTATATTTTGATTAGCTCTATCGAGGAGTGTTTCTTGATTGGGAGCAGTGTTGACTTTCTTGATTTTATTCATTTTTTCCAAATGATAATTGAGCACTTCTTTAAAATTCTTGTCCTTAACTTGGAAGTAAGGAAGCCAAAGTATTAATGAATCAATGTCTATTACAGTAAGGCTTTTAATGTTGAAGTTTTTATTTAAATCGCCGAGCCTTTCTATACACTGCTCCTTAAACCATTGATTAAGTCTGTAGTTAATACCCAATGTCTGAAATATTCTGTCATGTACCAGCAAAACAGGATAGACCGTAAGTGAGTTCTTAGAATTTACATAATCATCAAACCTGAATTTCTTGCGGCCAATTTCTTCGATAGTAGTAACTAGTTGTCCAATCCCTACTTTCTTTTTTCCATCGATCAAAAATTTTGTTTTTAAAACAGCATTAATCTGCTCAATATCAGCTGATGATTTAATTTCCTTCGCAATCAATACGTCTTTATTTTCGAAAACAAATACTTCATTATTATGTCTAACATAATAATCAGGTTCTCCTGAAAGTTCCTTTTCCCTCTCGGGCTTCTTTATAAAATATTTTTTTGCAAATATCTCGTCAAGCAGGTTTTTCATAAGAAAGTTTTCAGAAAATTCGCTATTGAAAAAGCTGAAGAAATTACCATGTGAAGCTTTTAAAACATCATCCTTTTCATAAATTTCCTTTAGCTTAAACTTGGCACTTTTGTAAAACTTATCAATTACAAAAAAGTAATGGATGATTGAATAGAGATTATCTCCAACTTTATAAATGGGATTATTTTTGATATTGGTAAAATCTTCATCAGGAGCTATGTCGTCAGAAACCATTGAATCTAAAAATGCCTTTGCGTCTTTATCCTCAACCTCCCAAAGATAACTGTTGGTTCCTTTTAATTGCATTAATTTCCCAAATAAAAATGTCATCTGCTCTACGAATTCCTTTTCATTTGCAACCATAAATGATCGAATGAATTCATCTTTAAGATTTAAATACTCAGGCCTAGAATTCAGAAATCCCAATAATGCTTCAACCTTGTAAAAAGTGGCGTAAAGTAAATGCAAAAATTCGATATTGTCATTTTCAGAAATGCCAAGATCTGCAAATGGAAAAGTAAATATTATACTAAAATCAACAATCTTTTCAAAATTACCTTCATTTACATTATCCAGCACTTGATTATTTATAAGTTCTGTATTAATGCATAAGAAGGCCTTAAACAAATTTATTTCATCATCATCTGGAGAATCGTTTGTATTATTTTCTAGTAATTCCTTCGAATTAGACAGAACTGCTTCCGCAAATTTTAAAGCAGTTTGACCACTGACTACTTGTGGCTTGGATGTGATTTGTCTATCAAATAAATAATTTTCAACTCTCTTTACTGCTTGGTAATGTAGCTCTTGGTTACTAAAAAAATTATCATAGTTAGGAACAGGTTTGGTATTAAAAAAGCCAATGGATCTCAATAAAGATTCTCTTGAGACTTTGCCTAGATACGCAATAATAGGTTCCATTTTTTCGTCTGGAAAGATATCTTTAAATTCAAGTAATTGCTTAATATTTATCATAGTTTTAAATCTTTCAAAAAAAATTAACCGAAGGCAGCAAATATGCAACTATCTAAAATGGATCTCCAATAGTATTCTTTAAATCAAACATTGAAAGATCTAAATAGGCCATAAAGCTCCTGAAATATTCCTCAAAATCATCAGTCGCTTCATTTGAATAAAGAAGCTTGATCACATTTCCTGGAAGTGGCCATAGTGAATGAAAATGGTCGATTGTCCTTAACCGGGAAGTAATTGCATTGAATAGCATACCCTGCATGTTTGCTCTCATCTCCTCTTTTGAAAATACGTTATAGATGTCGATGTTAGATAGAGCAGCATAATAACCATCACCGAAGGCAGCAACTTCAGATGGATTGAGTCCTTTTTCTATAACAAGGTGCTTGTTGGAATTGTCCAAAATTCCCTGCTCAAAATATGAAACTGGTGTTGAGCTGCTGGCATACTCTTTTTCCTTAAATGTCTTATAGGGAATTTTTAAAGCCTTAAGCTTTTTAATTTCCGGTCTTTTTTCTTTAATCCAAATGCTGTACCGACGAAAAATCAAATCTTCGCGAAACTTATCCAGCCTATTTGACTCCAATAGATTTTTTATGTCATCATAAGGAATGTTATTATTGGTGCGATGGTATTTTATTTGACTTCTTAACTCGATATTGTAGACCTGATCGGGAAGTACATTTATGTACTCAGGCTCTAATAAAAACCACGAAATATTTAAATTATCCGCATGGAAATCATTGAGAATTAAAGCTATAAATTCGGGCGGGTGCTGCATTATATAGTCTGCCAGAAGGCCGCGATATCCCTTCTCAGACATTACCTGAATCTTATTGATCAGACTTACCGAATCATACATTTCTATATATCCTAGCTTTTCAAATACTGGCAGCGCCACGTCCAGAGCATATAGAGAATGGTCCTTACGTGCATAGTATTTTGTCCAAAACAATGAAATTGAATTCAGATCTATTTTACGCTCCTGATATAGAGCTAATCTCACATAACTGAGAATGTCCGCCCACATCGTGAAACTGGTATCATTTTTATGGTTGTGGATATACTGTCTTAGCGACAAATTCAAGAAATCATTATCCTTGGCTAACATTCCAATCGCCAATAGATATTCTCTTGCCTGTTTTAATATGTAAGATAACGCGTATTGATTGATACCCATATCGTCTGTGACCTCCTCCAAAATAGTAAGAGCCTTCCAATCACTGCCCTTCATATATTCACTTATTCCTCTGTACAAAATCTTATAAGCTTTCCTGTTCTCTTTATGTATAAAAAGATCTTCAAGAATATAAGTAAAAATTTCCCTGAAATCCATATTGGAGCTGTCATCCAAGAGTGAACGGATTTTAGAAGCCGAAAGTGGCTTTTGATGTTTTTCAAAGAATTCTATTTCCTCCTGTGCTTCATTCTGTAATTTGCTAAAGAATTGACGTGTTTCATAGTTGTCATCGCTTGTAGTATTTAAAAGAAGAGACCCATCGTTTGTTTCTAAATAGTAAAACATTCCGAACAGATAACGGTTGCTTGTAATGTCTTCGATAGTATAACCATTAAAAAGTAAAGATCGACAATAGGTGAAGTGAAATCCATTTAGAGAGGAGATATGATCACGAGAAACCATATTTAATATGAGGGCTAAATCATAATATTGTCTGATTTCTAAAACTTCCGGTTCCATCTTGGAAAGTGCTTCACGAATCTGAAAATAAAAGTCTCTGACAGCTTCGAAGTCAATAACGTCAACCATGAGTTTCCTAAACTCCTCTATGGAAGCGTATTTTCTTATGATGTTTTGCTTTTCTTCCTTTGAATGATCAAAATAAGAAAATCGTGATTGAAATCGCTTCTCCATGTTCATTATCGACGCGTATACAACGGCATTAACCTTATCTGATATGAGTTTGTAATCGGTGTTGCGTTTGCGCAGGAATGTAATAAAACTATCATGAAACATCGAAATTCTGTTGAGACGCAGCTCAAAAAGATATGGATGATCAGTGACAAATTCCTTTACGAACATCGCGCCATATGCATCAAGGAATAAGTCAATTTCAGAGTGCATCAGGTATGACCGAACACAAATAAAGAGTGCTAGCGCCTGTTTTCCCTTTTCTCCTTCAATTATTTTCTCGTAATACCTATCAATGTCATCAAATGCTTCGAAATCGGGCACATAGCCTTCAATCCTGTATTGTTCTGCAATGTATCTCACCAGTATTGGATAACCGCTGGTTATTTTAAATATTTTTTGAATGATTTCGTAATTCTGGATATGGTAAAGTTCATTTAAAACTGTTTTTGTCTGTCCCTGATTCCAATTTCCCAGCAATTGTTTTTTCCAAGGTAACAAGCGTTGTAAAGGACGGCTCAACACGATTACTTTGCAGTACTGCATTAGTTTATTAATAAATGTAACGTATTTCTCCAGGTCATTTGGATTATAGTTTTCGACATGGTCGAGGCCATCAATTATAACAGTCTTTTCAAGTTCTTCCAATTTTGCTATTATCTGTACTTCGGTATATGGTTTTAGGTTATGGAACAGCTTTTTGGAGAAATCCTGAATGAAGTTATTGTACTTCAGCCGCTCGTTATAATCATTATCCTGATTGGACACCCAGAAACGATAAACAATGTTCTTTTTATACTGCTTTTCTAGGTTTACCACCAGATGACTTTTTCCTACACCTGGCTTGCCTTCTATAAGTAATATATTCTCAACATCAAGCACTTTCCTTGTCAGGTTGACAGTAGGTTCTATTAAATATGTTTTGAAGATATTCAAAGCTGGGAGGTCACTTATTTTTATCAGAAGTTTTCGTTTGTCCAGACATTTACTGAAAAACTGATCGATGAGATATTTCCTAAGATGGTCTGTTTTATAAAGCTCTTCTATCCTTTGTTCTATGTCTAATCCTGATTGTGATATTATATAGATATTTTCAAGACGGAGTGCCGGTATTCCTAGTATCTCACAATCAGGTGTAATTTCGAGCCTGTTGAAAAATAAAACATTTATTGCATTTGACAATTTGTGAAGATTTCCGGCAATAGAGATTTCGGTTTCTGAAACGACGATCTCGTTTAGTGAGATGGAAGCATAATCTTTTATCTGAAAATAAAATTCCTTGTCGTTGATAAGCACCTTGATATCGTCAAATTTATGATCTACCAAGGCTTCAATTTCAATGGAATCAATAGTTCTTTCTACATCCATCTTTGTCAGCATCAGCGACGTAACAAGTTTTTGAAAAGAGTAGCCATAGAAAGCGTTTCTCATAGGATTTATAATTTAAAAATGACAGAAATTTATTTGGAGAAAACAAATATAGCGAACCTACTTAAACTTAAACTTTTAACCGAATTGCAATATTAAATTTCACGAAGCGTGTAAACTTAAAAAATGAAATGATTCATTCTTTACGGTTTTCCGTAATCGAAGAAACTTGAATTAATATTTGTTTCTAGAAACCTAAAAGTTTGCTGTCTATCCCAAGACCAAAGCCCCACCAGTACTTACTATTGTAAATCCAATCCTGATTATCCTTGGATAATGCAAAATCAAAACCAACTGGTATTATTGCTACAGTTATAGCATTGTAGGTATATGTTACGGCCGCACTTGTGGACAGAACTAATCGATTTGAAGCATCAGTGACTTTGCCCTCTGTATTCTTAGAGTTAAATTCTTCAACAGAGGGAGCAATAAGCGCTCCAAAGCTCCACTTGTGAATTGATGAGGTTCCATCAAAAAAATAATTGGTAGTTTTACTGTACGGTCCACAATATAATCCTAAGTTTTTTATATCTGCACGAACATACTGGTCAGTGTTTCCGAGTGCTGGCCTAATTTTAAAAGGAACGGTCAGCACAGAAAACGAAAAGTTACCTGTTTTGTTTGTCTTCAATACAAAAGCTGGTGATATCGGATACTTCTTGGTTTGTATCTTTCCATCTGTGTCAAAATATTTCACGTGATATTCATTCTCGATTAACGTAACAGAGATTACTACACCATTTACTTCTGACCTAGTATGGTCAAAACTCTTTTGTTCTTCTGAAATAAATATTCCGGTATCCTTTTTTTTATGAAGAGAGATAGTCACTTCCTCACTCAGGTTGTTGCTCTGAGAAAAACAAATGCTTGAAAGCAGTACGATAGGTAAAAGTAAATTTAGTTTCATAAGATTTGGTTATTGGTGACGTATAAAATTACGTTTTAATTCCACTTGGACAATAAGTATTACTACCTGATTAACTTAGTCTTGCCGCAAAACAATTATACGCAATGATTAATTTAGGAAAGCAGATTAGCACTTTTAATTCCTATTGCAAAATATCCACCTACATCTAGTATAATACTGAAATACAAAGATATACTTAATCATTCGTATGCTAAATCTGTACAATAAATTTGGTGGATTAAAATTTTATTCCTAAAATTGCGTATGCTTATTGGCAAGCTTGCTCGTTCGTGCAAAGATTTCATCAGCCAATAGTTTAATAATGCTAACCTACCTGCTTATTATCCAAATAAAGATTACGAACGCAAACATCCAGGATAATTAAGTTGGTACTAAAGGAATGTATTATGAAAACTATTGAGTACTTCAAACTTCAGGCAAAAAATCTGCACAAAGATTTTAAAACACAAAAACCTTATTTCGATTCTTCGTTAGGCGACAACCTCTTTGAGTATTCGCCAAAATTTTTCGATGTTGACGCGCTGGTCACTGACTTCGAAATCGATGAAAACCATTTCACACTGATGAATGCACAGCATATAATTGCCAAGCTGGGAGGATGTGAAAAATGGACTATGCTTCTGAAAGCAAATCCAGAGGGACTGGAATTATCAAAATTGTTGTTCGATAACATGCATAAAATCAGCATCGAAGAATGGGATATGTATATCTCGGGCGAGGAAAACGAGAAAGGTTTCTTATTTGATGACGAGTTTAAACTGGACATTTTTAAAGCGGTTTTTGCAGATGTAGATGGCCACCAAAGTGGTGGTTACGACTACCGTCTGACTAAAAGAGAGAAACCATCAATTGAAAAACAAAAAATTAACCCCATGGAAAATAAATCTACAATTAAAATTACTACCCTGCCATTGGCCGAAAAAGATCACAATGAATTCATTAAAGTAGCAAATTGGAAATTCGAGGATACACTGCAAAGTATTGAACATACACATCCTGAATTAGTACGAAAATTATGGAATCCTGAACAATATATTGAGGAAGTTATAAAGCCAGATATGTTACCCATCGATCGGGACTACGCACTTTCGTTGGTTGAAGCTTTCTTAATCCACAAAATTATTGAATTAGCTACGGAAGTTGATAATCAGGTCTAGAACCTTTATTACTTTTTAGCTCAAAAGCCTCAAATTTTCGAGCAAATGGTTCGAGTTTTGTATTTTAAGGTGCACAGAAATGGATTGGAAACACAAATATATCTATTACAAAGAGGTGTAAATTTGCTGCTGAACAATAATTTTAATACATTTACATTTATTAAAGTACATTGACTGATTGCTATTAAATTGATCAAGGCTACAGAGGGCTCCAAGGTAACTCATTAAATATGAGACCTATTCGGCTACCCTTTTTGGAATAAGACTTGAAAACACCAATAAAATCAACGAATTAAGGAATAGGCAGGTCGTCCTGCCACCCCGACGAAAATCCTTTCTGTATCTGCAGAAAGGATTTTTTAGTTATATCTGTTTTATTTTCTCTATTTTAGAATAACAAAAACTGATTATCAGGCTTCTTAAATCCGACAATAAAGACTTACTTTTGCACCATCAATTTAACACAATCATATTATGTCAGATACTATCGAAAAAATTAAATGCCTAATTATAGGTTCTGGTCCTGCGGGATATACCGCTGCTATTTATGCTGCCAGAGCTAATATGAATCCAGTTTTGTACCAGGGAATGCAGCCGGGTGGTCAGTTGACTACAACAAATGAAGTGGAGAATTTCCCGGGTTATGTTGATGGAGTTACAGGACCTGAAATGATGATTCAGCTGCAGGAACAAGCAAAACGTTTCGGCTCTGATATTCGTGATGGCTGGGCTACTAAAGTTGATTTTTCAGGAGACATTCATAAAGTATGGATTAACGATTCAATTGAATTGCACTGTGAAACGGTAATTATTTCTACAGGTGCTTCGGCTAAATATTTAGGGTTGCCATCCGAACAGCATTATTTGCAAATGGGCGGCGGAGTTTCTGCCTGTGCCGTTTGTGACGGATTTTTCTACCGCAATCAGGAAGTTGTAATTGTGGGTGCGGGTGATTCTGCTTGTGAAGAAGCGCACTACTTATCTAAACTTTGTAAAAAAGTAACCATGTTGGTGAGAAGTGAAAAATTCAGAGCTTCTAAAATCATGGAAGAACGTGTTCGCAAAACCGAAAATATCGAAATTTTACTGAATCACGATACTGTTGAAGTACTAGGGGATGGAAATGTGGTACACGCTATAAAAGCCTTAAACAAAACTACTGCTGAAGTCGTAGAGATTCCGGCAACAGGATTTTTCGTAGCGATTGGGCATAAACCAAATACAGATATTTTTAAAGAGTATCTGAATTTAGATGAAACCGGTTATATTATCAATACTCCGGGAACTTCCAATACCAATATTGCCGGTGTTTTTGTAGCAGGTGATGCTGCAGATCACGTATACCGCCAGGCGATTACAGCTGCGGGTACAGGTTGTATGGCAGCTTTGGATGCTGAAAGATATTTGGCAGCGAAGGAGTAAAGAGTCGCAGTTTCAGTTTGCAGTCTCAGTTTTCAGTTTTTGTTCTGGTTTGAACAAAACTATGCAATAAAAGAAAGTCCCAATCAGTTTACGATTGGGACTTTTTTATTTATGAAGTTCTAGACTGCCACTGCGACTGGAAACTGCGACTGAGACTAAAATTTTACTTGATCTTCTTAATCAGCTTCGCTTCTTCAGAAAAACGGGTAAGTTGTATTGCCGGATTTCCAAAAAGGGAAAGCTCTGCTTTGTCACTAACCGCTATCGAAATGGTCGTTTCTGCCAAAATACTGGCTGTCGCATAGTTTTCAACCGTAACATTGGAATCTTTTAAAGTAAATTTTGTTCCGGTAAAAACCGAATTGTTATCTAAACGAATGGTCGCTTTTTCAGCAATACCTTCAATAGTGGCTGCCGCTTTCTGATACAAATCACATTTGAATTTTATGGCAGAAACCAATGTTTTGACAGAAGCGCTTTTGCTTAATTGTAAGTTGGCATCTTCTGCTTTTACGTTTAATTCCGTTTTTGATTTGTCATCAGCAATCAGAGAGAATTTTTTCGAATTTACATTCAAAAATAATTTGGAATAATCAAAGCTGTTGAATGTAATGTCGTCCAGCTGAATTTCCTGAATGGCATAAATAGCCGCTTCATTTTTAGCAATTACGCTCTTCAATGATTTGGTATAAGTCACACGCACAATCAGTTTTTTAAAAATGGAGCTTTCTTTTGAGGTATACAAACGAAGTGTACGTTCTCTGAGGTCCATTCCGATAATATCGTGAAGATTGTCGTCGGCTTCAATTTTGATTTCGTTTTTTTCTCCTCTTTCTAAATAAACTTCTAAATTATCGTCGGCTTCAATACCGTCAAATTCTCCGACTTCTTTAATAGAAGTGGTAACGATTTTAGATCCTTTTATTTTTTCCCGCCTTTGGGCGTAAGTAAATGTTGTAATCAGTAATAATAGGAGTAGGGCTGTATTTTTTTTCATTAATGCTGGATTTGATTTTCACAAATATAAAAAAATCATCCACTTTCGATGAATGATTTTTTTATATTTAACAGATAAATATCGTTTACCCCTGGCTGATACTTCCTCCTGAATTTGAAGTTTTCTCAATTGTTTTTGGCGTACTGTCATAATTAATGCTTCCCCCGCTGCTGGCTTCCGCTTTCAGGCTTACAATTGGATGAACACTTACATGTCCTCCGCTTGAAGCTTCCGCTGTAACATCGTTAGCGAATAATTTATTGGCACTTATAGTAGATCCGCTTGAGGCTGAAGTCGAAATTTTTAAAGCTTTTCCTTCCACATGTACCGAACTTCCGCTTCCGGTATCGACCGTAATATTGTCAGATTCTAACTTAACATCCATGGTCGCAGCGCTTGAAGTTTCCAGATCTATATCTACACCTTCAATAATGCCTGTGCTTACGACAGAAGAAGCGCTTGAAGCCTCTATTTTGTCAATTTTAGGCATCTTTACCGTTACTTTTTTCTTCGTGATATCTCTAAAAGAACTGTATTTGCATTTGATGATCAAAGTACCGTTTTCGACTTTTGTAGTGATTTCTTTTTGTAAATTATCATCAGCTTCCACAACAATTTCAGTGGCATCAGCCTGTTCGATCACTAAATCAATTGCGTTGCTTACGGATATTTTGGTAAAATCTCCCTGAACAATTCTTTTTTCGGTAGTAACATTTCCGCTTCCTTGAATTGAGTTTACGTTAAAGTTACAAGAAGCAAACAATAGCGCGGTAATGGTCGCAACAACGAATTTTGTAATGTGAATGATTATTTTTATCATGGCTTAGTTAATTTTGATTATAACTCCGTTTTTATCAGTGGTTAGCTTTCCTGTTGTTTTTTTTCCGTTTAAAACTTCTTTTCCATTAATTTTCACGGAAACTTCGTTTATAGTATCGTTGTCAACATCAGTTTCTTCGTCTACATCATTATAGTCATTTTCATCTGACGGACAGTTCAGACATTTGATTTTTGATCCTTCTACTTTATAGTTGTAATTACCGCTAAAGTGCAGGTTAAAGAAATCATCTTCTGAGTCATCATAATCCTGTACAGAGGCATCCGGTTTGAATAATTGTCCTTCAGGAAGGTATAAAAACACATCTACTTCCTGACCTCTGAACTTGTTTTTTACATCTGTAAGAAAATAATTATCCAAAATTAAATGATTTCCTTTAATTTGATACTTATAATTGATTTTTTCTGCTCTTTGTTTGGCAGAGATAAACGAATTTCCTCTTGCACTTTTCTCTATTTGAATGAAAGGTGTGGCTTCATCAGTGTGTAAAACATGGAGACGAACATCATTGGAATATAATAACTGATTGTTGGCCGAATCCTGTACGAATTCAAATTCCCTGTAGTGATTCAAATCTTTTGCGTAATAGTCATTGTATTTGAATTTGATGAACAAAGTATCTTTTGGAGTAATATTGATTGCTTTTTTCTCTACGGTTTTATTATCGTAGGAGATTTCAGTAGCCTGTTTGATTCCGATGCTGATGGCAATCGCAACGGCTATAATCCAGATGGCTAACAAAGTATATTTGGTAATATTCCCGATAGATTTTAAGTTTGGAGATAACAATTTGAAACCCAAAAGTGTTAAAAAGAAAAACGGAATTCCAACGGCAAAGAACATTAATAGACCAAATGACCAGATCGGATAATCGGTAAAGTTTCCGGCTTCTACAAAGTTCTGCCAAGGAAAATCAACAAAAACATTGGTTCCTAAAGTAAATACTCCAATCAATAACATGATCAGAACGCTAATTCCTGACATGATTAGGATGATGCCTAAAAACTTTGCGAAGATTTTAAAAACCGTCATTATAAAGTCTCCAAATGAACTACTTATTCTCTCAGCTCCTGACTTTACCTGGTTTCCCATTGCATCGTAATCTGCGTTTTTGAATTTATCAGACAAGGATTCGATTTCCTCACGTACTTTTTTTTCAATGTTCGAAATGGTTACCGGCTCCCCCGTCATTTCGAGTTTTTCAGAGGTTGTAACTGCTTCCGGAGTTACAACCCAAAGTACGAAATAAGCTAAAATTCCAGTTCCGAAACCTGCAAAAACAAATATCAGGAAAATGATTTTTATCCAGACAGCGTCAATTCCAAAATAATGTCCTAAACCGGTCGCTACACCACCGATCATACCTTTTTCTTTATCACGGTATAATTTTTTATGTTTTCTGCTACCGTAATCATTAAAGGACTGATTTGATTTTTCTTCGTCTTCAATAATGTAATCTTCAGGCTGTCCCATAACAGCGATCACCTCGTCAATATCTTTCAGTCCCACAACATGTTTTTCGCTTTTTTGTTTTTCTGTTAATAATTCAGAAAAACGCATTTCGATATCTTTAATAATTTCATCCTGACCAGACGAATTGTTTAATGATCGTTTTATAGCGTCAAAATAACGAGTTAGTTTCAAATATGCGTCTTCATCGATGTGAAAAGACATACCTCCCAAGTTTATATTTACTGTTTTGTTCATGATTATTGATTTTGATTGGTGATTAGTTTTACGGCATCAGACAATTCTGTCCAGGTTCCGCTAAGTTCGTTTAAAAATGTTTGTCCTATTTCGGTTAATCCATAATATTTTCGTGGTGGCCCT
The DNA here is from genome assembly GCF_009674775.1 of Flavobacterium sp. LC2016-23. Taxonomy (GTDB): domain Bacteria; phylum Bacteroidota; class Bacteroidia; order Flavobacteriales; family Flavobacteriaceae; genus Flavobacterium. The sequence goes on along the minus strand of NZ_WKKE01000003.1, from coordinate 143,768 downwards.
GAAGTCGATTCTTCCCATCGATAATTGAGCAAACCGTCGTTTTTCAATCTGGTTAAAAGAGGGTAAACTGTTCCCTCAACAACGAGTAATTTTGCGTTTTTTAAAGTGTCTAATATTTCTGATGTGTATGCATCTTTTTCTTTTAGTACAGATAAGATACAAAACTCAAGAACACCTTTGCGCATCTGTGCTTTTGTGTTTTCAATGTTCATAATTTCATTTTGTTTTTTTTAGATTGAACAATTCGTTTTTTGATTGATGATGATTGATTGATGATTGATTTCGAATTTATTCTTTTGGAATGCGTTCGTATATCGTATAACTTTTAATCTTTTGCGAATTACTTTATAAAAGGAATCGTCATTGGATATTTGTAATATTCTCCGTTTGATGTTTTTATAGAAGCGTAAATCACTAAAAAGAATTCTACTATTTTTAACAGTCCAAAAAGCAAAACGGCTGTTGCTCCAATACTGATTAATCCAATGTTTCCATCAAAATGAAAATTTCTAATTACGAAATCTTCGTCGTTAAAAACAGCTTCCATTGGCAGGTTTTGAAAAAACACGATTATAAAAATCGGGATCGCAATCAAAGCCAGAACCAAAGTGTAAAGCAATAAACTCAATTGAAAATTAAGGGTTTGTTTTCCATGGTGATTTACAAATTCTGATTTGTCTTTATAACTCGTCCAGATTAAAATTGGAAAAATATAATTTCCAAAAGGAATGATATACTGGCTTAATGTACTTAAATGTGTGAACGTTGCAGTGTTCTTTTCTGATGTTGTTTCCATGATGAGTGGTGTTGTGGTTTCCATGATTAAAAGTATATAGTATTTTCTTATGCAAATATATGGTCAAAAGACAGTATCTTGTTTTGCATAGTACCAAATATTAACAAAATTTTAATAAAGTTAAAATTGAACTCTTAAAGAATAAAGACTGAAAATCAGTGTGAAGCCCTGAATTTATTAGCCTCTTAGGAAAGTAAAAACAATTTATTGTGCGTGCATAGTTTTTTTGTATTTTTACATAAAAAAATAAATCACATGGCAATTTCAGTTTCCAAACTCAACAAATTTGTATTATTCAAATTACCATCGGCATATATTTGCGGCGTTCGCGTAAAAGCGATCAATAAAGACAGTTGTGTCGTAAGTGTAAAACACCGTTGGATCAATCAGAATCCTTTTAATTCGATGTATTTTGCGGTTCAGGCAATGGCTGCCGAATTAACAACGGGAGCTTTGGTAATTTCTCAAATTCAGGAAAGCGGAAAAAAAATCTCTATGCTGGTGGCCAACAATAAAGGTAACTTTACCAAAAAAGCAACGGGCAGAATTACATTTGTTTGTAATGACGGACATCTTATTGCCGAAGCCATTGAAAAAACAATTGCGACAGGTGAGGGGCAAACCTTCTGGATGAAATCGATCGGAACAGATGAAAAAGGAATCCAGGTTTCAGAAATGGATTTCGAATGGAGTGTTCGAATTAAATAGTTTTTTTGCCACGAATTTCACGAATTTGCACGAATTATTTTTTTACAAAATGCAGAAGCATTTTGAATTTGTGGAAATTCGTGAAATTCGTGGCAAAAAACTTTACCCAACAAAAAAGACCTCATTATTTGAGGTCTTTTTTTATGGAATAGGTGTCATCTTACTTTTTAACACAACACGTTTTTTTGTCTTTTTTTGCCGCATCTGTTTTTGTGCAACAGGATTCCTTTTTAGCTTTTTCTTTTTTTGCTGCCGGTTTTGTTTCCTGAGCCGTTAAACCAATTGAGAATAAAGCCACAGTCATAAAGGTAATTAGTTTTGTCATTTCTTTGTTTTTTGGATGTTGATGATTCTGTTTTTGATGCATCAAATATAGTCCGATTTAGCATTCGTACGAATAAGCGTATCGTTAATGTTTTTGTAAAAGTGCAGAAAGGTGGCTACTCCCAAACTTTATTAACATGTTTTTGCCACAGCTTTTTAGCATATTCCCTAAATGCCGCAGGGCCATCGTTAAAAGGTTTGTCAAAAGTATATTTTCCGCCTAAGTAGCGTTTTTCATCTACCTTAACTTTGTTTTCGCCGCGCATTGAAAATTTTTCATTTCCCTCGTGCATAATTATTTTCATAGTGGAAGGGCTAACATCTCCATGACAAACCGTGGTGTACATTACCCATATTTCAGCTATTCCGTCTTTATTTAAATCGGTAATATTAAAGGTGTTTTTTACAAAGTTGGCTTCTATGTCAACCGGACAATCATGTATGAAATCATAAATTTTCCAGTTTAGTTTTGAATCTTTACCGGATAAAATATAATGGTAGGCATATAATGCTGCGTCACGCGAATCTTCACTGTCGGAGTTTTTAGTCGTAAACTCGCCTGTTTCTGTTAAGACCACAATATTCTCTCCAAGCTTGTCTTTCCAGGAGACTGCATTTTTGACTTTTCCGGTATATTTTATTTCTTTCGGAATTTTATTCAGCTCTATTTTTTTCGGAACAATGGCAGTATTCTGGCCAATGAGTTTTACGGAAAGGATGGTAAACAGGACTAGAAACGTAATTTTATTTTTCATCTATCAGGCTTTTGTCTTTAAGTTAAGGTGTGAAATGTTCAGGTATTATTTAGTATTACGGAGGTAATATCTCTTAATAAAATATTGAATGACTATGGTTAGTACTAAAATGATTATAAAAATAAATTCGAGGAAAATTAATCCCATCAACGGCATTCCGCAATGGATTTGTCCATTTGAGTTACTTCTAAGATTGTTGGAAAAGATTTGAAAAGCCAGATAAGACAATAGTATTTGTGAGAGAAAGCTAATTATGCTGACTTCAAAAAAAGATAATTTTATAGTTTCGGGTTTAAAGTTTCTTCCAAATATAATTTGAAAAATCAGAGGTAACACCAGTAATAAAAAAGGATTGATTCCGTACATGAATTTAAAGAGGTTTTGTTGGTTTTGCTCATTTCAAAAGTAATGCCAGTTTCTAAAGGACAGTTATACCTTTCTAAATCTATTTCCATAAAGAGGAATCATTTTGAAGACAAAACCTTCTCTTTTGCACGCTGCTTATCGCCCCATTCTTTCAAATGATTGATAAACGGAATCAGCTCCATGCCAATATCCGTGAGCGAATATTCTACTTTTGGCGGAACTTCATGATATACTTTTCTGGCGACCAATTCATCATCTTCGAGTTCTCTTAAGGTCTGGGTCAGCATTTTTGGAGTTACATCTACAAGCGTTTTTCTTAATTCGCCATATCGGAGGATGTTTTTGTTGCTCAGATTCCACAAAATTCTTCCTTTATACTTGCCGCCAATTCTCTTAAAAGCGTAGTCAACGGAGCAAACTACATCTGTACAGCCATCGGTATAATTATTTTTTGCCATTTTTTTATTTTTTAAATTATTGATAATCAATAATAGTATACTTTTGGTATGTAGCATACCAAAAAGTGCATACTTGTGGCAAAGATACTGATATTATACATTTGTACTTTAATTTTAAACTAAATTATGATGAAAGCAATTATATTGAATGAAGCGGGGAGTGTATCCAACTTTAAATATGTTGAGATTCCGAAACCGGAAATTAATGCCGATGAGGTTTTGGTAAAAGTAAGTGCGCTGAGTATCAATCCGGTTGATTACAAGACAAGATCTTCTGAAGGGGGGATCAAACGTTTTTTTGAAGACGAACGTCCCGTTATTTTAGGCTGGGATTTGTCCGGAACCATTGTGGAAGCAGGGGAAAATGTAACAGATTTCAAATTAAATGACGAAGTATTCGGAATGGTTAATTTTCCGGGAAAAGGAAAAGCTTATGCAGAATATGTGGCGGTTCCGGCTTCGCATCTGGCTTTAAAACCGGAGAATATTTCTCATGAAGAAGCGGCAGCGGGAACACTTGCTTTGCTTACGGCCTGGCAGGCATTGGTGACCAACGGAAAAATAAAAGAAGGCGATAAAGTGTTAATTCACGGAGCGTCGGGCGGAGTAGGGCATTATGCCACACAAATAGCCAAACATTTCAAAGCACATGTAATCGGAACTTCTTCCGCGAAAAACAAAGAGTTTGTTTTGCAAAACGGAGCGGACCAGCATATTGATTACACTAAAACCGATTTTGAAAAAGAAGTTGCTGATGTTGATTTGGTATTAAATTCAATTTCAGATGCCATCAACAATCGATCGATCGATGTTGTAAAACCGGGCGGAAAAATAATTTACATCTTAGGTACCATTGCTCCGGAATATGCAGAAAAGGCCAAAAACAAAAATGTGGATTTGTTTGCTATTCTGGTTGCCTCTTCGGGTGCTGATATGAAAGCTGTTGCTGATCTAATGCAAAAAGGAATCGTCAAATCGCACGTGTCGCAGGTATTTTCGTTTGATGAAATAGATAAAGCGCATTTGCAGTTAGAGACCGGAAGAACGGTGGGTAAAATTGTAGTTAAGCTTTAAGTGTTTTCTTTTTAAATAAAAAACATCAGTTCAAGGCAAAGATGAACTGATGTTTTTTTATTTTATGATGAGGTTTAGTCTTCTGCATAATAACCGGAAATCCATAAATCAAAAATTTCTTTATATTCTTCCTGTGCTGCTTCAATAATTGAGATTGTATCTTCTTCGTTTTTAACAGGGTCAAGATTAAAGTTTTCTTTAAGCCAGTTTTTGTATTCAGTAAGGCTTTCACTTTCTTCATAATCGTCTTCCTCTTTATAGAAATAAACTTCTTCATGATCGACAGTTATTTCAGAGTCAAAAGTAAGCAGTTGCATTAATTCAGTTATTTTTCTGGCCACAATATGGTAACCGCCCTCATCGCCAAAAACGACTACTGGTAATTCACTTAGCGGTTTATTTTTACCATCATCCCATAAAACATACATTGACCCGGAACCGTTGGCCTGAGCAAAAGGCATTAATCGGTCTAAAAAGTCTTGGTTTTCAGACCAGCTTGAAATTCCGGATTTGTTATCTCTGTATAAACCAAAACCCTGAGAATAATTTTCGAATCCGAGTTTGTCATTGATCTCAAAAAACAAAGTCAGTTCATGGGTAATTGGGCCGTTAAAATTCTTTTTAAAATCATCTAGTTTCATAGGTCTTTTTTTTCTATTCCTTAAATAAATTTGATACGGAATCAAATATAACAGGATTTAGTATTTACCGGAAAAGATCATTGTTATTTTTTTATGAAAATAAAATAAGAACAGTTTGAAATTTCATTGCTAATAATTCAGATTCACTCCGAAACCAATTCCCATATCACTGTCATAATGTGTAGTAACTCCAAAGTTTCTTGCCACGATATATTTCAGACCTGCCATATATTCTTTATCCGTATTCCACATTAGGTTCATGCGCAAGCGTTTCGAAAGCGGAATATCTTTGCGTTCCAGCTGAAAACGTACATTTCCGTCGGTGTATAACTCGACCTGGGCTTTTATGAGCATTGGTAAGGTATATTCCAGACCGGCACTAAAAACAGAACGATTGTCTTTGGTATTAGATTGCCCGAAAAGATTTTGTTCCTGTTCGTTCATTCCCATTTTTCGGTAACGCCAGTCAAAACCTATAAACGGCATCAGCCATTGATTTTTTCCAATGTAACGTCCAATATGAGTCTCCGTTTCGTAACCGTGACTATCATTATAGCCTAATCTCCATTCGGTTCCGATGCTCCAGCGGGTGTTGCTGAACATGGCTTCACCGTCATTTCCATTAGTAGCAAAATCATTTTCTCCCATAAAATGGAACATTCTGTCGTCCATTTTTAGCATTTTATATGCCATTTTAGGATCAGGGATGAGCGGATTCGGTGCTGAATTTTCATAGCTAAAAATACGTCCCATTCCCGCCATCATATGATACAAAATGTGACAATGAAAGAACCAGTCGCCATCTGCATTCGCCTGAAATTCGATGGTATCGGTTTCCATAGGCATAATATCAATTACATTTTTAAGCGGTGCATAATCACCCTGTTCGTTCAGGATTCTGAAATCGTGTCCGTGTAAATGCATGGGGTGTCGCATCATCGATCCGTTGTACAATACAATGCGTACATTTTCTCCTTTTTTGATTAAAATTTTATCAGTTTCAGAAACGACTTTATTATCCAGACTCCAGACATAGCGATTCATATTGCCGGACAATTCAAAACGCAATTCCTTAACGGGAGCGCCTTTTGGAAGCGTGGTTTTGGTTGGTGATTTCAGCATTCCGTAATTTAAGGTGACTATTTCAGGAGTATCTGTAGTTTCAGTATCCATGTGCATGCCTTCTGCATGTTCGGAGTGTTTCATCGGTTTTGAATTTTCAGCTTCACCGGTAATTTCAGGATACATGACGGCATTCATGTCCATTTTATTCAGGGACATTTGCATGCCCATGTCATTCATTTCGCCGTTCATTTTCATCATGTCGTTCATCATTTTCATTCCTTCGAAATATTTTAATTTCGAAAGATGTGCGACAGGCTGTTTGATTCCGTCTCCCAAAAATAAAGAGGCTGATCCCGTTCTGTCTTCGGCTGTAGCCAAAAAAGCAACCGATTTTTGATCTTCCGGAATCGTCACGATAACATCATAAGTTTCAGAAACTGCAATAATAAGACGATCCACTTCCACGGGATCCACATCGTTCCCATCACTGGCGACAACCGTTATCTTTCCGCCACCGTACGTGAGCCAGAAATAACTGGAAGCACCACCGTTTGCAATTCTCAGCCTGACTTTTTCTCCGGGCTTAAATTGCGAAAGCTGCTGCTGGTTTTTCCCATTAATTAAAAACTTCTCATAATAGACGTCGCTGACATCCATGGCATTCATTCGTTTCCATTCGTTGGTGACTTTGGTTGAAAAATGACCTTGTTTCAGGGCTTCGGCATAACTTTGAGTGGTTCCTTTTTTTATCGCAAACCAATCGTTGGCATTGTGAAGCATTCGCTGAACGTTTTCTGGTTTTAAGTCAGTCCATTCACTTAAAATGACAGGAACGGTTGGCAAATCATCAATGCCTTTTCTGAAAGTCGGATCGTCTTTCTTTTTGTTGATAATGAAAAGGCCGTATAAACCCACCTGTTCCTGAAGTCCGGAATGGCTGTGGTACCAGTAGGTTCCGTTTTGAATAATGGGAAAACTGTATTTATGCGTGGTCTTGGGAGCAATCGGCATTTGGGTCAGATACGGAACACCGTCTTCTTTATTCGGTAAAAATAAACCGTGCCAGTGCAGCGAAGTGTTTTCTTTTAATTCGTTATGCACGTAAATTTCCGCAACATCATCTTCTGTAAAAGTGAGCGTCGGCATCGGAATTTGTCCGTTTACGGCAAAAGCATGTTTTTCCTTTCCTGAAAAATTAACAATTGTGTCTCTTACATATAAGTCATAACGAACTGTTTTTTGTGCTTTTGCAGTAAAAGTGATGATAAGGGCAAGAAAAATAATAGGTACTTTCATGTTTGTTTTTTAAAGGTTTAGATTTCGCAATCGCAAAGCATTTACAATTACCGAAACCGAGCTAAGGCTCATCGCTAAAGCAGCCAGCATGGGTGAAAGTAAAACTCCGAATACAGGATATAAAATTCCTGCGGCAATCGGGATTCCAACGACATTGTATATAAAGGCAAAAAACAGATTTTGCCTGATGTTTTTCATAACAGCATGACTTAACTTTTTAGCTTTTACAATGCCGTTTAAATCGCCTTTTACAAGTGTTATTTTAGAACTTTCTATAGCTACATCTGTTCCTGTTCCCATGGCAATTCCAATATTTGCCTGTGCTAAGGCAGGAGCGTCGTTGATTCCGTCACCGGCCATGGCCACAATTTTGCCTTCAGCCTGCAAATGCTGAATTTCTCTGAGTTTATCTTCCGGAAGGCAATCTGCTCTAAACGAACTTAAATGCAACTGAGCGGCGACAGCCTTTGCGGTATTTGCATTGTCCCCTGTCATCATAATGACTTCAACACCTTGCCCTATTAATTCTTTTATGGCTTTTATGCTGTTTTGTTTGAGGGCATCTGTAATGCTTACATACCCTAAAACCATTTTATCTACACTTATGTAGGAAACGGTCTTGCCTAAGGTTTGTTCGGCAATAATTTTGTTTTCAATGTTTTCAGAAATCGAAGCGCCAATCTGAATCATTAGTTTTTTGTTGCCTAAAGCTATTTTTGAGTTGTTTATGGTTCCTGTAACTCCTTTTCCGGCAACCGCCTCAAAATCCGGAATGTCAACTATGTTTAGGTTTTTAGCTCTGGCAAAATTGACTACGGCCTGTGCTAAAGGATGTTCGCTATATTGATTTAATGAAGCAATATGCTGTAGTAAAAAATCTTCATTACCGTTGACAGCATATATTTTTTCAACAGATGGTTTTCCTTCGGTGATAGTTCCGGTTTTGTCTGTAATCAGCACATTAATTTTGTTCATATTTTCTAAAGCTTCGGCATTTTTTATCAATATTCCGAATTTTGCTCCTTTGCCAACCCCTACCATTACTGACATTGGTGTTGCTAATCCTAAAGCACACGGGCAGGCAATAATTAATACGGCAATGGCATTAATTAATCCGTAAGTATAAGCGGGTTCCGGGCCAAATTTTGCCCAGAGAAAAAATGTTGCAACAGAAATAATAACAACGGCGGGTACAAAATATTTAGCCACACGGTCTGCTAATTTCTGAATTGGTGCTCTCGAATGGCTTGCATCATTTACCATTTGTATAATTTGAGCAAGTAAAGTTTCAGACCCTACTTTTTCGGCTATCATTACAAATGATTTTGCTCCGTTTATGGTCCCGGCAATTACAGGGTCTCCCGTTTTTTTATCAACAGGAATAGGTTCTCCGGTAATCATCGCTTCGTCTATACTACTTTCTCCGGTCGTGATCTTTCCGTCAACTGGAATTTTTTCTCCCGGTTTAACACGAAGTAAATTTCCCTTTTGAATCGCATCGATAGAAATTGTTTTGTCGTTTCCGTTTTCTAACAGAGTTGCTTCCGTTGGCGCAAGTTTCAATAATTCCTTTATGGCCCCGCTGGTTTGGCCGTGGGCTTTAGCTTCCAGTAATTGTCCTAATAAGACCAGCGTGATGATAACTGTGGCGGCTTCAAAGTAGAGATGTATAGTTCCGTGATGTGATTTAAACTCGGATGGAAAGATATCCGGAAAAAACATTCCGGCCATACTAAACAGGAAAGCCACACTTGTACCAATCCCGATAAGGGTGAACATATTTAGATTCCAGGTGATGACTGATTTCCAGGCCCGGACAAAAAACATCCAGCCTGCATAAAAAAGTACCGGAATTGAAAATAAGAACTGAATCCAATTCCAGCTTTCAATAGCCATTATTTTATACAAAGGATTGTTGGGAATCATTTCTGACATTGAAATCACAAAAATGGGAAGCGTAAATAAAATGGCAATCTTCATTTTCTTTAACAGATCGAAGTACGTTTTGTTTTTTTCAGAGTCTGAATCTCCTTGCATGGGAACCAAATCCATTCCGCATATCGGGCAATCACCAGGTTCGTCCGAAAGGATTTCGGGATGCATTGGGCATGTAAATTTTGTTTTGCCGATGCTTATTTGTGCCACTAAATCCATTCCGCAAACGGGACAATCTCCGGATTTGTCATATGTTTTATCCCCTTCACAGTGCATTGGGCAATAGAAAATACCGGTGGTATTGTGATGGTGAGTTAGTGGGTTCTTTTTAGGTTCAGACCCATCATGACTGTCTTTATTCTGACCGGAGCAACACAATTTTGCAGCGGTTTCTAAAGGCTTTTTTGAAGAGACCATCTCAATAGTATACTTTCCGGCTTCGTTTAAAACTTCCTGAAATTTTTCTGTGCGTACATGTTTCTCCATAGTAATTGTTGCCAATGGAGGATTCAATGTCACTTCAGCCTGAATTCCTTCAATGGTATTCAATGTTTTTTCGACTTTTTTTCGACAGCCGTCACAAGACATTCCTGTAATTATATATTGATGTGTCATTGTTTTTGTTTTAAGTATTACAATGCAAAGTTGCGAAGTAACGGTTACTTCGGTTTGTATAATTTTGAGAATGATTTGTAAGATTTACAAAAAAATAACCGCAAGGGGCACAAAGTTTTTGTATTTGCCGGGTTTGATCCAAATGCAGCGTTCGCAAAGCTTTGTGTTCTTTGCGTATCCGGATAGCTATGGGATTACGCCCTTTGCGGTAAAGAACATTTACAAATTTTCGATCTGAATGCGCTTTTTGTTTTTCAGCTGTTTGAAATAAGTGGGTGTAAATCCGGTAATTTTCTTGAACTGATTGCTCAGATGTGCTACATTACTGTAGTTTAGGATATCGGCAATTTCGCTTAACGAAAGTTCATTGTAAATCAGTAATTCTTTTACCTTTTCTATTTTCTGACTGATGAAATATTTTTCGATAGTGGTGTTTTCTGTTTCGGAAAACAAATTACTCAGCGTGTTATAATCCTGATGGAGGTTTTCAGACAAATAATCTGATAAATTGATTTTCAGTTCATTGTTTTTATGATGCACCAAATCGATAATCAGGTTTTTTATCTTTTCGATTGTTTTGCTTTTTTTGTCATCAAGCAGGTCAAATCCTAAAGAATGCAGTCTTTCAAGTAAATCCCTTTTCTGATTTTCTGTAATTTCCTCTTGTATTTCCACTTCTCCCAGTTCAACAGAAATAGTATGAAGCCCGAGTTTTTCAAACTCAGACTTCACTACCATTTTACATCTGCTGCATACCATGTTCTTGATATAGAGCGTCATATTTATTTGATCGTTTCTACTACATTTCCGCAGGTAAGCATTGAAGCACCGTAATACGGATTTTTAACTGCTTTTTCTTTGCTTAGCCAATTCGCATCTGCCATTGGACAATATTGATAGTAAGCCGTTTCTGCAGGATTAGAAGCTTTGATCAGTTCGTATGTGCTTTTAGATAAGGATTTAAAAGTCTCACGTTGTTTTTTCAGATCCTGATTTGATGAAATTGCTTTAGCATCAGCGGTTATTTTTTTCATAACTTTCATCCAGGCGTTGTGCTCTGCAGTTTTTAACTGATCCATTTTTACCGCACCGATTGCAGTTAAGAGATCTTTGGCTTTTGCCGAAGTTGTTTTGGCGTCACTTTTGATTAGCGCGTCTTTCATTGCAAAATACTCATCAAAAACAGGTTTCAGTTGGGAGTTTTGAACGTCTTCTGTTGTAATTTGAGGGTTTATTTCTTTTGCTGAAATAGTGTTTACTGATAATACTATTGTAATTGCTGCCAGTGCAGCTGTTATTGCATTTTTCATTTTTATATGTTTTTGAAAAAGGATTAAGTTTCCTTTAAGTTAGTTTTTATTCAATATTACTGTGCCTAAGGATGACAAAGAAAAACAAGCCCGAAGCCTGGTGTCTCTGCAAGGAATTTTTCACCCATCAATGGTGCTGAGAAAGCACAATTATGGCTGTCAAAAATAGAATTATTTTATTTTCGGCGGCAACCAGATAGAAGTGAAACCATCAGAGATATTGGCTTCATTGTAATAGGAAAAAGACTTTTCCATTGAAAAATTGAAAAGCATATTTTGAAAATCAAAGTCATTTAAAGCCGGAATACTAAACTGTAAAGAGGAGGTTGTACAATTGGTATGACTGCATTTTCCGTCGCAGTCGTGTTTCTCTTTTTCAGGAGTTTCAGTTTTCGTGCAACAGTCTTTCGTACAGCAGCCTTTTTCTTTTTTCTCAACAGTAATTTCTTTTTTGTGAGAACTTTTGCCCGTATTATTGCTACATGCAAAACCCGATACCGGAATCAGGAAGAAACCAATGGTGAGCATGAGAAATAATATGACAGCTTTTTTAGTCAACGAAAATTTATTTGATAGGACAAATTTAAATAAAAATATTCAGGTGAGCGTTATTTTAAGATTTCAATAACTAAAGCTTCTTAAAATCAGTAGGTTTCATATTCTTTCTTTTTTTAAAATAATTGGACAAATGACTTTCATCGGTAAAACCGAATTCGTAAGCAATCTGTTTGACCGGCAATTGATTGTTCTGAAAACGTTTTTCAATCAGGGTGGTTCTCAGGTTATGAATATAATCGCGGTAACTAATCGCAAAAGTCCTTTTGAAATAGGCACTGAAATAAGTCTGGGCAATATTAAAATGAGCGGCAATTACTTTAATCTGAACCAGTTTCGGCTGGTAAATATTCTGATGAATATAAGAAGTAATCTGTTCGTTGTCGATAGAATTTCCTTTTACGACAAGATTCAGTCCGCGCATCGTTTCTTTGATCAGACCAAAAATGGAAAGGATCTGATAAAATACAATGGGTGAATTCGAAACATCGGTTTTGCAATTGTAAGCAGCGATGTTTTCAATTGTATTTTTTAAAATCGTTTTACACGGGTCATCCAATTTTAAAACGGTTTCTTTTAGCGTTTTGTCCCGCATGAAACTTTCGGGTGTATGCACTAAAAATTCATCACACGTAAGGTTTTGTTTGGAATTGAAATAGTTGTCCGTGAACTTGATATAGAAAAAACGCGTGCTTTTCTTTATGTCAAAATAATGCTCATCATCCGGCGAAATCACAAATAGATCACCGGCTTTATAAGGCAGCAGGTTGTTGTTTAAATGATGAATTCCGTTGCCCTTTTTTATATAGATGATTTCGTAATAAGTATGTGTATGCGGCGGAAGGTGAAATTTTTCCTCTTCAAATTCATCTATTAAAAGCGTTTCAAACTGATTTAATTTCGGCATAACTTAAATGTACAAGTTTATATCGCAAATATACAATTATTTCCTTGTAAAGCTGACGTAAATTTGCCCCATAGAAAATCTATTCCTTTCTTGTAAAAAACAAATGAAAAAAAGTCTTATTGCGCTGTCATTGGGTGGTTTAACTATCGGAATTACCGAATTTGTTATGATGGGCCTGTTGCCTGATATTGCTTCAGATATGAAAGTTACGATTCCGGTTGCCGGATATTTAATTTCGGCTTACGCGCTTGGAGTGGTAATTGGAGCACCTTTATTAGTAATTCTGGGCAGAAATTTTGCTCCTAAAAAAATGCTTTTAATTTTGGCAATGATGTTAACGGTTTTTAATGCGTTATCCATCATTGCCCCTAACTATAATTTTTTATTCGCCTCAAGGTTTCTTTCCGGACTGCCGCACGGTGCTTTCTTTGGAGTAGGAGCGGTTGTGGCAAGCCGTTTGGCAGATAAAGGAAAAGAAGCACAGGCGATTGCGATTATGTTTTCGGGTTTAACGCTGGCGAATCTGATTGGTGTGCCTATCGGAACGTATATCGGACATAATTTTGTCTGGCGTTATACTTTTATACTGATTGCCATTGTGGGGTTGCTTACTTTTTTGTTTATCTATTGGTGGATGCCGAATCTGGAGAAAAACCAAGATGTAAATATGAGAACGCAATTAAAATTTTTCCAGAAAATAGATGCGTGGCTCATTATCGGAATCACATCAATTGGTTTTGGCGGATTGTTTGCCTGGATCAGCTATATCGCGCCGCTTTTGATTAATGTATCTAAGTTTTCTCCGGAAGATGTTTCGTATATTTTAATTCTGGCCGGTTTTGGAATGGTGGTAGGGAATTTTCTGGGCGGAAAACTGGCGGATAAATTTTCTCCTGCACCGACTACCCTGGCTTTGTTGTTTGTTATGTCGATAGATTTGATTTTGGTGTACTTTTTCTCCTATAATCAATATGCTTCTCTGTTCTTCACGTTTTTAACAGGAGCTATTTCATTCTCTGTTATTGCGCCTATCCAAATGCTGATGATCCGAACTGCAAAAGACGCAGAGATGATTGCTTCGGCCTCGTTGCAGGGGAGTTTTAATATCGGAAATGCATTAGGTGCTTTCCTTGGTGGTTTGCCGCTTATAGCAGGATATAGTTATGCTTCTCCGAACCTTATTGGTGTGGGAATGTCAATTATCGGGATGATTATTACTCTTGTGCTGATTCAAAGAAGAAGTGCTGCCGTAGAATTACCGGAAGTGCAAACGGTTTAATTTATCTTTAATACACCGAATTTAGAATTTAATATTCAAAAAAGAAGGCTGACAATACTAATTGTCAGCCTTCTTTTATATTTTCATCTAAAGAATTAAGGGATTACCAGCCTTTTACCGCGCCGCCTTTGAATTCTTTTTCGGCCACTTTTGCCACTTCGTCAGATTGAAATGCTTTCAGGAATTTCAAGACTTTCGGGTCCTTTTTGTTGTCTTCTCTTGAAACCACCAGATTCACATAAGGAGAATCTTTGTCTTCCACAAATAAGGCATCTCTGGAGGGTACGAGTCCCGCTTGTGAGGAAAAAGTGTTGTTGATAATGGCGATTGTTACATTTTGATCGTCTAAGGTTCTTGGAATTTGCGGAGCTTCCAATTCTAATATTTTTAAATTTTTAGGATTTTCTATGATGTCGGTTACTTTTGGTAAAAGACCCACATTGTCTCTCAGCTTTAAAATACCATTTTTTTGAAGCAGTAATAAAGAACGTCCCCCATTGGTTGGGTCATTTGGAATTACAATGGTGCTTTCCGGTTTTAATTCGGCCAGCGTTTTTATTTTTCTGGAATATGCTGCAATCGGATAAATGAAAGTCTTGCCTATAATCGCCAGTTTGTATCCTCTTTGTTTTGATTGTGCATCCAGATAAGGTTTGTGCTGGAAGGCATTGGCATCAATATCGCCCTGATTTAAGGCTTCGTTCGGGACTACATAATCATTGAAGCTAATGAGTTCTACTTCTAAACCGTATTTTTCTTTGGCCACTTTTTGAGCGGCCTGTGCAACTGTAAATTCAGGTCCGGCTGCAACTCCGACCTTTATGAAATTTGGATCGTTTTTCTTGTCTTTTCCGCAATTTGACAGCAAAAGAGTGACTAACAAGATTCCTGTCAGTATCGAAAATTTATTTTTTGTATTCATGTTTTTATTTTAAAATTAAAGCTGCGTTTTTTATCTGTGATCAAAATATTTAGAAAGTCTGTCACCTGCAAATTGAATGATAAACACGAGGGTGACAAGTAAAATCAGGACCGTGTTCATAATTGCTGCATCGTACCCAATATAACCGTATTGATATCCAATTTGCCCAAGTCCGCCGGCACCTACGGCACCACCCATTGCAGAATAGCCCACAAGTGTGATCAGGGTAATCGAGGCTGCATTGATAAGGGAAGGAAGTGCCTCCGGCAATAGTACT
Source organism: Flavobacterium sp. LC2016-23 (assembly GCF_009674775.1). Taxonomy (GTDB): domain Bacteria; phylum Bacteroidota; class Bacteroidia; order Flavobacteriales; family Flavobacteriaceae; genus Flavobacterium. The sequence goes on along the minus strand of NZ_WKKE01000003.1, from coordinate 128,485 downwards.
TTGTACACAATTTGTAAAGGTGTTGCACCCAGCGCTCTTGCCGCTTCGATAAGCCCTGACGGAAGGCTCAGCAAGCTGTTTTCTACCAGTCTTGCGATAAAAGGAGCGGCACCAATGCTTAAGGGTACTAATGCAGCACTAACGCCAATGGAAGTTCCGACCAAAGCTCTGGTAAAAGGGATCATCCATACAATTAAAATGATAAAAGGAATCGATCTGAAAATGTTGATGATGATCGAAAGAATGCGGTTGAATACCACATGCTCTAAAATCTGACCTTTTCGGGTAAGGAATAATAAAATTCCCGATGGCAGTCCTAATAAAAAACCGAAGAAGCCGGCCAGGAATGTCATTACAATTGTTTCTAAGGTTCCTTGTACTAATAATGTTATAATTGATTCAGACATAGCCTAATATTTCTGTTTTTACGTGTTTTTCTTTAAAAAATTGAATTGCTTCTTTTTGCTGCGTTTCATTACCGGACAATTCGACGATCAGAATTCCGAAATTGGTCTCACCGGCGTATGCGGTCTGAGCAGTAATAATATTGGCGTTTACACCAAACTGAATGGCAGCCTGAGTCAGAATGGGCTCGTTTACCGATTTTCCGTTTAGTTCTAAACGCAAAAGAGGATGTAAGCCTTCTTTGTAAACTGTTTCCAAACGGTCCTGATACACATCCGGAATATCAATGTGTAAAGAAGAGGCGATAAACTCGCGTGTTAATTCATGCTGCGGATTGGCAAATATTTCACCTACAGTTCCCTGTTCGATTAGTTTTCCGTTGCTGATTACGGCAACTTCGTCACAAATTGCCTTAACGACCTCCATTTGGTGAGTGATTAGGAGTATTGTGATATTAAGACGTTTGTTAATGTCTTTCAATAAATTTAAGATCGACCTTGTAGTTCCGGGATCAAGTGCACTGGTAGCCTCGTCACACAAAAGCACTTTTGGGTTATTGGCAAGAGTTCTTGCAATGGCCACACGCTGTTTTTGCCCGCCGGAGAGACTGGCCGGATAATCATTGACTTTTTCAGTTAGCCCGACAAGTTCTAATAGTTCCTGTACACGTTCTTTAATGATGTTTTTAGAGACACCGGCTAATTCTAAGGAAAAGGCAACATTCTCAAAAACAGTTCTTGAGGATAAAAGATTGAAATGCTGAAAAATCATCCCGATTTGTCTTCTTTCCTGCGCCAGCTGTGAATTGCTTAAGAGCAGCAGTGATTTTCCGTCCACAATGACTTCACCCGAAGTTGGTTTCTCCAGTAAATTAATGCAGCGGATCAAAGTACTTTTTCCGGCTCCGGAAGTTCCTATAACACCGAAAATTTTTCCGGGAGGTACATGAAGTGAAACATCCTGCAAAGCATTAATTTCCCGGCCTGTTTTATAAAAGGTTTTGGTAATATTCTTTAATTCTATCATATTTTGTTATTTGCAATCCATTGAAAGCTAAAGAAGAAAAAAGGTTCTTCTCAATTTTGGTGCAAATGTAAGTGATATTTATTTTATAATCAAATCTATCGGCTAAGTCGAATATTGATAAAATGTTAAATTTTTGATCTAATGAATGATTTTTGTTTTAACAATGAAAGAATTTAATTCAATATTTTTTCAAATGTTTAATTGTGAGGGTGTTGTTAAAATCAGTTTAGAGCTATAGATTATAGTCACTTTCGGTTTCAGATGATGAAGATAAGCTGCGACTGAAACCTTAGCCTTTAAAAACTACGACTAATAACCATTTTAATAATACAATCTAAAATCGAGCAGCTGGCAAAGATTGTAATGTTTCTGGAATAATTCCTCTACAACTTCAGTAAGATCATCATTGTCCTGATATAAACTGAAAAATGCCTTATCGATTGTACTGCAGCTTGCTATTTTATTATAAGAAGAACCATAACCCGAAATGGCACGCGCTCCGGTGATGTCTAAAAAATATTGTGCTTCATCATTTGTTAGGTCCAGGATTTTTTTGTTGGCAAAATGAATCACTTTCCCTTTCATTTTTCCTTCAAAAAGTTCCGCAATTTCCTGAAGGCTATAATAATAATCATGCAGGCAGATGTTGCTGGCTTCTCCGGGCATTACCAGATAAATAATCTCATAGTCCTTAAAATTATGATCTTCATACAGTAGTACATTCAGGCTCTCTTCTAATCCTTCTATGGTATCGCAGGCTTTATAAATACTGGCAATGCCCTGGTTGATAGCTATTTCTTCCAGGTTTTTAACTACGTCAGTAGTAAGTATTGTATCTGCGTCGGGAACACCTTCAAGGCAGAAAATAAATTTATCATTATCCATACAATTGTATTTACCGGTTTTTTTTAGAGTGCCAATAAGATCACTTTTCCAACTGACAAATGTATTTTTTCTTGGATAAAAACTGTTATATGTAATACATTTTAACGCATTTTTTTTAGATTATTTAAGGAATGTCTATTTTACGAAAAGCACAAAAGGCATTTACAGAATCTCTGAAAATGCCCTTGCATTAGAATAAATGTTTATGTAACAGTTGAATTACTTCACTCGTTTGAAGCATTCAGCAGTATTAAAAATTAAAATCTCAGTTTACAGTTACAGTGTCCATCCCCAAATGAAACTGTTACTGAGACTGAGATTTTTATAATGTGGTATTTAATAAAAGTTTATGATGTAGCTGTTTTTCTTTCTGTAAATGCGAATAAAAACCGGGAACTTAATTATCTCTGTCCAAAATCAGGAGCTTCTGCCACCATTTTTGTTCTGTCTTATGCAGAAGTTCATCAATTATCAGGTTATTATTTGTTCTTTTATGTCCACAAGCTGCGCAAAATGAAGCTTTAGAAGTTCTGTATGGCTTGTTGCAGTTTTCGCAGGGTGGGCCGTACAGTTCAATTCTATGATGCATTATCGCATTAGGTTCGGTTTCCTCAAAACCGGTCAGCTGTTTGTAATAGTCGAGTAGTTCCTGAAAGCGCTCCTGTCTCGTCATGTTACATTTTCCTGTTTCAAAACCTCGGCGATAAAGTTTGGACGCAATTAAATGTTCCTCTTCGTTCAACATGGGGATTTCCATTTTACAACGCCAACACCAAAGATTTTGCATAGTTTAATTTTTTTACTGATTCAACTTATGTAATGTTTTGCTTTTTGTGATACTCAGTTTTTTATTGTGCTAATTTGAGTTATTTTATTGATAAATACTTATGGTTTTTCACATTTGAATACAAAAATCGTTTTTTTTATGAAGAAAAAAACGAGTAGAAATACCTGTTTTTTGAAATTAGTCCCAATTTTAAGGCCTGAAAAAAACTTACTCAAGACCAATTTAAAAATGAATTTGTCTTGAGTAAGCTTTTTTAATACTCTCTGATTTGTTTCCCTGGAATAAAATAAGGAGATAAAGACAGGAATTCTTATTGATCCGACTTAATTTTTTAAAAAAAGGACACAATAATAGTACTCTCTTTTAAAATATTTAAATCAGTCGGGTTAATTTTAAAAACACTATTCCAAAAAGAAATCGAATCTTTGGGATAGGGTACTTTAATCAACGAAGGAATTAATTTTTTTCCATTACTTTTTTCATAACGAATATGATCTAAAATATAGGCCTGAACATGCTTTTTAGTAAAAGTTTCCAGGAATTCAGGTCTCACATTTATTTCTTCTGCGAGACATACAAGCCCTTCACCCGATGTTGTTGATACATAGGCGACCCCAATAATATCTTCGATTACTGCCAGATCCGTGCGTTCTATTTTTAGCATTTCGAATAGAATAAAGTTAAGGTTTTAAATAAGATCAGGTTCTTAAAATCTTCTCCATGGCTTTTCCTTTTGCCAGTTCATCAATCAATTTGTCTAAAAACCGGATCTTTTGCATGAGTTTGTCTTCGATTTCCTCTACACGATAACCGCAAATTACGCCGGTAATTTTTGAAGTATTCTGATTTATTTGGGGGGCTTCCGCGAAAAAAGTCTCGAAATCAGTTTTGTTGTCGAGTATTTTCTGTAATTCCTTTTTATTATATCCCGTCAGCCAGTAAATTATAGTATCTACTTCTTCCCTGGTACGGCCTTTTTTCTCTGCTTTATTGATATAGTGTGGATAGACACTTGCAAATGATGTTGTAAATATTCTATGCTTTTCCATAGTGTTTAATGGACTTATTTTTAGAATCGGGTCTAATCGTAAGGCTCCCAAAGCTGGATTTTGTTGCCTTCCATGTCCATTATATGAACAAACTTCCCGTAATCATACGTTTCTATCTGGTCAACAATTGTCACGCCTTCTTTTTTTAATTCTTCGACCAATGCCTCCAGATCTGCTACTCTGTAGTTGATCATGAAGTCTTTTGCCGAAGGTTCAAAATATTTTGTGGACTCAGGAAACGGACTCCATTGTGTTGAGCCATTTTTGGAAGAGTCTGTGGCTTCCTTCCATTCAAATGTTGCTCCGTAGTCATTGGTATCGAAGCCCAGATGGGTTTTGTACCAGTTTCTCATTTTTTCAGGGTCGTTACATTTGAAAAAAATGCCCCCAATACCTGTTACTTTTTTCATTTTTTTTGCTTTTTCTTTTTTTTAAAATCAGATCGGAGCGAAACTGAAAAATCAGTGGATATTCTGTTTTTTTTCGAATTGATTTTATGACATAGCTAAATTAAGAATTTTTATACTAAATATCTTAGTAAATTTAGGTATGAGATGAAATTTTTGAAATAGGAGGATTCAACGTTTAAAAAAAACAATAAGAGCCCATCAGCCAACTTTAAGCATACACCAGCAAATGAGTAGTAATGTTAACGTTCGTTATTATTTCTCGTTTTCTAAATTGTCAACGGCCGAAATCTGGTCCAGTATATTGGTTTGGTTGGGCGAGATGTAGTTTTTTACTTCGGCAGCAGTTTCTTTCCTAAAAAGAAGATCTAAGGCATGGTACAGTCTTAATAAAACATCTTTGTCTTCTTTTTCAATCTCCAAAGCGGTATTAAAATTAAAAACATAGTTATTCGAATTGCGTACTTCTACTTTTATCGTTTTTGATGTGATTTTAAATTTGACTATATCCATATTGTTACTTGTTTTTTTTTTAGGTAGCTGACTTACTTTAATAAGTTCTGTTTTCTCGTTTTTTTTCTGGAAATAATGAATAAAATATTCCGGACACTGATGAGATTTGGCAAAGGTAATATTCTTTATTAGCTTTTTGAAAATCAATAATTCAAAATTATTTTTTATCAAGTCAGCACTATAGTAAAAACAGTGCTCGGGATTTGGATTATCAGTACTAATCATTTTAGTATACAGATACAAGTGTAATAATGTGCAGAAAGTGGGATTTATTACTGCTTTTATTCTTATTGCTTCAGGCAAGTAAAAACATTTAGTAGTAATATATAGCTTCAACGCTATAATAAATTACAGGAGGAATTATCGGATAATCATCTTTTATTGTTCTTATGGTTATATTTAATAGGGTTCCTATAATATTAGTCGTACATTTGATACCCCTGCTATTTAGCAAAAAAAATCCTAATCTAAGTTTTATGAGTAATGAAGAACCAAACTATATTGTTGCAATCGGTGCTTCTGCTGGGGGCTTAGAAGAATTAAATACTTTTTTTGAGCGTACACCGCATGATGGTATATCATATGTTATTGTACAACATCTGTCTTCCGATTTTAAGAGTGCCATGGTAGAACTATTGTCTAAGCACAGCAGTTTGTTAGTCAAAGAGGCAAAACAGGGAATGACCGTTCACAGAAATGTAGTTTATCTTATTCCCAATGATAAATTTATGGGAATCAAAAACAATAAACTACAATTAACTTCGAAAGATAAAATAAAAGGCCCGCATCTTACAATTGACACTTTTTTTAATGCTCTTGCTCTTGACAACGGTAAAAAAGCAATTGGAATTGTTCTTTCGGGTTTGGGTTCCGATGGAAGTGAAGGTGTAAAAGCCATAAAACAGGCTGGCGGAATGACAATTGCCAGAAATCCGCAAAATACAGAATTCACCAGTATGCCTGAGCACGCTATTGCCACAGATAGTATTGATTTTATTTTGGAACCTCAGTTTATGCCGGATGTTATTGCATCGTATGTAAAGAGTAATGATGAAGTATCAGAGAATACCAAAGCGGATAAGATTAATATCGTTGAAATTGTTGATTATATCCATCAGAATTTGCCATTTGATTTTTCAGATTATAAAGATACCACCATACTCCGCAGAACTAAAAGAAGAGCAGCTGCAATTAATATTTACGACCTTAAAGATTACTTATTATTTCTAAAAGAAAATCCGGAAGAACTCAAAGCATTAGCAAAAGATTACTTAATCAGCGTTACTTCATTTTTTCGCGACACAGAGGCTTTCGATCTGATCGAGAATACTGTTTTACCAAGAATATTAGAGAATCTCAATCCAGGTGATGAAATTAAATTGTGGGTCGCAGGTTGTGCCACGGGAGAAGAAGCGTATTCAATTGCTATTCTTTTAAATGAATTGCTGGTTGGGAAATTTAAAGATACCGTAGTAAAGATTTTTGCAACCGATGTAGATTCTGCAGCCTTGCTTTATGCCGGAAAAGGAACTTACAGCGCTGATCGTATTAATGGTATCAGTACAAAGAGACTGAAGGAGTATTTTAACTTTGATGGGAAAAACTACATTGTAAAGCCTGAAATTCGCAAGATGCTGATATTTGCACAACATGATCTTGTTAAAAATCCTCCTTATTGCAACATGCATTTTATAAGCTGCCGTAATTTGCTGATCTATATGACACCAATTCTTCAGAAAAAAATCTATACTATGCTGTTGTTTGGGCTTAAAACAAATGGCTTTCTGTTTTTGGGTTCAAGTGAAAATCCGTTAACTATTATAGATAATTTAGAGGTAGTTAATAAAAAATGGCGGATTTATAAGAGCCTTAAAGATAAACGGACTGTTAACTTTGATACGTTTGCCCTGCCCGAACTTAGTGCTTATCGACAGACAGCAGCCATTAAGGATGATACGTCTAAAAATATCAATAATAGTTTTACAGAAACGGTTAATGGTTTAATAGCAAATTATATAGGGTATCTGGCAATTTGTGTTGATATCGAAAATACGGTAATCAAATCCTATGGAAACACAGCAAAATATCTTTTACCACAAAATTTTAACACCAATCTGCCGGAATTATTGCCCCGCGCTTTAGCCGTAGCATACAATACACTGAGTAAAGAAGTACTGAAAAATGAACAATTTGCAAGTGTAAAGGGTATCATGTTTAAACTCAATGATGTTCTAATGGAAGTTAATCTTTCGATAAGTCCGATCAATATTGATGGGGGGAAACAAAAAGGCCTCATTGTTATTTTTAATGATGACAGAGCAACAAGCTCCAATAAGGATAAATATCCTTTATTTAATGAAATAGAATATAATAAAAAATATACTGAAGGACTGGAAGAAGAACTGACAGAAGTAAAAAATAAACTTCAGGAGGCACATGATAAATTGATAACTTCAAATGAAAATATGCAGTCTTTTAACGAAGAACTAATTTCAGCCAATGAAGAAATGCAGAGCACCAATGAGGAAATGCAGTCTGTTAATGAAGAACTTCATACTATAAATACTGATTATCAGTTGAAAAATAAAGAACTGGCTGAAATCAATGACGATCTTAATAACTATTTCAGAAGTAATATAAACGGACAAATTTTTATTGACAACAATTTAAGATTAATGAAATATTCACCGGGTGCTGTTAAGCATATTAATTTGGTTAGTTCTGATATAGGACGTCCAATTAATCATATTTCAACCAATATAAAATTGGATACGATTGTAGAAGACACTAAATATGTAATCGAAAAAAGCACCTTAGTTACCAAGGAAATTGAGGCTAACAATGGAAAATGGTATCAGGTTATGATTATGCCTTATTTACAGTCGGGTAATAAAATAAACGGTGCCATTATTACTTTTAATGATATTAGCGAACTTAAAAATACACAGTCTGAACTTCATAAGAAAAATGAAATTTTGTTGCGCATAAATGAGGAGCTGGAATATGTGAAAAAGACAGCAACAAACGATATTGCAATTCCTTTGACCGATATTGAAAAGAGAATTAAAAATTTGAAAGATCTCAAGTCTCCTGATGTTGACGTGACGGAGTTACTATCGATCGTAGACAGTTCAGTCAAGACTCTGCGCAGTCTTGCAAATGATTTAGCCCGAAAAGTGACGATTGATCACGACAATGGATTAAACTAAAAAGGAGAAGCGACAACCCATAAATATTTAAGACATGAGCAACGCAAATCCTGAGTTCCTTTCACCACATAGTGAAATAGCGAAGCTTATACGCAATAAAGATTGGAGCTATAATCCGATTGGAAGGACCAATTTATGGTCACCAGTTTTAAAGTCAGCATTGATCATTATTTCAAACTCAAAATTGCCAATATTACTATTTTGGGGAAATGAACTTGTTGTTTTTTACAATGACACTTTTTTGGAAATTCTGAATTCAAGTGACAAAGAGAAGTTTTCTTTTGGTCAGCCCTTTAAAAATATTCTGAACAAAGAGTGGGAATTTATAGGTCCCATTTTGAAAAATATTCTGCTGCATGGCAACACTGTTCTCCATCAAAATCAACTATTTGAAGTTTTTTTAGGCGAAAAAAGAAATATTTCCTACACAATCAATTTTAATCCCGTTAACGATGAATTAGGAAAAACGACAGGTATTACAGTCACTTTTATCGCAACTTCAGGAAACGAAAAAAAGAAATTAACAAAAAATATCGAACGTTATTCTGCCACCCAGAGTGTGAGGGAGTTTCGTAAAATTGTAGCAGATTCGTCCATACCCATTGCTATTCTCCGGGGACCCCATCATATTATTGAGAATGTGAACAGTGCTATGTTTCAGACTGTCTTCCAAAAAGAAAGAAAAGGCATTTTAGGAAAGAAACTTATTGACGTTTTTCCAAATATGCGCAATCAAAAATATCCCGACTTACTGGATGAGGTTTTTAAAAGCGGTCATATTAAAAAGGAGAAGGAATCAGAGGTTTATGTTCAGTATGAAGGAGATCGGTATAAACTCTATTTTGATTTTGAATTTACGCCTTTACTGGAGTCCGATGGGCGAACTTCAGGAATCATGGTCATCATATACGACGTAACTGAAAAAGTAGAAGTGCGTAAAAAAGCAGAAGATGCGGAAGAGAGAGCAACGCTTGCTGCAGAAATTGCAGAAATTGCCACCTGGGATCTCAATTTGCAAACGCATCAGCTGATACATTCCGCAAGTTTGTCTACAACTTTTGGTTACCAGCCGTCCGTAAAAATGTCCTATGTTCAAATGTTAGAACATATCGAAAGTGCCGACCTGACAGATATTGTTGACAAAGCTTTTGAAGAAGCCATGAATACAGGTTACTATAAATACATAGTACGTATTCATAAGGCAGATGGGGAAGCCAGATGGATTAAGTCACACGGTAAAATTTTTATGGATGATAGTGGCGAGCCTTTAAAAATGATCGGAACCATCCTTGATATAACCAATGAAAGAGAACGTGAAGATCTTCTTTTAGGAAGGGAACAGAAATTCAGGATGCTGGCCGATTCAGTACCCCAGCTAATCTGGACAGCTGATTCTCAGGGGAATTTAAATTATTTTAATTTGTCAGTTTATAAGTATACGGGATTAACCGAAAGTGATATGAGCCAGGGTGGATTGTTATCTCTCATACATAAAGATGACAGGGATCAATTTATGGAATTGTGGGCGGATGCTATCGCGGCAGGTACTGATTTATTGATAGAACACCGGTTGCTTAATGTAAAAGGGCAATACAGGTGGCATCTTAGCCATGCCTCCGCACAAAAAGATATTCTTGGCAATATTCAGATTTGGGTAGGTACAAGTCATGATATACAGAACCAGAAAACTTTTACCCATGAACTTGAAAAACAGGTACAGGAACGTACGACCGAATTGGTAACTAAAAATGGAGATCTGGTCAAAATGAATATAGAATTGCGGTCTTTCGCTTATGTTTCGAGTCATGATTTACAAGAACCTTTGCGGAAAATTCAAATGTTTATCAGCCGTTTAGATGATACCGAAGAAGATGCATTTACAGAAAATGCAAAGGAATATTTTACAAGAATTAAAGTGGCGGCAAATAGAATGCAGACGCTTATTGTAGATCTTCTGGACTATTCCAGAACAAATACGTTAGATAAAATTTTCACGAATACGAATCTGGAAGATCTCGCCAAAGAAGTTGTAAATGATTATAAAGAAATCATTGAAGATAAAAAAGCCGTAATTGAATTGTTTGATCTATGTGAGGTAAAAGGGATTCCTTTTCAGTTGAGACAGCTTTTTAGTAATCTGATAGGGAATTCCTTGAAATTTACAAGAAAAGGCGTTTTGCCCCATATTATAATAAGAAGTTCACATATTAAAGAAAAAGAAATAAAAGAGAAATCTGAAAATCCTGAAAGAAATTATTGCCACATTTGTTTTTCAGACAATGGGATAGGGTTTGAAACAGAATATGAAACACGAATTTTTGAAATCTTTCGTCGTTTGCACGATAATGTAGAATTTAAGGGAACCGGCATTGGCCTGGCGATCGTGAAAAAAATTGTCGAAAATCACGAAGGTATTATTACTGCTAAAGGAATGAAGGGGAAAGGTGCGCAATTTGATGTTTACATCCCGGAATTGTAACTATTTTGAAATTCTTTCAAAAATATTAAATTATAGTGGAGAATCAGTTATAGCCGAATTATCGTTGCTAAGTAAAATGGCCCTGATCCTGTCTATATGAACCTGTGACATTTTGGCTCTTTCTATGGCTGAGGCCGCTACAGCTCCTTTTTGATCCTGCGCAATGGTAGTGAGGAGATTTTTTCTTTCTTCAAACATTCTTAAAGCAGTCCACATCGTTTCTTCCATTTTTATAGTTTGTTCGGTCAATAAAGCAGCAGCTGTATAAGCATGCCCCGTGTGACATCTGTAACGCAGATCAGGACCTTTGCTCATTTTCCATAAAACGCCTCCACAGCCGGGGCAGTTAAAAGGAACTTGTTCTCCTAGTGAATTGACAGAAGGCAGGTCGCTTAATACACGTTTGGCTATTTTAACCTCCTTTGTAATATCTTCCGGAACTGGTATCTGTTTTTTAGGTTTTCTTTTAACTAAAATCGACAGCGTTTTGCCCATTTCGGCTATTGGTATACAATAATCCGGTTTTATCTGATTTAGCGCATTTTTAGGCATATCCGGATAATCTGCATCTGCCGGATCCTGAATAATGCAAATACCGCTGCACCTATGAATGGCTATTAAACCCGAAGTTCCGTCATCTAGAAATCCAGTTAAAAGAATTCCAATTGTACGATTGCCAAAAGAAGTGGCTGCCGATCTGAACAGAGGGTCTATCGCAGGACGCGATCGATTTTCCTGTGCACCTTTTGTTATCAGTATAAAACCATTTTCTTCGATCATTAGATGATTATCTGAAGGGGCAATATATATTTGTCCGGCTTTAATTCTTTCTCCGTGTCTGGCATGAATGCATTTGAGTTTGCCAATTTTATTTAATGCATTAATTAGTGTATCACCTGTAGCATCCGGTGATATGTGATTTACAATCAGTAAGGGGGCGGGAAAATCTTTTGGGAGTTGCTCTATTAAAGCTGTTAATGCCTTCATCCCTCCGGCCGAAGTTCCAATAACAACTATAAAATCGTTTTTTTTCATTATTTCTAATTAATTGTAAAATGTTAACTCAGTTTTTATTTTAAACTTTAGTAAAAGGTAACTCACTATGCTCTATTCTTATTCGATTCCAAAAAAAGCGTAAAGCGAGCAGGAGATATTACTTAAAGAAAAATCGATGAATATAATGTTATGTTCGATTTTATTATTTTCGGCTGGTCTTATTCTTTTGGAAAAAGGAGGGCTATTGTTTGTGAAGTCTAAATTATTATATTTTACCATGGAATAGTTACACAACAATAGCAATCTGTTTCAAGATTAAGGGATATTATGATTACAGTAGTTGTTTTTAGGTATTTTTCTCTTTTCATCGCTTCAGCTTTAGAGTAGAAAAACTCAACGTAAATCACCATCCAGGGTCTGAATTTTACAGTATATCCTTTTGTTCCAGGATGATTATGAGATTTAAACCTTTCAATCAGATTTGATGTAAATCCAGTGTAGTTTTTATTAAATGTTTCAGAATAAAGAATATAGACAACAAAATCTTCCATAAGTAACTGGTATAAACGAAAAAAACACCAGCTTTTCAGTGGTGTTTTTTTATTTTGTAGCGAGGACGGGAGTTGAACCCGTGACCTCAGGGTTATGAATCCTGCGCTCTAACCAACTGAGCTACCTCGCCGAGATTGCAAGCGAACCGTGTTCCTCATTGCGGGTGCAAATATAAAAATAATATTAGAGCTTACAAGCATAAAATGAAGAAAAAAAAATATTTTTAAAAACGCATTGTTTTCGGACATATATTCTTATATTTCGAAAAAATTAAAAGTAGCACATGGATTCAAAAATACGTTACGAAATCGAGTTTCCCATAAATTCTTCGCCGCAATTATTATATCAATATATATCCACTCCGTCGGGTTTATCAGAATGGTTCGCTGATAATGTAAACTCACGAGGTGAATTTTTTACTTTTATCTGGAATGATTCGCAGGAAAAAGCGCGTCTGGCTTCCAAAAAAACCGGTGAAAAAGTAAAATTTAAATGGGTAGATGAAAGCAGTAAGGATACAGAATACTTTTTTGAACTTCATATTTTAGTCGATGAACTGACTAAAGATGTATCCTTAATGGTCGTTGATTTCGCTGAAAAAGAAGAAGTGGGCGAGGCTAAACAATTGTGGGAGAACCAAATCTCAGACTTGAAACATCTTATAGGATCTGTTTAGTAAAAGTCTATTTTATGCCTTATATTTGCCCTGAACAAAATTCAGGGTTTTTTTATGATCAATTTTAACGGAAATATAGTAGAGCAGGAAACGAATATATTAACTCAGAATCGTGCTTTTTTGTATGGAGATGGTGTTTTTGAAACGCTAAAAATAATCAACAGCAAAATATTGTTTCTCGAAGATCATTATTTCAGGTTAATGGCTTCAATGCGTGTGGTCAGAATGGAAATTCCAATGAATTTTACCATGGAATACCTGGAAGAGCAAATTTTGAAAGTGGTTCAAGAAAATGGATTATTGGCCTCAGCAAGAGCGCGAATCACCGTTTTTAGAAATGATGGCGGCCTGTATCTGCCAAAAACAAACGAAGTTTCATTTTTAATTCACGCAACGGCACTTGAGAATACGGCATACGTCTTAAATACAGCTCATTACGAAGTGGATTTGTATAAAGATTTCTATGTGACCAAACAATTATTATCGTCCATTAAAACGACTAATAAATTGATTAATGTTACCGGAAGTATTTTTGCACACGAAAATGGCCTGGACAATTGTATTTTGGTAAATGATGCTAAAAATGTTGTTGAGGTACTACAAGGGAATTTATTTATGGTTATCGGTAAAAAACTGATTACCCCTCCGGTTTCTGAAGGTTGTCTGAACGGAGTCATGCGTAAGCAGATTTTGGCTCTTGCTAAGAAAATAGAAGGCATAGAAGTAACCGAAGCAATAATTTCTCCGTTTGATCTTCAAAAAGCAGACGAATTATTTCTGACCAATGTAATCACAGGGATACAACCGATAACTAAATATCGAAAAAAAGAGTTTACAAACGGTCTCGCTCACTTATTAGTGCAGAAACTAAATGAGTCTATAGCTGAATAATCGATATCTGAAAATTAATTCAGATATGGATTTTCAGGTGCATTTGACCAAATAAGATAATCTCCGCCCAACTCAATTATTTGTTCTTTCCAAAAATGAGTGGTGGATTTTCCAATAATTTTATTCTTGTAATTATTATCAGCAATGATCCAGGAGTTTCCCTGCATTTCATTTTCAAGCTGATTTTCATCCCAACCGGTGTATCCTAAGAAAAAACGAATATTATTTTTGTTAATAGATCCGTCATTTATCAGGTCTTTAGTTGATTCGAAATCACCTCCCCAATAAATCCCATTAGAAATCTCGACACTATTCGGGATTAATTCCGGGATATTGTGAATGAAATAAAGATTGTCCTGCTCTACAGGGCCTCCATTATATATCTTAAAGCTGGCATCAATTTCCGGAATCAGGTCATTAATAGTATACTTTAATGGCTTGTTTATAATAAATCCTATTGATCCTTCTTTGTTATGGTCTGCTAATAAAATTACCGATCTGTTAAAAGATAAATCTCCAATTATTGAAGGCTCGGCAATAAGCAGGTGTCCTTTTTTTAATTTTTCTGAAATCATACGGCTACAATTTTTATTAAATTTAATCATAAAATTTTTAAAATCCCAAATAAAATCGTTAAACCGCACAAAAAAACCCTCCATGAGGAGGGTTTTAATTATATTATAAGTTTAGAGAACTTTCTTACTTAGTTCACTGCACCTTCTAATTCAGCACCAGCTTTAAATTTCACTACATTTTTAGCAGCGATTTTGATAGTTTTTCCAGTTTGTGGATTTCTACCGTCTCTAGCAGCTCTAGCAGATACTGACCATGATCCGAAACCTACTAATGAAATTCTTCCTCCTTTTTTCAAAGTTGTCCCTACATTACCTAAAAAAGACTCTAAAGCTAATTTAGCCGCAGCTTTTGTAATTCCTGCATCAGCAGCGATAGCATCGATTAATTCTGATTTGTTCATAATTATTAGTTATTAATTGTTGGTTAAAAAAAATTGTTAATACACAAATTTAGTAGGAAATCCGTTCCTTGCAAGTGTTTTCTTTAAATTTAGCAAAAATTGTTGATAACTTGTTTTTTTTGTTCATAAAGCATGTTATTTGTGGGTAAAAACAGGTAAAAACCCCCGTTTTATTGACCTTAATAGACCTTTGCTGTTTCCGAAAAAGTAATCCCGTTTAGCAATTCTGCGACCTGCATTCTCTTTTTTCCGGGTAATTGTAAGCTCAAAAGCTGAACAAAGCCGTTTGTAATAGCAATTTTGATTTCTTTTTTGCTGCTAATCAGGCTTCCAGTTTCATGAGAATGGGCTTCTTCAATCAGTTTTGCCTCATATATTTTAATGATTACTTCTTCATTTTTGTCCTTTAGAAAACACCACGAAGCCGGATATGGACTTAAGCCGCGGATCAGATTGTTTATTTCTTCTCCCGATTTCGTCCAGTCGATTTTGCAGTTTTCTTTGTTGAGCTTGTAGGCGGTTTTAATTTCAGCATTTTCTTGCTGAATTGTTGTCGTCACATTTCCTTTTTCAATAACCTGCAAAGTATCAATTACGGTCTGACTTCCTAAATGCATTAACCGGTCGTGTAATTGTCCGGCGTTTTCTGCCGGTTCAATTGCGATCTCCGAATTTAAGATCATCGCTCCGGTGTCTATCTTGTCATCTATGAAAAAAGTAGTGACTCCCGTTTTGGTTTCTCCATTGATAATAGCCCAGTTAATGGGGGCCGCACCGCGATAATCAGGTAACAGGGAAGCATGAAGATTAAAGGTTCCTAAAGCTGGCATTTCCCAGACTACTTTTGGCAGCATTCTGAATGCCACCACAATTTGTAAATTCGCATTTAAGGCTTTTAGTTCTGCCAGAAAACTTTCGTCTTTTAGATTTGTAGGTTGTAATAAAGTCAAATGGTTGGCTAGCGCATATTCTTTTACAGCCGAATATTTTATTTTTTGTCCGCGTCCCGCAGGTTTGTCTGCTGCCGTGATCACGCCCACAACATCGTAATTGTTTTTGATAATAGTATCCAGAATGCCAACGGCAAATTCCGGAGTTCCCATAAATATAATTCTTAATTTTTCCATTATAATTTTAAAGTGTATGTATTGTTGGGTTGTATGGTAATATAGTTGTTTTCTAATAATTCCTGAAGTGCCTGAATAACATCGTTGGTATCGAGCTTGATCTGACTCTGTATTTCTCTCGAAGTCAAAGAGGCTGACTTTAATAAAGAAAGAATTTTATCTGCAATCGAATCCGCTTCGGTTATTTTGCCTTTTTTGGCAATGCAATACGAACAAACCCCACAGTTGGATTCTGTTTTTTCTCCAAAATAATCCAGGATCAGTCTGTTTTTACAGGTTTGATCCTCTTTTATATAATGAAGTACCGACAGAAGCTGGTCTTTTTTCAGCTGATTTTGCCTTTCCAGATATTTTGCAACTCTGTTTATCGTGAGATCGTCTTCACGAACTTCATTAAATAGTATTGTTGCGTCGTTATTTTTGGATTTATATTCGATAATCTCTTTTTCCTGTAATTTTTCTAAAACGACAGTAACCTGTTCTTCGGTATGATTTGATTTTTTTGCAATTAAGGAAAGATTAAAGGCAACTTTCATTTCATAAATCCCGGGATACGTTCTCAATATCGCCAGAATAATTTCTTCATCGTTCGGATTCAGGCTTATATATCGAATGACTTCTTTGGATTCGATTAAAAACTGCATGGTAATCTTTTCGGAAAATTCCTGTGACATCGTTATAATTCCCTGCTGGTTCAGAAACTGCAAGGCATTATACGTTTTTAAGGTTGGGAAGTCGTATTTCTGGCAAAAGTGATTCAGCTTAAACGAAAAAGAATCGTTAATACCTTCTCCATACGCAATCTGAAAATAATTGCAGAGTTTTACATAAATGGCATTCAGGAATTTTTTATCGGGCAAAATGCTTAAAAACTGCTGTTCAGTCTGATTGATATCGGATGAGCTGGTTAGTAAAACGGCAAATGATTTACCGCCATTTCGTCCTGCTCTTCCGGATTCCTGATAATAATTTTCGATGTTTTCCGGAAGTTGTGTATGAATAACTGTTTTTACATTGTCCTTGTCAATTCCCATTCCAAACGCATTGGTCG
This sequence comes from Flavobacterium sp. LC2016-23, assembly GCF_009674775.1. Lineage (GTDB taxonomy): Bacteria > Bacteroidota > Bacteroidia > Flavobacteriales > Flavobacteriaceae > Flavobacterium. The sequence continues at coordinate 111,456 of NZ_WKKE01000003.1, read as the reverse complement.
CCACAATAACCTGTGCTTGTTCTGACATCCACAACTGCATGTTTTTATCTTTTTCTTTAGACGAAAGACCGCCATGATAATAAGTGGCCTTAAAACCAAGCGATTGTAATTGTGTCGAAATATTCAGGCAGGATTTACGGTTTCGCACGTATATAATGGAAGGCTGTGGATTCTTCTTTAGGATTTGCTCCACGCGGTAGAGTTTATCTTCGACATTAAACACCATGTATGCGATGTTTTCTCTTGCGAAAGACTGTTGGAAAAATTTAGTATCCTTTAACCCTAGCTCATTTTTAATGTCTTCAATAACTCTTGGGGTAGCGGTTGCTGTCAGGGCCAAAAAGGGAATTTTGGGAAAGAATTTTTTTAACTCGGAAATTTTCAGGTAGGCGGGGCGAAAATCATGTCCCCATTGCGAAACACAATGTGCTTCATCAATTGCAATTAAATTGATAGGTAGATTTTTAATGCGTTCCAGAATCCAGTCCGATTGCAGTCTTTCGGGGGAGAGGTATAAAAATTTATAATTTCCGTACTGGCAATTGTCCAGAAGATCAATGATTTCTTCGGTGTGAATTCCTCCGGTCAGGGCAATAGCTTTAATTTCTCTTTTCTGTAAATTGGCTACCTGATCTTTCATTAGTGCTACCAAAGGGGAGACTACCAGGCAGATTCCTTCCCGCATCATCGTCGGGACCTGAAAACAAATCGATTTTCCGCCACCGGTTGGTAGTAACGCAAAAGTATCCTGGCCATTCAGAACCGAATCAATAATTTCTTTTTGAAGCGGTCTGAAACTGTTGTGTTTCCAGTATTTTAAAAGAATTTCCTGTGCTTCCGGCATTGGTCCTGTTTTAAAGTTAAAAAATTTAGAAAGCAGTTTTCTAGTTTTGCAACTTTAAAAAAAGCCTAAATTTTATCTAAGATATAAAGAATTCTATTGTCCACGGTATCTTTGGGTACTTCTATTAAGTCGTAGCCGTATTTTTTATACGTTTCAACAAGGTGATTCTGAATCGTGACTGCCTGTTCAAAATTCTCGTAACGCTCCGTGTCGCTTTCGTAAATTTCTTCCCAGGGCGGTAAAATAAAAATTTTAGAATATTTAATGTCCTCACAAGCCTTTGTGAAATGTGCCGGATATTCATCTCCAATATAATCCATGTAAGCCACAACGTCAGGAATGCCGCGATCTATAAAAACCACACTATCAGGTTCTTCAAGAGCATCCTCGTACTGTTTGATGCGGCCCTGAAGCAGCATTTCGCTAAACAATAATGGTTGTTCCAAAAACAACTGATCGATACCGCGTTGTTGTGCTTCGAGCGTAACTTGTCTTGAAATTTCAGGATAACAGCAATAGCCACGAGCTACCAATTCGTTAATAAGAGTAGATTTTCCCGTTCCCGGGCCACCAATGAGAACTATGATTTGTTTTTGCACTTTCTTAAAATAAAGCGCAAATTTACCTAAACTTATTCGTAATTAAAAAGAATATTTATGAGAAACGGATGATTTCGTAATTTTATAGTTCAACAGCATGAATTTATTCATTTATAAAAGTGCTTAAAAGGATTGCTTTCTATTCCTGATTTTAATTTTTCTTTACTTACAAAACAAATATTTCCCCGGATCTGTAATTTTTTTCTCCGAAGGAATAATGATATGTGATTCAAATTTGTTTCCTTTTACAACATCATTCACAAAATTCAAAACAGATTGCTGTCCCTGATGGAAAAGGTAACCGGAGAATTCATGTCCGCCGCCGCAAAAAGTAATCAGTTCAATGTCTGTATGCAGGTCTTTCGTATGATTGTAAACGGCATAAGAACCAAAAAGAATCAGCCAGCCTGAAGCATTGGTAGGACAGGAGCGATGTGAACCTGCAGCATACGGAACGGTAGCGTCATTGCTTCCGTGGGCCAGTAGCATAGGTATTGCTTTTTCTTTTGTAATCAGGTTAATATCCATAATCGCGCCTGAACCTCCCACAAAACCTTTGTATCTGAAATTTTCCGGCAGATTGCTTTTGTATAAATTCATCATTTTATAATCCCAGTAGACCGCGTGAAAACCGATTTCGGCACCGGCGCTGATTCCGGAAATAAAGAATTTAGAAGTATCCAGATTGTATTTAGTCGAATTTTCAAGTAAAAAAGAAGTGGCCTGCCACATATCACTAACCCCAATCTGAATCGCTTTTATCTTTTCGGTCAAAGTGCCTTTACAGCCAAAATCTTTTCCTTTCATATATAAACTGTACGAAATACTCGCTACGGCATAACCATTTTTAGCCATAAACAGCCCGAAGTCTTTTTCGCTTGTGCGTTCCCCGCCGGAGAATCCGCCTCCAAAAGCAAAAAGAATTAAGGGAATTTTTTCGCTGTTCTTTTTCTGAGGCAAATACAAATCTAAATCAAGTTTCAGGGTATCATTCTGAAAATAAGTTACTGTTTTGATTTCCTGTGCCTGAATGTTGTTGAAATGGAGAATTGTAAATAGTAAAATGGTGTATTTCTTCATAGGAATGTATTGTGAATGTCGTAAAGTCACGAAGGCTTAAAGTAAAGAGGAGAATTTACGATAAACTTTGCGCCTTCATGCCTTTGCGTGCAAATTTTTTAAAGAATGTTTTTCTCAAATATAAGCTGAAATTTTACAAAGAAATAAAGTTACAAAGCTTTTTTCTTTGCACCTTTGAGCCTCTGTAACTTTGTGCCTTTTTCGAAAGAAAAAAATCTAAAAATCTAAACTCAAAACCGTATATTTGCCTTTATTTTTAATTACGAATGGAGAACGATAAAGAAAAAAGTACCGCCGAATTTTACGAAAGATTAAAGGTTGAGCTGGATAATTCAAATACCTGGCCAGCAGAATATTTGTATAAATTTATAATGCCTTCTGTAGGCGATAATGTCGAGCAGGTTGAAAAAGCTTTTGACAGTATGGGAGCGGTTATTAAAACAACAAAATCTAAAACAGGTAAATTTACCAGCGTTTCTGTAGATGTTACGATGAACAGCGCCGATGAGGTGATTGCTAAATACAAAGAAGTTTCTACAATAGAAGGTATAGTTTCATTATAACTTATGGTCGAAAAATATAAAAAAGAAGTCGCGAATGACGTTGTTTTTAATTTGGAATACAATTCTGAAAGACAGCGTTTACTTATTCCGGAATACGGTCGTCATTTACAAAAACTGATCGATCAGGCCACTGTTATTGAAGATGCCGAAACACGCAATAAAGCTGCGAAGTACATCATTCAGGTCATGGGGAGTCTGAATCCGCATTTGCGTGATGTACCCGATTTCCAGCATAAATTATGGGATCAGCTTTTTATTATGTCTGATTTTAAATTAGATGTTGAGTCGCCATATCCAATTCCATCCCGTGATGTGTTACAGCTAAAACCGGATGTCTTGCAATATCCGCAGAATTTTCCAAAATACAGGTTTTATGGAAACAACATTAAATATATGATTGATGTTGCCAATAAATGGGAAGATGGTGAGATGAAAAATGCATTGATACTGGTGATTGCCAACCACATGAAAAAATCTTATTTGAGCTGGAACAAAGACACCGTAAAAGATGATGTGATTTTTGAGCATTTATTCGAACTGTCAGGCGGAAAAATCAACTTACTGCAAAGTACAGAAGAGCTTCTCAATACAACAGATTTATTGCGTACCAACAAACGTATGTCAAATAAAATTACGCCAGCCGGGCCGCCAAAAATCCAAAGCAATAAAAACAACAGCAAAGGCGGAAAACCAAAACCTTTTCAGAAAAATAATAATCAGAAATAAAAAGGGGCAAAGATACTAAGTAACTAAGGGGCTAAGTTTTTTAACTCAGAATCTTAGAATTTCAGAACCTTAGCGACTTAAAAAGAAGAACCTTAAAATAAAAAAGTTGCTAAGCAGCTAAGATACTAAGTTGAAAGATTAAAACTTAGGACCTCAGAACCTTAGTAACTCAGAACCTTAAAAAAAAAAAAGTTGCTAAGCAGCTAAGATACTAAGTTAAGAGAAAAACTTAGAACCTCAGAACCTTAGTAACTCAGAACCTTAAAAAGAATATATGGGAATTTTTAAAATCGAAGGAGGAATACCTTTAAAAGGAGAAATTACTCCGCAAGGAGCAAAAAATGAGGCATTACAAATTTTATGTGCCGTGCTTTTAACGGGAGATAAAGTCAAAATTAATAATATTCCCGATATTATTGACATCAATAAATTAATCACTTTGCTGGGTAATTTAGGAGTGAAAATTCAAAGAAATGAACCAGGTTCGATTACATTTCAGGCTGATGAGGTTAATGTTGGTTATTTAGAAACAGAAGCTTTCAAAAAAGAAGGTGGAGCACTTAGAGGTTCCATTATGATTGTTGGTCCTCTTTTGGCCCGTTTCGGAAAAGGATATATTCCTAAACCGGGAGGAGATAAAATTGGCCGTCGCAGATTAGATACACACTTTGAAGGCTTTATTAACCTTGGAGCAAAATTCAGATACAACAGAGAAGATCATTTTTACGGAGTAGAATCACCGGAAGAAGGTCTTACGGGAACAGACATGCTGCTTGACGAAGCTTCTGTGACCGGAACAGCAAATATTGTAATGGCTGCTGTTTTGGCAAAAGGTAAAACAACAGTTTACAATGCTGCCTGTGAGCCTTACTTACAACAGTTATGTAAAATGCTGAACTCTATGGGAGCTAAAATCACCGGAGTCGGATCTAATTTATTAACGATCGAAGGTGTTGAAAGCCTCGGTGGCTGTGAGCATAGAATTCTTCCTGATATGATCGAAATCGGTTCATGGATTGGTCTTGCCGCTATGACTAAAAGCGAAATCACGATTAAAAATGTAAGCTGGGATAACTTAGGCTTGATTCCGAATACATTCAGAAAATTAGGTATTACGATAGAAAGACGCGGAGATGATATTTACATTCCTGCTCACACAGACGGATACGAAGTAAAAACTGATATTGACGGTTCTATTTTAACCATTGCCGATGCACCATGGCCGGGATTTACCCCTGATTTATTAAGTATTGTTTTAGTAGTGGCCACACAGGCAAAAGGCGATGTTCTGATTCACCAGAAAATGTTCGAAAGCCGTTTGTTTTTCGTAGATAAATTAATTGACATGGGCGCAAAAATTATGTTATGCGATCCGCACAGAGCGGTGGTGATGGGACATAATTTCGAATCTCAGTTAAAAGCAACAACCATGTCTTCTCCGGATATTCGTGCGGGGATTTCATTATTAATTGCAGCACTTTCAGCAAAAGGAACCAGTACCATTCAAAATATCGAACAAATCGACCGTGGATACGAGCGTATCGACGAACGTTTGAGAGCAATTGGAGCAAAAATCGTGAGAGCGTAGATAAAAAACTCAAATGACGAATGAACAAAAAGCTATAAAAGCTACCTATTTTAGTATAGCTGGAAATACCTGCCTGGCCCTTGTAAAAGGTTTGGCAGGTTTTTTTGGCAATTCTTACGCCTTGATTGCAGACGCCATCGAATCAACAACGGATATCTTTTCGTCCTGCCTTGTTTTGTTTGGAATTAAATATTCAAATAAACCGGCAGATGAAAATCACCCTTACGGTCACGGGCGTGCAGAACCTTTAATTACCTTCCTGGTGGTTGGCTTTCTGATTACTTCAGCCACAATTATCGGGTACGAAAGTATCGCTAACATTCAGTCTTCACATGATCTTCCAAAGTCCTGGACACTATATGTCTTAGGGGCTATTATTGTGTGGAAAGAGTACTCTTTCAGACTGGTAATGAAACGCAGTAAGCAAACCAATAGTTCAGCTCTGGCAGCAGATGCCTGGCACCATCGCAGCGATGCCATAACTTCGGTTGCAGCATTTATCGGAATTACGATTGCTCTGGTAATGGGAAAAGGGTATGAATCTGCTGATGACTGGGCGGCTCTATTTGCAGCTTTCTTTATTTTATACAACAGTTATAAAATCTTCAGGCCTGCGCTTGGTGAAATTATGGACGAACATTTAAATGATGACTTAGTCGAAGAAATTCGTATTAAATCCTTAACGGTGGAAGGGATTTTGGGAACCGAAAAATGTTTTATCCGAAAAGCAGGGATGAAATACCATGTCGATCTTCATGCCATTGTTTCGGCTAAAATTTCGGTAAAAGAAGGGCATGACTTGTCGCATAAATTACAGGATACTTTAAAAGAAAAGATTCCCCAGCTCGGAAATGTATTGATTCATATCGAGCCGGATGATTATCATTGAGAAAAAGGTTCTGAGTTGCTAAGGTTCTGAGGAACAAAGGTGCAAAGGTGCAAAGGGACAGAGGTGCAAAGATTTGAATGCTTTTTGCATTTTTTTAATAAAATAAAAAGCCGATTACTCTTTTGAGAGTAATCGGCTTTTATGTGTTTTGTTTTCCGCTACTAACCTTTTAATCTGCTCAATCTGCCAAATCTGCGTGAAAAAAATATACGGTAGGTAAGTGTAGGTGTAGTCGATACGATGCAAATAATTCAAGCTTAGCAACTTAGTATCTTAGTAGCTTTAAAAAAAAACTAATCCAAAACATTTAAAATCTTCAGTCCAAAAACAACACCGTTTTGCTGTATGCCACCCTGATACGAATGCACATAATCTACTCTGAAAAGTTTAAATTTTCCAAAACCGAGATTGTCCAGACCAACAGTAAATTCAGAATAAGGCTTTCTGTCCGGAATAGCCAGTGAATGAAAACCTAAATTAAGGGTTGATTTTAGCAGATTCAGTAACGGAATTTTATTCATTATAAATCCGGTGTCGTTGTATTCTAAATGGGCTTCCAGATAACTGTCGTTTGTGCTGTTAGTGTAATAAGGCATTAAATTAAAAACATTCAGGTAACGATCGCTGGTTCCGATATGGGTTTGGTTTCCGTTAAAATGTTTGTAATCTATAAAAGAGATATTTTCAGCATTAAAGAACTTTCCTGCCCTGAAACTCGTTCCCAGCAAACCTTTGTTTCCTAACGATAAATCATACTGTACCAAAGCTGCAATTCGATCAAATTCATAGCTTTTTGTGCTGGCAGCAAATGCCTTTTCATAGGTAAAAAACAGGGTTGGGTACTTGTCGTTCTTAATATTATATCTTCCGTCAGGTCTTGAAATGTATTTATTGCCAAAATTGATGCGTGCTGTAATATTGGCCTTGAATAAATGATGCTGATTAAAAGCAGGAGTTTCAAAATCATTTGGCGCCAGCGGATTATTAGACGAATAAATATCATCCCTTTTAAAGAAAGAATAATCGGTTGTATTAAAAAGCGGTTTTCGTTGTTCGTACGCAATTTTACCATTCAGATTTATTCCGTTTGCAACGTATTGGTTATAGTTGATTTGTGCAAATTCTAAGTTGTACAGCTTCATATAATTGTCTTTAAAAAACAAGGAACTTACAGAATTGACAAACTTTGTTATAGGTTCAGCACTGTTGAATTGTGCTACTTTTGTTCCCCCTGAAATGGAAATAGAGGCGTAATTAATAGTATTAAAGCGATGGCTGAATTCTCCGGTCGCCCGAAAACGTTCCTCCGAAAAACCATAATTAAAGGTTGTGCTTACAGAAGTGCTTTTTCCTTTTTCTTCATTCCAGGTTTTAAAGGAAAAACCCGAATTAAAATTAAATCCCTGAACCGTATTAAAACTTAAAGAAGCGATGTTTAAAAGGCCTTCATATTCAAAAGAATATTTTTTAAAAGTGTTTTTGTACTCATACCCTTTTAATATATCCCAAACTTTAAATGTATTGTTTTTGGCATCAATCGAATCGGTGTATTTCTGAGATTTACGAATGGTCTGCAGGCTGTCTTTTTTATTGTAATCGCTGCTTTCCTCGATAGTTAGAGGAATCGGACGAATCTGATTCCAAAAGGCATCGTCTTTTTTATTGGAATTGGCTTCAAAAGCAACAATTTCATTTCCGAAAGTCTTCTTCGCAAATGAAACCGGAAACTCATAATTGGAATAGACATAATTAAATTGCCCCGAAAATTTAATACCGAAAACGCCTGCCTTAAAGGATAAGGTTTGTGCGTTCTTAGACCATATTTTGTTTTCTGAATTGTAATTAAAGCTTTGTTTTAGCGTCATTATTTCAGTAAGCTCATTCTTCATTCGATAGCCTTTGATGTCTAAATCGATCGCGTAAATAGCAAAACTGTCGTCAACAATATAAATATAACCTTCAAAAACAGGTTCTTTGTCGCGTTTCGGGATTACTTTTATTTTGTTTATTTCGTGATTATTGGCATCAAAGAAGGTACCTTCCAATTGATACTTGTAATAACTAAAGGCATTATCGGCAATTGGAGAAATCAGTTTGATATCAAAATCTAAAGTGTTATCATAAAAATCGTAAGTTGATAAGGCGGCGGTGTTGTAGCTGTATCCGCGGTTGTTTCCGGAAATTTTTGAGGCTATAATTTTTTCTTTGAGCTTGTCGGGTTTTTCATAACTCACTTTCGAAATGGTTTCTGACAGATACAGAATTCCTGTTCCGGTAGAATCTAAATTGGAGGACATATCTTCTCCCAGATCTACTTTCTGGCCTAATATTTTTTTCGGAAGATCCTTTACTTTAAACATCCCTTTCGAATAAAAATCTGCTGTAAATCGGGACGTTTTTTCGGAGTTTTCTTTTTTGTTGGCAATGGCGCTTCTTATAATGGCATTTGCCGGATTGTTTTTAGGATCAATCACTACTTCATTTAAGGCAAAACTTTCTTCCAGCATTTTAACATCCAGAACGATTACTTTGGAATCGGGAGAAACGGCTATTTTTTGTGTTTTAAAACCCAAATACTGAAACGTAATTTTGTTTTTTCCGGGTTCTTTTACATTGAGCTGATATTGTCCCTGCTCATTTGATGTGGTTCCCGTATACGTGTTTTCTTCAAAAACAGAAACAAAAGGCAACGGGGTTCCTTTTTCATCGGTTATGGTTCCTTTGATCTGGGCAAAGTTAGAAAGCGAAAAAAATAAAAAAGCGAATAAGGTATAGTTTCTCATGAAAGTTATTTCTTTCACAAAAATAGGATAACTTAAAATCGGGGTTATTAAAAATTTGTTAAATAAAGCGTTACAAAAAAGACTGAACGGCCAAATCGTAACTTTTTAATCCAAAACCTAAGATTACACCTTTAGCATTTCCGGACAAATACGATTGATGCCTGAAACTTTCACGCGCATACGTATTTGAGATATGAACTTCAATAACCGGAGTGGTCACCGCCTTAATGGCATCACCCAAACCAATAGAAGTATGCGTGTAAGCGCCGGCATTTAGTATTATTCCATCAAAAGTAAAACCGCATTCCTGAATTTTGCCAATTAGTTCGCCTTCAATATTACTCTGATAATAGGAAAGTTCGATATTTGGATATTTTTGCTGCAACGTTTCAAAATAGTCTTCAAAAGTCTGGCTTCCGTAAACTTCCGGTTCTCTTTTTCCTAAAAGATTCAAATTGGGTCCGTTGATAATGCAGATTTTCATATTGTAATTTGATTTAATAATTGAGGAATGATTCCGTTTTACATTTTACAGAATACATTTGACAAAGGATGTAAAAATAAAAAAACCGCTCCAATTAATAGGGCGGTTTTTATAAAAGTATGTGATATTATTTTTAGAACATGAATCCGGCAGAAATCTGGAATACAGAGTTTTTAACATCAGCATTTTTAGAAGCTTCTGTTAATCCTAAGCCGTAACGTCCTTGTAAAAAGAAGTTTTCAGTAAGTTTTACTCCTAATCCGGCATTTACACCGAATTCAAAAGTTTCACCATTTTTAACATCAAAATCATTTCTTTCGCTTACCAAAAAAGAAGCTTGCGGTCCAACTTCTAAACTAAATGTGTTATTTAAATAAAACTTAGCCATTACCGGAATAGATATATATCCTAACTCATTTTTAATATCTTCACTTACACCGCTAAGTTTATACGATGCACCAGTAGTAGAATATAAAAGCTCTGGTTGAATAGAAAATTTGTCTAGTAATTTTACCTCTGCAACTAAACCAGCATGGTAGCTAGTGATACCCTCTTTGTCAATTTGATCGGGAAAATCTCCGGTTTGATTTGCAAAGTTAACCCCTGCCTTAACCCCAATTTTTAATAATTGAGCCTGAATCGTTGCCGATGTTGCAATGAACAATACAGCTGCTAAAAGTATCTTTTTCATAAAAATGTTTTTTTAAAGTTTGGTATTTGTTTTTAAATGTTATTAACAGTTCAAAACTACTTATTATCATTTTTATTGTTTTATGTTTTAGTTAAAATTTTTATTAAAATTCACACTTATTTATGTTTTTAAGTAATAAAACACTCTTTTTTAATTTTTAATGTTTTGATTTATAATGTGTTATTTGTTTAGGTTGAAAAATTACAGATTCATAACAGCATGATTATAGGCTTTTAAAATTGCACAGTATTTTTTTATTTTGAAAGATTTTGATTATTAATTTTGAGGTTAAGTAATGTCTTTTGTGATAGGTAATTTAACGAGAATAATAATGCTAATATATTTTAAATCAGGCTTATATTGAATGGAATAATTTGTTTCTTTTACTTTTTGATAATTGTTTTTTAATTTACTTTATTAGGAATTTTAAGATGTCTTTTATACGTTTGTTTTCTAAACTTTAACAAAATAAAAAAATGAAAAAAATTATTTTATCAATGCTTGCGATCTTAGTATTTGGATTTGCAAATGCTCAGAAAACAAGATTTGGAGTAAAGGGAGGTTTGAATGTTTCAAGCTTCGCGGGTGGAGATTATTACGATTCTAAATCTTTAATAGGTTTCCATGTTGGAGGTTTTGCTGAGATTAAAGTTATTGAAAGATTGGCTATTCAGCCTGAACTTCTGTTTTCTACACAAGGTGCGAAATTGGAATATTTTGGGGATTCTGATGTAGATAATAAATTAAATTACTTAAATGTTCCTGTATTGGCTAAGTTTTTTATAACTAAAGAATTTACTGTTGAGGCTGGTCCGCAAATAGGATTTTTGCTTTCTGCAAAATACGATAGTGAAGATGCAAAAGATGATTTCAAATCGGTAGATTTTGGATTTAATTTTGGTGTTGGATATAGTTTTACAGACAATCTTGGTGTTAATCTTCGTTATACAGTAGGTTTAGCTAATATTGCTGATTATGAAACGGATAATGTAGAAGATTTTTTAGATAGCCCGAAAAACAGCAATTTAGCTTTGTCTTTGGCTTATAAATTCTAATATTTTTTTCAAGAAATAAATTAAACCTTCCTCTAATGTGGAAGGTTTTTTTATGCCCTAAAAATGTTTTACTTTGCGGACATGAAATGGAATACCTACATAAAAGATTATCAATCGTATTTGCGAATCGAAAGAGGTTTGTCTAAAAACACGATTGAGAATTATGGTTTTGATATTGAACGTTTGTGTCTTTTTTTAGAAACAAATCAGATTGAAGTTTCGCCTTTAAAAATCAGTGATGAAACCGTTCAGCAGTTTATTTATGCCGTTTCAAAAGAAGTTAATCCGCGTTCTCAGGCACGCATTATTTCAGGGTTAAAAAGTTTTTTTAATTATTTGGTATTTGAGGATTATCGAAAAGACAACCCACTGGAATTAATAGAAACCCCAAAAACCGGACGTAAATTGCCGGATACATTGTCAGTTGAGGAAATTGATTCCTTAATTGCTGCTATTGATTTAAGTTCAAATGAAGGAGAACGAAACCGGGCCATCTTAGAAACGCTTTATGGTTGCGGACTTCGAGTTTCTGAGCTAGTTTCCCTGAAGATTTCTGACTTGTATTTTGAAGAAGGCTTTGTTAAGATCACCGGCAAAGGAAACAAAGAGCGTTTTGTTCCGATTGGTAAACTGACTGAAAAATACATTCGGATTTATCAGAATACGGTAAGAAGTGAATTGAATATCAAGAAAGGTTTTGAGGATACGCTGTTTCTGAACAGAAGAGGAAGTCAGCTTACCCGTTCCATGATTTTTGCCATTATAAAAGATCTGGCTGTCAAAGTCAGTTTACATAAAAAAATTAGTCCGCATACTTTACGCCATTCTTTTGCTACGCATTTACTTGAAAATGGTGCAGATTTAAGATCTATTCAGTTAATGCTTGGACATGAGTCTATTACAACGACCGAAATTTATGTTCATTTAGACAGAAGCTTTCTGAAAGAGGTGATACACTCTTTTCATCCAAGGAAATAATTTCTGGCAATAATTTTAACAAACAGCCGTTTTTCTTTTTAAAAATTAATATCTTGTAGTGTGTTTTAACAGCTATGAAAAATCAGGGATTGCTTTTTCTTTATTTTCCGATAAATAGTATTGAATAATTCATATTGTATAAAAATAAGTGATGTATGATGTTTGATTTACATGAAAATGACGATTGCTTAGAAGTAAATAATTTTTACAGGAAATTATTCGCCGAAATGCCTGATTTACTTTTTCAGTTTGTTATTGATTGCGATAATAAGTATTCCTTTCCGCTTATAAGTAAATCAGCTGATGATATTTTTGAGATCTCAGTAAGTGATTTTACAAACGATATTATATTTGTTATTTACGACAGGATATTTTCTCCGGATAAGGAGTTGTTTTTTCAGTCTTTGGTAAAAGCCAGAAAAGAAGTCATTCCCTGGGAAATTGAGTTCAGGGCAGTGCTGCCTAAAAAAGGATTGCGATGGTTTAAAATTTCGTCTAAAACCGAATTGGCTCCCGATGGTTGTGTTAGTTTTTTTGGACATGTCTCTGATATTACAGATTTAAAAGATAAAGAAGAAAAACTTCGTATTTCTGAAGAACGTTTTCAATTTGCACTCGAAGCTTCAACGGCCGGTATTTGGGATTGGGATATGGTCACCAACAATGTTTTTTATTCTTCCTTGTCACTGAAAATTCTGGAATTAGATTCAGCAGATATTTTTGATGACCCAGAACGGTGGGATAAAATTGTACATCCCGATGATTTGCCAAAATACTATTCAGACATTCAGGAACACTTTGATAATAAGATTCCGTACTACGAGAATTACCATCGTGTCATGACGTCCAGCGGTAATTATAAATGGATTTTAGACAGGGGGAAGGTAATCAGGAGAGACGAAAATGGCAAGCCTTTGCGTGTTATCGGAACACATACCGATGTCTCTTTGCAGAAAGAAAAAGAACTGGAACTTCTGAAAACAATGAAACTTTACAGCGATCAGAACAGTCGCTTGCTGAATTTTTCGCATATTGTATCGCATAATCTGAATACACAGGCCGGTAATATAAAATCTATTCTGGACTTTATTGATGCTGATGTCGATAAGCTGACGATTAATGAAATGCTGGAACATCTAAGAACGGTATCCAATGATCTGAATGAAACCATTTCGAATCTGACTCAGATTGTAAAAACACAAAGCAATATCAATATTGTTGTTGTTCCTCTGAAGTTAAGTGAATATATTGAAAAAACTATATTTACTATAAAAGGATACGACAAACAAAAAAATGTGACCATCATAAACAATGTTCCGCAATACCTGACTATAAATTTTAACCCGGCTTATCTTGAAAGTGTTTTGTTGAATTTTACCACCAATGCCATAAAATATGCACATCCGGAAAGGGATCCTGTTGTTATTTTTGATTTTGGAATTGAACCTGAAGGGTATAAATCGTTGAAAATTACAGATAATGGCCTGGGTATTGATCTGGCGGTGTATGGTGATTTATTATTCGGTATGTACAAAACATTTCATAAGCATCAGGAAGCCCGCGGGATTGGATTGTATATTACCCGAAATCAAATTGAAGCCATGAAAGGGAGTATTTTTGTTGAAAGTGAAGTAGGAGTAGGAACTTGTTTTAAAATTGTATTTAATGATATGTAGAGGGAAATTTTAATGCTATAAACAACAAAGGCTGTCTTTATAAAGACAGCCTTTGTTGTTATAATGAATTTGAGATTACTTCGCAATATTGACTGCTCTGGTTTCTCTGATTACAGTTACTTTTACCTGACCTGGATAAGTCATTTCCGTTTGGATTTTTTGTGAAATTTCAAAAGATAAGTTTGCTGCGTGGTCATCAGAAACTTTTTCACTTTCTACAATTACACGAAGTTCTCTACCTGCCTGAATTGCATAAGCATTTTTCACACCGCTGAATCCGTAAGCTACTTCTTCAAGATCTTTCAGACGTTGAATGTAAGAGTCTAAAACCTGACGTCTTGCGCCTGGTCTTGCACCTGATATGGCATCACAAACCTGAACAATCGGAGATAATAATGATTTCATTTCAATCTCGTCGTGGTGCGCTCCAATTGCGTTACAAACTTCTTCTTTTTCTCCATATTTCTCTGCCCATTGCATTCCTAGTAATGCGTGAGGCAAATCACTTTCAGTATCCGGAACTTTACCAATATCGTGAAGTAAACCGGCTCTTTTGGCTAGTTTTACATTCAGGCCTAATTCAGCTGCCATGATACCGCAAAGTTTAGAAACTTCTCTGGAGTGTTGTAATAAATTTTGTCCGTATGAAGAACGGTATTTCATTCTGCCAACTACTTTTATCAATTCAGGGTGTAATCCGTGAATTCCAAGATCTATAACAGTACGTTTACCTACTTCAATGATTTCGTCGTCAATTTGTTTCGCTGTTTTAGCTACAACTTCCTCAATTCTTGCCGGGTGAATACGTCCGTCAGTTACCAGTTTGTGTAACGACAAACGGGCAATTTCTCTACGAACAGGGTCAAAACAGGAAAGGATGATCGCTTCCGGTGTATCATCAACAATGATTTCTACTCCTGTTGCGGCTTCAAGCGCCCTGATGTTACGGCCTTCACGTCCAATAATTCTACCTTTTACGTCATCAGATTCAATGTTGAAAACAGAAACGCAATTCTCAACAGCTTCTTCGGTTCCAACTCTCTGGATGGTATTGATAATGATTTTTTTAGCTTCCTGCTGTGCGGTAAGTTTAGCTTCTTCAATAGTATCCTGAATATGCGACATCGCTTTGCTCTTGGCTTCCGCTTTTAAGCCTTCTACCAATTGCTCTTTTGCTTCTTCTGCAGAAAGTCCTGAAATTACCTCAAGTTGCTGTAATTGACTTTTATGCAATTTGTCTACTTCAGCTTGTTTTTTATCTAAAATGTCAATTTTGCTGTTGTATTCCTGTGTTTTGGCCTCAAAATCATCATTTACTTTTTTGGCTTTTGAAAGCTCATTTGATATTTGTGACTCTTTATCCCTAACTCTTTTTTCTACTTCGGCTACTTTCTTATCTCGTGCTAAAATCACTTGTTCGTGTTCTGATTTTAATTCGATAAAACGTTCTTTTGCCTGAAGAATTTTGTCTTTTTTAATATTTTCGGCCTCTAAATTTGCGTCTTTTAAAATTGAAGCTGCTTCCTTTTTGGCGTTTTTGATTAGATTAGAAATATTGCTTTTTTCGATAATTTTAGCAATTGCAAACCCCGCTGCAATCCCTACGATACCTGAAATAATGATCGTTATGATGTCCATGTTTGTTAAAATTTATATATAAAAAAAGCCTACATTAATTGCTTGAATAAACTCGTAAAGACAAGTTTTGAGCTAACTCACTGTTCAAGTTTCCTCGCAAAAGCGTGGCATGCTTTAGTAGTGATGATTCGCTCATTCTAAATTGTTAGTGTTGAGTTTACCAAAAATGAACTAATGTAGGCAGTATCTTAGTTTCTGTAAAGAACGTTTAATTTTCGAGATATTGATCTAAAAGCAAATTTAATCTTTTAATTCTTTCGATGTCTTCACTATCGACAGTATAATCAATTTGTTTCTGTTCTACTTGTGAAGCAAACTGTAAGGCACACATGGCCAGTACGTCCTGCTTGTCGCGGACTGCGTAACTTTCTTCAAATTGCCTGATCATCACATCAATTTTCTTAGAAGCACTTCTTAGTCCTTCTTCCTGATTGGGTTCTACTGTTAATGGGTATACCCGATCTGCAATTGATATTTTAATTCTAAGCTTTTCGTCCATGTTTCTAGTCTGATAATTGTGCTATACAGTAATCAATTTCGCGAATTAATGAATTTATTTTAAGCTTTGTCTCTCTCTTGTTATTGTCGCTGCCGAGCAGTGAATTGGCTATTTTAAGTGTTTCATATTGCTTTCTCAAAGCTTCGATTTCTTCAGATTGTTTCTGGATGATTTGTGCAGCTTTGGCTAGTTGTAATCTAAGTTCCTGATTGTTTTTCTCGAATCCTTTTGACTTCTCAAAAAGCTTTTCGATTTTATATTCAAGAGTATCAATTATTTCGGCAATTACACTCATTATAAATCCTATTCATTACTTAATCATACAAAGTTAGTATTCCTTTTTATTAATGCAATTTTTTATCGCTTTTTTTGCATTAAAAATAGACAAATATGTGAAATTCAGTGAATTGTATTTTTGTAGCGTTTTACTCGGTTTTGGCCTCGTAATTTTTTATCTTAGCAAAAATGTTGCTTATGAGATTTTCACTACTTACACTGTTTTTCTGTAATTTTATTTTTGCTCAGACGCAATATCCTAAAGATTATTTTCGCCCGCCTCTGGATATCCCAATGCAGCTTTCGGGTAATTTTGGGGAGTTGCGCCCGAATCATTTTCATGCCGGCTTCGATTTAAAAACCAATCAGAGAGAAGGTTTAAATGTCTACGCAGTTGCGGATGGATATGTTTCAAGAATAAAAATGTCGACTTTTGGTAATGGAAAATGTATTTATATTACCCATCCAAATGGATATACTTCGGTCTATGGACATTTGCAAATCGCCATTGGTCCAATTCAGGATTATGTTCAGAAAGCGCAGTATGCCGAACATTCTTTTGAAATTGAATTGTTTCCAAAACCCGGTGAACTGCCTGTTACAAAAGGACAATTAATTGCGCTTTCAGGAAACACCGGATCTTCTGAAGGACCTCATTTGCATTTTGAAATCCGTGATTCTAAAACCGAATTTGTTATTAATCCGATGTTTTTTGGTTTTGACCAAAATATAAAAGACAGTAAAAAGCCAGCCATTTCCAGTTTATATGTTTACCCTGTGACGGAAAATACTGTTGTAAATCAGTCAAAACAGCCGCTATTATTAAGTCTTGCACTTCAGAAAGACGGTACCTACCTGGCAGCAAAAGTTAAAGCAAATGGTAAAATTGGTTTCGGAATCTCTGCTGTGGATTATGATGATGTTTCAAATAATAAAAACGGAGTGTTTAATGTGAGTACTTTTTTAAACGGAAATCAAAACTACAACTACCAATTCAATACGTATTCATTTGATGAAATGCGCTATATAAATGCTTTTATTGATTATCCGAAATATAAAAAATCCGGTCAGCGCGTTCAGAAGTTGTTTATGAAAACGCCTTTTGCTTTGAGTATAATCAAAACAGATTCACTTCGTGGAATTATTTCTGTCGATCCAAATCTGGCTTCTACTTATCGTATAGAAGTATCTGATTATTTCGGGAACTTAAACTCGATTGACGTGCCGATAGAGTACGATCCGGCTGCACCAATTGTAAATTCAGAACCCAATACCTCGAAATATTTTGTTCGCTACAATAAAGACTCCAATTTTGAAAAAGAGAATATGTCGGTGTTTTTTCCTGCCGGTACTTTTTACGATGATTTTAATATGAATTTTGATGTGAAAAACAACCGAATTTATATTCACGAGGATGTTGTTCCGGTACATTCCAATTTTACAATAACTATAAAAGATTCTGCTTATTCAGAAGCTGTAAGAGATAAAGTATTCATAGCAAGAATCAGCGGAAACAGCAGAAGTTATAATGCAACAACACGAAAAGGAGATGTTTTCACCGCTAAATCGAAAATATTAGGACAATACGGATTGGTTCTGGATACCATCGCTCCGGTAATAAAAATTAATAAGCCCATTCAGGATAAATGGATTAGTGATGTAAAAACACTGGAGTTTACCATAGGAGACAGCTTGTCTGGGATAAAATCGTATAACGGGTATCTGAACGGAAACTGGATTTTGTTTGAGTATGATAATAAAACGAGAAAAATTACGCACAAGTTTGAGGATGGGATTGTGGCTGAAGGTGCAAATGATTTAAAAATTGAAGTGGTTGATAATGTGGGTAATTCTGCTATCTTTGAAACTCACTTTTTTAGAAGTCAACAAAAATAAAATCAAAACGTTTGAATTATAGTAGATTAATATTCGTTTTTCTTTTTTTGTGCATTGGTTATGTCTCATTTGCTCAAAATGCCCGTGTTAAAGGAATCATTTTAAATAATGAAAAACAGCCTGTTGCCGATGTAAATATTTCTTCATCAGGAAGTACAGCTCAGACCAATGCTGATGGTTTTTTTGAAATTGAAGTTCCTTCCAATAAAAAAACAGTCTTGATTTTTACTCACATTTCCTTAAAAATGATGAGTCTTAGCGTGAACTTAAAGCCCAATGAAACTTTTGTATTTAATCCCGTAATGAGCAATGCCCAGGAACAAATGGGCGAAGTTTTCGTGTCTTCCGGAAATAAAAAACGAGTTCAGGGAATTACGGTTATCGACGCGTCGACTATTAAGAAAATTCCCGGTGCGAATGCCGGAATCGAAAATATCCTGAAAACATTGCCAGGAGTAAATTCAAATAATGAGCTTAGTACGCAATATGCAGTACGGGGCGGTAATTATGATGAAAATCTGGTGTATGTGAATGAAATTGAAGTCTATCGCCCCTTTCTGATCCGTTCGGGACAGCAGGAAGGTCTGAGTTTTACCAATACGGATCTGGTTCAGAATGTTGATTTTTCTGCCGGAGGGTTTCAGGCTAAATTTGGCGATAAATTATCTTCTGTATTGGATATTACTTATCGAAAACCCACAGAATTTGGGGCTTCCTTAGAAGCCAGTTTGCTGGGGGGAAGTGCCTCTGTCGATGCGGTTTCCAAAAACAAGAAATGGTCGGCTGTGACCGGAGTGCGCTACAGAAATAATAGTTTGCTGGTGAACAGTCAGGACACACAAACTAATTATACTCCGACTTTTGTAGATGTTCAGACCAATGTAAATTATGATATTTCTGAAAAATGGCAAATGAGTTTTTTGGGGAATATTTCGCAAAATAAGTATTTATACCAGCCTTTAACACGTGAAACTAAATTTGGAACAATAGATCAGCCCATGGCACTTGCGGTTTATTATGAAGGCAGGGAAAAAGATCAGTACGATACTTATTTCGGCGCGCTGAAAACGACTTATAAAGTTTCGCCAACCCTCACTTTTAAATTTATCGGCTCTTTGTTTCATACCAAAGAAGAAGAACATTTTGATATTCTCGCACAATACCGATTGGGAAATGTAAATGCTGACGGGACAACAAATCCTGACGATATTGATTTTACACGCGGGATCGGTTCCCAGCTCAATCATGCGCGTAATGATCTGGATGCCTTAATCGC
Source organism: Flavobacterium sp. LC2016-23 (assembly GCF_009674775.1). Taxonomy (GTDB): domain Bacteria; phylum Bacteroidota; class Bacteroidia; order Flavobacteriales; family Flavobacteriaceae; genus Flavobacterium. The sequence goes on along the minus strand of NZ_WKKE01000003.1, from coordinate 91,915 downwards.
AAATGCAGAAATAAAAGGTTTTAAAGAGTGGAGGGACAGTCAGCTTGAATTTGGTTTGAAATACACGAGAGAATCAATTAGGGACAGGGTAATAGAGTGGGAGGTAATCGATTCGGCTGGATTTTCCATAAATCCGCCCATTGTCATTCTTTCTAACAATCAGCCTTACGAGCCTTATACCGGTCCTTTGTTACCATATCAGGATGTTCGCGCCACTAATTTCAATACGATAAACCGATTTTCCGGTTATGCACAATGGAATCAGAAAACAGAATTGGGTTCCAGTCAGATTTGGTATAATCTGGGGGCACGTTTTCAAAGCTGGTCAGTTGCAGGTGCAGCGGAAGAAGGGAAAAACCAGATCGTTTTTAGTCCGAGAGCTCAGTTTGCCTTAAAGCCCGATTGGGATATGGATATGGTTTTCAGGCTTTCGGGTGGATTGTATCATCAGCCGCCTTTTTACCGGGAACTTCGTGATCTGAACGGCGTAGTGAATCCGAACGTCAAAGCGCAGCAATCTGTACATATTGTTTTAAGTAATGATTATAGCTTCAAAATGTGGGACCGTCCTTTCAAATGGGTAACGGAGGTGTATTATAAATCGCTGACCGATGTCAATACGTATTCTATAGATAATGTTCGTATTCGGTATGTGGCCAACAATAATGCAAAAGCCGATGCACAAGGTCTTGATTTCAGACTGAACGGAGAATTTGTCCCGGGGACAGAGTCCTGGATCAGTTTTGGTTATCTGAAAACGGAGGAAAATTACGAAGACAAAGGATATATTGCACGGCCAACAGATCAGCGATTGAAATTTGCCATGTTGTTTCAGGATTATATGCCGAATATTCCAAGCGTTAAAATGTATCTGAATTTAGTCTATAATACGGGTCTGCCTGGTGGGGCTCCATCGTATTCGGATCCTTATTTGTATCAGAACCGACTGAACGATTATCGTAGGGCAGATATCGGTTTTGCTAAAGTTTTTGTAGACAGCAGTACCAAAAGCGCCAAGACAAGTTGGTTAAAAAACTTTAAAGAACTGTCTGTGGGTCTGGAGATTTTTAATATATTCAATAATCAAAACGCAATCACAAATACATGGGTAAGGGATGTTTATTCCAAAAACCAATACGCAATACCGAATTATATGACTTCGAGAGTTTTTAATATTAAACTAAATGCGAGGTTGTAGTTAAATTGACAGAAACAGATACTTGTTTGGAGAAATTGCCGTTTTACTAAAATGAAACGTATAATACAATCAAAAATACTATATTTGATATCCCAATATAATTAGAATAGATGAAAAAATCATTAAAATATATAGCCTTAGCAATCATCGGAAGCTTAGTAAGTTGCAAAGATGAAGCTCAAAAACCTAAAGTGATTTATGATGCTGCTAATAAGGCAAATGTCGTAAATAAAACGGATTCAACCCAGATTGAAGTCGCTGATTTGCCGATTCAGATGGAAGGAACAGATTACTTAATTCATCCGGTTGGTGATTTGAGAGTATTTGAAAAAGGAACAAAAGCACGTTACGGATCTTCAAGCGTAAATGATCTGAGTTTTACCATTTCAAATTTAGGAGAATATGAAATTACAGGGTATCTTCAAAATCTTAAATTTCAAAAAACAGATTCGGATTCCATCCGGCCTTTAACAGATAAGCCTGCTTTGATCTTAACCGCGACTTATTTAAAAACAGTTGCTGACAAAACGAAAAATCAGATTATGGTCTATACGCTGGCGGATTCTGATACCAATAAAGACGGAAAAATTGATGGCGCAGATATCAAAACATTATACCTGAGCAATATTAGCGGAGAAAATTTCACTAAAGTTTCTGAAGACTTTCAGGAATTGGTAGACTGGAGTTTAATTGATTCTAAAAGCCGTTTGTATTTCAGAACAATCGAAGATACCAATCAAAACGGTCAGTTTGATAAAAATGATGTCTTGCATTACAGCTATATTGATCTGGCTTCCAAAAAATGGGAAGTAAAGAATTATAAACCGATATAAAGGTTCTAAGGTGCTGAGAGGCTAAGGTTCTAAGATTTTCAAATCTTTTACATAAAAAAGCCAGTTAAAAATTTATTTTTAACTGGCTTTCTGTTATTTAAAACGGAAAATAATTTATGGTTTAAAAAAACTCAGCATCTTAGCCCTCAGTACCTTAGCACCTTTTAAAAAAAACTAAATCAAAATATCACTTTCCAGATCTGATTTCTCTATTTCGATTCCAAAGCCCAGGCGCTCTACCAACTCAATTACGAGTTTTTTATACCAGTTTTCTGATTTGGGATGAATGTATATTTTTTCAATTAACTGATTGATATTGACATTGATTTTCAAGCCGTCATTCAGTTTTATGTTGCTTTTTGAAGTATCTGTGATGATGCGGACTTCGCGTTCATATTGAAAGCTCTTTCGCTTAAATAAAAACGGAAAGAACAAATCGTCAAACGGAATGTATTCTTTTTTGTAGTCGATATAATTTACTTCACCAATATACTGATCAAAATTATTCTCCGGATTTAAGGCACTTTGAAGTCTTCCAATGGTAGACTGAATGGCTAATCCTTCACTGTTTTGGGTGAATATCTGCCACATGGCAAACGATTCGTACTCGTTAATATGCCAGCTGCTTATCGCTACTTTTTCACGGTGTATTTTATAATAATTTAAAAAGTCAGGATTGTCTACTGCCAGTTTTTTAATCTCCTCAAAGGTAGGCTCGCTAAAAGTACCTTCGTACTGATCTTCAAATTTGTCGGAACGTGACATGAACAGCTTTTTGGAAAGCAGTAAATCAAGAAACTTAGACAGGTCTAAGTATTTCCAAACAATAGTATCCGGATCTTCAGGCAGCTTTATGTTTGGATTGTTGAGATACATGGTTGTTGATTTATAGATTTACTAAAAAAATCTGCCACAAATTACACAGATTAAAATGATTTGAATCAGTGTTACTGGCGCAAGCTGTGGCAAAAATGGTTAAGATTCAAAAGATTGCATCGTTACCAGTTTATTGTAAGTTCCGTTATGGGCAATTAATTCGTCGTGGGTCCCCTGTTCAACGATTTTTCCTTTTTGCATAACTATGATCACATCTGCTTTTTGGATGGTAGAAAGGCGGTGTGCAATTACAATCGAAGTTCTGTTCTGCATCATGTTTTCAAGGGCAACCTGTACAAATTTTTCACTTTCAGTATCCAATGCTGATGTGGCTTCATCCAAAATCATAATCGGAGGATTTTTCAATACGGCGCGGGCAATTGATAAACGTTGTTTCTGGCCTCCTGAAAGTTTGTTTCCACTGTCACCGATATTGGTGTAAATGCCTAGCGGAAGATCTTTTACGAATTCATACGCATTAGCAATTTTAAGGGCATCGATGATTTCATCATCGGTAGCGTCTAGTTTTCCTAATGAAATATTCGCTTTTATAGTATCATTAAACAAGATGCTGTCCTGGGTTACCAATCCCATTAAGCTTCTAAGGGATTGTAAATTCATGTCCTTGATGTTGATTCCGTCAATAGAAATCGAACCGTCATTTACATCATAAAAACGCGTTAGTAAATTGGCAATGGTACTTTTTCCACTTCCGGATTGTCCCACAAGAGCAACAGTTTGTCCTTTTTTAATTTGAAGGGAAAAATCTTTTAATACCGTTTCATCTTCATATTTAAAATTAATATTCTGAACCGTTATGTTGTTGTCAAAAGTTGTTTTTTCGACAGCATCAACCTTGCTTGTAATTGGATTGTCCTGATCTAAAATCTCCAGTACACGTTCTGCAGCGGCATTTCCTCTTTTTACACCGTACGAGGCTTTAGAAATCGCTTTTGCAGGGGTCAGGATGTTATAGGCTAATCCCATGTAGGCTATAAAAGAAGCGCCGTCCAGTGTTTTGTCAATTAAGACCATTTGGCCTCCGTACCAAAGTAATATGGCAATTACGGTGATTCCCATAAACTCACTGGCAGGTGAAGCTAAGTTTTGGCGATTTCCGATACTGTTGGATAAACTAAAAAAACGTTCTGTTGAGTTTTGGAAAACGGAGTTGAAATAATTCTCGGAATTATACCCTTTTACTACTTTCAAACCACCAATGGTTTCTTCAATAGTAGACAAAAAAGTACCTTGTTCCTGTTGTGCTTTGGTAGATTGTTTTTTAAGTTGTTTTCCAATCAAAGAAATGATGTATCCTGAAACCGGAATAAAAATAAAGACAAATATGGTTAGTTTCGCACTAATTATAAGCATAGTAGCGATGGTGAAAACTATAGTCAAAGGCTCTTTTACGATGAGCTCCAGAATGGCTAAAAAGGAATTCTGAACTTCGTTTACATCCCCGGAAATTCTCGAAATTACATCTCCTTTTCTTTTTTCAGAGTAAAAGGCCAAAGGCAGTTCTAGTGTTTTTTTATACAAAGCATTTCGCATGTCTCTTAAAACTCCATTCCTTAAAAAAGTAATGAAAAACATGGCCATATAATCGGCTAAGTTTTTTAATAAAAAGATGGAGATAATAATGGCCACCATGATCGATAAAACGTAACCGGATTCATGTGTGCCTTTTGTTGTGGTAATGTAATAACTTAAATAGTCCTGGCCATAGTCCTGAATTTTCAGAATTCCCTGATATACGGGTTTTACTGTAATTTGCTTGCTTTTATCAAATAAAACCTGAAGCATCGGGATTAAGGCAACAAACGAAAGTGTGCTGAAAAGGGCATATAAAACATTGAAAAAGACGTTTAGCAATGCGTATTTTTTATACGGATATATAAAAGGAACTATTTTTTTGAAATTACTCATTTATTTATAAATATTGTTTTCTGCTATAGCAATGGCTTTTTCCAGTTTTTCTAGCAATAATTTTTTTTCTGGTAATTGGGTTAAATAAGCAGAGACTTTGATCTGTTCGTCATTGTCAAGCATTAAATAATTTATTTGTTCAGGGGATTTTTCACTACACAAAATTAATCCAATTGGTTTGTATTCACCTTCTTTTTGTTCGTTTTTCTCTAACCAACGTAAATAAAGCTCCATTTGACCTTTGTATCCGGCTTTAAACTTTCCTAATTTTAAGTCAATAGCAACCAATCTTCTAAGACCGCGATGATAAAAAAGTAAATCGATGTAAAAATCCTCGTCATCAATTGTAATTCTTTTTTGACGTGCAAGAAAAGCAAATTCGCTGCCCATTTCAGTAATGAAATTTTGTAATTGAGCTAAAATAGAGCTTTCCAGATCCTTCTCAGAATAACTGTTATGAAGACCTAAGAAATCTAAAAAATAAGGATCCCGAAAAATTAAATCAGGACTAATTTGTTTTTCGGTTTTTAATAACTCAAGATCATTAATTATGGTTTCTTCGGGCTTTTTGCTGATTGCAGTTCTTTCAAAAAGCATGCTGTCAATACGTTCTTGTAAAGTTCTTACGCTCCATCTTTCATGAATACTCATTTGAACATAGAATTCACGTTTTATATTATTCTCAATATAAATTAAAGTTCTAATATGAGACCAACTCAATTGTGCACACACTGTGTGCACAATTGTAATGTCTTGAATAATAGAGTTTAACTTGATGAAACTGTGGAGGTTTCTTTTGTTAAATCCGCTTCCGTATCTATTGGACAGCTCTTCGCTTAAATTTTTTATAAGTTTCTTCCCGTAATCAGCCCGATCATTTTTTAAGATTTCCTCATTGATCGTTTTTCCTATTTTCCAATACAAAAGAGTTAATTCCTGATTTACCGTTTTGGCAACAAAATGACGCGTCTGATCTATTAATCCTATAATCGAATTTAATAGTTCAGGCTGATTATTTGCTTCAGGTTTATCACTCATTATTTATTATTGCAATTGCATTCCTGCAATGATATTTTGTATTTTTTCGTCTAAGAAACTTTCCGCTGCATCAAAATCCTGAACCGATTCTAATTCAGCATTTACACTGATGTAGAATTTGATTTTTGGCTCCGTTCCGCTTGGTCTTGCGCAGATTTTAGAGCCGTCTTCGGTGTAATAAATCAATACATTCGATTTTGGGATGTCCATGACAGTTTCTTCACCCGATAAAAGATTTAGAGCAATCGATGACTGATAATCTTCCACCATAATGACACGCTGACCGCTGATTTCTTTTAAAGGATTTTGGCGTAAATTAACCATCATCTGGTTGATTTCTTCCAAACCTTCCATTCCTTTTTTGGTTAAGGATACCAGGAATTCCTTGTAGAAACCATTTTCAACATAAAGCTGTAAAAGTTCTTTGTAAACAGAACTTCCGGCCGCTTTTGCCTGAGCGGCAACTTCACAGATCAATAGGGTAGCAGCAACAGCATCTTTATCTCTTACAGCATCGCCCACCATAAAACCAAAGCTTTCTTCGCCACCTCCGATAAACTGAAGTTCAGGGAAGTCCTTGATCATTTTGGCAATCCATTTAAAACCGGTAAGGCCGACCTTGCATTCTACGCCATAGCTTGTGGCCAATTCCATCATCATCGGAGTAGAAACAATGGTAGAGCCAACGAATTGTTTTCCATTAATTTTTCCGGCTTTTTTCCATTGTTTCAATAAGAAAGAAGTCATCAAAACCATCGTCTGATTTCCGTTAAGTAAAATCATTTTACCGTCATTGTTTCGTACTGCAACCCCTAAACGGTCACAGTCGGGGTCAGTTCCCACTACAATGTCAGAATTGGTTTTTTCTGCCAAAGCCAAAGCCATGGTCAGTGCTTCCGGTTCTTCCGGATTTGGAGATTTTACCGTTGGGAAATTTCCGTCCGGAACAGCTTGCTCAGGAACGATGTGTACATTTTTATAACCAGCCTGAGATAAAGTATCCGGAATAGATTTTATAGAAGTCCCGTGCAAAGAGGTGAAAACAATCTGCAGCTTGTCTTTTGCTTCAGACGGCGTGTTAAAACTTGCATTTTCAATAGAGGATTTTACGAAAGCTTTGTCGATTTCGGTATCAATATACTGAATCAGTTTTTCGTTGGCCTGAAATTTAATTTTATCATAATCCAGGTTTTCGATTACGGCAATGATTTCAGCATCTTGCGGAGGAACAATTTGTCCGCCGTCTTCCCAGTATACTTTGTATCCGTTGTATTCCGGCGGGTTATGAGAAGCCGTAAGTACGATTCCGCATTGGCAGCCTAAGTATTTAAGGGCAAAAGATAATTCAGGAGTTGGTCGTAAATCTGAAAATAGATAGACCTGAATCCCGTTTGCAGAGAAAACGTCGGCAACCACCTTAGCCAGCGTATTACTATTGTGACGACAGTCATAAGCAATGACAACTTTTAAAGGCTGATTTGGAAAAACCTGATGCATATAATCCGAAAGACCCTGTGTGTTTTTCCCAAGGGTATATTTGTTAATTCGGTTGTTTCCAACACCCATAACGCCACGCATTCCGCCAGTACCAAATTCCAGGTTTTTATAAAAACTTTCTTCAAGTTCCTTTGGTGAAGTAGTCATTAATTCCTTAACAGCTGCTTGTGTTTCGTTATCAAATGCAGGCGTCAGCCATTCGTTTACAGCATTCAAAATATTAGGTGCTATATTCATCATTCGTATATTTTTATATTTAATACTAATTTTCGGGAGCTATTCCTGCTGTCCGTTGTATCTTTTCCTGGCTAAAGAAGCCAGAAAAAGGATGCCACTCCCATCAGGGCTGGGGCTTCACGTTAAAAATTAACCTCTCGGGCGACTTTATAACGTGCTTCGTTACTTTTTGTTCTCAGGATAATTTCACCAAGAAAACCGGCCAGAAATAATTGAGTTCCGAGGATCATTGTAGTTAAAGCAATAAAAAACCAGGGATTACTGGTTATTAAGCTGTATCTCATTCCGTTGTACATATGATACAATTTCGAAATGCCAATATAACCCGCCAGTAAAAATCCGATAACAAACATTAAGGAGCCCATTGCACCAAATAAGTGCATCGGTCTTTTTCCGAATCGGGATAAAAACCAAATGGTAATCAAATCAAGGAAACCGTTGATAAAACGCTCCATTCCAAATTTGGTTTCACCATATTTGCGGGCCTGGTGAATTACCACCTTTTCGCCAATTTTATTAAAACCTGCATTTTTTGCCAAAACCGGAATGTAACGGTGCATCTCGCCCGAAACTTCTATGTTTTTTACTACTGTATTTTTATAAGCCTTTAATCCGCAGTTGAAATCATTCAGTTCAACGCCCGAAGTTTTTCTTGCCGCCCAGTTGAATAATTTGGAAGGAAGATTTTTCGCTACAACAGAATCATAACGCTTCTTTTTCCAGCCTGAAACCAGGTCAAATTTTTCGGCGGTAATCATTTGGTATAAACCCGGAATCTCATCAGGACTGTCCTGTAAATCCGCGTCCATCGTAATGATCACATCTCCTTTTGCTTTTGCAAAACCAGCGTGTAAAGCTTGTGATTTTCCAAAATTTTTCATGAAACGAATTCCCTTTACATTCGGGTTTTCGTTTGAAAAGCTTTCAATAATATTCCAAGAATCATCTGTACTTCCATCATCCACAAAAATGATTTCATAAGAGTAATTGTTAGATTGCATCACTTTAATAATCCAGGAATAGAGTTCTTGAAGTGATTCCTCTTCATTAAGAAGCGGTATAAGTATAGATAAATTCATTTATTTTTTATTCTTGTGTAGTTTTGCTTTTAAAAAATGCTGCGAAAATCAATCCGAAAATAGAGCTCACCACTATCGCGAAAACAGATCCTTTTAGTAATTCAATAGTAGAATACGGATTGCTTAGTTTCATTTTAGCAATAGTTTCGTTAATAGCGGATGCCGGTGTTCCGAATTTCTGCATCATTCCTACCGTATATTTAATAATTAATTCGCTTAAAGTGTCTTTTGCACCGGGATCGATAACATTAAAAAGGATAATATTAAAAAAAGTAGAAATCAGGATTCCGATCACGGCAGCAATAAAATAAGTAGTAAAGGCTTCTTTAAAAGGAAAAATACCATTTAGTTCTCTCTTTGTTTTAGAAAGTAAAATGATTGACAGCGTCAGACTAATGGCAATACCGATAAGTCCCATCCACCATGAAGTGAATAAATTTAAATCAATAGCATATATAGTAGCAGTAACTAATGCCGATGCAATTCCGATCATTACACCAAAAGTAATCCCATTTTTTTTTATAACTTCATTGATCATATTTCTATATGTTTTAAAATTAATCCACAAATATAACAATTACCATATATACAAAAGCAAAAGTCAGATATATATTAGAAATATTGACGCAAATGGACCTGTGATTAAAAATATTGACTAAAAGATTTGTTTATTAAAAAATAAATGTAAATTTGCACACTCAAAAATAATTAAATTTTTAAACAAAAAAGAGTATTGTTTGTTTACACCTTTTTCTAACCATGAAAAAGCTTCAAAACGAAAATCCTCTAAACAATAAATAAAAGAAAAGATGAAAAAAGGAATCCACCCGGAAAATTACAGATTAGTTGCATTTAAAGACATGTCAAATGAAGATGTTTTTATCACTAAATCTACTGCAGATACAAAAGAAACAATTGAAGTTGACGGAGTTGAGTATCCAGTTGTAAAAATGGAGATTTCAAGAACATCTCACCCTTTTTATACTGGTAAATCTAAACTTATCGATACTGCAGGACGTATTGATAAATTCAAAACTAAATATGCAAAACACGCTAAATAATAAAAGCTGTTTTTCTTTAAATATAAAAGCCTTCCAAATTGGAAGGCTTTTTTTATGGAATTTTCTGATCGAAAATTGATTTGGTCTGATACATGTTTAATGATGCAAATAAAATATTTGTAACTTTGAACCAGGTAACCAACTCGAAATTTTAACAAATATTAATTTTATGAATTACATTCTATTTGACGGTCCCGTCCGGAATGCTTTGCTCCCTTTTACTTTTACAAGACCTGTAGCTGATATCCTAATCGGAATTATGACGATTCGCCAAAAATGGGAAACACGCTTAGGCTCCACGATAACCACGATTACTGAAGATTATTTATCTGCGAAATTTCCAATGGTGGAAATGGAAGAAAATGTGATGATCAATGCGGCGTATTTGCCAAATGATACGCTTGCTGAAATGGTTTCTGATTTAAAGGAAAATCAGGCCATTTTTAAAGGAGAAGATGTAATCGCTTTTTTTACAACGGAGAACCAGGAAGAAGTTGATTTCGATTCATATGAAATTATTCAATACAACGGAGATTGCCTGACGGTTGAACATACATGGGATATTTTTTCTAAAAATGATGCTGCCATTCGAGAAGATTTCAACTACCTGACCGAAGGCAGAAAATCTCAGCCAATTCCGAAAAGTGTCAATACCATTGCACCCGAAAATATATTTATAGAAGAAGGAGCAAAATTAGAGTTTGTCACTTTAAACGCTTCAGTGGGTCCTATTTATATAGGTAAGAATTCGGAGATAATGGAGGGTACGGTAATTCGCGGTCCTTTTGCATTATGCGAAAATGCACAGGTAAAACTAAATGCTAAAATTTACGGTGCCACAACAGTGGGTGTTGGATCAAGAATAGGGGGAGAGGTTAAAAATTCAGTTCTTTTTGCAAACTCAAACAAAGGGCATGACGGATTTTTAGGAGATTCGGTTTTAGGGGAATGGTGCAACATTGGAGCAGATTCTAACAATTCAAACCTGAAAAACAATTACGAAGAAGTGAAATTATGGAGCTACGAAACAGAAGGTTTTGCAAAAACCGGGCTTCAGTTTTGTGGTTTGATGATGGGAGACCACAGTAAATGCGGAATCAATACCATGTTTAATACCGGAACTGTTGTGGGTGTAAGTGCCAATATTTTTGGCAGTGGATTTCCCCGCAATTTTGTTCCGAGTTTTTCATGGGGCGGCGCAGCAGGATTTACAACTTATGTGACCAAAAAAGCGTTTGAAACAGCGAAACTGGTCATGGGCAGAAGAAACATCGAATTTGATGAAACAGAATCAGCTATCCTCGAACACGTTTTTGAGGAAACCAAAAAGTGGAGAAAGGATTAAAAGTAATTAGATAATTAGTCAATTTGATAATTAGATAATTTTTTGTAACCCGACAGGTTTAAAAAACCTGTCGGGTTTTGTTTGTTATAATATTTTTAAAAGTATCCAATTGACAAATTTTCAAAATTATCTAATTATCTAATTTTCTAATTGGCACATTCTCTAATCGCAGCAAACCCGACAGGTTTTTTAAACCTGTCGGGTTTTGCGTTCTAAAAAGTATCTAATTAACACACCTTCAAAATTATCTAATTTTCAAATTGCCTAATTATCTAATTAATCTATCTTTGCGCTTTCAAAAAATACCAGCTGAAAGATCTAAAAATCTAAGCAGTCTAAAAATCTAAAAATTTAAATGATTACAGTTAACGATATTTCAGTTCAGTTTGGCGGAACTACTCTTTTTAGTGATGTTTCTTTTGCTATAAACGAAAATGATAAAATTGCCCTTATGGGTAAGAATGGTGCGGGAAAATCGACACTTTTAAAAATAATTGCAGGACAGAGTAAACCTTCTACCGGAAATATCTCAGCTCCGAAGGAAGCTGTTATCGCTTATCTGCCACAGCATTTGCTAACGACAGACGGAGCCACTGTAATGGAAGAGGCGTCAAAAGCTTTTGGTGAAATTTTCAGTATGAAGGCTGAAATAGATGAAATCAACGAGCAATTAACCGTTCGTACCGATTACGAAAGTGACGAATATATGAAGCTTATCGAAAGAGTTTCTGATTTAAGTGAGAAATTTTACGCGATCGAAGAAGTTAATTATGAAGCTGAAGTTGAGAAAATTTTAGTAGGTCTTGGGTTTGAACGTGAAGATTTTACACGTCAGACTTCTGAGTTTTCAGGAGGATGGAGAATGCGTATTGAGCTGGCTAAAATCCTTTTGAAAAAACCGGATTTAATTTTGCTGGATGAGCCGACCAATCACATGGATATCGAAAGTATTCAATGGTTAGAAGACTTTCTTTTGAATGCTGCTAAGGCTGTTGTGGTTATTTCGCACGACAGGGCATTCGTAGATAATATTACCAATCGTACGATTGAAGTAACGATGGGAAGAATTTACGATTACAAAGCGAAATATTCCCATTATCTGGAGTTGAGAAAAGACCGTCGTATCCACCAGCAAAAAGCATATGATGAGCAGCAGAGAATGATTGCGGATAACAGGGCTTTTATAGATCGTTTTAAAGGTACTTTCTCTAAGACGGATGCCGTGCAGTCCCGTGTTAAGATGTTGGAGAAACTGGTGATTGTTCAGGTCGATGAAGTAGATACTTCTGCCTTGAAATTGAAATTTCCACCGGCAGCACGTTCCGGACAATATCCTGTTGTGGTAAAAGATTTATCAAAATCATATGGCGATCATGTAGTGTTCAAAGATGCTAATATTGTGATCGAAAGAGGCCAGAAAGTAGCTTTTGTGGGTAAAAACGGAGAAGGAAAATCGACTATGATCAAGGCTATTATGAAAGAAATAGGTATTGATGAAGGTAGTGTTGAGATTGGTCATAATTCACAAATTGGATATTTTGCTCAGAATCAGGCAGCTTTATTAGATGAGAATGCTACGATTTTTGAAACGATTGATGGTATTGCGGTTGGAGATGTAAGAACACAAATTAAAAATATTTTAGGAGCCTTTATGTTTCATGGTGATGATATTACCAAAAAAGTAAAAGTGCTTTCGGGTGGTGAAAAAACACGTCTGGCAATGATTAAATTGTTGTTGGAACCTGTGAACCTGTTGATTCTGGATGAGCCTTCCAATCACCTGGACATGAAAACCAAAGATATTATCAAGGATGCTTTGCGTGATTTTGACGGAACTTTGATCTTAGTTTCACACGATCGTGATTTTCTTGACGGATTAGCGACTAAAGTTTTTGAATTTGGGAACAAACGTGTAAAAGAACATTTTGAAGATGTCGCAGGCTTTCTTGCACATAAGAAAATGGATTCTATGAGAGAGATCGAAAAGTAATTTTTAAAAATCTATACAAACAAAAAGCGCAGGGTAATTCCTGCGCTTTTTTTGGTTTTATACTTTGGTAACATAATTTTAGTGCAATTTTTTTTACAATATGTTGCTTTTTTTGTTACTTTAGAGGAATGTTTTTAAATGCAATACCAAAGGATTTGTCTTTTTCAGGAAAAAAATCTCATTTTTAAATCGGTCTGTAAAAAATCTAATTACTTATGGAGATTATGAATAAGTCTTTGCGAATTAGAATTGCTTTTATACTCTTTATAATACCGCTTTTCATGAATGCTCAGGCTGATGTGAATCAGGGAACTGTTGATTCTGAAGAAGCAGTTAAATATCCTCAATTTCAATTCAAGGGACTTTTTCAGGCGCGCTATCTTTCTTCCTTTGGAGATAATGTAGATGTCATGGGAGTTCATCATGCTTCAGGCGAAGATGTTACACGAAGTTCTTTCGATATCAAAAGGATGCGGGTTGGACTTAATACGAAACTAAGCAAAGAAACAGAAGTGGTTATTTTGGTGAACCTGGCTGACTTTAAGTCGGATCCCAAAAGTAAAGTACTTGAAAATGCCTATGCGAAATATACCTTTAGTAAATATCTTGCTTTAACCGGAGGTCAGTTTCGTCCGGCCTTTGGTATAGAGGAACTGGTTCCCGTTGATATTATTAAATCGTTCGATTTTTCCAATCAGTATTATGAATTTGGAAAAAACGGCTGGACCAGTTTTCAGATTGGAGCTTCTGCGACCGGATCGGTAGAGATTGGAAAAGTACCCGTCAGTTATGCGGTTTCTGTTTTAAACGGAAATGGGAAGAATCAGGAAAAAGATAAAGATAACGGGAAGCAATATTCAACGCGCTGGGTTTTCGGATTATCCAGGGCCAATAAAATTAATTTAGGGCTGAACGGCGGAATCGGAAAAGTTTTCAAAAAAGATGTTTTTGCTTTAGGAGCCGATATCAGCGGTGATTTTAGACTTACCGATAAATTTACCTTTGATCTGCAGGCTGAATACAAACAAGGAACAAATCACAACTCCTATTTTTCATTACCAGTAGAGGCTAGGACTCCAAATGTTGCCGATTATCAGATGCGTGGTTATTATATCATGCCCAATTTGAGATATACCGTAAATTACGGAAAGTTGTCCTCGCTGGAGTTTTCATGCCGTTACGAATCTTTTGATCCGAATTATAAAATGGCGCCCAACGTTCGTCAGACCTATACACCGATGCTAAGCCTTGAATTTGGGAAAGCCTATTTAGGCCGAATTGAGATGGGTCTTGAAATAGACAGATTTGATAAAAGTATTCCTGATACAGCAACATATAATGATGAACTGTTTCTAATCCAGTTACAGCTTCGACTTTAATATAATTTAATCCCGGGTTTATGAAAGAAGTAAAAATACCTCAGACGCTTATTACACTTGCTGTTGGAATTGCAATTTGGCTGATTCCTGCGCCGCAGGGTGTTGTTGTAGAAGCATGGCATCTATTTGCCATTTTTGTTGCTACTATTGTTGGAATTATACTCAAGGCTGCTCCAATGGGAACTATGTGTATGATTGCCATTGCATTAACAGCTTTCTCACAGGTATTGGCTCCAGGTGATCCGGGAAAATCAATAACTTTGGCGTTGAAAGGTTTTGGAGATAAAGTAATCTGGCTGATTGGAATTTCGTTTTTTATCGCAAGAGGATTTATTAAAACGGGCCTGGGAAACAGAATTGCTTTTCTGTTCATACGAATATTTGGAAAAAGCTCACTCGGACTGGCATATGGCTTAGGGCTGGCCGATTTAGTTCTGGCTCCTGCTGTACCGAGTAATACGGCGAGGGGCGGAGGAATTATTTATCCTATCATGAAATCAATGTCAATGAGTTTTGGATCGATGCCGGATCAGCCGGAAACACACCGGAAATTAGGTGCTTTTCTGACACTGAACAGTTATAATATGAACCTGATTGCTTCCTCTATGTTTTTGACAGGAACTGCGAGTAATCCGATGTGCCAGAAATTCGCATTCAATCTGGGCATAAAAATTACATGGATCTCATGGGCTGTTGCGGCAATTGTTCCGGGTTTGGTGGCGTTTTTTGTGATTCCTTTCGTATTGTATAAAATCTATCCGCCCGAACTTAAAAAAACGGGAGATGCTCCTCAGATTGCTGCGCAAAAACTGAAAGAAATGGGCGCTATTACCCGAAACGAATGGATGATGCTTCTGACTTTCTTTATTTTGTTGTTTCTCTGGATGACCGGTGATCTGTTTTCTATTGATGCCACCACCACTGCTTTTATAGGCCTGGTTATTTTGCTTTTAACTTCGGTTTTAACCTGGGAAGATGTAAAAGCTGAAAAAGGAGCATGGGACACTATTGTCTGGTTCTCGGTTTTGGTCATGATGGCCAGTTCGCTTAACGAGTTAGGATTTATTGGCTGGTTCAGTAATCTGGTTAAAGCAGAAATCGGCGGATTAAGCTGGCAGATGGCTTTTCCGATTATTGTATTGGTGTATTTCTTCAGCCACTATCTTTTTGCCAGCGCAACAGCACACGTGGCGGCCATGTATGCGGCCTTGCTTGGTGTGGGGGTTTCGCTCGGAATTCCGGGATTACTGCTGGCTTTTATGCTAGGCTTTATAGGATCGCTGTACGGAACTTTAACGCATTATGGCCACGGCCCGGCTCCGGTATTCTTCGGGAGCGGGTATGTCGATCTGAAAGACTGGTGGATAAAAGGCCTCATAACCGGTGTAGTCATGCTCTTCATTTATATGACGATCGGTGGAGCCTGGCTTCGGGTTATTGGCTACTTTTAATGTTAAATCCTGATTCCCGGAGGAAGCAATTCTTTGTATTTTGGATTTTTTTTAATGAATAAGGCAATTTTTGGGGAAATAGGCATCAGTCTGAATTTCTTTTCGATAATGACTCCCATGATGTTTTTAAGTAATGCATCAATTACTGCCTGATTATCGTAACCTTCCGGGGTGTTGATTTTGGTTAAGAAAATCTTTTTTTCCTGAAATGAATATTCAACAGTAAGCATTCCTTCCGGTACTATGGTTTCAAATTGTCTTGCGAAAGTATTGTCTTTGATTTCCATAGATTCAATTGTGTGTTCCATAACAAATTTGTGTTTTAGGTCCTGTTTAATAATAGGTTTGAGGCATGAAATAAGGATGAAAGAAAATTCTGTATAAGCTTTTTAATCCTGTTTTATTTCAAATACAAAGGTAATCAATTGATTTTCAATATTGAATTATTTTTTATCAAAGAGGTCATACGGACTATTACTTTGGGGACTCGTTTTTTATTTCCGCTGTAATATTGCGGTCCGAAATTTGCTTAAATTGTATTAAAAAAAAGTAACTTTAAACTTTGTAACGAAATTTATAATTATAATTTCTTTTGATCCAATGAGTAAAATTCCGGTTTATTTTATGCCAGGACTGGCAGCAAGTTCATCCATTTTTGAAAGGATTCACTTAGATGAATCCATTTTTGAAATGTGTTTATTAGAATGGGAAATTCCGCTTCCAAAAGAACCTTTGTCCGATTACGCACTCCGAATTACCAAAAACATCAAGCATCCGAATCCGGTTTTGATCGGAGTTTCTTTCGGAGGTATTCTGGTTCAGGAAATGGCCAGACATATTCAGGTCCGAAAAGTCATTATTATCTCAAGTGTCAGAAGTAATTTTGAATTTCCGAGAAGAATGAAAATTGGAAAAACCACGAAAGCTTATAAGTTGATTCCGATGCAATTACTGTTGAATGTAGAAAAGCTGGCGAAGTTTTCGTTTGGAGAAAAAATAAACAAACGCATTAAGTTATACGAAAAATTCCTGTCTGTCCGCGATCTTTATTATTTGCAATGGGCGGTAGAGTCCGTTATTCTGTGGGACAGAAATCAGGTGGATGAAAATGTAATTCATATTCACGGGGATCAGGATGATGTTTTTCCGATTAAGTATATCAAAAGCTGTATTGTGGTAAAAGGAGGCACTCATGTTATGATTATCAATAAGTACAAATGGCTTAATGAAAACCTGCCTTCGATTATATTGGAAGAATAAGAGGGGTGTAAAATTCTAATATTTGAAATTCCAAATTCCAAATTCCAGGCCTTCGACTTCGCAAAGGGTAACGGGTGCCGTTTAATCTAAAGTCTAAACTCAGAAATCTAAAATAAAAAATCCCAAATTCACAATTGGAATTTGGGATTTCTAATATTGGGATTTAAAAAATCGTTAGATTTTCTTCATTTGTTCTTTCATCATTGTGATTTGTTCTTTCAGCATACCTTGTTTGTCTAATTTCTTAGCTTCATTTAGTAAATTGGTAGCTTCCAGTTTTCTTCTGCGTGACATGGCAACTCCGGCAAGGTTCAATTTAGCTACTGCCAAATCCATATCCATAGATAATCCAAGTTCGATTGCTTTCTTGAAATGTTTCTCTGCCTGGTTGATATTCGTTTGAGATAACATGATTCCGTGCAGGTAATTAAAGTATCCTTGTTGTTTTCTTACTAGTGCCGCTTCAGGATTTTTAATGTATGCCAGCCATTTTTTAGCCCCTTCAAAGTCTTGTTTTCTTAATTTAAGGAAGGCTAAAAGGATAAATTCATTTTTGAAGTAAAGAAAAATCGGAATTGCAGTCAGTAAAATAAGGAAAATTCCGTTCCCGATATTACTTTCTGTAAATTGCCAAACGCCAGCGACTACTAGAAGTCCGGCCAAAATAAGTTTAATATTTTTGTGAAACATAATAGATGTATATTTGTGCTTGCAAATATAGTAAAATGAATTAAAAATATTTTTATTAAAGTACTTGCCAGAAAAAAAAGTCTTTGTATATTTGCACTCGGTTTTAGAATAACGATATTCAAAAACAGAAAACAGATATTAGATACCATTTTAAAGATACAAAGCAATGAGCAAAAGAACGTTTCAACCATCGAAAAGAAAAAGAAGAAATAAGCACGGATTTATGGACAGAATGGCTTCTGCGAATGGAAGAAAAGTTCTAGCGCGCAGAAGAGCTAAAGGAAGACATAAATTGACTGTTTCTAGCGAACCTAGACACAAAAAATAATGTTTCTATAAACATAAATAAGGCGTTACTTTTTTTAGTATCGCCTTTTTTTATACCTTGTCAGTAATAAAAAGCAGTAATGTTTTGGTTTTTAACAAACTATAGCCGCTTTTCAGTAAAATATAACTACACAATACAAATAAAATGCCTAAAGACACATCAATAAAATCAGTTTTAATAATAGGTTCAGGACCTATTGTTATTGGTCAAGCTTGCGAATTTGATTATGCAGGTTCTCAATCTGCACGTTCTATTCGTGAAGAAGGGATTGAAGTTATCTTGATAAACTCAAATCCAGCGACTATTATGACCGACCCAACTATGGCCGATCATATATATTTGAAACCATTAACAACAAAATCGATTATTGAAATTCTGAAGGAACATCCGCAAATCGATGCAGTTTTGCCTACCATGGGAGGACAGACAGCTTTAAATTTATGTCTGGAAGCGGAAGAAAAAGGAATTTGGCAGGATTTCGGAGTAAAATTAATTGGGGTTGATGTAAACGCGATTAATATTACCGAAGACAGAGAGCAGTTTAAACAGCTTTTAGAAAGAATTAATGTACCAACTGCACCGGCAAAAACGGCTACTTCTTACTTAGAAGGGAAAGAAATTGCTCAGGAATTTGGTTTTCCGCTAGTAATTCGTCCTTCATTTACACTTGGAGGAACAGGAGCAGCAATTGTCTACAAAAAAGAAGATTTTGATGAACTTTTAACCCGCGGACTTGAAGCTTCTCCAATACATGAAGTATTGATTGATAAAGCTTTAATGGGGTGGAAAGAATACGAACTGGAACTTTTGAGAGATAAAAATGATAACGTAGTAATCATTTGTTCGATCGAAAATATGGATCCAATGGGAATTCATACCGGAGATTCCATTACGGTTGCACCCGCGATGACCTTATCGGATACGACATTCCAGAAATTACGTGATTATGCTATTTTGATGATGCGCAGTATCGGAAATTTTGCAGGAGGCTGTAACGTACAATTTGCAGTTTCGCCAGATGAAAAAGAAGATATTGTGGCGATTGAAATCAATCCTCGTGTATCCCGTTCTTCTGCATTAGCCTCTAAAGCAACCGGTTATCCGATTGCTAAAATTGCTTCTAAACTGGCTTTAGGATACAATTTAGATGAATTGCAAAACCAGATTACAAAATCGACTTCGGCTCTTTTTGAACCAACTCTGGATTATGTAATCGTAAAAATACCACGCTGGAACTTTGATAAATTTGAAGGTGCTGACAGAACTCTTGGACTTCAGATGAAATCTGTGGGTGAGGTGATGGGAATCGGACGCTCATTTCAGGAAGCTTTACACAAAGCAACCCAATCATTAGAAATTAAACGTAACGGTTTAGGTGCCGACGGAAAAGGATATAAAAACTACGAACAGATTATCGAGAAACTGACTTTCGCAAGTTGGGATCGTGTTTTTGTAATTTATGATGCGATTGCTATGGGAATCCCATTGAGCCGTATTCATGAAATCACAAAAATCGATATGTGGTTCCTGAAACAATACGAAGAACTTTATACGTTAGAAAAAGAAATTTCGAACTATAAAGTTTCTAATCTGCCAAAAGAGTTATTGCTTGAAGCGAAACAAAAAGGTTTTGCCGACAGACAGATTGCTCACATGGTCAATTGTCTGGAAAGCGAAGTGCATACTTTGCGTATGGATATGAACATAAATCGTGTGTTTAAACTGGTAGATACCTGTGCTGCTGAATTTAAAGCGAAAACACCTTATTACTATTCAACTTTTGAGGCTGAAATCGAAAAAGCAAATGGTGAGCGTTATGTGGATAACGAAAGTGTGGTAACAGACAGAAAGAAAATCATCGTTTTAGGTTCCGGACCAAACAGAATCGGGCAGGGAATTGAGTTCGATTATTCTTGTGTTCACGGCGTATTGGCTGCTAAAGAATGCGGCTACGAAACGATCATGATCAACTGTAATCCTGAAACAGTTTCGACTGATTTTGATACAGCAGATAAATTGTACTTTGAACCTGTTTTCTGGGAGCATATTTATGATATTATCCAGCATGAAAAACCGGAAGGTGTAATCGTGCAGCTGGGTGGACAGACCGCGTTAAAACTGGCTGAAAAATTATCTAAATACGGTGTAAAAATCATCGGAACCAGTTTTGATGCACTGGATTTAGCCGAAGACAGAGGAAGATTCTCTGATTTATTGAGAGAATTACATATTCCTTTTCCACAATTCGGAATCGCTGAAACTGCTGACGAAGCTTCTGCTTTAGCAGATACTTTAGACTTCCCGTTATTGATCCGTCCTTCTTATGTATTAGGAGGTCAGGGAATGAAAATTGTAATCAACAAGAAAGAACTGGAAGAACACGTAATCAACTTATTGAAAACGATTCCTGGAAATAAACTACTTTTAGACCACTATTTAGCGGGAGCCATCGAAGCGGAAGCAGATGCTATTTGTGATGCTGATGGTAATGTTTACATTATCGGAATAATGGAACACATTGAGCCTTGCGGAGTGCACTCGGGAGATAGTAATGCTACTTTGCCTCCTTTTAATCTGGGAGAATTTGTGATGCAGCAAATCAAAGACCACACGGTAAAAATTGCGAGAGCACTTAAAACAGTGGGTCTGATCAATATTCAGTTTGCGATAAAAGATGATACGGTTTACATTATCGAAGCAAATCCAAGAGCTTCCAGAACAGTTCCGTTTATTGCAAAAGCATACGGAGAGCCTTATGTGAACTACGCTACTAAAGTAATGTTAGGACATAATAAAGTGACTGACTTTGATTTCAATCCACAATTAAAAGGATACGCTATCAAACAACCGGTTTTCTCTTTCAGCAAGTTCCATAATGTAAACAAAGCATTAGGACCTGAAATGAAATCAACAGGAGAAAGTATCTTGTTTATTGATGACTTAAAAGATGATCAATTCTACGAATTGTACTCCAGAAGAAAAATGTATTTGAGTAAATAATCTCGAATCCTGATATAAAAAAAGCTCCATGAAAATGGAGCTTTTTTTGTGGTTAATTTGGAAGTTGGTTTAATTAATAGTGTTTTAAATATTATTCGTTATTGAATGACATATTATCCCTTGTGTTTTTTTGTACCGAAATCGCTCCGAACAAGGCTAATAAAAAAGCAAATGCATAGAATCCTTTTTCGCTTGGCAGAATGGTTGCGTTCCAAAGTCCCACTACTAATAATACAATTGATAAAAGTGTTCCGAACCAGCAGATACCGTAATAAATATCTGTTACAGGTAATTTTTCAAGTCGGTCCCTAACACTTTTTTGCAGGGAAACTACAGCGAAAAGACCAAACATTAAGACTGTAAAATAATATCCTTTTTCGTTTAATAACATTTCAGCTCTGGCAAGCCCTACTATAAATCCTACTGTTCCGGCTCCAAGAGCTACCCAGGATGCCGCTATAAAGGCATTCGATGTTTTTTGTACCATGTTTTATATTGATTTTATTTGTATTTCGAAAAAATTCCGGAATCCGTGGCCGTCCAGAAGCAGCATTTTTGCCCGCTTGCTTTCAAAGCGCTATTGGCCCAGCTATTGCAGGTGTGAAATAAACTATAGCTTCCGGTGGCCTCGTAAAAGGCGTCGGTTTTGCTGTAATTGGCATTGGTTTTTATGGGCATATAATTGCCGGATGCGTCTTTTTGAAAACTATTGTGAATATAGTTGATAAGACGATCGTATTGTTCTTTGCTAATCATTATTGATTTGCAGTCTTCACCCAGTCGCATCTGTTTGTAATATGTCGCATGAATGGCAGTGGTGCTTAATCCGGTTGCTGCCTTAAAAGCAACAGAAGCTTTCAAATCGGACCATTCCGGAGTTTCTAAGTAAAATCCTTTGTCGCCCCAGCCCATAGCAATGTATTTATAAGTGGAGTCAGCGGCTTTGGTGTTTTTAAATTGAATTTGTTTGCTCCAGTCTGTCTGATCATTTTTGACAGGCATTACAATATCGGTGTGGACGCCATTGGTGAGAATGAAAATTTCAACTTCAGGTTTTGTGTTTTCTTCTTTGGCAATTGTAATTTTTGAAAGTGCATATGCTACTAGTACGTAGAGTAAAAGAAATCCTATAAAGGCAAAAAGCAGCGTTAAAAGAATTTTAAATATTTTTTTCAATGTTATTTATTTTTTTCAAATGTAACTAAATTAAGTTCACTTCAAAATTAAATTCAAAAGAATTGTGACGAATAATCTGTTTAATTTTCAGAAACAAAAAAAGCCCCATATAAGAGGCTTTTTTGCTTAAAGTAAGGTTGTTATTTAATGAATTGCTGCAATGGTTTTAGCTGCTCCATGTCGATTTTGGATTGTTTTAAAACACTCATTAAGGTCATGATATTATTCGGATTCATATCTTTTCCCAGAACACGTACTACTGCAAATCCGTTTTCTTTTTTGTTAACGAAAACTACAAATTCTTCAATGTTTTCATCTGTACCGACATAACTTATTGATGCACCTTCTTTACCCGAACCAAACTTCATTAATTCCTGATATTTTGGGTCTTTTAAGATTGCTTTCACTTTAGCTCTTTCCGTGTCAAACTCTAATGCATTTGTTGCATTTGCTTTAAAGGCAAGAATATTCATCTTGTCAAAAGAGTTTAGGGCTTCGGTTTGAGCGGCAGATAATTTTGCTTTATCTAAATTCAAAATAGAAGGGGACACGTCAAGTGCAATAAAATTTTTGTTATCTGTATTTTCTACAAAATATTTTTGCAATGAAGGTTTAGATTCACAACTTATCAAAGTCAGTAAAGCTAAAAGGGCTGAGGTAAATAGGCTTATTTTCATCTTATTTTTTGCTTTTAGAGGCTTTTTTCAGGTCAGAACCGCCCGGAAGCTGCATTTTGTCTGTTAATACCGAGATTTCGTTTAAGTCAAAATTACCGGTAAGCGATAATAAAACCGATTCTTCATTTTTGGCTCCGTCAATAAACATCAGCAATTCTTTTACCTGCGTGTCGCTGGCACCTGATTTTACTAATATTTTGATGTTTTTACCGCTATCGTTTACGCGCATTAGCTCTTCTAAACCAGCCGTTTTAATATATTTTTCTGCAGAAGCTTTCATTTCTGCTTCAACTTTAGGGTTTTTAGTGGTAAACACTTTCAAATAGTCTAATTTTTTAATCAGTTTAATGTATTGCTGTGTCTCTTTGTCGGTTGCATCCACTTTTACTTTGCTCATTAAATCGAACATTTTTTTGTTTACAATTACGGATGTTACATCGTCCTGACCGTCGAATTTGTCAAAAGCGCCCTGTCCGTAAAAAATAGTAGTAACCAAGGTGAAAACTAGTGTTATGATGAAATTTTTCATTGTGTTAAATTTTATTTATTGTTTAAAAATTTTGTTTTTTGATTGTTCGTATTCCTTAATGTATTGTACACTTCCGATACCTACATTCACATTGTTTGACAATAGGGCTAAAGCTTTTTGCGTTGCCGCAAGGGCTTCTTCAGGATTGTCGTAGGTTCCTAATTCTGATTGCGCTACAACCGAAGGTTCATTTTTTTCGCTCACAAAAAAGTAGGTTCCTATTCCCAGTAAAACAACAAAGGATGCTGCAATCGATAACCACGCCACATTTCGTTTTTTAGTTTGTAGTGGAATTTCCTGCGTCGATTTTTGTTCTTTTACCTGAGAGAAATAACCAAACATAGGTTTGTATTGTTCCAGATGCTGCGCAACATCCGGTGAAGAGAAATATTCTTTTAATTCGTTCTCTTCGGCAATAGTTGTTTCTCCCTGAAAGTATTTTTCTAATATATTTTCTATTTTATTTAATTCCATAACGGTGTGTATTAAGCATTGATTCTCTGATTTTTTTTCTCGCTCTCGAAAGGGCTACCCGGATAGCCGTTTCATTCATATTGACAATTTTCGCAATTTCATCAAATTCATATTGTTCAACATCGCGTAGCTGAATTAATATTTGTAATTGTTCGGGCAGTTGGCTTATAATTTTTTCTACCCATTCTAAACTGTCTGCATCTTCCAGTTTTTTATCTAACTGAGGCTGACGGTCTGTAAAATTGTTGTGTACAATCTGCAGATTTCCTGCTCTTTTAGATTTTAACTGATCCAGGCAATAATTTTTGGTCATGGTCATCGCCAGTGCTTCAACGCTGTTATAAGCTTCCAGATTCTCTTTTTTATTCCATAATTTAACGATTACTTCCTGAGTGGCATCTTCTGCTTCTTCCGTACTGGTAAGCAATCTTTTGGCCAGACGAAAAACTTTGTCCCTGAAAGGATTTATTAATTCCATGAAAACAATCTGATTCATAAATCAAGGTTATTTGTTAGCTTATATATAAGGAAGACGAGGCACAATTCTTTTTGTTACAATCAACTTCAAAAAAAATATTAAAAAAATATTAAAAAAAAGAGATATAATGTATTAGAGTTAAAACTAAAGATACTATTTTTACGTTAATACTGTTATAAATACCACTTTATGAAAACAATAGTACGAAGTTTTTTGTTATTACTTTTACTTGCTTTTTCTTTGCAATCTTGTGAAGATCAGGATGATGTTGATTCTCCGGCAGATTTACAGATAAATGATTTTATCTGGAAAGGGCTGAATCAGTTTTATTTGTGGCAAGCTGATGTTCCCAATTTAGCTGATGATCGCTTTAGTAATCAGGAAGCTTTGAATTCTTTTTTAGCAGGATATTCTGAACCTGAAAATTTATTTGAAAGTTTATTGAATAAACCCAGCAGTAAATTTCCAAAAGGAGAGGCTATAGATCGTTTTAGCTGGATTGTTTCCGACTATACGGTTCTAGAGCAGGAACTTCAGGGGACTACTAAAAACGACGGTGTTGACTTTAGACTGAGTTATAAGCCGGGAAGCTCCACAGACCTGGTCGGTTATGTACGTTATATTATTCCAAATTCAGACGCTTCAACCAAAAATATAAAACGAGGAGATCTTTTTACAGGAGTGAATGGAACTCAATTGACCGTTTCCAATTATAAACAACTTCTTTTGAATGCCGAAAGTTATACGTTGAATTTAGCACAATATAACGGAAGTACAATAGAGACGAACGGAAAAACAGTTTCTCTGGTTAAAACTACTTTGGATGAAAATCCAATTTTGATTAATAAGGTCATTGTTTCCGGAAGTCATAAAATTGGTTATATGATGTATAATGGGTTTTACGCCAATTATGATACACAACTCAATGATGCTTTTGGACAATTGGCAGGACAGGGAGTTACAGATTTTATTCTGGATTTACGCTACAATGGTGGAGGATCGGTTCAGACTGCTACACGTTTGGCGAGTATGATTACAGGACAATTTAAAGACCAGATTTTTGCCAAGGAAAAATGGAACGCTAAGGTTAATGCTTATTTTGAAACAGAGGATGCTGAATCCTTAAACAATAGATTCGTAGATAATATTGACGGAAAACCGTTAAACAGTCTTCGTTTAAGCAAAGTATATATCCTGACCACAAGCGGTACTGCATCTGCAAGTGAATTAATTATTAACGGATTAGCACCTTATGTTACCGTAGTGCAGATTGGAGATTACACGATTGGGAAAAATGTGGGATCGATTACATTATACGATTCGGAAACCTTTACAAAAACCAAAGTAAATCCAAATCATAAATATGCCATGCAGCCATTGGTTCTTAAAATTGTGAATGCTGCCGGTTTTGGGGAATATACAGATGGTCTTAAACCAACCATTGAGCAACTGGAATATGTTGCTAATTTAGGGGTTTTAGGAGATCCTTCTGAGCCACTATTAAATACAGCCATTGCAAATATTACCGGTGCTGCCGCCAAAAAAGTACAACAGGACAGAGGAAAGGCATTAAAAACTTTCATAGATGCCAAGGCCATGAATGGTATCAGAAACCAAATGTATGTTGATAAAGCTCCGGAAGGACTTTTAAGAACACTAAAATAAAGAATAAAAAATTAAAAAGGCTTTCAGAAATGAAAGCCTTTTTCAGTAGTATAAAATTATCCAAAAAACTTAATTCTATAAAATTATTTTATAACGATTCTTTTCGTTGTCTTTTTCTCGTCGATGGTTATTTCGAATAAGTAAATTCCGGGATTCAAATCAGAAACCTTAACTTCATTGTATTGCGCTGTAGGAAGCTTTTTTCTAACATTACCTCCCATATCATAAATCAAAATACTGCTTTGCTGATCGGTATCTAAATAAACCATGTCAGAAGTCGGATTTGGATATAGTGTTACAGAAGCCAGATCGAAACTTTTAGCACTCAGCAGTGTTTTCTGATTGATTACGCCAACCGCATTCAGATCAAAACCTCCCGTTGCATAAGGAGTAGAGTAGGGATCATTAACAATATTTCCAAAACTGTCATGAGAAGCGTATAAAGGATTAATGGTTCCGATAACATCAATTACCCGTACATGAGTAATATTGTTTTTATCTAACAAAGCATTATTGGGAACATCAGATAAATCAAACGGAGTTCCAAAATTCACACGATATTTTCCAGCTAAATTGTTGATGTATCTGCAATCAACCGCTCCGAAACCACCAATTTGAGTGGTAGTCTGGGTTTCACTGTGCGATGGAAATCTAAAAAAGTTCACCCCATTGGAGCTTACTTCCACAAAAGCCAGTTCCAGGAACGTATCCGAGAATCCGTTTTCAAAAACGGCAAAATCAAATCCGGGACCATTCGCAATTGGCACGCCAAAAGTTAATGTTGCGCTTCCACCATCACCTAAACAGACAACGCCTGTACTTGTTCCGCCTAATGCACCACTCGGATCACCGCTTGAAGCCAAAGGACCTGTTGGATTCGCAATATCCTGCGGGCCTCTTACTACGCTAATTCCGGTTGCCCAGCCTTTAAAAACAGTACTGCTTTTTGCTATTGCAGTACTTCCTGCCTGTCCTGCTGCCGGAGCATACGATTGTGCTTCAGCTAAAGAAGAGGTTAATAATAAAGTAAAAAGTAATTTTCGTATCATAATGGTTTAGTTTAAAAAAAAATACCCTTATAGCAATTATAAGGGTATCCTGGTTAGTAGTATTAGTTATTGGAGTAAAAACCGTTTGGTCCAATACCAACAGTCAGGGTTTTTAATACCGATCCGGTTGGAGAATATACAGTAACGGTTCCGTCTTTTGTAAATCCGTTTGCGTTACCCGAGTAAATTTTCCCGTCAATAACGCCAAATCCGTAAAAGGTAGAATATTGAACATAAGTCGTTGTAAAGATAGGAGTGGTGCTAAAGGCCGTAGCGGTCAGGTCCATTGCATATACGCCTCCGTCCTGAGTGTAATAAATTTTAGTTCCATCAATATCCATATTTGCTGCACCTTTTAAAGTGGTAGATTCTATAGAAGTTGCCGTATCAGTAGTGGTATTAATTTTAAACAATTTGCTTTTCGCAGTATTTCCACATAATACATATACACTTCCATTTTTTTCTTCGATAGAATTGATACCTTCTTCCACTGTTATAGTGGTCAAAACGGTATTAGTTGCAGGATTAATTACAGTTACTTCATTTCCATAACCATAAGCACCATTCATAACGTAAAGTTTATTATTTGCAACCACAATTTTCTCTGTTGTTTTACCTACAGAAATGGAAGCGATATAAGCGTACGTTTTGGCATCATAAATTGTTACAGCATTAGAAATAGCATTTGTTACGTACAGTTTGTCATTTAAAACAACACTGTAACGTGGGTTTTCTAATTTTGTAGTAATAGTAGCCAAACTTTTAAACGTATAACGATTTACTACTTCAACTTCATTGGAATTATTTACTACAATAAAAGCTTTCTCTCCGCTAAAAGTCATGGACTGCGCTACATCTCCTAAAACAATTGAAGGGTTTACAAGCTTGAAAATATCGTTTTGAAACGTAGTCAAATCATTCGAAATATAGGAAACAGAAGCATTAGGAGTTCCAAAATTTCCTTCATTTAAAATGAATACGCCATTTTCATAAGCACCTAACGGAACTTCAACTTCGGGAGTGTCATCGTTACTGCTACAAGAAGCAAATAAAAATGTAGCGGCAATAATTCCTAAATAAAGATTTTTTAATTTCATGTTTTAATAATTAAGGTTTAAATAAATAGTTAAATTCCGCCCGGGCATAAAACGGCTCGGAAGGGCTTCATATTTTTCATTCCAGATATTGGCAGCTTTAATACCAACTTTGAAAGTATTTTTTTTACTGAAATTATAATCTGCTCCAATATTGGAAACATTATAGGCATCCAGAATATATTTTGGGTTGTTATCAGAAGTGGTAAATATTTCTCCGGTATACATGATCTGATAATAGGCAGAGAACTTTTTATAATAGTAAGACAGTGATCCGGTCAGTTTATGATAAGGAACATAAAAAAGCTGTTTGTCTGTTATGTCATCTAATGAAACCGTGTAGCCATACGTTCCGCTAAAATCAAAAGTATGTTTATTGAAGTTTTTCTTCCATCCTAAAAGGGCTTCAGCACCATAGATGGTAACCTTATCCGTATTTACAGGTGACCAGTTTCCGGAGTTATTAGGCAGCCATCGAATCATATCCTTGATTTTCATTCCGTAACCCGTTACCGTCAGTCGGAAATCCTTGTAACTAAACTGATTCCCTATTTCTGCCTGGTAAGAACTCTCCGGTTTTAAATCCGGATTTCCGCTGCCTTCCCAATATAAATCATTGAAGGTAGGCACTCTGTAGTTTCTGGATACATTGAATTTTAACTGATAAAAATCGGAGAAATTATAGCGCGAGCCCACGGAAAACAGCACCGGACTTTTATAAACATCCGAAACCTCTTTTCTGGCGCTCATTTCATAATTCCATTTTTCGGTAAGATTGTGTTTCCACAAAAGGCTTGCACCGCCAATTTCGCGGCTGCTTCGGCCAATTCCGGAGCCAATTCCATCATTTTTGGTATAATCTAAAATGGTACTGATTTTGATTTTTGAAGACAATTCGTAATCAATATCATATTTTCCGATAAAACTTTTAACGCCTCCCGAGGTAAATCCGTCCCTGTTGATATCTTCAAAATAATTATAATGCTCGGTAATGTAGGCCAGTCTCAGATTGGAAGCGAATTTGCTGAAAGCGCTGCTCCACGTTAGTAAATTACGGGTATTATAATCCTGATATTTTGTTTTGGTCGCGTTGGGTGAGGTTAATGAAAAATGACGTTCACCATCGTATATCTCGCTGTAAAATTTAATACTGTTTTTGGTGTTGATTTTAAAACCCACTGCGGCATCAAGTGTATTGTTGTAATATTCTCCATTAAGGTTATGGGCATCCTGACCCACAAATTTAAAATCATTGTCAGAACTGTTTCGCGTAAAACTGGCATCGAAACTCCATTTTTTTGTCGCGGCCGTAATGCCATAAACAGCACTTAAAGTATTGAACTCGCCATAATAAACCTGAAAATCATTTTTGAAAGTATCCGTAAACTTCAGGTCATTGTTTAAGTGTATCGTTCCTCCAATGGCACCGCTTCCGTAAACAACACTTCCGCCTCCGGCTTTTACATCAACAGAATTAAAACCACGGGTCGAAATCGTATTAAAATCAGTCTGTCCTAAAAGTTGCGAGTTGATGTTGATCCCGTTCCAGACCACTACAGTCTGTTGTGAAGTAGTTCCTCTGAAAGAAGGCGAAGAAGTCATTCCAAGACCATTTTCCTTAAAATAAATAACCGTATTGTAATTTAAAAGAGAAGTCAGTGAAGGGGCATTTCTATTGATGATCGAATCGCTCAGTCTTTGAACCGATTGTGTATTCGAGAAATTTTTAAGATTGGAATCCGATACTACAACTTCTTTAAGTCTGGTAATAGAATCATTTTGCGCCAAAAGAATCTGGCACAACAAAAGCAGGCAAAAAGCAAAACGTTTTTTTAAAGTCATAATTTCTACACTCTTTTTCCCGAGAGTTCGATATTCGTTATAAAGGCAGGTCTCCTGGCTTGCGTCTTGTTGTTTACCTTCCCACCCGCCGGAGCGAGCAGTGGCTTTGTAGTTAACAACAAGCGTTCTTTACGAACTTAGCTTACAGTTGCGGGTACAGCTCAGGATTTTACCTGATTCCCTTTTAATGTGTCTGGTATATTCCAGCACAACCTTAAATTGCGTGCAAAGATAGAGTTAAAATTATTGAATATTCAAATTTGTTTTACTTTTTGAATTAAATTCTGAACAAATCAAAGTTTACAGTTCTATTTTGATGACCTGTCCAAAATCGACTTTGTTCTGGAAAGCCTCTTGTAAAGGCAGTGAAGTCTGATGACAAAGGATGCTTCTGATGACACCGGCATGTGCAACAATAATGCGTGGTGTGTCTGTTTTTTTTGAAAGCTGCTCCGCTAAAAAAATACCGACCCGTTCATGCAATTCTACAAAAGATTCTCCATTTGAAGCACCGATATTTACAAAATCTTCCATCCACGGATTAAGTTCTTCCGGTGGAATACTATTCCAGTTTTTCATTTCCCAGTCACCAAAATTCATTTCCATTAGACGTCTGTCTTCCTGGTACGAAAGGGTTTTGATCTGGTTTTGAATGTGTCTGGCTAAAATAGTACAGCGCTGCAAGGGACTTGAAAAAAGAATAGCTTCCGAAGGTAATTGGTCTGTTATATTTTTGAAAATAATGTCATAGGGTTCAGCCAGACCAACGTCAGACTGCCCGTAGCAAATTCCTTTTTCGCAAGTGGTTTCCGTGTGACGTACTAGAAAAACTTCCATACCAAAAGAATACTTAAATAATAAATGACCTCACAAACCTGCTGGGCAGCACCGAGACAATCTCCCGTATAACCGTCAATCCATTTTTGGAAATAACGGGCTAAAAAATAACGGGTCAGAAAAACCGGAAGTAAAACCAAAAGGATCTGATATTTAAAATACGAAAGAACAAACAAAGGTACTAATCCGAAGAAAAAAGCGCCCAAAACTTCTTTCCAGGTATTGCTTTTTGCAATCGGCTTACTCTTGCTGGAAGCATCATCTCTTGAATATTCATGTGTAAAAATAATACTTATGGCTGCCAGTCGACTCAAAGCATGAGCCGAAACAAACAACAGGAAAATGAGTAAAACAGAAAACGGATCGCCGGTTTGAAAAAGTAAAACAGATGCTGAAAGCAGTTTGAATTTCAATAAAAAAAGCAAAACTAAACCAATGGCACCATAAGCGCCAATAGCACTGTCTTTCATAATCATCAGAATTTTTTCTTTGGTCCAGCCTCCGCCAAAACCATCGCAGACATCTGCAAAACCATCTTCATGAAAGGCACCTGTTGTAAGGATGGAGGCAATAATTGCTAAAATCACTGCAATTTCTGCTGACAGAAAAAGAGAAAAAATATAAAAAGCCAGAAAAGAAATACTTCCAACAATCCAACCAATTAGCGGAAAGTATCGCGTCGCTTTATTTAAGTAATTCGGATTGTGATCAATGTTTTTCGGACATGGAATTCTGGTATAAAACATCAAAGCGGTAAAAAAAATATGTAGTTCTTTTTTCATTGAAAAATAATTTGTTGTAATAAAACACTGGGAAATAAGACTGAAAACTGAGACTGAAAACTGAGATTGAAAACTCCCTACTTCCGGCTAACCCCCGCATTTTCAAAAGTAGCCATTTCATTCAAAAAAGCTTCTGCTGATTTCAAAATAGGAAAAGCAATGGCACAGCCCGTTCCTTCTCCGAGACGCAAATCTAAATTTAAAATGGGTTTTGCGCCTAAATAATTTAATAGTTTCTGATGCGCATTCTCTGCTGAAACATGACAAAAAACGGCATTCTCCTGAATGTTCGGATTCATTTTGGAAGCAATTAAAAAAGCTACACTGCAAATAAAACCATCCACAAGAATCAGCATTTTGTGATCGTAAGCGGATAACATTCCGCCTGCCATTTGTATAATTTCAAAACCTCCAAAATAAGCCAGTTGCTCATTTATTTGGTCCTGACCTGAATAATTTTCAAGAGCCTTTTGGAGTATGTTTTGTTTTTGAAGTAACTTTTCGTCTTCAACTCCTGTTCCTTTTCCGACGCATTCTTCGATGGGGAAACCGGTCAGCAGACTCATCAAAACAGCAGCCGTTGAAGTATTTCCGATTCCCATTTCACCAAAACCAATGCAGTTGCAGCCTGTTTTGGCAATATCGGCTACGATCGATTTTCCTTTTTCAAAACACAGTTGCAGTTCTGTTTCGCTCATAGCGGGAACATGCAGGAAAGACTGGGTTCCTTTTGCAATTTTGGCAGGAATCAATTTGGCATTGGTGGGAAAATCATAATTCACACCGGAATCCACAATCGATAACGCAATATTATTTTGATGGCAGAAAACATTTATGGCGGCGCCGCCTTCCAGAAAATTATTCACCATCTGTCGTGTAACATCCTGCGGATAAGCACTCACACCATGATTTGCAATGCCGTGATCTCCGGCAAAAACGACAATATTAGGGTTTTTTATTTTTGGATTTAAGGTTTCAAAGACACTTCCCATCTGAAAAGCTAAATCCTCTAAAACACCCAAAGCGCCAACAGGTTTGGTTTTAGAATCGATTTTTTCCTGTAAGAGCTGGCTGAAAGTGACTTTGTTTTTATTCGTAGCCTGAGAATTGTACTGAAAGTTTGGAACTTTCTCTTTTACAACAGTTTTGATTTCCGTACAGTCCGGAGCCTCCGATTTCTGTTTCCATTTTAATTGCTGCAGCATGGGCTGATTCTCATAATTGGTAGCCGGTTTTCCGATACAGAAATAACCAAGAGGTTCCATGTTTTCGGGTAAATCGATTATTTTCTTAAACTGATAATAATTCAAAATAGAAACCCATCCCATTCCATAACCTTGTTCCGTAAGCGAAAGCCAGATGTTTTGCGCAGCGCAAACCGAACTGAATTTAACGGCTTCATTACTGCCCACCGTTCCAATCGAAAACTGATTCAAAACCGATCTGTCGTAAGCAATGATCAGTCCGATGGGTGCTTCTTCAATCGCTTCCAGTTTTAGTGAATTGTACAATTCTTTTTGCTCCGGATTGTCGGTCAGTCCGGCTGCTTTTGTATTATACTCTGCAAACAAATTTTTAATAGCGCTTTTAACTGCTGCCGATTTGACGATATAATACTTTGTAGCATCCGTCAGTCCAACAGAAGGTGCCCAATGTCCTGCCTGTAAGGCTTTTTGTATCACTTCATCAGGGACTTCATCAGCAGTAAAATGTCGGGTATCGCGACGTGATTTTAATATATCGTCTAAGTAGCTCATCTGTGTAATTTTCAATTTTCAATTTTCAATTTCCAAATTCCAAATTCCAAAAAGGAATCACAAGAAAAGTATGAACTTGGAATTTAAAAATTTGGAATTTATTTTTTAAGTTTTAGAATTTTCACCTTTGATCGTAACCGGAATCCCCGAAACCATCAGTACCACTTCATCTGCTTTTGACGCCAAAAACTGATTCATCCAGCCCTGCAGTTCGGTGAATTTTCTGCCGATATGCGTTTCAGCATGAACACCCATTCCAATTTCATTGGTAACAATTATCAGGGCGGTATGGGGTTGTTTTGCTATTTTTTCAAATTCAGCCTTAGCCTCTTCCAGTGATAAGGAGACCTCATTTTTAGTATCGACAAAAAAGTTTGTCAGCCAAAGCGTCACGCAATCAATTAAAGCTACTTTTCCGGTAAAATCAATCTCACTTAAATATTTTTCTTTTTCCACGTTCGTCCAGCGTTCGTCCCGTTCCTGTTGGTGTCTGTCGATTCTGTTCTGGAAATCCGAATCCCATTTTCGGGCCGTCGCCACATACATCGGAGCATCCGAAAGTTGTAAAGCCAGGTTTTGAGCATAACTGCTTTTGCCGGATCGTTCACCGCCGGTAATTAGATAGATCATTTTTATGTTATGAATTAGGAGTTGTCAATTACGAATGATCGGGGCGTTCCCTTCGGTCGGGCTATCCACTTTATCTTTTGTTTTTTAAAGAAAAAAACAAAAGGATGCCGTTCCTATCCCTAACGCAAAGACGAATTTATGAATTTATAATCAACAAAAAAAAATCAATAGGGACAATGCCTGCAGCCGTTGCCGCAGCAGCTTCCTCTTTTTAAGTGAAACCAGGCTTTAAAAACATATTTTCCGTTTTCGAGGTAATAATCAATTCCTTCGATTAATTGTTCTGATTTCGGCAGGGCCGCTGCTTTATTACCAATTGCTTTTTCCGGGGTAAGGGTTTCAATATAGGCATCAATTTTATCTTCACATGCTTCTTTAAAGCAAACCGGACAAAGACAGTCGCCTCCTTCAGAAAGATTGAAAATAGGAGGGTAATCATTGCACCAGCATTTGTTTTCAACAGAAATATCTCCGCAGCTGAAAGAAGATTCACAGCCTGAGCAAACTTTTGTTTTTGTGGTATTCATTTAAGTAAAGATAACATTTGTTTAATTTTGTAAGAATAAAGGTAAACAAAAAAAATAGAAATTGGTTTACCTTTGCCATCATTGAAATGTAAATATGAAATTGTAATAATTCAAAAATCATATCTGATAAGAAGGAATTACAAATACCATACCCTAAAAATATATAACCTAAAGATGAAACATTTATTACCTAAATTTATTTTTATTTTTTCTTTTCTGCTCGTTATTGGATGTAAAAAAAAGGAGGAGACATCGAACGTTAAAGTGGAAACTTCAAAAAATAGTATTGAGTATGCTTCCGGGCTTTCTATTGTGAAACATGAGGGATATTCAGTCGTAACAGTTTCAAATCCATGGCCAAATGCCAATAAAAAACTCACTTATATCTTAAAAGAAAAAGAAGCTAAAGTTCCGGACAGCTTGCAATCGTATACGATGATAAAAGTTCCGCTGGAATCTGTAGTAGTGACTTCAACCACCAATATTCCGTTTTTGGAAATGCTGGAAGTAGAAAATAAACTGGTTGGTTTTCCGCATACCGATTATGTTTCTTCAGAGAAAACAAGAGCATTGATCGATAAAGGGGCTGTTAAGAATGTAGGTCAGAATGAAAAATTAAATATCGAACAGCTTATCGAATTGTCGCCGGACCTGATTGTTACTTTTGGAGTAGACAACAACAATCCGACGCTGGACAATTTAAAGAAAAGCGGTTTAAATGTGTTTATCCAGGCCGACTGGATGGAGCAGTCCCCGCTTGGAAAAGCAGAATGGATTAAACTGTATGGTGCCCTGTTTGGCAAAGAAGATAAAGCAAAGGAATTGTTTGATAAAATTGTTTTAAGCTACAATCAGACTAAGAAATTAGCAGCAGGTCAAAAAGCCACTTCGACGGTTTTGTACGGATCGATGTATGAAGATGTCTGGTATGTTGCGAAAGGAAACAGCTGGGTGGCAGAATTTATGAAAGATGCACAGGCCAATTACTTATGGGCCGATTTACAAGGAACCGGAAGCGAAGGTTTGTCCTTTGAAAAAGTTTTAGTGAAAGCCAAGACCGCTAATTTCTGGATAGCAGCCGGATCGTTTAAAACACTGGCGGAGTTTGGAAAAACGAATCCGCATTATACGCAGTTTGACGCTTTTAAAAATAAAAATGTATATACTTTTGAAAGTCAGTTTGGAGCAACCGGAGGGGTTATTTATTATGAATCAGCACCAAGCCGTCCTGATTTGGTTTTAAAAGATTATATCAAAATTTTTCATCCTGATTTGTTACAGGGTTATGAATTTACTTTTGCATCCAAATTAAATTAAGCCAATTGATCTCTCAAAAGCGAAATATAGTCCTGTTTTTTGTGCTGGCTTTAGCACTTTTGTTTATGTTTTTTCTCGACATTAGTTTAGGGTCGGTTACCATTCCGTTTAAAGAAGTGTATACAAGTTTGACGGGGGGTACTGCCACTAAATCGACCTGGGAATACATTATTATCAATTACCGTCTGCCTAAAGCCATTACAGCTGTTTTGGTTGGTGTTGGATTGTCTGTAAGCGGTTTGCTGATGCAGACTTTATTCCGGAATCCATTGGCAGGCCCGGATGTTTTGGGACTGAGTTCAGGAGCCATTTTAGCGGTGGCTGTTGTTATTCTCGGTGCTGGTTTTTTACCGTCTTTTCTGAATACCGTTTTATTATCGTCCTATACAATTGTGCTCGCATCAACGTTGGGAAGTATCTCGGTTTTGCTGCTGGTTTTATTGGTGGCACAACGGCTCAGGAACACAATGGCAATCTTAATCGTGGGATTGATGTTTGGCAGTTTTACCAGTGCTATTGTCGGGGTTCTGACTCATTTTAGTTCCGCAGAGCAGTTGCAGAAATTTACTTTCTGGTCACTGGGAAGTCTGGGAAATCTTTCCTGGACATCGATTTGCATTTTGGCAGTTTGTGTGGGTCTCGGTCTTCTTTTAAGTGCAGGTAGCATTAAACCGCTAAATGCTTTGCTCTTAGGAGAGAATTATGCTAAAAGTATGGGGCTGAATTATAAAAGAACCAGATTAATCATCATATTTGCCACCAGTATTCTCGCGGGAAGTATCACTGCTTTTGCCGGTCCGATTGCTTTTATTGGTTTGGCAGTACCTCATATTGCAAAACTAACTTTTCAGACCAGTAATCACAGAATTTTATATTGGAGCACTTTTTTTTATGGCGGAATAATCATGCTGTTTTGTGATATTGCTTCACAGTTACCGGGCCTGGAAACAACATTGCCCATCAATGCGATTACGTCTCTGATTGGTGCGCCTGTTGTGGTATGGTTATTAATGAAAAAAAGAAATTTTCAGTAAAAAAAACTTAGGGCCTTAGCTACTTACAACCTTAGTATCTTAAAAAAAAATGAAATCAATTCTAAAAACTTCAAATTTAAGCATTGGCTACAAGTCGAAGAGAGAAACTACGACCATTGCCGAAAATCTGAATTTAAATTTTGATTCGGGAAAACTCATTGCTTTAATTGGTGCAAACGGAATAGGGAAATCGACTTTACTAAGAACCATTACTGGAATTCAGGCGCCTTTGGCAGGAACGGTTTATCTCGGTGATAAAAATATAAATACGTATAAACCTTTAGATTTAGCCCGGAATTTAAGTTTGGTTTTAACAGAAAAATTGCCTCCAAGCAATCTTTCTGTTTTTGAGCTGGTGGCTTTGGGGCGCCAGCCGTACACCAACTGGATTGGTACTTTAACGCCCGAAGATATTGCAAAAGTAAATGAAGCTCTGGAGTTAACACAAATCAGCCATCTGGCGCTTAAAAAACATTTCGAAATAAGTGACGGACAATTGCAAAAAGTTTTAATCGCAAGAGCGCTATCGCAGGATACACCGCTGATCATTCTGGACGAACCTACGACACATCTTGATTTACTTCACAAAGTTTCCCTTTTCAAATTATTGAAAAAGCTCACACAGGAAACGCAAAAGTGTATTCTTTTTTCGACGCATGATATTGATCTGGCGATACAGCTGAGCGATGAAATGATTATTATGACACCGGAATTAGTTGTTCAGGATGAACCTTGTAATTTAATTTCAAAAGGAAGTTTTGCCACTTTATTCAAAGATGAACATATTGCTTTTGATGCCGAAAAAGGGAAGTTTATTATTACTTAGATTTTTTTAAGGAGCTCATCCTGCTGTCCACTATATCTTTTGTGGTGAACCCCACCACAAAAGGATGCCGTTCCCATCAGGGCTAGGAGGGGAGATCAGTTTTTATAAGAGAATTAGTAAAATTTATAATTACGTAATATTATTAAATCTCATTACCATTCAGGAATTGATATCAGACTAAATATTTAATCCAATTTGTCTTTTAGCTTCACCAACCACAAAAGCCACGGAATTGGCAATATTAAAACTTCGGATCAATTTTGACATGGGAATCGTCAGGTGATTTTCAAAACGGGCCAGAACTTCTTTGCTTAAACCCACACTTTCTTTTCCGAAAACCAGCCAGTCCCCATCCTGAAAATCAGTTTGCAGATAGGATTTCTCAGCATGTGAACTCATAAGAAAGACGCGCGACTGATCCGGAATCTGTTTGATCCATTCTTCAATATTGGCATACTCCGTCACATCAAGATGTACCCAGTAATCCAAGCCGGAACGTTTCAGATTCTTGTCATTAATCACAAATCCAAAAGGGTGAATTAAGTGCAGACGGCTTTCGGTACCCACACACAATCGTCCAATGTTTCCGGTATTATTTGGAATTTCAGGTTCTACAAGAACTACGTTTAGCATTGTTTTTTGAGTTATTGGTTATTAGTTGTTAGTTATTAGTTATTAGTTGTTGGTTATTAGTTATTGGCTGTTAGTTATGGGTTATTAGTTATAGAGGTATAAGTTAAAAGTTCTATAAATTATCTAATTATCTAATTGTCAAATTATCTAATTATCAAATTGCCTCCTGATCTAATTTAAAAAAATCCTGAACTTCAAGAACATCTCCGGCTTTTAAGTTTTGCAAATATACATTTCCTATCCGGACGCGAACCAACCGTAAGGTCGGAAAACCAACAGCAGCTGTCATTTTTCGCACCTGACGAAATTTACCTTCATTGACCGTTATCGATGCCCATGACGTCGGCCCATGG
Organism: Flavobacterium sp. LC2016-23; assembly: GCF_009674775.1. GTDB lineage: Bacteria > Bacteroidota > Bacteroidia > Flavobacteriales > Flavobacteriaceae > Flavobacterium. The sequence goes on along the minus strand of NZ_WKKE01000003.1, from coordinate 53,044 downwards.
CGTTCATCCCTTATTTTTTTAGCCCTTGGCCCAAAGTCCGGAATTTCGGTCACGATAAAAGCCCTGCAGGGTCTGGTGATGTACTTGCCGCCGTCAAAACCAATTTCAACCCCTTTTTGCAGTTGTTCAATAGCTTCGGCAGTGATTACACCATCAACCTGTACATAATATTCTTTATCGACCTTCTTACTTCTGATCTGTTCGCTTACCTTTCCGTCGGTTGTCAGTAAAAGTAAGCCCTCAGAGTCTTCATCTAAACGGCCAATAGCCATTGTGCCTTCCGGGAAATCATACAATTCGCCCAGAAGCTTTTTCTTTCTTTTTAATTCGTAAATAAACTGGCTCAGATAGCCATAAGGTTTAAAAAGAATGAAGTGCTGGTGCATGTTTTATTTTTCTGCAAAGATAGTTTTGTTTGATTATAATTGAAAGAAGAACGTTTTATTATCCAAACGCTATGTTAAAACAGTAAGTTTTCGGATTTGGAATTCGTAATATTATAATAGCAATCTTAAAAAATAAAAATATGGGAACTAATGATTTAGGCTCTAAAAAAATAAATGGAGTACAAAAAAACAGTGATGATTTGAAAGGGAAAAATATTTCTCAGGATTATAAACCGGACGAAATAAAACTACAGAAAGAAGTAGTAACAGATGCAGATGGTAATAAAGAGGTTGTAGACAGAGCAAGAAATGAAAACGAAAAAATAAAGAAAGTTTCAGATCAGACCGATAGCGAAAATTCAAATCGCGGTGTTGCTACAGAAGAAGAAGTAAAAAAAACGGTTGAAAACAAAGACAGGAATTCTGATGTAACGCCTAATCGTTATCCGAATTCCCATCCGGACAATCATGAAGACAGAGGAAACATGAAATTAGATGAATAATAGGCGTTGATTTTAGATGGTACACTTTTAAAATCGCAGTTATACCACGGTTTACAGGTATTTTCGCACATACAAAAAAAAGACCTTCTAATGTTAGAGGGTCTTTTTTTGTTTATTTTTCACATATTAAAAATAATAATATAAAGTTATTTCTTATAAATTAGTATCTTGTAAGTAATTTTTTCGGATAACGTATAATGCTGTTAAACCGTATTGTTGTTGATAATAATGAAATAAATTTGCCAATAATTCCCTTTTCATTAGTGTAAGTTCATCACTTTGGGTGCAATAAGTTTAAGATTTTACAATATTCCCTTAATATTAAAGACTATAAATTTGATTTCTAAAAACCCCTATTTTCAAACGTATGAAAAACATTTACTCTTTACGCAACGTAATGACTTTTTTAAGTCTTTTTTGTTGCTTTTCGGTGAGCCTTGTGGCACAGACTATGCCGGCAGCTCAAAGTTTACCTTACACGCAGGAATTTTCATTTGCTGCAACAGTAGTAGCCTATCCGGCAGGTTTTCAGGGCTGGACAGTGTCGACATCAAACCCATCAGGTACAAGTCAATATGCCACGGCTGCCACTATGGTTGCCGACAGACCGCTGGCAGTCAGTAGTACCGCTGCCACAAGTAGTGGTAATTTTCATAATTACGATGGAAAGATCGGGTTCCTGAATACAGGATCTCTTGATCTGGCTATAGGATTTGCTTTTTCAACAATTGGTCAGACAGCGATTCAGGTTAAATATGATGCAATGACCATCCGTAATCCGTATGATATACCGCCAGCGAACACTAATACGCGTATAAATGAAATGGTTTTACAATATCGTATTGGAACAACTGCTGCTTTTGTTTCTTTATTGCCAACTGCTTATGTGAACAATGATGTAAAACAGATCACCGCTGTTACTACTCCACAAAATGTAAAAACCATCAAAGTAACCTTGCCGGCAGAATGCGAAAATCAGCCTGTTGTGCAAATCAGATGGATTTCCAAACAAAATTCAGGCGGGGGCGCACGTCCTTCTTTTGCGATTGATAACATAGATATAAGAAGTGATAACACAGCCCCGATTAATGCTTCAGGTTATCCACAGGCCAGTAACGTATTGTCTGAAAGCTTTGATTTTTCTAATAAAGTAGATGAGGCCGCGAAAACATATTATGTATTAGTACCATCCGGAAGTGCAGAGCCAACTGCTACACAGATAAAATCCGGTCTTGACGCCACTGGAACTGCAGCTTTACAATCCGGATTTCTGGATATTACAGATCCTTCTCAGGTATATGTGAAAACCTTCAATGGTTTGATTATTAATACTTCGTATTCTGTTTTTTCTATTTCTGAAGATCTTTACGGCAATATTCAATCCACGGTAAATAAAGTGGATGTTACTACTTCAAGTGTTGCAATTCCGTCTTTATCCACAACAACGACTTCACTGGATTTGGGATTTTCTGAAGCAAATTTTGATTCGGAAACGTTATCTTATCAGATTCAGGGGAGCAACCTTACGAATGATGTCGTAGTTAGTGCGGGAGCTAATTTTTCAGTTTCTAAAGACAATACCAATTTTCAATCTTCGCTAACCTATAACCTGTCTGATTTTTCGGGTAATGCAACACCAACCGTTTATGTGAAGTTTACTCCGGATGCAACTGGTGTTTTTTCAGGCCAGATAACACATGAATCAACCGGTGCAGCAAACAAAACAGTTACTCTGGCAGGAAGAGGTATTAATCCGTATGTGCAGGGCTTTAATGATGCAAGTGTTTTCACAAACAGTGGCTGGACCCAATATAATGTATCGGGTCCAATTAATAAATGGTCAACCACTACCGTGACAAGAAATGTGAATTCCGGAACCGGCGCGGTTCTTATGAATGGTTTTTCAGATACCGGTGCGAGTAAGGATTGGTTAATATCACCAAGATTACGTTTAGATAATTTTAATCAATTTCCTTTATTGTCATTCTACACCCGTAAGTTTTATGCAGGCCCGGGTTTGAAATTATTGGTTTCTGTTGATTATGACGGAAAAAGCAGTCCGGAAACTGCGACGTGGACAGAAATAAACGGTAATTTTCCAACGACGACCGGAACTTATATTCAGTCACAATATATCAATTTAGGAGCTTATAAAACAAGTCATACGTATTTGGCCTGGGTTTATGAAACTACTGCTGGAGGAACCAATAATGCCTCAGAATGGTCATTTGATGATTATGCGGTTACTAATGAAACAGGCTATGTGGCTTCAAATCCGGTTTTGGATTTTGGAGATGTTAGTCCTAATGCCATATCAGCCAGCAAACCTTTTGATTTTAAAGCAGATGGTTACGGGGATATTACCGTTACAGCTCCTTCAGATTATGAAATCTCTTTAGATAATAGTTTCTTTCAATCCAGTATTGTGGTTAGTGCCGCAGACGCTGTAGCAGGTAAAATATTGTACGCACGATTTGCACCTTCTGTAAAAGCATTAACGATCTCCGGTGCATTAACAGTAACAGGGGCCGGGCTAAACAAACAAATCGGAGCTTTAACCGGTTCATCTTTACCAAAAGCAGAGACTTTTGATGTTGTGACTTACAATCTGGAGTTTTTCGGTTCTGACGTAAAAGACAAAAGCGGAACTGAATTCGGCCCAACCGATGATGCTTTACAAATAGAGAATGTTGCCAAAGTAATGAATAAGCTAAATGCCGATGTCTATGTAGTACAGGAAGTTTCCGATGATTCTTCTATAGAAGATTTGATCAGTCTAATCAATATAAACGGAAAAACATTCGACAAAACAATTTCTACTTCCTGGTCTTATTCTTTTAATGATCCGGAACCTAATTTTCCACCTCAGAAACTGGTGGTGCTGTACAACACACAAACCACTACGGTAAAAAGTACGAAAGTATTGTTTAAGGATTTGTATGATGCTGTTCGTGCCGGAACTACAGTTTTACCGGGTTATCCCGGAACAGAGACTCCTCAAATCAATGATGACAGTTTTTTCTCCTCAGGCCGTTTGCCTTATTTAGTGAAGATTGAAACTAATATTGGTGGAATCAAAAAGGAAATTAACGTGATTGATCTTCATGCTCGTGCCAATAGTGGAAGCGATATGATGAAATACAATCAGCGTAAATACGATGCCGAATATTTAAAAGATGCTTTAGATGCCGAATATCCAAATTCGAATTTTATGATTTTGGGCGATTTTAACGATGATGTAAAAATATCAGTGGTGGGACCAACTATTCCTTCCTCTTATCAGAAAATAGTAGAAGATACAGACCGTTACAATGCATTAACATTAGGCATTAGTCAGGCAGGAGCTTATAGTTTTTTAAGTTCTGGAGGATTTTTGGATCATATTGTTATTTCAAATGAACTGACAGATCAATACATTCCGAACTCCATTGCAGTATACGATCCGCGCGCGGATATTTCAGGTTATACCACTACAACTTCAGATCACGGACCTGTAATTGCCCGTTTCGAATTAAAAGCAGATAATTTATCCACCACTGATTTTGAAAACAAAAAGGGATATTTTGTTCAGGCTTATCCTAATCCTGCATCAGATGTTGTAAACCTTACAGTGAAAACAGCGGATGATAAAAACCTGAAATTAAGAATTTATGATATATCAGGACGTTTAGTAATGAGTCCGATTGAAGTAAAAGGAACTCAGGAGAAAAATAATTCGGTGATTCCGATTGGTAACCTTAAAACCGGGGTTTATATTTATACACTGACTGAAAACAATAAGGTCATTTACAGTGATAAAATTATTAAAAAATAGAGAAGCTTCTATTTTTGTAAACTATAAAGGCAGCTTATTTAAGCTGCCTTTATTATTTAAGTGTTTTAATCATTGTTAATTAAACTTCTGACCCGGTTTAAATCTATCGGCTGACTGACAGGGATTTCGTAAAAATAATCCAATTGCCAATGCTGTGTTTTCTGAGCCTGCTTGCTTTTGGTTTCGTCCCAGGGCGGATAAACTCTTGTAGCTCTTATTCCTTCTTTTGTGGCAGTAGAAAATATTCCTTTCGCCAATAAAACTGATTTTGGGAAAATAAACTGTCCGAACAATTCATTTTTTCTGACACTGATTATAACATAGTCAATAGCATCTGACGTATCAAAAGGTTCAATAGTTTTTGAGGATTGATTGCGTTTCCATAAAGTGACAAACTGACCCGTTTTTGTGGGTGTAATTTTAGCTTCCCGATAGCAAATGTCTTTCCCGTTCAATTGAAAACGATAAGCACTGTATTCCGCACTTTCTGCTTCCGGATGAGGTTCGGTACATTCTAAATCAAGCAGGTCATAAACCAATTCCCCGGCCCTAAGTAAGTCGTTCGGAATGGAGTTTTGAGTATTCCAGTTATTTTTAATGCTCATTCTGAGAGAGTTGTTTTTGTTGCTGTTTTTTTGAAAATTACAACAAAAAATAGTCTAAAACGAAACATTCAAACCAAAATTAAACCCCCATTGAAACTGATTGAAAGACTGGTTATTTAATGGGTTTAAATAATAATTCATAGCGGGCTCAACAAATACATTTGTTTTCTTGTAAATGCGGTATTGCAGCGTGCTGCTTAATACGGAACCGTAAACAAAGTCATTGGCTTCAATATTTTTCCCAATTGAATTACCGTCCAAAGCGACATTATTTGAAATCAATTTGCCCACAAAACCGCCTGTATTTAGGCTGATACTCGTTTTGTTTTTACTAAAAACGGCATACGAAACTTCTAAAGGCATTTCGATATATTTTAAACTCTGGTCTAAATTACCCGTCTGGACATTATTACTTTTCAGTACCTCTTTGCTGCTGTTCGAAACAAATACATAATCACTATTTGATGCAATTTGCGGAGTAGCAGAACTCTGAATGTAATAATCATTGTAGCTTGCGAGGGCATTATTTCGTTCACTCACATTCACGTAGGAAACGTTAGCGATACTCTGACCCAGTTCGTTGATTTTAAAACCGGAACCAACAGCCCATTTTTTATTGATTTTGTATTTTGTTTTTACGCCATAAGTATTACTTTGTTTCGAGTCATTGACATGGCCTAACGTTTTTTCATTTTTATAATTTTCAGAATTGGCAACGCCCGCAAAAACTGCAACATCCCATTTTTCGCCATTGGATTTAGATTTTATTTCTTTCTCTGTTTCTTTTTTCGCTTCAGAAGTAACAATACCTTTTTCTAATTTCTGAAGTTCTGCTAACTGAACTGAATCCTGTTTGGTTAATACATCACCAAATTTTGAATTGCTTTTTTGATGCTCCGCAAAAGGTTTTTCAGTTACAGCCAATTCGTTTTTGTATTCTTTTCCGCTTTGATTCATTTTACTTTGCGAATCATTTGAAAAGGGCTGAGAAGAATGTAAAGCGAAGCTGTTAGTGTTGTTTTTACTGTTTTTCGAATGCTGCTTATCTTCAAAAAGAGAATTTGATAGTTGATTTTTCGAATTTGCATTAAACGGATTCTGCTTTGCGGTAGTAAATGTCTTTTCGGCAAGAACCTGATTAGCTTTTCGTTTCTCTGCATCTGTTGCCAGCGTTTTTGAATCAGCATTAAACGGATTTTGCTTTCCGGTGCTCCGTGTTTTATCCGCTAAAACTTGATTTACATTTCTTTTGTCACCAGCTAATGGTTGATTTTTTGAATCGGAATTCAATAGATTTTGATTTCCGTTGCTCCAGGTTTTCTCCGCTAAACCTTGATTTGTATTTTTAGTTTCAGCAGCCGACGGTTGATTTTTTGAACGGGTACTGAATAGATTTTCCTTTCCTGTACTAAGTGTCTTTTCCGCTAAACTTTGATTCGCATTTCTTTTTTTAGTGTTTGCTATTTGATTTTTGGAAGTTGATTTTAATGTGTTTTCTTTTTCAGGAGTAAAATCGTTTTCGGCTACAGCCTGATTTGCGTTTGTCAGTTCTTGATTCGGACTGTTGGAAATGTTATTTTTAGTAGCATCAGCAGGAGCAACTGCCTTTTCTTGTCTTTGTACTTTTTCTTGTGAAGAAACGGATTCTTTTGCAAGCTCTTCTGCACTGTCAAGAGTGGCGGATTTTTGGCCGATCGTATTTTTCTCCCCGGAAATTGTTTTGTCCGGATTGGATTGTGTCTGGTTTTCCTCCAGAACGATACTGTTATTTTCTGTAGCTTTCGCATTGAAATCTTTAATTTCAGAACCTGAATTAAAATGTAAAACAGAAGGGAGCATTAAACCTAATAATAAGCATGCAGCAGCCGACCACCAAAGAATTGCTCTTTTCTTCTTTTTGGGTTTATTTAGTTTTTCTTCAATCTGACCCCACAATTCAGGTGGCGGAACACTTGAAAAGTTTTCCAGTGATGAAAAAATATCTTCTATTTTTTGCTTCTTCATGCTGTCTTAAAATTTTTTATACTCAAAATTCTTTTTTGTAAAATTCCCTTGGCCCTGTTTAAATTTGATTTTGATGTACCTTCTGAAATTTTCAATACTTCGGCTATTTCTTTATGTTTCATTTTTTCGAAAACATATAAATTAAAAACGGTCCTGTACTGATCGGGTAAATCCCGGATGTATTCGAGTAACTTTTCCTGTTCGATCGGAATACTGTCCAGTTCTTCCTCTTCAGTATAATCGATATCAGGATCAAAAACATCCAGAAAGAAATTTTCCTTTTTCTTCTTGTTCAAAGCCTCAATAAGTTTATTGATGAAAATACGTTTCAGCCAGCCTTCAAAACTTCCCTCAAACTTGTATTGACTTATTTTTTGAAAAACAATCACAAATGCTTCCTGAAAAACATCTTTAGCATCGTCTTCGTTTTTCATATATTTCAAGCAGATTCCATACAAAACAGGAGAGAACAGCTGATAAATTTTCAGTTGCCCTTCTCTTTCATTTTGCATGCATTGCTTAATATATTTTTCTAAATCGTCTTTCAAAAATGTGGTTAAATTTATTTTGGCAAAATTAGTTTTTTTTAACTCAGAAAACTATCTTTTACAGATAGTCTGAGTAGTATCCGTAAGAGTGCTTCGGATTGTTATGTTTTGATTGTCAGTATTTTGATTAGTAAAGAGCTTTGGTTTTCAAAAGTAATGACCTCGTTATCTAAATTACCCGATTCCGGATTGTCACCAGGGATCAAAACCGGAACCGATAATAAAGTATATTAATTTTTTTATTATTTAAGGAGTGTTATTTTATCCTGAATTGCCTTTTTGAAAGCTTTTATGGCTGCATTCTGATCGTCAGTGTCCGTGTTGTCAATATAGATTTTGGTAATGACTGCACCCTGACGCAGTTCAAAATAAACACCACCGTGACCTGCTGTATCCGGAGAACCGTATGTTTTGGTTTGTCCTTTCAAGGCAGCAATCTCAGCCGGTACATTTTTCAGGAATAAAGTATATTCACCTCTCTTGCCCGTTGCAGTGTATTTATATTGGTTAAAATCATAGCTTCCGGCTACTACATTTTGAAATTTCAGAATATTGTAATCATTCAGTTGAAAAAACTTCTGACAGTCAGCACCGGTACATTGGCTGGCAAAACTTCCAATTACGATTTTATCGGAACTTTCATTAGTTCTGTTAAAAAGAATGGTTTTGGCCGTTTTAGGAATCAGAATAAAATCAGAAGGATAAGTTGGCGTTTGTGTTATGGCCTCACCGGCCAGTGGTGCCTTTTCATAGAAATTAATAATGATTTCACAGTTATTTTCAACAATCGATGTCATTTTTATATCATAACCGCTTGTAGGTTTTGGCCCGGAAAAAATCCCTATTAAATAATATTTGGTAAAATCGATAGCAGGATCAGTTGGATTTGGACACGTATTTTCGTGTTTAGTGAAATAAGTTTCCAGTCTTTCCTGTGTATTGATTATATAGGCAGCGGGATTTTGAGGCAGTGTTTTTACGCTGTAATTACATAAAAAAGGAATTCCTGTAAAAGGGGAGTCTACATTTGATCCGCAATCAACATTCAGATCATCATTGCTTATTGAACAAGCGCTAATTCCAAAAGCTATAAATAAGCCAAGTATTAATTTTTTCATAATTTTTTAAATAGGTTATATTTAGAAGATGTAATTTTAGAAAATGGTTGCGTGGCAAAAAACATTTTTTATTTCAGAATCTTTATTTAATTTAGAATCAACGGTTATTGATGAAATTTCAGTTTTAAAAATCTGGCACTACGTATTATTGCGTACTTTTACTTAAAAATAAACTTAGTTATGCTTGACTTTCTTCCGGTTTTGTTTGCTTTTATCGTCGCTTTATTCGTTGGGATATACTTAGGCAAATTATTATTTACAGCCCGTTCCCAATCCGAAAAAGTAAGTCTGAATGAGCGATTAAATGCTGCATTTAACCAACTGCAATTGCAAAAAGAGCAGTTTGAAAAAGAAAGAAGTGCTTTTGAAAAACAGCTTTATTCGAATAATTCGGAAAAAGAAAACATCCGTACTGAAAAAGACAGCTTGGCCATTCAGCTTTCCAAAAAAGAAGTTGATTTTGAAAATTTGTGGGAACGTCATAAAGAACAAAAAAACGAAATCACCGAATTACAGGAAAAATTAACCAGGGAATTTGAGAACCTGGCCAATAAGATTCTCGAAGAAAAGACGGCTAAATTTACAGAACAAAATACGGTAAACATGAAAAATATCCTTTTGCCCCTGCAGGATAAAATTCATGGATTTGAACAAAAAGTCGAGCAAACCCACAAGGAGAGTATCGATTATCACGCGGCTTTACGCCAGCAGATTGTGGGTTTAAGTGAAATGAATGCCCAAATGAGCAAAGAAACCCTCAATTTGACCAAAGCACTGAAAGGCGACAGCAAAATGCAGGGAAACTGGGGAGAACTGGTTTTAGAACGCGTGCTGGAAAAATCGGGTTTAGAAAAAGGGCGTGAATACGAAGTACAGCAAAGTTTTACAAACAGCGATGGTGCCAGGGTTTTTCCTGATGTGGTTATTAATCTGCCGGACGGTAAGAAAATGATTGTCGATTCTAAAGTTTCTTTGGTAGCATACGAAAAATGGATCAACGAAGAATCGGAACTCCTTAAAATTGAATTCCTGAAAGAACATGTAAATTCTATTAAAAGACATGTGGAGCAGCTCGGGAATAAAAATTATCACGATTTATATCAAATAGAAAGTCCGGACTTTGTACTGCTCTTTATTCCTATAGAACCTGCTTTCGCGATTGCTTTAAATGAGGATTCTGCCCTGTACAATAAAGCCTTTGACAGAAATATAGTAATCGTAACGCCAAGCACGCTGCTTGCGACTTTACGAACGATTGACAGTATGTGGGCCAACCAGAAGCAACAGGAAAATGCTTTCGAAATTGCGAGACAGGCCGGTGCCTTATACGATAAATTTGAAGGTTTTGTAATGGACCTGGTTCGAATTGGCAATAAAATTAAAGATACCAAAACCGAATACGACAGTGCTATGAACAAATTGGTAGACGGAAAAGGAAATCTGATTTCAAGCGTTGAGAAGTTAAAGAAAATGGGAGCTAAAGCCAAAAAAGCACTGCCCGAAACTATTATCGCCAGGGCAAATACTGACGAAAATGAACAACTAAACTAAAAATAAATACTAAAAATATTACCACATGACTGCCGATTTTAAACCTGTTTCTTCTTCCAAAGTAAGTATTTCCGAGCTAATGCTTCCCTCACACACCAATTTTAGCGGAAAAATACACGGAGGATATATTTTACTTTTACTGGATCAGATTGCTTTTGCCTGCGCTTCAAAATTTTCCGGAAATTATTGTGTCACCGCATCTGTCGATACCGTAAATTTCCTGAAACCAATTGAAGTGGGGGAGCTGGTTACCATGAAAGCTTCTGTAAACTATGTAGGAAGAAGTTCTATGATTGTTGGAATCCGTGTGGAGTCGGAGAATATTCAGACCGGAGCGGTAAAACATTGTAATTCGTCTTATTTCACCATGGTAGCCAAAGATAAAGAAGGAAAAAGTGTTCCCGTACCAGGGCTTATTTTATCCAGTCTTGACGAAGTGCGCCGCTTTAGAAAATGCATCAAACAAATTGAAACTAAAAAAGAAATCGAAGAGCACGCTAAAATTACCAGTGTAAATTCTATTGAAGATTTGGCAAGCCTCGATAAATATAATGTGTTGCTGGAAATAGGATAGTCGCCCTGTCGGGTTAAATAAGATTTTGTACTAATTTAAAAAGAGAAAAATGATAAAGTTCGGATACACCATTTTATATGTTGAAAATGTGGAAACAGCGGTTGCTTTTTATGAAAATGCTTTCGGATTTTCAAGAAAATTTGTCACACCGGAGAATGATTACGGCGAATTAATTACGGGTGAAACCACTCTCTCGTTTGCATCAAAGAAACTGGCCGCTCAAAATTTAAAGGAAGGTTTTATCGAAAGTAATCTGGAAGCAAAGCCATTTGCGACAGAAATTGGTTTTATCACCGATGATGTTACCGAAACCGTACAAAAAGCAACCACTTTCGGAGCGGTACTGGTTACAGAGCCTACCCGGAAACCGTGGGGTCAGATTGTGGCTTATGTAAGGGATTTAGATGGTTTTTTAATTGAGATTTGTACGGAAGTGGAGGGTTAAATGAGTTGTGAGTTATGAGTGAAATGCTATAACGATTTTTTTATATAGATGAAATACCTGTTGCGTAAACCTTATTTTCTATTTCTTTTCCTAATAGCATTTTTTTTGATTGGTGGTTTTTTGAATGATCAAAAAACACTGGATATCAATATTTACGATACTTATTTTGTTATTTCTTACGGGCATTTCGGAGTGCTTTTGTCTTTCATATATAGTTTTATTGCCGTAATTTATTTTGTTTTAATAAAGTTGAATTTTATTTTAATTAAATGGATTACGTTCACACATGTTATTGTATCTATTGGAGGTGTTTTTTTGATTTTATTGTTTTTCAAGCTTATTCGTCAAACTGCTCCGGGGGATTTTGAATCGGTTCTGGATGATATTGATTTTAATGCTAAAATGACTTGGGGAATATGGATTACTTTCTTCATTATGCTCGGCATGCAGGCTGTATTCGTTATAAATGTGATTCAGGCGCTGGTTAGGGGTAAAAGATAGTTTTGCCCACTTCTTACCTTTCACAAAAATCATTTGATAAAAGACATTTTTTTTCACAAAGATTTAGGAAAAATCAAGAACTGCATGGCAGATAATTTCGTAACTTTAAGTACATCGTTTAGGTTACTAAGTTTTCACGGAGTATTGCCATTTGATTTTTTCAGACTTACTTAAGTTCAGTTTTTTTCTCCTCTTAAATTAAAAAGAATCGAATGACATAATTGTTTAATTATTGACGATTATGAAAAAAACTACTTTATTTATTTTTCTTTTTACCGCATTTTCATTGCTCGCTCAGGATAAATTCAAAACCAATTCGGCGATTGTAAATTTTCAGGCTTCTGTTCCTTTTTTTGAAGAAGTAAAAGCGGTAAATAAGCTCGGGACTATTGTCCTGGAACCTCAGACAAGTACGCTTATCTGTACTGTCGTAATCAGGGATTTTCGTTTTAAAATGGATTTAATGCAGGAACATTTCAACGAAAATTATATTGAAAGCCGTCGCTATCCAAAAGCTGTTTTTAAAGGTAAAATCGAAAAGTTTGATCTGAAAGACATTACCGAAGATGAAAAAGAATATGATGTCAAAGGCAAAATTTACCTTCATGGCAAATCCAAGCTGATTGCTGTAAAAGCTTTAATCAAAAAAGTGCCTGACGGAATACAGATTGTTTCCAATTTTCCACTCTCGGTTTCAGATTTTAATATCGAAATTCCTTATGTAGTGGCTAATAAAATATCAAAAACAGTCCAGACCGATCTTAGCGGTATTATGAAATAATCTTTATTTTAAACAGCTCGAAAGTGCTTTTTCTATGTCATAGTATTGAAATTTAAAACCTGTTTTTTGTATTTTTTCAGAAGAAACCCGCTGACCTTTTAAAACGGCATCGCTCATTTCACCCAGGACAATTTTAAGAAGGAATTCAGGAACTCTGGGTAACCATAGCTTATATCCGTACAGATTAGCGAGTATTTTTGAGAATGACGAATTGGTAGTATTGTCTGTAACCGCTGCGTTATACGGACCTTGGATCTCTGCGTCTGTAATCGATTTCAGATAAATTTGAGACAAATCCTCTATATGAATCCAGGGCAGGTATTGTTTACCACTTCCTAAAATTGATCCGAAACCGGCTTTGAAACCGGGAGCGACTTTTTTCAGAAAGCCTTCGTCTTTTCCAAATACAATTCCGGTTCTGATCTTTGCCGTTCTAATGCCCAAAGCTCCAATGGTATCGGCTGAGTTTTCCCATTGCTGACATGTTACGCCCAGAAAGTCATTTGTGTGTGGTGTTTCTTCCGTACAGATCTTCTGACTTGTAACAGCACCGTAGATTCCAATTGCAGAAGCGGAAACAAAAGCATCCAGTGATTTGTTGTGTTTTTTCAGAATAGCATGAATAAGTTCAATTGGTTTCGTACGGCTTTCTAAAATTACTTTTTTCCTTTTTTCCGTCCATCGTTTTTCTACAATTCCTTCTCCGGCCAGATGAATGATGTAATCAGCCTTAAGAATTGCATTTTCATCTATATAATCATGCGTTAGATCCCATTTGTAATAGGTAATAAAAGTGGTGTTTTTCCTATCGCCGCGACTCAGAACTGATACCGAAAAACCATTTTCAATTAATACATCTGTCAGGTATTTGCCAATAAATCCGGTTCCCCCGGTAATTAGTACATTTTTAGCCATTTCATTTATCATTTATTTAACACAGAGTTTTGTTTAACGATTAATAAAGATAGTTAAACATTCATTACCTTTAATGCAAATTCTAAATTTTAATATGATGGCAACTAAAAAAAAGGAAATTACTAAGGATGAAATCATTTCAGCCTACATGAATGAAGTTTTGGAAGCAGGAAAAAAGCCTTCCTCAGTATTTCATTTTGCTAAAGGAAAAGATTTTTCAGAAGCTGAATTTTATAACTTTTTCGGAACGCTTGAAGGTTTAGAAAAAGAAATATTCAGATTGTTTTTCGAGAATACAGTTAATTTGCTGCACAAAAACACCGATTATCCGGAATACGATATGAAGAACAAAATGTTGAGTTTTTACTTTACATTTTTCGAAATGTTAACGGCAAACAGGAGTTATGTTTTACAAACTTTAAAATCGAATCCGAATCCCATTCGAAATTTGACGCAATTAAGCGCACTGCGAGATGCTTTTAAAGGATATGTTTCCGAAATTCTGACTGATGAATACAGATTGGAACAGGAAAGGTTTCAGAAATTTCAGGAAAAAACAATTCAGGAATCGGCCTGGGTGCAATTAATGCTCACCCTGAAATTCTGGATGGATGATGCCTCGCCTGCGTTTGAGAAAACAGATATTTTTATCGAAAAATCGGTCAATGCTTCATTTGAACTAATGAAGGTTGCCCCAATGAATCATCTTTTAGATCTTGGAAAATTTCTATTTAAAGAAAAAATTTACAGCAGATAATGAAAACAATCGATTATATACCCACCTCAAAAATAGAAAGAGCCACAAAACTGGTTCAGACAGGAGCAAAAGTAGGAGTGAACTATATTAAGCATTATGCCGAAAAAATGGTAAACTCTGATTTGACCCGAGATAAATTAAACGAAAACAACGCAGAAGATATTTACGATGGCTTAAAAAGCCTGAAAGGAAGTGCGCTTAAAGTAGCCCAGATGCTCAGTATGGATAAAAACTTTCTTCCGCAGGCCTACGTGGAGAAATTTTCATTGTCCCAATTTTCTGTGCCACCGCTTTCTGCGCCTTTGGTACTAAAGACCTTTAAAACCAATTTTGGAAAAACACCTTACGAAATTTTCGATGAATTCAATGCTAATTCCGTAAATGCGGCAAGTATTGGTCAGGTGCACCTGGCTGTGAAAGACGGAAAAAAACTCGCCGTTAAAATTCAGTATCCGGGTGTTGCCAACAGTATTTCATCAGATTTGGCTTTGGTAAAGCCCATTGCGGTCAGAATGTTTAACCTGCAGGGAAAAGATTCTGATAAATATTTTAAGGAAGTAGAAGACAAGCTTATCGAAGAAACCAATTATTTACTGGAACTTCAACAAAGCCAGCAAGTTGTTGAAGCCTGCAGTAAAATCGAAAACCTCCTTTTTCCGAATTATTATCCGGAGTTTTCATCCGAAAAAATTATCACCATGGACTGGATGACGGGAATTCACCTTTCTGAATTTACAGCTAAAAACACAGATCAGGAAGTTGGCGATAAAATTGGTCAGGCTCTTTGGGATTTTTATATGTACCAGATTCATGTTTTGAGGAAAGTACATGCAGATCCACATCCCGGCAATTTCCTTGTTGATGATGAGAACCACCTAATTGCTCTTGATTTTGGGTGTATGAAACAAATTCCGGAAGATTTTTATGTGCCGTATTTTGAATTAATCAACAAAAATGTCATTACAGAGCAGGCGCTTTTCAATCAGAAACTGTTTGAGCTGGAGATTCTTCGTCCGGATGATTCACCAGAAGAAATTGAATATTTTACCGAGATGTTTCATGACTTGTTATCGCTTTTCACAAAACCGTTTCAGGAAGATACCTTCGATTTTTCGGATGAAAGCTTTTTTGAAAGCATTGCCCAATTAGGAGAGCGTTTCTCAAACGATACCAACCTCAAAAAAATGAACGGAAATCGCGGTTCCAAACACTTTATTTATATGAACCGTACGTTCTTTGGTTTGTATAATCTAATGTTCGATCTGAAAGCAAAAATAGCAGTGAATAATTTTTTGAAATATTAAGCCGGAAAATTCCAATATAAAAATTCCAAATTCCAATTGTAATAAAACAAAACAATTGGAATTTGGAATTTAAAATTTTGGAATTTATTTAAGTATTCCTTCCTTATAAGTGGCGATTGCCCTGTCTCTTGCAAAAGCATGTTCTACCATTGGTTCATTATAACCAAGATCAAATTCAGGAATCCATTTACGGATGTAACTTCCTTTTTCGTCAAATTTCTTTTGTTGAATTTCAGGATTGAAAACCCGGAAGTATGGTGCAGCATCACAACCCGTTCCGGCAGCCCATTGCCAGTTGCCTACGTTGGAAGCCAATTCGAAATCTAATAATTTTTCGGCAAAATAAGCTTCACCCCACTGCCAGTTAATGAGTAAGTGTTTGCATAAAAAGCTGGCTACTACCATTCGTACGCGATTGTGCATATAACCGGTTTCGTTGAGCTGTCGCATGCCGGCATCTACCATAGGGTAGCCGGTTGTTCCGGAACACCATCGTTTAAAGTCGTCTTCATTATTGCGCCATTGAATACCATCATAGGCTGGTTTGAAATTATGATGGACCACATGCGGAAAGCTAAAAAGGATCTGAATAAAAAATTCTCTCCAGATCAGTTCACTTAAAAAAGTCTGGTTCTTTTTGTTGGCCCAATTCACTAATTTTCGGATACTGACAGTACCAAAACGCAAATGCGGAGACAGATAAGAAGTACTGTCTAAAGCCGGAAAATCCCTGGTTTCCTTATAATTTGCAATTTGTGTTAAGTTATGAGGAAGCACTTTTATGGAACTTCTTTCAAATCCTATTTCAGCTAATTCCGGAAATTCAAATTCATTTTTAGCGAAGCCCGAAAACAAAGGTTTTGTATCATAATCCGGAGCCTGTCCTGAAAGATGGTAGTTCTGCAGCCATTTGTTTTTATAGGGAGTGTAAATCGTGTAAGGCAGCCCGTCTGATTTTGTTATTTCTTTCTCTTCGAAAATAACATGGTCTTTATAGGATAAAGATTCCACACCATTTTGTTGCAATAACTGACCAATCTCTACATCGCGTTTGATAGCGTACGGTTCGTAATCTTTGTTGAATACTACTTTCTGAATGTCAAATGCAGTTAACAAGGATTTCCAGACTTCGGCTGTTTTTCCTTTTTTTATTAAAAGAGACGACTGAATTGCTTTAAGCTGTTCGTTTACTTTCTCAAGAGAATCGTAAATAAAACCAACCCTTGCATCATTTTTAGGAAGATTTTCAAGAATATCCTCATCAAAAATAAATAAAGGAACTACGGGAAATTCAGATTGCAGGGCATGAAACAATCCAACATTGTCTTCTAATCGCAAATCACGTCGGAACCAGAAAAAGGTAACTTTTTGTTTCATTTTATTTTCGAATTGAACAATTCTTCAATTTTATTATAGCGGTAAGCGAAGATGGTTTTTAGTTTGTTCTCAACAATCAATTTGTTCATAAGGCGTCCTAAATAACCAAAGGGTAAGGCGTAATGTACAACATCAGTCATTTTTATTCCGGTTTCAGTAGCTTCAAAAAAGTGTTTGTGGTGCCAGAATTTATAAGGGCCAAATCGTTGCAGATCTATAAAATACTGATTTTCCTCTGAAACAATAATTTCCGTTACCCAGGACATTTTAATTCCCAATAGCGGCTTTAGGGTATAAGAGATGATTTGTCCGGGATACATGCGTTTGTGGTCAAAATCCTGAATTTCAAAACTCATATTATCTAATGTGATGGTTTGAAGGTTCTTTGGATTTGAAAAGAAATCCCAGCATTCTTCTAAACTGGAGTTTATATATTGAACGGTTTCTATTTTGTATAATTTCATAATCAGTTCTTACTACATTTTATAATATTTGAAGGGCACAAATAACATTCCGAAGCATTCACCGTGTTCTTTTCCTAAATGTTTATGATGTATTTTATGTGCTTTTCGCAATCCGATGAGGTATTTGTTTTTGGTGTTTTTGAACCACTTAAAGCGCTGATGGATTAAAACGTCATGAATTAAGAAATAACAGATTCCGTACAAAGTGATTCCACAGGCTATGAAAAACAAATAATTAAATCCGCCCTGAGCACCTAAATAAAAAAGAACAATACTCGGAGTGGCGAAAATGGCAAAGAAAATATCATTTCGCTCAAAAGTGTTTTCATATTTTGGCTGGTGATGGTCTGCGTGAAAATACCACATTAAGCCGTGCATAATGTATTTGTGTGTAAACCAGGTAACACATTCCATGAATAAAAAAACACCTAAAAATATTAGAAAAGAAATCATTGTATGTTTTTTAAATATTAAGTTGTCGACACAACTGCTCCAAAAATAGGTTTAAAGAAAAAAGAATAACGCAAAACAGTATCAGACCAGTTTTAGCTTGTAAGTGACAAAAGATTGTGCCAAAAGTCCTGCCTTGGTATAATTGGAAACTCTGATTCTCGAATTTCCGATTTCGTAATAAGGTGTGTTTTTTAGCTTTTTCAAGAGTTTTTTATAGTAAACAAAAGCGGTATAAACACCAAACTGCGCTTCAATCGGAAGTTTTATTATTCCCTGATAAGCCACTCTGAAGTCTTCTTCAATCTCGTTAATGATTTCGTTTTTTGCATTCTCATCAAAAGATTTGAGATCGATTCCGGGAAAATAATTTCGGTTTAAAACCAGATTGTCATCTTTTAAATCCCGCAGGAAATTTACTTTCTGAAAAGCAGATCCCAGTCGCATGGCCTCCTGTTTCAGCTGTTCGTATTTTTGTTCTTTTCCGGCAACAAAAACTTTAAGACACATCAAGCCAACAACATCAGCCGATCCGTATATGTAATCTTCGTATTCTGTTTGTGTGTTGTAGGTTGATTTTATGAGGTCAAGTTTCATACTTTTTAAAAAAGCCTGAATCAAATCGTCTGTAATGTTATATTGCTTTACGGTGTGCTGAAAAGAATTTAGAATTGGATTTAAACTAATACCCATTTCTATTGCTTTGTAATATTCTTTTTCAAAATCATTGATGAGGTATTCTTTGTCATATTCATGAAAGGAATCGACAATTTCGTCAGCAAAACGAACAAATCCATAAATGCTGTAAATGGCTTCCCTGATACTTGGTGCCAGCATGTGTACCGCAAGCGAAAAAGAAGTGCTGTAACTTTTGGTGACCAGTTTACTGCATTTGAATGAGGTAGTGTCAAATAGTGATTTCATCTTTTTGGGATCTAATAGATTTACGGATTAATTCAGCAACTAGTT
This sequence comes from Flavobacterium sp. LC2016-23, assembly GCF_009674775.1. Taxonomy (GTDB): domain Bacteria; phylum Bacteroidota; class Bacteroidia; order Flavobacteriales; family Flavobacteriaceae; genus Flavobacterium. The sequence continues at coordinate 33,978 of NZ_WKKE01000003.1, read as the reverse complement.
TTCCTGAAATTAAAGCAGGAGGAACACCTGGTCCGGGGACGGTTAATTGCCCCGTAAAGTATAAGTTTCTGACTTTTTTACTCTTCAGTTTAGGTCTTAAAAAAGCGGTTTGCAGCAGGGTGTTTGCCATTCCGTAGGCATTTCCTTTGTAAGCATTGTAATCTTCCACAAAATCGTTTTTACAAAAAGACCTCTTAAATATAATGTTATTTTTTATTTTTTGTTGGGTAAGTTGCTCAAAACGAGTAATTATTTTTTCGAAATATTCTTCTCTAAGGGTTTGATTGTCTTCTATTCCCGGAGCCAAAGGGATCAGGAAAAAAGCACTTTCCATTCCGGCTGGCGCAGCAGTCTCATCTGTTTTAGACGGAAAATTAGCATAAAACAAAGGCGCTTCCGGCCATTTTGGATCATCGTAAATGTCACTTGCATGCTGATTGAAATCCACGTCAAAAAATAAAGCGTGATGCGAAATATTTTCTATTTTTTTATCAAAGCCTACAAAGAAAAGGAGCGAAGAAGGTGCAAAGACCCTGCTTTTCCAATATTCCTCAGAATAGGCACGATGTACTTCGTCAAGTAAAGTTTCGGTGTGGTGATAATCGGCTCCGCTTAAAACAATATCTGCCTTTATGAAATTTCCATTTATAATAACTCCTGTAGCCGTTTTGTTTTCGACGACTATTTTTTCTATTGGGGAATCGGTTTTTATGGTTACGCCCAGTTCGATTGCTAATTTTTCAATAGCCCGAACCACATCAAACATTCCTGTCTTGGGGTGCCAGGTTCCTAATCCAAAATCGGCATAGTTCATAAAATTATAGAACGAAGGGGTTTTGGTCGGTTTTGCTCCAAGAAATAAAACCGGAAATTCCAGAATCTGTATCAGTCTTTCGTTTTTAAAATTCTTTCTCACATCACGGCTGACAGTGCTGAAAAACTGATTTAGTTTTAAAGCCGTCTGTGGTGTAATTAATTCTAATGGAGAAACTCCGGGGCGATACACCAGATCTTTAATGGCGATGTCGTAATTGCTTTTTGCTTCGTTGATAAACGCTTCCAGTTTTTGTCCGCTTCCGGTTTCGATGTTTTCAAAAGTGCTTTTTATTTCTTCCAGATTATCACAAATATTTATAAAATCAGCAACGCCGAAATAAACCCTGTAAGCAGGATTTAGTTTTATAAGTTCGTAGTAATCGGATGACTTTTTGTTAAAGTCATTGAAGAAACGCTCAAAGACATCGGGCATCCAATACCAGCTTGGCCCCATGTCAAAAGTAAAGCCGTTTTTTTTGAATTGTCTCGCCCTTCCGCCAATTGTTTCGTTTTTTTCAAAAACAGTGACGCTGTTTCCTTGCTGTGCAAGGTAACAGGAAGCTGCTAGTGCAGAAAAGCCTGATCCTATAATGATGATAGTTTTTTTCATTTGTTTAACAAATGTACAAAAACTTTAAACAAAAAAATTATATTCTTTCTATTGTTTCATTCATAGAATTAAAAATATATATTCGGTCAGGTAAATTTTTAGTATCAATGTGTTCCACCATCTTGCCCATAAGCCAGATTTCGTTGTTTTTCAGAAGTAATTTTTGCCCCATCGATTTTACATATTGATTGATAACGCTGCGGTCCGGCTGGATCGTCATAAAGGATATAAAAGTGATGTTGTCGAAATGGCGGGTAAGATCCTGAAGGTTTTCGACCGGCATGCTTTCTCCCAGGTAGATGGTTTTGTAGCCTTTGGATAAAATCTCATATTGCAGGTAAAGTAACCCGATTTGATGAATTTCATTTAAAGGTAACGAAAGTACAAAAACGCGATCGGTTTTGGTTGGCTTTTGTATTTGAAGGCTTTCGGTGTAGATTAATATTTTTTGCTGGATCAAATGGCTCATAAAATGCTCATTTGCAGGAGTTATAGTTTCCGATTGCCATAGTAATCCCAGTTCTTTCAGTAAAGGAAGGAAATTTTCCTTGAAAACTTCCTTGAACGTTTTTTCAGAAATCAGCCAGTCAAAAGTGTTGAAAAATATTTCCTGGTCAAAATTCATCATTGCCATTTTAAAGGAAGTAATAGCATAGTTCTGTGAATTCTTTTTTGAAATGATTTCACGAACTAATTGTGGAATTTTTTCTTCAGAATAAGTTGCAATTTTAGAAATTTTATAGCCGTATTCGTGTAGTAACGTTATGTTTAGGAGTTTCTGTAGGTTTTGTAAATTATAAAGTCTGATATTGGTATCCGTTCTCATGGGTTCAAGAATGTTATATCTCTTTTCCCAGATACGAATCGTGTGTGCTTTTATTCCAGATAAGTTTTCAAGATCCTTTATGCTGAAAACAGTCTTTATGTTGTTTATCATTATGCTACATTTTGGTAAACAAAAATAGAATAAAATCTGAGATTACCTTTAAATCTTAATTAAAATCAAGAAATATGAGGAATTATGTAGTCTCATACTGATTTAATTTGTCGAGATGTAAAATAGTCCTGGAGCCATCTTTACTTCTGTTGTACATGGGCTGGAATTTTGCACCATAAATAATTTCGTCAAAAGTATAGGATGTTCTTGCGGCGACAGTATTGCTGAACATGTCGTCGAAAGCAGTAATGAAAACCAAAATTTCACCGTGATTTTTCCTGAAATCCTCTTCTGTAAAGTTGTACAAAGGACTGTTTTCTGTGATCGGATGCACTAATGTCCAGCTTAATGAAAGCGCGTTTATTTTATCCAGTTCCAGTTCTAAATTGTAGAACTTGTTCGTCATTTTTCCGTTTTCTTCAACACTCATTCCAAGTGTTATTTTTGCTTTTGCATCTGTTAAATTGGTGTTTTTAAAAGGGACAAGCCGTATCATTAATCCTTTATGATCGCCATAAGGTGAAATCAGGGCATTGTGAGAAAACTTTAAGAAAGCGGTCGGCTTGCTGAATCTTCCAAAGAACAAACCGGTTGCAATAGCAAAACTCAGCAGTCCAATTAATGCTTCGGCTGCAGATAAGGCACTGGTGAGAAATCCTGTAGGGCTGATATGTCCGTAACCTACGGTGGTGAACGTTTGTGCGCTAAAAAAATAGGCTTGTCCAAATTGGGTTAAAAAGTTTCCGGAAGCTGCTATTCCATCGAGGTGCTGTATTCCGATAGCATAATAAACAACCGCAAAAATAAAATTGATGATGACATAAAAAGAAAACAGAATAAGCATGAATTTCCAGTTGGGCATCTCAATCATAGTATGGTACCAACTGATACGACGCAGTAAGTGCATGCCTCTTCTTTCAATATTGTGTGTTCCGTTTTTGTTTACAAATCTTCCGCCGTAATTGCTTGCGTTGGTTCCAAATCCGGAGTTTACATCTGTTTTAGCCTTGTGGTTTATTTTTTTTAGGAGCACCATTACTATTTAATTTATGCTGACAAATGTACTGATATTTTGGTATGAAAACAGGGAAGTGTATAGGTAGAAAAGCAATCTGGAAAAATAAACTTTTGCAGATTGCTTTTCAATTAAGAGCTCTGTTTTTGGGTTCTATTTACAAAAAGTAGCTTTATTTTTTATAGCACTTTTGCTTCCTAATTCAATGGCTTTAGTGAAGTCGCTGCAGGATTTTTTCTTCTCACCAATTTTATTGTAAGCCAAACCTCTTAAATTATAAGCGATATAATCTTTAGGGTTCATCATAAGGCAATAAGAACAGTCTTCAATAGAAGCGTCGTAATTCATTAATTTGTAGTTGACGTTGGCTCTTCCTGTAAAAGCATCAGAATTCATAGTGTCTAGTTCGATTGCTTTAGTGAAATCAGCCAAAGCTCCGGTTAAATCATTGAGTTTGTACTTGGCAACTCCTCTGTTTTGGTAGGCTTCAACAAATTTAGAATTCATGCTTATCGCTTTGGTGTAGTCGGCAATAGCGCCTTTAGTGTTTCCGGCTTCCGCTTTTTTCATGGCTTTGTCAAAATAACCGGTTGCAGATTGTGCAATACCGGAGCACGTAATCATAAGAAATGATAGTAATAATAAATGTTTCATAGACTAATTTGGGATTAGTAGGTTAATTAATTCTGAGACGAATTTAAGAAAGATTTATTTGTAAGAGAATTTCTTTTGTGAAATAATAGTTAGTAAATAAAAAAAATATTATTACTATAATTATAATGACTTTTAGTGCCTGTCAGTTAATATGAGATTTGTTTTTTAGTGCATAAAGCTTGTTTCTTAGGGTTTTTAGCAGTAAAGGATCTTTTGTTCCGGTCATAGGAATAGCTTTTCCAATGGTCATTTTAAGAGTGTATCCTTGCTTGTTGAAAAGTTCGGATATCAGCTTTGAAGTTTGTAACATGGGGTGAATTGATTTTAACATGCTAAAGAATAAACCATTGTTTCCATGAAAATATACCGGTAGAACGGGCACGTTTGCTTTGCAGATAATTTTCCCTACAACAGGATGCCACTCCTGGTCTGTGATTTTGCTGGTCTTAAAATCATAAGAAGAAACTTCTCCGGCAGGAAATATTGCAACGGGAATACCTTCTGCCAGGGTTTTGAGTGTCATTTTTAGCCCTGTAATACTCGCGGAATTTTGCACGTTTTCAAATGGATTTACTGCAATAATGCATTTTTCAAGATTTGGAATTTCCTTTAATAGAAAGTTTCCCATATATAGGGTATCAGGACGTATTTTAGCAATAGTACTTAATAAAGCCAATGATTCAATACCTCCATAAGGATGATTGGCAACCACTATAAAGGCGCCTTCAATAGGGATGTTTAGTAATTCAGCAGCGTCAAATTGAACTTTTACACCAATTTTCATTAAAGCATAATCAGCAAAATCGGCACCTTCGATATTGCCTGCCTCTTTGACCATCGTATTTAAATTATTAATTTTCATTACTTTCATTAAATAAGAAGACAGTCCCGGTATGGGAATTTTTGAAAGGCCGGAAGCTTCAGAAAATTTTTCTTTGGATATCAATGTCATAATGTTGGGGCTATTAAGCAGGTTGTAAAAAATAAATGAAAAAGCCTAAAAGGATTTGGAACGAACAAAGGTTGTTGCTTTTAGGAAATTTTGTTTATTCAACATTATGACTTGAAACAAGAATTCTGAGTTTTGAATAAGAGATTAGGTAATCCTCTTTCTAATTCTCTGTTAATAATGGCCAAATATAGTCTGATTTTGTCTGGGAACATTGATTATGCAAATAAAAACAAAATAGGAAGGGTGAGAATGACTTTTATTTAAAAGGGAGAATAAAGTTGTTTCTAATTCTGCCGGACAAAAAAAGCCTGCAAAATCAATTTTTGCAGGCTTTTAATTTTTCTTGTGACCACGGTGGGATTTGAACCCACACGCCCTTACGAGCACCACCCCCTCAAGATGGCAAGTCTACCGTTTCTCCACGTGGCCGTAAATGAAAAAAGGTCAAGTAATATAAATTACTCGACCTTTGTGACCCGACTGGGGCTCGAACCCAGGACCCCATCATTAAAAGTGATGTGCTCTACCGACTGAGCTATCGAGTCATTGCTATCAAGGAATTTAATTTGTTAATCACAAAATTTGTGACCCGACTGGGGCTCGAACCCAGGACCCCATCATTAAAAGTGATGTGCTCTACCGACTGAGCTATCGAGTCATTTAATTCCTTGAATGCGGGTGCAAATATAAGGAGTTATTTTCGAAGTTTCCAAGCATTTTTATTATAAATTTGTCTTTTTTTACGAAAAGTTCACAACGTCTTAGTTTATAAGGTTTTATTAATATGAAAAAAATTGTGTTATTAGGTTATATGGGGTGCGGAAAGTCAACAATTGCCCAAAATTTGTCAAAAATTACAAATATTCCGTTTCTCGATTTGGATAAATGCATCGAAAAAAGAGCAAATTTATCCATAAATGAAATTTTTGAGCAGCATGGTGAGATCCATTTTAGAAAATTAGAGCATGAAATTTTTGTAGAATTGCTTCAATCTGCAGAAAACAGCATAATTGGTTTGGGCGGAGGAACGCCCTGTTATGCCAATAACCATGAATTACTGAAAAGAGAGGATGTGAATTCAATTTATTTAAAAGCTTCCATAGAGACTTTATATAACAGACTAATTCATAATAAGAGCAAACGGCCTTTGATCGCAAATATGAACGAAGAGGAAATGAGAGAGTTTATCGCAAAACATTTGTTCGACAGAAGTTTTTATTACAATCAGGCACAACATAAAGTTTCGGTTGATAATAAGTCAGTCGAAGAAACGGTTCAGGATATTATGGGGATACTAGCTTAAAAAAGCATAATCACCGCCATTTTCATCGAAAACAACCTGAACGTGCTCCAATAATGAGGTTGAAAGGGAGATTCCTTTAAAATCGGCTTTTACAGGGTATTTTTTGTGGTTTCTGTCTACTAGTACTGCAGTTTTAAATTTCTTTAGCGGAACGTCTAAGAAATGACGAACGGCATATATTAAAGTAGTGCCCGAGTTTAAGACATCATCTACCAGTACTAATCCTTTATTAGAGTATTCGCTCGCTGGTAAGGAAGTCTGTATAGGCAGCTGCGGATTTTGTTTGTCAACTTTCACCTCGCAAAGAGAAACTTTAAGGGTAGAGATATTGCCTAACGCTACGGCTATTTTTTGAGCAAAAACAGATCCGTTAGACGCAATTCCGGCAATCACAACTTCATCTTCATCCACAAAAGTCTCGTAAATTTGATACGCGATGCGTTTTATTTTATGTTCGATTTCCTGATTGGTTAAGATGATGTTCTTGTTCATGATTGTTTTTTTTTGCTAAAATACAAATTTAGGGTTTTAAATTCCACTATATGAAATTTGAAATTCCAATATTATAAATTCCAAATTCCAAATTTAAAATGTGGAATTCCCTTCTAAATTTGGAATTTTAAAAATTGCAATTTAATTGGTTTCTTCGTCGTCAATAATATCATTGCCGTATTCGTCAATATCTCTTCTGTCTTTTTTTGTGGGTCTTCCTGTTCCGGTCTTGCGGTAATGCTCTTTGGACAGTTTTAGTAATTCTAAATGGGCATAAGCTTCGGCCGGCGTTTCATTTTTTCGGTATATATCAACAAGTTTTGCCCCCACACGACTTTCCGGAATGTCAAGCACGGTTATGATTTGTGTAATCTGATCTTTTCTGAAGGTAATCCTGTCTGTAGGGAAGACCTCTTTTGAAGGCTTTGCAACCTGCCCGTTTACAGTAACATGGTTCTTTTTGCAGGCTTCAGTAACCATATTTCTGGTTTTGTAGTAACGCACACACCACAGGTATTTATCTATTCTCATAATTTTTCTAAAATAGAAGTTAAAATCTTTACAAAAATAAATCAATATTGTATCTTGCGCACCTAAAAAATTAAGAATAATGAACAAATTTAAATATTATTTTATTTTATTACTTGCAGGTATTGCTATAGTTTCTTGTAATAAAAGTGATGACGATGCGGAAATAGTTCCTTTAAGAGATTATAAGGAGCAATACAAAGCTGACAGTGATTCCATTATGAAATATTTAAAGAATAATTATATTGAAAGCGTTTCAGCCAATTACGATATAAAAATATCTAAAATTCCGGCAGGAGGCACTCAGGTTTCTATTTTCGATCAGACTCAATATCCATTACAGTCAAGAGATGTTTACAGTAATGATGTTACTTATAAAGTATATTACCTTGTTTTAAGAGAAGGTACGGGACAGGCTCCTACTAATTACGATAAAATTTCGGCTTCCTATTCGGGAAATACCTTAAACGGAAAAGTTTTTGATACCTCTTATGGGGTAGCGAGAGATTTTAGCTTAGAACCTTATTTGACTACTTCTGTAATAGAAGGATGGTCAGAAATTTTCCCTAAGTTTAAAACAGGTACAGCGACAGCGGCAACCGATGGTAGTGGTACGATAACGTATGATAATTACGGAGCAGGTGTAATGTTTTTACCTTCAGGATTAGCCTATTATGGTTCCGGGCAGACGGATATACCAGCTTATTCTTGTTTGGTGTTTAGTTTTAAATTGCTGGGTCTTCAGCGATTAGATCATGATTCTGATGGTGTTTTTGATTTTGAGGAAGATCTGAACAAGGATGGTTATCTTTATGATTTTAGAAATACAACAAAGTACCCAAATCCACCGACTACTTTGTTTGATGATACTGATGGAGACGGTCTTGCTGATTTTATTGATGTTGATGATGACGGCGATGGCTTTACAACTCTTCTTGAGATTACCAAGCCAACTGATAAGGTGGGTATCGTTATAGAAAATGGTGTTCCGGTTAACTACGGAATAAGCAAGTACTATCCTTTTAGTCTTGTTGCAGATAATCCTAACACGCCAAATACAGATGAAACGGAGCCAAGGGGTATTCCTGCATTTGCAGCAACTGGTGAGCCGGATTATACTTCTCCAAACCGATTGAGGCTTCACGTTGATAAAGCACATCATACGCCTAAGCCGTAATGATTTTTAAATAAAGAATATAGAAAACCCCGAAAGTGATTTCGGGGTTTTTTGTATTCTTGAGTTTTTTTGTTTTTATAATAGAATGCTCAGATTGACAATGGGCTTTGAGAATAATCGTAAGACTTGGCGACTTTGTGACTTGGCGTGATTATTATATCATTGTATTTTTGAATAGCCTCCTGTTTTAGAGGTTCATAATATAGTATGAAAACGCTTTAATCAAAATACTGTTTTCATAAGCCTTCGACTTCGCTCAGGGTAGTAATTTGGGTTTAAGTGTGGTAGGTTTAAAAAAAAACCTCGAAATCACTTTCGAGGTTTTGTATATAAATAAGAGAATTTTAAAATTATTTTCTTTTAATAACTCTTTCTACGGCTTCAACAATGGCCTGATTGTTTAGTTTGTATTTGTCCATTAATTGTTCAGGAGTTCCTGACTCACCAAAACTATCGTTTACGGCTACAAATTCTTGTGGGGCAGGAGTGTTTAAAGCCAATACTCTTGAGATGCTTTCTCCAAGACCGCCAAGAATGTTATGTTCTTCAGCAGTTACCACACATTTTGTTTTAGCCAGAGATTTCAGAATTGCTTCTTCGTCAAGAGGTTTAATCGTGTGAATGTTGATCACTTCAGCAGAAATTCCTTTTGCTTCCAAAGCTTCGGCAGCGATAAGGGCTTCCCAAACTAAATGTCCTGTTGCTACAATAGTAACATCGGTACCTTCGTTTAATAAAATTGCTTTTCCAATTACGAAAGGCTCGTCAGCAGGAGTGAAATTAGGTACAACCGGACGTCCAAAACGTAAATACGCAGGACCATGATGATCTGCCAGGGCAAGAGTAGCTGCTTTGGTCTGATTATAATCGCAAGTATTGATTACAGTCATTCCCGGTAACATTTTCATTAAACCAATATCTTCAAGGATCTGGTGTGTTGCTCCGTCTTCACCAAGGGTTAATCCGGCGTGAGAAGCACAAATTTTTACGTTTTTATCCGAGTAAGCAACAGACTGACGAATCTGATCGTAAACCCTTCCTGTAGAGAAGTTAGCGAAAGTTCCTGTAAATGGAATTTTTCCTCCAATGGTTAAACCCGCCGCAATACCGATCATATTGGCTTCAGCGATACCAATCTGGAAAAAACGTTCCGGATGATTTTTCTTGAAATCATCAAATTTCAATGAACCGATTAAATCGGCACATAAGGCAACAACATTTTCATTTTTCTGACCTAATTCAGTCATTCCCGCTCCAAAACCAGAACGGGTATCTTTACTTCCTGTATTTATATATTTTTTCATTTTTGTTTTTTTGCTGTACGCAATAGGGCCGTAGGCAATAGGCATAAAGCTTACCGCTTAAAGCTTATCACTTTTTTAATAATCGATTTGATCTGCAGAATAGTTTTGAGCCAATGCATTTGCCAATTGTTCATCATTTGGCGCTTTTCCATGCCACGCGTGCGTGTGCATCATAAAGTCAACTCCGTTACCCATTTCAGTATATAGTAAAATACAAACCGGTTTTCCTTTTCCTGTTCTTGATTTGGCATCATTAAGACCTGCAAGGATAGCGTCGATGTTGTTTCCTTCTTTAATTTCAAGAACGTCCCAGTCAAAAGCTTCAAATTTGGCACGAATGCTTCCCATTGGTAAAACCTGATCCGTTGTTCCGTCAATTTGTTTTCCGTTAAGGTCAATAGTTGAAATGATATTATCTACTTTTTTAGCAGAAGCATACATGATCGCTTCCCAGTTTTGACCTTCCTGTAGTTCACCATCACCGTGAAGGCTGTAAACGATATGATTGTCTCCGTTTAATTTTTTCGCCTGAGCTGCCCCAAGAGCTACAGATAAACCTTGTCCTAATGAACCGGAAGCTATACGAACACCAGGTAATCCTTCGTGAGTGGTTGGATGCCCTTGTAAGCGGGAATTTAATAATCTGAAGGTAGCTAATTCTGAAACAGGGAAATAACCGCTTCGGGCTAAAACGCTATAAAAAACTGGAGAAATATGACCGTTTGAAAGGAAGAAAAGATCTTCTCCGATTCCGTCCATATCAAAACCTTCTTTACGGTCCATGATGTTTTGGTATAAAGTAACCAAAAATTCTGTACAACCTAGTGATCCACCCGGGTGGCCTGAGTTTACAGCATGTACCATACGAAGAATATCTCTTCTTACTTGGATAGTTAAATCGCTTAATTGTTGTGTGTTAGGCTTCATTTTATGTGTAAAAGTTAAACTGACGCAAAAGTAATCGTTATTTTGCGGAGAGACAAATGATTTTTTGCTTTAGTTTGTCAGAATTGTTAAATTTTGTTTCTTTTTTTATTGATCTTAAAAAAAGACTGAAGTATTGTTGCAGTGTATAAAAGTTTTGCCACAGATTAAGGGATTCGATTGATTTTAAAAAACCGGTACTAATCCTTTAATCTGTGGCAAATAAACTTTTGATAAATATTGTAATGCTTTTTAATTAGTGTCGCTTTCGCTGTAATAATTGTTTTCTTCATCTTCAGATCCGATTTCTTCCTGCTGATCATCGAGTTCGGAGCCAGGTACGTCAAGATCTTCTCCGGTCTGGTCTTCTTTGTCAATGTTGAATGAATTCTCATTCCATTCTCCTTCTTTCTGATCAATTGTGTTTCCATTGGTAATATGATCCGGATCGATATCTTTTAGTTTTTCCTCATTGTTATAAATGTCCTCTGAGGCCGGATAATCCAATTGTTCAAGGTTTTTTTCAATCTGATCTTCTTTTATGGCGTCTTTTTCTTCTGAATTTATCATGATTTCTATGTTTTAAATTTAAATTTCCTTTTTACTAAATTAAACAATCAATCATCTCATTCTGTTACACTTTTAGTACTTAGATATTGTACTTTTTACATTCTTTTACTTCATTATTTTGGGCGTTCCCCAGGGGTCGGGCTATCCGCTATATCTTTTGTTCCCGAAAATTCATTGTCAAATAAGACCGGACCTCTGTCACAAAAGGATGCCGCTGCTATCCCTAACGCAGATGCCGAGCGTAAATCATTATCTCACTTTCAAATGGACACATTCTCTAATTTTAAGCTAGGTTTCACAACAATCAAACTCATTATCTCATTTTCTAAATTGACACATTCTCTAATTAGAAAGCTAGTTTTCCGGACAATCAAACTCATTATCTCATTTTCAAATTGACACATTCTCTAATTAGAAAGCCAGTTTTCCCGACAATCAAACTCATTATCTCATTTTCAAATTGACACATTCTCTAATTAGAAAGCCAGTTTTCCGGACAATCAAAATCATTATCTCATTTTCTAAATTGACACATTCTCTAATTAGAAAGCCAGTTTTCCCGACAATCAAAATCATTATCTAATTTTCTAATTGACTAATTCTCTAATTAATTAGATTTTCCTCAAATTAAACTATCTTTGCCGACTGAAAAAAGAAACAGATGAAGTTTGATTTATTACAAAAAGATCCGCAATCAAAAGCGAGAGCGGGGAGTATTACTACAGATCACGGCGTAATTGAAACGCCTATTTTTATGCCTGTCGGAACGGTAGCTTCTGTAAAAGGAGTACATCAGCGCGAACTGAAAGAAGATATCAATCCCGACATTATTCTTGGAAATACTTACCATTTATATTTGCGTCCGCAAACTGAAATCCTGGAAAAAGCCGGTGGATTGCATAAATTTATGAACTGGGACCGTAATATTTTGACAGATTCCGGTGGATATCAGGTATATTCACTTTCGAATAACAGAAAAATTAAGGAAGAAGGGGTAAAATTTAAATCCCATATTGATGGTTCGTACCACTTCTTTACGCCTGAAAATGTAATGGAAATTCAGCGTACCATCGGAGCCGATATTATCATGGCTTTTGATGAATGTACACCTTATCCGTGCGATTACAGATATGCACAACGCTCGATGCACATGACGCATCGCTGGCTGGATCGTTGTATCAGTCATTTAGATAAAGTGCCTTATAAATACGGATATGAACAGACTTTTTTTCCAATTGTTCAGGGAAGTACCTATAAAGATTTACGACGTCAGTCGGCAGAATATATTGCGAATTCAGGTCAGCAGGGAAATGCTATCGGAGGTTTGTCAGTAGGGGAGCCTGCTGAAGAAATGTATGCAATGACAGAAGTAGTGTGCGAAATTTTACCGGAAGATAAACCCCGTTACCTGATGGGAGTAGGAACTCCGATCAATATTCTGGAAAACATTGCTTTAGGAATCGATATGTTCGATTGCGTAATGCCAACGCGTAATGCCAGAAACGGTATGTTGTTTACGTCAAACGGAACGATTAATATTAAAAATAAAAAATGGGAAGCTGATTTTTCGCCAATCGATGAAATGGGACATACTTTTGTAGATACAGAATATACAAAGGCTTACCTGCGTCACTTGTTTGCTGCTAATGAATATTTAGGAAAACAAATTGCAACGATTCATAATCTTGGTTTTTATATGTGGTTGGTTCGTGAGGCCAGAAAACATATCTTAGCAGGCGATTTCAGACCATGGAAAGAAATGATGGTTAAAAATATGAGTCAACGACTGTAAAAAATTTCAGGTTATTTTTGTTTCAGGTTTCACGTTCTTTCCAACAGAACCTGAAACCTGAAACATAAAACAAGAAAAACAAAAAAAATCTATGCTAACAATAATAGATAAGTATATTTTAAAACGCTATTTAGCCACTTTTACGGTGATGATCATGCTGTTTATTCCGATCGGAATTGTAATTGACGTTTCTGAAAAGGTGAATAAGATGTTGGAGAACAAAATTCCGTTTATGGATATTGCGATCTATTATTACAACTTTACCATTTATTTTGCGAACTCCTTATTTCCGATATTTTTGTTTTTATCGGTTATCTGGTTTACTTCAAAACTGGCTAATAATACAGAGATTATTGCGATTCTGAGTTCCGGGATTTCCTTTACACGATTTCTAAGGCCTTACATCATTGGGGCCAGTATTATTTCGGTCTTTGTATTACTTATGGGTTTTTTTATTGTTCCTGCTGCCAGTGAAGGGTTTAATAATTTTAGGTATACATACCTGAAAGGAAACGGAAAACAGCTGATGCGGGGTGAAAATACCAATGTCTACAGACAAATTAATGATAATGATTTTATTTTTGTGAATAGTTTCAATGAAGAATCTAAAACAGCCTTTAATTTCTCCTTAGAGCATTTTGACAAGGATAAGCTGAAGTATAAAATCACGGCGAGCCGCATCAAATGGGATCCGAAGAAAAAGATTTATATACTTTACGATTATACAAAAAGAACAGTCAATGAATTAAATGACGTAATTGAAAAAGTTCCTGAAAAAAATATGGCCTTTAAATTTGAGTTAGAAGATTTAACTCCGGTTGTTTATATTGCTGAAACTTTAAGTTTAGGGAAACTTTATAAATTTATTGAAAAAGAACGAAAAAGAGGTTCAGGGAATATTAATACCTATTTGGTAGTACTGTACAAAAAATACAGTGTTCCGGTTTCTGCTTTTATCCTGACTATTATTGCCGTTGCCGTTTCTTCAATGAAACGTCGCGGGGGTATGGGAACAAATCTGGCAATCGGAATCGCAATTGCCTTTTCTTTTGTGTTTTTTGATAAAATATTTGGTACTCTTGCCGAAAAATCTACTTTCTCACCTTTACTAGCTGTCTGGTTTCCGAATATTGTTTTTGGAATTCTGGCCGTTTACTTATTACGTAATGCGAAACGATAATTTAAAAAGTTACTTAAACCTTCATTTAATAGTTTTTATCTGGGGATTTACAGCCATTTTGGGCGCTTTGATTACCATTGATGCCGAAAATCTGGTATGGTACAGAATGCTTCTTGCCGGGATTTTTCTGGGCATTTTTATTGTTTGCAAAAGACAATCTTTTAAGGTTCCCGTAAAAGAATTTTTTAAACTTATTTTTGTCGGACTTCTGATTGCTTTACACTGGATCTTCTTTTTTAAAGCCATTCATATTTCTAATGTTTCCATTACACTTTCGATCTTTTCGCTGGGGGCATTTTTTGCATCTCTTTTAGAGCCCATATTTTATGGACGAAAAATCCTGTGGTACGAAGTTTTCTTCGGACTTATCATCATTGGAGGTTTAGGACTGATCCTTCAGGTGGAAATTAAATACCTGCAGGGGGTTTATTTTGCACTGGCTTCTATTATTCTGGGTGTATTGTTTACGCTTATGAATGGAAAATTAATAGCGGATCATGAACCATCGGTAATTACTTTTTATGAGTTTGGCGCCGGTGTTTTCTTTATTTCTGTCTATTTTTTATTTCAGGGAAAATTTAAGGCGGATTTCTTTTCAATGTCACTGAACAACTGGGGTTTGTTACTCGTGCTGGCATCAGTTTGTACAGCCTATGCTTTTACTGCTTCAGTAAAAGTAATGCAGCGTTTAACGCCTTATACGGTGATGTTAACCACTAATTTAGAGCCTGTTTACGGGATTATGCTGGCGTATTTCATTCTTGGAGGAAAAGAAAAAATGAGCACGGAATTTTATATTGGTGCGGTAATAATTGTTATCACAGTTATTTTAAACGGCGTATTTAAACACTATCAAAATAAGAAAAAAGTGTAATATTTACCTTATTTTTAAATTGCATTTTTACATATTAAATAACATTTAATTCTGCCAATGATATAATATTTTTATATTTGCGGTTCGATTTACAAACAAAATTCAAAAATCCATGGAATATTTAGATTTTGAGCTTCCAATAAAAGAACTTGAAGAACAGTTAGAAAAGTGCGTTATAATTGGAAAAGAATCTGACGTTGATGTTACGCCAACTTGTAAGGAAATCAACAAGAAATTAGAACAAACTAAGAAAGAAATATACAAAAACCTTACAGCCTGGCAAAGGGTACAATTGTCAAGACATCCGAACAGGCCTTATACTTTAGATTATATCAGGGCTATTTGCGGTGATACTTTTTTAGAACTT
Organism: Flavobacterium sp. LC2016-23; assembly: GCF_009674775.1. Taxonomy (GTDB): domain Bacteria; phylum Bacteroidota; class Bacteroidia; order Flavobacteriales; family Flavobacteriaceae; genus Flavobacterium. Next base: position 18,483 of record NZ_WKKE01000003.1, on the reverse strand, counting down.
CACGGAGACAGAGGTTTTAAAGACGATAAAGCAATGGTTGGCGGTTTAGGAAAAGTAAACGGACAATCTTTTATGATTGTGGGTCAGCAAAAAGGATATAATACCAAGACACGTCAATACCGTAATTTTGGTATGGCAAATCCTGAAGGGTACCGTAAAGCGTTGCGTTTGATGAAAATGGCAGAGAAATTCGGTATTCCGGTTTTAACTCTTGTAGATACTCCGGGTGCTTATCCTGGACTTGAAGCTGAAGAAAGAGGACAGGGAGAAGCTATTGCCAGAAATATTTTTGAGATGGTTCGTTTAAAAGTGCCAATCATTACCATCATTGTGGGGGAAGGTGCTTCCGGAGGAGCTTTAGGAATAGGTGTGGGAGATAAAGTATACATGTTGGAAAATACATGGTACTCCGTAATTTCACCGGAATCCTGTTCTTCCATTTTATGGAAAAGCTGGGAGTACAAAGAACGTGCAGCTGATGCTTTAAAATTGACATCATCTGACATGAAAAGGCAAAAATTAGTAGATGATGTAATTCCGGAACCGCTTGGAGGAGCGCACTACGATCGCGAAACTACTTTTAAGACCGTGGCGGAATATATCACTAAAGGGTATAACGAATTGAAAGACTTATCAACAGCCGACTTAATTGCCCAAAGAATGGACAAATATAGTAAAATGGGCGAGTTTAAAGAGTAAATTCTTACAATTTATTTAAAAATCCGAAGCCTTACCGTTTCGGATTTTTTTTTGGTTATGAACAAAAAAACATATTTATAAACAATTAATAGTTATAACTCGATAGCATTGTTTTTTTAAATTTTGCTACTTTCGCTATATGGAAAATTTCAAAAACATAAATCCTGTAAAGGTCGATAAAACCACAATTATTAATTTAGAAAGAGGGAAATTACCGCCTCAAGTACTTGATTTAGAAGAAGCTGTACTTGGGGCGATGATGATTGATAAAAAAGGGGTCGATGATGTAATTGATATTTTACAAGCCGATGCTTTTTATAAAGACGCTCACAAATTTATTTTTGAAGCTATCGTACAGCTTTTTACCGAAACGCAGCCAATTGACTTGTTAACCGTTTCCACCCAGCTTAAAAAAAATGGAAAATTAGAACTGGCAGGCGGTGATTTTTATTTAATTCAGCTTACACAAAAAATAGCGTCTTCCGCGCATATCGAATTTCACTCCCGTATTATTCTTCAAAAGTTTATTCAGAGGAGTTTGATTCGTATTTCGACTGAAATTATCGAAGACTCTTATGATGAAACAACAGATGTATTTGATTTGCTGGATAAAGCCGAATCAAAACTCTATGAAGTAACACAGGGAAATATTAAACGTAGTTCTGAAACTGCCCAAAGTTTAGTACTTCAGGCCAAAAAACGTATTGAGGAAATTGCAAAACAAGAAGGTCTGAGCGGGGTTGAAACCGGTTTTACGAACTTAGACAAGCTGACTTCCGGATGGCAGCCGAGTGATTTAATTATTATTGCGGCGAGACCGGCGATGGGAAAAACTGCCTTTGTACTTTCAATGGCCAGAAATATGGCGATTGATTTTGGGCATCCGGTAGCCTTGTTCTCTTTGGAGATGGCATCGGTTCAGTTGATCACGAGGTTAATTTCATCAGAAACAGGATTGTCATCAGAAAAATTACGTACGGGTAAATTAGAACCTCACGAATGGGAGATGCTGAGTACCAAAGTTAAAAACTTAGAAAAAGCACCACTGTTTATTGACGATACGCCTTCACTTTCTATTTTTGATTTAAGAGCAAAATGCCGTCGTCTGGTTTCACAGCACGGTATTAAAATCATCATTGTGGATTATTTGCAATTGATGACTGCCGGAGGAAACAGTAAAGGAGGAGGAAATCGTGAGCAGGAGATTTCTACGATTTCCCGAAATTTAAAGGCTTTGGCAAAAGAGCTAAACGTTCCGGTAATAGCACTTTCGCAGCTATCGCGTGCCGTTGAAACACGTGGTTCCAGTAAACGTCCGTTGCTGTCGGATCTTCGTGAATCCGGAGCGATTGAGCAGGATGCTGATATTGTTTCGTTTTTGTACCGACCGGAATATTATAAAATTGACGAATGGGATGATGATGAGGCTTCGCCAACTACCGGCCAGGCAGAGATAATGATCGCGAAACACCGTAATGGTGGTATCGAAAACGTCCGGTTGAAATTTATAGGACATCTTGGAAAATTCGATAACCTTGATGATTTTTCAGGTAATTATGACGATTTGCCTTCTAAAATGAATCATGAGGAAAATCCGTTTATAACAAAAAACCTGCCTTCGGCAAATGAAGCCTTTGGCAGTAACTTAAATGACGACGATGATGACAGTGATGTACCATTTTAAGAAATTGTAAAGCCTTATTTTAAGGCTTTTTTTTTATCTCTTATTGTGAATTTTCTTAATATAATTCTGTAGTTTAGCAATGCAGTTAATAAAATAATTGCATAGTAACTTGTAACCAAAAACAAAATTATATTATGTTAGAAAAAGAGAATTTAGGAAGTGTAGAAATTCCTTTGGCTGAAGGAAAATTATGGGCTGATAAATACAGAAAATCATCTGGCCTTGAGGAAGATGGTAAAAACAAAGTGGACGCTTACTTAATTCCATTGGAAACACTGAGACAAGTACTGGACCAGGATATTGATGCGGTGCGTGCTTACAAAGGGATTAACAATGCAGGTCAGCAGGTTTTAATGTTTGTAGGTACAAAATTGGATGCTAAAACGGGTATCTACAAAGATGTATTCAAAACAGGAGTTGCCGCTAAAGATAGTGCAGCTGCAACTGACGGTGGTGGCGGCGTTGTTTATAATATGACACAGCCATGTCCTCCAAATGGTGATCCTACAAGTCCTATGAATCCTTAAAAAAATGTATCAATTAATTGCAAATACAGGTTATTTCTTTTTACTACTTAACCTTATTTTATACATAATAGGCTTTTCCAAATTTGGAAAGGCCTATAAAATTTTTACTGCTTATCTTGCATTATTAGTTGCTGTACAGCTTATCTGTGTCATTTTGCTTTACTGTAAAAAAGTAAATCTGTTTATGTCTCATTTTTACTTTGTCGGACAATTAATATTACTGGCAGTATTCTATTTTTTACTGGTGAAAGATGTCTTGAAAAAGAAAGTAATTCTGACCGGAACTTGTGCCGGATTAGTGGTTTTAGCAGTTCAGTATTTCTTTGATCCAAGTATGTTTTTTAAGTTTAACTTATTGGAAATTACGATTACCTCTTTATTGGTTGTGTTTTTTGCACTTTTGCATTTGTACGATATGCTTACGGATAAAAAGGAATATTACTTTATCACAGTCGGTATAATAATTTATTTGCTGGCAAGTGCCATTTTGTTTCTGGTAGGTAATTTAACAATAGGATTAAGTGAAAATCTGAAATTTCTAAGCTGGACGTTAAATGCTGTTTTAGTTTTAGTAAATCAACTGTTTATTTTATACGAATGGAAAAAAAGCTTTTCCAAAAAGACCATTTCTCAGTCTAAAAGTATTCGTAATGGTTAATTGCTTCTGTTTTAAAAGCGAAATAAATATTTCTATATGAGTATGAATTCAATTCCTGAAAAAGAGATTGTTGCGATAATATTATACACCTCTCTTTTTTTTGTGGTGATGGCCATTGCAATAGTCGTATTCTTCTATTTTTCAAGAAAAAAAATCATTCAGAAAGAACTGGAAAAAAAAGATTTGGTATTGCAGTATCAGAAGGAACAGTTACATGCCGTTATCGTAACTCAGGAAGAGGAACGCAAACGAATTGCCCAGGATTTACATGATGATATCAGCTCTAAATTGAATATCGTATCGTTAAATAGTCATTTACTCACCGCTCCCGATTTAACGGAAAAAGAAACTCTTGAGATTACAGAAAATATCATAAATTTAACGACAAAGGCTTTAGAGAATTCCAGAAAAATTGCACATAATTTGTTGCCGCCCGTTTTTGAGAAATTTGGACTTAATGCTGCTGTTGAAGAATTATGCGAAGAGTTCGAAAGTTCTAAAGCGGTAAAGGTGTATTATAAAAATGAAATTGATTTTGATGACAAAGAAATCGACCGGCATCTGCATGTTTTCAGAATATTGCAGGAATTAATGAACAATTCCATGAGACACGGAAAAGCGAGCGAAATCTGGATTACCTTTAGGAATGATGGTGATATGAAAACCTGTAATTATGAAGATAACGGAGTAGGTTTTGATATGGAAAATGTAGAAAACCAGAAGGGACTTGGTATGAAAAATATAGACAGCCGTTTATCATTTCTGGACGGAACAATTCAAATAAATTCTGAAATAGGCAATGGTATTGCTGTAATGTTTACTTTCTAAAGTATGTTTTAAGATAAAAGTCAAATTTTTACTAATAAACAAAGGCATTTTTCGTTTTTTTAAAAGCATATTTTGTAATTTCGGCATACTAAACGACCAAAACCAAATAAAAAATGAGCGGTGCTATTAAAATTGCTTTAGTCGACGACGAAATTTTATTTCGGAAAGGAATTTCTTTTTTACTGCAAAGAGAAGATAATATCGAAATTATTTTTGAAGCTTCAAACGGAGAAGAACTAATTTCCCGCTTAGAAGACAATGAAATAAAACCGGATATTATTATCATGGATTTAAAGATGCCTGTCCTGAATGGGGTTGAAGCCACAAAAATTATTCGAAAAGCCTATCCGGATATAAAAATAATAGCCTTAACAAGTTACGATACAAAATCGTTCGTCGCTAATATGATCCAGGTGGGAGCTGTTGCCTACCTGATAAAAAATACAACTCCAAAAGATTTAATACATACCATTAATGAAGTATCCCGAAAAGGGTTTTACTACAGTCAGACTGTTCTAAAAACAATCCAGGATACCATCATTTCCTCAAAAAATAATAAGTGTAACTTAGAAACCGGGTTTCTGTCACCACGTGAAATAGAAATTCTTCAGCTTATTTGCCAGCAAAAAACAACTTCTGAAATTGCTGATCAGCTTTTTTTAAGTCCAAGGACAGTCGAAGGACACCGTAATAATTTATTATTAAAAACGGAGTCCAGGAATATTGCCGGATTAGTGGTTTATGCAATTCAAAATGAAATCGCAGTTTTGACAATTTAGCTTGTTAAAAACTGGATCGATAAAACATAATACACTATTATAGTTAAAACAAGTACGCAGATACCTATTTTCTGCAATATTTTTAATCCCTTTGGTTCATTCTTGCTTTCATTGGATTTCATGATTAAATTTTTCATTGATTTATATAATTGGTTATTTGCTCACAAATTTAATCAGAAAGTGTAGTTGAATTACAGGTGTTTTTACGTGATTTTGCAAATTCTTCTGACAAATTTTTCAATTTTATAGATAAAACAGTTATGCAGTTGCATTTTTTAATCCTTCCTTTATATCTTTACTAAAATAATTTTCTGATGAATAAAGGATTAGTTTATATTTCCATACTTCTGTTTTCACTAACTGCCAGAGCCTCTTTCATATTAATACCGATGGATGAAACTACACAACAGAATCATCTAAAAGCTTACGGGATTACGTACTGGTGTTTAAGTAAAGATTACAAAGCCAGCTGGCTGCTGAATTACCGCGGAGGCTCGTTTTTGTTGCCTGATGCAGAAGAAATTAGAAAAGAATGTAAAATTAGGGGAGTCAGTTTTGAAATAATTTCAGATAGTGAAGAAGCTTCGATTTTAAATGATATTTCGAGCCCTTCTCAAAACATGGAATCCGTAGTTCTCGAAAAAGCACCAAAAATTGCCGTGTATACACCAAAGGGGAAACAACCGTGGGACGATGCTGTAACGTTAGTTTTAACGTATGCTGAAATACCTTTTACACCCATTTACGATGAAGAAGTTCTGAGTGATCAGTTACTGCTTTACGATTGGCTGCATTTGCACCATGAAGATTTTACGGGTCAGTATGGCAAATTTTACTCGGCTTATAAAAACACACCCTGGTATATTGATCAAAAAAAGGACGCCGAGGCACTCGCAGCAAAATTAGGGTATGCCAAAGTATCGCAGGAGAAAGGCGCGGTTGCAAAAAAAATAAGGGATTTTGTCGTAGGCGGAGGATTTATGTTTGCAATGTGTTCTGCAACAGATAGTTTTGATATCGCACTCGCAGCTGATGGAGTTGATATTTGTGAAGCCATGTTTGATGGGGATGCAAGTGAATCCAATTACCAGTCTAAATTAAATTATGCCAATTCTTTTGCCTTTAAAAATTTCACTTTAGAAAGAAAACCTGAAGTATATGAGTTTTCAGATATTGATATGACGTCTAAACGAAAAATTCAGATGGAAAAAGATTATTTCTCTCTGATGGAATTTTCGGCAAAATGGGATCCAATTCCAAGCATGTTGTGTCAAAATCATACACAACTGGTAAAAGGCTTTATGGGACAAACAACCTCTTTTGATTCGGCTTTAATAAAATCTAATGTTTTGGTAATGGGCGTTTGCGAACTTAACGGGGAGTCCAGATACATTCACGGAGAAAAAGGGAAAGGAATGTTTACCTTTTTCGGCGGCCATGATCCGGAAGATTTTCAACATCAGGTAGGGGATCCGCCAACTGTTTTAGATTTACATCCAAATTCTCCGGGTTACAGATTAATCCTCAATAATGTATTGTTCCCTGCGGCAAGAAAGAAAAAACTGAAAACGTAGTTTATCGGATTGAAAATTCAAACCAGATCGGAACATGATCTGATATTTGACGTGCCTCTTTTAAGGAAGTAAACTTTTTATAAAATGGAATTATTCCGGAATTGAGGTTAGATAAAGAAGTACTTCTGTAAAAAATATTGTCAAATTCTGAGGCTAAACAATTTTCACCGATACATTTTTGTTTTAAGGTTGTTTTTTGATTTTGAAAAACAGGAGCATATCCCATCTTTTTCAACGGATTAAAAACAGTATGTGATTGAGGGCAATTGTAATCCCCGATAAAAATCAAATTTAGATTCGGGTATTCCTGTGGGAGAAATTTGAAATACTTTATTTCTGTTTCAGGCTGTTTACTTTTTGTAATCGCGTGGAAAGTAACCAGCGTAAATGTTTTTTTAGCAACTTCAAAACTGGCAAAATACGGCTCCCGATCAATTTCCATCGTATATTTTTTTTCCAGCCAGGCATTTCCCTTCAGGTGTGCTTTGTTTGTTTTCCAGATAAATGCATATCGTTCTTTTTTGTAGCTGCTGCCACTTGTGGGATCGCTTACACGATAATCCCATTTGGATCCTTTTTTATTCAGAATTTCAACAAGGCTTGCAACCGCATTGGCACCACCGTAACCTGCCACAACTTCCTGAATGGTTATAATATCATACCCGCGAAGCGTGCCGGCGATAAAATTTAATTGAGTTTCTGTTTTTGATTTTCCAAAATTTTCTAAGTTCCATGAAAGGACTTTTATCTGGGAAAAAGACTGAAAAGTAAAGAATAGAATAAAAAGGGGAAGGATTTTTTTCATGCAGTATTTAAAGGATCAAATATAAGCATTTTCAAAATTTGTCGCTTCTCCTTCTTGCGAACAAATGTTTCTGAAGTCCGTATATTTAGTGTTTCTTATATCTGTTTTTTAAGGCACTTGTGATAATTATTATTTGCAAAACTAAAAGTGTTGGAATAAAAATGATATTCCAGTCCACTTCGATCCATCCTGTTTTCTCTGATACAAAAGCAAAGCTTATGGAAAGAAAAAGACAGAGTAACATCGCTTTGATTACAATTTTGTTTTTGGGTGTATTAATTCGCGAGATAATTTTTCTGCTTTTATCTTTTTCTAAAGTAATTATGTATTTTGGTTTCATGAGTATTTTAAATAGATTTTACACAAATTTAGATTTATAAAAGCAAATTTCCTTACGGGAAACCGTAACGAGATTAAAACTAAATCAATCCAAAATCCTTTGCAATAGCAATTAAATGGACATTATTATTGGCTTTAAAATATATTTTTAATTTATTGATTCTTTTTTCAATGCTACTTGTTCCATTTGGAGTTAATGCAATGACTTTAAATTCTTTTGAGATATTTTCTAAAGTATACCCCTTAGCCAAAAGGTTTAAAATAGAAATATCGTAAGATTCAATTTCAATTAAAGCTTTGTCGCTAAAACTAAGCGATAAGTCAGAGGATACTATTCTCTCCTCATTTCCAAAAGTTCTCTCAATGGCGGTTTTTAATTCCTCAATACTATTTCGTCCCTTAGTTACGTATGCATTAATTTTTAAATCGTTGAAAAGAGATTTGATGCGATACGATTTATCTTCTATCGAAAATATAATCTTTTTTATGGAAGGCTGTACCTTATTTACGGCTTCTATGAGTTCTTCACCCGAAGAAAGCTTTATTTTCCTGTGGTCCGATTTAAATGACAGATCGCTTATTATTAAATCGTAAGCATTATTTTCTGTTATTCCTTTTTTTATTTTTATTAATGCATCATCACAATACTTTACGTGATCGATTACAGGTATGTTCAGGTCTTCAAGAACCTGAATAATTCCTATGCTTATACTATCTAAATCTTCTGCAACTAAAACCTTTTTGAACATACTGCTGTTTTTTATATAGAGAAAGAAAAACTTAATTTAAATCCACTTTGGGAATAAGTGTCAAAATTAATAGTTCCATTGATAGCTTTTATACGGCTTTCCACATTTTGTAGTCCATTTTTTGAAATAAATGTGTTTTTTGTAATCCCAACGCCATTATCAGTGTAATTTACGAATAAATTTTTATTATTTATTTTAAAAGTAATGCTTGCCAAAGTAGCTTCACTATGTGTTTTCATGTTGGCAAATAGCTCCTGAATTATTCGGTAAAGAATTATTTTTTTGTTCTTGTCAATATCATTCCAGGCAATTGTATCCAGACCGTTTAGTAAAATGTTTACATTTTCAGTTTTAAATCCGGCTATCATTTCCTTTAAAATAAAAACATAATTTTCATCCGTTATAATATAACTGTTCTCTTTTGATATATTTCTGGTGCGGGAATATATAATTTCTAAATTGTTTAATAATTGCTCTTTATTCTCGCTTTTTTCCAGATTTTCGCTCTTTGCAAAAGAAATAGCCTCGTAAATGTTGTTTGAAAGTTCACTTTTTAGTTTCTCTGAAATTCGGATTTCACTGTTATATATGGCTTCATTCTTTTCTTTTCTTCCTTTCATAATTAGATGGAAAGAAAGAAGTGATATAAAGATCAGAATGCAGAAGATAATGATGTAAGATATTATATTTCGGTTTTTTTGTCGTTCCAGTTGTAATTGGTTTTCTGAGTGTAACGTTTTTAGCTGTAGATTTTCTGCCTTGTCCAGTTCTGAATCATATTTAATTTGGGCAAATGGATTTTTTGCCTTCAGCCTGACTTCTTTAATACTATCCGTAAGATGAATGTATTCGAGAGCGTATTTTTTCAGATCTTTCCCGGTGCTGCATTGTATTAATACACTTAAAAAATTGATTCTTTTTGTTGGGAATTTATCTTCGCAGGATATCTCATAAGCTAATTCAGCATGTTTTGGAGCAAGTTTTGGATTGTTTTTTAAGTAGTAGAGCGAAATAAATCTGTGATTGAACATTACACCTTCCCGGTCATTTAGTTGAAGGTTGATTTTTAAGCTTTCTTCAAAACATTGTAAAGCCTTAGGATTGTTAGTTTTATAATAACAGTACCCCAGATTATTCAGTGCTATGGCACGATTTCTATTGCTGAAATCTAAATTGGTTTTATCAATGTGTTTTTTTTCAACCAAAGGCAAATATATTTTTATGGCTTCATCATATTTTTCCTGGTCTTTGTAAACGCCTGCTATATTGCTTAAAGTCTGATTCTTTTTTAAAATAGAAATAGTATGTAGTAATGCTTTTTTGTGGTAAAGCACTGCATTTTTAAAATCGTAAGTATTGTGATAGTTATTAGCCATTACGGTGTATACATACCATTTAAATCGGGGTCTTGTTGTTTTATTTAAATAAGGCATGGTTTTAGTCAGCAGGTACTCGCTTTTAATGTAGTCACCTTCAAGCTGCAGCATTTCAGCCATACAAGCGAGAGAATAAACATATTCGTCCGGATTTTTCGTTGGTTCTGTGATAGTCAGGGCTTTATTAAAGTACTTGTAAGCGCTGTCTCTTTTATTCGTATCAAATAAGAGATCTGCTGTATCCATGATCTTTTTAATCTCTGCAGTATGATTTTTTTCTTCAGGTTTAATATGATTTTCTCTTCTGCAGGAATGAACAGAAGAAATAATCAGTAATACTATCGTTATTTTGAGCAGAAAGTATTTGATAGCTGTTTTTTTTAGAAATCGATTTATATTTTTCATTCGTGTAAAGGAAATTTAATAAAGACTTTAAAACCTTTCCCAGGAGTTGATTCAATATCAATGCTTCCCTTTATGGCATAAATTCGATTTTCTACATTGTGAAGTCCATTTCTCAGTACTATTTTTTTCAGATCAATACCTTGTCCGTTATCACTATAATTTATTAAGATTGTACTATTGTTTCTTTTGAAAGTAAGGACAACCAATGTTGCTTTACTGTGTTTTTTCATGTTTACCAGTAATTCCTGCAGTGTTCTGTAAAGGGTTATCTTTTTCGTTTTTTCGATTTCATCCCATACAATAGTATCTAAATCATTTAGCAAAAGAGTAATATTCGGGGTATAGAATCCGGAAATCATTTGTTTTAATGAAAGAATATAATCTTTGTCAGTGTTAATGGGTTGTTTTTCTTTAGATATATTGCTGGTTCGGGTATAAATAGTATCAAGATTATCTATTAACAGTTGTTTGTTTTGCGGTATTGAAAGATCTGTATTTTCTGCAAAAACCATGGCATGATAGACATCATTAGCGAGTTCATCATGTAACTTCTTCGATATTCTTGTCTCACTATGATAAGTTGCCTTTAGTTTTTCGCGATTTGCTCTTGAAGTGAGATAAAAATACAGAATGATAATGAAGACTAAAGCCGCTAAAATTATGATGTAAGAGATAATATTCTGGTTCTCTTGTCTTGCTAATTGCAGTTCGTTTTTAATTTTTCGGGATTTTAGTTTTAAGTTTTCCTCTTTTTCTTTTTTCGAATCATATTTAATTCTTGCAAATAGGTTTTTTGCTTTTTGTTTTATCTCAAAGATGCTATCTGTCAATTCAACGTAGGTAATGGAGTTCCTCTTTAATTCTGTACCGGAATTGTTTTTTATAAGCAGTCCAAGAGTCCTTAATCTGTTGTCGATACAGTTTGTGATACTATATTTATTGTAACTCAAATTTGCATATTTTATCGATAAAGCAGGATCGTGTTTTTGATAATACTCCGCAAGATAGTAGTATGTCTTGCCCAGTTCAGAATCATTTTTTAGTTCAGATTTAATTTCCAGACTTTTAGTGTAGTAGAACAGCGCGATCCTGTTTTCAAGTTTAAAATAACAAAAGCCAATCTTGTCAAGTATTTTAGAATAGTATTCCGGATTCTCGTGAATGTTTTTATCTACACATAAGGAAAGTAATATCTGTAAAGCTTCATTGTATTTTTGCTGTTTGATAAGAACAGATGCAATATTATTTTTTGTTTTTAGTTTTTTAGCTTCATCTGTTTTTAGGGATAGTGCTTTATAAAAGTAATACAGCGCATTATTATAATTATAGACATTAGTATTGTCAATCCCCAGAATGGTGTAGATCTTCCAGTTGTAAACGGAATCCTTTATACTGTTTAAAAGTGGTAAAGCTTCCTTTATAGTCGTCTCACTGCCACTAAAATCATATTGATTTTGTTGTATCTCTGCCATACTGCATAGGCAATAAATATAATCATCAGGGTTATTTTCCGAATTACAATTTATTTTTGCTTTATTGTAATAATAAAAAGCGCTGTCAAATTGTTTATTGGTGTTAAAATCATCAGCAGTTTTGATAAGTTTTTGAACTTCTTTTTTGCTTTTAGTTCCTTTTGGAATGAAGATACCTTTCTTTTGACAGGAAGAAAAGAAGAGGAGAGTAAAAGATATATAAAGGTAAATTAGTGTTTTTTGAGGTATCATTGCGCCAAAAATAGAAAATTCTATAAATTGGCAGCACGTATAAATACGGTATTTTGAATATTCTTTCAAATTAAAACAACCAAATTCTCATATATAGGTACATACAAATAAACCCTCGAAGGCGAGGGTTGGTATTTGCATTTTTTTTGTAAAACTTATCTTTAAATTATACTGCTCTCATGCCGGTAGCAATTCCAATTCTGTTCCAGGCATTGATCGTAATGATCATCATTATTATCTCAGCAAGTGATTTTTCATCAAAATATTTTGCGGTATTCTCATAGGTTTCTTCAGAGACGTGATGGTTTATTAAGGTAACTTCTTCAGTCAAAGCTAAAATTGCTTTTTCTTCATCCGTGTAAACATCAGCTTCGCGCCATGCACTTAATAAATAAATGCGTTGTTCGGATACACCTAATTTTCGTGCATCTGCTGTATGCATATTAATGCAATATGCACAGCCATTTACTTGCGATGCTCTAATTTTGATGAGTTCCTTGTGAACAGGACTTAATGATGTTGTAGCGATGTATTTTTCTAAACTTAACATGGTCTGATAAGCTTCAGGTGCTACTTTGGGAATAACGATTCTTGGTTTCATTTTACTTGTTTTTTAAAGTTTGATACAAAGTTCATTTATATCTGCTTTCCAAAACTTGAACTACTTCAAGAAATGCCGGTTAGACTTTTCCCGCTCTGATTTTACTCATAAATTCCGCCGAAAAATCTAAATAGGAGGCAAGCATGTATTGAGGAACGCGCTGTACAAATTCGGGGAACAGGTTATTGATATGATGGTATCTTTCTTCTGCAGACATCGTAAACAAAAACTTGATGCGCATTTGAGCCGCTCCGAATGATTTCTGTGAAACAACCCTAAAGTATCGTTCCAGCTTTGGAATCTGAATAAGAATGGACTCAAGAATCGGTTTTTCTAAGGCAATAACTTCACAGTTTTCTACAGCCTGAATGTAAAAATGGGAAGGGGTATGGTTATGATAACTCAGGTAGTCCGTAATCCACCAGTTTTCTATGCCAAATTGAAGCGTTTGCTCGGTTCCTTTGGAATTAATAATATATTGCCTCATGCATCCTTTAACAATAAAATAAAGGGTGTTGCAGATTTGTCCTTCCTGCAATACATGTTCTTTCTTTTTAATTTTAAACAAACTTAAACACGATTCCAAAGTATCAATCTCTGAAGCTTCCAGTGTTACGAATTTTTCTATATGATCAAAAAGGGGTTGGTGCATAAAGAGGAATTTGCTGTTGTACAAATGTACTTTTTAAATTCAGAAGGCTAAATAATTTCATTGTAGAAGTTAATCTTAAAGGAGCTGTTTACTTTTATGCCGCCAGAGACAGCAGCTTTCCATTTTGCATTCTCAATGAAATAAATAAGTTGATTAAGGATATCATTATAAAATTTTTGATTTTCGGGATTTTCAAATTCAAGATTTATCTTGATATCAGAGACTTTGTCATCTTTATTTATTGTAAACATGGTTTTCGCCATAAAATCTCTTTTATGTATTAGATGCATAAAACCAGCCGGATATTTGAAATTGGAAAAAAAATCTTTTTGAATTTGAATTTTCTGATCAAGGAAATCTGCGGCTTTTGGATATACTATACAATAGTTGTCGACTCCGGATGGATATTGAAAAGGATCATCTATTCTGCTCATTACATACATACTGTCAGCTGTTTTTTCAATGTCTTTTATAAAGTTGCGACCGTACTTTAGATTTAATAATTCATTAGATGCCTTACAGTAGCAGTTGGTTATTGCGGGATAACTTTTTACATCATCTTCTATATGGAATAACGCAAATTCTGTTTCAGGAGATTCACGAAATTCAATTCCTCTTTTTTTTAGTAATTTATTTAAATAAGGATGGTGTCTTTTAGAATCGCTATCAAGATATCCTTGGGGTTCAATATAATAAAAGATTTCTTGGAACCTAAAATCCATTTTTGCTCTTTCAATTTCAGATTTACAACTGACATCTTGCTTGTCAATTACACCAATTATTGTATTGATAGTCTTTTTGTCAAGATTATTTACTTGTGCGATGGTAGACAAGCTGTGTATTGTAAATAATAGGATTAGAAAATTTTTCGTCACGAAGTTATCTTTTAAACTGATTAATTTAAATGTTGATTCTATAAAAACAAAAAACCATTCGCGTTAACGAATGGTTTTTCTATGATAAGTAAGTAATCTAAATTGAGTTTATAAAACGTTTATTTTACTTTATTAAGTATTGCTTTGAAAGCTTCAGGGTGGTTCATAGCTAAATCTGCAAGAACTTTACGGTTCAATTCGATTCCGTTAGCTTTAACTTTTCCCATGAATTGAGAATAAGACATTCCTTCCAATCTGGCTCCAGCGTTGATACGTTGAATCCATAAAGCACGGAAATTTCTTTTGTTTTGTTTTCTATCGCGGTAAGCGTAGCACATTGCTTTCTCTACTGCATTCTTAGCAACTGTCCAAACGTTTTTACGTCTGCCAAAGAAACCTTTGGCTTGCTTCATTATTTTTTTTCTTCTTGCTCTTTTAGCAACTGAATTTACCGATCTTGGCATAATTTTAATGTGTTTTTGTAGCAGGCGTCCTGAATTAAATCAAAGGAACTTAATGGCCATACTCCAAGGTTATATTTAAATGATTTTTAACCTAAAGAATTATTAGATAATTCTTAATTGTTGTTTGATGCTTTTCATATCTGTAGAGTGAACTAGCGCTGAGTGTGTCAAAGCTAATTTACGTTTTTTAGATTTTTTAGTCAAGATGTGACTTTTAAAAGCATGCTTTCTTTTAATCTTTCCAGAACCAGTAACTTTGAAACGTTTCTTGGCGCTAGATTTTGTTTTCATTTTAGGCATTTTTCCTAGTGTTTTAATTTATTCTTACTTACTTATATTTTTGTTTCAAGTTTAATGTTTCAAGTTCACAACTGAACACTGAGACTTAAAACTGAACACTATTTCTTTTTCTTCGGAGCAATGAACATAATCATTCTCTTTCCTTCCAAAACAGGCATCGCTTCTACTTTACCATGCTCTTCTAAATCCGTTGCCAAACGTAGTAATAAAATCTGACCCTGATCCTTATAGATAATCGAACGTCCTTTAAAGAAAACGAATGCTTTTAGTTTAGCACCTTCTTTCAGGAACTTTTCAGCATTCTTTCTTTTGAATTCGTAATCATGCTCATCCGTTTGAGGACCAAATCTGATTTCTTTTACTACAACTTGTGTAGACTTAGCTTTTAATACCTTGTCACGTTTCTTTTGTTCGTAAACAAATTTCTTGTAATCCATGATTTTACAAACCGGCGGCTCAGCATTTGGTGAAATTTCAACCAAATCCAATTCAAATTGATCCGCTAAACGTAAAGCCTCTGCAAGTTTAAATACACCTGGTTCGATGTTTTCACCTACTAGTCTCACTTCTTGCACACCACGAATAAGGTTGTTTATTCTGTGTGCGTCTTTTTTTTCTACTCGAGGTTGGTAACCTCTGTTGCTTCTTATTGCTATGACTTTATAATTTAAGTTAAACTGTAAAAACTTTTAATGTCTTTTTTATTTCTTCGTTTACAATAGCGACAAATTCATCAATTGTAACTGTAATATTCCCTTTTCCTTCCTGACCGTGACGACGAATTGAAATTGTTCCGTTTTTCTCTTCCTCCTCACCGACAATAAGCATAAATGGTATTTTCTGCATCTCTGCATCTCTAATTTTCTTACCGATAGTCTCGCTTCTGTTGTCAATTAGGGCGCGAATTTCGTGATTTTCTAGCAAATCTAAAACTTTTTTAGCATATATTTCATATTTCTCGCTCAAAGACAAGATAATAGCCTGCTCAGGCATTAACCAAAGTGGGAAATTTCCTGCAGTGTGTTCTAGTAAAATTGCAATAAAACGTTCCATAGATCCAAAAGGAGCTCTGTGAATCATTACTGGTCTATGTAATTCGTTATCAGCACCTTTATAGGTTAATTCAAAACGCTCAGGAAGGTTGTAATCGACCTGAATTGTTCCCAATTGCCATTGTCTTCCCAGGGCATCTTTGACCATAAAGTCAAGCTTCGGACCGTAGAAAGCAGCTTCACCATATTCTACAACAGTATTTAATCCTTTGTCAGCGGCAGCATTGATAATAGCGTTTTCAGCTTTCTCCCAGTTTTCATCAGAACCAATGTATTTTTCTCTGTTTTCCTGGTCTCTCAACGAAATTTGAGCCGTAAAGTTTTCAAAACCTAATGATCCGAATACATATAATACTAAATCAATTACTTTTTTAAACTCTTCATCCAATTGCTCCGGAGTACAAAAAATATGCGCATCATCCTGAGTAAATCCTCTTACACGGGTTAAACCGTGCAGTTCTCCGGATTGCTCATATCTGTAAACAGTACCAAATTCGGCATAACGTTTTGGTAAATCTTTGTACGACCAAGGTCTTACATTGTAGATCTCACAATGATGAGGACAGTTCATAGGTTTCAATAAAAACTCCTCCCCTTCAGCAGGAGTATTTATAGGCTGAAAACTATCAGCACCGTATTTTGCATAGTGACCAGAAGTTACATAAAGTTCCTTTTGTCCAATATGTGGAGTAACTACTTGCTCATAACCCGCTTTCTTTTGGGCTTTCTTTAAAAATTGTTCTAGACGATCTCTAAGAGCAGCTCCTTTAGGCAACCATAAAGGCAAACCTTGTCCTACTTTCTGAGAGAAAGCAAACAATTCCAATTCTTTTCCAAGTTTACGGTGATCGCGACGTTTTGCTTCCTCAAGAAGTTCAAGATATTCAGTCAGGTCTTTTTGTTTAGGGAAAGAAGTTCCGTAAACACGAGTCAGCTGTTTGTTTTTCTCATCACCTCTCCAGTATGCGCCGGCCACACTCATGATTTTAAAAGCTTTTATGATACCGGTATTCGGAATATGTCCGCCTCTGCATAAATCAGTAAAAGTAGCATGATCACAAAATGTGATTGTTCCGTCTTCAAGATTCGAAATCAGTTCAGTTTTGTAAACGTTATCCTTATACATTGCCAAAGCATCAGCTTTACTAACAGGGCGCATTTTAAATTCGTGTTTCTCTCTTGAAATCTCAAGAACGCGATCTTCAATCTTTTTAAAATCAGCTTCAACGATCTTCTGATCTTCAAAATCAACATCATAATAGAAACCGTTAGAAATGGCAGGTCCGAGAGTTAATTTAATTCCGGGATACAATTCCTCAAGCGCTTGCGCCATGACGTGCGAAGTGGAATGCCAGAAAGCTTTTTTTCCTTCTGCATCATTCCAGGTATATAATATAAGACTACCGTCGGTCGTCAATGGAGTTTCGGTTTCAATTGTTGTACCATTAAAAGACGCAGAAATCACGTTTCTGGCAAATCCTTCGCTAATGCTTTTCGCAACCTCCATCGGAGTTACGCCTGAAGCAAACTCTCTAATTGACCCGTCGGGTAAAGTAATCTTAATCATTGTTTATAATTTTGTGAATGCAAATATAACGCATTACAAAAATACATACAATACATATCGACATGTTTATATTATAATATGTAAGAAGAATATGGATTCTGATAATGTATGTGGTTTTGTTCGGAATATAATAAGGATAAACTTGTCCTATATATAAGGAAGGATTTCGCTTCTCCAACCCGACAGGTTTTCAAAACCTGTCGGGTTTATTTTTTATAGATACATTAGGTATACAGCGATTATTCCGTCCCCTTACCGAATTCAACTCTTTTGGAATTTGGAATTTAAGAAATTGTAATTTGATAAGGAGCTTAATCCCGCTGTCCGCTCCAATCTTTTGTCCGCCGCGGCGGACAAAAGGATTTCCACTTCCATCGGGGCTAGGGCAGTGGTTTTCATAAGAGGTGTGCGTTATATAGGTAAGAAAGGGACTTATCGCCTTTACGACAAAGAGAAGAAAATAGCTTCCCATAGCAATCAGTAAAGAAAAAGCGCCTCAAACCATACAAAAGGGAGTGTCTGAATCTATATAGGAGAATAGGCAAAAAGACATTTTAAAATGTAAAGTCCTTAAAAATGGCGTACGGGCAAACGCCCGGATTGCGAAAAGCATAATCATCACCTGAATTTTCCCACAAAACATAAAAAAGTTTAATTTATAAAAAGTATGTTATCAGAGAGTTAAGAAAAAGTTTTAAAAAAGGTTGAAATTATATAAAGAAAAGGCTTGTAAATGTAAATAAAGGCGCTACTTTTGCACCCGCAACAGCGACAAGCGTTCTAAGAAATACTGACAGGTTACTAAATCAAACTGAAAAATTATTT
>NZ_WKKE01000002.1 GCF_009674775.1 Flavobacterium sp. LC2016-23 | reverse complement strand
CGCCACATTTTTTTTCTTTTATTTCTTCGGGCTCGCTGCGGGTAATATTTTTAAAAATAAAAAATAACTTATTGATTAACAGTTATTTAAAAACTAATTTTATAAAAAAAATTTATTTTATTCCTGTCCTGAAAAAAAATAATTAAACTTTTTTTTGGATTTTATTATATTAAAATTAACTTTGTCTATAGGATTAGTAGAGTTTATAAATAATATTTGAAACCAAAAAACTATATTTTGAAAACAACCGAAAGCATATCGTACTACATTTTACCTAAAAAATATACATATAACACTTTTTGTTATATGTGCTTCTGTTGCTAAACCTCTCAGCCTTATTCGGTCTGTTGATTATTTCCTAATCACAAAATCAATCTGATTCAAAGACGAATATTTTACCATTCACCAAAGAATAATTTACTGAAATATAAAAATCTGTCTAATACATTGATTTGTATTGGGCTGATTTTGAAACGATACCTATAAATCCAAAAAGAATTAATAACTAAACAAAAACTAAGATGAAAAAGATGCAAACGTGTTGCTGTAAATAAAAAAAGCCATTTCTGCGGCAACAGAAATGGCGAGGCTTAAAGAACATTTATCACTAAATCAAGGAAACATTTAGAGTGCTGAAAATTCAGCTCTCAGGGCGCCTTGTTAATTATTTAAACCATTACAAAGAAATGAAAAAAAATATAAATCTCATTTTATGGGTTACTATTTTGTTCGCATCACTGCAATTTCAGGCGCAAAATACAACACCGCTTATACAATCCAAACTCGACGGAACTGTAGTCGATGACATTACAAATCAGCCGATTATCGGGGCCTCCATAAATATTAAAGGTACAACTCACGGGGTAGTAACAGATACTGAAGGAAAATTTTATTTTCAGACAGGTCAGAAATTTCCGTATACCTTAATAGTAAGTTATATCGGGTACAAAAAACTGGAAATTGTAGTGGATAAAAATCCGGTTATCATTCACTTAAAGGAAGAAAGACAAGAATTAGATGAACTGGTGGTGGTCGGGTACGGAACTCAAAAACGAAAAGACATTACAGGTTCTGTAGCTTCGGTTCCGAAAGCCAATTTATCTCAGGTAACTTCGTCGGCAGATAACCTTTTAAGAGGGGCTGTTGCCGGGGTTGTAGTTACACAAAGTTCAGGCCGTCCGGGTGCTTCTTCAAGCGTACGTATTCGCGGTGGAAACTCAATCACAGCAGGTAACGAACCTTTGTATGTGGTAGATGGAATCCTGATTTACAATGATAACGCAAACAGTTCGGCAGGCGTTTCTTTTGCGGGAGCCAGTATCAATGTATTATCGACCATAAACCCTGCTGATATTGAATCCATTGAAGTTTTAAAAGATGCTTCTGCCACTGCCATTTATGGTTCCCGTGGTGCCAATGGTGTTGTCATTATTACCACTAAAAAAGGAACAAAAGGTCAGGATAATATCTCGTATCAGGGTTACTATGGCTTTCAAAACATCTCAAAAAAACTTCACTTAATGAATGCCAGCCAATGGGCAAGTTTACGTAATGATGTTCAGGCAAGTATCGGGCAGGCGCCTTCTTTTACTCCTGCCCAAATTGAAGACTTCAAAACTTCCAACAATTACGACTGGCAATCTGCTGCATTTAGAAGCGCAGCCCCGGTGCAAAATCATCAACTATCCCTTTCCGGTGGTGACGAAAGATCAAGGTACGCGATCTCTGCAGGATATTTTGATCAGGAAGGAATTGTCCTTGGATCTGATTTTAAAAGAATTTCCCTTCGTGTGAATTACGAGAAAAATTATTCTCAGAATTTTAAATTTGGGGTAAATGCCAATTACAGTAACTCCCTTTCAAATGGTGTCGGAAGTAACGCAGCGGGCGGAAGAAATCCAAACCCTTTAGCGAGTGCCGTATTAACTGCTCCTGTCGTGCCCATAAAAAATGCTGATGGAAGTTATAACGTAACTTCTAATCCTTATGCAACTTCTGTTAATGGTTATGTTCCCAATCCTATTAACGATTTAGAAAATACTATCAACGAAACTAAAATCAACCGCATTTTGACGAGCTTATTTGGCGAGTATAGATTAACCAAAAAACTAACGGCCAAAGTGGCGGTGAGCGGTGACGTAATCAATACCAAACAGAATTACTATGCACCTTCCAACACTTCAAACGGTGCCGGAACAAAAGGTTTAGCTTCTGTTGGAGACCGATTGGTAAGTTCTGTACTGAATGAAAATACGCTGAACTACAATACCAACTTCGGCGACAACCATAAATTTTCTGCTTTAGCGGGTTATACGCTTCAATATACACAGGGTGAGGTTGTAAATGCGGGTTCAAATACTTTTGTAAATGATGCCAACACTTACAATGCCCTTCAGGATGGTGTTGCCGTCAAACCCTATAGCGATGCCTTCGAAAGTGTCTTAAAGTCATGGCTTGCGAGAGTTAATTACTCGTATAAAGGAAAATACAACCTGACCCTTTCAGCACGTGCGGATGGTTCTTCCAGATTTGGTTCTGAATCACTTTGGGGATATTTCCCGTCAGCAGGTTTTTCCTGGAATATTACAGATGAAGAATTTGCCAATAACATTAAAGGTGTAACGGAGGCTAAACTTAGAATTAGTGCCGGAACAACAGGAAATCAGGAAATTGGAAATTATCTTTCATTAGCTTCAATGGGCTCTGTTAACTATGCTTTTGGAGGTACCTTATACACCGGACTGGCTCCTACCCGCCTGGCCAATCCTGACTTAAAATGGGAAAAAACAGACCAGTATAATGTGGGTTTAGATTTATCATTATTAGACCGAAAAATCAATTTTGTGTTTGACGTGTATTACAAAAAAACTAATGATTTGTTAATCAGTGTTCCGGTACCTCTTACTTCCGGATATGCAAGTGTGCTGCAAAATATTGGAGGTGTTGAAAATAAAGGTATCGAAATTGGTTTAACAACCGAAAATCTAAAAAACGAAAACTTCTCCTGGAATTCGAACATTGTCTTTTCTGCCAACAGAAACAAAGTAGTTTCTATCGGAAACGGTGTAAATCAGTTTTTCCCGGTAGTACCCAATGGTTCCTTATTACAGCAACAGCCGGTAACGGTAAAAGTAGGCCTGCCTTTAGGAACTTTCTGGGGATATAAAACAAACGGAATTTTCCAGACTCAGGAAGAAATCAATACACAGCCCAAAATAAACAGTTTAGCCAACACTAAAGTGGGAGACCGAAAATATGTTGACACTAACGGCGACGGGGTTATTACAGCGCTTGACAAAGGAAATCTTGGAACCTCCCAGCCAAAATTTGTGGGGAGTTTCAGCAACTCGATTTCGTATAACGATTTTGATTTGAATTTCTCTTTCCAGGGATCTTATGGCGGAAAAATATTCAATGCTTTAAATCAGCAATTAGAAATTTCAACACTGGGAACAAATGCTGCAACAACGCTTGAAGATCGCTGGACCCCAACAAACCCAAGCAATGAAATTCCGAGAGCTTCAAGTTCTCCGTTAGGAATTGTTTCGGAACGTTATGTTGAAGATGCCTCTTTCCTGAGATTAAAATTAATCACACTGGGCTATACATTACCAAAAAGTGTCTCCAAAAAACTGGGGGCAAAAAGCGTAAAATTCTATGTTTCTGCAGAAAACCTGATTACATGGACAAAATATACGGGATATGATCCGGAGGTAAGTTCGTACGAACAAAACAACTTATATCCGGGAATTGATTTTGGTTCTTATCCAAACTCAAAAACATTCATCTCGGGACTGAACGTAACTTTCTAAGTAAAAAAAATACAGACAATGAAAAAGATTATTATAACATTCCTTTTAAGTGCCGGTCTATTTGCATCGTGCACCGATTTAGAGGTAACACCAACCTCTTTTGTAACCGAAGCCAATTACTTCAAAACCCAGGATGATGCCATAGCAAGTGTAACTGCTGTGTACGCTTCCCTAAATATTGATCCGGGAGAGCAGAGTTTATTCGGCAGAAACCTTTATTTCTTAACCGATATGGGTTCTGATTATGCAGCTGCCGGAGTTTCCGCCACAAACCCGCAAGTAAGAGCCATGAGCAGTTTAACGCATGATGCTACAAATGACCGTGTTCAGGTGGCCTGGAGACAAATTTATGCCGGAATCAACAGAGCGAATGTTTCTATTGATAACATTCCGAAAGTTTCAGGCTCTGAGACCGTAAAAACCAGATTAATCAACGAGGCCAAGTTTATCCGCGGATTGCTTTATTTTCAGGCAGTACGTCTTTGGGCAGGCGTTCCGATTGTTTTGCACGAACCTACATCTATTCAGTTAGAAAGTTTAAAATCCAGAAGAGCAACCGTTGATGAAGTGTACGCTCAGATCATTAAAGATTTGACTGATGCCGAAAGCTTACCCGCAACTTACGCTGCTGCCGATGCGGGACGCGCCACTTCAGGAGCTGCCAAAGCCATTTTAGCGAAAGTATATCTGACGAGAAAAGATTATCCAAATGCTATTTTAAAAGCCAGGGAAGTCATCAATGGCGGATACGGATATGCTTTGTTCGAAAATTTTCAGGATATTTTTACCAAAACAAAAAAGAACGGAAAAGAACATATTTTCTCTGTTCAGTTTGAGCCGAATCAGGCCGGAAACGGATCCAGCGGAAGCACCTTCCAGTCTACTTCATTTACCGGATTTACCGCTACAGAACCGGCAGATATTATCTCAGACGTAGCGTTGTTTTATGATATTTATGCTCCGGGAGACACCCGAAGAGATGTGAGTTATGCCAAACAATTGCTTAACCCGACTACCGGAACACTTTATACTTTTCCAAAACCTATTTTCAAAAAATATCTGGATTTAAACAATCTGGCGACTCCCGGAAATGTGGCCATTAACTTCCCTGTCATTCGTTATGCTGACATTTTGTTGTCTTTGTCAGAAGCCATAAACGAACAGGGAGCACCAACTGCAGAAGCTTACGAACTGATTAATCAGGTCAGAAGAAGAGCCTTCGGAAAACCAATTACTACACCGGACCCTGCGATAGATCTTGCCGGATTAAACCAGACCACTTTTAGAGCTGCCATTCAGGAAGAACGCAAAAAAGAATTTGTTCAGGAAGGACAACGATGGTTTGACTTAGTACGTTGGGGAACTTTGGTAACAGAAGTAAAAAAGGTTACGGCTAAAAATTCGGTTTCAGAAAGAAATAATTTATATCCAATTCCGCAAAGCGAAAGAAATATCGATCCGGTGGGATTGCCACAAAATCCGGGTTATAATTAAAAGGCTTACATAGAAATAAATAAAATGATTAAAAAACTGCTCCTTATTGCCTTGTTGGTTGTTGTACCATTTCAGCTGTCTGCACAAAAAAAGCAGCCTAACATCATCGTCATTTTGGCAGATGATTTAGGTTTCTCAGACATTGGCGCTTTTGGCTCAGAAATTAAAACGCCAAACCTGAATAAGCTCGCTACAAACGGGCTTATTCTAACCCAGTTTTATAATGCGGGGCGTTGCTGTCCGTCACGGGCTTCATTACTCACCGGTTTATATCCGCACCAGGCGGGTGTTGGAGACATGGTTCAGGACAAAGGGTTTCCGGCCTATCGGGGCTATTTAAACGAGCATTGCATCACAATTGGGCAGGCACTTAAAGGGGCCGGGTACAACACTATTGTTTCCGGAAAATGGCACGTTGGATTAGTACCATCGGCCTGGGCGGTTAATCGTGGATTTGATGATTCTTTTACGTTACAAAACAATGGTAGCAGTTATTTTAACTCGGAACCTTTGTATAACGACGGAAGAAAAGTCACCTTTTTGAAAGGAGATAAAGAAGTTATCCGCACAGATACCTCTGCCTATCTGACACAGGAGATTACCAATTTTGCTATTAATTCTTTAGAAAAACAGCGAAACCAGCAACATCCTTTTTTCCTGTATGTGGCGTATAATGCTCCGCACTGGCCCATTCAGGCATTGCCGGAAGACATTGCAAAATACAAAGGCAAATATTTGGAAGGCTGGGAT
Source organism: Flavobacterium sp. LC2016-23 (assembly GCF_009674775.1). Lineage (GTDB taxonomy): Bacteria > Bacteroidota > Bacteroidia > Flavobacteriales > Flavobacteriaceae > Flavobacterium. Next base: position 288,519 of record NZ_WKKE01000002.1, on the reverse strand, counting down.
AAATGGAGAGCCAGGCGTTTTAAAAAATTAAAAGAACAGGGAATCATTGATAAAAACTGGGGCTTATCCGATCGTTTTGAAAAAGTGCCGGATTGGAAAAAAATAAGTCCCGAAGAAAAAGACAAATGGGATACCCAGATGGCAATTTATGCCGCCATGATCGACCGGATGGATGCCGGAATTGGAGAAATCCTCCAGCAGGTAAAGTCTATGGGAGAAGAAGATAATACCCTGGTTCTTTTTCTTTCGGATAATGGCGGAAGCGCCGATGATGTAAAAAACTGGAATTATGTGACACAAAAAAACGGAACTCCCGGCTCAGTTGCGTCGATTGACAGTTACGAAAGTCCGTGGGGAAATGTGAGCAACACGCCTTTCCGGTTATTCAAAAAGAACACCCACGAAGGCGGTATTGCTTCGCCGTTTATTGCTTATTATCCAAAGCATATTAAGGCAGGGACACTGAGCAGCAGAGTAAGTCATCTGATTGATATTTTTCCCACTTTTTTAGAGTATGCCGGTTTCGAATATCCCGATTCTTTTCAGGGAAAAAAGCTCACACCCTTAGAAGGCATTAGCTTAAAAAAGGAATTTGAAGGAAAACAATCTGATGTGCATGAAGCCTTGTTCTGGGAACATGAAGGCAGCAGAGCCGTAAGAAAAGGCAAGTGGAAAGCAGTAGCTGAAAACAATCAGCCCTGGGAATTGTACAATCTTGCAACCGACAGAACAGAAACAAAAAATGTAGCTAAGTTAGAACCAAAACTGCTCCAGACCCTGATTGAATTACATCAGCAATGGTCCGTAAAAGTAGGTGTTGAAGATTGGAATAAAATAAAATAATACAGTTAAAATCCTGGTTACATGTTAGGTAAATAATGCTAACAAACGCCAGCTAATCTACAGGAACTATTAACCAAAGCAAACAAGTAAAATTATTACTTAATCAACTAAAAACTATTTAAAATGAAAAAAATGAATAACTACAGTACAATCAAAAGTCCTAAGAAGGGTCTTTTGATTACCGCATTACTGGTTGCGCAATTCGGTTTTGCGCAAGATCAGCAAGACACCAATTTCAAAGGTGTTGTTGGTAAAACCTTAGCGGATTCTAAAGAATATTGGCCGGAGCCTTTAAAAGCACCTGCCGGAGCACCCAATATTGTATGGATTTTATTAGATGATGTCGGATTTGGGGCGTCAAGCGCATTTGGAGGTTTAATACAAACCCCGACTTTCGATAATTTGGCCAATAACGGTCTGCGTTACACCAACTTCCATACAACGGCCATTTGTGCCCCTACCCGCGCCGCTCTGTTAACCGGAAGAAATTCAGGAAAAGTGCACGTAAGCGGCTTTTCGCATACTGTTTTGTCAGCAGGTTTCCCAGGCTGGGATGGCAGAATTCCGTCGGATAAAGGAACAATTGCCGAGATTTTAAGAGACAAAGGATATAACACTTTTGCCGTTGGTAAATACGGACTGACTCCAGATGAAGAAGCATCTGATGCCGGACCATTCGACAGATGGCCAACCGGAAAAGGATTCGAGCACTTTTTTGGTTTCTTAGGTTCACAAACCGATCAGTACAAACCCGATTTAGTAGAAGATAACACTCACGTTGTTCCGGACGGAAGACACTTGACCGACCAGATTACGGATAAAGCCATTAGCTATATCACGAAGCAGCACAAAGCTGCTCCGGACAAACCATTCTTTTTGTACTACGCACCGGGAGCTGTTCATGCACCTCATCAGGTTGCGGAATCCTGGAGTGATCCCTACAAAGGAAAATTTGATGAAGGCTGGGATGTGTACCGCGAGAAAGTATTAGCCAATCAGAAGAAATTAGGTGTGATTCCGGCAAATGCCATTTTACCGAAACGTAATCCAATTATTGCAGACTGGAAAAAACTAACTCCGGACCAAAAGAAAGTATACGCCCGTTTTATGGAAGTGTACGCCGGATATCTGACGTATACGGATCATGAAATTGGAAGAATCGTAGAGCATCTAAAAGCAACAGGCCAATTAGAAAACACGCTTATTTTTGTGGCCATTGGCGATAACGGAGCCAGTAAAGAAGGTACTACGCAAGGTACAATCAACCAGAATCTTTTTGCCGGCGGCGTATCTGATGAAAAAAATCTTCAGGATAACTTAAACAACATCGGAGAAATCGGAACGGCAAAAGGTCTGAATACCAACTTCCCTTTAGGCTGGGCACAGGCAACGAATTCGCCTTTCAAAAACTGGAAACAAGATGCCCATTCAGAAGGTGGAACACGTAATCCGCTGATTGTTTTTTATCCAAAAGAAATCAAAGAAAAAGGCGGAATCAGAAATCAATACAGCCATGTAACAGACTTACTTCCGACTACACTGGATATTGCGGGAATTAAAGCACCGGAAACGATCCGTGAAATCAAGCAGGATAAAATTCAGGGTTCTTCTTTCTACGCTTCTCTTAACGATGCCAAAGCCGAATCTTTACACAAAGTTCAGTACTATTATATTTTCGGAAACAGAGCGATTTACAAAGACGGATGGAAAGCTGCGGCAGCACATCTTCCGGATTCCTTTACTTTAAAAAATTCATTGGGCAAAAACGAAGCACCTGTCAAAAGTAATTTCGATACGGATGTTTGGGAGCTGTACAATTTAAATGAAGATTTTAATGAGCGTGTAAACCTGGCTAAAAAATATCCTGAAAAATTAGCAGAACTTCAAAAACTGTTTGATGAACAAGCGAAGGAAAATAATGTGTATCCGCTAATTGACTGGCAGGATGTATTCAGCAGAAGAATACACAACAATGGAACCGATAAAAGCAAAAATCTTCAGGAATTAATTCGTCAGGCCAATAAACCTGCCGGTACTAATGAATAAGACTAAATAAGTATGCAGGGTCATTCGCTGTTGCAGCTAATGGCTCTGTTATGCAAAAAGTTAAATAATAACAAAAAACGGCAAGTATTTAACAAAATTATCAAAAAACCAATCAATAAAATTCTACTAAATCCATATAATTAAAAGGTTTTTATTTTATTTTTGTGACGCTATCCAATTTATTGATTTTCAGAGCAAGTAAAAAAGCCTTAAACTGAAATGAAACCATTAAATAAATAATAACAACAAATAAGATAATCATGAAACGAGTAGACTATGAAATTATCGGAAAAAAGATTGTCGTTGGGGCAATTGTATTTTTAGTTCCATTAGCCATTCTGGCCGGAGGTTTAGCATTAATAAATCAATTTTTAAAATAAGAAATCATGGCAATAGTTCAAAAAGAAAAATTAACAAGAGATTTAAGTATCAGTCTTTTCATATACAGTTTGCCTGTAGTGGCAATTTTCCTTTATTTTAAATTAACGAACGGTCTGGTGAGTGAATCGCATATTACCTTACCATCGTTTTTAGAATTCGCAAAACCTGCATTCGAAAACATTCGCACCTGGGGATTAACCGCTTTTATGCTGATTCTGGGTGTGATCGAATTTACCGCAGGTTTATACGACGACCAGTGGACAGGCGAAGAACGTAAAGTAGATATTGTTTGTTTCTTAGCACCAAAATTGCTTTTACCGCCCGTAATTGCTTTTTTTAGCTTAACCGCTTTGCCTTACCTGATTCCGAATCTGGCCAATACCCTCTCCTGGGTTCCGTTCTGGGGCGGATTTTTCCTGATTGCCATAGCCGATGATTTAACACAATACTGGTACCACCGTTTGCACCATCAGGTTCCGTTTTTATGGCGTTTTCACAGAACCCATCATTCCGCTCCGTATATGGGAATGGCGATGGCTTCCAGACAAAACTTTATTTATACGGTTTTCTTTTCACAAATCTATTTAACGGCCACGCTGACGTATTTAGGTTTAGGATTACCTGCTTTATTTGTACTGGTGATTAAAAGTTTCATCACTTTAGGCGCTCATTCCAGCATTGCCTGGGACAAACCCTTTTACAAATACAAGGTATTACATCCAATTGCATGGGTTTTAGAGCGCCTGATCTCGACTCCGGCAACGCATCACGCACATCACGCCGATACAAGCGGAGATGGTGTCGGGCACTTTAAAGGGAACTTCGGAAATATGTTTTTCATCTGGGATATCATCTTCGGAACAGGGCTGATCACCCGCAAATTCCCGAAATCATACGGAATGAAATCCTATAAACAAGAAGAATGGTATGCCCAGTTTTTATGGCCCATATTCAAGTCTAAAAAAGAAGGAAGTGCTTTGGCAGAAGGCGTTTTATCTGTTCCGCTAAAACCAAAAGCAGAGCCTGTCGCGGCAGCAAGTCCGGTCTATTACGACGAACCGGCTCAGGTATAAAATAAGCAGAAGTAAATAAAGAAATCCGAAGCACAAAATCGGAATTATATAAAGTAAGGATTGGCAGTGTTTTTCAAATGCAACTTTGAAAATCACTGCCAACTTTAAAATAGAGAAAAAATTATGAAACATAAAATACTCAAAAATAGTATCTCCGCCGTACTCCTGCTTTTTACCCTTGCCGGTTTTTCACAGGATAAAAGTTCAGGTGTAGTTTTGTTAGATGCTTTTTATAACAAAATTAAAAGCCAGAAAAACCCACAGATCGTGGATGCAAGAGGTCCGGAAGAATTTGCCTTAAACCATATTGAAGGCGCTCTAAATTTCAATACCAAATCAGAAAATTTCGAAAAAGCGGCAGCGGCCTTAAATCCGTCGCAACCGGTATTTATTTATTCTATTGCAGCCTACCGAAGCGGTCTTTTAGCAACAGAATTAACCAAAAAAGGCTTTACGGAAGTCTATATTTTAGAAGGCGGAATTGCCAGCTGGATTGGTGGCGGAAAACCTTTTTACACCAATTTAAAGAGCAAATTAACCCTGCCGGAATACAAAAAAATTGTTGCTGATAACAACTACGTTCTGGTAGATATCGGATCTAAATATTGTGCCACCTGCAAAAGCGTAAAACCAATTTTAGAAAACCTCAGAACGCAATATGGAGAAAAACTAAAAATCGTCCAAATTGAACTGGAAGAAAGCCCTCAGGTTATTGCTGATCTAAAAACCGTAAGGGTCTTCCCTACTTTGATTTTATATCAGAATGGTAAAATTGTCTTCAAAAAAGATGGCTTAGGTGATTTGAAAAATGATGTTGATGCGGCTCTGGCTCAAAAATAACAATCTAAAAACATTTAAATGTCAGCTAAAACCAAACAATTTACCCTTCACGAAGACTGGACAGTAGTTCTTTTAGGATTTCTGATCATTGGAGTTTCCCTGTTTCTTTTTCTTCCTGCTGTACCGGTTTTCAAATGGTCCGGCATAACAGATCTACAAAATGATGTTTTCGAATCCGGAAACCTGCAAATCATTTTTCTGCAATTTATCTATTTCATTTCCATCGGAACAATAGGTGCCTTTTTGATTGGAAAATCGGTTAAAAACTTTTTAGTGGTTTTTCCAGTCGTTTATGTACTGACGCTGATTTCTTTGCTGATTGCAGGAAATACTTTTGTAAAAGGAATCAACTTAGAAGCTGTTATTTTCAGTCTGATTATTGGTTTGGTAATCGGTAATTTCTTCAGACTGCCCGAATGGTTTCGTACAGCACTTTCGACAGAAGTTTTTGTAAAAATCGGTTTGGTTTTATTGGGAACCAGTATCATCTTTTCAGACATTCTTAAAGCAGGTTCGTTTGGACTTTTTCAGGCTTTGGTAGTGGTCCTTTCGGTTTGGTATTTTGCCTTCTGGCTGTGCAGAAAACTAAACGTTGATGAGGAACTCACTATGATGATTTCGAGTGCGGTTTCGATTTGTGGCGTTTCTGCTGCCATTGCAACTTCGGGAGCGATTAAAGGAGATTCGAAGAAATTGTCTTATGTCATTTCGATGGTATTGGTCACCGCGGTCCCCATGATGATTTTCATGCCGATGATTGCCCGGTATTTCAACTTTCCTGAAGAAGTAACCGGAGCCTGGTTGGGCGGAAGTATTGATACCTCCGGAGCTGTGGTGGCTTCCGGAACACTTGTTGGCGAAACAGCATTGAAAATCAGTACCATTGTCAAATTTTCGCAAAATGTATTGCTGGGATTGGCTGCTTTTGCCATATCGGTTTATTGGACGTACACCAACAATACCTCTTCTGAAGCTGCCGATTCAAAGCCAACACTGAGAATCATCTGGGAACGTTTTCCCAAGTTTGTTATAGGTTTTATTGCTGCTTCCGTTGTCTTTTCTTTTCTGCTTACGCCCGAAGTTCGTGACAATGTAAAAGACAGTTTAAAGAATCTTCAGGGACTTTGGTTTGCGCTGGCTTTTACCAGTATTGGCCTGGAAACCAACTTCAAAGACTTATTTAGCAACACCAGTAAAAAACCACTCTACGCCTTTTTAATAGCACAGCTATTCAATATTATCCTTACACTCCTGATCGCATTTCTACTGTTCAGTAAATAATACGGTTAAAATTTAAATACAACAGCATGAAAAAAATCACAATTACAATCACACTGCTTTTTGCTGCAGCAGTTTTAGTTCAGGCACAAAACAAAACAGAAACTTCAAAACCCAATATCATTTTGATTATGGTCGATGATATGGGCTATTCGGATCTTGGAAACTATGGCTCAGAAATAAAAACGCCCAATCTGGACAAACTGGCTAAGGAAGGCACCCGACTGCGTGAATTCTACAACAATTCCATTTGTGCGCCAACAAGGGCATTGTAGAATATTGTAAATTCAAACTAAAATCGGAACAGATGCCTGGCAGTGCTGATCTTAAGAAATAAAAAATAATTTCCGGCAGGAAGCCTGAAGTTAAACTTTTAAGTCCAACTTTTTTTAGAAAACCAATTATAAACAAAAGGCGATTGCTCAATGCAATCGCCTTTTTTATGTAGTAAAGTAAGCTGAATTAATTTATTTATCTAAACTCATTTAATGACTTTTCAATAATTTCCAGACATTCCTGAATTTGAGATTCTGTCATCACCAAAGGCGGTGCCAGTCTGATTTTATTCCCGTGCGTTGGTTTTGCCAATAGTCCGTTGTCTCTGAATTTCAGGCAGATTTCCCACGCCAGATCAGAATCTTCGCCGCAATTAATTACAATCGCATTTAGTAATCCTTTACCGCGTACTAGCGTAATAAGGTCATTTCTTTCTGCAATTTCGTTTAACCCTTTTCTTAAAATAATCCCTAAACGCTCTGCATTTTCAGCTAATTTTTCGTCTCTTACCACTTCCAGTGCTGCAATTGCCACCGCAGCAGCAACAGGATTTCCGCCAAAAGTAGAACCGTGTTGACCGGGCCTGATGACATTCATGATTTCGTTATTCGCCAAAACCGCAGAAACCGGATAAACACCGCCTGAAATCGCTTTTCCTAAGATTAAAATATCGGGCTGCACATTTTCATGATGAACGGCTAGTAATTTTCCCGTACGTGCAATTCCGGTCTGAACTTCATCTGCAATAAACAATACATTGTGTTTCTCACAAAGCGCTTTTGCTTTCGCCAAATATCCTTCAGAAGGAACAAAAACCCCGGCTTCACCCTGAATAGGTTCTACAAGGAATCCGGCAATATTTTTTGAAGATTCCAAAACTTTTTCCAAAGCTTCTAAATTATCATATTCAATTTTTATAAATCCGTCTGTAAAAGGACCGAAGTTTTTACGGGCACCCTCATCATTCGAAAATGAAATAATAGTGGTGGTTCTTCCATGGAAATTATTCTCGCAAACAATAATCTGAGCCAGGTTTTCGTGAATTCCTTTTACTTCGTATGCCCATTTTCTGCACAGTTTAAGAGCAGTCTCAACCGCTTCAGCTCCTGTATTCATGGGTAATACTTTATCAAAGCCAAAATAATTGGTGATAAACTCTTCGTAATTTCCTAATTTATCGTTGTAAAAGGCTCTAGAAGTCAAAGTCAGTTTCTGAGCCTGGTCCGTCATTGCTTTTATAATAACCGGGTGGCAGTGTCCCTGATTTACGGCAGAGTATGCAGATAAAAAGTCATAATATTTTTTTCCATCAACATCCCATACATAAACGCCTTCTCCTCTTTCTAAAACTACGGGAAGCGGATGGTAATTGTGCGCTCCGTATTTATTTTCTTTTTCTATCAAAACTTCTGATTTTGAAGAAAGTATTTCTTGCTGATGTCCCATGCTGTTTTCTTTTTATGGAAGCAAAAATATAAAAATTATTTATTTACAAGCATTAAATAACAATTTTTAACTCAATTACGCCTTATAAAAATCAAATTCATCATTTAAGCTAAAAATAAAAGTCAATTCTACATTTTATTATTGATTTCAAACCAGACTTATTTCTATCTTTACATCGATTAAACCTGTAAAAAACAGCAGCATGGATATTTTAGATGAATTTGACATTAACATTATCAAAGAATTAGAAAAAGACGGCAGAATTGCCTTTTCGACTATTGCTACTAATTTGAAAATTTCAAATACAATGGTACATCAGCGTATTAACCGTTTGTTTGAACAGGGCATCATTACGGGCATTAAACCTATACTGAATGAAAAGCAGATCGGTTATGACTGGGCTTTTTTCACCGGAATTACGCTGAATAAAGATTCGGACTCCGAAAGGATTATTGAGGCCCTAAAAGAAATTCCGGAGATTACGGAATGTTATTTTGTAACCGGGTCCTTTACGTTGTACCTGAAAATTACGGCAAAAAACCACGAGCACATGCGTAAAATATTATACGAAAAAATCGATAATATTCCCGGAATCGCCAAAACCGACTCGATGGTAGAACTGGGCTGCGCTTTTAAAAGAAACATCAGCTTATAAACCACTAATTATTAAATAATTAATCTACTAAATCATAGTTTAGCAAACCTCATAAGAAATATCTTTTGAGGTTTTTTTGTAACATAATATTTCTGATATTTGTTAAAAATTGTAAAACTATGAAAAATTCAGCCCTGCTCCTCTTCGCTACTATATTGTTTTCAAACACTATAAATGCACAATTGAAAACGGTAAAATACACTGACGGTGCTCAGGTATTAAATGGTTTATCTATAAAAGCTGCTAAAAAAAGCAGTCACAATCCCGGAATCTTACTTTTACCGGCATGGTTAGGAATTGACAATGCTTCTAAACAAATTGCCGAAAACTTATCAAAACTTGGTTATCATGTTTTCATCGCTGATATCTATGGTGAAGGAAACTATCCAAAAAATACTGCTGAAGCAGGAAAACAGGCCGGTTACTTTAAAACCAACTTCGCCGAATATCAAAAAAGAATCAATCTGGCTTTACAGGAATTAATCAAATCCGGTGCAAATGCTGATAATATTGTTGCGATCGGATATTGTTTTGGAGGAACAGGAGTTCTTGAAGCCGCACGTGGCCATCTGAATGTAAAAGGAGTAGCTTCTTTTCACGGAGGACTGGGCAAAGATGCTGCAAGAACCGTTGAACCTATTACAGCCAAAGTTTTGGTTTGCCACGGTGCTGATGATCCCTTCGTTTCGAAAGAAGAAATTACCGCTTTTCAACAGGAAATGCGTGACTCAAAAGCAGACTGGCAAATGATTTACTATGCTAATTCTGTACATTCTTTTACCAATCCTGAAGCCGGAAATGACAATTCAAAAGGAGCGGCTTACAATGAAAAAGCAGCCAAAAGATCATTCGAACATTTACAGCTTTTCTTAAATGAAGTTTTGAAAAAATAAGCTTTGAAATAACTCACGGATTTGAAGGATTTAAACGGATTGGCACAGATTATTATTTTAAAAATTTATTTAAATTCGCGTAGTTCGCCGCAAAAAAGAATAGCGCGGAGATTAAACAGATTTAGCAGATTGACATAAGTAATAAAAAACCAGCGTAAACCCGTTTAAATCCCCTAAATCCGTGGGCAAAAACAACAACAAAACCAAATTAACCAAAAATAACCAATGTCACATAGTCCGATTAGAAAAGACAAAACCTGTTTAAACTGCAGGCACGTTGTAGAGCATAAATTTTGTCCGAATTGCGGACAGGAAAATACAGACAGCAGAAAAACATTCCACCATTTATTTATTCATTTCTTTGAAGACTTAACGCATTACGAAAATGCTTTCTGGAAAACGATCAAAAATCTGCTCTTTAAACCTTCAACGCTGACTAAAGAATATCTTTCCGGAAAAAGGCTTTCTTATTTAGCACCGGTTCGTTTGTATATTTTTATCAGTTTTATCACTTTTCTTTTAATTGCTCTATTCCCCAGCAAAGTAAGTGAAGGGCTTGATAAAAGCGAGAAAGAACTGAATACCGCTCAAATAATCAGTCAGGCGAATAAGGAAGGTAACATGAATGTTTCCAGCAAATTTTTCGATTTCAAATCCATGAAAGAAATAGATTCAATTCAGAAATATGGAAAAGAAGACGAGAAACTTACCGATTTTCAATACTGGGCTTATGAAAAAGTAACGAATGTTACCGAACACTACACTAAAAAGGAAATCATTGAAAAATTTATTGAGTCCTTTTTTCATAATATTCCCAAAATATTGTTTATCATAATGCCGTTTTTCGCTTTCTTTTTATGGATTTTTCACAACAAAAAGAAATGGTATTATTTTGACCACGGGATTTTTACACTGCATTATTTTTCGTTTCTGCTTTTAATCTTCCTGATTTTGTTTATTGTAAACAGGTTATTCGGTTTATTTGGAGAAGACAGCCCACTAACCGTCATATCCGATATCATAACATTTGTCGGAACAATATGGATGTGTTATTATTTTTATCCGGCACACCATCGTTTTTATGGGGAAACGAGAATAGTATCTTTTATAAAAAGCGTGTTTTTGTTCGTCATAAACTCCATTTTTATTTTATTTTTACTTTTATTTTATATTTTTTACACATTCATCAATTTACACTAAACCAAAAATGAAAAAACTTGTAATTTTATTATTAATTACTTCTGCATTTTCATGTAAAAATGCCCAACTGGCTACCTCTAAGGACAATTCAGATCCAACGAAATACATGAAAGTCATCACCGAAAAGGATCTAAAGACCATGCTGTACGTTGTTGCTTCAGATGAAATGGAAGGCCGCGAAACGGGTTCAAAAGGACAGAAAAAAGCCGGTCTTTATATGATTGAGCAATACAAAAAGAACGGAATTTCGTTTCCTAAAGGAGCAAAAAATTACTATCAGCCCATTCCGGCGGCATTCCTGAATGCAAAACGCAACGAAAATTTACCTGATTCCGAAAATATCTGGGCGTATATTGAAGGTTCTGAAAAACCGGATGAAGTACTGGTAATTTCAGCACATTATGACCACGTTGGAATTAAAAACGGTGAAGTTTACAATGGTGCTGATGATGATGGTTCCGGAACTGTAGCGGTTATGGAAATAGCAAAAGCATTCGCAAAAGCCAAGAAAGACGGACACGGACCAAAACGTTCTATCCTTTTCCTTCATGTTACCGGAGAAGAGCACGGATTACACGGTTCCCGTTATTATTCTGAAAACCCGTTGTTCCCCATTGCAAACACGATCACAGATATCAATATTGACATGATCGGACGCCGCGATGTAGAACATGCAAAATCCAATAATTATGTTTACGTAATTGGTGCTGACCGTTTATCTACGGAATTACACAATACAGTGGTGAGCCAAAACGAAAAGTACACCAAAGTAGACTTAGATTTCAAATTTAATGATCCGAAAGATCCAAATCATTTTTATGAGCGTTCTGACCATTATAACTTCGCAAAATATGGTATTCCTGCTGTTTTCTTCTTCAACGGAGTTCACGAAGACTACCACGGAAAAGGTGATGAACCTCAAAAAATCGAATACGACGCTTTAACCAAAAGAGCGCAATTAGCATTTGTGGTAGCCTGGGATTTAGCGAACAGAGAGAACAGACCGGTAGTTGATAAACCTATTAAATAGTAGGGACAAAGGTTCAAAGTGGCAGAGGTTCAGAGGTTTTTTTAAAGTTACTGAGGCACTAAGGTGCTAAGGCTCTAAGTAAAGAAAACAAAAAAGGGATGAGTTTAAAACTCATCCCTTTTTTTATAGTATAGATTCCAAAAGAAAAAACCTCTGTACCTTTGCAACTTAGCACCTCAGCACCTTTCTTTTCGCTCAGTCTGACAAATATTGTGAAGATCCTGGAATTCGAATGAGATTTTGAACACAAAAAAATAAAAAATAGTTTACCTGACACACAAGTTTACAAAAAACAAAAAGGGATGAGTTTTAAACTCATCCCTTTTTTTATAGTATAGATTCCAAAAGAAAAACCTCTGTACCTTTGCAACTTAGTACCTCAGCACCTTTCCTTAGTCATTCATAGAAATCAAAAACTCCTCGTTATTTCTGGTTTTTTTGAAGCGTTCGTTTACAAAATCCATTGATTCTACCGGGTTCATATCGGATAGGTATTTACGCATGATCCACATTCTTTGTAATGTTTTTTCGTCTAATAATAAGTCGTCACGACGTGTACTTGAAGACGTTAAATCGATAGCCGGGAAGATACGTTTGTTGGCAATCTTACGATCCAGTTGTAATTCCATGTTACCGGTTCCTTTGAATTCCTCAAAGATAACCTCATCCATTTTAGAACCTGTTTCTGTCAATGCAGTTGCGATGATACTTAACGAACCTCCGTTTTCTACATTTCTTGCCGCTCCAAAGAAACGTTTTGGTTTTTGTAATGCGTTTGCATCCACACCACCACTTAATACTTTTCCGGATGCCGGCTGAACGGTATTATAAGCTCTTGCTAAACGCGTTATCGAGTCTAATAAAATAACCACGTCATGTCCGCATTCAACCAGACGTTTTGCTTTTTCAAGAACAATATTGGCAATTTTCACGTGTTCCTGCGGCTCCCTGTCGAAAGTTGAAGCGATCACTTCTCCACGAACACTTCGCTGCATATCGGTAACCTCCTCAGGACGCTCATCAATAAGAAGAACGATAAGATACACTTCAGGGTGATTGGCTGCAATTGCGTTGGCAATGTCTTTTAGCAGCATTGTTTTACCGGTTTTCGGTTGCGCGACTATCATACCACGCTGTCCTTTTCCGATTGGAGAAAACAAATCGATAATACGGGTTGAAACGGAACTGCCTTTTTCGGCCAGTTTGAATTTTTCAGAAGGAAAAACCGGGGTTAAGTGTTCGAAAGAAACTCTGTCGCGAACTACTTGAGGATCGTGACCGTTAATTTTCAGTACACGAACTAAAGGGAAAAATTTCTCGCCTTCTTTAGGAGGGCGCACCACTCCTTTTACGGTGTCTCCGGTTTTTAAACCAAATAACCTGATTTGTGAAGTGGATAAATAAATATCATCCGGAGAGGCTAAATAATTATAATCTGAGGAACGTAAGAATCCGTATCCGTCAGGCATCATTTCAAGCACACCTTCACTTTCTATAATTCCGTCAAATTCAAAGTCTGAATCCCTGAAATTATTCTTTTTATTTTTATGATTTGGATTCTGATTCCCGTTGTTCCCGTTCCCGTTTCCATTCCCGTTTTGATTTGGATTCTGATTCGGGTTCTGAGCTGCAGGAGCCTGGTTTTGATTGGGATTCTGGGTTTTATTCTGATTCGGGTTTATCTTTTTTACCGGAGCAGGTGTTTCCATTTTTTCAGCTGCTACAGCCTGATTATCAACAACCTCCTGTCCTTCTTCAGTAACAACTTCTTTTACGGTTTCTTTTTCTTTTTGCTGAGCGACCTTTTTTTCGTAAGCTGATTTATTAAATTTTACGATTTTTGGTCCCTTTTTCTCAACTGTCTTTTTCTCTGTAGTTGGTTCTGCTTTTGGGGCTTCTTGTGTTTCAGGAGTTTTCTCTAAAACCTCGGGAGCTTCAGCTTTTACAGGGGATTCTTCCACTTTATCAAATTCCAAAACCGGAGCATTTTTGCTAATGGCGGCTTTTTTTACGGGAACAATCCTTGCTCTTTTTGGTTTGTCATCCACTATTTCCGCATCGGCAACAGCACTAACAGGTGGTACCACAGTCGCTTCCTGGTGTGCTAAAATCTGACTGATTAAAGTCTCTTTTTTAACGCCATTAAACTTTATAGTTTTAGCTAACTTAGCTATTTCTTGAAGCTCAGAAAGCTTCATTTCTTTTAATGCAGAAATATCAAACATGAATGTTCTATGAATTTAATTATTTTAACAGAAATACTGTAAAAGAATAGGTAGATAATTGTTTTGAATTGACCGCAGTATGAAGTGCTTACGGTATTATGATGCAATAATACGAATAAAATTTTATCATACAATAGTATTTATAAAAAAGAAAATATATTTTTGTAAAACAATTTTAGACCATGATACAACGAATTCAGACCGTATATTTAATTCTTACCTTCATCGTAACGGGGGTATTGGTGTTTTTTATTCCGCTTTGGACATTAAACAACGGAAAAGCATTTTATTTTATGCAGGATCAGGTGTACACCATTTTGTTGGGTCTGAGTACAATGCTTACGATTATCAGTATTATTTCATATAAGAAAAGACAAAATCAGTTTGTGATGGGCAGGCTGAACATAATATTAAACTTAATTTTATTAGGATTATTTGTATATCGATCACTAAATTTATCTGGAGAGACAGTTACTGTTTCAGAGAAAGGTATTGGGATGTTTCTTCCGATTGTTGCTATCGTGTTATTAGTGTTAGCTAATAAGGCCATCAAAAAGGACGAAGATCTTGTAAAATCTGTAGATCGTTTGAGGTAAACCTATAAACTTAATTTATTTGTGTGAAAAAACCCGGATTTTATAATTCGGGTTTTTTTGTGCGAAAAAATTAAAACAGTATTAGAGATTAACTAAAAGTATTTTTATTTGTAAGTTATTATTTATAAATTTGATCCCGATAGTAAAAAGGATAATGAAGGAGAAAATAAGAATACATTTAGCAGACGACCATCAGGTACTGATTGACGGTCTTGCTAATTTATTAAGCACTGTAACGGACTTTGAAGTAGTAGGTCATTCTTTGGACGGAACTACTATTTACGAAGATGTCTTAAAAAACAAAACAGATATTTTATTACTCGATATCAGCATGCCTGAAAAGGATGGGATTAAAGTACTTAAAGAATTCGGTCAAAAGAAATTTCCATGCAAAGTCATTATTCTTTCGAGTTATGATGATTTGAAAATAATAAAAGAGGTCATGAAATTGGGCGCCAAAGGCTATCTGACCAAAAAGTGTGCAGGTGAAAACATTATTGAAGCCATTACTGCGGTACATCATGATGAAGAATATTTTGACAATCATATCAGAGAAAAAATCTTTGCCAGCTTCACTAACAACAATCCTAAATTCAATAAAAAATCGTTTACCGAAAACCAGCTTCTGACCTCCAGAGAACTGGAAATAATTACTTTAATATCACTGGAATACAGTGGAAAGGAAATAAGCGAACAACTTTTTATAAGTCTGAGTACGGTAGAAACGCATCGAAAAAACATAATGAAAAAATTGAAAATCAAAAATATGATTGGTCTTGTAAAATATGCTTTAAAAAACAATTTGATAAATCCATAATTACGCTCTTTTCGATGTCAATTTCAAAAAAAATACTGATTCTTATACTTTTAGTAACAACTACAAGCTTTGCCTTGAGACCGCACATACTGCTTTTAGAAAAAACCGAAATCATCCCAACTTCAATAAAGAAGGAACAACTCCAGCTTATTAAAACTGACAATAAAAAGATCGTAAGCTTACTTATCATTCTTGTTATAATGCTCCTGATGTTATCGTATTTCTATTACCGCAATGGCGAATTAAAGCGAAAAAACAAACAAAAAGATATCAAACAAAAAATACAGCTCAATATCATTAATTCAGGGATTGACGGTCAGGAAAATGAGCGAAAAAAAATTGCCGCTTTTTTACATGATAATATAAATTCTTTACTTTCTTCCGTTGGTTTGCATCTCAATGCATTTTCAACGCAAAACAACATTCACTCTGAAGAACTCTCTAAGGCCAAAGCTATTTTAGAAGAGGCCCACGATCGGTTACGGGACATGTCACATGAACTGATACCTGCTCTTTTGATTCGTTTTGGACTTTTGCATGCTCTCGAAGATTTATGTGAGAAAAACACAACCCATCATATTCATTTTCAGTTTTTAAGTTCAATTCCGGGCGAAAAAAGATACCCGGAAAAATTCGAAATGAAAATTTACTTTATCGTATCTGAATTATTAAATAATATCATAAAGCACAGCGGGGCATCAAAAGCTCAGATTTCGTTGCGTGAAAACGAAAACTGGTTCATTCTTATTATTCAGGATAACGGAAGGGGATTTAATGCCGATAAACTAAACGAAACCGAAGGTTTTGGCCTTAACCGGATAAGGGCGCGAATTAAAAAATTAAAAGGAAGCATGACTATTCTTTCCAAAGAAAACGGAAACAACGGTACCTCTGTAAAAATAAAGATTCCGATTTCGTAAAAGGTTATTTTTTACCAATTTCAATGATTTCCAGATCTTTAATTTTATCGTCATCAATTACAAACCGCAACATGGTTCGCATTTGATGGAATCCGCTTTTGCCTGCTGCTCCGGGATTCATGTGCAATAAATTATTCTTTTTATCAAACATGACTTTCAGGATATGGGAATGCCCGCAAATAAATAATTTAGGTGGATTTGCCGCTATTTCTTCCCTGATATTCGGATTGTATTTCCCCGGATACCCCCCGATATGAGTGATCCAGACGTCTACATTTTCACATAAAAAACGGTTGTGCAACGGAAATTCCAATCTGGCTTTTGCGTCATCTATATTGCCATAGACACAACGTAAAGGTTTCAGTTTTTTTATAGTATCCGTAACATTCAGATCACCAATATCACCGGCATGCCAGACTTCATCGGCTTGTGCCACGTATTTTAAAATTACATCATCAATATGGCTGTGCGTATCGGAAAGAAGGAGGATTTTTTTCAATTTTTTTAAGGTACAAAGGTTCAGAGGCGCAAAGGTACAAAGATTTTTTGGGGAGGTGCAAAGGTTCAGAGAGACAAAGGCAAAAGGTTTTTCCTTTTAGCTATTGAACCACTAAGGTCGTTGGCAGCAAGTGCTACTTTTTTTTAACGTTTTTACAGACGCCGTGGAATAATAATTTAAACTTATCAAAACCACTAAAATATTTGTCTGAAAAGAAAACCTGTGAACCTCTGAACCTGTGAACCTTTGTACCTTCAAAGAAAAAAATCTTCGTACCTTTGCGCCTCAAAACCTATGAATCTTTACTTTGAGATATTTTATTCAATTCGCATACAACGGAACACACTATCACGGGTGGCAAATTCAGCCTAACGCCTCTTCTGTTCAGGAAACTTTAAACAAGGCTCTTTCGGTTTTGTTAAATTCTTCTATCAATGTTATGGGAGCCGGGCGAACTGATACGGGTGTGCATGCACAGCAAATGTATGCTCATTTTGATTTTGAAAATCCGATTGATATTGCGGTTTTAGTACACAAACTCAACTCCTATTTACCTAAAGACATTGCCATTTTTGATCTTATAAAGGTTCATGATGATGCGCATTGTCGGTTTGATGCGACGAAGCGAACGTACGAATATCACATCAACACTGTTAAAAATCCATTTCTGGAGGAATTGAGTTGGTATTTTAATCAAAAATTAGACGTAGTTTTGATGAATGAAGCCGCGAAAACCCTGTTGAATCATACCGATTTCCAGTGTTTTTCGAAAGTGAATACGGATGTCAATACATTTGACTGCACGATTTTTGAGGCGTACTGGACGCATGAAAACAACAAGCTTGTTTTTACGATTTCGGCGAATCGATTTCTTAGGAATATGGTTCGGTCCATTGTCGGCACTCTGATCAACATTGGCCTGCACAAAATTTCACTGGCAGATTTTGAAAACATTATTGCCAGTAAAAGCCGAGAAAAAGCCGGGTTTTCAGTTCCGGCACACGGATTATATTTAACTGAAATTGATTACGAATATATTTAGCTTTAGATTATATATGCTTTAGGCTATAAGCTTTAAGCATTAAGCTTAAAAACAAGCAAGCCTAAGCCTAAAGCAAAAAGCAAAAAGCAAAAAATAAAACAAGCGTAAAGCGTAAAGCGTAAAGCTTAAAGCTTAAAGCAAAAAAAAGCAAGCATTAAGCCTGAAGCGTATAGCCTAAAGCCTAAAGCTTAAAGCAAGAAAAAATGAAAGCAAAAGCATTTGATACCCGTTTATTCAAACGAATCCTAAAATATACCAAACCTTACAAAGGGCGCTATTACGGCGTTATTATCTTTGCCGTTTCACTGTCCGTTTTTGCAGCACTCCGTCCCTATTTATTAAAACAAACGGTCGACGGCTATATCAAAACACACGATCAGCATGGATTGCTGATGTATATTATTTTGATGGGCGTTGTTCTTCTGATGGAAGTTTTCTCCCAGTTTTATTTTGTGTACTGGGCCAACTGGCTCGGACAGGATATTGTAAAGGATATCCGTACCAAACTTTTCAAACATATATTGAGCTTCAGGATGAAGTATTTTGATTTGGTTCCGGTGGGTCAATTGGTCACCCGATCGGTTTCTGATATTGAATCGATTGCCCGAATTTTCAGCCAGGGACTTTTTATGATTATCAGTGACCTGATGAAAATGCTGGTGGTACTGATTTTTATGTTTTACATGAACTGGAAACTAACCTGGATTGTGGTCGTTGCCATGCCAATACTGGTTTACATTACCCGAATTTTTCAGCGTAAAATGCAGGTTGCTTTTGAGGAAGTTCGTACGCAGATTGCCAACATGAATTCGTTTGTTCAGGAACGTGTTACCGGAATGAAGATCGTACAGCTTTTTAACCGGGAGCGAATCGAAGCCGAAAATTTTAAAGAAATAAACAACAAACACAAAGTGGCCTGGATAAAAACCATTCTGTACAACTCGATATTTTTCCCGATTGCCGATATTATTTCATCGATTACCCTTGGACTGGTAGTGGTTTATGGCGGATTCCGGATTCTGAACGGGGACCATTTTACGACTTTTGGGGATTTGTTTTCCTATACGATGTTCATCGGAATGCTGTTTAATCCTTTGCGACAGATTGCGGATAAATTTAATGAGATGCAGCTGGGCATGATTGCGGCCAATCGTGTCTTTGATATTATTGACACACAGGATCACATTCAGGATACCGGAACGCTGGAAGCACCTGTTTTTGATGGAAGCATCGAATTTAAGGAAGTCCGTTTTAGTTACATTCCGGAGGAAGAAGTCATAAAAGGAATTGATTTATCGGTTGCTTCGGGTCAAACTATAGCTATTGTCGGATCAACAGGTGCGGGAAAATCGACTATTATTAATTTACTGAATCGCTTTTACGAAATTAACAGCGGAACTATTTATATTGACGGCCAGAATATCGAGAACTATACGCTGGCTTCGCTAAGAAAACAAATTGCCGTGGTTTTACAGGACGTGTTTCTGTTTGCCGATACGATCTACAACAATATTACCTTACACAACCCGGAGATTACCCGGGAACAGGTTTTGAATGCCGCCAAAAAAATCGGAGTACATGATTTCATTATGAGTCTGCCGGACAATTATGATTTTGATGTTAAGGAACGTGGTGTTATGCTTTCTTCAGGACAACGTCAGCTAATTGCTTTTTTACGTTCTTATGTGAGTAACCCGAGTATTTTGATTTTAGATGAAGCTACTTCGTCTATTGATACCTATTCGGAAGAACTGATTCAGCGTGCAACCGAAACCATTACAAGAGGAAGGACTTCAATTATTATTGCACACCGACTGGCCACCATTGTAAACGCAGACAAAATTGTAGTGATGGACAAAGGTTTAATTGTGGAACAGGGAACCCATCAGGAATTGCTGAACAAAACCGACGGCTATTACAAAAACCTGTACGATTCACAATTTTCAGTGGCGAATTAATTTTTCAATTCTAAACAAACAATTCTTTTTTGAAATTCAGATTTAGCAATATCACCTCCAGAAGAGCGTTCCTGATTTACGGAACTATCTCTATTTTGCTTACCGTAATTTCGGTATATTTCCTGAGTAGCTTAATTACGGATCTCACTGAAAAATCTAATGAGGAGGCTGCACAACGAAATTTTATCAAGAAGCAGGAGTTTATGTCGCAGGAGTTTTCAAAATTTCTGGAACAGGAAAATCAGATTAAAAATGTTGTAAAGATTAGTAATTCGAAAAACCTTTCTGCCAATCTGGAAGTGCTGAGTTCCATTCAGATGACAAGTTCTTTGCTAACCAATAATTGGTTTAAGATTAATGACCGTGAAATTCATTTTGGGAATGATACTGTTTCTACTGCATTAAAAAACAACATTCGCGATTTTGTACTTCAAAACACCACTGCACAACACATCAGCACCGTTATTCCTCAGGGTAAAGAATGGATATGGAGAATTTATTTCAAGTTGGTTTCTCCTGACAATACCACTGTGCGATATGGTTATGATATCAATTTAAAAGCATTGCACGATTATTTTGCAACAATTGACGGTACTGCACCCAATTATGCTTTTGTATTTGATCAGAAAGGAACCTGCATCTTTCACCCTGAATCCGACTTTATAGGAAAAAATGTCTACGATATTAGTTCACTAAAGGCTTCAGACACTATTTTCAACAAAAACCAAGATTATGTAAAAAGGGTAACTTTATCGGAATACCTTAAACTTGATGTCATCCGGTTTACTAAAAGAGTGAACTTAAAAGGTTCCCACTGGTACATTTGTGTTAGTTTTCCAAAAGATTTTGTCGTGGAAGATGTGACTACCATAAAAAAGTATACCACTTTAATCTATTCGATTACCACTGTCATGCTTCTTCTGATTTTCTATCTGTTTACATATGCCAACCGAAGAGCGTATCAGGAAAAAGAAGTGGTTATTCAGGAAAAAAATACACTACTGGTAGAAAACGAAAAAATTGTCAAGGAAAAGGCACTGATGCAGTTACAGCAATTGATAGAACAAATCAATCCGCATTTTTTATTCAATTCGTTAAACTCCCTTTATATGTTAATTGACAGCGATATAAAAACAGCGCAGAAATTCACCCTGAATCTGTCCCGTATTTATCGTTATCTAATTGATCCGCCAGAAAAAAATATTGTGCTGCTTAAAAATGAACTGTTATTTATAGAGAAATATATTTTCCTGCAGCAAACCCGTTTCCGGGAAGAGTTATTTTTTTCTATTGAAATTGAGGACGAATCGGCTTTGACTAAGAGTCTTCCGTACCTCGCATTTCAGATCGTAATCGAAAATGCCATTAAACATAATATGGCTACTTCGGAAATTCCTTTGCACACCAGAATTGTTATTAAGGCTGATCACGTTGTTATTTCTAATAATCTGCAGCCAAAACAAAATTCAGAACCAGGCACTAAATTTGGGTTAAATTACCTGAGGAGCATTTACAGTTATTATTCGAAAACTGATTTCCAGGCTACAGAAAAAGAAGGCAATTTCGTATGTATTTTGCCTTTAATTGACATTCACTCCTAAAAAAAAGCCATTCACTCCTTTTCCTTTTTTTTTTGACCGGATAACAAATATTTTCGAGCAAAAATTAACCTAAAATTAACACCACAATGAGGAGAAAGGCAATCCTGTGTAACTTAAAAGTAATCGTCGCATTAGTTTTATTTTTATTAGGCCCTATTTCTGTTTTTTCACAAAAGAATAAGAAAAAAGACAATACTACTGAAATAGCAAAAGACACCACTTCTTCGAAAAAAGGAAAAAAATACGATGACCTTGTAAAAAAAGGAACCGTAAAAAAAGGTCTTTTTAATATTATCCAGGTTAAAACAGATGTTTATTTTGAAATTCAGGACAGTTTATTCGAAAGGGAATTTTTAGTAGTAAACAAATTATCCCAGGTTCCTTTTCAGGTTAATGATTTCGGATTCAATAAAGGAATGAATTACGAAAACAAAGTAATCCGTTTCTATAAAGATACAGTAGCAAAGAAAGTTTGGGTAAAATCTTATCTGCCTAAAGTTTCTTCTCCGAAAGACGATGCGATAACCGCTTCGGTAAAAGATAATTTTTCAGAATCTATTATTGAAGTATTTGATATTGAAACCAAAAATAATGATTCGACTTCGGTTGTTATTAAGGTCAACAAAATTTTTGACGGAAAACAAAAAAGCTTTAACGATGTCCTGAGCAATATCGACTTTGGAGGTTCGGTACAATCGAATTTATCCTATATCGAAAGTTCAAAAGCATTCCCGAAAAATGTGGTAGTAAAATCACAGTTAACGACTTCTGTTAGTGAAGGAGGCCCTGCTTTATCGGTAACCCTTGGTGTGACAAGCAATATTGTTCTACTGGATAAAGTTCCGATGAAGCCCCGTTTTTCTGATAACCGCATTGGTTATTTCACAGAAAAACACTGGTATTTTGCCGATGCCCAACAGGCAATGGTTGAAAAAGAACTCATTACCCGATGGAGATTAGAACCTAAAAAGGAAGATGAAGAAAGATATCTGAAAGGTGAATTGGTGGAACCTAAAAAACCTATTGTTTATTATATTGATCCTTCGACTCCAAAACAGTGGCGAAAATATATTATTGACGGTGTTCACGACTGGCAGGTTGCTTTTGAAAAAGCCGGTTTTAAAAATGCAATAATTGCCAAAGAGCCTACAGAAGCCGATTTGGATTTTGATATTGACGATGTACGTTATTCTGTTATTACTTATGCTGCTTCGCAAAAGTCAAATGCGATGGGACCATCGGTTGTTGACCCAAGAAGTGGTGAAATTATTGAAGCCGATATCATCTGGTGGCATAATGTAATGACGTCTTTACAGAGCTGGATGCGTATTCAGACCGGGCCAATTGATCCGAAGGCAAGAGGAAATACCTTTAGCGATGAACATATGGGAGAAGCGATCCGCTTTGTATCGTCTCACGAAGTAGGTCACACTTTCGGGCTGAAACATAATATGGGTGCTTCTTTTGCTTATGATGTTGAGTCTTTGCGTTCTAAAGAATTCACGGCAAAAATGGGTGGAACGGCTCCTTCGATTATGGATTATGCACGTTATAATTATGTGGCACAACCAGAAGATAATGTTACGGCTATCACTCCAAAAATTGGGGAATATGATAAATACGCTATCGAATGGGGATACAGATGGTATGCAAATAATGATAATGAGAGATTAAAACTGAATTCCCTGATTACTTTACATCAAAACGATCCGATTTATTTTTATGGCGAACAGCAGGGAGAAGTAATTGATCCGCGTTCCCAATCGGAAGATTTAGGAAATGATGCTGTAAAAGCAAGTGAATACGGATTGAAAAACTTAAAACGTGTCGTAGATAATATTTTAGACTGGACGTACGATAAGGATCAGTCTTATTACGAAACGGCTAAATTATACATTGGAACCATTGGTCAATGGCAATTGTACAACCGTCACGTATTAAACAATATTGGTGGTATGTACCTTAACGTAACGGTTCACGGAGACAACAAACAAAGCTACGTTCCGGTTCCTGCCGTCATGCAAAAAAGAGCAGCAGACTATTTAGTAAAGAATGTAATTACAATTCCGCAATGGTTGTTTTTTAATTCGGTTTTAGACAAAACGAATCCGTTAAAAGATTCTCCACTAGGGCCTTATGAATATACACCTTACACTTTGGCAAGAGAATTACAATGCGGAATATTGTACGATTTATTGAGCGATGAACGTTTATTAAGAATGACGGAGAATGAGTTATACCAGCGAAATGAAACCAAAGAAAAGGTTTTTACCGTAAATGAATTGTTCAAAAAATTACATCAGGAGATTTTTGCCCCAACGATCTTAAACAAATCACTAACGATTCTAGAGCGTATGACCCAAAAGAATTATGTAGATATTTTAATTATATCAACAAATAAAATATTTGAAAAAACGGAACCTAAGAAGACAGTTGATTTACACACCTTAAACATGCCTCAGTTATGTACGTATATGCAGGACGGAGAAATGATACGAAACATTAATCAGTACTCTTTAAAAAGAATTACAGAAGTCACTTCTGATAAAAAAGGAGAACTTGGAAAAGTGCTTCAGCTTTTAAAAAGCAAAAAGAATACCGGAGATCAGTCTACCCAGAACCATTATACCGATTTAATACAAAGAATTGAAAAAGCATTAAGTAACACAACCTTTTAATAAATAACCCCCCAAAAACATGAGAAAAATTTTACATGCCCTACTGCTTCTCCTGGCCATCGCAGGATACTCGCAGGAAACCCGAACTATTACGGGTATAATACTAGACGAAGCGGATCAGTCGCCAATACCCGGTGCATCGATTTTTGTTGAAAACAATTCCATTTCAAACAAAACATCCTATGCCGGAATTATTCAAAGTGAAGGAATCGGAACAACAACCGATTTTGATGGTAAATTTACCCTGAAAATAGCAAAGAATATTACTTCTTTGAGAGTTACTTTTATGGGATACAAATCGTATACTCTTGAATTAGATGCTCAGAAAAATTATACGGTTAGCTTAAAATCTGAGACTGCAAAGCTTCAGGAAGTAGTGGTAACAGGTTACCAGAAAATTGAGAAAAGAAAACTTACTTCTGCCGTTACAAAAATTGATATGTCTGCGATCCAGCAAACAGGGGTTTCCAGTATTGACCAGTTGTTAGTTGGACAAATTGCGGGGGTTGCCGTTAGTACTCCGTCAGGAGCACCCGGAGCACCGGCAAAAATCAGAATCAGGGGTACTGCTTCTTTAAGTGGTACACAAGATCCTTTATGGGTATTGGATGGTTTACCATTAGAGAACAATGAAGTTCCAAAAAACTACGATAAGGACAATATTGATAATCTTACTAATTATTCTATCGCTGGTTTAAACCCGGATGATATTAAAGATATTACTATTTTAAAAGATGCTGCTGCAACTGCTATTTATGGTGCACGTGCCGCAAATGGTGTAATAGTAGTAACTACTAAAAAAGGTAGAGCCGGTAAAATGGTCGTAAGTTTCAATACAAATACCTTTATTACACAAAGACCTGAATTTTCTAAATTAAACTTAATGAACGCAAGTGAGAAAGTCGATTTAGAGCTTAGCATGGCAGGACGTGAAGATTTAACTTATAGAGACACCGGTGGTGATATTGCTCGTATCCTTAACGGATCGAATGAATTAGCAGCTTTCAGAGCCGGTGGATTCTCTTCTTTAAGCCCTCAGACACAACAATCTATTAACAGCTTAAGAGGAAACAATACCAACTGGGGTAACTTATTGTACCAGACTGCCATAAATACACAACACGGTTTAAGCTTATCCGGAGGTGGTGAAAAATCAGATTACTATTTCTCTTTAGGATACTATGATGAGAAAGGAACAACTATTGGAACCGGTTTCAAACGTTACAACTTAACGTTAAAAAACAACTATGAAATCACAGATAAATTCAAAGTTGGTGTTGGAATCTTCGCATCTGAAAATAAGACTACGTCATACTTAACAGATACGGATGCCTTTACTAACCCTGCAAATTACTCCAGAAATGTAAACCCGTATTTAACTCCTTACAATGCTGACGGAAGTTATAAATATGATAAAGACATTTCAGGTTATTCAGATCGTTACGTGCCTTTTAACTTCCTTGAAGAAAGAGCCAATACCTCTTATGATTTAAAAACCAGAGCTGTAAAAGCGTTATTGGATGCTGAATATAAAGTAACTAAAGACTTAAAAGTAACAAGTCAGTTAGGTTTACAACTGGACAATACGTCTAGTGAAAAATATGCCGGTAAAGAAACTTATTACACGAGAAAACAAAGAGAAAAATCAAGATATTTCTCAAACGGAGCTTTCAATTATTTCCTTCCTGATGGTGGTGTGATTCAAAACAGTAAT
Organism: Flavobacterium sp. LC2016-23; assembly: GCF_009674775.1. Classification (GTDB taxonomy): domain Bacteria; phylum Bacteroidota; class Bacteroidia; order Flavobacteriales; family Flavobacteriaceae; genus Flavobacterium. Next base: position 262,508 of record NZ_WKKE01000002.1, on the reverse strand, counting down.
ACTGACTTTTTTCAGTACAACCTGAAAACAATGATCAACTACACTACAGTTATAGGAGAGAAACATGAAATTGAAGCAATGGTGGGTAATGAGTTAAGAAGAAATTACAATACCTCTGTTGCTACTAAAGGATTTGGTTTTGATAAAAATAATTTAACTACACAACAAATTATTTTCCCAACGTCATCTTTTGCTAATGACGCTGATTACAGAACTTACGCTAAAACTAAAAATGAAAATGCTTTCGCTTCCTTTTTTGCAACGGCATCTTATACGTATGACAAAAAGTACAGCTTCTTTGGAAGTGTTAGATATGATGGTTCCGATTTATTTGGTGTAGATCCTAAATATAAATACTTACCACTTTGGTCTACTTCTGCTTCATGGGCAGTTTCTGAAGAAGATTTCTTAAAAGATAATTTAACACTTTCTAACTTAAGACTTCGTGCTTCTTACGGATTACAAGGGAACATTGACAAAGGAACTTCTCCTTATGTAGTAGGAAGAGGTAGTAGTGCCATTATTTTACCGGGACAAACAGAACCTACACTTGTAGTGGAAAGCCCGCCAAATGATAAATTACGTTGGGAAAAAACAACAAATACCAACTTAGGTATGGATCTTGGTTTATTCAATAACCGTATCAGCATTGTAACTGATTTATACGGAAGAAAAAGTACAGACCTTATTGGTTTAAGAGCACTTCCGTTAGAAAATGGTTTTGAATACACGAATTTAAACTGGGCACAAGTAAGCAATAAGGGTTACGAAATTACTTTGTCTACCAAAAATATCGATCGTCCAAACTTTAAATGGAATACAAGCATTAACTTTTCTCATAACAAAAGTAACATTGACCGTATCGAAGTACGTGACACTGATTACCTGCCGAACAGAGAAGGACGTGGTGTAAATGCTGTTTTTGGATTTAAAACAAACGGAATTGACGAAAACGGGTATCCTTTATTTGTAAACAAAAAAGGAGAAACGGTAAACACTCAGACATTCTTTGGTCTATTTGATCCTTATGCTGACTTCTTCCCTGGAGAATTGACACAGTCAAAATTATCAGCAAGTGAATTCAGAGATTTGTTTACGTACTTAGGAGACAAAGACCCTAAATTTACAGGCGGTATCACGAATACTTTCAAAGTAAGTAATTTTGATCTTACCATTGCTGCTTCTTTTAATTTAAAACAAACAGTAGTAAGAACTCCTCCTTACAACGGAACAACAGTTGACAGAGGACAAAATTACAGTAATGAAATTTTGAATGCATGGTCACCAACGAATACATCCTCTAATTTACCTGCAATTAATGGTAAAGATTCAGGAACAGGAGATTCTTACATGGCATACCTATGGTATTCAGGACAAAACCAAATCCCGACTTACAATTATTTAGATACATGGGTTAGCGAAATGAGTTATATGAGATTGAGCAGTATGCGTTTAGGTTATACATTCCCTAAAGCGTTTACAGACCAAATCAACATTCAAAGCATCCGATTTAATGTTGAGGCAAGAAACTTATTCGTAATCAGTTCTGACTACAAAGGGTATTTTGACCCTGAAACATTCGGAAACATTTATGCACAACCAGTTCCTAAGTCATTTACTTTAGGATGTAATGTAACTTTCTAATAAAATTTAAAGATGAAAAAATTCTCAAAATATATAGCTCTTTTTGTTGCAGCACTTGCGGTAACAAGTTGCGACGATTACCTGGATATTACACCTGTAGGTCGTGTTATTCCACAAACACTTGAACAATATCGTGCTGTTTTAACAACAGGTTATGCAAGTTATCCGGAACACAAATCATTGACTGCAGTTCGTACAGATGAATTGACAATGAATGAATTTAGCGATGAATTAAATGTTTACAAAGACATTTATACCTGGAAAGATTCTAATCCGGACCGTATTACCTTTACGTTCCAATATCAGGATCTGTATACTGTAATTTTCTACACGAATGTGGTAATCAACGAAGCAGCTTCAAAATTAGACGCTTCACCTGAAAAAAACCAATTAGTAGGAGAAGCTTATGCCTTAAGAGCAATGGCATACTTTGATTTGGTAAACCTTTTTGGTAAACCTTACAACGCTGCAACGGCAGGTTCAGACAAAGGAGTTCCTTTGGCACTTGAGATCGATTTAGAGCAGGCTTTTGTACCTGAAAGTGTTGGAGTAATTTACAATCAGATTATTGCCGATACGCAGGAAGCAGAGAAATTAATCAATTTAGATACACAGGCAACAGGTAAAAACTACCGTTTTTCTAAAGCTGCATTATTTAGTTTAGAAAGCCGTATCTTTTTGTACCAACAACAATGGCAAAAATCTTTTGATGCTGCCAACAAAGCCTTAGCGATCAACAGCACTTTAGTGGACCTAAAAGCTACGCCGGTTTTCGCAACTAAATTCAATTCGAAAGAATCAATTTTAGCGCTTGAAGACGGATACATTAACGGTCTTAAAGGAACATCTTATGCTTCACCTGAATTAATTGCGGCTTACAGCAAGACTACTGATTTACGTTTTCCTCTTTACTTTTTAGCAAACGGAAGCCGTTTCAGAATTCAAAAAGGAGGTAACGATGATCAAAAATGTTCTTTCAGAACTTCTGAGTTGTATTTGACGAAAGCAGAAACTGCGTTAAAACTGAATAATATTGGTGATGCTAAAACAACTGTTTTAAGCTTTATCAAAAACAGATATACTGCTGCAGGATATACACAACTTGAAACTACTGTCAATGCAATGAATGCTGCTGATTTAACCAACTTCATTTTGGAAGAAAGACACCGTGAATTTGCTGTTGAAGGACACCGTTGGTTTGATTTAAGAAGAACAACACAAAAAGAAATCATCCATACCTTAGATGGTGATACTTACAAACTGATACAAAACGATCCGCGTTATACCATTATCTACCCGGCAAATGCGAGATTAAACAATCCCAATCTATAATACCTATTGTTTTTTTTGAAAGAGGTCCAGTTGCAAAACTGGGCCTCTTTTTGTTTATTACAGCAGTAAAATAAAAACATATTAGCTGATTTAAACGCTCTCGTTAAACAAAATCACTTCAAAATTTCAATAAAAAAACAATTCAGGATCATCGATTATAAAGCTTAACTAATATATTTGCAGAGTCAAATACCCGCTTTGTAATAGTACCAAAGCAATACACCATTCAAAAGAAGATGAAAATTGCCATTGTTGAAGATGAATATCTTGCTTCGAGTTATCTGAAATCTATTTTAGAACAGCAAAATATTGTACCGATCGCAGAAATAACAGTTTTAAAATCGGTAAAAGAAGCTGTTGTTTTTTTTGCTGAAAATAACGTTGACCTGGCTTTTATGGACATTCATCTCGGCGACGGAAAAAGTCTCGAAATTTTCGAAAAAACCATTATCGCCTGCCCTGTTATTTTCGTTACAGCTTATGATTCTTACGCCATAAGGGTTTTCAAACATTTTACGATCGATTATCTCCTGAAACCTTTTGAAGAACAGGAATTGTTTGAAGCACTGGAGAAATTCAAAAAAATAAAAAACACTTTCAACAGCGATGCTACCATACAGTCACTTGTTGCAATCGAAAATCCCGAAACCAGCAAAATCCAGCGCCACTTTTTAGTGAACCACGGATACAAACTTATTTCTGTCAACGAAAATGATATTACCTATTTTGTAGCTTCCGGCAAACACCTGTTTATTTATTTAAATTCAGGAAACAGCCATTTGTACAACAATACCCTTACCGATATCATTCACAATCTGGATCCGGTTATTTTCTTTAAAGTCAACAGAAAATATATTGTAAACAGAAACATTATCAAAGAAGTCATCAAACATTCAAACCAGAAAATCGAACTGAAACTTACCGTTCGACCTGTAGAAGACGACCCCATAATCATCAGCAAAAAGGAAATAAACAATTTCAAGAATTGGCTTGACCAGTAATTTTTTGATAATTTCTACTTCAAAAACATCTTCTTTTTTAAATTTTAGGCAGTAAAATCCGTTTTCAAATGCTAAAAAAGTTCTTAAAAAAGTTAAAATAGCGTTATAAGAATCATAAAACTGAGTCTCATAACCAATCCAATAGCCTTTCTCCTTTTTGAATTTTTTATATTTGAGAATCAAATCAAATGTAAAAGACAATGCCAATAAATAGATTTTATCCAAACGAAGAATTCAAAGAAATAGAAATAAATGCCTCTTTACAGCTTAGATATGCCATTTCAAACAGAGGACGATTAATAAGTTTTACCGACGAAATACAAAACGGCCGGCTTTTAAAAGGAGGGCTAAGTGACGGATATCCGACCTTCCGCTTTAAAGTAAAGAAAGACGACAATATTGTCAACAAATACCTGTTTTTATACAAATTAGTAGCACAGTATTTTATTCCTAAAGAATCCGAAGAACAAATTTATGTCCTTCATTTAGATTACAACAGAAGCAATGATGATGTCAGTAACCTGCGTTGGGCAACAAAAGCCGAAATGATGGAACACAGCCGCAAAAGCCCGCATGTAATCCAGGCCAAAAAGAATCTGATCGAACACAACCTAAAAGCCGACGGAAGAAAATTAACCACCACCAAAGTGATGTTAATCAAGAAAATCCTCGCCAGACCGGAACAAAAAACACGTCTGAAAATGATTGCCAAGCAATTTGGCGTAAGCGAAATGCAAATCAGACGCATTGCCAGCGGTGAAAACTGGGGACATATTAAGGTTTAACCGGCTTTAGTAAAACGTTAAAGGTAAAATGTGAGATGTAGGATATTTAAACCAACATTTCACATTTTACCTTTTTACTTTTTTACAACTTACTATTTTTTTAAAATAAATCCTTAAATTCGCAATCACAAATAACAAAGAAATTGAAAATGAGTTTCGGATTCATAAACTTCATTTTCGGTAGTAAATACTAAAAGCAAAAAAAATGAAATACGACGTTATTGTTTTAGGAAGTGGTCCCGGCGGATATGTTACAGCGATCAGAGCTTCTCAATTAGGTTTTAAAGTAGCTGTAGTTGAAAAAGAAAGCCTTGGTGGTGTATGTTTGAACTGGGGATGTATCCCGACAAAAGCATTGCTAAAATCAGCTCAGGTTTTTGATTATCTGAAACACGCTTCTGACTACGGATTAAAAGTTTCTGAATTTGATAAAGATTTCCCTGCTGTGGTACAACGCAGCCGTAATGTGGCAGAAGGAATGAGCAAAGGAGTTCAGTTCCTGATGAAAAAAAACAAAATTGACGTCATAGAAGGTTTTGGAAAACTAAAACCGGGAAAAAAACTGGACGTTACAGACAAAGACAATAAAGTTACCGAATATAGTGCAGATCATATTATCATTGCAACCGGAGCACGCTCCCGTGAGTTACCAAACTTACCTCAGGATGGTGTAAAAGTAATCGGATACCGTCAGGCAATGACATTACCAACACAACCAAAATCTATGATTATCGTAGGTTCAGGAGCAATTGGAGTAGAGTTTGCACATTTCTACAACTCAATGGGAACAGATGTTACTATTGTAGAGTTTATGCCAAACGTGGTACCGGTAGAAGACGAAGATATCTCAAAACAATTTGAAAAATCTTTGAAAAAAGCAGGTATTAAAGTAATGACCAGTTCTTCTGTAGAATCATTGGATACTTCAGGAGCGGGCGTAAAAGCAACGGTAAAAACAGCCAAAGGAGAAGAAATTCTTGAAGCTGACATCGTACTTTCTGCAGTTGGAATCAAAACAAACATTGAAAACATAGGTTTAGAAGAAGTTGAAATTGCTGTTGACAGAGATAAAATCTTGGTAAACGCTTACAACCAAACCAATATTCCGGGTTATTACGCCATTGGAGATGTTACTCCGGGGCAGGCTTTAGCTCACGTAGCTTCTGCTGAAGGAATCAACTGTGTTGAAAAAATCAAAGGATTACACGTAGACCCAATCGATTACGGAAATGTTCCTGGTTGTACTTACGCAACTCCTGAAATTGCTTCTGTTGGTCTGACTGAAAAACAAGCCAGAGAAAAAGGATACGATTTAAAAATTGGTAAATTCCCCTTCTCTGCTTCAGGAAAAGCAAAAGCAGCAGGTAACTCAGATGGATTCGTAAAAGTTATCTTCGATGCTAAATACGGAGAATGGTTAGGATGCCACATGATTGGTGCCGGAGTTACAGATATGATTGCTGAGGCAGTTGTAGCGCGTAAACTGGAAACTACAGGTCATGAAATTCTAAAATCCATCCACCCTCACCCAACAATGAGCGAGGCCGTTATGGAAGCTGTGGCAGATGCTTACGGCGAAGTAATTCACTTGTAATACAAAGCCGTTTTACGGTTACATATAATTTTCAATTTAAAAATCCGGTTTGCTCAGGCAAATCGGATTTTTTTTTAAGATGATTTTGATGTAAAGTTTTGTGTATGATTTTGAGAATAGTTTTTTATTATTTTCACGCAAAGTCGCAAAGTCGCAAAGTTTTAAATCCCCTTGCTTAAAACAGGACCGTTTTATTTAAAGCTTTTTTTTACTAAATCACCAATTCTTAAAGCATAGAAAAAAAACTTTGCGACTTTGCGTCTTTGCGTGAGATTTATTAGAAAAAATAAGGTTTGCAGAAGCAAGTCTTATACATCAAAGTACCTCAAAATCCCATAAATAAAAATAGTAACCTTTTAGTATCAAATTACAAGACGAATTCTAACAATAAAGTGGTAATTTTGCGGCTCCCCAAAAAACAAATCTACCATGAAAAAAATATTTTTCATTATTGCGCTTTCTGTTATTTTTTCGAATAGCTTTTTTGCCCAAACAAAAACCGGAACACAAAACATCTTCGAAAAAAAGTACGATTACGTCAATGACTTCGAAAAAATTCTGACTCCGAAAGAGGTACAGACATTAAGTGCAACTTTAAAATCCTGTGAAACAAAAACCGGACACAAAATTATTATCGTGACTACCTCCTCCATAAGTCCCTACACAGATCTTAGCGATTACTCTTTAGATCTTGATAAATATCTCAATGGCAGCCTGAAAATTGATGCTTCTATTATACTGGTGATAAGCAAACAATTAAGGCAGATACAAATTCGCGGACTTGACAAATTACGTAACAAACTTAGCGACAAAGAAGTAGAAAGCATCGTATCTACTTTTGTAATTCCCGAACTAAAAAAAGGAGATTACTACAAAGGTTTACAAGAAGGTACAGACCGAATTATAAAAAAACTGGAATAGAAGAAACTCTGATTTGATCTAAAAACAAATAGACAAAAGGTATAATTTGAATAAAATATCTTTATTCTTTTAGAAATCATTGTCATCCTAAGCGAAGTCGAAGGGCATCCTGAGCGGAGTCGAAGGCTTTTTTACATGAAAGGGGGCTTCGACTCCGCTCAGCCTGACCATAGTTTTGAATTACACCCAAAGAGTTAAATTTAAATTTAAATCCGGTTCGCGAAAGCAAGCCGGATTTTTTTTGTCTCCATTTGGTTTTTAAAAATCCTCAAAACCCTTTCCCTCCTATTACATCCCCAAAACAAAACAATTACCCTTTTAAATTGTTAAAACCCAAAATACCAATCATAGTTGACAGAGTAAAAAATCGTGTCACAAATTGACAATTCCAACGATATAAAATTGAGTTAATTTTAACATTTCTGTCTAAAAAAAGCCAAATGTTAATTTTAAAAATATTTTATTTTAATAGGAAATATTTCCCTTACGTTTGTACCATAAACTCAAATAACTATGACTGAAATTACTTCTTATTGGTGGGTACTATTACTGGTATTCTCCATTTTATTTTACAAATTTGTACTTCGTGTATTTTTTGGAATGGTAATCGTTCCCGAAGACAAAATTGGTCTTGTGACCAAAAAGTTCGTTTTGTTTGGTGCCGACAAATCCCTTCCTGATGGCAGAATCATTGCTACAAAAGGAGAAGCAGGTTATCAGGCACAAACTTTAGCTCCCGGATTGTACTGGGGAATGTGGATCTGGCAATACACCGTAGACATGACCGGATTTACCATTATTCCCGAAGGCAAAATCGGGCTTGTTTTAAGTAAAGACGGGAAGGAAATCCCAACCGGACGTATCCTGGCCCGAAAAGTAGACAGTGATAACTTTCAGGATGCGACCGCTTTCTTAAACAATGGAGGTCAGAAAGGACGCCAGACGGCTTTTATTACCACAGGTTCGTATCGTATTAATACCTTTCTGTTTGAAATTGTAATCGCAGATCAGATCAAGATTTACGAAAACATGATCGGAATTGTTACGGCTCTGGATGGTGAACCAATTCCGCAAGGACAAATCGCCGGAAAATTTGTAGAAGGACACAACAACTTCCAGGATTTCGATCAGTTTCTGGACAAAGGCGGAAACCGTGGTCTACAGCCTCAGGTCATGTTGGCCGGTTCCTATTACATCAATACCTGGGGAATTCTGATTGAACAAAATCCAATGACCGATGTGCCGATTGGTTATGTTGGGGTTGTCATCTCTTATATTGGTGAAGACGGACAGGATGTTACCGGTGATACTTTCAAACACGGAAATATTGTTTCAAAAGGACAGCGTGGCGTCTGGATGGAACCACTGGGTCCCGGAAAATATGCCTTAAACAAATACACCACGAAACTCGAAGCCGTTCCGACCACCAACCTGGTTTTAAACTGGGCCAATGCACGAAGCGAGTCTCATGATTTAGATAAAAACCTGTCTACCATTACCGTTCGTTCCAAAGATGGTTTCCCGTTTAATCTGGATGTGGCACAGATTATTCACGTTCCCGCTGCCGAAGCACCAAAAGTGATTGCCCGTTTCGGAAGCATGAACAACCTTGTTTCTCAGGTTTTAGAGCCTACGATTGGTAACTATTTCAGAAACTCGGCTCAGGACAGCGATGTGATTTCGTTTTTGTCGACTAGAAAAGAACGTCAGGAATCTGCCAAAAACCATATCAAACTGGTGCTAGACGAATACAATGTAAATGCCGTTGATACCTTAATTGGTGATATCGTTCCGCCGGATTCCTTAATGAAAACGCTAACCGACAGAAAACTGGCCGAAGAAGAGCAAAAAACTTATCAAACCCAAAGAATGGCGCAGGAACAACGTCAGGGAATGGAAAAAGAAACGGCAATTGCCGACATGCAGAAAGAAATCGTTCGTGCTTCACAAAGTGTTGAAATTGCACAACGTACCGCCGATGCCACCGTTAAGAAAGCAGAAGGTGATGCCACGAGTTTAAAACTAAATGTAAACGCCGAAGCAGAAGCCACAAAAATGCGCGCCAATGCTGAAGCAGAAGCTACAAAAGCCAGAGCAGGTGCACAAGCCGAAGCGACCAAACTTAACGCAAGTGCAGAAGCCGAAAGAATTTCCAAAACAGGTTTAGCCGAAGCGGAAAAAATCATGGCCATTGGTAAATCTACAGCCGAATCGTATCAGTTACAGGTTACGGCGATGGGTGGTGATAATTTCACCAAATACAAAGTTACCGAGGAAATTGGTAAAGGAAACATCAAAGTAATTCCGGATGTATTGATTACCGGAAACGGTGGTTCTGATGGTTCGATCAGCGGTTTATTAGGTTTGAAACTCATGGAAATGATGGACACCGACAAAAACGTAAAGAATCCTAAAAAATAATTTATTTCAATTTTTAATACTAAATCCGATTTGTGAAAACAGGTCGGATTTTTTTTCATTACATAATTTTAAGTCAGTCACTATTTGAAATCAACTAATTTAGATAGTGAAATTTCTAAAGCAATTGCAATTTCAAACAGAGTATAAAGTGTAGGATTCACTTTTCCATTTTCAATTTTTTCAATAGACTGACGGTCTTTATGGCAGGCTCTCGCCAAGTCAGACTGGCTCCAACCTTTTTTATCCCGGAGTTCAATAATTCGTTGACCTATTTTTTCTTTTAACTTATCTCGTGTCATAAATCAAATGTCATGCAATTTGCTGACAAATTTGTCATATTAAAATACGACATGTCGATTATTTATCTTACATTTGTCATATAATTATACGACAATGATACATTCAAGAAAACTAAAAATTCACGCGATATACAAATCAAGAAATCGCAAAATCACAACAACTCCTGTAATAAGACTTGCTGGCAAATGGCTTAAAGAACTTGGATTCATTGAAGGTCAAATGGTACACATAAAACAACAAAAAAATAAGCTCACCATTACGATTGAAAAAAAATAGAAATAATCATTTTTCTTTCAACCAAAAAAACAGCGATATTTAATAACTTTATCACTAAATAATAAGGTTATGAAAGAGATTTATATTGTTGAATTTCCATCCAATTTAGGATTAAAAGAACCGCAACCCGGAAAAGAACCCGGCGTAAAAAACCTGCCCGATTGGTTCTGGAAACATAATTTACACAAAATCATTCAGCCCAATAATACTGTAAGACTTGATGCGCCAAAGTATTCCAATAAAAGAGACACCGAAACGCAAATTCTCAATGCCAATTCATTAGCCGATTACGCCAGAGAACAGGCTTACTCAATCAACAACTTACTTTCCCAGAATAAATTTCCGTTCGTACTGGGAGGAGATTGCAGTATTCTCCTCGGAGTTGCTATTGCCTTAAAACAAAAAGGAAATTACGGCTTATTTTATCTGGACGGACATACCGATTTTATGGATGTTTCCTTATCCGAAACCGGAGGTGTGGGCGGAATGACAGCATCGATAGTCAGCGGTAACGGACCTGAAAAACTAACCAATATACTCGATTTAAAACCTTATATAAAAGAAGAAAACCTTTGGTGCGTGGGCAACCGCGAATACGATGACGCCTATGAAAATGAAATTCGCAATTCTTCCGCGACTTACATAAGTCTTGAGAAATTAAGAGAACAAGGTATTTCAAACTGTATTCAGTCTTTTCTTTCTGAAGTTAAAAATAAAAACCTCGACGGATTCTGGCTCCATATCGATGCAGACGTTTTAAACGATTCCATAATGCCCTGTGTAGACAGCCGCACTCCTGATGGTCTTACTTATGAGGAATTTAATGAGCTTACGGCCTATTTGTTTCAAAGTGATCAGCTAACCGGACTCGAAATCACCATTTTAGACCCTGATCTCGACAAAACCGGTCAGTACACCAAAGATTTTGTACAAAACTTCACGACTACATTCAAAAAAAACAACACCATAAATCCTTCACCTGAAGATCAGGATATCTAAAATTTTATTTTAAATTAGTTCAGGAAAGGTGTTTTAAAAAACCGGACGATTTAAATTTTCGCAAACATGACATTAGAAGAATACAAAAAAGAATTTACAGAAGACGATGCCGTTGGCTGGTTAGAAATCGATAAACAATTCGACCGCCTTTACCCAAATCAGGAACCCAAACATTTTGCTCCGGCGATCTCGTATATGCTCGGAGGAGAACATCCGCTTGACGGTGTAAGTATTTACGAAAGCAAAAAGCAAACGGATCATTTTCATTTTGTAACCTATGGCTTTTCGGAATTGTATTATAATGAAGAAAAATTGGACAGTGAATACAGTAAATGGGGATTTGAACTTACTTTCAGATTAAAACCCTTTGCCGGTGACACTGAAAACCCGGGCTGGGCAGTGGCGTTGCTGCAAAACATCGCCAAATACGTGTTTAGTAGTGGAAACTGGTTTGAAGAGTTTCATTATATGCCTGCAAACGGACCTATTCGACTCGATACCGAAACTGAAATCACCGGATTGCTATTTGTAACCGATCCCGAAATCGAAAAAATAGAAACGCCGCATGGTGAAGTTACTTTTCTCCAAATTGTCGGAATTACTACCGCGGAATTCGACGCAATAAAAGAAGGCCGCAGAACGGTTGAAGAAGTAGTAAACGAATTAAAAGAAAACAATCCTTTATTAATTACCGATCTTACGAGAAAATAATAAACAGAGCCCTCTTACACCCTAATCCAGAACAAAAATGATAAAAAAAATTGCTTTCCTATTGGTATTCTTTCAATTACTTTCCTGCAGCAGCAACAGTAAAATAGGTGCTTCCAGTGAAAACTCCTTAAACGGAAAGTGGAGCTGGGTCAGTTCGACAGGAGGTTTTATAGGTTCAACGCTTACACCAGCATCTGAGAAAAAGACAATGACTATTGAAATTTCAAACTCCACTATCAAAAGATATGAAAATGGAAAATTGCTGTCTGAAAATACTTTTGAAATAAAAACCCAGAATTCGATTTACGGAGATAACAAAAAAATGATTGTCATAGAAGACAGGCCAAGTCAGTCTTTTGAAGTAAAAGACAACAAATTATATTTAAATGATGAATGTAATGATTGCTATCAATCGGAATACGTTCGAATAAAATAAAAACGATAATCAATCCTTAAAATGAATAAAATAAAAATTGTACTGGCACTTCAGCTGATTTTCTTTTGCTCGTACGCAAGCCCAAAAGTACATCAGCCCGTAATTGACAGCCCTAAAGAAATGACTTTCGACAAAAGTGAACTGGCCAAAAAATGGCTCGTAAAAGCTATTGAAAATTTCTTCAAACAGGAATCTGCCGATATGAGTTCCATAACGACAAAAAGTTATAACGAATACAAATCCGACGCGATGAATATCGATATGGGCGAAGAAAGCCTGACGTTAGAACAGTTCAATAAAAAATGGAAAAAGAAATATGATGTAAAACAGGTCGGATATGATGGTTTTCTAATCTCTGGCCATGACTGGGGGAAAATTGTGGTTTCTAAATGTGACTTAATAAGTGCTAAAGGAAATGTATATATCTTTCAGGTCATCATAAAAGATACCCAATATAAAGCCACCAACAAAAGAGACATCAAAGTGATCGAATCCGGGAAATCATTTTTAATTGATGATGTGAAGGAATATTAGCCGTTAAAACGACAAAATTCAAAGTTTAAATTCTAAATTCCAATAATCTAAAATTCCAAATTCCAAATCTTCAGTACAACAATCCAACAATCCAACAATCTAAAAATCTAACAATCTAACAATCTAATAATCTAATAATCTAATAATCTAAAAAACCCACTTTCTGGCTACGACAATAGTAGTTTTGGCTAAATCTGTTCTTTGAATCTTGCGCAACTTTGTACTATAAAATAACATACAAATGAAAATTATTATTACAGGTTCCCTTGGGAACATCAGCAAGCCACTGGCTCAGGAGTTAGTACAAAAAGGACATAAGGTTACGGTAATTAGCAGCAGTACTGAAAAACAGGCAGAAATTGAAGATTTAGGCGCTTCAGCAGCTATTGGTTCTGTCGAAGATGTAGCATTTTTAACCAAAACTTTTACAGGAACAGATGCCGTTTATTGCATGATTCCGCGTGCTAATTATTTCGATCCGGCGCTTGATCTTGATGCTTTTACCCGTAAAATCGGAGATAATTACGCTGAAGCTATTGAAAAATCAGGTGTAAAACGCGTCGTTTTTTTAAGTAGTATTGGCGCACATTTAGAACAAAATTCCGGAATTATTCAGCGTTATAATGAGATCGAAAGCGTTTTGAAAAAACTGGATGTCTCCATTACCTTTATGCGTCCGACTTCATTCTTTTATAATTTGGAGGCTTATATTCCGCAGATTAAATTTCAGGGCGTTATTGCTACGAATTACGGTGCTGATAAAATGATACCCTGGGTTTCTCCCCTGGACATCGCAGCAGCGATTGCAGAAGAAATTACGACTCCGCTTAATGGCAAAAAAGTACGTTATGTAGCTAGTGAGGAACTTACAGGAAATGAAACAGCTCGTATTTTAGGTGCCGCAATCGGAAAACCGGATTTAAAATGGGTTCTGATCAGTGATGAAGAAGCCCTAAACGGTTTAGTAAATGTGGGCATGCAGCCCAAAATTGCAGCAGGTCTGATTGAGATGTACGCCGGACTTTACAGCGGTTTACTGGGAGAAGATTATTACGAAAACAGGCCCGCAGTAATGGGAAAAACAAAACTGGCTGATTATGCCAAAGAATTCGCTTCCGTTTATAATCAGAAATAAGTACCTTAGACTATGGCAAATCAACAACCACTCCGAATAAAAAGTATCAGCGAATTTCATGAGTTTCGTAATTTGCCTAAACCCGAACACCCTTTAGTGAGCGTTTATAATTTCGAAGATTTAAAATATCTCAACGAAAACGAACCAAGAAGCCTTATGCTTGATTTTTATTCGATTGCCTTAAAACGAGGTGCAAATGCTAAAATGAAATACGGGCAGCAAGAGTACGATTTTAAGGAAGGGGTTTTGTTATTTATCTCACCGGGGCAGGTTTTTTCTATAGAAGGCAATGCAGAGTTACAACACACAGGATGGTCTTTATTGATCCATCCTGATTTTTTATGGAATACACCGCTTGCTAAAAAGATAAAACAATACGAGTATTTTGGCTACTCGGTTCATGAAGCCCTGCACCTTTCGGACAAAGAAGAGAAGATGATTATCAATATCATCCAAAACATCCAGCAGGAATATCAGTCGAATATTGATAAATTCAGCCAGGAGGTTATTATCGCTCAGATTGAATTGCTGCTTACTTATGCCGAACGATTTTACAACCGTCAGTTCATTACACGTAAAATAAGCAATCATCAGATTCTGGCCCGTCTGGAAAATTTGCTGGAGGAGTACTTCAGTACCAATACTTTGGCTAAAAACGGTTTACCTAGCGTTCACTATATTGCAGAAACCTTGAATGTCACTCCCAATTATTTAAGTGTATTGCTAAAAACACTTACAGGTCAGAGCACACAGCAGCACATTCATGATAAACTGATTGAAAAAGCGAAAGAAAAACTTTCCACAACCAATTTGTCGATCAGCGAAATTGCTTATGAACTTGGTTTTGAGCATCAGCAGTCTTTCAGTAAATTATTCAAAACCAAAACCACCGTCTCCCCTTTAGAATTCAGGCAGTCTTTTAATTAACCACAGAAATCTTCTTATTCCGAAAACCATTCCTGATTTTTATAAATTCGTTACTTCCTCCGTGGGAAAAGCTAATAAAGCAATATTTTTTTAAATTCTTAAGCCGTTATTTCTTAACTTAGTTAGCTTTTAAATTTTGGGAATCATGACTAAGAAATATATTGCAAAAGACTTTTTGAAACTGGCAGCAAAAGGGCATTCACATGAGGCTTTCCGGCTTTACGTGGGTACCAATTTTAAGCATCACAATGTTTATTTTAAAGGAGATGCCAATACTTTGATGCTGGCCATGGAGGAATCGTCAAGGCAAAATCCAAATAAAATTTTTGAAATTCATCGCACGATTGGAGATAAAGAAATGGTTGCCGTACATTCGCATGTAAAACAAAACAGCAGCGACCACGGTATTGCCGTAGTTCATATTTTCAGGTTTGAATCTGATAAAATAGTAGAACTTTGGGATTTAGGACAAGCCGTTCCTGCCAAGATGGTGAATGAAAACGGGATGTTCTAATTTAGTTGCAGTTTTCAGTCGCAGTCGCAGTTTGCTACTGAGACTGAAAACTGAGACTGCGACTGCGACTGAAAACTATAAAACAACTAAACCAAAACATGACCCTAATGCTACGAGCTCCCTTTTTATTCTCTTTTCTTTTCTTACTTTTAAGTAACCCTTCATTTTCGCAAAAAAAAGACAGATTAAGCCTCTCAACAGACAGTTTGATTAAAGTTACGGAACCTAGATTTAATGGTGTTGTCCTTATTTCCAAAAAAGGAAAAACTATTTACAATAAAGTACAGGGTTTTGCCGATTTTGATAAAAAGACACCTTTGACAATCGACAGTGAATTTGAAATCATGTCAAACACCAGACAAATTACGGCAGTTTTGATTTTAAAAGAAATGGAGGAAGGCAGAATTGACCTGAAATTCCCCATAAAAAAGTACCTGCCTTATCTAACCCAGCCCTGGGCAGATTCTGTAACAGTTCATCAACTATTAAATCATTCGCATGGAATCACAGATTTGCAAAAACCATTACTTTTCAAGTCCGGAACAGATTTTAAATACGGTAATTTAAGTTATGGTTTATTAGGTCAGATTATTGCTTTTACCACTAAAAAAAGTTATTCGGAAGCAGCCAATGCACTTTTTAAAAAGTTGCGAATGAAAAATACTTTTTGTTATTCGAAAAACCAAAATAAAAATTTAGTCTCAGGTTACCTCAATACGAACAATACTTTTAAGAAGGTCGAAGAATCTATAATAACGCCGGAAAGTATTGCCTCTTATGGAATTATTTCTACTGTAAATGATTTGGCCATCTGGAACAAAAATCTTCATAAAGGAAAAATACTGAAACCTGAATCGTACCAACTCATGATTCATTACAATATAAGAGCACAGCACAATGTTTTTGGAAAAGAAAAACAAGGTTACGGCTACGGACTACGAATTGTAGACCAAGAAACTCCAAAATATATAGGTCATACCGGTTTAGGAGATGGTTTTTCTTCTGTAAATTTGTATTTTCCTGAAAGTGATGTCAGTTTGATTATTTTGGAAAATCAGATCAACAAAAATTCGGATTTGTTATATAATGCTGAGATAAAAATCAAAAACATACTTTTGAAAAGTGATGCACTGAATTAAAAAACAAACCACAATGGCAAAGAATAAAACTACAGAAACCCAAAGCAGCGTTGTTGATTTCATCAATGCTGTCGAAGATTCGACAAAAAGAAACGACTCATTTGAACTGGTTGAACTGATGCAGCAGCAAACCGGCTTTGAACCGAAAATGTGGGGAACCAGTATTATAGGTTTCGGGAGTTATCATTACAAATATGCCAGCGGTCATGAAGGTGATGCCCCGCTTGTGGCCTTTTCACCAAGAAAAGCGGCCATCTCACTTTATTCTTACCTTGCACCTGAACACCGAGAAGCATTACTTTCTAAATTTGGAAAACACAAATCCGGAAAAGGCTGTATTTACATTCAAAAAATAGCAGATATTGATGTGGAAGTCCTCAAAAAAATGATTGCTCTTTCCGTTGAAAACTTAAATAAATTATATCCTCCCCAATAAACTATGACCATTACTTTTATACTACTTATTCTTTTAATACTTGTTCTTATTTACGTTTTCAAACATCCGCGCTATGGTAAAAAGCCAGCTGGCGAAAGACTAGTCCTGATGCAAAAATCGCCACAATTTAAAAACGGCAGATTCGAAAACGAAAATTTCACGCCCGAACTTGCAGAAGGCTATGGCTATTTTGATGTAATTTCTGATTTCTTATTTAAAAAAACAGACCGAAAAATTCCGACCGATTTAATTCCTTCCATTAAAACCAATTTACTGGAGCTTTCTATAGATCAGGATTTTTTAGTCTGGTTTGGACATTCTTCTTATTTCATTCAGCTGGAAGGAAAACGATTTTTAATAGATCCTGTTTTTAGCGGCAACGCCTCTCCTGTTTACGGAACTACAAAAGCATTTAAAGGAACTGATATTTACACGGCTGATGATTTTCCTTCCATCGATTATTTGCTCATCACACACGATCATTATGATCATCTCGATTATGCAACAATTTTGCAGCTAAAGCCAAAAATCAAAAAAGTAATCTGTGCGCTCGGTGTAGGTTCACACTTTGAATTTTGGGGATTTCCAAACAATGCCATTATCGAAAAAGACTGGCATGAAAAAATAGAACTTGATTCCAATCTGACACTTTACACCACTCCGTCACGACATTTTTCGGGCAGGGGAATTAAACGCTGCAATACACTCTGGACTTCCTTTGTGTTAGAAACCAAAGGCTTTAGAATGTATCTTGGCGGCGACAGCGGTTACGATACGCACTTCGCAGACATTGGTGCTAAATTTGGCCCTTTCGATCTGGCATTAATCGATAACGGCCAGTATAATCCTGCGTGGAAGTACATCCATAATTTACCGGAAGATGTCATCAAAGCCATCAAAGACCTCAAAGCAAAAAGGGTTTTTCCGGTGCATTCCTCAAAATTCGCATTGGCCCTGCATCCCTGGGATGAGCCATTAAAAAAAGTGACGGAATTAAATGCTTTATCAGAAAATCCAGTTCCGTTAGTCACACCAAGGATTGGCGAATTAGTGGAACTAAAAAATGAGAAACAAGAATTTCAGCAATGGTGGAAAGGATTGAACTAAATGATTAAAACAACCAAAAACTTGAAACTAAAAACCAATCTGTTAGTAATTGCGTTTCTGGCAACATTTACTGCCTTCTCCCAAAATACGTATGTTTTTTTAGGTTCATACAACAGGGACAAAGCCGCAGCATCTATTGTCGTATATCAACTGGATACCTTAAACGGAAAACTAACCAAAATAACTTCGGCAAAAGACCTCATTAATCCATCGTTTTTGACGGTATCCCCAAACGGAAAATACGTGTATGCCTGCACAGACAGTAAAACTCCAAATGCCGGAAGCGTCAGCAGTTTTGAGTTCAGTGCCGAAAATAAAACGCTTACTTTTTTAAACAAACAGTCCAGCGGCGGTGAAAATCCGGTGTATGTTTCCGTTCATAAAAGTGGTAAGTGGCTGGTAAACGGTAATTATACCGAAGGAAGTGTTTCGGTACATCCTTTGCTGGAAAATGGTAAAATAGATTCGATGGCGCAAAATTTTCAATACACGGACGGAAGCGTCCACAAAGAAAGGCAAACCCGTTCGCACGTGCATTCCACCGTATTTTCACCACAATATGATTATCTTTTCCTGCCTGATTTAGGCGCTGATAAAATACGCTGCTATCAATTTGATGCAACTCTCAAGCAGCCTTTAATTGAAGCCACCGTTCCTTTTACCAAAACAGATCCGGAAAGCGGGCCGCGGCATTTCGCTTTTCATCCGAATCAGAAATTCGGGTATTGTATCGAGGAAATGTCAGGATCCATAAGTGCTTACGAATATGTAAACGGAAGTTTAAACAAAATCCAGCACATCAGTACACATCCGGATTCCATTACCGAAGGTTTTGAAAGTTCCGATATTCATATTTCGCCTGACGGAAAATTTTTATATGCTGCCAACAGGGGAAAAGAAAACAATATTGCCATTTTTTCTATTGATGAAAAAGGACTTTTAACCAACATTGGCTATCAATCGACTTTAGGAAAACACCCCCGGATTTTTGCAATTGATGAAACAGGAAAATTCCTGATCGCAACCAATGTCATTACCGGAAATGTGATTGTTTTCAAACGAAATGCAAAAACGGGATTTCTTAAAAAAACAGGAAAAGAAGTAAAGCTGGAAAATGTTTCCTGTGTTCAGATCAAAAAAATATAACTTTAAAAACAGCTCAAAATGAGTACATCCCTTTTAAACCTGCAGCCTGAAATTTTAGAAGATGATCTGGTAAAATTAATTCCTTTACAGGAAAATCATTTTGAAGAACTTTATAAAGTTGCTTCAGATCCTTTAATTTGGGAGCAGCATCCGAATAAAAACCGCTATGAAAGAGACGTTTTCCAAAATTTCTTTGAAGGTGCCATGAAAAGCAAAGGTGCTTTTCTTATTATGGATAAAAGCACCGGTGAAATAGCCGGAAGTACCCGATTTTATGACTATGAACCGGAAAATAAAAGTGTTTTTATTGGCTATACTTTTTACGGAAGAAAGTTTTGGGGCACCGGATTTAATAATCAGGTGAAGAAAATGATGCTCGATTATGCTTTTGAAGCGGTTGATAAAGTTCAGTTTCATATTGGGGCCGAAAATTACCGTTCGCAAAAAGCGATAGAAAAACTGGGTGCCGTAAAAACAGAAGAAATAGAGGTCGCTTATTACAACGAACCCTCCCGTCATAATTTTGTGTACGAA
Organism: Flavobacterium sp. LC2016-23; assembly: GCF_009674775.1. Taxonomy (GTDB): domain Bacteria; phylum Bacteroidota; class Bacteroidia; order Flavobacteriales; family Flavobacteriaceae; genus Flavobacterium. The sequence continues at coordinate 242,616 of NZ_WKKE01000002.1, read as the reverse complement.
ATAAAAAAATAAGATTAAAAATAAAAAAGCATGAAAAGAATCACTGTTTTCTGTGGTTCCAGTTTTGGAACGGAAGAAATATACACAGCGCAAGCCACATTGTTGGGGAAAACACTGGCCAAAAACCAGATAGAATTAGTGTATGGTGGTGCAAATGTGGGACTAATGGGTGCTGTTGCAGACGGAACCCTAAATGAAGGCGGAAAAGTAATTGGTGTTTTACCCAATTTTCTGCGTTCCAAAGAAATTGCACATCAGGGCCTGACTGAATTAATTTTAGTTGAAAGCATGCACGAAAGAAAAACCAAAATGAATGAGCTATGCGATGGCGTGATGGCACTTCCTGGAGGTTTTGGAACTCTTGAAGAGCTATTTGAAATGCTGACCTGGGCACAATTGGGATTGCATAAAAAACCGATTGCAATTTTAAATACCAATGGTTTTTACGATTCCCTGATAGAACTGACCCAAACTATGGTGGATAAAGGTTTCCTGAAAAGTGCCAATAAAGAAATGCTTCTGGTAAGCGACAATATTGATGATTTATTGCATAAAATGAAGCATTACGTCGCCCCAACAACCGGAAAATGGATTGATAAAGAGAAAGTATAAATCCTTTTTAGTAAATTAGAGGTTTGGTAAAAAGTCTCAGGTCTCAGTCTCAGTCTCAGTCCCAGGTCTCAGAGTTGGCTTTTACTTTTTACTTTTTACAACGAACATTTTACATTTTAAAAATTATGAAAACAGAGAACAACAAATTCGCAAAAGCCGAAATGCTGATCAGAAAACCTGTTTCAGAAGTTTTTGAGGCTTTTATAAATCCCGAAATCACGAGCAAATTTTGGTTCAGCAAAGGTTCCGGAAAATTAGAAGAGGACCAGTCAACCGAATGGACTTGGGAAATGTATGGTTTTTCGCTGACGGTCCTAACGAAAGTCATAAAAGAAAACCAGAAAATTGTGATCGAATGGGGAAATCCGGATGAAATCACTTTAGTCGAATGGATTTTTACGCCCTTAAACGAAAATGAAACTTTTGTGAGTATTACCAATTCAGGTTTAAAAGGAGATCCTGACACCATAATCGATCAGGTACGAAATTCAACCGAAGGTTTTACATTGGTTTTAGCCGGAGCGAAAGCGTTTTTGGAACATCGTATTCAGCTTAATTTGATACTGGACAGATTTCCGAAAGGGCTGGCATAGAGGAGTCTTTATTCTCAGATTTCAGTCTCAGTCTCAGGTTTTGCAAGCAACCTGAAACCTCAAACTTCAAACCTGAAACTTGAAACAAATAAAAAATGGATACCAAAAAACCCGAAAATATAGACGAATACATCGGAGGTTTTCCAGCTGAAGTACAGGAAATTATGGAAAAAATTCGACTGACAATTCAGAAAGCGGCTCCGGATGCCAAAGAAAAAATCAGCTACTCTATGCCGGCTTTTGAACAAAACGGAATTGTAGTTTATTTCGCTGCCTTCAAAAATCACATTGGCCTGTATGCTTTACCGAGCGGCCACGAAACTTTTAAAGAGGAACTTTCAAAATATAAATCAGGTAAAGGTTCTGTACAATTTCCTCTAAACCAGCCAATGCCATTTGCCTTAATTACCAAAATTGTAAAATTCAGGGTAAAGGAAAATTTAGAAAAAGCAAAAAAAAAATAACCGAATGAATCTGACCGAACATTATAATCAGCTCTATAAAAAATCTTCCGAAGCTATACAGTCCGGAAATTACATTTTAGATCCACAGATCAATAATGAAAAGGATTCCCGTTTTGGAATAACAGTACTCATTCGTCCAGACGAAATTGTAAAAGCAAATATTCAGTTGTTTTTAGAAGCTTTAAAAGAAGTGGAACCCGCACAATATTATTATCCCGATTCCGATATTCATATCACGGTCATGTCAATTATTTCGTGTTCGGAGGAATTTCGTTTAGATCAGATCTCGCCTAACGATTACATCGAAACTATTTGTAAAAGCCTGGTGGATTTAGACAATATTACAATTAAATTCAAAGGTGTTACAGCTTCGCCTTCTGCCTTGATGATTCAGGGTTTCCCAACGGATGAATCGCTCAATAACCTGCGTGACAAACTGCGTGATCATTTTAAAAATTCGGGCCTGCAACAAACTATTGACAGCCGTTACACCATTTCGACTGCACATGCTACCATAATGCGCTTTCAGGAAGAACTGCAGCATCCGGAACAATTCATACAGGTTGTCGATAAATTCCGTGATTTTGATTTTGGCGAATTTAAGGCTGAAAATCTGGAATTAGTCTATAACGACTGGTATCAGAGAGAAAGCAACACCATTTATCTGGCAGATTTTAGGATCTGATTTGCCTGCATTTTATCATAGAATGCGATAGCGAACAAGCGAAGTAATTGCACGGATTAGCATGAATTTTTATTAAAATTAAGCATATTTCAATTAGTAAAAATTTGTGCAATTCGTGGCAAAAAACTATTTCTTAAACTTCCCAAAGTGCCATAAAACACCGGACGGATCGTGCAAAAAACATTCGCTTCCCCAATCCAAATGGCGTATTGGAGTTAATTTTACACCATATTTTTCTGTTATGTTAAGCGCCAGCAATTCCTGGTAATAACGATCTACATCATCGACTTCTAGAAAAACCATGGTATTGTCTATCCATTCTTTTGCGTAATAATCCTGAAGGTAAAAGGCAATATCATCACTTTTGAAAACTGAAAAATTAGCTTCTAAAACCGTTTCTTCAAATCCAAGATCACGGTAAAAACGTCTTGATACTTCGAAATCTTTAGCACCAATAAAAGGCCGGATTGATTTGATTTTATGTTCCATTTTTATGTGTTTGAAATTACGATTCAACTCAGGTTTTATTTATCAAACCCCATTTGTTTTCTTAAATCCAGGTTCAGACTATACTGCTCGGCAATGGGAATAATTTTTCTTGCATTTTTATCGATATCACTTCCTTCCTTACTCCATAGAAAGGGATAAAAATTAAAAACTTCATCACCTTTTAATTTCGAAACTTCGGCTCTCCATCCTTTCCATCTGCTTCCTTCATAAAACTTCTCCAAATCGTTATTAAAGCAAAACTGCAGGAATTGTGAATAATTGATCTCAAGCGGTTCAAATTCCAGACTGTCCGGTGAAAAATAATAAATCATCCCTACATCAGTACCCAACGCACCGCCGTTCATAAGATAGAAACCTCCAATGGCATCATCTGCAATTAATAAGAATGCAGGAGTTTCACCAAATTCCTTAAAGGATTTTCCTTTGTTCCAGTCCGGCAGTGTTCTGTTGAATTTTGCATTTCCGGAACCTAAAATTCTTATCCATCCATCATCAATCAAAAGTCCGCCCGTCATAAAGACAATTGCTCCCATGGCAGACTGGGTGGTAACCTGAGTATGATACAAAGCTTCTTTCGCTTTCGATGGCTCTGTCGGCAGAACCTCTACTTTATTTTTTGCATTTTTAATCCAGCCTTCTACAACCGTCCATCCCGGATCCGTTTTATTTATAAGTTCGTCAGCCTGTTTCATTTTATTTTGTCCTGATGCCATCAGAGTTACAGACATCGCTATTATGATAAAAAAATTCCTTGCCATATCAATTATTCTAGCCCTTTTTTAAAATACTTCCCAATTTCCTGCCGATTTGTTCAATGATTTCAATACCCAAATTACGTTAAAACTTCTTCATGAATCAACACCTAAAACTAATATGATTTCCTCCTTAGCATTCTTGTAGACTTCAATATATGAAAGAACCAGATCAGCAATATCATGTCCCCAGATACCGTATTTCCCATTGGTCTGATTTCTGTTGTACATTGTTCTTTTATGCATTGGTACCGTTTTTACGGTTGCGGAATTTTCTTCTTCTTCATACAGTTTATAATAATGTTTACTAATTTCTGTAAGGAGCATCTCTCTAGTAAATCCTTTATCTGAACTTAAGTCAAATTGATATTCATTCGTTAAAGGATAATCAATTATTACAGTAACTTTCTTTTCAGAAATTACAATTTTCTCTTTATTTATTAAATTAGGCAAATCTACTTCAGGTTTTTCTATACTTGCCCAAGGTTGAATCCCATCAGCAAAATCTTTAGTATTAGCTTTAACCTCAAAAGAAATTTCATCAATTTTTGTTCCTGATACTTTTTTTGGATTTTCAGAAGCACTTTTCTCCTTTTCAGTTAAGATTTTATCGTAATTCTCATCAGGATTCTGATTGATTCTATTCTTACAACTAATAAAAAAGAAAAAGGATAAAATGAGTATCGAAATTTTAATTCTCATAATTTTAATTTGACTACTAATATTAAAATATTTTTTATGTTAACCCTTCTTCAAAATACTTCCCAAACCTCTACCAATCTGTTCAATCGCTTCAATACCTTTTGTAAGCGGTGTCGCCGTAAAATCCTCGTACGCATCCATGGCACTTTCTTTTCTGTCATCCTGCGGATAAACCAAAATCAGGTTATTATCATCAAATGATTTTTCGAATTTCTGAGGCAGTTTGTCAAAGATCGACTGATACGAAACAGAGCCTTTGCGGGATAAATTAAAAACAATTAAATCCGTTGGTGTGATTTCATCTGAAATCGCTTCAAAATCTTCCCAGTCCAGAATACTTTTAAAACCTAATTTTGCATTCAGTCTCAGATTAGCGGCAATCTGCGAAATCGCCTGATGCGTTTTATATTCGGCATAAATCACAATTGGAATACTTAATTCCTGAGACAAACGACTAATTTTCTGAAGCAAAAGATGAAATCCAATTCCCCTTTCAGAAAAAGGCGGACAAATAAAAACCAGTCTCTTTTCTTCTATAAATGTTTTCTGAAACCTGCAGATAAACAAACTTTTATCAACGTTGTTAATGATTGAATCTACGTTTTCTCCAAAAATTTTATCCAGGAAACCCGTTTTTCTTGGCCAGCCTACAATAACAATATCGGCCATAATTTCTTTTGAGGTACGTGCAATTCCACTTGCCGGATTATGATCAATTCGGGCAATGGTATTGATTTTTACTTCTGAGGCTGAACCCTGAATGACGAATTTGTCCACTGCCTTTTTATATTTCAGGATATTAATTTCGGCCTGATCATTATTCGGTACAATAGTTAACAAGGTCACAGGATTGGCTGATTTTTTATCTTTTATTAAAAGTGCAAAATCCAACAGACTCGCCGTTGCCGAAGTTTTAGCCAGCGGAATCAGAATATGCTCTTCTAAGATCTGATCTTTATTAGCATCTTCGGGAGAAACTTCTTCCTCGCAGATGGCAATTTTCTTAGCTGCTTTTTCAGTAGCAAAAGAAGCCACGATACAGGTTATTAAAATTAGTATAATGGTTCCGTTTAAGATATTTTCGTCGAGAATTTTAGCTTTAAACCCAACCAGAATAACCGCCAGGGTTGCTGCGGCGTGGGCGCTGCTCAGTCCGAAAATAAGCTGTCTCTCCGTTTTCGTATATTTAAAAACGACTTGTGTGAAAAAGGCGGCAATCCACTTTCCGAAAATTGCGACCACACTTAGTGTCCCGGCTACGATCAAAGCCGTCGGGCCACTTAAAATCACGCTGATATCCACCAGCATTCCAACAGAAATCAGGAAGAACGGAATAAACAATGAATTTCCGATAAACTCAATCCTATTCATTAAAGCAGACGAATGCGGAATTAGGGGATTCAAAGCCAGACCAGCCACGAAAGCACCAATAATTGGCTCCACTCCTGCTACTTCGGCCAAAAATGCGGCGAAGAAAACGACAGAAAGTACAAAGATATAATGGGCGTGTTTTTCGCTTTCCAGTTTTTTGAAGAACCATTTGGCAATTCTTGGAATGACCAGAAACATAATGGCCGAGAAAATAGCCAGTGAAACGCCTAACTTGATCCAGAAAGCCTGGTTCAGATTTCCCTGACTGCTTCCCATAATAACGGCCAGAATAATTAAAACCGCTGTATCCGTAAGAATCGTTCCTCCAACAGTAATGGCAACAGCCTGATTTTTGGCAATTCCCAGCTTACTCACAATCGGGTAAGCAACCAGCGTATGTGTAGCAAACATACTCGCCGTTAAAAAACTGGCATTAAAATCATAATTCAGTAAATAAAAACAAACCGGAAATCCAATTGTTAATGGAAAAATAAAGGTGAAAAAACCAAACAATAAACTCTTATTTCTGTTGGCTTTAAATTCGTTCATATCGAGTTCCAGACCGGCAATAAACATAATATACAAAAGCCCTATAGTCGAAAATAAATCTACAGCCGAGTTTTTTGCCAGGATATTAAGCCCGTGAGGCCCTATAATGACTCCGGAAATAATAAGACCAATAATACCGGGAATATTTATTTTCTTTAATAAAATCGGGGATAACAAAATAATGAAAAGTATCAACGAGAAAATCAATACTGGGTTGCTTAATGGTAATTCGAATTCTTGTAAAAAATGCTTGAAAAATTCTATCATAGTGTAATTTTATCTTCTTGTGTTATTTTAATTTTCGCAAAAGACGCATCGATTAAAATATAACCACTGAAGTTTAGTTTACTGATTTTTTTAATAGATAAAAAAATCAAATTCTTTAGTATTTGCTTCATTACAAAAATACCTAAAAAAACCACGAACTTTTTACGAAAGTTCTATATTAAGCATTTAAAATTATTTCGTTGCCAAATTATTAAAATTTAATATCTTTTTTAACAAAACCGCAAGATTAACAAATGATAATTAAACTTCTTTGCATTATTCAATTATCTTTGTCTTACTAAAAATTGAACAATGGAAGAATGTATCTCTGTTTTTGATATGCTTAAAATTGGTGTCGGGCCTTCCAGCTCGCACACACTTGGCCCCTGGCGTGCAGCCGAACGTTTTTTAGAAGAGTTAAAAAACGAATCAATTTTAGATCAGATTAAACGGGTAAAAGTCGATTTATACGGGTCCCTTTCTTTAACCGGTAAAGGTCATGCTACCGATTTGGCGGTTATGTTAGGCCTCAGTGGACAGGATCCCGAATATATTCCGGTTGATAATATTGCCGGAATCATTAAAACAATCGAAGATACAAACGAAATTATTCTGGGGAATGAATATAAAATTCCATTTTATTTTCTTCAGGACATTGTTTTCAATAAAGAATTCCTTCCTTTCCATGCCAACGGATTAAAATTTACCGCTTACAAAGCCGATGACTCTGAATACGAATCTACTTTTTATTCTATTGGAGGAGGTTTTGTCGTGAAAGAAGAACGAGAAAATGCAAAAATCAAAGAAGTCATAAAATGTGCCTTCCCCTTCCCGATTCAAAATGCGGTGGAGCTTCTGAACTACACCGTTTCTGAAGATAAACTGATTTCTGAAATTGTTTACGAAAACGAAAAATCAATGCGTCCGGAAGCGGAAATCCATTCCGAATTAATGCGCATCTGGAACACGATGCTGGAATGTATGTACATCGGCTGCCATACCGGCGGAATTCTTCCGGGCGGCTTACACGTTCGAAGAAGAGCTTTTGACATGCACCAGAATTTAATTGGACTTTCAAATTATAGCTCTCCGCAAACCTGGCTGGAAGAGATTCGAAAAACCGAAGTAAAATTTCGTCAGATCCTAAAATGGGTAAGTTGTTTTGCACTTGCCGTGAATGAAGTAAATGCCTCCCTGGGCCGTGTTGTAACAGCACCAACGAACGGAAGTGCCGGTGTCATCCCTGCTGTATTAATGTATTACTTAGTGATCGAAAACCATAACGCCGGAGAAAAAGAAATCAAACAATTCCTGATGGTTGCCGGAGAAATTGGAAGTATCTTCAAAAAAGGTTCTACCATTTCGGCTGCAATGGGCGGTTGCCAGGCAGAAATTGGCGTATCGTCTGCTATGGCTGCAGCGGCGCTTTGCGAATTAATGGGCGGATCTCCTGCCCAGGTGCTAATGGCTGCCGAAATCGCTATGGAACATCATTTAGGTTTGACCTGTGATCCTATTGGCGGCCTGGTTCAGATTCCATGTATCGAAAGAAATACCATGGGCGCTATAAAGGCCATAAATGCCGCCGAACTGGCACTGGAAACCGATTCCAAAAATGCAAAGGTACCCTTAGACAAGGTAATCGATACCATGTGGCAGACCGCAAAAGACATGAATTCTAAATACAAAGAAACTTCTGAAGGCGGTTTGGCAATTGCCGTAAATATGGCCGATTGTTAAGTCTTAAAAAGTTGCCGCGAATTGCACGAATTTGCACGAATGAAATTTTAGCTGCTTTGCACATTAAAAAATTTGTGAAAATTCGTGAAATTCGTGGCAAAAACGCTTCCAAAATATACTTCATGAAAAAATACTACTTTTTTGCTGCCTTATTTTGCTCTATACTATTGCATGCTCAGGAACGCTATTTCCTGAATTCAGATACACGTTTGTATACTTCCCCGAGCACTTCCGCTGAGTTTCTCGGATATTTTAAATATGGAGCCGAAGTTCAGTTACTATCCGAAAGCAAAAATGGCTGGTACAAAGTAAAAGCCGATAATTTCTCTGAGGGTTTTGTTCCGGAGAAATTCGTTGCCACACGATTAAATTCGGCCGATGTGAAAGTCAGGGACAATGAAAACCCTCTCATCGAAGGCAACGATAATTATTACGGCAGCAGTCATCTTTTTGTAACAGTCGCGGGTTTAAAGGCAAGAGCACAACCTGATAAAAATTCGAAAATTAAAGAAATTTTATACACCGGCGATCCTGTACCTATTAATTACCTTCCTAAAAACCCGGAAGAATGGGTGAATATTGGAGGAAATTTTAATGATGAATATGCCCGGTTTACTTTACGAAAATTTGTTGGCAAAAGACCTGATTTCAACGCCTTACTTAAAGACTTTGACAAACTGGACCCTGCTAATATTGCAGAACGTAAAACGGTTGGAGAACGACTGGTAGAACTGGCCTGGAATAGTGATAACGCAACCTTAAGTCCGGCTTATCAGAGATATTATGAGGTTGTCAGACAAATAAACGATCCAAAACTTCTGGCTGACACTGAGCTGAATATGATCATAGCCAAAGGATTAGCCAAACATAAGACCCCGGAGCAAATCCTGGCATTCGTTAAAAAATCAGAGTTTGTCCTGAAAGGCGTAAAAACCAAATCGTTGTTTCTGACGCAGAAAGATTTAGTAAAAATATTCGGAAAACCGGTAAAAAAAGCAACCATAAGTGATGAATGCGGCCTTTATATAAGTAACCTTTTTTATTACTATCCGGATTTGGAAGCTTCTGTAGATGAAAAGCAAAATCAGGCAGAAATAACCAAAGTTTTTAGTAACGAAAACAACAAACTTGTTTTTAATGCCAATGCAGCCTTAGATCATTCGATATCTGAAAAAGTATTTATCGAAAAATACGGTTCCTATATTGGCGCCTCAATAAAAGCACCACATCTTTACTCCATACAATTGGAGGACAGCGAATTTAAAATAGAATTCAGGGATGGAAAGTTATTTAACATCGAAATATTCTTCTATTGCTGATTTCAATCTATAATTATTCAATACTTTTACATCTTCAAAAAAAAATAAAATGTCAGTAGCAAAAAAAGATTATAAAAGAATCACAACAAAATCATTAATCGAAATGAAAAGCAACGGAGAAAAAATCTCTATGCTTACCGCTTACGATTTTACAATGGCTAAAATTGTAGACACCGCAGGAGTCGATGTAATTTTAGTGGGTGATTCAGCATCAAACGTTATGGCGGGTCACGAAACGACATTGCCAATTACCCTGGATCAGATGATCTATCACGCTTCGTCTGTCGTTCGCGCTGTAGAACGAGCATTGGTAGTCGTTGATTTACCTTTTGGAAGTTACCAGTCCGATCCGAAAGAAGCTTTGCGTTCTGCCATCAGAATCATGAAAGAAAGCGGCGGCCATGCTGTGAAACTTGAAGGAGGAAAAGAAATTAAAGAATCGATCAAAAAGATATTAAACGCAGGAATCCCGGTTATGGGACATTTGGGTTTAACACCACAATCTATCTATAAATTCGGAACTTACAGTGTTCGCGCAAAAGAAGATCAGGAAGCAGAAAAACTAATTGAAGATGCAAAACTTCTGGAAAAAATTGGTTGTTTTGGTATCGTTTTAGAAAAAATACCAGCCGATTTAGCTAAAAAAGTAGCAGAAAGCATTTCAATTCCGGTGATTGGTATTGGTGCCGGTGGCGGTGTTGACGGACAGGTTCTGGTTATTCACGATATGTTAGGAATGAACAATGAATTCAGTCCGCGTTTCTTGCGCCGCTATTTAAATTTATACGAAGAAATGACCAAAGCCATTGGCCAGTATGCTGCCGATGTAAAGTCGAGTGATTTTCCGAATTCTTCCGAACAATATTAGGTTAGATTGTTGGCTTTTTCGATTTTTTGATTGTTGGAAAACGAATTTAATTAAGGTAAAATAAAATTATAATGCACAGATTTAAGGATTTGGAAATTTGGAAATCAAGCAGAAAATTCTGTTCTGAAATTTATAATGTTACATCAAATTTCCCTGAGTCAGAAAAATTCGGTTTATCGAATCAATTGCGTCGTGCTTCTGTATCTGTACCTTCTAATATTGCTGAAGGATGTTCCCGAAGCAGTAACAAAGATTTTTCAAGGTTTCTCGAAATTGCAATTGGTTCTATTTTTGAAATTGAAACTCAATTGTTAATTTCTTTCGATTTAGGTTATATAACTCAAATTAAACTAGATGAATTATGTATTAATCTCGAAAGAATCGTAAAAATGACATCAAAATTTAAATCTACTTTGGTATAAAGTTCATTCGAACAATCTAAAAATCCTATAATCTAAAAATCGATTTTGAAAGTACTTTCTAATAAAAACAACCTGCAAATCCTGCACGAAGACAACCATATTATTGTAGTCAATAAGCGCGTAGGCGATATTGTACAGGGCGATAAAACGGGTGACAAACCATTATCGGATGTTGTAAAGGAATACATTAAAGACAAGTATAATAAACCGGGTGATGTATTTCTTGGGGTAATCCACCGTTTGGACAGGCCTACCACAGGAATCGTTGTTTTTGCCAGAACCAGCAAAGCTTTAACGCGAATGAACGAAATGTTCAGCAACCGCGAAACGCAAAAAACCTATTGGGCAGTTGTTAAAAACAAACCCGTTGAAAAAACTGCCAAATTGGTTCACTTTTTAAAAAGAAACGAAAAAAATAATACGTCAAAAGCCCATTTAAAAGAAGTCCCGGACAGTAAAGTTGCAAGTCTGGATTATACCGTTTTTAAAGAACTTCAGAATTATGTGGCGTTGGAGATTAATCTTCATACAGGTCGCCATCATCAGATTCGTGCGCAATTAGCGGCAATCGGCTCTCCGATAAAAGGAGATCTAAAATATGGTTCCGACCGCAGTAATCCCGATGGCGGCATTCATCTGCATGCCAGAAAATTAGTTTTTATCCATCCTGTTTCCAAAGAAGATATTACAATTATTGCGCCTGTACCGAATGAAACGATCTGGAATGCCCTGTGATTTTATGATGAAATTGTTATTTTTTTAAATTTTATAAATTAACTTGCAAAGTCAAAAAATCAAGTTAAACGTAAAATGGACTACAAAAACGACATCGGATACAGAAAAGAAACGCTTAAAAAGTTATTGTATAACATTCAGAAAAGCGAGGACCTGATTGTAAAAGCTTTATACGATGATTTTAAAAAACCTGAATTTGAAGCTGTTTTAACCGAAACTAATTATGTCATTTCTGAATTGAAAGACACCATCAAGAATATTCAGAAGTGGGCAAAACCAAAACGTATTTTCCCGTCACTTCTTAATTTTCCTTCCACCGATTATATTTACAAAGAGCCTTACGGAAAAGTATTGGTTATTGCGCCCTGGAATTATCCCTTTCAGCTTGCCTTATGTCCCATGATTTCAGCTGTTGCAGCGGGAAACAGAGTGGTTTTAAAACCTTCGGAACTTACACCACATACATCAGCGATCATAGCGAAAATCATTCAGAAGACCTTTCATGTCAATCATGTTGAAGTTTTTGAAGGCGGTGTAGATGTTTCCAATACCCTGCTGGCACAACGCTGGGATTATATTTTCTTTACCGGAAGTGTAGCTGTTGGTAAAGTGGTTGCCAAAGCTGCTGCAGAACATCTGACACCCGTTACCCTGGAATTAGGCGGAAAAAACCCTTGTATTATTGATGAAACTGCCGATTTAAAATTAGCGGCCAAAAGAATTGTCTGGGGCAAGTTTATCAATGCCGGACAAACCTGTATCGCTCCCGATTACATCCTGATCCAAAAGAATATGAAAATCAATTTCATCTCTTTTATGATGGAAGAAATCACCAAAGCCTATGGCAAAAAAATAGAGAAATCACCTGATTTTGCCCGAATCATCAATACCAAAAACTGGTTGCGTTTAGCCAATATGATTGATCCGGAAAGAGTACTGTTTGGCGGGGAAACAGATGCGAATGCCTTATATATTGCTCCAACACTCCTGGAAGAACCCAGTTTGGACAGTGCAGTTATGAAAGAAGAAATTTTTGGTCCGGTTTTACCCATCCTTACTTATGAAACGGAAGAAGAAATTAAAAACGTCATCAGCAGATATGAGAAACCTCTTGCATTTTACGTTTTTAGTGACAATAAATCTTTTGCCAAAAAATTAATTACAAGCTACTCTTTTGGAGGCGGCTGCATTAACGATACTGTTGTACATTTTTCTAATAAAAGACTGCCTTTTGGCGGTGTAGGCCACAGCGGTATAGGGGCATATCATGGGCAATTGAGCTTTGATATTTTCTCACATCATAAAGGAGTGGTCAAAAAAGGAAACTGGCTGGACCTTCCCATGCGTTATGCCCCTTACAAAGATAAATTAAAGGCAATTAAACGCATATTAGACTGGTTATAAGCACTAAAACATTTTAGTAATGTTTTATAGATTTTTATATGGAATTGATTAAAAATATTATATTTACGTCTGAATAACATCAAATAAAACGGACTATAAAACAATTTTACTCAAAAAAATGAAATCTACACTTGACCAAATCGAAGACATTAGGAAAAATGGCTATTCGTTAGATTTTTCGAATGTTTTCAACCACGCTTTCGAAAACTATAAAAAAATAGCACTTTATGCAGGATTGATATTACTGGTGTTTTCAATCTTAGCTTTTTTCCTTGGAGGAGGAATTTTAGTAGCACTGTATGGTGTTGAGCATTTTAACGAACAATTCTTTAAAAACCTGCAAAGCGAACAGGCAGACAATTCAATTTTGCTTATTTATACTTTAGTCCTCGCTTTTGTGGCCGCGTTTTTAAGTCCGTTTACAGCAGGATTCCTAAAAATGGCTGATTGTGCGGATAAAGATGAAGCTTTTAATGTTTCCACTATTTTTTCTTACTATACCTCCCGTCACTTTCCTAATCTTTTTATTGCTGCCCTGTCGATTTCTTTGCTGGGAGGATTAATTTCAGTTGGTTTCAGCTTACTGGGCATCATGTTCGTAGATACTGTCATTACTATTGTGATTACCTTATTTACTACTTTAACTATTCCGTTGATTATTTTTGGTGACCTGAATGCTATAGACGCCATCAAATCGAGCGTGATGATCGTAAGCAAACAACCTTTTGTAATTCTTCTTTTAGTAATCGTGGGAGGATTGGCTTCTATGGTTGGTTTTATTGGCTGTTGCATTGGTATTGTATTTACAATTCCGATTACCTACTCCGTAAATTATGCAATTTACAGGGCTATTATACTAAATGACGAAGATGAAAATTCTATTGACGCTATTGGTCAGTCGGATTCATAATAATTGCGGGGCTTCTAAATAAAGAAACGAGCTTAACCTACTCCTTTCAGAAACTCAAAAAAAAGCTATTTACTAAACCAAATACCCCAAAATACTATGGTACAAAACTATAGTTGTATTCATTCACTGATTTCGGGAATTACCATTTTTGGTGATATCCTGAAAGCAGGCGGATTAAACTGGTTTGTATTTAACTCCGATATTATTTTTTATAACAATCCTAAAATCATCATTTTAGGATTGTCCTTATTAGGTTTTGTGTCTTTACTGGTTTATCAATTTTTCAGGATTAAAGCTAAAATTGGATATTTCATTGAGAAAAGAAAAGAAGACGAAACTACCAGCAGGGAATACCAACTCTACATTTTATTCTTTGGGATCGCTATTATTGTAATTGAAATTATCAATGAAATCTTTAAGATCAGACCCAAAAGTTTACTGATCACAAATGCCTCTATTGGTTTTTTTGTGCTGCTGGTTTATTTGGTAACCGATAAAATAAAAGTACTGAAAGATAAGATTCAGCCTATTTTTATCTTCTCTTTCTTTATTTATATTTCCTATGTGGCCTTCAATATTATTTACCTTACTAATGATGTTGTACCAATTATTGTTTTCTTAATTTCATTTTTCTTTGCTTATAATATTTTAAAGCCAATCAAAATTTACTGGCTTTTTGTTGCGTTGGCTTTAACATTTCAGATTATAACAATCGTTTTTCGTTTAATTCCCTTAAAGTCCTCCATCTTACTGATTAATTTTTCGATTCTGATTTTCATTATCAATCAGGTAAAATATGCTGTTTTATTAAACAGTCGCGATAATTTCAGATTTACAAATGAAATTGTTCATAAAGGAAATTCCCTCACCATTGCAACCAATCAGAAGGGTGAAATACTATTCTGCAGTGAGACTATTACCTCTATTTTAGGGTATCTGCCGGATGAAGTTATGGCTATGAAGTTCTGGAAACTTACTGAAGATCAGGAATTCATACAGGAAAAACACAATAAAAGGCAAATTGATGATAAACTGTACATCCAGAAATTAAAAAATAAAAATGGAGAGTACAAATACATTCAATGGAAAGACAAAAAATTTTCCGAAGATCTGATTATTAGTATCGGCCAGGATGTTACGGAGCAGATCATTGTTCAGGATCAGTACAAAAACCTGATTCAGACTGCTACGGATATTATATTTGAAATCAATGTCAATGGCTATTTTACTTTTGTAAATGAATTTGGATTTTCTATTTTGGGCTATTCTGAGAACGAAATTATCATGCAGCATTATTCCAATTTCATTCATGAAGATTATATAAAAAATGCTGTTGATTTTTACGAAAATTTAGAGCAGAATGAAATCAATTATCCTACAATTGAAATTCCTGTTTTAAAGAAAAACGGCGAAGAATTATGGATCTCCCAAAAAGTAATTATTCGTAAAAATGATCTGGGCCAGACTATAGGTTTTGCGGGTATTGCACGGGATATTACAGAAATAAAGGACATCGAAAACGAGAAAAAAAGACGTCTCGAAAAAATCGAATCTTACAACAACTCCACCAAAAAATTATCAACAACAGATTTTCGGAACTACAGTAATTTCCAAACTGTAATTGATTATATTATTCAGGAAGCCGCAACAGTATCCAAAACAAACAGGGTGAGTTTCTGGAGATACTCCAATGACATTATAACCTGTAAGAACCTGTTTAGCTGGGACAATCAGACTTTAAATGATAAAAACATTCTCGACAAGGAATCGTATCCGATTTACTTTGAAACCTTAAAAAACAAAGCCATTATAAATGCCCCGGATGTCTTCAATAAGTTAGAAACCTCTGAATTTAAAGAAGTTTATTTTACCCAGAATAAAATAAAATCCATGCTGGACGTGCCTATTTTCCTGAACGGACAACTGGCCGGGGTCGCCTGTTTTGAAAGCACCGAAGAAAAAAGAGAATGGGACAATGAAGATATTAATTATGCCAGAACCATATCGGATGTGATATCGCTGGCAATTTCATCCCAAATGCGGCTTAAAGCGGAGAAAAAACTGGAACTGAAAAGTGAATTACTTTCTGCACTGGCGCTTTGTACAGAGAAGTTTTTAATGAGCAAAAGCACACATAAAATGTTTGAAGAGACATACGAAATCATAGGGGAAGCCTCGAATGTCGATCATATTTTTTATTACGAAAAAGATTTTGAAACCCAGACCATTAGCCAGCAATACAAATGGTCCAGAGACGGCGTAAAACATCAAATAACAGAATTACAACATTTTACAGAAGAAAATTTAAAAGAAATAATTGAGCATTCTCAGAGTAAAAAAGTGCTAAGTACTTTAACACAAAACCTCGAAGATACTTTTTTTAAAAATTTACTGGTTCGCAATGAAATCAAATCCATTTTGATTTTACCGCTGTATGCCAACAATAACTTCTCGGGTTTTATCGGTTTTGATGACTGTACCAAAGAAAGGAAATGGACAGATGACGAAATCTACATTTTTCAGACACTGGCTAACAATATTTCATCGGCTTTGGACCGAAACAGAAACCAGGCCAAAATCAAAGAAAGCGAAGACGCCATAAAAGCCAAAGAACTGGCAGAAGCAGCAAATAAATCGAAATCTGATTTCTTAGCCAATATGTCTCATGAAATCCGTACCCCTTTAAATGGTATTATCGGATTTACACATTTACTGATGAAAACCAATCTTGAAGAAATTCAGGAAAAGTACATGACTACCATCAATCAATCGGCACATTCTTTATTGGAAATCATCAACGATATACTCGATTTCTCTAAAATCGAGGCAGGAAAACTGGAGCTTTTTATAGACCTCTACGATATTCAGAAAATACTGGGACAAATATTCGACCTGATCGTTTATGAATCCAACCAAAAAAACCTTCAACTGGAACTGAACGTTGATCCGAATGTCCCGAAATACATCTGGACCGATATTGTACGTTTAAAACAAATTCTGATCAATCTTTTATCCAATGCCATTAAGTTTACAAATGAAGGCAGTATAAAACTAAATGTTTCTGTTATTGAGCAAAAATCAGAGGAAAATTACATCATTCGATTCTCGGTGGTTGATACCGGAATAGGCATACTCGAAAAAAACCAGAATAAAATATTCAAGGCTTTTTCTCAGGAAGACAGCTCGACAACAAGAAAATTTGGAGGAACCGGTCTTGGACTTACCATATCTAATCAGCTCCTGGCTTTGATGGAAAGCCGTTTACAGCTTAAAAGCAAAATAGACGAAGGAAGTAATTTCTACTTTGACCTGAATTTAAATATCAGTCACAAAAGTATCAATGAAAAGTACAAAATAGTATCCAAAACGATTAATGAGGAATTTGACCTGAACTACTATTCCAGTCAAAAAAAATTAAGCATCCTGATTGTAGAAGACAACAAAGTAAACATGCTGTTGCTCAAAACAATCTTAAAAAACCTGAATCTCAATACGATTATTTATGAATGTGAGAATGGTTATGAAGCAGTAAATCAAATCGAAAATATTAGTCCGGATCTCGTCTTTATGGACATTCAAATGCCTATTATGAATGGTTATGAAGCCACAAGAGCTATTAGAAACACATTAACAGGAAAAAGCATTCCGATAATTGCAGTTACCGCCGGTGCAGAAAAAGACGAACGAAACAAATGTTTATCTGCAGGAATGAACGATTACATCTCAAAACCTATTATTCGCGGTACGGTCGAAGAGGCCTTATCGAAGTGGATAAAGTAGAAAAAAGTTAATCCCGTGGTGTAACTCTATTTTCAAAAAAAACTCTAAATTCGTAGAACTAAAATTACAACTACCATTAAAACAATATACTATGAAGTGGAAAGGAACAAGAGAAAGTGATAATGTCGAAGATAGGAGAGGAATGTCCTCAGGAGGAAAAACAATCGTAGGAGGAGGAATTATCGGAATTATTATTTTACTAGTGAATATTTTTGGAGGTGAAAATGCAAAGATGATTACCCCAATTTTAGAACAAATGCAAGGTTCACAAGGTACTCAAACCGAAGCGGCAGTTCCGTTGAGTAAAGAAGATGAAGAAATGGGGCATTTTGTTAGGTCTGTGCTAGCAAAAACAGAAGATACGTGGACTAAAAAGTTTGAAGAACACGGGATTACGTATAAAAAACCTAAATTAGTACTTTTTAAAGGCTCTGAACAAACTGCATGCGGTGGAGCTTCATCTGCATCCGGTCCATTTTATTGCCCTGGAGACCAAAAAGTATATATGGATTTAGGCTTCTTTGAGGAACTAAAAAATAAATTTGGTGCTAAGGGTGGTGACTTTGCCATTGCATACGTTATAGCGCACGAAATTGGCCATCACGTTCAGACTTTATTGGGAACCTCGGAAAAAATGCGTCAGGACCAGGAAGGTAAAAGCGAAGCCGAAGCGAATAAACTTTCGGTTGCACTGGAATTGCAAGCCGATTTTTATGCAGGAGTATGGGCTCATGACAACCAGCAATATATTGAATCTGGTGATATCGAAGAAGCCTTAAGTGCTGCAAATGCCGTTGGAGATGATGCTATTCAAAGTAAAATGAGCGGACAAGTAGTTCCTGATTCTTTTACACATGGTACCTCTGAACAAAGAATGTACTGGTTTAAAAAAGGTTTTTCTACCGGAGATATCAAGCAGGGAACCACTTTTGAGGAAATAAGATAATACAACAACCAAATATAATAAACCAACTAAAGCACAACTCTTAAACGTTGTGTTTTTTTTGTGTCCAAGAAAAGTAAAATTCCAATTTTGCGGGGGTAAAATCTTGTCAATTTCGACGTATAGCCGAGCGATATTGAACAGACGAAGTAAATCACACCAGAAACCCTGTAGCTAAAATTGCCAGTTTCTGTGGAATACGAGTGCGATTTCTCCCTTCGGTCGAAATGACACAAAAAATAGTGATCCAATCTATTGAAAACATTGGAATTTGAAATTTCGTATTTCGAGTTTGGAATTTCGAAGTTCAGAATTGAAGTTTCAGATTTGGAATTTGGATTTTTAATTTTTTGGCACAAAAAAAGCCCTGAATTTCTTCAAGGCTTTAAATTTCTGGGTGGCTGACCGGGTTCGAACCGGCGACCCTCGGCACCACAAACCAATACTCTAACCAGCTGAGCTACAACCACCATTTTTCTTTGCGGTTGCAAATATACAACAAAGGTTTACTTCTACAAAGAAAAATTTGAAAAAATTACATCAAATTTTCTAAGCTATTGACTGCCAAACACCTTTCAACAGTAAATCCTTCCGCAAAATCTTTCCCAATAAGCCTTCCTAAGTCCTGCGCACGATAATTTAAGCTTTCGAGAAAGTTTTTGCTTGTAATGGGTGTGGCAGGCTCTTTGGAGCTGGCGTCATAAAATTGTGTTTTATACGCCAGGATCGCTTCTATTTTTTTCTCTTCAAAGCCGGTGATGTCTACTACGAAATCCGGTTCAATGTTTTTCCACTGAATATAGTGATAGACCACTTTAGGTCGCCAGGCTTCCTGATTCAGGCCGTCAATTGAAGTTTCAATTTTAATCAGTCCTGATAAAAAGCAGGCATCGGAAACCAATTTACTTCCTTTCCCGTGATCAATATGGCGATCTTCAATGGCATTGCACAAAACAATTTCAGGTTTGTACTTTCGGATCATCTTAATGACTTCCAGCTGATGTTTTTCATCATTTACAAAAAAGCCGTCACGCATGGCCAGATTCTCGCGAACCACAACTCCTAATATTTTCGCGGCAGCAGCGGCCTCCTCATCTCTGGTTTCAGCCGTACCGCGTGTACCCAGTTCGCCACGTGTTAAATCTACAATACCGACTTTTTTACCCAGTGATACTTCTTTTAAAATGGTTCCGGCACAACCTAATTCTACATCGTCCGGGTGTGCGCCAAAGGCTAGTATATCTAATTTCATTTTGTTTGTTTGTTTTTTTTTGTTTCAGGTTTCAGGTTTCAGGTTTTGAGTCGCAGTTTTCAGTCCCAGTACCCACTGCGACTGTAAACTGCGACTGAGACTGGAAACTGAGACTATTTTATTTTCACTTCCTCAAAACTCTTTTCATTGTCATCGACTTATTGACGCTTTCCTCCCACTCTTTCTCAGGAATACTTTCTTTGGTGATGCCGCAGCCCATGTACAAAATAGCTTTATTTTCCTGAAGCTGCATGCTTCGTAAATTTACAAATAAATCCGAGCTTACCGCGTTTGATGCCAGACTGCTGTTTAGTTCCCCTAAAAAACCCGTGTAAAAAGTCCGGTCATAGCTCTCGTTTTCAATGATAAAGGTTTTTGCTTTCTTTTTAGGTAAGCCGCAAACGGCCGGCGTTGGATGTAAAGTGTCAATTACTTCTTCCAAAGTTGAATTATCATTTAAAACACCCGAAATATCAGTTTTAATATGCCATATCGATCCCGCTTTGATACTGTAAGGCTCCGTTACCTGAACTGATAGCGCCACTTCGCGAAGTCTTTTCACAATAAAATCGGTTACATATTGCTGCTCGTCTTTTTCTTTTTGCTGCCAGGAAATTTCAACTTCCGATTCAGCTTTCTGGGTTCCGGCCAAAGCAGTGGTTTCAAATACATTTCCATTTGCTTTTAATAATTGTTCGGGCGTTGCCCCCATCCAAAAACCGATTTCGGGATGAAAAAAGCAATAACTAAAAGTCGTCGGATACAATTGAATCAATTGCTGGAAAGTCGCCACAAAATCGAAATCGGTTACATCAACACTTTCGCTTCGCGACAATACCACTTTTTTGAATTCTTCGTTTTTAATCGCCTGAATTCCTTTGTCCACTAAGTCTTCATACTTTTTTTTAGCAACCGGATCAAAATCTGCATCGTTCCTTTCAACCGGACTGAACTCAATATTTTCCTGTTCAGCAGTAATGATTTCAGATTCGTTTTCCGGAATCAGGATCAGTTGCTTTTCATCAAAAGAAGCAAATACAAATCCTTTTTCGGTAAAATCAGAAACGGTATGCAAAACATTATTTTGTTGCAAAAGCCCAATCATTTTAGTGGAATTGGGTTTGGAATAAAGTACAAAGGGTAAATTTTGCTCTTTATGTAGTTTTATTTTTGAAAAGAAATTATTCATGATTCGATTAGCTTTTCTTTCTATCTAAAACCATATTCGTCAATTTGCAAAGTGAAATCAGATTGCCTTCTTCATCGGTAATTTTAATTTCCCAAAGATGGATGCTTCTTCCTTTATGAATGATGCGTGCGGTTCCGAAAACATAACCTTCGCGAATACTTTTCAGGTGATTGGCAGAAATCTCGATACCCCGGACTTCCTGTTCTTTTGGGTCTATAAAGAAAAAGGAAGCTGCACTTCCAACGCTTTCTGCCAAAGCGACTGAAGCGCCTCCGTGTAACAGTCCCATCGGTTGGTGAACGGCTGGATTTACAGGCATTTTAGCCGTCAGAAAATCTTCGCCGGCATCTATATATTCTATTTTCAGCGTTTCCATCAGGGTGTTTTTAGCAAACTGATTGCAACGCTCTAATATTTGTTCTTTCGTATAATTCATTAAAATGGAATTTAAAGCCGTAAAATTAAAGAAAAGAAGAGATACAAATTATAAAATACAATTGTATTATTAAAATGATCTTCGAACCTGTCAGTTTTTTGTTATTTTTACACAAACAATCAATAGTCGTCTTTGGCTGAAAATTATTTTTTTTGCCACAGATTCCACAGATTCCACAGATTATCACAGATTAAAAATTTTATTATTTTGAGTGCAAAATCATTTAAATCCTTTTAATCTGTGGCAAAAAAACAAACATATTCAGATGCGTCATTACTTTACTCTTTTTATTCTCGGTTTACTTTTAGCTGTTAGTTCCTGTCGAACGGATTTTGATACCGTTGCCAGTTCCGGAAATTTAAAGTTTTCAAAAGATACGGTTTATCTGGATACGGTTTTTAAAAACATCGGTTCCGCTACTTACCAGCTTAAAGTGTACAACAAAAGTAAAGACGATATTTCGATACCGGTTATTCAGCTTAAAAAAGGGCTAAGTTCCAAATATCGAATGACGGTAGACGGAACGAACGGAAACAATGGCAAAATCTTCAATAATGTTACTCTTTTAGCCAAAGACAGTTTGTACATTTTTATAGAAACAACGGCAGATATCACAGATGCTGATCCGACTGATTTTTTATATACCGACGAAATTCAGTTTGACAGCGGCGCTAATCTTCAAAAAGTGGCTTTGGTCACCCTAATTCAGGATGCGGTTTTTTTATTTCCAAAACAAAATCCTGACGGAAGCAAGGAAAAAATTCAGATCGATGGCAAAGCTGTGGATGGTTTTTATCTGGATGAAAATGATGCAGCAAACGGAAATGAGCTCCTTTTTACGAACAAAAAGCCGTATGTCATTTACGGGTATGCGGGAGTTCCGGAAAATAAAACGGTTACTTTCGAAGCCGGTTCCAAAGTGTTTTTTCATGCTAATTCAGGGCTTTTTGTAGACAAAAATGCTTCCCTGCACATTAACGGAGCGGTCTCAACAACTGAAAAATTAGAAAACGAAGTGGTTTTTGAAGGCGATCGTTTGGAATCGCTTTACTCGGATATTCCGGGACAATGGGGCTCCATTATTCTGGCGGACGGAAGTACCAATCATACCATCAATCACCTGACACTAAAAAATGCAACCGTTGGCTTATCGATCAGAAATCAGGACGCCACAACGGTTCAGCTTAAAAACACACAGATTTACAACTGTTCCCAATATGGCATTTTAGCACAGCATGCACGAATCAAAGCCGAGAATATTGTCATTAATTATTCCGGTTTGGCATCTTTATCCTGTGTTTATGGCGGAGATTATAGCTTTACGCATGCTACCTTTTATAACAACTGGCCAAGTAGCGACCATTTTGCCGTTAACTTAAGCAACCGTCTGTCCGGAGCAACTCCGGAAACGAAAGACCTGACTCAGGCTGCGTTTAACAATTGTATTATTTATGGTTCCAGTACCAATGAATTTAATCTGGACAAAGGGACCAATGCACAATTTGTCTATCAACTGAATAATTGTTTGTTGAAATTCAGCAGTACCAGCAAAAATCCCGATTATCAGTTTAAGGATGATGCGGTTCATTACACCAACATCATTCTGAATGAAAATCCAAAGTTTTATAACGTGTCTCAAAACAAGTTCAATATTGATAAAACGTCTGCCGCTTTTGCGAAAGGAAATCAGGCGTATGCAATTCCGCTGGACATTTTAGGAACTACCAGAACTTCTCCACCGGATTTGGGCGCTTACCAGAGTGCTGACTTTCCAAAATAAAGATTTACTGTAAGCGTAAACATGACGCTTTTTACCATATAAGTGATGTAAGTACATTTAAGTTTGCGTCAAAGTTTGCTCGCAAAGACGCAAAGTCGCAAAGTTTTTTATTTGTAAGGATTAAGTTCAAACTTTGAACCTTTGCACCTTTGTCCCTTTGCACCTCTGAACCTTTGTCCCTCTGAACCTTTGTCCCTCTGAACCTCTGAACCTTTGAACACTTATATGGAAAAAAAAACAACCGTAAGAAAATATATCTAAAAATAATCATTCCTTAACCCAGCGTATTCATAAAAGTAGTAGATTTGGTACAACAATAAATTAAAACACTATTAATCAATTTATTACCAACCAAACACTAAACAAATTTTATGAAAAAAATCTACTCTTCGTTTCTATTACTGGTCTTTACTATTGCGGGTTTTGCGCAAATCCCATCCGGTTATTACAGCACTGCTACCGGAACCGGTTACACTTTAAAAACACAATTATACAACATCATTAAAGGTCATACCGATAACGGATATGCAGGATTGTATACCACTTACCAAACTTCTGATGTTGATAATTTCTACGAAAATGACGGAACGGTGTTAGACATGTATTCTGAAAATCCGTCCGGAACAGATCCTTACAACTATACTACAGGAAGTACCCAAAGATGTGGCAATTATTCCGTAGAAGGCGATTGTTACAACAGAGAACATATCATTCCTCAATCTGTTTTTAACGAACAATCCCCAATGGTTGCCGATGCCCATTTCATTACACCAACCGATGGAAAAGTAAACGGGATACGTTCTAATTACCCGCATGGAACGGTAAGTTCAGCAACTTATACTTCTCAAAACGGAAGCAAATTAGGTTCAAGTGCCGTATCTGGATATTCAGGAACTGTTTTCGAGCCTGTAAATGCTTTCAAAGGCGATATTGCCCGAATGTATTTCTATTTTGCAACCCGTTATGAGAATACAGTTGCGGGCTACTCCTACGCCATGTTTGACGGTTCCAGCAATAAAGTATTTACAACTGCTTTCTTAAACGTTCTTTTGGCGTGGAATGCACAAGATCCGGTAAGTGCGAGAGAAATTGCCAGAAACAATGCTATTTATGCCCGTCAGAACAACAGGAATCCGTATATCGATCATCCGGAATATATAAATCAAATCTGGGGAGGTACTGCTCCTACCGGAGATACTACGGCACCAACTGCTCCTACAAGTTTAGCCTCAACAACAAAAACTTCAACATCTATTACACTTTCCTGGAATGCTTCTACAGACAATGTTGCTGTGACAGGTTATGATGTTTATGCCAATAGCGTTCTGAAAACAACTGTTTCAGGTTTAACGGCAACTATTACGGGTTTAACCGCTTCTACAAGTTATTCTATTTATGTAAAAGCCAAAGATGCAGCAGGAAATACTTCTGCTTCAAGCAGTACGATAGCCGTTACTACCAACAGCAGCGGAACCGGCGGAACTGCAACCGATTTGCTTTTCTCTGAATATATTGAAGGTTCCGGAAATAATAAAGCACTGGAAATTGCCAACAATACCGGAAGTTCTGTTAATTTATCAGCCTATACGGTAAAAAAACAAACGAATGGTGCAGGTGCCTGGAGTACCGGTTTGGCCCTGAGCGGAACTTTAACGACAGGAAGTAAATTTGTAATTGTAAACAGTTCTATTTCTTCGGCTTGTTTTTCTACAAGCGCAGCCAATATTTCGACAAGCGGAACGGAGTTAATGTTTAACGGAAATGACGCTGTAGGTTTATTCAAAAATGGCGTTTTGATCGACATCATCGGAACTTTCAATGGCGGAACTGCAAACTTTGCCGTAGATGTTACCTTAAGAAGAAAATCGACGGTAACTTCTCCTTCCACAACTTTCAATTTAAGTTCACAATGGGATTCGTATACAACAGATACCTGCAATAACTTAGCCAGCAAAACAGCCATTGCAGTTAAAGAAGAAGAAACTTCCGGTTCTGATGAAATTGTAATTTATCCGAATCCTTCCAATGGAAACTTTAATATCGGTTATACTAATTCAGACGCTCCTTATTCCATTGAAATCGTTTCATTTTCCGGACAAAAAGTTTTTGAAAAACAAAACATTACCAATCCTGAAATAGGAGTAAGTCATCTGGCCAAAGGAATATACATTGTTGTCATCACGAAGGATGAAAAAACAGTCTATAAAAAAATCATCATCAACTAATTTTAAAATTAGATTCTCATGAACTAAAAGCGGCAAATTGCCGCTTTTTTTTGTTTTAGGTTCCCGCAGATTTGGCAGATTGAGCAGATTTATTTCTACTATATGTCCGCTCAGTCTTTTACTAATCCCTGTATCTGCTCAATCTGCAACCCGAGCGATAGAGAACTGGCGAAGCAAAGCTTTTTCTTAGCCTCAGATTAAAATATTTTTTTTCAATTGCCTCCAGCTTTAGCTGGACGCTATTCAATCAAGATAGATAGAAAACCTTCCATAAAAGCTAAATATAAAATTTAATTTTCCCGCAGATTTTGCAGATGGAGCAGATTTATTTGGTTGCACTATTATAAATCTGTGAAATCTTTTACTAATCCTTGTATCTGCGTAATCTGCAAGATCTGCGGGAGATTAAAAAACAAAACACAATCTAACTTCTTAAATGAACTTACATCACTTACATGGTCAAAAAAATAGCGTCAATTTTGCACGCAAAGTCGCAAAGCCGCAAAGTTTTTTATTTGCCACGCTTAAATTCAAACTTTGTCCCCTTTGCACCTTTGTCCCTTTGTACCTTTGTCCCTTTGTCCCTTTGTCCCTTTGTCCCTTTGTCCCTTTGTCCCTTTGTCCCTTTGAACCTTTGAACACTTATATGGTCAAAAAAAAGCAGTTGCATTTTTTTTAAAAAGACTTCGTTTTCAAATTTGCGCTTACTATTTATTTACACTAAATTTGCACCTCAATACAACAAACTACACAAAATGATCCATTTCTTTGAAAACCAAAGCAAAACTGTTTTTGCAGTACAAACGCAAAACGAAATTTCGGCTCAAGACATTTCAAAACTAAACTGGCTTTTTGCCAACTCCAATAAGATCGAAAAATCCGCGCTGTCGGATTTTTTTGTTGGTCCCCGCGCCACGATGATCACACCCTGGAGTACAAATGCTGTAGAGATTACTCAGAATATGGGTATTCCGGGCATCATCAGAATTGAAGAATTTCATCCGGCAACGGAAGATTTTACTGATTTTGATCCAATGCTTTCTCAAAAATTCAGCCAGCTGGATCAGGAAATTTTTACGATCAACGTACAGCCGGAACCTATTCTGGAAATCGATGATATTGCCACTTACAATAAAGTAGAAGGTTTGGCTTTAAGCCAGGAAGAAGTAGATTACTTAGACAATCTTGCAGCAAAACTGGGAAGAAAACTAACCGATTCTGAGATTTTTGCTTTTTCACAAGCCAATTCAGAACACTGTCGCCACAAGATCTTCAACGGAACTTTTGTCATTGACGGTGAAGAAAAAGAAACTTCTTTATTCAAATTAATCAAGAAAACATCACAGGAAAACCCTAACGATATTGTTTCTGCTTACAAAGACAACGTTGCTTTTGTAAAAGGACCAAAAGTGCAGCAGTTTGCACCAAAATCAGCTGACAAACCGGACTTTTATGAAGTAAAGGAATTTGATTCCGTTATTTCATTAAAAGCAGAAACACACAATTTCCCAACAACAGTTGAACCTTTCAACGGAGCCGCAACAGGCTCGGGAGGAGAAATCCGTGACCGTTTAGCAGGTGGTCAGGGTTCTTTGCCATTGGCAGGAACTGCAGTTTATATGACTTCGTATTCCCGTTTAAAATCTGATTCCGCTCAGGATGACAGAAAATGGGAGAATGCAGTTGAAGAAAGAAAATGGCTGTACCAGACGCCAATGGACATTTTAATCAAAGCTTCCAACGGGGCTTCTGATTTTGGAAATAAATTCGGGCAACCGTTAATTACAGGTTCGGTTTTAACTTTCGAACACCAGGAAAACGACCGCAAAATTGGTTACGATAAAGTAATCATGCAGGCGGGCGGAATTGGTTACGGAAAACTGGATCAATCGATCAAAAAGAAACCACAGGAAGGCGACAAAATCGTTATTCTGGGTGGAGAAAATTATAGAATCGGAATGGGTGGTGCTGCAGTTTCTTCTGCAGATACCGGAGCTTTTGGTTCAGGAATTGAGTTAAACGCAATCCAGCGTTCAAATCCGGAAATGCAAAAACGTGCGGCTAACGCCATTCGTGGTTTGGTGGAAAGCGATCATAACCCAATTGTTTCGATTCACGATCACGGTGCAGGTGGACACCTAAACTGTCTTTCGGAATTGGTGGAAGAAACCGGAGGATTAATCGATTTGGATAAATTACCGGTTGGAGACCCGACACTTTCTGCAAAAGAAATTATCGGAAACGAGTCTCAGGAAAGAATGGGACTGGTAATCGGTCAGAAAGATATTGACATTTTACAACGAATTGCCGACAGAGAGCGTTCGCCAATGTATCAGGTTGGAGATGTAACGGGAGACCACCGTTTTACTTTCGAATCCAAATCAAATGGTTCAAAACCGATGGATTATGCATTGGAAGATTTCTTCGGAAGTTCTCCTAAAACGATCATGACCGATAAAACAATCGACAGAAAATATGCTGATGTTTCGTATACAGCGAATGATTTCGAAAGTTATTTAAAAGACGTTTTACGTTTAGAAGCAGTGGGTTCAAAAGACTGGCTGACGAATAAAGTAGACCGTTGCGTAGGAGGAAAAGTAGCCAAACAACAAAATGCAGGACCGTTACAATTGCCATTGAACAATGTGGGTGTAATGGCTTTGGATTATTTAGGAAAAGAAGGAATCGCTACTTCTATCGGCCACGCTCCTATCGCTGCTTTGATTGATCCGGTGGCAGGAAGCCGAAATGCTATTGCCGAATCGTTATCCAACATTGTATGGGCTCCGATTAAAGACGGAATAAAAGGAATTTCATTATCAGCCAACTGGATGTGGGCCTGTAAAAACGAAGGAGAAGATGCCCGTTTGTACGCTGCCGTTGAAGGCTGTTCTGAATTTGCAATCGAATTGGGAATCAACATTCCAACCGGAAAAGATTCACTTTCGATGAAACAAAAATATCCAAACGACGAAGTAATCGCGCCGGGAACGGTTATTATTTCTGCGGGAGGAAACTGTATCGATATCAAAAAAGTAGTAGAACCTGTTTTACAGAAAAACGGAGATTCTATTTATTATATCAATTTGTCTCAGGATGCTTTCAAATTAGGAGGTTCCTCTTTTGCACAAATCAGAAATACGATCGGAAAAGAAACGTCTACCATAAAAGACGCTTCATTCTTTAAAACGGCATTCAACACGATTCAGGAATTAATTTTAGACGATCAGATCCTGGCAGGACACGATATCGGAAGTGGTGGTTTAATCACTACTTTATTAGAAATGTGTTTCGCGGATGTAAATCTGGGTGCTAAAATTGATTTTTCTGCTTTCGCGGAAAAAGATTTGTTGAAAATCCTTTTTGCCGAAAACATCGGAATTGTTTTTCAGGCCAAATCAGATGCAGCTGTTGAAGCTAAATTAAAAGGAAACAATATCGAATTCTTCAAAATTGGTTCCGTGCAAAGTACGCCAAGTTTGGAATTTGGAATTTATAATTTGGATATTGCGAAGTACAGAGACATTTGGTTCGAAACTTCTTACTTATTAGACCAGAAACAATCTAAAAACGGAAGAGCTCAGGCCCGTTTTGAAAATTATAAAAATCAGGTTTTAAACTATACTTTCCCGGCACATTTTACAGGAAAAAAACCAATAATCGACGCTTCGAAACCAAAACCTAAGGCCGCTATTATTCGTGAAAAAGGAAGTAATTCCGAGCGTGAAATGGCAAACGCCATGTACTTAGCAGGATTTGATGTAAAAGACGTTCACATGACCGATTTGATTTCAGGTCGTGAAACTTTAGAAGACATTCAGTTTATCGGTGCTGTGGGAGGATTCTCCAATTCAGACGTTTTAGGTTCTGCCAAAGGCTGGGCCGGAGCTTTCTTATACAACGAAAAAGCAAAAACAGCTTTGGATAATTTCTTCAAAAGAGAAGACACGTTATCTGTGGGAATCTGTAACGGCTGCCAGTTGTTTATGGAATTGGAAGTAATCAATCCGGAGCATGAAGTACACGGAAAATTATTGCATAACGAAAGCCAGAAACACGAAAGTATCTTTACTTCTGTAAAAGTTCAGGAGAACAATTCGGTGATGTTATCAACATTGGCCGGAAGTACTTTAGGAGTTTGGGTTTCTCACGGAGAAGGAAAATTCAATTTGCCTTTAGCCGAAGAAAACTACAACATTGTTTCTAAATACGCTTACGAAGGGTATCCGGCAAACCCAAATGGTTCTGATTACAACACCGCCATGATGTGTGACAAAACCGGAAGACATTTGGTGATGATGCCTCATATCGAGCGTTCAACGTTCCAATGGAACTGGGCACACTACCCGAAAGACAGAAACGACGAGGTTTCCCCTTGGCATGAAGCTTTTGTCAATGCCAGAAAATGGATTGAGAAAAACTAAAAATATATTTTTATTGTTGAAAGCGCCCGATAAACACGGGCGTTTTTTTTTGCCACGAATTGCACGAATTCTCACGAATTTTTAATTTTTTTTTAAATAACCACTCCCATAGCTATCGGAATAAAGGTTTAAAATAATTATTAAAACGGCTCAATTATTTGCAATAAGCAAATAGTTAATTCGTGAAAATTCGTGCAATTCGTGGCAAAAACCCTCACATGCACCTTTAAAAATAAATTGTAAAAAATTGCCCCGACGCTATCCCTATTAGCCGGGGCATTTTTTTTAACGTTTTAGTGAGGAAGCGATTCCGGTCGCCATATTCGATACTCCGAAAGCAAACAATCCGGCAGCAATCGCACGCTGGCCTGCAAAAAACTGATTTTCTACAATAGCATTGCTAAAGAAATGCCCGCCTATTAATCCAGCCACCAGTCCTAAAACAATAAGACTGATATGACGCCATGGTTCCGGATCCGGTGGAGGTGGCGGCCATTTTTTTAATAAATCCCTTAACCATCCCGGATAACCTGTACCGCACCATCCCATTATCAAAAAGAAAGTTGTTTCCATTTTTTATATTTTTAAAATAACGCCTACTCTTTTGCTTTTCGGCTTACGCTTTTAATTCATTTCAAAACTACCATCTGCAGGCTTGATGTCTCTTATGTTACTTCCTGTTTTTTACAGGGGAAAAAGACCCTTTTTTTTTGCATGGCAATGAAACCTTAAAACAGGCTAAGCTTAATTTAATGCTATCTTAAGCCAGTTTATTTCAGTGTATTTCATTCGATAAATATCTTTGTCTTTATGAAAATTTACCTGCAAAAAATAACACTGCTCATCTTCTTATTTAGCATAAGCCCATATACATTCAGTCAAAATTCAGCTGCTGTAAAAGGAACTGTAACCGACGGGAAGCTTCCCGTAGAATTTGTTGACGTTGTGCTCAGAAGCAGCAACGACTCCACTAAAGTAGTTTCGTATGCCGTGACCGATGCTTCAGGCAATTTTTTACTCGAAAATATAGCTTCAGGTGATTATCAGTTGCAATTCAGGTTAATCGGATTTAAAACCGTCTCCCAAAAAATAAAATTAGCAGGCGCACCGCTCAGTCTCGGGACAATTGTGTTACAAAATGACACCCACGTATTGAATGCAGTGACCGTAAATTCAAGAAAAAAACAAATTCAGAAAACAGACGAAGGCTTTGTTTTTAATGCGGCTTCGAATATTTCACAAACCGGCGGAACTGTCACAGATATGCTGAAAAGTATTCCGACCGTTGCCGTTGACGCAGATGGTGCTATTTCACTCAGAGGAAAAACACCCATGATTCTAATTAATGGAAAAAACTCTGCCCTTACCAATATGGATCAGATTGCGGCAAGCAGCATCGAAAGCATTGAAGTCATCAGCAATCCGACGGCAAAATACGATGCCAATGCAGAAAGCGGCATTATCAATATTAAACTTAAAAAAAACAACCAAAACGGTCTTAACGGTGCGGTAGTGCTGGGCGGTGGTTTTGGAGCCAAAGGCCGAATGAACAGTTCCGTACAATTGAACCAGAAAACAGAAAAATGGAATTTCGGTCTGGCCTATGACAATCGTTTTGCCGGAAGAACTAAAAAAATAAAAGGAGACCGAACCAATTATTTTATCGATGACCAACATTTAATTACGCAAAACAGAAATGACGAGCGTACGGAAGGCCTGCAAAATTTAAAATTCGATGTTGATTTTGCCCCGGACGAAAGAAATACGTTTTCTTTTGAAGCACTTGGGAATTTAGAAACTCAGGATAATGATGAAACCTTACAGACAAAAGTCAACACCAATACCAATGCTTTTTTCTCTAATAACACCAGGCATTCCTTGGAACTAGAACGTTCGAAAGTAGCCGAATTCGCTTTTAATTATGACCGTAAATTTTCTGATGACCGCAAAATCCTGAATGCAGGAATTACTTCTTCTTATAATTTCCACAGGGAAAACACTAATATTGACACGAATAATTACGATGAAAATGAAATATTGACCGGAAATCCTTTTTTGCAAAGAACCCATAATTATGAAAAAGAGAATATCTCAAATGCTACACTCAACTATACATTTCCCGTTGCAGAAAAATCAATAATCGAAACGGGGTACAAAGGAACCTTCCGATTTTTCAATTCCGATTTTCAAAGTTCAGATCAAATCAATAACGATTATGTAATTAATCCGCTGGCCAGCAACATTTTTGATTTTGATGAGCAAATAAACGCCGTTTACGGAATGCTGAATTCCTTTATTGGACCTACAGAAAATCCAAAATGGAAATACAACCTGGGGATTCGTGGCGAGCAGGTTTCGAATAGCGGAAAAACACAAAACAACAGTGATGCTTTTTCCAATCAGTATCTTAAACTATTTCCCTCGGCTTCTTTGCAGCTGAACTTAAAATCCGATGAATTCTTAAAATTCGGGTACAGCAAGCGTATCAATCGTCCTGATTTAGACAATCTGAATCCGTTTGTTGACATCACCGATGCTTTGAATCCGCATACCGGAAATCCCAATTTAAAGCCTGAAATCATCCATATCGTTGAAATGAGTTACAATGCAGCATGGGATCACTATTCTTTTTCGACCAACGCTTTTTACAGGAATGCTAACAACACGATCAAACAATATGCAACGCTTCAGGACAATGGTGTTGTTTTACTGCGACCTGAAAACATTGGGAAAACAATTACCTATGGTGTAGAAACTATTTTCAGTTTTAAACCCTTTCCTTTTTATGATGCCAACATTAGTGTAACGGCTTTTCAGCAAAACATAAAGGCAGACAACCTGGCTCAGGACGTGGTTCAGAATGCTTTTAGCTGGTACGGAAAAATGATTCATAATTTTATTCCGTGGAAAGGCGCTAAACTGCAGCTCATCGGCAATTACAATTCGGCACTGGCAACTCCGCAGGGAAAACGAATTCCGGTTTATAATGCTGACCTGGGTTTTCAGCAAAAATTAGGAAAAGGAAATGCGCGTTTAGGCCTTGTGGTTACCGATATATTCAATACACTTGAAAGCGGTTATAAAAACACTACTTCCCTCTTTAACGGCAACCGGACTTCCAAATCAGACACCAGGGCGTTGCTGCTGACTTTTGCCTATACGTTCAAATCTGATTTTAAAGAAAAACTACTCGAAAATCAATTTTCAACCGAGTAATTTCCCTTTGGAAATGAATTGTTTAAAAAAAATCTCATTCTTGTAATTTGGATTCATTTTTTTATAGAAATTTGAACTATATTCGCCTAAAAAATCCTGCCACGGGATTTTTTTGAAGGCCCAAAAACAACTAAAACCTACATAGAAATGAAAATTTTAAAAGCATTCCTTTTTGCATTATTTTTTATTGCTACCCAATCCTATTCACAAGATATTACTATAGATAAAATCCTTTACAAAGGCCGTGAGCGTTATATCACCACTACTATTGAATATCCGATACAGGGAACTTTTTTACCTATCGGGCAAAAAGAGCCCAGCACGGTATTAAATCCGGACGGTACAGGAGTGATTCAGAACGACGATTTAAGCAAGAAAAAGATCAACTGGGGAATTGAATGTACCGAAGAAGGTGTTCCCGTTTTTAAGGAAGGCTTCAACAGTAAATCCTATACGTTCTGGTACCGAACCAATGACAGTGATGAGTGGAACTACACCCAGCTTTCTATTCATTTCGCCAAAAAGAAAATGTTCCTGATGGGAGAAAGAGTAAAAAGCTACGAAGATTTTAATGTGCAGTAAATTGCAGTCCTCAAATTAAACATTTCTTTCTTTTTCCGAAAATTTGCTATTAAAAAGAAAACGATTTCGTTGATTTTTAATAGTACCTATAATTTTTGCCATAAAATTTCATAAAACTAAAAATTATACCCATTTTTTATTTAATTTGCGGTAAAATTCAATATATTAAACATGGTTTCAATCACACGCCTTTTTGATTTTCCTTATTATCAACAAGAAACTTACGACCTTCCGGTTGCTCTGGCTACCAAAAAAAATGGAGTCTGGGAAAAAACATCCACTCAGGAATATATTGCAAAAGCAAATGCCGTATCAAGAGCATTATTGCGTATGGGCGTTCAGAAAGAGGATAAAATTGCCTTAATCACTTCAAATAACCGCATGGAATGGAATATCATGGATATTGGTATTTTACAGACCGGGGCACAGAACGTTCCAATTTATCCAACCATTGCCGAAGAGGATTACGAATATATTTTAAACCACAGCGGAAGCATTTACTGTTTCGTTTCCGATGACGAAGTACTTCAGAAAGTAAATGCCATAAAAGCCAACGTTCCGACGTTAAAAGAGGTGTATTCCTTTAACGAAATTGCAGGCTGCAAACACTGGTCTGAATTACTGACTTTAGGGGCTGACGAAAGCAATCAGTCTGAAGTGGAAGCGAGAAAAGACAGCATAAAGGCAGATGATTTAGCCACTATTATTTATACCTCAGGAACGACGGGAAAACCAAAAGGCGTAATGCTATCCCACCACAACATTGTTTCGAATGTTTTGGACAGTGCACCGAGAATTCCTTTTGATCCGGGGAAAAGCACCGCATTGAGCTTCCTTCCTATTTGTCATATTTTTGAAAGAATGATTTTATACATCTATCAGTATTATGGCGTTTCGGTATATTTTGGAGAATCTATTGACAAAATCAGCGATAACCTGAAAGAAGTAAAACCAACCGTGATTACGGCTGTTCCAAGACTTCTGGAAAAAGTTTACGATAAAATTTACGCGAAAGGTGGCGAATTAACCGGCATCAAGAAAAAATTATTCTTCTGGGCTATCGATTTAGGTTTAAAATACGAACCTTACGGAGCCAATGGTTTCTGGTATGAATTCCAGTTAAAAATTGCCAGAAAACTTATTTTCAGCAAATGGAAAGAAGGTTTGGGAGGCAATTTAGATTTAATGGTTTCCGGAAGTGCTGCTTTACAGCCCCGTTTAACAAGAGTTTTTGCCGCTGCCGAAATTCCGGTTATGGAAGGGTACGGTTTATCTGAAACATCACCGGTAATTGCCGTAAACGACCAAAGAAACAAAGGTTTCAAAATAGGAACGGTTGGAAAAGTAATACGCAACGTAGAAGTAAAAATTGCCCAGGACGGAGAAATCCTCTGCAAAGGACCAAACGTAATGTTAGGCTACTTCAAAGACCCTGAAAAAACAGCAGAAGCTTTACAGGACGGGTATTTCCACACCGGGGATATCGGAGAAATTGACAGCGAAGGCTTCCTTAAAATTACAGACCGTAAGAAAGAAATGTTCAAAACCTCAGGCGGAAAATACATCGCGCCGCAATTGATCGAAAATGCCATGAAACAATCCCGTTTTATTGAGCAGATCATGGTCATTGGTGAAGGCGAAAAAATGCCGGCTGCTTTTATTCAGCCTAACTTTGAATTCGTAAAAGAATGGGCTAAAATCCATAAAATTACTTTAGGAAGTTCCAATGCCGAAATCGCTTCCAATGCGGATGTCATCAAACGCATCGACGAAGAAATCGAAGGAATCAACGAAAAATTCGGTCACTGGGAAAAAATCAAACGTTTTGAGTTAACTCCCGATGTCTGGTCTATTGATGGCGGTCAGCTTACTCCAACTTTAAAATTGAAACGTAAAATCATCAAAGAAATCTACAAAGATCTTTACGCTAAAATTTACGGGCAAAATTCATAATCAAAATACTATAACCAACGAAAAACGGCTGTCAGATGACAGCCGTTTTTTTTTTTTATAATAACCACTTCTTTCATCTATACACCAGTGATTTCATCATTGTACCACTTATTTCATCCTTCAGTAATTTTCTGTGATAACAAATTAAATTCGCGTGGATTTTGGCACCAAAAGGTTTCTTAATTTCAAATTTTACGCCACCCTTTCATTAACACAGACATGAAAAAACACTTAAAATACATAGATGGAAATTCCGATAAGTTCTGGCAAATTGACGTTACAGGATTAGAATATACTGTGACTTATGGAAAAAACGGAACTTCAGGAACTACTCAAACCAAAACATTTGCTACAGACGCAGAATGTTTAAAATCAGCGGAAAAATTACTAGCCGAAAAAATTAAAAAAGGATATTCTGAAACTGGTGATGTTAGTGTAACTTCAAAAGCAAAAGCGTCTAAAAGCACTACTGTTGATGAACTTCTAAAGGAATACGACGAAATCATACAATCTAACAATATCGATTTATTGTTGCCCTTTCTGAAAGAAAAATCAAAAGGAAATCTTGAAGTATTAAAAAAACATATCAAAAAATACAGACGTCACTGGATAACGGGAACTATAACTATATGGTGGAAACAAAAAGACATTATTACCCTTAGCGCAATAGCATTATTCGATAAAACTGATATTAATCCCTGGGAGGAAGCTATAACATTACTGAACAAAATAGATGAGAAACCACAAATACTTGATATTTTAATTTGGGCAAAACCAAACTGGCTGGAAACTTTTATCTTAGGAATTTTAAAAAGACAGAGCTGGGTTGGTTTCCACTATCACAATCTCCGTAAACTGGAAGATCTTGGTTTAATTAAATTTAATCCCGAATTATATACCTTAAGTTTATCAACAACCAGTGACCACAACGTAAAAATAATGACCGATTTTATTTTGCCACTATTGAATGATAAAACGGCTTATCAAAGGGATATTCCAGAGTTGTTTAATTACGAAACAAATTTACATCACTATTACTTCTGGAAAAATGATACCCGCATTTACACCTGGATCGTTATTTACAAATCGTTGTTAGATGATAAAAAAATGGGGCGTGCTTTTTTTATTGAAAATGCCATCCAGATTCAAACCAAAGAATGGGACAATGCTTTGAAATTGTTTTTTAGAAAAAGAATCGAAGAATTAAATCTTACAGCTGATGAACTGATCCTTCATCAGGAAAAAATATTTTCGCTTTTACAATATGCCTACTCTCCTATTACCAGTTACGGAATGGAACTGGTTAAAAAAATATACGATCATCCTAAATTTAAAACTAAATCGTTTCTGGAATGGCTCGAACCTTTAATGATGCGAAGCGACTGCAAAGCCGGTATTAAAAATGCTTTACCCATTCTTGAAAAATTAAATAAGACAAACCCGAAATTAAACCATACCATTGCTTCGCTTATTGCAGATGTTTATGTAATAGCGGATTTGGCTTTACAAGAACGTGCTACCAAAATTATCACTAAAATTGCGAATCCAAAAGATCAGGCGCTGAAAGAAAAGTTATCGTCTTATGTCACTTTAATGCGGGGAAATATAAAGTCTGGATTGACGTATTTTTTAGACAAAGACGCTTTCACTATTGACGATTCTGCATTAGAAGAATATATTTTTAAACCTCAAAAAAAGCTATTACTTACAGAAGAAGTTGTATTGCCAAAAAACTGGAATGATATCGTTTTTCAGTTTGGGAATTTCATTAATTCGGAAGAATTTTTAGATACCGAAATTTTAATGAATACCTATATCACGCAGAGGGATTTATTTCCGGCAGATTATACTTCCCAATTACAGCCTTATGAAAAACAACTGCAAAAGAAATATTTCGAGATTGTCCACAAAGATTATATGATAGCCTTATTGCTTGAAAAAATTAGAAATATTAATCGCAAAACTAAATTTGAAAGCAGGAATTGTTATACAAGAACAATAATCAATATTCTAATATCAATTCGGACGTTATTAGAGAAGGTACAGCAAAAAATAGATTCAAATTCTGCCTTGCCTTTGCTATCCTTCCCAAGTCACAAGCCCTATTGGATTGCTCCAAAGATTTTATTACAAAGAATTATTGACTATCAAACTACAAACGAAGCCATCGACTCCGTAGATTTAGCCATCGCAATTGCCCGTATGCCCAGAGAAAATGTATCTGAAGCGATTCCGTTATTAGATCAGATCGAAGGAGAGTTGAAACCGTTATTATCGTTTTGCCTTGGTGTTACTGAAAAGATAAAATTAGATACCGGATCAATTTTATTGAAATTATTAGCTACTATAGGAAAAGCAACCGGGGAAGACGACAATTTATCGCTTTGGGCAGTCGCCGCCAGAACTTTTTATCCTACCCATACTTTCCCGGAATTTGAAAACACGTACTTAAAAGAGATTCCGTTTGTAGTGGCTCCTTTTAAACCGGAGATTACTTTTAAAGAGCTATGGTACGAATGGGAGAATTACGAAACCAAAGAAAAAGAGCGAAGTCCATCCTGGTACGAACTACGATTTGATTTACCGCATCATTCAAAAGTTCCGAATTATTTATTGTATAGCCTTGATGCTTTTAAGCGATCAGACCGATATGATTGGGATAATTTGACTTCTCAGGAAAGATTATACAAATATCTGGATAGTAATAATTACTTGCTTAACTCTGCGGGCAACACTTATTACTGGCACAGCTTAACACCTCAAAATGCAGATGCTCTTTCCTTACTACTATTGCAAATCTGTAAGAACACCGATGGTGATGGCACGAAATCAGAATTAAAAGCATTTCTGGACATCATCAATCGGCCTGAGTTTCAATTTTCAGATAGTAGTCTACTTGTCTACGCCTGTTGTTTCTTTCAAAAACAGAAAGAGTTACGTTTGCAGGCCTCCGAAGTTTTAATTAACCTCATCGAAAAACAAGCTATTGATGTTGCGCTTTTTGCCCAGAAAACAGCCTTTCTCACAAACGGAAAATATGGTGTGTTTTTAAGATTAGTCGAGGGATTAATTGCCCTGAAGGATGTTTCGCCCTTACATAATAATGCCTTATTGAAGTTATTAAACTCGTTCTTTGAAAATCTTGATTTAAAAGAAAAATTACCAACCAACTTCAGGAAAATAGTAGAAAACTATCTGGATATTTTGACCAAAACCAATCAGAAACCATCGGCCAAAGCCCTGGTATTCTTTGAACAATGGAAAGATAATGCGTCGCTTAAATCATTGATTAAGCAAATTTTAAAATAAAGAAAAATGACAGATCTCGAATATAATTACAAAGGAATTTCAACGTACAGCAAAGCAAAAGGCATCAACAATCTGGTTCTGGCCCATCAGACCGAAATTGAAGAAGTTAATAACATTCCGTGTTTTTTCTGGGGAAGCCTGACCGATCCTTATGTCACGGCAAAATGCTGGACAACGATTGCCAAAGTAGTCCGTTCCAGTTTTGGGCCAATTCCGCCAAGTCTGCGCGATCCTATTGTATCGGCAGGATCTGAGCGATTGCGTTTCGAAGGTTTTTCGTCCTGCAATGGTGTGTACGTACGGCTGGATATGAAACCTGAAGCGATTGACGGTGAATTTATTGCCAACGGAACCACGAATGTCGATTTTAATGATCCGATGCTGAATGCCTTAAATGCGATTCAGAAAAACGAAAAAGTAACCCTTGCCGTGGGTCAGCAGGAAGTTCAGGTGATAACCAGCAAAGCAAAAGTGACCGAGAAAAAAGTAACCTTACCCATGCGTTGGATAAAAGGTTTAACAAGCGTTCAGCTGTATCTGGCAGATATGGATCTGAAGTTTGAACTGAATAAAATTCAGACCATCCAATTGTTTCAGAGTTTACCAAAAGGTTCTGTAAAGGGCGATTTTTTCATGACCAAAAGAGCCGAGAAATTTATGTTTTCGACTTTGGCTACAGCCGACAGCGTTCGAATTGGCGGCGTACAAAGATTGCGTCTGTTAGAAGGAATTCTGGCTATTGTAGATAAAATTTATATTTATGAATCGTCAGACAAACAAACGTGTGCAATAGTCGCCGAATTTGGAAAAATGCAGCTTTTAATGGCCTTTTCTCCCGATTCGTACCGTGGCTTTTCAGGAGAAGGAAATGTACTGGAAACCATGACCGAAAACTTACCCATAGAATGGGTGTACGGATTAAACAGTTTATTAAAATCGAATGAAACTTTTGACCCCACCATGCTTTCTATCGAAAACGATATTGATTTTGGTACTATGGATAATCTGACTTCCAACTTATCATCGATGGGATTATTGGGTTATGATGTAAGCGAAAAAGCACATTTCTACCGACGTCTTCCTTTTAAAACCGAGCGTATTTTATCGCTAAACCCAAGGCTTAAAAATGCCAAAAAACTTATTGCTAACGAAGACATCGAAATCGTCGAACGAAGAGCCGATTATATCGAAGCCAAAGTAAAAGGTTCGGGCGTTTTACACAAGGTAATTATCGACAATAACTCGCAAAGATGTACCTGCGACTGGTTTACGGCTTATCAGGGCACAAGAGGAATCTGCAAACACATTTTGGGAGTGAAGATGATGATTTCTTAGAAATTATACTTTTATATAAAATAAAAATCGCCCTGATGTTGGGGCGATTTTAGATGCAGCTTATACGGATTCGCTTTCGCGAAAATGCCTATTTATACAGTTTTTTTTTAGATTGTTGTTAGTCAAGTACACTCAAAATATAAAGAATCGATTTAGGCAAATCATTATAGGTTTTCAAAACAACATAATACCATCTATTTTCAGGAATATCAACTTCAAACAAATCATTCTTTTTATGGCATTTAATTGCATCTTCGAATGCTTTATACATAGTTCCTTCATTAAACCATCCTAAATCACCTTTGTTAACATTACTATCCATACTATAAGTAGCGACTAATTCTCCAAAGGACTTCCCTTTTTTGTATAGTTTGATAATTTCTTGTCTTTTTTTATTAATATTATCATTAGTCAATTTACTGCCATCTAAATAAATATAACTTACTCTCATCGAGATAATAGGTTCCGTTTTTACAATTCTATTTTTATCGATCATGTCTTTTTCAAGAAATCTATTTTTGTAATAATCTAGACTATCAGTAGTAATTTCTAAGGTTCTAATTTCTGCTTTTGGATTTAATTGAATAAAACTCTCAGCTTCTTCAATAGAATTAATTTTTTCCAGATTTTGAGAAGAAGCAATAGTTAAATAAAAAAAGTTAAGCCCAATCAGTAAGCATTTCATCATAATATTATAGTTATTTATTTTTTTTTCTTTTGATATACTGTTTTCGCTAAGTCTTTTTGCTTGTGCTCTTGCTTTTTCTAAGGTAACGGGAGATTGTCTGGATAGTACTTCCATGCCTAACCTGGCTCTTTCCTGAAATGATATTTTGTAGTTCATCTTTCATGATTTTGCATACTGCAAATATAGAAATAAATAGTAATTAACGCGTTGGGGGTAATGTACTGAAACGCTGATGTGATCTGAAAAACAAATACATAAAAATTATAAATTTGAATCAAACATTTTTACTCTTATAGAAATGAATGTCACCCTGAGCGGAGTCGAAGGCTTTTTTGCATGAAAAGGGCTTCGACTCCGCTCAGCCTGACACCCGTTTTGAATTACACCCAACGGGTTAATGCAAAACGGCCGTCAGATGACAGCCGTTTTTTTATTCCTTTAGTATTGTTTTATGCTTAATTAGCCTTCGTTACACTAATTTTTTCCAGTGTTACTTTAGCATCTCCGGCTCCGGATTTTTTTATGATAATTTCGAAGTTCTTGTCGGTATTGGCTAAGTCATCTGAAATATAGTACGAGAAATTCACTTTTATCCCGTCTTCGCTTATCGGATGGTCGTCTTCCATGCCATGATCGTGGGCTACTCCAAAGAAAGTCATTGTGCCTACATACTGATCTGCTTTGCCCGGATATCTAAGGAAAACGGTATAATAATCTTTAGGTTCTTTGTACACCGATACACTTAAATTCAGGACTAATTTAGAATTGGCACTTTTAAAAACTTTATTCGTGCTTTTGGCGAATGTGCTGGTTACTTTATGGCTAAAAGCACTAGTCCCAAGCACCTTCCCTATTTTCTGTTCCCAGACCACCTGCTCTTTTGAATCCTGAAAGGCAATTTTCTTTTTTGCAGTTGATTCATTAGAAGCTAAAACAGGAGTCTTGGATCCGTAAAGCAGGTTATCATATTTATAATCCAGATTAAAAACAATCTTGTATACTTCCTCCATCGTATAAGTAATATGTTTGCCATCGGGAGTGATAAACTCATAAGGCCACGGATTCGCTTTTAGGTCTTCAAGACTCGGACGCCGGCCATAAGCCGAAACATCCCAGGATTCCCAAATACGGTCAATCATACTATGATGTAACCAAAAAACAGGGTCGAATCCGGCAGACGGAACATTGGCCATTAAACCTGAATATTCTTTCTGGTAGATTTCGTTATAATACGTTTCGCTCGGACTGGCGTATTCTCCTCCTATAAGATCGTGCATGTAGCCATGAGGAGCGATTTCGAGACTTTTGCTAAATCCGGCCTTTCCGCTAAAAGAAGGGTTGGTTTGCAATTCTCCCAGTGACGCCTGAATCTGATCGACCTGATCCTTAAGAATAGGCTGCCCGTTGTTCAGGATACTGTATCGCGCTGCCGTATACAAAGAACCCGATTTGTCTGTTAATTGTGCCGGCATAATATTCTCGTCAACTATTTTACTGCCGTAATTCCAGTACGGAAGGGCAAAATCTTCTTTTCCGGATAATTCACGTACAATTTTTTCTAAGTACCAAATGTACATTCTGTGCCATAAAAGAAAATTCAAAGACGCACTGTCTGATCCGTTGTGCGTACAATCGGCCCATGCCCATAGTTTATCTTTACTGCTCTGATACTGCGGGCAAAGTACATTTTTGCCATTAATCACAGTCGGAATATTGTGTATGGC
This sequence comes from Flavobacterium sp. LC2016-23, assembly GCF_009674775.1. Lineage (GTDB taxonomy): Bacteria > Bacteroidota > Bacteroidia > Flavobacteriales > Flavobacteriaceae > Flavobacterium. The sequence continues at coordinate 199,877 of NZ_WKKE01000002.1, read as the reverse complement.
ACCCTGATAATACCAGGCCAGGCCATTATCGCAGCCCATGGCGCGCATTTTTTCAAAAGCGGTATTCATGGCTACCAGATTGGCCTTTCCTTCAGGCGTATCAACATTCCAACGCGTATATTTCGCATTGGCATTACCCTGACCAAAGGATAATCCTGTGATCAGCATAATAAAGAATAAGTTCGTAATTTTTTTCATGTTGTTTGTTTTTGGGTGAATATTAATTATTTAGTTCCTTAAAGCACTTCGACTTCAAAGGTTAAAATCTTGGCATACTCCGGATTCGCTTTATCGTAAATCTTAAATTTTACAATACCATTGCCCTTTTTATTTTCCGGAATGACATGTATGGCAATAAATCCCTGCTGATCTGCATTGAGTTTATTAAAAGATGAACCTTTTGGAATTCCGATCTGGCAGGCACCATGCTGGCACATCGAACAATCCCATTCTTTAGGAAACGTATTCGACACCGTTTCCCAAACCAGATAGATGGGTTTATTGGAAATGTTTTCGACCTTAATTTTAGAAATATCCAGTCGTTTCGTTTTCAAAACGCTCTCTTTATTGGTGGCATTGCCCACTACCGTAAAAGTAGGTTTGCTCTGTGCAAAGGAGAACGAAAACGAAAAAAGGAGTATGAAATAAAATAGTGTTGTTTTCATAAGGATTGGTTTTAATATTAATAAAATACCGGAATACCGGCGTTGTAGCTTATTTTTTTGGAAACCGGATCTGTAAAGTGATAGCCGATTTTTTCCTGGTCTGAAACATTTTCTAAAAAAACCTCCAGCTCCATACATTCGCCCGGAGGAAGCTGTACTTTAAACGCTCCGGAAAATATGTTCAGGTTCTTCTCATTTCCGTAAATGAGCCTGACTTTTGCCTGAGGCGGAAACTGTATTTCATTTCGGTACAACCCCGCATTGACCAGACGCAGCAACACGGCCTCTTTTTTGTTTGCCAATACTTGCAGGCCTTTATTTTTAGTGGCGATCTGGCCATTAATCAAAAAGTACTGCGGTTTGTAATCCGGCAGTACTACCGGCTTATTGCTCGTATCGTATGCCGTACCCATAATCGCATCGGTATGCCATTTCGGATCAATTTCAGTACTGCACCATAATACCTCAGCCAAAGCTTTAGCAGGTAAAACATCGGTTTCTTTCGGACGTATGATAATGACCCCAAACATGCCTGCCTGAAGATTAAACGGATAATTTTCAGGACTATAATACAGGTACGTTCCTGCTTTTTGAGCCACAAAAGAATAAAACCCGTGTTCCATATGGTGCACCGGCTCTTTTTTGGTCATGACTTCATTTTCGGCAGTACACTGTACAAATTCAATATCCCGGCAATACAACGACACCGGATTTCCCTGCGAAATATTCCAGAAATCAATATTGATACTCTCTCCCACTTTCATATCGATCTCCGATCCCGGCAAGGTAACCTGTCCCGAAAGCGAGTTTGTAAAACCAAAAGTCCGAATCGGTGCCTTTTTTTCAATGAGCAGCTTTCCTGTGGTACGGCCAATAATTAATCGTTCGTTTTGAGAAAACAAAAAGGTGCTGACGAATAAAAAAGAAAATACCAGTGTAATTTGATTCCGTTTTTTCATTTCTAAACTCTCATTAATGTGGACTGTATTGTGTTTGCTACTTCAAATTTAGAGCTATTACGAATTAAAAAACTGCGTACAAATACCTGTTTTTGTAGTAAAAATCCCAGTTTAAGATTATCCTAATTTCCTGTCTAGATGAGGATTCCCGGAATGAAGTCTTATTTTTATAAGAAAAATATTTCTTTTTATTGTAGTATTCGGACTTATAAAGAATTTGATTCCCGTTTTAGCCAAATCTGCCACAGGTTCTCATCGAAAAATATTTTTTACTACATTTGTTAAAAATGTAATCTTTTTATTACATTTGTTTCTGTCAAAAAAATGACAGCTGAAAAATTTCTGTTGTAAAACAAAAATCCAAATAAAATGTACAACAGTTCTGTTGTAAAAATTCTGTTGTGATAATAAATTACAACAAAAAAATTACAACAATTTTGTTGGAGAAATTTATGTTGAAATAATAATTACAACAAAAAAATCTACAACAACCGTGTTGTAAAAAGAGAATAAAAATTAAATGGTAAACCATATTAAAATACAATAACCATAAGCTGAATGATGAAAGAGGAGAAACAAATTGGAGAACTATTTGGATTACGGCAAAATGAAATAGCCAACATAGTGGGTGTATCGCAAGGGCTCTGGTCGATGCATGCAATAGGAAGACGTCTGCTGCCTACAAGAGCCTACCTAAGACTGGCCAAAATGATCCTTTTTGAAGAACAACAAAAAAATAACCCTCCTGCTGTACGGCAACTGCAACCAGAAGAAAGGAAGCACTGGGAAGACAAGCTAAACCTCAACCAAATTACTCAACATAACATTATGAAAAAACTCAGAGAACATCAGGAAAAATACGAGCCTGCGCGGAAAGGTTTGGAGCTTCTTGCTTTTGTAACAGACGAATCACAGGCTGCTGATTTTGTGGCAGACGAAATGGAAAAAAGACGCAAAGACAAATTTTTCCCGGTCGTAAAAGCACGATTAGAGGGCGTTATCGAGAGAAACAGCCTTCACCTCCAGGAACAGTACGAATTAAAACTCCAGGTACTGCAATTCGAGGAAAAGTGCCTGAAAGAGAAACTGTCTTTTTAGAGTCGCAGTTTACAGTCACGGTTTACAGTCGCAGTTTGCATTTTCACATCTAACGGCTAACCCAAAACTCATAACCCATAACTTCTAACATTTTCACATTATCTAATTATCTAATTACCAAATTATCTTATTTTTTTATTCATAATTATTATCTTTGAACTATGAGCACAGCAACCAAACCCAGACACATTGGCCGAAACATAAGCCGAATCAGAGAACTTCGCGGTATGAAACAAGAAATACTTGGAGAAGCTATTGGAACAAGCCAGAAAAATATTTCCGTTATTGAATCCAGCGAAACTGTTGATCCCGAAAAACTGAAAGAAATTGCAAAAGCACTTGGTGTTACGGTAGAAGCTATTGAAAACTTTTCGGAAGAATCTGTTTTTAGTTATTTCAATAACTTTTATGATAATAGTACTAATCAAGGTCAGATAAATGGTCCAAACCATAATTGTACTTTCAATCCTCTTGATAAAGTGGTGGAACTTTACGAACGTTTGGTTCAGGCAGAAAAGGATAAGGTGGAGTATTTAGAAAAATTGATGAAAGGGAAGTAATATTTTTTTTCTTATATATAAAATGCGCAATGGGAATTGCGCATTTTTTTACGTTTCTACGAGTTGGCAAGCCTTTTAAAGCTTGTTAGAACAAGCAAATGAAGTATATTTTATAATCGTTACACTGAAAATATACTACTCTTCATCTTGAAGTAAGAAACCCTTTCTTTTCAGATATTTATTATAAACATTTTTAATCTTCAATTCTTTTTGTTTTGACAACCAACCTATTGGATTTTCAATTTCTTCATCTGGAATGAGACTATAAATTTTTATTGCTATTGATCTAGAAATTCCCTTAGAAATAAGAAGCAAAACTAAACTGTTACTAGTCCCTAATTCCAGCATCGTAGGTAATGAGATGCTATAGTTATGCTTTTCTAATTCTTCTTCATTTAACATTGACTTTAGAACATCGGAAAGCAATTTTGTATATTTAACTAAAACATAGCTTATAATTGATGAATAAACTTTTATTACTTCATTTATTGTTTTATTGATATCGCCTTTATTTTCCTTATCAATTTTTCCAATCTTATCTGCATTAAAATTGATTTCTCTTATTATAAGATCTTTGAAACTTCTATTATCTAACCATAAAATTGCATAGAAAACCATTTGGGCTAAAGATCTAGAAATTTTATGTTTAAAATATGCTTCATTATTAAAATCAAATATTTCGTCAAGTTTAAATAAAATATTTTTTAATTGTCCATAAAAGTTACTATCAATATGTGCTTTTTTTGACAAAACATCTCTCGTCCACCTAGCATTAAAATTCTTGTGTTTGTGAAAAACCCAATTTTCTATTCCTTCTTCTTTTATTTTTAAATAAAGTTTATTTTGAAGTTCGGGATCAATGCCTGGATTTAATTTTAATAGCTCCTTAGGCATTTTAATATCTTTTAACTTTATTGAAAGATTTGCATTTATAGAGTCAATGGTATTTTCTTCTACATTTTTACCTTTAAGATAATCTGAAAGAATTTGATCCCCTTCAAGATATTTTAATTTTAAAAAAATAACAGCAAATTCAATATTCTTTTTACCTATATCTATTGGCTGATTTAATGCTTCTACTAATTCATTGATTGGATATTTTAATATTTTATTAATAGCGGGAACTATTTCTTTATCAGGTTCATTTTCGAAGAAATCTTCAGCCCAAATTTCTTCTTCTTTTTCTATACAAATAATTGTTCCTGTTAATGCATCTCTAATTCTACCTGCACGACCAATAATATTTCCGAATTCAAATTTACTAAGATCTTGACTATCTTTTTTGGGATAGGGAATAAAGACTTTTTCTGCAGGTAAATTTACTCCTTCAACCAATGTCGATGTACAAATAATATTTTCAAGATAACCGTTTGCAAAAAGATATTCTAACTCAGATCTTATAATTTCGGGTAATTTACCATGATGAAATCCTGATTTAATTTTTAATACGTCAATTAAATAATAATCTGGATGAATTTCTTCTTTTATTAAATCGATTAATTCAAATATTTCATCGCTTAGCTCGATTTTTTTATTATCGCTGTTCTTAGCAAGAGTTAAATGATTTGAAAAACTCTCAACGTAGTTCCCTTTTGGTAGATAAATAATATTTTTGCTTTTTGCACCAAACTGTAATAAAACTTTTACAGTTGCTTTAAGTCTGTTATTTGTAATTTCTTTAGCATAATTAAAATTAATAGGAACAATAATTGAATTTATTAATTCTTCCTGAAAGAAAATTTTAGCTAATACTGTATTACTATTTTTACTTGGTGGTTTTAAACTAATTTTTAATTGAAATACAGGAGAAAACATTGTTTTAAGATTTTCGCTAATCTCTTTAAACATTAATTTTAATAAAGCATCTGGATTATTCAAAAATGGACCTGCAATTATTTTGCGAGAATCTTTCCAATTAGCCTCTATTTCATTAACCAAATATTCAAAAAGAAATCCTCTATTTCCATCATCCTCTACATTTTGCACTTCATCGATAAAAATTAAATCAGGAGAAAATTTATTCTTATAAGAATACTGCATTAACTTCAAAGTCCTTTCCGGAGTTAAAATAAAAATTTCTTTATCGGAAAACTGTTTTATATCTTCGTTATCATTTTCAATAAAGGCAGTATTAATACTGACATCTTCGTTAAGGATCTTTTTAAAATCTTCTGAAACTTGAGAAATTAAAGCTCTAGTGGGCACTATATAAACTACAAAAAATGAAGATTTATTTAAAAAAGTTTGTCTAATATAATTTTGTATAATAAATGATTTTCCAGCTGAAGTTGGTGCAGAAATAGCAGTATTATGATTAGTTTTACTTAATACATTCCATAAAAATTTTTGATAATCTGAACCAATTATTTTTTTACTTCCACTATCAATTTCATTTAAAGCAATTTTGGAGCCCAATTCAAAATCCATTACAGTACCAAAACTAACATCAAAAAATAAATTCCCCGAAATTGAATTTATTGTTACAAGTTCTTTAAAAAACTTAGCCGCAATTAAATTACCTGATCTAGATAAAATAATATATGCTACCTTTCTATATTCTTTTGAATCATATTCTAAAAAAAGAGCAATCCCAAATACTGAGCTTAAATATTTATCATTTTCTTCTGTACTTGTAGAAATAATAGTAGCTAACCATATCGCCTTATCTAAATTATTTTTATCTATTTTATTTTTATCAACTTCAACATCTAACTCTGAATAAAATCTATTAGTTATTAGTGAATTCAAAACAGATTTAAAAACTGGATGATTTTTTGCTGAATCTATTGTTGAATTAGTCATTCTTTCTCCTCTCTTTTAAATTTTTTTCCATTGTGGAAAACTTGGTAACACATTTCCCTAAAAGAGCTAACATTCTGCACGGGCATCATAAAGAATTCAAGTGTAATATCTGATATATCTGGTAATGATTGTTTAACATATTGTGATCTTCTATTTTTGACTGATCTAATTAATTTCAAAACTTGATTTTCCACTTCTATTAAATCACCATTTATTATTTTATCAATTTTTCCTTCTTGATACATCAAAAAGGCAGGATAACAAATGCTATATTCCTTAAATCCTTCTTGTTTCGTTCTAAGGCTTTGATAAATTAGATCTAAATCATTTTCATCCAAATTATTTAAATCTCTACTTAAATGCTTTTTTGCAACTTCTAATTCTCTATCTATTGCACCTGAATTATTAATATATCTTTTTAATGAATCCATTACATCACTAACGCAAACATTAAAATTATTTCGCATTTTTGATTCTCCAATTAATATAGTGGCCTTATTATTAATATTTCCAATAAAAAGTCCATCTGATCCTTTAATTTGATCGTTATTATTATAAGTTTGAGCAATTTTATGAACTACCATTGGTGTTTGCAATGCAGCTTCAACAAATAAATATAACATTAGTTCACCATATCTACCATCAGTTAAAGGATCAATATCACCAAAATAACTTAAAGCTTTTTCAGTAGGAATGTATCCATCTTCAGTAAGTTCTTTTATATCCTCTTCGTCAAAAACATACTTTTCAACTTCTCCATACAAATGTTTTATAAAACCGTCAATATCTGGTTTATTATCCTTACATTTTAAACTATAAAATTTAATTTTTACTTCTTCAGATATTATTTCTTCTTCATTTAAAGTAAACCAGTTAAAAAAAACATCCTTATCAACTTTTAAAAGTTTTAACCAATCAATCTCGTTAATTTTTTTTGCCATCCAACATTAGCTTGATATTTATTATTTGTAAATATATAAAGAGTATTATTACATTTTTACGGTTTTACGTAAGTCCAATTTGGATCATAAAGATAATCTCCGCTTTCAAATATAAGTAAACAAAAAGCCTTTAAACCCAGTACAAACACCTGATTTAAAAGCCAACAAATAAAATCTCTAAACAATACCTAACAGATTTAACACCTGCTATAAAACGCTAAATCCAAAAAAAACTTTTAGCATTCCTACTCGTTTCCTCCGCCACTTTATCTAAAGAAATCCCTTTAAACTGCGCCACTGTTCCCGCCACAAAAGGCAGAAATGCGGGTTCGCAACGGCGTTCGTGGTATTTTTTCAGGAGGCTGTTGGGTACATTTTTCGGGAGCATGAAGGGCGCATCGGTTTCGATCATCATTCGGTCGAGCGGTACGTATTGTATCACTTCTTTTAAATGCTCAAAACGTTTACTGTCGGATATCGCTCCCGTAAAACCCAAATAGAATCCGTTATCGAGATAGGTTTTGGCTTCGGGCAGACTTCCGGTGAAACAATGCACGACTGCTTTTGGCAATTGCGGCAAATAGTCTTTGGTAATGTCCATAAACTTTGCAAAAGCGGCTCTTTCGTGCAGGAACAAAGGTTTCTGGACTTCAATCGCCAGTTCTAACTGGGCTTTGTAACAGTTTTCCTGTACATTTCTGGGCGAAAAGTCACGATCAAAATCGAGTCCGCACTCGCCTACTGAAACTACGTGTTTCTGCTTTAATAAATGGCGCAGTTTTGAAATGCTCTGCGCATCAAAACTCTTCGCATCATGCGGGTGAATTCCGGCTGTTGCGCACAGTACTCCGGGATATTGTCGGGCGATTTCAGCCGAGGCTTCGCTATTTCGGACGCTGGTGCCGGTGAGTATCATTTTTTCTACATCAGCATCGAGTGCGTCTTGTACGACATCGTCTATGTCGTTTTGGAATTGTTTATTGGTTAAATTAATTCCTATGTCTATGTATGTATTCATTTATTTTTAAAGTTGCAAAGGCTCAAAGGGGCAAAGGTTCAGAGGTTTATCCGCTTTGAGTCTTTATTATTATTTGTTTTTTGCCTTGAAGGCGTTAAGAGACAAAGTTCTTTTCTTTTGTCTGTTTTTGATCACGCAATACCGATGACTATCGGGAGCAGAGTCGCAAGTCTTTTTGATAATTCTTTTAATCACGCAAAGGCGCTAAGACGCAAAGTTTTTGACACACAGTTTGTCATTTCGACCAAAGGGAGAAATCACACCAGTAATTCGACAAAGATTGGCGATTTTAGGATCGGAGTTTCTTGTGTGATTTCTCCCTTTGGTCGAAATGACACAAAATGAGAAATTATTACTTTAAAAACTTAGCTGCTTAGAAACTTAGCACCTTAGCATCTTCCAATCAAAAATCCCCATAATACACCTGGAAGCAAGGTAATTTCAGGTCATTTCTCCAGGTATCTACTACCTGGTTTCGGTCGTCTAAAACGAATTCTACAAAGTACTTGTCTTTTATAAACTCGTGATAGATTTCGGTTTTGATGATCGAATCTTTTCGGCTGTCGTGGGTTTTACGCATGATCAGGTCATCGTATTCGATTTCGTGTTTTTCGAGAAAACGCAAGGTCGGTGCTTTGTATCGGTCTTCTCTTCCGGAAACCAATAGTATCTGATATCCCAACTTTTTGTAATTTCTCAGAACATTCGCGACCGGAGTATTGATTTCGTCTTCGTCGCATTTGCTGGCATCAAAAGGATTTCGCCCGTTCATTAAGGCCAGGGTTCCGTCAAGGTCACAAATTATGGCTTTAGGCAGGTTGGGGTTTTGGGTGCAGTATTCCAAATTTTTGTTCACTTTCTTTATCGGTTTAAAATCGAATTTTTCTTTTGTTTTCTGCAATTGATGGTACATGTTTTCAATCACTTTTTTGGGAACTTTTCGGTCTCTCTTTTCATTTCGGGTCAAAAGCTCTTCTAACGGTAAGTCAAACACTTTAAATTCAATATTGGCCATTTCCGAAAAATCATTTATCGGTTGTTTGAGGTATTCTGTTTTCACGTTACAAGTATCCAGAATTACATTCCATCCATTCGAAAGCAACGTTTTAATTTGTCCGTTAACGATTTTCGAGATCATACTTTCGGCTGCAGGATCCATCGCTTCCTGAAATTGCGAAAACCTGATTTCATCACGGCTTATTCGCATTGTTTTAGGTTCAGTTCTTACTTTCCACTCGGCGAAAGTACTTTTCCCTGATGCCGGACAGCCTGCAAGTATCGTTAAGGTTGGTGTCTTTTTCATGTTCTGAATTTTATTATAATCTTGGATCTAATGTTTTTTCTATTTCTTCGTTATTGATTCGCTTTAAAAGCAACAAACGTATGAGGTAATTTTCTTCTTCTAAATCTTTATACGGGACCTGAAGCATTTTCTGATTGATTTCCCAACCGTTTATCGATTGCTCCAATTTCTTCCTTACATTCCTTTTTTCTAAGTAATGATCAAAATCCTGATGGAAATTGACACCGTAGATCATCGTAAGATAATTATTGTTTCTGACTTTAAAACACGGTGGCAAATTCTTAATGTAATTCTTAACCGGTTTAATCATGATTCCTTCTTCATTGTCAAAGGTCAGTTTTTCGAAAAACGAATAAATCTCACCGAGCTTTTCTTCTTTATTTAAATCCGTAATTTCCAGATGTAAAAAAACATCATCGTTTACCAATTCATAAGTCAGATTGCTGTTTGGCAATATCTCATTTCCAGAACTATTGACCACTTTTAAGATCGTAAAAGGTTTAAAATGCAATTCGGCTTCATCTCCAAAAGTATCAATCTGATTTTTAAAAACCTGTAATGATTCTTCCTGTTTTGCTACATCCGGAATTTTTACAGCTGCCAAAGCTTCGTACTGACGCACAATATGCGATTTATGTTTACTGCCAAATTCTTTTCTGGTAAGTTGTTTTTTATCAGAAATATAGGTTGTAAACGCTTCCGATTCTTTTACATTTTCCAGTTTTTCAAGTAATCCTGAAGACTGCAAATAGGCATTGTGTGTTTTTAAAGCGTCGTAGTATCCCGTAAATTCCTTCTCGATTAATCCGGCTCCCAAAACTTTCCAGGGCAATAATTCTGAAGCAATCAAAATCGTATCGAAATCCGGAAAAGCTGTTACCATTTTTGCATGCAGATCTTTTAGGCTGTTTATTGCTTTGTCTACATCAATATGATCCATCTTAAAACCGTTTCGGGAAACGAAATATGTTTTTTCGATGTTTCTTTTCAGGTAGATTGTGCAATACGAACCCATGTATTTTTTCTGAACTACAAATTCGTTTACCCCTTTTCCCAAATAATAATTTACCGCTTCCTCAATGCTTTCAATTTCATTTTTTGTTTTGCTTTTTGGAGCCGGTGAAATGGTTGGCGAAAAATCGTTTATCTTGTTTTTGCAAAACCACTCTATTCTGTTTCTTACTCTATAGTCTAACATCTTTTACTTTTTTTGAATGATTACGGCACTTGTTGGATAAACTCCCTTTACACAATCTCCTACGCCATAAAATGATTTGGGATTTGGAAAAATTTCATTGATCAATTCCCTAAACTCCGAATTTGATAATTCAAAATCGTGATCGTCGTGCCTGAATTCCTCTGTCATTTCATAATTTACATTAAAATCCTTATCCGGTGTTGTCACAAATAATTGGGTAAAATTGGTATTGTCGCGAATCCAGATCAATAGTGCTTTTGCTTCTTCAAACGAATTATGCTCAATTACTTCGCTTAAAATCACCTGACCTTCAAAGTCTTTTATTTCTTCCAAACTTTCAATCCATCGTAAATTATCTGCATTTTCTATTGCTGTAATTTTATCTGCAATATGCTTAAAATTAACTTCATCATAAGCATGATATTCCTGCGTAAATCCTTTTTTAAGCAATAATTTAAAATACTGTAATTCACCGCAGCCAAAGTCTAAAACAGGTTCTTCAAAATTGATTTTACTGCAAATAAATTCTTTTCGGGACTGATGTGTGTCGGTAAATACAAATTGCACTTCATTATCAAAATAGGCTTCTAACTGTGGTTTAAATTTCTCAAATTGTACCGGAGAACGCATGATTCTTTTTATAAAAAGATAAAACACGAAATACGGAATGCCCGAAATATTGGTTAACATCGTGATATGCTTTTGAATAAAATAATCATCTATATAGGTGTAAACCGCATATTTATTGGTGAAGTGCGAAAACAGAGCTACAAGCGAGAATTTTTGCAACGCTTCCCTCACCGTTTTACCTTCGATCTTTAATTCGTAATTATTACCAATTTTATGATTGAGTGAAATTCCGTCAATGTACTTCGACAAAAGATAACGATCATTCTTGTACCATCCGGAATCAATGAAAAAAGTCGCCACTTCGATGGTACATTTTTCAGTATCCACTTCATTATAATTTTTGCTAAGCCAGGAAATTACTGTTTCGCTTAAACTTGCACTTTCTTTATACAAATGATTGAAAAATTCGGTTGACATATTCAAAGCCAGTAACGGACTGCAATAACTTTGAAAATCGATTTGGTTTCCTTCTTCCGGCAAATAACTATGTTTGCCATCTAAAAAAACACAATGATATTCGTTAGCAGAAACAACGTTCCCGATTACAATTCCGTTTTTTAATTCTTTTAAATAAAGTCCCTGATCCGTATTTGGATTTTTATAAAGGATATCTAAAAAGTATTTATTCTCTGATGTAAGTTTTATAATCATTGTGTTTTCTTTTGTTTGACAAATATAGTTTTGTCAGTGCGCAGTTATTTTGCGCAGGTATTTTTTTTTAAGGGACAAAGTTGCAAAGGTTCATGGGGACAAAGGTTTTATTTAGCCACAGACTGTATGGATTAAAATGATTTTTTTTCATTTCGAGGCACGAGACCCGAGCGATAGCGAACAGACGAGGTAAATCTTCGCAAGTAACTCCGCAACGAGAATCCAATCTTTGTAGAGCTTCTCACAAAGATTTCTCCTTCGTCGAAATGACAAACGGTGCGTTTTACTTTAGTAAAACACTTTGCAAAGACGCACCGCAGTGCGCCTCTACAAAACCTTTGTACCTATGCCTCTATGAGCCTTTGTACCTTTCCTCTAATCAATTAATAATTGTGTTACTGCTGCCGGATTCATAGCCCATTGCGCTGTATACATCTCATCAGCAATTTCATTTTCGGTGATTGTTAAACCTTGTGCTTCCGCTTTAAGTTGTAATAAACGACCAATATTCAATTTGCTGCTTAGTTTGGCCAACAATGCCTGAACTCCTTTACAATCCAAACCTTGCACAACCTGACCTCCGAAAGTCATCTCTAACCAAACGATTTCTCTTTTGGCTACATCCAAAATTCCAAAAACCAAACCTTTGGCAACGTTTTGCGTCACACGCACCTGATGATCTACACATGACGGATCGCATGCCACTCCGGTTTTCTCGGAGATATTCATCGGGTATTTGCTGTTCATCCAGCCGACAACAAGATTTGGCGTGATGCTTCCGTTGCTGTAGGCGTTGCAGGTAAAAGTTACAAATTTGGCATCGGCTTTGGCCAATTCGTCAATGTTGATGTTGATATATTCGGCGGTTCCGATTTTATTCGGAATGCTTCGGATATCACCACTATGCTGACAACCTGTTGTAGTCAGTCGGCTGAAAGAACAAATATCTGTACTGTTTGCATACGCGATATGACAGCTTAAGTCCATATCTAAATGCTGTGCCGGTAAATCCTTTCCCCATTGCATAAACAATCGTACTTCGTTGCCTTCAATCGGGAAACGTGTTCCCATTAAAGCAACCGGTAAATCCTGAACGGTATCGCTTCGATCTCCTATAGCAACCGGAATATTAAACAATTGCGGATCGATATAGATCGTTTTGTTTGTATTGGCAATAGCTGCAAATCTTTTTTTCATGGCCAAAAGACACAATTCTTCGATTTGATTTTTCATTGCTTCCAATTGCAGCTCATCGTACAATTTCAATAAACCGTTTGGTTCAATTCGTTTGTTGGTTCCACCCAAAGGTTTCACACTTCTGTGCATGTTTTTATCAAAGTAATTCTGAGCATACATATTTAAGGTAAACACGAGTCGGGCCGGAACTTTATCGATGATTTCTTCAAAATGTGCGATGGTCTCGTCTGCACCAAACCATAACATATTGGAGAATAAGGAACGCGCAAACAATCCCGGACGCTGTTTCAGCAATGCAAATGTTTTATCGGCATCAAATTTTAATCGTGACGTGTTCACTTTGCTTTGCCAAACGTCGTATACCTGATTGTAAAACACATCCATCAAAAGAGCTAATTTTTCAAAACCTTTTCTTTTGCTGTATTCTGCCAAACGCAACGCCCGGATAAAACGAACCCACATTCCTCTTTTCGGATGCATTATTTCGCACATGGCTTCTGCTTCCATATCCAGATTATTCAACCAATTGGCTACCATCAAACATTCTTTACGGGAATATTTTAATTTCAAATCTTTTTGAGAAGCAATTCTTGCCTGCGCACTTGTATCTAAAACAAAGTGGAAATGCTGCGCGTTTTTTGACGCACGTTTCACTATCGTTTTTGGCTCAATGATCTGTAACATTCCCGTATTTTTATACCATAAGTATCGTAAGATATCCGTTGGCGTTTTTAAAAATTGAGCCGCTTCGGCTTCGTTACCGTTTTCAATCAAAAGATCGATCACCAGCATCAAAGTTTCCTTCATTGCAATATCGATTTTTGGCAAAGGCAAGTATTGCATTGCTGTTTTTAAACTATCCACTTGCGTAGCGTCTAAAGCCGTTTTAGATTGCAATAACGATTTGTAAAAGTCTTCCAACTCTTTTTCTGTCCACAATTCCAACACTTTCAATTTACTTCCTTGTCCGAAGTTTTCGATTGTACCAAATGCAAACGGAGTTCCGCAAAACGGACAACCATTGTATCTTTCCAAAGGAAAAGTATTCCCGGGAATAGTATGTCCGCATGGTAAAGCCGTTCCGTTTTTGGTTTTAAAAACGGTTGCTAAGAAAGTTGTAATATGATCTAAAACTGTTTCTCCAGTCGGAATATTCCATTCTTTCACCAAAGGTGTCCAGTTTTTATCAGTTCCTAAAACTTCATTCAGCGTTTCTAAAACTTCGACTTTATAATTTGGGTTTACATTATTTAAAGCGTGTAATAACGATTCGGAAAATGTAAATCCGAGTTTTGAAACATTGACCATTAAAACCGATGTTGTTCCTGATAAATTTTTGATATCATTCGCTATCATTTCTGATGGAATGAAAATGGCGTTTTGACGCAGACTGATTTTTAATAATGCTTTTGTTTTCATTTTTTTTAATTTTTAAAATTTAGATAATGGTGTTTCTGGTTCTACCTAAAAGATTTGAAGTAAGAAACACTTGACCTGAAATTCGAGTGTAATGGATTAACTGATTCAAAGTGACCGTTTGGTGGGTTCCCCCCGAAGTAAGTTAATCTTGACCCTCATTTTACTACTGATAATTTAAAAACTCGCCGGACTCGAACCGGAAATACCGATTTCTGAAGTAAGTTTTAATTGACCCGTAATAGTGAAGCAGATGGGATTCGAACCCACGACCCGGACATTAAAAGTGTACGAAGTAAGTTTTAATTGACCTTTTGAGGATAATTTCAAAACTACCTGCTCTAACCGCTGAGCTACTGCCTCATTCTAAATTGTGTTAACCGGTAATGGTGTAAGTGTGTACGTGGAAAGTTTTTCGAAGTAACTCAAACTTGACCCTGTTAACGCAATTTTTTATTTCAATGAACTTGTTTTATTTCCTGAGCAAAGATTTCAGAAGTAGTACGCAGTTATTTTGCGCAGTAAAAAAAGAATTCTATATTTGAGTAAAAAAGGAAATGAATCTAAAGCTAAAGTTTACGGAATTGCTCACCAATATTGGTTTTCAAGAAAAAGAAATCCAGCGAAACTGGTCTGATTTAGAAAAAGCATATTCCGGAAAGTCAAGGCATTATCACAACCTTACTCATATAAATGATATGGTTGAATGTTTTGAAACGTATGTGGATCAGCTTCAATTTCCTAACGAAGTATTATTTGCTGTTTTTTATCACGATTATATTTATAAGAGCAGTAGAAAAGATAATGAACTCAAAAGTGCCGAATTTGCTTTGTCTGTTTTACCTGAAAATATTTCATTTGACAAACAATTCGTTTTTGATGCTATTTACGCCACACAGCTCCATGCACACAATACAATTGAAGATATCAACTGGTTAATCGATTTTGATCTGAAAATTCTTGCCCGGGATTGGGATGACTATCAAATTTACTTTGAGCAAATCAGAAAAGAATACCGCATTTATCCTGATTTTCTATACAAGCCCGGACGCGCGAAGGCTTTGAAACATTTTCTGGAGAATGACTTTATCTTTCAGACTGATGAATTCCGGAAATTGTATGAAGAGAAAGCCAGAAAGAATATTGAAAAAGAAATTTTGTTATTAACGTAAATGTACCGTTGTTAAACCCGACAGGTTTTAAAAACCTGTCGGGTTTGTGGTATAGTAAGACCTCAATAAAAATTGCTTTGTGCGTTAATTTATTTCCCGGAATAATTCGGGCAACCGAAACATTTTTTTCGTAAGTCGAATTGATATGTTAACGAAAGTTCATAAATCCCTCCCGTTTTACCAATTTTGGTGGTGTTTAAATCGTATGATAATCCTAGTCGCAAATTTTCATATTGCAATCCGGTAAATAAGTTTACAGATGTCAGCAGATTACCGTTCGCACCATTTTTTGCAGGATTTGTAACCGCTGTGGCTCCAAAAAATATTTTTTCGAATAATATAGAAGCTCCCAAATCAAATCGGTTATAACGGCCTTGCTGCATGTAATTTGAAGTCACAAAAAACTTGGTTTCGTACGGTAACAAAACTGCATCTATATAATCTGCAATTAGAAATTCATAACCGGCACTTAAAGAGAAAAAAGTATTTAGAGGTACATTTCCTTCTGAGCTGAATGCAATGTTTGGTTTGTTTAGATGTTTCATTGACAGACCAATCCAAACTTCATCTGTATTGAAAACCATTCCCGCCGAAACATCAAAAAAGTTGACTTTTCTATTTAGTAAGATAGGATCCATCGAGCTTGGGTTTATTACGCCGGTTCCTATATTGATCTGATCTTCCAGTAATAAATTCTGAAATGCAAACGATTTCATTCCGTAACCCACTTCAATCCCCGGCCTAAAATCCCAATAATCATTTAGTCGGACTTTGTAAGCGTAATTAGCATTGATTTCAGAAAAATTATAGTTTGATATGTTTTCTCTTTGGTTCAAAAAACTGATTCCAAACCCACTGTTTATGTCTTCGCTCCATGTATTTACGAAAGCATAATCGGTATCTATTCTTAAATCAAGATCCGGCCATTGTTCACGGTGAATAATACCTGCATAAGTAGTTTCCATAAACCCGGAGAATCCCGGATTTAAAGTTTCAGGAATTAAAAAATATTGTGTAAAAACAGGATCCTGCGCTCTTGCCTGCGAAAAAAAGCAACATGTTATAAGTATAAAAAATAGTTTTAATTTCATTGTAAATCGTTGTTGCTTTATTTAATTAATGTAAATGCGCCTTTTTCTATCACCGTATGGTTGTAAAAGGTTTTTAAGGTAATTCTGTAATAATAGTTACCATTTTCGGCTTCTAAATCTTTTACCTTTCCATTCCATCCTCTAATATTTGTCCCGGTTTCTGAATATACAACTGCTCCCCAAGTATCGAAAATATCCAGTGTAATGTCTGACAATCCTAAAAATACCGGTGCAAAAGTGTCGTTAAATCCATCATTATTTGGTGTAAACGCATTTGGTATGATAATGCTATATCCTTTTTCTACTTTTATTGTAGCACTATAACTGTATTGGCATCCAAAAGGATAGGTTACCGTTTGTTTTATTGTATAGGTTCCTACGCGGGTATAAATATGCTCGGGGTTTTCTTCATCTGAAAAATTACCGTCTCCAAAATCCCAGGAAACTAAAGTAAAATCTCCTGTCGCTAAATTTGTAAATTTTACGGGATCATAAATCGAATATAAACCAAACATGTCTTTAGCATAAGAACCATTTGTGAAATTGGCCTGACCTAAAACGGGAGTTTCTACATTAAGCGCATAGTCTGCTTTACAGCCAAAACTATCTATAACGCTAAAGATTATTAAACCGTCATTTTCAGTATTCATAATTTCGTTGTTCGCTCCGGTAACAACGCCATCTGACCAGCTTAACGTATACGGGGGAATTCCTCCTTTTACGTGGCCGACAAAAGTTTGTTTGACGTATTTAGTATCGCAATTAAAGTCGGTTATAATTTCTACTGTTGGCGTAAGTTGGTCAAATCGGATAATTTTCCAGGTCTCTGACTGCTTACAGCCATTGGCATCTGTCACAACAACAGTATAATTTCCGGGTACAAGATTTTCTAAATCTTCGGTTTTTTGTCCGTTAGACCAACTGTATGTATACGGCTGGATACCACCTGTTACAACCAAATTGATCTGACCCGTATCGGCTTTAACGCAATCCAACGGATTAGATACTTCTGCTCTTATCTCCAGCAACAAAGGCTCTACAATAGTAAAAGTTTCATGTATTTCGCAATTTTTGGCATCAGTAATTGTTACTGAATATTTTCCCGGACCAATATTATTTCTTTCGATTCCTGCTGTTGCATCATCATCCCAAACGAGTTTAACCGGTACTTTACCACCTACAAGATTTAAACGGATATGAGCATCTTTCTCACCAAAACAAGATATTTGTCTGACATCCGGATTTATGGTAAAAACAGGTGCATTATCTATCAATATAGGAAATTCTTTTGGACAACCTTCGGAATCTGTAATAGTGATTACATAAGTTCCCGCAGATAAATTATTTTGCACCATTCCTGTCCCTAAATTACTCCATTTTATAGTATATGGATCTCCGGTTGCAAACGGAACTCCGCCTGTAATACTATTTATAGTAATTGATGCATTGGCATAATTGTAACATTCTATTTCGGTTTTGGTATAATTTAATTTTATCTCATCGTTTTGAAGTAAAACAACTTGTAAATTATCGGTACAACCGGAATCATCCGTAACGGTTAAGTCATAAGTTCCGGCAAATAAATCCCTTGGATTTTGAACTGAACTTGTATATCCGTTTGGTCCCGTCCATCTGTATGCGTAATTGAAAACGCCCGGAGAAGTTTCTGTAAATCTTCCGCCGCTTGTTTTTACATTAATTTCTCCTGTAGAATATCCATAACACAAGATGTTGACCTGACTTACAAAACTTACCTCCAGTACCGGAGGCTCAATAATGGTGTAGCTTCTCTTTAGAATATCGCAGCTGTTTACTTCTGTAATGGTTACATCGTAAACACCTGGGGCCAAATTGCTAAGATTACCAGCATTAACCGGATATGCAACTCCATCTTTCAACCATTCATATTTATAGGGCACTGTTCCTCCGGTTACGGTAACATTAATATTTCCATTATTAAAACCAAAACAACTTATATCAGTTTTAGATTCCTGTATAATTTCAAATTTACCCGGTCCATTTACATAATAGCTTTTTATAAACGGACATTTGCCATTATCAGTAACCGTTAAAGTATAACTTCCTGTTTTTAAATTAGTAAGATTTTGATCTGAACTCGTAAAATTATCAGGTCCTGTCCATGAAAATGTATATGGATTTCCCGTCGGGAACGGAATTCCTCCGGCAGCTGTTATTGTTATTGCTCCGTCGCTTAAACCAAAACAGGTAACCGTTTTTATCGTTTCAACCACTTTTATTAAAGGGTCTACCGTAACTGTAATTGTAAAATCAGGTCCCGGACAAACTTTCGATATAGGCGATATTTTATAAGTTACTGTGGCAGGCTTATTAGTCTCATTTGTTAAATACTGACTAATTGTCGTTACGGGACTTAGCTGCGCATTGGCGCCACTTACAGCACCAGGAGGAGAAACTACTGGTGTAGACCATACATAAGTTGTTCCTGCAGGCACATTGTCTATGCCATTCGTAACAGGTGTAACCTGAAAAGAAGAACCACTACAAATTTGTAACGTTTTTGGTGTTATAATAGGTGAAAGAACTGTATTTACTGAAAACTTCCTTCTTACTTCGGTAGCTCCACAACTATTGGTAACTTTAAAAATGGCTTCGTAATCCCCACTAGTGGTATAGTTTATCGGGCCCGGATTAAGAGACGTAGATGATGAGGGAGTTCCTCCCGGAAAAGTCCACAAATAACTTATCTCACTGGCTGGAGAACAAGTTTGTTCTACTTTCCCGACAGGCAGTATTGTTGCCGATTTACAAAAATCTGAAATTGGATCTAATGTTATAACGGGGGGCTTTTTTACTTGTATTGCTTTTTCAATATATCTTGGAGTTATTCCACACGAATTCCATGCCGTTAACCTTACATAATAAGTACCCGGTGTCACAAAATTAAAAACCGGATTTTTAGAAGAATAATTAGTTCCATTTGCATAATTCCATTGTCCTCTCCCTGGTGATGTTTCTTTACCGCAGAATCCTTCGGAATAATAGGATACCTCCCAATTGTAATTTTCCTTACCACAGCTTAAACTTGTGTCAGTAGTATTAGTCATTTGAAGATTATTTGAAGCACAAGCATTACCAAAAGTAAAGTCGGGCTGTAATATTGGCTCTACACAGATATAGTGTGGTGGTGGTGTTATTCCAACTCCACATGGTGTTGTAGCACTCAGTGTAACTGCATATTTACCCGGTTTTGTATATACGTGATAAGGATTAACATCTCTGGATGTTGTTCCGTCACCAAAATCCCACGTATAAACATTAAGAGTGCTGCAACCATTAGTATACCCTGCATAAGTTGAATTATTGAAAGATACTGCGTAATTAACACATGCTACAGTGGGTACATAATAACTTATCACCGGCACATCTAAAATAATAATAGGTCCGGCATTAAGATAGGTGCTGCCACAGGAGGTAGTTATCGTTAAATTGACTGTACTACCATTTGTATCGCAATTGGATCTTGTATATTTATGGGGAATTGGAAAATTTTGAGAAGCCTGCGGATTTAATTTATTATAATATACAGAACTTTCTAATTGGGCCTGCGTATAACTTTGATAAGTACCATCTCCGTAATCAACCTGATAATTGGTATCTGAAGGATTTAACCCCCATGAGCCAATAGCAAAATCCATTGGAGCGACAGGCACACATAAATTCGTTGTATTCCCGGGAGCAATAAGTGCACCAATTGGATTATTGGAGTTTTTAACCACATAAGTAATTGAATTACTGCAGGTGTTAGTTCCGTTTGCGGTTATCACCATATTAAAAGAACCCAATTTTTGGTATTGATGCGATTTAGGAAAAGTAACATTTGCTTCTGAATTTCCATCTCCCCAATCTACACTATAAGCAGTAATACAACCCGCTGAACTGGAATTATTTACAACAGTAATCGTATATTTAGGATTTGAGTTATTATCACCACATCTTTCAAAAGGTTTGTTTGATCCCGGATTATTTTGGTCTACAAACTTTAAATCCGGTTTCTGTAATACACTCACAGTTTTTGTAACTGAATTTACTCCTCCATTTGCATCGGTCACGGTAAGTGTTACCGAAAAATTTTGAGAACCACAACCTAACGCTGTAAAACTATGGTTCGGCTTGCTGTTTGTAGCATTTGGAGTTCCATCTCCAAAATTCCATACATATTTAAAAGGACCAACACCGGTAATAACGGGATTAAATGTAACCGGAGTTCCGGAACAAGCCCCGCCATTGCTAAAATTAAAGTCAACAGTTGGTGGTACAATAAGATTTACTTCGGTTTTATCAGCCAGCTTATCTTCTTCGATTTTACTAAAACTATAAACGGATGTACTAAGTATTAAGAGAATATAAAGTGGTAATGAGTAGAGTTTCCTCATAGAAAAGATTTTATTTTGAGGCGTAAAAGTATACGTTTTTTTTTAACAAAAAAATAGTACAACTACTCGTTTTAAAAAGAAATTGAACAGCAAATACGCAACTGTTTTGCGCAGTACAATAAAAAGTGTATTTTTAGAACTGAAGCTTTCAAATGAAAGTTATATTTATTAAAAAAAAATTATTCACACAGCAATATTTAGACAGATAAAACCTAAAACTCCAAATTGATACTACAATTAGAAGAATACTATGTCACAAAATAAAAATGCCCTGATCCGATATAAAACTATCGACAAATGCCTTCAGAATAAATACCGGCAATGGACTCTCGAAGATTTAATCGAATGTTGTTCGGAAGCTTTGTTTGAATATGAAGGCCGCGAGAACTCCATCAGCAAACGAACGATCCAGATGGATATTCAATTGATGCGGAGTGAAAAACTGGGCTACAACGCCCCTATCGTCGTGTATGACAAGAAGTTCTATAAATATGAAGACGACGATTTTACGATCACCGATATTCCGCTGACGGAAACCGACATGAATGTTTTAACTGAAACCGTTTCGATGCTGAAACAGTTTAAGGATTTCTCTTTGTTTAATGATGTCTCTGATATCCTGCAGCGTCTGGAAGATAAAATCTATTCGGAAAAGTCGCATACCAAACCCGTGATCTATCTGGATAAAAACGAAAATCTGAAAGGGTTACATTATTTAGATGAAGTGTATCAGGCGATTATCAAAAAAGTCGCACTTGTCATTACGTATAAATCGTTTAAGTCAAGAGATGAAAACAAGTTTCATTTTCATCCGTTTATTCTGAAGGAATTCAATAACCGATGGTTTTTAATTGGAAAGAAAAAAGGTTCCCAGCCCATTACCAATCTGGCTTTGGACCGGATTATTGCCATTGATTACGATTTTAATTTACCATACTTAGAAGAAGATTTTGATGCTGATCTGTATTATAAAAATGTAATTGGCGTAACGGTAAATTCGGGTTTGCAGCCCAGAAAAATCGAACTCTGGATTGATGAAATAAACGCTCCGTACGTATTGACAAAACCCCTGCATCCGACACAAAGACTGATCAGGCAAAATGATGACGGTACCATTATAGTGCATTTACTCGTTATTCCGAATTATGAAATGGAACGTCTGTTATTGGGATTTGGCTGTGGCATCGAAGTACTAAAGCCCGAAAACCTGCGAAACCGGATGAAAAAAAATCTTCAGAAGGCGCTGGAAAAATATAAAGAGTAAAATTTATTTCGCATTAAAATCACATTTTTTTATAAAATGCGGAATTAAAAGAGTATTTAAAACCATAAAACAATTTTTACACTATCAAATTTGTTAAAATCTCAAAAAAGAATAGTATATTTCAATTCAAAAACTAACCCTAAACCACTCTGTTTCAGAGACATTTTTTCATTAACCAAAAATTTATTAAAAAATAATATGCATGCATAGTATTTTTTGATTATATTTGAAATCGATATAGTTACTTATGAAAGACAAAACAATAGATTATATTTTAAGAGCTACCTGGCAGGCTGTATCAAGAATGTATAACGAGGAAGCTGCAAAATACGATGCCACCATGGCAACAGGATTTGCCCTTTTGAGTATAGACAAAGAAGACGGAACTCCATCTACGGCTTTAGGCCCAAGAATGGGAATGGAAGCCACGAGCTTAACCAGAACCTTAAAATCAATGGAAGATAAAGGTCTGATTGTCCGCAAAAAGAACCCCAGTGACGGACGCGGTGTTTTGATCTACCTGACCGAATTTGGAAAAGAAAAAAGAGATTTATCTAAAAATACAGTGCTGAAATTTAATGAAACGGTTCGAAAACATGTTTCTGACGAAAAACTAAAGCATTTTATTGAGGTTTCGGAAATCATCAATGAATTGATTCAGGACAAAAACATATTCAATCACACGAGCGCCAGCGAACTGGCGAAGCAAACAGAAAAACCGGAAAATGACTAACCTTATTTTCTAAAACATATCAGATTCCATACAAAAAAACAAATAGTAACAAATTATGAAACGCACAATTAAAAAAGTCGCTGTAATCGGATCCGGAATTATGGGTTCAGGAATAGCTTGCCATTTTGCCAATATTGGTGTTGAAGTTTTACTGCTTGACATCGTACCCCGCGAGTTGACAGAAGCTGAAGCTAAAAAAGGATTAACACTTGAAAGTAAAGTGGTTCGCAACCGTGTGGTAAACGAACACTTAGCGAATTCATTGAAATCAAAACCCTCTCCTATTTACAGTCAGAAATTCGCTAACAGAATTACTACTGGAAATACAACGGACGACATGGCAAAAATTGCCAATGTAGACTGGATTATTGAAGTTGTGGTGGAACGTTTGGATATTAAGAAATTAGTATTCGAACAAATCGAGAAATTCCGTACACCTGGAACTTTGGTTACTTCTAACACTTCTGGTATTCCGATTCACTTTATGAGCGAAGGAAGAAGCGAAGATTTTCAACAACACTTCTGCGGAACTCACTTTTTTAACCCTGCGCGTTACTTAAAATTATTTGAAATTATTCCTGGTCCAAAAACTTCTACTGAAGTACTGGATTTCCTAAACGAATACGGCTCTAAATTTTTAGGCAAAACTTCGGTTGTGGCCAAAGACACTCCGGCGTTTATCGGAAACAGAATTGGTATTTACGGAATTCAGAGTTTGTTCCATTTGGTAAAAGAAATGGGATTAACAATTGAAGAAGTGGATAAATTGACTGGTCCGGTAATTGGTCGTCCAAAATCGGCTACTTTCCGTACCGTTGACGTGGTTGGTTTAGATACTTTGGTGCACGTTGCTAACGGTATTTATGAAAACTGCCCGAATGATGAACAACACGAATTGTTTAAACTTCCTGATTTCATCACAAAAATGATGGAAAACAATTGGTTGGGAAGCAAAACGGGACAAGGTTTCTACAAAAAAGTAGATAAAGATATTCTTTCTTTAGACTTAGATACGTTAGAATACCGTCCGGCTAAAAAAGCAAGTTTTGCTACACTTGAACTGACAAAAACTATCGATAAACCAATCAATCGTTTTAAAGTTTTAGTGAAAGGAAAAGACAAAGCAGGAGAATTTTACCGTAAGAGTTTCGCCGGAATGTTTGCATATGTATCCAACAGAATTCCTGAAATCTCAGACGAATTATATAAAATTGATGATGCAATGAAAGCCGGTTTCGGATGGGAAAATGGTCCTTTCGAAATTTGGGATGCTATTGGTGTTGCCAATGGAATCGAAATCATGAAAGCAGAAGGTTTAGAACCGGCTGCATGGGTTACGGAAATGTTAGCTTCAGGAAGCGAAAGTTTCTATTCTGTAAAAGAAGGAGCTTCTTATTTCTACAATATCCCTACAAAATCTCAAACAAAGGTTCCGGGACAAGACTCCTTTATTATCCTGAACAACATTCGCGAAAGCAAAAAAGTCTGGAGCAACAGTGGTGCAATCATCCAGGACTTAGGAGACGGAATTTTGAACTTAGAATTCCAGTCCAAAATGAATACCATTGGTGGCGACGTACTTCAGGCTATCAATAAAGCAATCGATCTATCTGAAAAAGAATATCAAGGTCTGGTTATTGGAAACCAGGCAGCGAATTTCTCTGTGGGAGCCAATATCGGAATGATTTTCATGATGGCCGTTGAGCAGGAATATGATGAATTGAACATGGCGATCAAATTGTTCCAGGACACAATGATGCGCGTTCGTTACTCCGGAATTCCGGTTGTAGTAGCGCCTCACGGAATGACTTTTGGTGGTGGATGCGAAATGAGCTTACACGCTGATAAAGTAGTCGCTGCAGCAGAAACTTACATGGGATTAGTTGAATTCGGTGTTGGTGTACTTCCTGGTGGTGGCGGATCTAAAGAAATGGCTTTAAGAGCGTCAGATCTTTTCCGTAAAAACGATGTGGAATTAAACGTTCTTCAGGAGTATTTCTTGACTATCGCAATGGCAAAAGTATCGACTTCAGGTTACGAAGCTTTTGATACCGGACTTCTTCAACATGGTAAAGATGTGATCGTCGTAAACAAAGACCGTCAGATTGCTGAAGCTAAAAAACATGCCTTGTTAATGGCAGAAGCAGGTTATACACAGCCAATCAGAAGAACGGATGTTAAAGTTTTAGGTAAACAAGCTTTAGGAATGTTCTTAGTTGGAACAGACCAGATGGAAGCCGGAAAATACATTTCTGAGCACGATAAAAAAATCGCCAATAAACTGGCTTACGTAATGGCCGGTGGTGATTTATCTGAAGCCACTTTAGTATCCGAACAATATTTATTAGATATCGAACGTGAAGCTTTCCTGAGTTTATGTACTGAAAGAAAAACTCTGGAACGTATCCAATATATGTTAACTAAAGGAAAACCACTTCGTAATTAGAAAAGTAGAAGAAAGATGCAAGAAGCAAGATTTCAAAACAAAGTTTTGTCTTTTCTCTTGGCTCTTGCTTCTATAAATCTTAAAAAAACAAAACAAATGAAAACAGCATATATAGTAAAAGCTTATCGTACAGCGGTAGGAAAAGCACCAAAAGGGGTTTTTAGATTTAAAAGACCTGATGAATTAGCTGCAGAAACCATTCAGTTTATGATGGACGAACTGCCTGATTTTGACAAAAAACGTATCGATGACGTGATGGTAGGAAATGCCATGCCGGAAGCAGAACAAGGACTTAACGTTGGACGTTTGATCTCTTTGATGGGATTAAAAGTGGAAGATGTTCCCGGTGTTACTGTTAACCGCTATTGCGCATCCGGACTAGAAACGATCGGAATGGCAACAGCTAAAATCCAGTCAGGAATGGCGGATTGTATCATTGCCGGTGGTGCAGAAAGTATGAGTTTTATTCCGATGGGAGGTTACAAACCAACTCCAGATTATAAAGTTGCCGCTGCAGGTCACGAAGATTACTATTGGGGAATGGGTTTAACCGCTGAAGCAGTTGCGAACCAATACAAAATATCCAGAGAAGATCAGGATGAGTTTGCTTACAACTCTCATATGAAAGCCTTAAAAGCTCAGGCTGAAGGGAAATTCGACAAACAAATCGTTCCGATTACTGTTGATCAGACTTTCATCAACGAAAATGGTAAAAAAGAAACGAAATCATACGTAGTAAAACAAGACGAAGGGCCAAGAGCCGGAACTTCTGTGGCTGCATTGGCAGGACTAAAACCAGTTTTTGCTGCTGACGGAAGTGTAACTGCCGGTAACTCTTCTCAAATGAGTGACGGTGCTGCTTTTGTTTTGATTATGAGCGAGGATATGGTGAAAGAATTAAATCTGGAGCCAATTGCAAGATTGGTAAACTTTGCTTCTTCCGGTGTTGAGCCAAGAATCATGGGTATCGGTCCGGTAAAAGCAATTCCGAAAGCCTTGAAACAAGCCGGTTTAGAATTAAAAGATATTGACTTAGTGGAATTAAACGAGGCTTTTGCTTCTCAGTCTTTAGCTGTAATTCGCGAGTTAGGTTTAAATCCGGATATCGTAAACGTAAACGGTGGTGCTATTGCTCTAGGTCACCCTCTGGGATGTACAGGAGCCAAGCTTTCGGTTCAGTTATTCGACGAAATGAAACGCAGAGGTAACAAATACGGAATCGTGAGTATGTGTGTGGGGACTGGACAGGGAAGTGCCGGGATTTACGAGGTGTTATAGATTGTTTTTAAGAGGAAAGAAACAAGAGCAAAGATTTATTATGGGAATGAATACATTTTGAAAGCACATTTTTAAAGTAGTAAAAAACTTACTTTTTAAAATCATAATTCTTATATTGCCTCAAAAAAAATGAGACACAATTTTAAGAATTTGAAAATTTGGATTTTAGCTATGGACATTACTAATGATATCTATAAACTAACTGCCACTTTTCCAAAATCAGAAACGTATAGTTTGACAAATCAAATGAACCGATGTTCTGTTTCCATGCCTTCTAATATTGCTGAAGGTTCAAACAGAGGAAATAAACACTTTCAGCATTATTTGAATATTAGTTTAGGTTCATCATTTGAATTACAAACACAATTACTGATAGCTTTTCAAAATGATTATCTATCCAAGACAAAAACAGAAGAATTAGAAAACAAAATAATTGAATTTCAAAAGATGACAACAGGTTTCATAAGTAAGTTAGATTAAAATCTTTCTTCCTGACTCTTTCATCTTTATCTAAACAAAAACAAAATGGCAGATACAATCGAAAAAAACGTAACCCGTGGTGGTCAGTTTTTAGTTAAAGAAACAAAATGCGAAGATGTCTTTACACCAGAAGATTTTTCAGAAGAGCAATTAATGATGCGTGACTCTGTAAAAGAGTTCGTAGACAAAGAATTATGGGCGCATAAAGATCGTTTCGAGAAGAAAGATTATGCGTATACAGAAGCTTCTATGCGTAAAGCAGGTGAATTGGGACTTTTAGGAGTTGCCGTTCCGGAAGAATACGGCGGATTGGGAATGGGATTCGTTTCTACTATGTTAGTTTGCGATTACATTTCAGGTGCTACAGGATCTTTCTCGACTGCTTTTGGTGCACATACCGGAATTGGAACAATGCCAATTACGCTTTACGGATCGGAAGAACAAAAGAAAAAATACGTTCCTAAATTAGCTTCAGGAGAATGGTTTGGAGCTTATTGCTTAACAGAGCCAGGCGCAGGATCTGATGCTAACTCCGGAAAAACTAAAGCGGTTTTATCTGAAGACGGAACGCATTATAAAATTACAGGACAAAAAATGTGGATTTCAAATGCAGGTTTCTGTAGCGTATTCATCGTTTTTGCCCGTATCGGAGATGATAAAAACATTACAGGTTTCATCGTAGAAAACGATCCGTCTAACGGAATTTCTATGAATGAAGAAGAGCATAAATTAGGAATCCGTGCTTCTTCTACGCGTCAGGTTTTCTTCAACGATACAAAAGTACCGGTAGAAAACATGTTGTCTGAAAGAGGAAACGGTTTCAAAATCGCCATGAACGCTTTGAATGTGGGTCGTATTAAACTGGCAGCTGCCTGTTTAGATGCACAACGCAGAGTAACTTCAAACGCTGTAAAATATGCTAACGAAAGAATTCAGTTTAACACTGCAATTTCATCTTTCGGAGCGATCCGTTCTAAATTAGCTGAAATGGCAACGAATGCCTACGCCGGAGAAAGTGCTTCTTACCGTGCTGCAAAAGATATTGAAGACCGAATTGCTGCCCGTGAAGCAGAGGGAACTTCTCATCAGGAAGCGGAATTGAAAGGTGTTGAAGAATATGCTATCGAATGTTCTATTTTGAAAGTAGCTGTTTCTGAAGACGTTCAGTCTTGTGCTGATGAAGGAATTCAGATTTTCGGTGGAATGGGATTCTCTGAAGACACTCCGATGGAAAGTGCCTGGAGAGATGCCCGTATTGCCAGAATCTACGAAGGAACAAACGAAATTAACAGAATGCTTTCTGTGGGTATGCTGATCAAAAAGGCGATGAAAGGTCATGTTGATTTATTAGGCCCGGCTATGAAAGTTTCTGAAGAATTAATGGGAATCCCATCTTTCGACACTCCTGATTTCTCTGAATTATTTGCTGAAGAAAAAGGAATCATCGCTAACCTTAAAAAAGTTTTCTTAATGGTTGCAGGAAGTGCCGTTCAGAAATACGGACCGGATTTAGATTCTCACCAACAGTTATTAATGGCTGCTTCTGATATCTTAATTGAAGTATACATGGCAGAAAGTACTATTCTTAGAACGGAGAAATTAGCCAAAAATCAGGGTGAAGCTAAAGTACAGGAGCAAATTGCAATGGCAAAATTATACTTGTATAAAGCGGTAGACATCGTTAACTCAAGAGGAAAAGAAGGAATTATTTCTTTTGCTGAAGGTGACGAGCAACGTATGATGTTAATGGGATTAAAACGTTTTACAAAATATACAAACAATCCAAATGTGGTAGCCTTAAGAGAGGTTATTACTTCTAAATTAGTAGCAGAAAACGAATACTGCTTCTAATATAAAAATAGTTTTTAGCTTTTAATTTGTTTAAACCCGCACTTGTCCGAAACAGTGCGGGTTTATTTTTTCATTTTTTCACCATATTTTTTCACCATATTGTAGAGACGCGCTGCTGTGCGCCTCTACATTATCTTTGAGATCATTTCACAAATCTTTATTAAAATCACGTTTCTGTTACATATCTGATAGTGAATTTTCAATTCTAATGTTTTATATTTAGCATTTCAAAAAACTAAAAGCTTAAAAATGAAACAGATTAACGTGATTGCCTTATTTTTTCTGTGCTTGTGTACCACAAATACTTTTGCGCAAAAAAATAAAAAAATGGATATCATCGCCTACTATACAGGTGATGATAAATTGATTAACGAATACGAAGTCAACAAATTAGACCAGATTATTTTTAGTTTCTGTCATTTAAAAGACGGTAAACTAAGTGTTGATTCGCCTAAAGATTCTACTACCATTAAATATTTAGTTTCTTTAAAAGCCAAAAATCCACAACTTAAAATTGTTTTATCACTTGGGGGCTGGGGAGGCTGTGAGCCTTGTTCTGGTGCTTTTTCAACAGCTGAAGGCAGATTGAAATTTGCAAAATCGGTAAAAGAAGTGAGCACTTATTTTAAAGTAGACGGTTTAGATTTAGACTGGGAATATCCTGCCATTGAAGGACTTCCGGGACATCTGTTTCAGGCTGCTGACAAACCTAATTTCACCGAATTAATTAAAATTTTACGTTCTACTTTAGGTAAAAAATACGAACTGAGTTTTGCGGCCGGAGGATTTCAAAAATATCTTGACGAATCCATAGACTGGAAAGCTGTGGTACCATTGGTAAATCGCATCAACATCATGAGTTACGATCTGGTGAATGGCTATTCTAAAGTTACCGGACATCATACCCCATTATACAGTACCAATCCGAACGAAGAATCTACCGACAGAGCAGTTACCTATTTGCTAAAACAAGGCGTTCCTGCTGAAAAACTGATTATAGGCGGAGCTTTTTATTCCAGAACATGGAAGAATGTTGAAAACGTAAACAACGGTTTATATCAGCCCGGAGAGCATATTGAGGGCGTTAACTTTAAAAACTTCGCCTCAACTTACACGGAAGCCAATGGCTGGAAATCTTTTTGGGATGAAAAGGCAAAAGCGCCTTATTGGTATAATGCGGCTTCCAAAACATTTGCTACATCAGATGATCTGAAATCTATAAAAGCAAAAACAGAATACGTAAAATCTAAAAAACTGGGCGGAATAATGTTTTGGGAACTTACTCTGGACAGTCCTCAAAACGGAATGGTCAATGCCATCTATGAAGTTAAAACTGCAAAATAGATTCATTAAAAGAAATAATAAACGGCAGCAATTTTAAAATTGCTGCCGTTTTATTTTATGTAAAGCCTATTGTTCGATTTTGACTTTTGGTGCCTTAATTTCACCATCGTAAGAAATTGAAGCCCTGTTATTACTGGTAACAGAGACATTTGATCCACCATCTGAAAAAACAGTAAACAAAAGATTGTAAACATCATCTTTACCTTTTACGGTCATTTTCACGATATAACTTTTTTTCTTTTTTTCTATCGTAATATTCTCCGGCTTGCCTTCAAACTTTATACCTCCGTCAGAAGATCCGTAAGCAACATTGTACCCACGCCCAAAAAACGGCAGATCACAAACCACATTCTCTTCCGTAACTTTTATAGTATACGTATTGTAATCCAGAATGATCATTCTGTATCCCAACGGATTTGCTTTCTCAGCATAAAAAACAAAATTTTTTGAATTAAGGAGGCTTTCGGTTTCTTTCTTTTTTTGGAGTTCTCTTTCTGCCCTAAGCTCTTTTTTAGATTTTTCCTGCGCCTTAACGGCTAAACTTAAAAAGCAACATAATACTAATAAAATAAATGATTTAGTTTTCATACCCTATACTTTTAGCAGTCTTATAAAATGACTTTTATTTTTTTGAAAATCGCATCATCGCAATATCGCCTGAAATGAGGTTTAATGTTTTACCGTCATCGGTTACATCATAAGAAGTTATTTTTTGCAGTGTCCCCATAAAAACCCGATCGCCCTGCCCATTGTCCATACACATCATTTTCGTTGTAGCCATTGGCGCTTTAAAATCAAGTTTATTTCCGTTTACAATAAGTTTTCCGGTAAAAGAGTTACAGCTATTATTTCCTGAAACCTGATTCTCCTTAGTATTAAAATTTATAGTTGGCTTTTTATTCGGGTACAAACCATCAAAAGCAATTCTCGGACCTGTAATATAATTAAGCTCCCAATTTCCTTCAAGTTTCGAAACTGCTTCTGTTTTTTTACATTTGAAAGCACTACACGAA
The DNA here is from genome assembly GCF_009674775.1 of Flavobacterium sp. LC2016-23. Lineage (GTDB taxonomy): Bacteria > Bacteroidota > Bacteroidia > Flavobacteriales > Flavobacteriaceae > Flavobacterium. Next base: position 168,352 of record NZ_WKKE01000002.1, on the reverse strand, counting down.
ATCAAAATTGTATGTAAGACAAAAAGGATAAAAACATTCTTTATCATAACGTTAAATATTTAAAATATTAATGAATTAAAAAACGGGAAAAGGGAAATTTTTGATCAAAACCTTACACGAATTTAAGCAATATTTTTGGGCACCATTCCCAAAATAACATTAAAATGCAACGAATAGTTTTAGTTTTTTTTTAACTTTTTGGCTCCAAGTTAATCGGTATTTTTATGTTAAATTTACTTAATCTTTAATTTAAAAGCCTCCAATATGAAAAAAGTAATTCTTTCTATCGCTATAATTACAGCCTTAATAATTGGCTGTAAGACCAGTACAAAATCAAATGACGCCAAAACCCTGACGGTCACTTTAGAGCCAAAAAGCAATAGTACCGTGAGCGGAACTGCCACTTTTACGGAAAAAAACGGAAAAGTAACTTTTGTGGCAAAAGTGGCAGGTTTACAGCCCGGACTTCACGCGATCCATATTCATGAAAAATCAGATTGTACTGCAGCAGACGGAAGTTCTGCAGGCGGACACTGGAATCCTACTTTTAAAAAACACGGAAAATGGGGTTCAGCTGAATATCACAAAGGTGATATAGGCAACTTTACCGCCGATGCAAAAGGAAACGGAACGATCACTTTAACCACTGACGAATGGTGTGTTGGCTGTGGTGACGCGACAAAAGATGTATTAGGAAAAGGTTTAATCGTGCATCAGGGAACCGATGATTTTACGACACAGCCTACCGGAAATGCCGGTGGCCGCGTTGCCTGCGCCGGAATCATCAAATAAAAAAGACCATAACCACTATTTTTCTCAAAATCTAGTGGTTATTTCATTTAAAAACCAATCTTAACACAAGAAAAAGATATAGCTTTGTATCCTCAAACTAAAGTTAATGATTAACGCATCGGCAGCAGGCTGGATAGATAAATTTTTTAGCGAACAAAAGTTTTCAGAAGCAATACCTTTTGAAACTATAGATTCGTTTTATTATAAAGTCAGGGAAACTGGCTTTATCTATGGTCATATCATATCAATTGATTCCCAGATTCCTATTCCGATAAAAGGCTGGTTTAAAACTGAAATTTCGAAAGTAGCCCTTTTAAACACCTTATACAATGTTTTTTGCTTAGAAAAAAGAAGCTCGGAACCCAACAATTTTATCGCTGAAGTTTTAAAATTCTACAAAGAAATGAGTCCGGAAGGATTTAGTCTGTTCAAAATTTTGCTTCCGAAAGACACGCCTTCTTTAGCTTTAGAAAACATAATCGATCAGAGAGTACAGACTAATGACAGTATTATTAGTAAAAACTTTTCGCATCTGGTAACCAACGCTTTATTATTTATAGATGTTTTGGCTTTCAGGCAGTATTTGGCGCTTGGTGAAATTCCTGAAAAATACTTAAAGCGAATTGAAGAAACAGTTCTCGGCATTGTCGCGCTGGCCTTAAAAACAAAAACGGTTAAATCACAGCACGATGATTTGCTTATTAAACTCTTTGAAGCCTCTATACGCTATTCAAAATTTTCAAAAGTTACCGTTGATACTCTGGAAACCCTGCAACTGGAATATTTCAGTAATAAACTCGAACAGTATTACCTAATCGATATGGCGGGAATGGCCCTTTGGAGCGATGGCGTTGTTGAAAACGAAGAAGCATATTTCCTGTATTCCTTAGGATCGATGATGGGCGTTTCAGACGATTTTGTAACGAGGAGCATTGATACAACCAATACTTTTATTACTACCCATAAAAAGAAAATTCCGTATTTCAATTATTCCAATCCGGTCAAACATTTTTATGATCAGATGACACACACCGTTGTAAAACTGATCGTAAGAAACAAAAACCGATTAGTGAAGGAAATTATTCAAAGTAAGGAATTAATGATTCTGCTGGCACATTCGACGACAAGAGATCTGGATGCCAAAGAAAAGAAAAAGGTAAAAAAACAATTGCTGGATATCTGCAAAACGATTCCGTCATTAACCATATTTTTGCTCCCGGGCGGAAGTTTACTGCTTCCCATTTTAATAAAGTTTATTCCCACTTTATTACCGTCTGCCTTCAATGAAAATCTGGACGAAAACGAATAAAAAAAATCGCCCTTCGAGGCGATTTTTTTTATATTCTAAAGATCCAATTGGTAAACTTCGTCAAGTTCTTCATTCGAACTGATATTTACATTCAAATCGGTTACAAAACCAGAATTTAAGCCGTAAACCCAGCCGTGAAGCATTAGTTCCTGACCATTTTTCCAGGCGCCCTGTACAATCGAAGTTTTTGCTAAGTTGTACACCTGTTCTTTAGCATTAATTTCAACAAAAGCATTAAAACGGTCCGTTTCATCCTGAATTGAATTTAGATATTTATCGTGTAAACGGTACTCGTCTTTAATATGGCGAATCCAGTTATCAATAATTCCAACAGACTGGTTACCCATAGCCGCTTTTACACCGCCGCAACCATAATGTCCGCAAACAATAACGTGTTTTACTTTTAGTACGTTTACCGCATAATCTAAAACACTCAGCATATTCATATCAGAATGCACGACCATGTTGGCTATGTTTCTGTGTACAAAAACTTCACCCGGCTTAGCACCGATAATTTCATTTGCAGGAACACGGCTGTCCGAACATCCAATCCATAATAATGGCGGAGTTTGTCCTTTGGCTAAATCTGCAAAATAATTTGGGTCTAATGCTAATGACTTTTCAACCCACGCTTTATTGTTTTCTAATAATTTATTATAAAACTCTCTCATTCTTTTTTATTTTTTGAACGGTATTTCCACGAATAAACATCTCAGAAATAACTTTAGTGTAAAGTTACCTGATTTATGCTACTTCTTTTACTTTAGAAATAAGTTAATTGATTTAATTTGTTTTAAAATCTTCTTTTACCACCTCTTTTTTAACCAATGCTCTCTTGGCAACATCATAATAATGTTCAATTGACACATGGTTATTGATTTCCGGTGAGTTTTCTAACTGATAGGCTTTCTTAAATCCTTTCAGTTTTACTTTTATATTTTCATCAACAGCACGGGTTTCCTTAAATTCACGAATCAAATCTAAGACATCATGTGCAATATACTCGGTATCGTGCGCATTGATGATTACTTTAGAATTTTGAGGAATTTCACTTAAAGTCAATTTTATAGCCGCTTTATTCAAAAAGGAAACTTCCTGTGCTAAATCAATATGAATAACATCTCCGTCTTCATATTCTTCTTTTTTGAAACTGTAGGCTCTTTTCAGGTTACCTCTCAATACAAAAATAATACTGATGATAATTCCCAAAGCTACACCTTTCAGTAAATCTGTAGCGACTACAAATACTAAAGTAGCGATAAAGGGAACGAACTGGTATTTTCCTTTTTCCCAGAAATGGAAGAATGTTGCCGGTTTTGCTAATTTATAGCCAACCAAAATCAACACAGTCGCTAAAGTGGCCAACGGAATTTTATTCAGAATTGCCGGTATAGACAAAACACTGATCAATAAAAGTAAACCATGAATAATTGTAGACATTTTAGATTTCGCTCCCGCATTGTTATTTGCAGAAGACCTCACCACAACAGAAGTCATTGGTAAACCACCTAAAAGTGAACTTAAAATATTACCAATTCCCTGAGCTCTAAGTTCTACATTGGTATTGGTATAACGCTTCTGAACATCCATTCTGTCAGCAGCTTCAATACACAATAATGTTTCGATAGAAGCTACAATCGCAATGGTAACACCCACAACCCAAACCTGCGGATTCGTTATCGCACCAAAGTTGGGCAGAATTAAGATAGACTTAAATTCATCAAAAGATTTTGGAACCGGTAAAGAAACCAAATGTTCTTTGGCAATGGCCAGAGAGCTTCCCGAAGAAACAAAAATCTCGTTAAGAACTACTCCCGCAATAACCGCAATAAGTGCTCCCGGAACTAATTTTAAGTTCTTTAAGAACGAAATCTTATCCCACGAAATTAGTATGACCAATGAAACAATGGAAATCACTACTGCGCCTAACTGAATATGATTTAAAAGATCAAACAGAAAAGAAAAAGTATTACTTCCGTCGTTTTGAATAAAAGCCTGATCACCTTCAAAATCAGCATCGTAACCAAAAGCGTGCGGTAATTGCTTTAAAATAATAATGATTCCGATACCCGCCAGCATTCCTTCGATAACATTGGTTGGAAAATAATTTGAAATACTTCCGGCTTTTAAAAACCCTAATGCTAACTGAATTAATCCAGCAATAAAAACAGACAGTAAAAACACATCGAAAGCGCCAAAATCAGTAATAGCTGTTAAGACTATAGCTGTCAGACCGGCTGCCGGTCCTGATACACTAATGTGGGACTGGCTTAAATAGCCTACCACTATACCACCAATAACACCTGCGATAATTCCGGAGAATAAAGGAGCTCCTGAAGCCATTGCAATACCTAAACACAACGGAAGAGCCACCAGGAAAACCACTAAACCTGAAGCAAAATCAGATTTAAGGTTGGCAAAAAGATTAATTTTTTTTGTCATAATACAATACTAAAAATTGATACATTAAAGAGCCAATTGCATTTACGATAAATACAATTGATTTAAAATAATCGGAAGTATTATGCCAAATTTGGAGGGGGAGCAAAAATGCTTGGAGAAATATTATCTAATTTTACAATATTTCCTGATACTATAATTTTAGACTCATTAAAAACTGGCATAACCAATTCATGCTGAAATATAGCTGCAAAAACAGCTGCTTTAAGTTCTTTGTGCGCTTGCTCCTCTTCAGAAAAACTGAAGGCTATAGTGGTATTACTGCTTTTTTTTATTACCGTCACAATAGTTGGGGTCGATAAAAAAGCAATAAATATAAATAACAGTATGCGAGCAATTAATTTCATTGTGGCAAAAATAGCGTTAAACAAATAAAATCAAAGCCGGATGGCAAAAAATTTATACAAATTTAACATTCATAAAAAATCAGAATGACAAAATTTCATCATTCCGATTTTAGTTCCTTTATAATGAGAATTTTACAATGTTTCTTCTAGCCAGGCATTCATCATCCAGATGGTCTTTTCCTGTTCGGCAATAAAATCACTCATCATAGAATTTGTTCCTTCATCATTAATTTCATCGGATTTCTTTAGTATTTCTCTTTCGATCTTTAATAAATCAGATAAAGAATGAACGATGAGCTGCACCGCTTTTTCATCATTGGAGATGTTTTTTCCAATCGCTATTTTGTTATTTTTGATGTAATCTTCAAAAGTATGAAGCGGTGTTCCTCCTATAGTCAAAACTCTTTCGGCTATCATATCAATTTTTAGTTGTGCATCTGTGTATAATTCTTCAAATTTCACATGAAGATCAAAGAAACGTTTTCCTCTGATGTTCCAGTGAATCCCTCTTAAGTTTTGATAATACACCTGAAAATTGGACAATAATATATTTAATTCCTTTACTACTATTTCTGACTCTTTTACGGGTAACCCTAAAATATTTGTTTTCATAATCTTGTTTTTTACACTAATTTACTACAAAACTAAAGCAAGTTCCTTAAATTTTATATCAATAAAAATTATATTTTCTTATTTTTGCATCAAAAAATACTATCAATATGACGATCACTCAATTACAATATGTGTTAGCTGTTGCCGAACATAAAAATTTTACCCTTGCTGCGGAAAAATGTTTTGTAACCCAGCCAACGTTAAGTATGCAAATCCAGAAAATTGAAGAAGAACTTAACATCCTGATTTTCGACAGGACTAAAAAACCGATTCAACTGACAGATATAGGTCAGAAAATTGTCAATCAGGCCAAAAATATTGTAAACGAAGCCGACAGAATCAAAGATATCGTAGAGCAGCAAAAAGGATTTATTGGCGGAGAATTTCGTCTGGGAATTATTCCGACCATTATGCCGACGCTTTTACCCATGTTTTTAAATAATTTCATCAAGAAATATCCAAAAGTAAAACTCCTTATCGAAGAGTTAAACACAGATGAAATCATTACAAAATTAAAAAATGGTCATTTGGATGCTGCTATCGCCGCAACTCCGCTGGAAGACGAAAAAATCAAGGAAATTGTTTTGTATTTTGAGCCTTTTGTAGCCTACATACCGGAGCATCATGCCATTTTTGAGAAAACAGAAATTGAAGTTTCTGATTTAAACCTGAATGAAATCCTGCTTTTACAGGATGGACACTGTTTTAGAGATGGGATTTTGAATTTATGTAAAAATGGTTCCGATATTGACCAGAATAATTTTCAGATTCAAAGCGGAAGTTTTGAAACCCTTATAAAATTAGCAGACGAAGGACTTGGTACAACGTTACTTCCGTACCTGCACACCTTAGACTTAAAAGATTCCGATAAACTGAAATTACGTAACTTTAAGGAACCAAAACCTGCTCGTGAGGTAAGTTTAATTTACCCTAAAAGCGAATTAAAAATGCAAATCATTGACGCGTTAAGATCCACAATCGCCGGAGTTGTAAAGGGAGCAATTGTTTTTCAAAATGTTCAAATCATCAGTCCGCTACAAAAAAAGTAAAAATAAAAAAGGAGCCAAATTGGCTCCTTTTTTTATACTTTAATTAGTAGTAAACTTTGTTTTAATTCTGGTTTTTCAATAATGAAATTTAATAACCATTCCTGCAATTGTTCCATTTCGTAAGGTAACAGTGTTTTGATAGCTTTCTCTAATTCTTTACAGAAAAGTATCGGATCGAAACTAACTCTCTCAAGTATTGATTTCGTGTAATCAAACATCATTTTTGACATAATAAAATAAGATTTTGGGGTTATCTATATTTTTAAACTCGCAGCAAATTTAAACAAATATGATATACAAACATTGATTTTAACTTATTATTTTAAAAACTTTAGCAACGAATACGTTTTCTTAATACATATAAATCAATTTAGAATAATTACAAATAACTCATCTAAACCCTTTTAAACGCCCGAAACATTTCTCTTTTCCCCGGTGGACCTGCTAATTTTTCTACCGTAAATCCAACAGCAATCATGCTTCTTTTAACAACTCCTCTGGCAGCGTAAGTTACCAAAACACCATTAGGCTTCAAACTATCGTACATTTTCTGAAAAATCTCCGTGCTCCAAAGCTCGGGCTGCACCCTGTATCCGAAGGCGTCAAAGTAAATCAAATCAAAAATTTCTAAATCGTTTATTTCATCAAAAAATTGTTTCCTTTTGGTTAACGAAAAATCGGTACTAATATCGATTTTTTCATTCCATTCACATTCATGCATTTTTGCAAAAACATCTTTAAAGGCAATGGCATCTAATTCATCGACATAATTCATTTCCAGAACTTCCCTTGCTTCCACCGGATAGGCCTCTACTCCAACATAATTTATTTTTTGCTGTTTTTGAACGCCTTCCAGGAAAGTAATAAAAGCGTTCAGTCCGGTACCAAAACCTATTTCCAGAATACTAACCGGATTGCTCTCAAACAATGAAAGTCCGTTTTTAATAAATACATGCTTTGCTTCCTGAATGGCCCCGTGCTTAGAGTGATAACATTCATCCCATTCCTGCAAATGAATTGTGGTTGAGCCATCTAGCGTTTTAATTATTTCTCTTTTCACCTTTTTAAGAATTTACGATGCGATTTTGCTGGTTTTCAAGTTAATTCAGGAGTCAAATTTAGTCAAAACAAATGCGTAAAGCCTTAAAAATCGATGGTTTTTTCATAAATTCTTTATAAAACTGTGCCAATTATTTGAGTTTGTTATAAGATAAACAAATCTCAGTCAAACGCTGTAATTAAGGCAGTTTTACCAAGTAAATTACATATTTTTCCTTAATTTTGCATTTATTAAAATCTATTTTACACCAGATCATTGCTTTAGTTTTTCTATTGAAATGAAAATTCTATAAAACCTTTACATTATTATGAGTACAACTCAAACAAGCAAAATTGAAATCAGAAAAGCTACTTCGTCAAAAATAAGCGCAGTTGACTTTGAAAACCTAAGTTTTGGCTCTGTTTTTACAGACCATTTATTTGAATGTGATTTTAAAAATGGCCAGTGGCAGACTCCTGTCATTAAGCCTTATGCTCCAATTTTGATGGATCCTTCTTCAAAAGTCTTCCATTACGGACAGGCGATTTTCGAAGGCATGAAAGCTTATAAAGATGAGAACAATGATGTCTGGTTGTTCAGACCTGATGAAAACTTCAAACGTTTTAACAATTCTGCCGTACGTATGGCGATGCCAGAAGTTCCGGAAGATGTTTTTATGGAAGGTTTGAATGAATTACTAAAATTAGACCAGGAATGGATCAAAAGAGGAAACGGAAGCAGTATGTACATCCGTCCTTTTATGATTGCAACCGGAGCTGGTGTTGTAGCAAACCCGTCTGACGAATATAAATTCATGATTTTACTTTCTCCTGCACAATCGTATTATGCCGGTGAAGTAAAAGTAATTATAGCTGAGCATTACAGCAGAGCTGCAAATGGAGGAATCGGAGCTGCAAAAGCTGCCGGAAACTATGCTGCACAGTTTTACCCAACCAATCTTGCCAACAAAGAAGGATTTCAACAAGTAATCTGGACAGATGACGCCACGCACACAAAACTGGAAGAAGCTGGCACAATGAACGTTTTCTTCAGAATTAACGATACTTTGCTTACTGCTCCGACAAGTGAAAGAATTTTAGATGGTATCACCAGAAAAAGTTTAATCGCTATGGCTGAAAAAGAAGGACTGAATGTAGAAGTTCGACCTGTGATTGTTTCAGAATTGGTAGAAGCCGCTAAAAACGGATCACTGAAAGAAATTTTCGGAGCCGGAACCGCTGCGGTTATTAGTGTTATTAAAGGATTCTCTTATCAGGATACGTATTACGAAATGACACCGGTTGAAAATTCTTATGCTTCTCTTTTAAAAGAAAAACTAACCAGTCTTCAAAACAAACTTTCCGAAGATACTTTTGGATGGACTGTAAAAGTGCAATAAGTAAAAGTCTCTTAAATATAAAGCCCGACAGATTCTAAAATTTGTCGGGCTTTGTTTTTTATAGGAGTTTCGAAAAATCAGGTTTAAAATAATTCGGTCCTTTCATTACTTTTCCGTCTTCTCTGTAAATAGGCTTTCCATCTTCGCCCAGTTTACTCATATTACTGCGCTGAATCTCATCAAAAACAGCCTCGATTTTATCCTGTAAACCATGTTCAATAATAGTTCCGCATAGAATATACATCATATCTCCCAGCGCGTCAGCAATTTCAACTAAATCATTTTTCTGAGCAGCATCAAGATATTCTTCATTTTCTTCTTTCATCAGATTATAACGAAGGTATTTTTTGGTTTCGCCCAAATCTGCAATTGGTGTTTCACTGTGTCCTATTTTAAAAGCAGTATGAAATTCCTTCACTGCATCTATTTGCTTTTTCATGATTTTATTTAATTAATTGAACCACCAAATTAGTAACTATTCCTATACAATTCTCTAAATTTGTCAAAAATAATTTCAACTATGTTTAGTCAAGGACAATTAATATTCGCACTCTGTTTTTTTATTGCATTTGTAATCGCAATGATATTTGCTTATCGAAAAGATCTGGCATTACATAAAATTTTTTATAAAGGAAATTACAAAGTATTGATTGGCTTCTTTCTTTTTATTGCAATCTTATTTGTCATCAAAATATTTTTAAAAAGATAATTGTATTTTTTCCTTATATTTAAAGATCAAAAATAAACAGCGGAAATTTGCATACTATTTTCAAAAATTGTTTTATTTAGACCTTATTTGATCCGAATACAAGCAAGAATTGTTATTTATATTTAATACCGTCCCCAAGAGTAGTAATAAAATTTATAACTTTACGACACCAAACAACCTACCCAATGAAGATTTTAAAATATCTGTTTCTTTTAGCATTACTAAGCTTAGTTGCCCTTACTGTTTTTGTAGCTACTCAAAAAGGAGATTTTTCCATAGAAAGAAGCAAAGTGATCAATTCACCAAGAACTACTGTTTATAACTATGTAAATGATTTTAGAAATTTTGAAGATTTTGAATCATGGTCCGTTGAAGACCCGGCAATGAAAATGTCATTTCCGGCGAAGACCATTGGCAACGGAGCCTCGTTTTCATGGGAGGGAACCGAAGGAATAGGGAAATCGGTTACACTACAAACAAAAGACGGAGAAAGCATTCACCAAAAAATGACTTTTAACGGAACTGAAGCAGATGTAAACTGGACCTTCAAAGATACCTTGGCCGGTAAAACAAAAGTGACCTGGAAAGCAAAGGGAACCATGAGTTTTATGTTTAAAATATACACAGCGCTAAATGGCGGTTCTGACAATGTGATTGGAACTGTTTATGAAAAAAGCCTTGCCAATATTGACAAAAATCTGGACTACGAAACTAAAACCTATGCCATTAAAGTCAATGGTGTTGTAAAGAAAACAGAAACTCCGTATATCAGACAGACTTTTACCAGTGAAATTCAAAAGATAAATAAAAACGCCAGAGTCGTAATTCCGAAACTGATCCATTTTAGCGAGACAAACGGTTTAAGCACCACCGGAAAGCCATTTATCATTTACCATACCTATGACACCACAAATGGTTTAGCCAAAATTTCGATCTGTTTACCTATAAATAAAGACATTTCAATAAGCGCCGGAAGTGATATACTTTCCGGAAAATTAAATGGTTTTGAAGCGGTAAAAACGACCTTAACGGGTGATTACACACATACAGCCGAAGCAATTTCAAAAACAACGGCTTTTATAAACAGAGAAAAAATAGTTCCGGATTTAAGCTGGTCGCATCTTGAAATACTTACAATCAGTAAACTAGATACAAAAAGTCAATCTAAGTTAATGACTGAAATTTATTTTCCGGTAAAACCTAAGGCAGTTCCGGTTGTGGATGTTCCGGTTTACACACCACAGACAGAAACCACCACTGCTACTACTCCCACTAGTACTACTGCAAAACCAAACACTACTGTAAAACCAAAAAAACCTGCTTCTACTCCAACAACCCCTCCTCCGGCAGAGCAGGAAGAGTCAGAATTCTAAAAAAGAATAAAGGCAGATTAAACCTTTTGTTTTAAATTCATTCTAACTAGATAAATCAACAAGTTTGACAAACGAGAAGGAATTTATAGCACAATTATTAAATCCCAAAACGCAGAACACAGCGTTTCAAAAACTCTTGTCCGATTATCAAAGGCCTTTGTATTCTCATATCCGAAACATTGTTTTGAATCATGATGATGCAGATGATGTCCTGCAGAATACTTTTGTGAAAATTTTTCAATATTTAAAGAACTTCAAAGGAGAAAGTAAGCTCTTTTCGTGGATGTACCGCATTGCGACCAATGAAGCTTTGACTTTCCTGAATCAAAAAGCGAAACTAAACGGATTAACCTCTGAGGCTTTGCAAAATAAAACAATTGAAAATTTAAGAGCCGATGTCTATTTTGACGGAGATGAGATACAGTTAAAACTCCAGAAAGCTATAGTAACATTACCCGAAAAACAGCAATTGGTCTTTAAAATGAAATATTTTGAAGAATTAAAATATGAAGAAATCTCAGAAATCCTTGGAACTTCTGTAGGCGCATTGAAAGCATCTTACCACCATGCGATAAAAAAAATTGAATTATATGTTACATCAAATTAAACCTTTTGTTATAAAACATATCTTATAGACATTATGAAAGCATTTAAATTAGAAAACGAACCGAAGATAACGACAGGATTTAAAACGCCTGAAAATTATTTTAATGATCTTTCGGGAAGAGTTTTACAGCAAATTAATGAAAGAGAAGTAAAAGTTATTCCTATTTACAAACGCAAAAAGGTTCTTACAATGGTTGCTGCAGCCGTAATTGTGATTGCCATGATGATTCCAATAGTCAATAATTACAACAATACATCAAAAGAACTGGATGAAAATACTTTAGAAACGTATTTGGCTTATCAGTCTAATCTGAATCAGTATGATTTAATTAATCAGCTTGATTCGAAAGACATTGAGTCGCTCAATAAAAATGTTGCGCTTGAACAGGAAACACTTGAGGACATTCTTTCTTCCAATCCAAATATTGAAAATTTAATTTCAGAATAAAACAAAAACTTAAAAATATGAAAATCAAAAATATATTTCCGCTACTTCTATTTTTAGTTAGTTTTTCCTTCTACGCTCAAAGTGACAAAATAGATGAGAAACGCGAAAAAATCAAAGCTTACAAAGTCTCTTTCTTAACAACTGAACTTGAACTCACTTCTACAGAAGCTGAAAAATTCTGGCCTATTTACAATGCTTTTGATGATAAGCAATTCGAATTACGTCATGATAAAATGAAAACCTATTTACGTAAACTGGATGATGATAACATCAATTCAATTTCAGAAAAAGAAGCTGCCGTACTCCTTTCTCAAATAGAAAGCACAGATAAAGAATTATATCTTTTACGTGAAAAATACATGGCGAATCTTAAAAAAGTACTTTCAGCAAAAAAAATACTGAAGCTTAAAAAATCAGAAGATGATTTTAACCGAAAATTACTAAAGCAATATCGGGATAAGGCGGCAAAAAACTAATACCATAAGAAACAACAGCGATAGGAACCCTATATAATAATACTTACTTTATTATTTAGGGTTCTTATTATTTTTAATTGAAATGTAACCTGGCTAATTTATTAAACCCCGCAGCAATTGCCGTGTTTTTATTGATAAAACGAATGGTAAAAAACTTGCTGTCACTGGACAATTCTTTCCAGGAAACCCCTCCATCTGCAGAATACTGAATACCTGACGCACCCACACAAACCAGCTCTTTAGCATTTCCTCCCGGCACATATTGTATGCACGAAGCGTAACCAAAACCCTGATCCTGACCTATTAGCTCCCAGGTTTTTCCGCCATCTTTTGTAAAGGCCTTATTATCTTTCTTATGCTCAGGAAGCTCATAGTCTCCACCGGCGATGAATCCATGTTTGGAATCGTAAAAATCAGCCGTAAAAATGCCGGTCATTGTTTTTCCCTGAACAATCGGCGTATCCATCACTTTCCATGTTTTTGCTTTATCAGAAGAATAAAAAACACGTGCTTTTTTTCCTCCTGAAACCAGCCAGGTATCGTCGCCTTTAATCACTATATTTGAATTACTGGCAGCAAAAGCAGCTTCTCCCTTGGCGTTTGTCGGCAATTTATCGGACAGTAATTTGGTCCAGGTTTCGCCTCCATCACGGGTAACAATGATCGAGAAAGTATCTTCCGTAGGATCGCCTATAGCAATCCCCTCTTTATCGTTCCAGAATTGCATACTGTCGTAAAACACTTTGGAATTGATTTCTTTGTATACCAATTTTACTTTATGGGTCTTTTTAGAAACCTGATACAACAGGGCAGGGTTCGCAACACTTAATAAATAAATACTTTTTGAAGTCTGAGCAATACTTCTGAATTCTAATTTTAGCGTATCGCGATAAATATGATCCTCAAATTTTTCTTTTTTATCTAAATCATACCATCCAAAACGAGAATTATCACCTCCATACCAGACCTTATTTTTATCAATCGCAATCGCTCTGATACTAATTTTATCCTGAAATAAAGTTTCTATTTGTACTGAGGTGAAGCCACTGTTTACAAACTCTTTCCCATTATTATTCAATGTTTTAAAAGACATAAACAAAACAAAAGCACCAAAAAATAAAATTACTTTTTTCATATTAATTACTTTTTTTTCATGCTAAAATACAATTAATTATAACATATAAAATATGTTTTGTTTTTTTTTCTGGCACAGTAATTGGATATTCCACAATATTAATCTTAATATGATTTGTCATGAAATCGAAACTACTTTTTATAGCATTACTAGCCCTAGGTTTTAGTACAGTTGAGGCGCAAAGCCAAACAACTGTTTATGCAAAAAATTCAGATATAAGCGACAACTTAGACCTTAGGGCAGTTGCCTCTATATTTGGAGAATCAGCCAATCTTCAGGATTTTGAAAGACGATTGAATGATCCTAAATATCAGATCTCTAACCTTGATTTAAATGATGATGACGAAGTTGATTACCTGCGTGTAATTGAATCCGTAGAAGACAGAACCCACGTTGTAATCATACAGGCCGTTCTGGATCGCGATGTATATCAGGATATCGCCACAATTGATGTTGAAAGAGACAATTACAACAAAGTAGTTGTTCAGGTAGTAGGAAACTCTTATTTGTATGGGGACAATTATATTTATGAGCCTGTTTATAATGTAGCTCCGGTAATTTATACTTCGTTTTGGATCACCAACTACAGACCTTATTATTCTACATGGGGCTGGAACTACTATCCAACTTATTATACCGCATGGAGACCTTACCCTATTTACAGATACAGAAGAAATATAAATGTTTGTATCAACGTAAACAACCATTATAATTACGTAAACACCAGAAGAAGTTACAGAGCTCCGGTTTTGTATGAAACAAGACGTTCTTACGGATACGAAACAAGACGTCCAAACTATAGTTTTTCTCAAAGACATGCCAACACCAACAACAGATATGAATTGGATCAGAGACGTGTTGCAAGCAGAGAATCTAACAGAAACCAAAATGTTTACAATACCAACAGATCCAATGCGGGAAGAACAACTGGTACTGACAGAAACTATGCCGATAACAGAAACGCAGCTGTTAACAGACCTAATTCAGACAGAAATTATAACACCAATCGTGCAACACCAGCCAGCAGAGATAATTCAGCAAATGTCAATACCCCTGCAAGAGTTGAAAACACGCAAAGAAATGAAGTGAGAAGAAACGCTAATGAGAATAATTCCAGAGTTTATTCTGAAAACAGAGGGAATTCTAACAGAACTGCTCCGGTACAAAGAACAGAAGTGCCAAGAAGCATGCCTGAAAACAGAGGCAGTTCTGAAAACAGAGCTAACACTTCAAGAGCGCAGGCACCTCAAAGAGCTGAGTCCCCGAGAGTAAATCAGGAATCAAGAGGCAGTCAGCCGCAAAGAGAAAACAATTCAGGCTCCAGAGGCGGAAACAGAAGAATTTAATTCTGTTCCTTAAATTTCTAATAAAAATTAAAGCACAATTTTACGATTGTGCTTTTTTTTATCTTTTTAATTTTAATTGACGCTAATTTATTTTAAAACAGTAAATTTGCAACCGTCTTTTATAAAAACATACATGAGCGCAGCGCATAAAAACTTACACAGTAAGTTGTCTATTGGAGGTTTACTAATCACACTAGGAATTATTTATGGGGATATTGGTACTTCTCCATTATATGTAATGAAAGCCATTCTGGGAGAACACATCATTAGTGCTGACATTGTTTTAGGAGGTATTTCATGTGTTTTCTGGACATTAACCCTACAGACTACCATAAAATATGTGCTTATTACACTTAGTGCAGATAATCACGGTGAAGGTGGAATTTTTGCGCTCTACGCATTAGTCAAAAAAACCAAGATTACCTGGCTGATTGTCCCGGCCATTATTGGAGGTAGTGCCTTGCTGGCAGATGGAATTATTACACCGCCCATTTCGGTTTCGTCGGCTGTAGAGGGAATAAAAACCTACTATCCTGAAATCAATACGATTCCGATTGTGATTGGAATTTTATTTGTTCTTTTTACCATTCAGCAATTTGGAACTAAATTAGTGGGGAAATTCTTCGCTCCGATGATGCTAATCTGGTTTACCATGTTAGGAACTCTGGGAGTGATTCAGATTTCACATCACCCTGAAGTTATAAAGGCACTGAATCCTTATTACGCGTATCACTTACTACAGATACATCCTGAAGGCTTTTTTGTTCTCGGACTTGTGTTTTTATGTACAACCGGAGCAGAAGCATTGTACTCGGATATGGGGCATTGCGGAAGAAAAAACATCAGAATAAGCTGGATTTTCGTAAAACTTACCTTAGTATTAAATTATTTCGGTCAGGCAGCCTTTTTGATCCACCATGAAGGTCAGACTTTACAGGCCTTAGGAGGAGAAAATGGAAATCCGTTTTACCTGATTATGCCGGACTGGTTTCAACCGGTAGGAATTGTTATTGCCACTTTAGCAGCCGTAATTGCATCACAAGCCTTAATCAGTGGATCATTTACTTTGATCAATGAGGCGATGCGACTTAATTTCTGGCCGAAAGTAAAAATCAAATATCCGACGGAAGTAAAAGGTCAATTGTATATTCCGTCAATCAACTGGCTGTTGTTTTTTGGCTGCGTGGGAATTGTTCTCCATTTCGAGAAATCAAGCAACATGGAGCATGCCTATGGTCTGGCAATTGTACTATGTATGATCATGACGACTATCCTGCTTAACTATTACCTGATCATGAAACGTATTAAGTTAATTTTCATGGTACCTTTAATTACGATTTACTTACTAATTGAATTTAGCTTTTTGATTGCCAATGTGACCAAATTTGCCGAAGGCGGTTATGTAACTTTAATTATTGCAGCTGTTTTAATTTCGATTATGACGATCTGGTATCTGGCTAAGAAAATCAATAAAAATTATACTAAAATTGTCAAAATCGACGACTACAAAAAAGTATTGATGGAGTTGAGCGAAGACTTATCTATTCCAAAATACGCGACACATTTGGTTTACATGACCAATGCCAATCGTGTTGACGAGCTAGAGCAGAAAGTAATGTATTCCATCCTGCAAAAACGCCCGAAAAGAGCTGATATTTACTGGTTTGTACACGTAAACATTTTAACAGAACCTTATAAAACACAGTATAAAGTTACCGAAATTGCAAAAGACGATATTTACAGAGTCGATTTTAATTTAGGCTTCAGGGAGCCAACCAAAATCAACCTGATGTTCCGTGAAGTAATCAGGGACATGGTAAAAAATGGCGAAGTAGATATTACCAGCCGATATGAGTCCTTAAATAAAAACAATATTATCGGAGACTTTAAATTTGTACTGTCTGAGAAATTCCTTTCGAATGACAACGATTTAAGATGGCACGAAAATATCATCATGAACTCGTATTTCTTTATCAAAAAATTAAGTTTATCTGAAGAAAGAGCTTTTGGTCTGGACAGCAGTTCCGTAAAAATAGAAAAATTCCCTATGGTGCTTCACGCTCCGGAAAATATTGGATTAACACGAATTATAAAATAAAGTTGTTCCAAAAATAAATTCAGAAAAAACACTCTTTTAAACTTTATTAGAGTGTTTTTTTTCTTTTTAATAAAAGTTAAAATAACAATCAAAATTAAAAATTTAACTTTCAATCAATTAATAGTACCTTTGCAACTCAAATAATTAAAATGAGATTACACAGAAATTTAGTTTATACTACCATCGATTCTTTAAACGCGATCTTCAATGAAGGGGAATATGCAGACAAAGTGGTAGCAAGAGCATTAAAAAAAGACAAACGTTGGGGAAGTTCCGACAGGAAGTTTGTTGCTGAAACGATATACGAAATTGTTCGTTGGAAACGATTATACGCAGAAATTGCCGAAGTAAAAGAACCTTTTGACAGAGACAATTTATGGAGAATGTTTGCGGTTTGGGCCGTTTTAAGAGGATACCCAATTCCGGATTGGAGACAACTGGAAGGAACACCGGAACGAAAAATAAAAGGTCGTTTTGACGAGCTTTCTAAAATCAGAGCTCTGAAAGAATCTATTCCGGACTGGATGGATGAATTGGGTGTTAAAGAATTAGGTGAAAAAGTCTGGGCAACAGAAATTGCTGCACAAAACCAGCCTGCAAAAGTTATTTTAAGAACCAATACACTTAAAGGTACCAAAGAAAACCTGAGAAACACCCTGATGGATTTGAATATTGAAACAGAATATTTAAAAGATCAGCCGGAAGCTTTAGTTTTAAAAGAAAGAGCAAACGTGTTTTTGACGGATGCTTTTAAACAGGGACTTTTTGAAGTTCAGGATGCAAACTCACAATTGGTTGCCGGTTTTCTTGACGTAAAACCAGGAATGCGTGTTGTGGACACTTGTGCAGGAGCCGGAGGAAAAACATTACACATTGCTTCTTTGATGGAAAACAAAGGACAATTGATTGCAATGGATTTGTACGAAAGCAAACTGAAACAACTGAAATTAAGAGCAAAAAGAAATGGTGCTTTTAATATTGAATACCGTATCATTGACACTACAAAGGTGATCAAAAAATTACATGAAAGAGCAGATCGTGTACTGATCGATGCGCCATGCAGCGGTTTAGGAGTTCTAAAAAGAAACCCTGACGCCAAATGGAAACTGCAACCTGAATTTATTGATAACATCCGTAAAGTTCAGGCAGAAGTTTTAGAAAGTTATTCTAAAATTGTAAAACCAGGTGGAAAATTAGTTTACGCCACTTGTTCTGTTTTACCATCAGAAAATCAGGAGCAGGTAGAGAAATTCTTAAAAACTGAAATCGGCAAACAATTTACATTCGTAAAAGATCGTAAAATTTTGGCCTCCGAATCTGGTTTCGACGGATTTTATATGGCTTTACTGGAACGCAAAGATGCTGTAGTTAAAGAATAATTAGAGTTAAATTCCAAAAATAAAAAATCCCAAATTCCAACTGCTAAATTGGGATTTGGGATTTTTTATTTTAAACTTTTATTTGTTAAACCAAACTCTGTTTGCGTAATAATTTACCGTTTTCGTTTTCTTTGAACTTTGGAACAAAAACAATTTCTTTTGGTTTTTCATACTTACCTAAACCATCAAAAAAATCAGCTGCAAAATTTTGTTTCTCGCCTTCAATAACCAGAATCAGTTTTTCGCCCAGAACAGAATCCGGAATTCCGGTTACAAAAAATCTTCCGCTAATTTTGTCAAGCAGTTTGGCTTCTATCTGTTCCGGAATAAGCTTCACTCCTCCACTATTAATTATATTATCAATTCTTCCTAGGAAAATAAACTGATTTTCTCTTACAATCTCAACGAGATCATTAGTAATAACAGGATCTTCAGAAATAACCGGAATCGTAATGACCAGACAGCCACGATCATCCTGGGCTATTCCTACATTTGGCAACACCGTAAAAACATTCTCACCCACTTTTCTGGCTGCAATATGTGTAATCGTTTCTGTCATTCCGTACGTCTCGTACACCTCTGTTTTCAGGGGCAACACTTTTTCTTCGAGTGAAGCATCCATTTTAGCACCACCCACAATTAGCTTCTTTACATTCTTTAAAGCTTCAATTGAATTTTGAACTTGCAGGGGCACCATTGCCACAAAATCATATAGAGTTGTATTTAGAGCTAAAGGCGTTGTACTTGGAGCTACTACATCCAAATCAAGGCCTAAAATCATACTTCTGACCAACATCATCTTCCCTGCTATAAATTGAACCGGTAAACACAACAAAGCTTTATCTCCGGGTTCTAAAAGAAAAAAATCTCCTGTAGACAGAGCAGAATGAATCATTGCGCGTTTTTCCAGACGAACCACTTTTGGAAGCCCGGTTGTTCCGGACGTTTTCATTTCGATGAATTCTTTATTATCGAACCAGTCCAGAAGAAATTCACCAATGGCCTGTTCGTTCGAATCTCCTTCTTTTATATAACTGTAAGCGACACGGCATAAATCTGCCGCGTTAAGATGATATCCGTTTATTTTAAAATAATTATGGACATTTTTATGTGTTAATTCTAACATGAAATTTTTAATTTGGTGATTCTACACTATTAATTTTACCCGTTAATTTTTCTTTCCAGTTGTTCCATCCGTATTTTTTAGTGAAAATAAAAAGCAGGATCGGATAAATAACCACAACTGGCAAAATCACATCTAAGCCCGCTGAAGGTTCTGACATATCTTTAAAAATGGAATGCGTCTGAAAAACAGACCAGTCTGAAGTAACTAAAAGCGCACCAATCAGATTATTCGCAGCATGAAATCCCAGCGAGAGCTCAATCCCTTCATCCATTAGTGTCAGAATGCCTAAAAAGAAACCTGTACCAATGTAATATATCATGATAACATACCCCATTTTAGCGACTTCGGGATTAAAGACATGCATTGAACCAAAA
This sequence comes from Flavobacterium sp. LC2016-23, assembly GCF_009674775.1. Taxonomy (GTDB): domain Bacteria; phylum Bacteroidota; class Bacteroidia; order Flavobacteriales; family Flavobacteriaceae; genus Flavobacterium. The sequence goes on along the minus strand of NZ_WKKE01000002.1, from coordinate 148,275 downwards.
ATTAACGATGTCAATAATAACGGAAACCATTTGTTTCGGGCCAGATTAGCAAATCCCTGCATCAGATAGCCTCTAAAGACATATTCTTCCGTGCTGGTTTGTATTGGAATCAATAAACTACCAATAACGACTAAAACCAGAAAGGGAACTAATTTAAAATTCCATACAAAATTTTCAGGAGCTTTAAAATAGACCACTAAAAAACTGATTACAGAGAAAAACGACCATAATGCAAAAGAAAACAAAATACGCGACCAGTCTATTTTTTTCCGGGACGTTGTTATCGATAAAATAGTCTGATTATGAAGATACTTCACCACAAAGTAAATCCCGGCAAAAGCAAAAGCAAAAGAAATCATCACTAAAAATAAGGTCAGATTGGGTTCAAACATTTTTAAAGCCGAATCACTGTCTGTTGGAATAGGTTTAGTGGAATTAAAACTTTTATAGAGAACTGCAATAGAAAAGGGAATCTGGCCAATAAATGAGGCGGTAATAATAAAAACCGAACCTAGAAGATATTTCCAGAATTTATTTTCGGGTTTAATTCCTTGTTCTAAAAACATATCGATAAAAATTTAAAAATGAGAATTCAGTTTAATAAGTAAATCTTATTTTTGGTCTTGCTAAAATACCGAATTTTTACTTTAACACTCCTGTTATAAATTAAAAAAATAAAATGATAGAAATTTACCATAACCCACGTTGCGGAAAATCAAGAAATTGCCTGGCTTTTTTAGATCAGTCCAATCAGGATTACAAAATCATTCCGTACCTGACAGAAACACCTTCTTTTGCTGATTTAAAATTGCTGCTTGAAAAACTAAGCTTAAAACCTCTTCAGTTAGTAAGGGTTAAAGAAAAAATCTGGATCGAAAATTACAAGCAAAAGAACCTGAATGAGGATGAAATTATCCAGGCAATGGCGGATCATCCCATCTTAATAGAACGTCCGATTGTTATAAAAGACGGAAAAGCCATTATTGGAAGAGATTTAGATTTGGTAGCTTCTTTTTTAGATTGATTATAAAGAACAGCATTAACATTTTTTTGTGACTTTTCGCTTTAAACCAAAAGCTAAATTTGTGGTCTAAGAAGAAAAGAAACCAAAATACACAATGAAACAAATCAAATTTGCTGTATTACTTGTATTGCTTTTTACAAGTTTTTACAACTATGCACAACAACCGCCATCTGGTGGAAATAAGGTAAAAGTTGCCGGAAAAGTTTTAGAAAAAGTAAGCAAACAGCCGTTGGAATATGCTACCATTTCGATTATGGCTCCAAATGACACTAAAGTTATTGCCGGGGGAATTACAAATCCTAAAGGAGAATTTGAAGTGGCCGTAGCTCCGGGGACTTACGACATAAAAATTGAATTTATTTCGTTTAAGTCAACCGAAATCAAACAAAAAAACATTCAGTCTGATACTAATTTAGGTGTTGTAAATCTTTCTGAAGATGCAGCACAACTGAATGAAGTTGTGGTTCGTGCAGAAAAATCTACCGTAGAAATAAAACTGGATAAAAAAGTGTACAACGTGGGTCAGGACATGATGGTAAAGGGCGGAACTGTAAGTGACGTTTTGGATAATGTGCCGTCTGTTTCTGTCGATACCGAAGGAAATGTAAGCTTAAGAGGAAGTGATAATGTCAGAATTTTAATTGACGGAAGACCCTCAAACGCGATCAATGTGGCTGAAGCATTACGCCAGCTGCCTGCCGATGCCATTGACAAGGTAGAAGTTATTACCAATCCATCTGCGCGTTATGATGCTGAAGGTGGCTCCGGATTAATTAATATTATCCTTAAAAAAGGAAAAAACCAGGGTCTTAACGGAACTTTTATAGCTTCAACAGGGATTCCTGAAACCTATGGTTTAAGTGCGAATCTGAATTATAAAACCGAAAAATTAAACTACTTTACGACTGCAGGGTACAACTACAGAACCAATGAAGGCGGCGGATTAACAAATACAGAATATCTTAATGCTAACGGAACTCCTAAAGGTTTTTTAGACGAAGATCGTGACACGAAAAGAACAAATGAAGGATTTAACGGAAGAGCCGGGATAGAATGGACAGTTGCTCCGAATACTTTTTGGACAAATGCTATTAATTACCAAAATAGCAATGGAGATACCAGAGACTTGATTAACTACAATAATTTTGACGCTAATCACGCTTTTACAGGAACTTCTTTCCGTTTAAACAATGGAGCTACCGATAGTGAAAACGTAGAATATACTTCAAATTTAATTAAAAACTTCAACGATAAAGGACATAAACTTACCGCTGATTTATCGATTTCAAGAAATACAGACGACAGCAATAGTATTATTACTGCATCTCCCAATTCCAATACTACTTTAAACGATCAGGTTCAAAAACAAATACAGTTACAAGCTGATTATGTTTTACCATTAGGAAAAGGCAGTCAGTTTGAAGCTGGATATAAAGGAAGTTTTGGCGACCTGAACAATAAATATGTCATAACCAATAATCAGGGTCAGGTAAATCCCAATTTATCAAATACTTTAGAATATAAAGAAAATATTAATGCGCTTTATGCCCAATATGGTTTTAAAGTAAACAAATTCTCGTATTTATTTGGTTTACGCTGGGAAGACACTAATATTGAGGTTAACTTGTTAGATTCAAACGATTTCAATACTAAAAAATATAATAACTTGTTTCCAAGTGCTTTTATTAGCTACGAAATCTCAGATCAAAGTAATTTTACCGCAAGTTACAGCAAGCGTTTAACAAGACCAAGAGGCCGTTTCATGAACCCGGCCGTAAACTATTCAAGTAATGTAAATATCTTTCAGGGAAATCCGGATTTAGATCCATCCCTGACAGATAAATATGACATTGGATATATCAAACGTTGGGACAAAGTAACATTCAATACTTCTGCTTATTTTGAAGACACAAAAGATGTTTTTAGCTTTGTAAGATCTCCTACTGGTGATGTTGTAACTCCTGATGATGAGGTCGTAACTCCTCAACCCGGTCAAACCGTTGAAGGAATTCCGGTTATTTTAAGCAGACCCATTAACTTAGGAAAAGAACAAAAATTTGGTTTTGAATTTACCTTAAATTACACGCCATTTAAATGGTGGAGATTAAACAGTAACTTCAATTTATATAACGTAAAAACAACCGGGGAGAACTCATACACAGATACTAAAGGAAATCTTGTTATACAGAATCTAAACAATCAAGCCAATACATGGTTCGCAAGAATTAGCTCAAAAGTAACTTTACCATACAAAATCGACTGGCAACTGAGCAGCGTTTATAACGGCGAACAAAAAACAGCGCAAGGTAAAAACCTGGGACAATTTTCTATGAATACAGCATTTAGCAAAGATGTCTTAAAAGATAAAGCAACAATTGCTTTCAATATTAGCGATATTTTTAACTCCAGAATCATGAGGTCTTATACATATCTTCAAAATGATACAACACTGGAGAGCCAGACCTCTTATGGTGAAATGCAATTCCGTAAACGTCAATTCAACTTATCGTTCACGTATCGCTTTAACAAAGCCAAAAGCGAAAGAGAAAGGAATCCTGCCCAGAAAGAAGGAGGAAATGATGGTGGTGGAGAATTTCCGGGTTAACTTAGTTTAAAATTCCAAAAATTTTAAAATCCAAATTCCAATTACTGACACTTTATAATTAAGCTGCAGAAATTGGAATTTGGATTTTTTTTATTGAATTTTGGATTTTCCGGAATAAAAAAAAGGACTCGCAAAACGGGTCCTTTTTTTATGAAATCAATTTAAAATTAAATCGATTGTTCTTGCTTTTTCTTTGCTCTCATTTCTTTGAACATTTCCCAGCTTGCTCCCGTAACCCAATAAGATACGAAACCAACTAAGAAGAACATTAACCAAAACCCTATAGTTAGTATGGTTAAGAAAAGTAAAAAACCTAAGTACTGTGAAAATTCAAACATGTTTTCCGGAATTTTTGAATGTAAGCACAAATGTAGCTTTTATATTTTTCCTTGCCAATAAAAACCAAATCAATTTTTATAAAATCACAATTATCCGTATATTTAAACTCATTTTAAATAAGAGCTTTTTTAGTTTGCAGTCTTGGTCTCAGTTTGCAGTCACAGTCGCAGTCTCAGCTTACAAATCACATATTACAGAATACATTTTACAAATATAGTATAGAATCAAACAAATGAAATACAGAATAGAAAAAGACACCATGGGAGAAGTTCAGGTCCCGGCCGATAAATATTGGGGTGCGCAGACAGAACGTTCCAGAAACAATTTCAAAATAGGACCTTCGGCATCTATGCCAAAAGAAATCATAGAAGGCTTTGCTTATTTAAAGAAAGCGGCTGCGTATGCCAACTACGATTTGGGTGTTTTGCCAATCGAAAAAAGAGATGCCATTGCAGCAGTCTGTAACGAAATCTTAGAAGGTAAATTAGACGATCAGTTTCCACTGGTGATCTGGCAGACCGGTTCCGGCACGCAAAGCAACATGAACGTAAATGAAGTAATCGCCAACCGTGCACAGGTTCTTAAAGGGTTTCAGATTGGTGAAGGCGAGCAATTCATAAAAGCAAATGACGATGTGAATAAATCACAATCCTCGAATGATACTTTCCCAACCGGAATGCATATCGCTGCTTATAAAATGATTGTAGAAACTACCATTCCCGGTGTAGAAAAATTAAGAGATACGCTCCATGCAAAAGCAACAGCCTATAAAGATGTGGTAAAAATTGGCCGTACCCATCTTATGGATGCTACGCCGCTTACCTTAGGTCAGGAAATCTCAGGTTACGCAGCCCAATTAACATTCGGACTGAAAGCATTAAAAAATACACTGCCACATCTAGCTGAAATTGCATTGGGAGGAACCGCAGTAGGAACAGGACTTAACACTCCGGAAGGATACGATGTGAAAGTGGCGGAATATATTGCAAATTTTACCAATCATCCTTTTGTCACTGCTGAAAATAAATTTGAAGCTTTAGCGGCTCATGATGCTATTGTTGAAACACACGGAGCATTAAAACAATTGGCTGTTTCCCTAAATAAAATTGCGAATGACATCAGAATGTTAGCTTCAGGTCCGCGTTCCGGAATTGGAGAAATTCATATTCCTGAAAATGAACCCGGATCGTCTATAATGCCCGGAAAAGTAAATCCGACACAATGTGAGGCTTTGACAATGGTTTGTGCACAAGTGATCGGAAACGATATGGCGATTGCTGTTGGCGGTATGCAGGGACATTACGAACTGAATGTTTTTAAACCTGTTATGGCTGCTAATTTCCTTCAATCCGCTCAATTATTGGGCGATGCCTGCGTTTCATTTGACGAACACTGCGCACAGGGAATTGAGCCCAACCACAAACGTATCAAAGAATTGGTAGACAATTCATTGATGCTGGTTACCGCACTAAATACCAAAATCGGATATTATAAAGCTGCTGAAATTGCACAGACTGCCCACAAAAACGGAACAACCCTAAAAGAAGAAGCTGTTCGCTTGGGCTATGTTACCCCGGAAGATTTTGATGCCTGGGTAAAACCGGAAGAGATGGTGTAAAAAAAAGTTTTCAGTCTCAGTCTCAGTTTTCAGTTGTTTGGAATGGAAAAACTTTCACATACCCTCTTAAACTGTAAACTGAGACTGATCCCGATAGCTATTGGGAGAGACTGTAAACTGAGACTGAGACTAGAAACTTATTTCCCGTCTACATAATCCTGTAAGTAGCTGAATCTCGGAGTAAGCTTCCCTTTCTCCGTTATTTTGGCTCTTTGCAGAATTCCGTCTTTATCTCCATTAAAGAAAGCGGGGATTACATGTTCCATAAATTGTTCTCCGAAACCTTCGCTTGCATCTTTTGGAATTTCGCATGGCAGATTATCAACGGCCATTACAACAATAGCACCGGGATGAAAAACATCCACTTCTTTACCTTCGGCCGGCCAGTATCCGTAAATAGGCTCTGCAATCGTAGAAGCACGCAAAGTGCAGGCAATTGGGCCATTGACATCACAGGAAATATCGGCTACCACTTTTATCTTGCAATCGCTGGCATTCAACATTTCTCTTGTCAGAATTACCGGTGCCTCGCTGGCGTAAAAATGACCTGTAAAATAAATATCGGTGACTTTTGTGAATTTTTCAAAATCAGAAACATAGGCCTCCGGATGTGTGACAAAATCATTAAAATCAAGAACCTGTCCGTCAATTCGTTTGTTGTATTCCAAAACATCCAGCTGCACATAAACCGGCTGCGTGTAGTTTTTGGTTAAATAATTTTCAACCGTGATTTCTTTTATCTTTATAGCGTCCAGAATTTCTTTCGCGCCACTCCCCACTTTACCCGTTCCGGTGATCACAAATTTTAAAGGTGGTAACGTAATGCGTTTCAGGTGCATAATCAGGGCGTCTTTTCCGGCAAGAGTTTCTGCTTTTGGCAATTTAAACAATTCAAATTTTATCCCAAAAGCTCGAATTCCGTTGTAAACACCGACCATTCCTGCATATTTTCCAAAACCAATAAGCCTTCTGTTGTTGCTGTCTACAATAGTTTCATGATCGTATAAATCGATATTTTTCTCTAAGATCGCTTTTAGTAGCTTTCTGTTATAAGGTTGTTTCTTTATAGTATGAGAAAAAAAGAAATACGATTTGTCCGGAATTAAATTTTCTACCGGAACTTCTTTCACTCCAAATAAAACATCACAACCGGAAACATCATCTGTAATAGTTATCCCTAAACTTTGGTACTGAATATCAGAAAATATTCTAATATCTGAACTTTCAACTTCAACTGTAGCGTCATGATAAAGCTGTTTCAGTTTTGCCAGTTCTCCTGGCGCAAACACAACACGTCTGTCTGGTGGGTTTTTTCTTTCTTTTATGATACCAAATTTCATTTATAACGGATTAAAGTAAATATTAATATAACTTTTTGAATTGAATTTGTTTCAAATATAACAAAATAAGTTAAATTTTTGTTGTAATTCTTTAATTTCAAACAGTTCTGTAACGCTAAAAGCTGATGACCAACTGAATACAAAAAAAAGAAGTTAAAAAAAAGTTAAAAACTATATTTTACAGATTTAAAAATGGCAAATCAAAAGTATTGAATTCTATATATTTGTTTTTAAAGAATGATGAAAATGAGCTTCCTTAAAAAAACAAATATACCACAAATACTTTTTCTAATCTTAGTTTTAGGATCCTGCGGAAAAGATAAAAAAAATACAGAAAAAGAGATTACGGCGGTCGAAGATACTTTACCTAAGATGAAACCGTTAGGGCCTGAAAAAAAAATAAGCCAGGCTTATATTAATTCGGTAGCTGGAAGAATAAATCACTTTTACACTAAAAACTGGAAAAACAACAGTATGAACGGCGGTTTTCTGGTTGCTAAAAACGGTCAGATTATTTTTGAACGATATAATGGCTACGCAGACAAAAATGAAGGTACTACCATAAATGCAGATACTCCTATTCATATTGCCTCTGTCAGCAAAGTTTTGACGGCAACTGCCGTTTTAAAATTGGTGAATGCCGGAAAACTGGATTTAGACCAAAAAGTAAACACGATTCTAAAAACCTTTCCTTATCCGGAATGTACGGTTCGAATGTTATTGAGCCACCGCAGCGGAATGAGAAATTACGCTTATTTCACCGACAGGGATAAATCGGTTTGGGACAGGCACAATCAACTGACCAATAAAGATATTTTAGAGCTTCTGGCTACTAAAAATATTGGCCTGGAAGCAACAACAGGAACGCGTTTTGCCTATTGCAACACCAATTATGCCATGCTGGCGCTTATTATTGAAAAAATAACAGGGCTGACTTATAAAGAAGCCATGACCCAAATGATTTTTAAGCCACTCGGAATGACGCATACTTTTGTTTTCGATTGGGAAAAGGACAGAAAAACAATCGTTCCGTCTTATAAAGGAAACAATGTCGAAATCGGACTTGATTATATGGATGCCGTTTATGGCGATAAAAACATTTTCTCGACCCCGCGCGATTTATTAAAATTTGACCGTGCGAGAAATTCCCCTGATTTTTTAAAGCCTGCGCTATTAAAGCAAGTCTATACCGGTTATAGCAACGAACGTAAAGGCACCAAAAACTATGGTTTGGGAATCCGAATGATCAATTGGGAGACCGGACAGAATTTTTACTTTCACAACGGCTGGTGGCATGGATACACTTCATCGTACATTCCGTTACAGAAAGAAAACATTACTATTATTGCCTTATCGAATAAATTTACGAGAAACACGTATGCGGTGCGTAAACTGGCTCCGGTTTTCGGCGATTACCCGTTTAATTTTAAGGACGAAGAATAAAGATATTTTTCTGTAAAATTTATTACGAAACTAACTTCAAATAGTATAAATTTGCAAACTCATTTTTGGGGTCGACTGGTTTTGACAGCAAGTCGAATTGAAAAGTAAGCACGTCGAGCATTGAGACCTTGCTCGTAAATATAAGATCTTACAATTTTACACGGCGAAAATAACTACGCTTTAGCTGCATAATCCGAATTATAGTAAGATTAGCCACGTCCCTATCAGATAGGGAAGCTGGATTCTCCTTGAAAGCCTTGGTTTGTGGCGGTCAGTACAGGGGAACCGTAAAAATAGACCTAGATTTCCATGAGCTTCGGGTGGATTTCGAAATTAAGAAGATAAGTGTTGAGTGGTTGTTCCTGACCTAGCTTAACATCGAAAATCCAATCAGGAAATAAACGCGTAGAAAGCTCTTTAGTTGCTTGTTTGGACCCGGGTTCGATTCCCGGCGACTCCACTAAATAAAATCGCAATTATCAAATATGTTGATAATTGCGATTTTTTATTTTTAATTCCCTCCCGGCATTTGGCCACCTGTTTAAAATTCCCTTTGTTCAGGTATTGTTGCTTTTTACAGAATTACCTTTAACACTATTTGTTACAATTTAGAACACGAAACCAATCCAAACTTGTTACAAATTGAACTAATTTTGAAAGCGTAAGAGATAAAAACCACGATTTATTATTACAACTAAAAGCGTTTGCCTGTTTCACAGCGAACAGGATGATTCCCAAAAACAAAATAGCAATCCTTAAAAGATCATTTTATTGGATGAAGATTCATCGCTTTTATAACGATTTGCAACTATAAAAGAAAATTAAAATGGTACATGAAAGAGTAATGGAAAAGCTGGCCATTCTGTCGGATGCGGCAAAATATGATGTCTCTTGTTCCTCTGGTCAGAGCAATCGAAAGAATAAAGACAAAGGACTTGGAAATTCCAGCGGATCCGGTATTTGCCATTCCTATACCGAAGACGGGCGTTGTGTGGCTTTACTGAAAATTCTACTGACCAACCATTGTATTTTTGATTGTGCGTATTGCGTCAGCCGAAAAAGCAATGATGTCAAACGTGCTGCCTTTACGGTACAGGAAGTTGTGGACCTTACGATTGGTTTTTACCGGAGAAATTATACTGAAGGCTTATTTCTCAGCTCCGGTATTTTTGACAATCCCGATTTTACTATGGAACGTCTGGTTAGAATTGCGAAGAAATTAAGGCTGGAACATAATTTTAATGGCTACATACACCTGAAAGCGATTCCCGGAGCCAGTGACGAATTATTGAAAGAAGCCGGAATGTATGCCGACCGCTTAAGTGTAAATGTAGAAATGCCAACCGAACAAAGCCTGAAATTACTGGCACCGGAAAAAAATCATGGTGATGTCATGAAACCCATGCACTACCTTAAAAATGAAATTGCCGGCCACAAGGAAGAACGAAAATCCAACTTCAAGGCACCTCTTTTTGCTCCCGCAGGCCAAAGTACGCAAATGGTCATTGGCGCAACGAAAGAAAGCGACCTTGAAATTTTAGGAATGGCGGACTATTTTTATCAGCAGATGAACATGCGTCGGGTGTATTATTCCGGATATGTACCAATAAGCTACGACAACCGCCTCCCTTCTATCGGGACACCGGTTCCTATTATCCGTGAAAACCGTTTGTATCAGGCCGATTGGTTAATTCGCTATTACGGTTTTAATGTCAATGAGATTGTTGGATTTGACCAGCCTAATCTGGACCTGGATATTGATCCCAAACTCGGATGGGCATTGCGCAACCTGAACCAATTTCCGGTAGATGTTAACACGGCGGATCTCGAACTCATCAAACGCATTCCCGGAATCGGTTTTTTAAGCGCCCAAAAAATTGTCGCGGCCAGAAAGTTCAAAAAACTCACTGCCCCGGACTTACAGAAAATGGGGATTGCCTACAGCCGCGCACGTTACTTCCTAGCTTTTGCATCACCCTTTCTACTGCAGAAGGATTATACCGCTATTCAGATCAAGGATCACATTTTAGATGCCCAAAAAAGCAAATACCAAAACAATTTCTCCAATCAACTTTCTCTATTCGGCGCATGACACAGGTAATATATGACGGTACTTTTGAAGGATGGCTCACCGCCGTCTTTGAAATTTAAGAATTAAAACTACAAGACATCGTTTTTGCAAAACAAGAACCGGCAACCAGTCTGCTTTTTGCGGATACTTATTATGTGGTAACGGATCCTGAAAAAGCGAAACGTGTTTCCGATAGTTTAAGAAACAGGCTTTCAAAGGAAGGATTTAAAAGAATCTACAGTACGTTTTTATCAGAAACAGCACAGTCTGAAGATTTAATGTTTCGATTTGCCAGCTATGTTTTCGCCTCTGAAAAAAATATTGAAGAAGATTTGTCCAACAGCGAAGTATGGGGAGTCAGAAAAGCCGCCCAGATCACCAGAAGAGAGAGCCACCGAATGAAGGCCTTTGTTCGTTTTAAGCTAACGAAAGATCAGTTGTATTACGCTATTATCGAACCGGACTGCGATGTGCTTCCGCTAATCGAAAATCATTTCAGTAGCCGCTATGCAGATCAGCGCTGGCTAATTTATGATGCGAAACGAAAATACGGCATCTATTATGACCTCAAAAAAGTCTCGACAGTAGAACTGCAATTTAGCAGCGAGCACAATTCTGATAAATTTCTGGCTGAAATCTGTGATCAGGAAGAAGCCTTTTTTCAAAATTTGTGGGTGCAATATTTTACTCATGTCAATATTGAATCCAGAAAAAACACACGCCTTCACTTACGGCACATGCCTAAAAGGTACTGGAAAAACCTTACCGAAAAAGTTGCTAAAATTAAAAAATAGCGCTAATACTGAAGTAAAAGTGAATGTTTAAAATTAGAAAAAACTAAAAAGTAAAATTATTCGTACATGAAATACAATTGCTTACCAAACCTTTCAATAAATAGGTGTAAAGTGTTTTAAAAAAATTAACTTTGAAAAAAAACATGAAAAATACAATGATTAAAACTCTAATGCTGTCGGCAGTATTTTCTTTTGCCAGCTGCAGTGTAAGCTCAGGCGGCTCTTCACGCAACTCTAGCGGAAAGGTAAAGAGTATACCACCAGGACAGGCCAAAAAAATGAACGGCGATAAAAGTGCAAAGAAATACGCTCCCGGACAAAACAAATAGCCCTAGAAACTAGTTAATGTAAGCGGTCATTTTATATGAAATCCATTTTTAATTGCTTAATTTTTAACTTCGGCTTAGTTTTTGTCTTTAACCTAAATTATTAATCTAATACAACTATGATTATGAAATCTTTAAAACATTTATTGACTATACTTTCTTTTTTCGCATTGAGTTTCTCTTATGCTCAGGTATCTGTTAATGTCAACATTGGAACACCACCTGCATGGGGTCCTACAGGATACGATAATGCACGTTATTACTATTTACCAGATCTGGATACCTATTATGATGTAAATACGTCTAATTATATTTATGTAAGTAACGGAAAATGGATTCGCGCAAGATCATTACCAAGAGTTTATCGTAATTATGACCTTTACAACGAGTACAAAGTAGTTCTTACGGATTACAGAGGAGACAGACCTTATGATAATTACAAAGTTCATAAAGTAAAATATGGTAAAGGTTACAAAGGAGGCCCACAAAAAACAATTGGCCCAAAACCTGGTAAAGGAAACAATAAACATTCTCATGACGAACATGATAACGGTCACGGACATGATAAAGGTCATGGAAATGTCCATGGTAAAGGAAAACATTAAGATAAAATCATACAATTCAGACTGTAATCCGGTCTAATTCACAAAAGACCTGTAGACAAATTGTTTACAGGTCTTTTTTTTACTAAAGGTTCGCTTAAAAATACTTTTAAAATCCAAGATAAGAATGGTAACTTAGTAAAAATCAATTGCAATTCTCACAATCTATTCAAAAAACAGCTTAATGAAAATACTCTGGAAATATTTACAGCCACATCGTAATCTCGTTTTTCTTTCTTTATTACTCGCCGGAATAGCGCAGCTTCTTACTTTGGTTGATCCTGTCATATTCGGAAAAATTATAGATCAGTATGCCACCAACAAAAATAACCTTTCTGAAAATGAACTGCTTTCCGGAATATTATACTGGCTCGGAATTGCACTCGGAATAGCTGTATTCGCAAGATTAAGCAAAGCTGCACAGGATTATTTTACCAGAAAAGCCGTTGCCGGATTTGGAATGTCTATTTTTAACGATGGACTGAAACAAACACTCAGGCTTTCGTATCAGGAATTTGAAGAAAGCAGAAGCGGTACTACGTTATCCGTACTCCAAAAAGTAAAAACAGATTCCGAACGGTTTATCAATTCTTTTATCAACGTCATGTACTCGTCGCTCATTGGTGTTGGGTTTCTGATTTGGTACAGCATCAATAAAAACTGGCTGCTGGTTCCTGTATTTTTTATTGGTGTTGTCTTACTGGGATCACTAACGGGACTGGTTTCGAAGAGAATAAAAGGCATCCAGAAATCGATTAACCGACAAACGGACAAACAAGCCGGAGTAATTACAGAAAGCCTTCGAAATATAGAACTCGTAAAAAGTCTTGGCCTTACATTTGCAGAAATTAAGAGAATGAATCAGCAGACTTTACGGATCTACAACCTCGAGATGCAAAAAGCAAAAAAAGTAAGCGTACTTTCTTTTCTGCAGGGGAATATGCTAAATCTTCTCAAACAATCGATCCTGTTTATCTTATTATGGCTCATTTTCAGGAAAGTGCTTACGACAGGCGAGCTAATTGCGATGCAATTTATATCGACCGCCATTTTTACACCTTTACAGGATTTGGGAAATATGATCATCTTATACAGAGAGGCAGATGCTTCTTTAAAAACTTTTGACCGATTAATGAACAGGCCCATAGAAACGCGCCCTGAAAATTCTATCGAAGTGGACAAACTGGAATCCCTTGAATTTAAAAACGTTGTCTTCAAACACAAAACTGCCGGGTACAATGCTATTGACGACATCTCCTTTAAAATCAGTCTGGGCAATACTATTGCCTTTGTTGGTCCATCCGGTTCCGGAAAATCTACTTTGGTCAAATTACTCGTCGGACTTTATATTCCTGTGGAAGGAGCTATTTATTTTAATGACATCAACTCCGACCAGATCCGCTACAACCCATTGCGAAGACAAATTGGTTTTGTGACGCAGGATACCCAGCTGTATGCCGGATCTATCAAAGACAATCTGCTTTTTGTAAATCCTGCTGCTACAGACGAGGAAATTAATGAAGCACTGAGCAAAGCATCTGCCTCTGCTCTGATTGCAAAAGCTTCGCATGGTTTAAATACAATTTTAGGAGAAAGCGGAATGAAACTTTCCGGTGGCGAAAAACAACGTCTTTCGATAGCGAGAGCCTTGCTGCGGAAACCACAGCTGCTTATTTTTGATGAAGCAACATCTGCCCTGGATTCCCTGACCGAAGAACAAATTACGGCAACTATCCGGGAAATTTCACAAAGCAGAAAGCGAATGACCATATTAATTGCACACAGACTCTCCACCATCATGCATGCTGATACTATTTATGTTTTAGAAAAAGGAAAGATTTCTGAAACAGGGACCCATGAAGAACTTCTGGAGAAAAAAGGTCTTTATTATTCTATGTGGCGTCAGCAGGTTGGGGAAAGAAGATAAAATAATAACAAATAATCCACTGATATTGTGACTGGTAACGATAATATAAATTATATAACAAACACCGAGAATTATATAAATTAAAAATTGGGATCGGCTGTATTTTTGAAACGTCTTTAAGAGATAAAAACAGGATCAATCACAACCTTTTTTCATAAATACATTCGACCATGGCTTACGCAAATAATGATTTAACCCGCTTTTTAGATGCTCAAAATAAAATGTACCTTACTGCCTTTTCAGAAATTAAAAAAGGAAAAAAAGAATCGCACTGGATGTGGTTTATCTTTCCTCAGATAAAAGGATTGGGAAAAAGCAGTATAGCTGATTATTATTCAATTGCAAATTTGAAAGAAGCTGAAGCCTATCTGCAGCATCCCATTTTAGAAAAACATCTTGTAGAAATCTCACAACTTTTATTACAATACAAAAGGAAATCTGCCGAAGCTATTCTGGGAGAATTAGATGCCCGAAAATTGCGTTCATCACTAACATTATTTTGTCAGGTCGAAAATGCAAATCCTATATTTAAAGAACTTCTGGACACTTTTTTTGCCGGCCATTTAGATCCGCTAACATTGTCTATTGCTCATGCCACGATGCCGGTTCTTGAAAAAGTAGCTTAATTGAAAATTGGAGCGATAAACTCCATAACTTTTTAAAAACAGCATGTATTATCTGGACTTATACGGTAAAACAGCTGTTATTGCTTTCGGTACTTTAGCTGTATTTTTTACAAAAATTTGAAGTTTATTGAAACTCAAATCTTAACTTTATAGCTGGTGTCAGTAAGACCGACTATACTACTGGTTTGTACAACTAAAAATTCAGAAAAAATGACGACAGAAAACAACGATACTCTTTTTCCAAAAGGCAACAAACTACCCAATGACTGGTTTAGCGGCGAGGCTTTTTTAACTCCTTTGATTGCACGGGACAAAAACAACGAATTTTCGGCAGGCAGCGTCAGCTTTGACGCGAAGGCAAGAACCAACTGGCATACACATCCCAAAGGTCAAGTCTTACTGGTAACGGAAGGCCAGGGATATTATCAGGAAAAAAATAAAGCTGCCCAAATCATTAAAAAAGGCGATGTCATCAATATTCCTGAAAATGTCGAGCATTGGCACGGAGCGTCAGAAAACACAAATATGACGCATATTGCCATTACAAATTACAAAGACGATTTGCAGGTCACCTGGCTTCAGCCTGTCACAGATGAAGAATACCAAACTGCCCTACAATCAGCCCATAATAATACATAGTCCTTAAATCTTTATTTTAACTGAAGTCGTGGGCCCTTCGAAATTAAAAGAAGTTTAGGTATTTCATTTTAAACATAATCATTAAAAAAACCTGTAAATATATTGTTTACAGGTTTTTAACTTTTAACTTTAGGCTAATTTTAAAAATTGTACTTATTTTCTTTCTATTTTAGCATAAAGAAATAAATACCGAATCAAGACAGATCAATTATTTACCATATTAAAGCCTGATAATATGAATAGCACTTCCTTACTTCGTCCTGTACTATTGATCATAATGCTACTTTTTCTGTCTGATTTAAAAGCACAGGGAAAAGGTTTTCAGGTACTTTTTACCACCGAAAATGATTTTTTAGCCATTAAGAATAAGGATGAAAATTATACGGGAAGTGCCAAAATAGAAGTGCAGTTTCCGGAATTCATTAAATGGTTTCCTTTTTTTAAATACAAGAAACCGGAAGAAACGCTCACGATTCAGCGTATTGGTATTGGCGGAACCGCTTACACGCCCCAAAATTTAGCGGCATCAGAACCCATTACAAACGACAGGCCTTACGCCTCGCTGATGTTCCTGAATTTTGGAAATACCTCTTATAATTTGGTAACGGGAGCTGTACTTCAAAGTGAAATTGTAATTGGTGCTATAGGTACTTCCCTACCCGGCAATGCACAATCCTACATCCATAAACACCATTGGTTCGGATCAACCCGGGATGTGCCCATGGGCTGGGACAATCAAATTGGGTACAAAGGATCTTTTATTTTTAATTATAACGCCCGAATGGAATGTCCGGTCTTTCCGGGATTTAATGCTGATGCAAAATGCAGCTGGCTGCAACTGCGTTGGCGTGCCGGGGCAGAATTGGGAAACTACACTGCGAATGTAAAAGGCGGAATAAAAATAAACCTCCTTAATTTAAACAGCGGAATTATGCAGGACTATTCTCCGAGTGTTCCCGGCACTTTTCTTAAAAAAACACCTGCTATTTTTCCTGCGATCCGAATGAATGTTTTTATCACGCCCGAAATAAGAGCCGTTGCCTACAATACCACTTTAGAAGGGCTGCTGTTCAGCGATCACAGTATTTATAAAATTCCGCACAGTGATGTTAACCGTGTTGTATTTGATGTTAGTGCCGGAGTAAATGTACTGAT
Source organism: Flavobacterium sp. LC2016-23 (assembly GCF_009674775.1). Lineage (GTDB taxonomy): Bacteria > Bacteroidota > Bacteroidia > Flavobacteriales > Flavobacteriaceae > Flavobacterium. Next base: position 131,766 of record NZ_WKKE01000002.1, on the reverse strand, counting down.
CAAAGACCGGTTTTATTTAAAATATGCCCTTTACGGAAGAAGCAGGGAATATAGCGGCGGAAAAGATTTTCATTACTGGGGCGGGATTTCACTGGGATATTCGCCGGCCCGATGGAATCGATAAAAATCTATTGGTCACTTTCATTTCCTTTTAACAAAACCGGCAATTCACATCCTTTCCTGAACAAAACCAGATAATCCTTTAACATCTTTCCCTCCGCTTTTTTTGTAATTTTACAGCAATCCAAATCTCTCCTATGAAACGTTCCGGTACGGCAGATCTCCCTTTACATTATGGTCATGTTCCTTTATGGCTTGCTGACCGAATGTCAAAACTTGGCTTTGCGATTGTAGAGACGATTGCTATGGAATTTTCAACCTCTGAAGTCATCAGTAAACTGAGTAATCCGTTTTGGTTTCAGAGTTTTGGTGCGGTTATGGGCATGGACTGGCATTCTTCGGGAATTACAACTTCTGTTTTGGGAGCTTTAAAAAAATCGGTTAATCCACATTCGAAAGAACTCGGAATTTACATCTGTGGCGGAAAAGGCAAACATTCGATGCTTACACCGCGGGAACTTTTGTCTGTAGGTGAAAGAACCGGACTCGATGGCAATGATCTGGCCAATTGCAGCAGGCTTACCGCTAAAGTAGACAACACGGCCATTCAGGATGGTTTTCAATTGTACCAGCACAATTTTATTGTCGACAACAAAGGACAATGGACGGTAATCCAGCAGGGAATGAACCCGAATTCAAAAACCGCGAGAAGGTACCATTGGCATTCGAAAGATTTAAAATCCTTTATAAACGAACCCCATACTTTCATCTACGGTGAAAATCAGGGCGCGATCCTTAATCTTACGGCCGGAACCGCGGAGAAATCCCGAGCCGGTATTTTAGAATTATCGAAAGAATCCCCGACCAAAATCATGAAGGAAATGCAACATCTTTCTTTGCCGTCCCATCACGACGTGAGGATGGAAGATGTCAATATGAAACGTCTCGGGGCAATGTTATGGGCCACGCACGAAAACAAACCTGAAGATTTTGAAGAACTTTTACTTCTAAAAGGAATGGGACCAAGAGCTCTGCAATCGTTAGCCTTAGTAAGCGAAATTATTTACGGAACACCAACACGCTTTGAGGACCCTGCCCGCTTTTCTTTTGCACACGGCGGAAAAGACGGCCATCCCTTTCCGGTTCCGGTAAAGATTTATGATGAAACGATTACTACTTTACAAAGAGCAATCAACCGTGCCAAAATTGGCAACAGTGATAAAGTCGATGCGATTCGAAAATTATCTGAAATTTCCCGAAAAGCAGAAGAAGGTTTTACCCCAAACACTAATTTTGATGCTTTGATTCAAAAAGAAAGAAATGAATCACATCTATATGGCGGAAGAACCGTTTTTGGCGATGCTAAACCTCCAAAAAACAAACCTGCTAATCCCGGAAATCAGTTGGAATTGTTTTAGTTTGGGTAAACTATTTTTATTCTTTTAGAAATCAATATCATCCTGAGCGGAGCCGAAGGCTTTTTTTAGATGGAAAGAGCTCCGACTTCGCTCAGCCTAACACCAATTTGAATTACAACCAAAGGAGCCTGCTTATGTAAAAACCAGAAACATCAAAATAGCTAATCAACTCATAAACAGATATCTATTTTCATTTTTAACACACTTCTTACCGAAAACATGGGAATTATGTAAATCACAAAACAATAAAATTATCTTAAAGAGGGTTATATTTATATGAAGTTAATTTTAACATTAAAAAAATTACATTATGAAAAACCCATTTCTAAAAAAACAGCATGTTCTTGTTTATCTTTCCGTTTTATTCTTAGTACTTAGTCAGCTATCCTGCAATAATGAAGATAAGAATAATAATGGTAGTGATGACGATGATGATGTACCTGTTGGAACACTTCCTCCGGTAGAAACTAAACCTGCAAACTCAACTTATGTTCCGGCATTTAAAGGACAAACCCGAATTGCCGGGATAAAAACCGAAACTGTTTATACGACTAAAGTTTTCGCCGAAGGTTTGGCCAGTCCCTGGGGAATGGATAATTTACCTGACGGAAGAATTATAGTAACTCAAAAAGCGGGTACCATGAGAATTGTTACTCAGGCCGGAACTGTTGGCGGAACAATTACCGGAATTCCGGCAGTAAACAGTAACGGACAAGGCGGTTTATTAGATGTTGCCATTGATCCTGACTTTGCTACAAACCGAATGGTGTACTGGAGTTTTTCGTTTAACGGAACTGCAGGTACTGCAACAGCCGTAGCAAAAGGAAAACTTTCTGCAGACGAGACCAAAATCGAAAATGCTGTTATAATTTATAAAGCAATTCCGGAATTTAACAGCACGTTACATTACGGTTCACGCCTTGCCTGGGACAAACAGGGAAATCTTTTTGTAAGCACCGGGGAACGTTCTGATATCGCCTCAAGACCGCTGGCCCAGAAATTAGATGCTGCTCTTGGTAAAATTGTACGCATCACCAAAAATGGTGAACCTGCTGCGGGAAATCCGTTTATTGGTCAGACAGGTGTATTGCCTGAAATTTATTCGTACGGACACCGGAATCCTCAGGGGCTTGCCATTCATCCTGTAACGGGAGACCTTTGGGAAGTGGAACACGGACCGCTGGGAGGTGATGAACTGAATAAAATTGTAGCCAGCAAAAATTACGGCTGGCCAACCATTACCTACGGCCTGGAATATAGCGGTGCAAAAATCGGAGACGGTATTACCACCAAAAGCGGTATGGAACAACCGGTTTATTATTGGGATCCTGTAGTTTCGCCAAGCGGAATTACTTTCTACTCAGGAAATTTAATTCCGGAGTGGAAAAATAATTTATTTGCTGCTGCATTAAGTGGTCAGCATGTAGTGCGACTTGTACTTAAAGACAATGTTGTAGTGGCCGAAGAAAGATTGCTTACTTCTGCTAATAGCCGTTTTAGAGATGTCTTAGAAGGAAAAGACGGCGCTTTGTATGCTGTGACAGATGGCGCAAATGCTAAAATCTACAAAATTGCAAAATAAGCACAACAGTTAATCAGAGGTGAAAAATCAAGTTTTTCATCTCTGATACTTATTTGTAACCATCAACTGAAAAGTCTCTTAATATACTTTTCAGTTTTTTTATTTGGATATATGTATTCAACTACGTAGTTTTGTACCTATATCTAATTTGAAATAAAAATGGAAATAAAACTTATCCAAAATGAATATGAAAAAGAAATCGTTGATTTAATTTTAAACATTCAGCAGAAAGAATTCAATGTTCCGATTACCTTAGAAGATCAGCCGGATTTATTAGACATCAAAAACTTTTATTACGAGTCAGGCGGTTTTTTTCTGGGCGCTTTTATTGACGAAAAACTGGTTGGAACTATAGCACTGGTAAAGTTTAATGAGGAAGCCGGAGCGATCAGGAAAATGTTTGTGCGAAAAGAATACAGGGGAAAAGAATTTAATATTGCGCAGCAATTGTTAGAACAATTAATACAATATAGTGAAGAAAACGGCTTAAAAGACTTATATTTAGGAACCGTTTCCATCTTACAGGCGGCCTTGCGGTTTTACGAAAGAAATAATTTCATTACCATCGCAAAAGAGGCGCTTCCGGATGATTTTCCGCTGATGCGACCTGATAATGTATTCTGTCATTTACCCCTAAATCCAGCAAAATGAATATAATTGATGAAATAGGTATCCTTGCCCTCTCCACCCGATTACAGCGCTTAAGTGAGCAATTGCGCAAGGATGGTGCTTTGGTTTATAAATCTTTCGATATTGATTTTGAGCCCAAATGGTTTCCCGTAATTTATACTTTACATATCAAAGAAAAGCTGAGCGTGGTTGAAATTGCCAACGAAATTGGGTACTCTCACCCTTCGACGATTAGTTTACTGAAGGAACTTGAAAAACTAAAAATGATCAGTTCTAAAAAAGATAAATCAGACGAGCGAAAAAGATTAATTGTGCTAACGCCAAAAGGAAAAGAACTGGTTCTAAAAATGCAGCCGGTCTGGACGGTCATGAAAAACACACTCGCCGAAATTGCTGATAACCAAAATAATCTTTTAAAAGCCATCGAAGAAGCCGAACAAAAATTGGCGACACAAGGCTTTTTTCAGCGTGTTTCGGAACGCAGCAGGTAATATTATAGTTTGCCTGTTATTTTTTTTCTGTGATTGTGCCCCCATTTTGCCAACGATTCGATCACTTCTTTTAGGGTATGACCATATTCGGTCAGCTCATATTCGACCGTTATGGGTTTTGTGTTTAAAACCGTTCGAGTCACCAGTTGATTTTCTTCCAGGTTTTTGAGTTCCCTGCTTAACATTTTACCCGAAATTCCTTCTACTTCCCTTAAAAGATCCGTGAATCTTAACGTACTAAAACACAAGGAAGCAATAATCGAAATTTTCCATCTTCCGTTCAGGATATCCATGGCATCGTGCACTGCCATGATGTTTTTGTTGCATTTTTGCTGGTCGTGTTGTAGCTCTTTAATCATCGTATGTTAGTTAGTTACCCGGATGTAACAGTTACTTTTGGTAATCAGATGACAAAAATAAACGTAAAGTCTTTACTTTTGACAATAATTTAAATTTAATATAAAAAATATGGCCTTAATAGAAGCACTTGAATGGCGTTATGCTACCAAAAAAATGAACGGACAAGTTGTTCCGCAGGAGAAACTGGATTATATCCTTGAAGCAGCACGATTAGCTCCTTCTTCATCCGGTTTACAGCCTTATCAGATTTTTGTAATTTCTAATAAAGAATTACAGGAAAAAATCAGAGCCGTAGGTTTTGACCAGAGTCAGATTACCGATGCATCGCACGTATTGGTTTTTGCATCCTGGGACGGCTATTCCCTGGAAAAAATTTCAGCTGTATTTGACAGAACCATTAAAGAAAGAGGATTACCTGCTGAAGCCATGGATGATTATAAAAAAATGCTTTGGGGAATGTACGAGCCTCTTGGTCAGGAATGGCATGCTATACATGCAGCCAAACAAGCTTACATTTCGTTTGGTCTTGCGATCGCTGCTGCTGCTGAACAAAAAGTAGATGCAACACCTATGGAGGGTTTTATTCCTGCTGAAGTAGATAAGTTATTAGGGCTGAATGAACTTGGACTTAAAAGTGCTATCATCCTTACGCTTGGTTACAGAGATGAGGCAAACGACTGGCTGGTAAACATGAAAAAAGTGAGAACTCCACAAAATGAATTCATAACAGAGATCAAATAAGAGATTAATTTCTGTTTCATAAAAATGCTTTTGAAATTGCTTACACGGCACTTTCAAAAGCATTTTTTTTATCTTGAAAAGACTTTTTCGCGTTAAAATCTTATTTGGTCAATACTACGAGCTGTTTCCCTTTTTCGACTACGTAAGTGGCGAGTTCAACAGCATTTTCATTGGTATCATTTTTAGCGGAATGAACCGTTCCTGCGGGAATAAAAAGCACCTCTCCGGCTTTTAATGTTACCGGCAGGCTTCCTTCAACTTCATACTGCAAAGATCCTTTTACAACATAAATAATTTCTTCTCCGGGATGATAATGTTTACCAAAAGCGGTATGTGCTCCGAAATCTATAGTGGCCTGTACGACTTCTTTTCCCTGAACACTCAGATCGTGCTGCTGTAGCAGGGTACGTTTTATTTCCGCTTTTTGAGCTGCTACGGAAACCGGAAGCATAAAGGCTGCAAAACTCATAATTGCAATGGCATTCCATACGAGTTTTTTGTTTTGTAAATTTTTCATAAGTTATTTTTTAGATTAATAATTTGTTCAAAATCACAAACACTTCTAGATTTTGATACATCAAAGGTATTTCGGTAACGCTCTTTAGAAAAGCATTAAAACAGGGAAACCGTCTAAAAAAGCGCTGAATTGGACATTTAGGTACCTGAAATTCTCTTCCTTATTTTAAACCATCCATAAAGTTGTCAGGTTGATCTGAAAAATAATAGTAGTAAACTGCAGAATACACTATTTCTACAAGCACTTGTTTGAGGTTCTATCATGAACTGATCACGTTATGACATGCTCAATTGGCGTCAGCTCCCTGTAATTTGACGTCCGGAACGCCATTCATCACGTCTTAAACGTCATTAATGGCGTCTCTGGTTTATAATTATAGGTTGTGAACGTAGTTTGTAGGGTTCAGAACCCCAATGACGCCTGACGCAACGTATAATTATACAGCGCAGAGGCCATAATTGGTATTTGAAAAAGGATACTTAGAGTTACAGACGTGAAATTTTATGGTAACTGACGCCAAATATCTATTTTAGAAACTCTTTCTAATTAAAAACAAAAAGAGACTTTTATTAAAAAGTCTCTTTTTGTTTTTCCTATTTATAAAGGTTATTTATCCTTTAATATCTTTTCTACGTACTCTAATTTTTCTTTTTCAGCCTGTACGAGACGCTCATAAAGTTCAACTACTTTATCTAAGGGATTAAATGTACAATGATTAGAATTAAATATTCCGTCTTTTGCACTGTTGTCGTAAAAAGTATTGAAATAGTTAATCATATTTTCTTCGGAAAAGTTTTTAATTGCTTCTGTAGTCACTCCCAATGCTTTCGCTACCTCAACAAGTCTTTCCTCATCAATATTTTCACTGTTTTCAATAGCAGATATTGTCTGCTGGCTTGTTCCTAAGGCTTGTGCCAACGCCTCCTGCTTCATGTCTTTAAGTTCACGAATGCGGCTGATATTTCTGCCAATGTGTTTGGTTTTTGTTGCTGTGCTCATATTTCAAGGGTATTTAAATTTCTTTTAAAAAAAAGATTCCGTTTAAAACAAGTCCTGATCAGTAGTATATCATTTTTATCTTCCTGCCTGAATTACGGACAAAAGTACAATTTCTGGGTTCAGATGAATTCCTTTGAAGGCTTTAGCCATATAAAACTGCAGGTTTTATTTTAAACCTCTTTTCGCAAATTCGGCTAAAGCCATTGCGATATTTTATTATAACCTCCAGCTAAAGCTGGAGTCAATTCAATCTATATAGAGTAGTGATTGCTAAACATTTTATTTTTTCAATAGTTTTTCTACATACTCTAATTTTTCTTTTTCAGCCTGAACTAAACGTTCATAAAGTTCTACTACTTTATCAAGAGGATTGAAATTACAGCTATATGCATTTCCATTAACAACATTGCTGTCATGATACGTATTTCCAATAATATTTAAAACAGCTTCTTCGGAGAAATTTTTAATGGCTTCTGCTGTTACACCAAGTGCTTTAGCAACTTCTATCAGTTTGTCTTCATCAATTGTTTCGCTGTTTTCAATAATTGAAACAGCTTGCTGGTTGGTGCCTAAAGCTTGTGCCAATGCTTCCTGCTTCATATCGCGAAGTTCACGAATACGGCTGATTTTTCGGCCTATATGATTTGGTCTTGTTGCTGTGCTCATATTTCAAAGGTATTTAAATTTCTTTCAAAAAACAGATTCCGGTTAAAACAAGTCCTGATCAGCAGTACACCATTTTTATCTTACTGAAGGACTTACAAACAAAAGTACAATTTTTCGGATAAAGTATCCACTACAACCGAAATCCGGGTAAAGTTGCAACTTAACAAAATCAAAACACTGAATTACAATTACTTAACATTTACCTGCTAAATATTTTACTATATTTAAACAATTTTGATTTTTCATTACAATGTATGAAATATCAGGAAAGAATAGCGAAATATCATTATTCAAAAAGTAGTAAAAGCTGAAATATCCCCATTTCACACGTTCTTCTATCTGGTCTGATCTTTGCCTGATTTGATTATCGGTAAACAAACCTGAAAAACTGAGCTCTACGGATTTTATTTTTTTGCCGAACATCATGTTTAAAATCCACTTCCTATTTTTCCAATCTTTACAATATAATTATGAAAAAATTTTATGAAACAGAAACCCTTTTTGCCGATACGGGCGATCGAAAGATTGCTTATCGCTCTTATGGCAAGGGAAAAACGATCATTTTTGTAAACCGTTTCAGAGGAACTCTTGACACCTGGGATCCCTTATTTATCACCATGATGGCTAAAAGATTCCATGTAATTACTTTTGATTACTCCGGAATTGGTTCGTCCGGCGGAACTATGGCACCTGACATTGCGATTGTAGCCAAAGATATTAAAGATCTGGCCGACTGTCTGAAACTGGGCACTTTTATTGTTTTAGGATGGTCTTATGGCGGATTGGTGGCTCAGGCCGCTACTTTATTGTATCCGAATCTGGTCACTCATGCTATTTTACTGGGAACAAATCCCCCGGGCAAAAATGAAGTGCCGTTTGAGCAGGCTTTTCTGGATGCTGCGCTAAAACCAGTCAATGATTTTGAGGATGAAGTGGTTTTGTTTTTCGAGCCGAAATCAGAAAGAAGCCGTGCTGCTGCAAAAGCATCCCATGAGCGGATTCATAAAAAATTAGATGTCAAAAAGATTCCTTCGACTATGGATGTTTTTCAGGTTTATTTTGCGGGTGGAGACGGTTTCCGGGAAGATATTTTAAACTTCAGGGAACAGCTTAAAAAAACCAAAACGCCGGTGCTGGTTATTTCGGGAGATCATGATATTAGTTTTGCGGTAGAAAACTGGTATCCTGTCATCAATCATATGGTCAATGCACAACTGATTGTCTATTCTGAAACGGGTCACGGACCTCAGCATCAGTATCCGGAACTGACAACAAAATACATCATCAATTTTGTGAAATACATGCATTAAAAAAGAGGAAGTTTTTGGCTTCCTCTTTGTATTCAAATGACATCAAATGCGACATGTTTAATATATTTCCTGTTGTAGGTATACAAAACATGAATTTTCCCGTCTGTGGTCTGTATAATGGCCGGATAACTGAATTCGCCTTCGGTTTGATTTTCGAGATCAAACAGTTTTTTCCATGAAATTCCGTTTGATGAATATTCTACGTCAAGGATATTACGTCCGTTGAACCAGTCTTTTCCTTGCGGTAATGGATTATTGACCAGTAAAAAAGCTTTTGGGGATAACGTCAGAGCATCAATTCCCGAATTTGAATTTACAACATTAATACTATCGGTTTCCGCCCAGTGCTGCCCCTTGTCCTTAGACCAGCTTGTTATTATTTTATTGTGTTTGCTTCGCGATAACATCTGAATCGTGTTATTGGCGTGCACTAAAAACGTGGGTTGAATCACATCAAACTGTTTTTTGTCTGCTACCGCTATTTTTTCCCAGGTATCGGTTGCTTCTGTGTACGTTTCAACATGTACCCTCCATTGGTTATTTTGGGTACTTTCTGTACTGCTGCCGCATAAAAGAACACCCGGAACAACCTCAACGGGCTTATTTTTAATCGGACCGAGAATTCCTTCCGGCAGGTACTTTGGGGCACTCCAGGTTTTCCCGTCATCTTTTGACGTAATCATAGCGCCAAACCATTCTCTCGGGTTTTTTCCGACTTTATAAAACAAATACAAATTATTGCTTTTGCTTTTGAATACTACCGGATTCCAGCAGGGCAGTGTATCGCCTTTGATAATCGCAGGTTTAATAAGATTCTGAGGTACGGACCATTTTTTATCTTTATAAACCGAAAAATAAATCCCTACGTCTTTAGCGCCTTCGTATTTGCCTCCAAACCAAGCCGCCATAAGCGTATTGGGCTTAATTTCGACAAGAGTTGCCGCATGGCTGTTATGGGTAACAGGTTCATCGGCAATGTAACTTTGTGTAATATTTACTGCCTGAAGGTTTTTCTTCGGTACAGAAGTGCAGGAAATACAAAGCGCCAGCAATAGAATTACTAAAGGTTTAAATTTTAAAATCATTTTAGTTAGTGTTTAAATTCCAAATTAGAAACTCCAAATTCCAAATTTCCTCATTCTCTAATTTTCTAATTCTCTCATTTTCTCATTTTCCAATTTTCTTCAACCCAACTGCATGTCCAAAAAGGGCGTAATACAAAATGAAGACATAACAAGGAAGTATAATCCAATAGCCTTCTGTCGCAGCGTTTGCAGTCGCTGCCTTTTGTGATAATCCCATGGCTAACATATCTGCCTTGTTTAAATCTACAAATTTTCCATACAGCGGAGGAATTACCGCCCCTCCTGAAATAGCCATAATTAACAATGCTGAAGCGGTTTTTGTAAACTTACCGAGACCTTTTAATGTCAGAGGCCAGATTGCAGGCCAGACCAATGCATTTGCTATTCCTAAAGCGGCCACAAATAAAATGGATACAAAGCCCGAGGTAAATACAATGAAGAATGAGAATATAATCCCCAGAATGGCACTTACTTTTAATGCTGCTGTCTGGGTGATATATTTTGGAATTAAAAAAGCGCCAAGCGCATAAGTGGCTACCATTGCCAATAAGGTAAAGGTGGTAAAAAACTTAGCCTCTTCTGCAGGAAAACCCAATGAGATTCCATACGCTATAATGGTATCTCCCGCGATAACTTCGACTCCCACATACATAAAAAGGGTTAACACACCCAGCCATAAATGCGGAAACTGAAAGATACTTGTTTTTGTCGTTTTGCCTTCTTTTGCTACTTCTATAGGTTCTGCTTCGACATCCGGCAAAGGGGCTTTCCTGATTAGTATTCCCAGAACAAATAAGACTACTGCCATTGTAATATAGGGTGCAACGACACTATCTGCCATAGTATCTAATAATTGTTTCTTTTCTGTTACCGATACGACACTTAGTTTTTTCTGAATTTCATCAATTCCTGATAGCAGAAGGCTTCCAAAAATAAGGGAACCTAAAGCTCCTGCAATTTTATTACAAATACCCATAATCGAAATTCGTTTCGCAGCACTGTCAATGGGGCCTAAAATAGTAATATAAGGGTTTGATGCGGTCTGGAGTAATGTCATTCCGGTGCCCTGAATAAAAATACCGGTCAAAAACATCCAGTAGGTTCTCGCCTCGGCAGCCGGAATAAATACTAAAGCTCCTAATCCCATGATAAACAACCCCAGGGACATTCCTTTTTTATAGCCAATCTTTGTTAAAATATAAGATGCGGGCAGTGCCATAACTACAAATGAAATATACGATGCCGATGCTACTAAAAGTGATTGCGCAGATGTTAACTCGTTTATGGTTTTCATAAACGGAATCAGCGCTCCATTGATCCAGGTTACGAATCCAAAAATAAAGAAAAGACTTGCTATAATTATAATTGGAATTAAGGTACTATTCTGGTCAGAAGAAGATGGTTTATTGCGATTAGCCATGATTATTCTTTTATTTATGAATGATTGTTCTCTTATCAATTCTTTAATCTTCACGATTAAAAAACCGACAATCATTCCTGTTTACATTTCTATTTATTATGCTTTTTCTGTTTGACTGTTTTCCCTAAATAGCAAAAGGAGAGTTACCTCTCCTTTTTGCCTTGTCAAGTAAAGAATCCCTTAAACTAAACTTTACTAAAACTACTTATTTTGTATCCCACCAAAGTTTAGTACCTCCGGAATCAGGACCTTTAAGTTTTGCGATTGCATCTGTAACGGCGTCTCTGTTTGATGAATATTCATTGGTAACAAAGATTACACGTTTCATCAGGCTTTTACCTACGCCGGCCTCCACATTATCTGTATTCAGTATCGGGTAAATAACTTTAGCATCACTTCTGCGTAAATCAGCCCATGCTTCCCAGGATTCAGGGAATATTGCTAAATATTTCTGAACTGCAATTTGTGTACGCTGGTTGGCTACAGAAGCATCCCATGCTACAGGAAGTGTCACAGGAACAGTTTGTAGGCCTAACGATGGATAAGCAGCTGCAACATTTGGCACACTTGGTGTAGAGGTTCCTGAGATATAATTACTTATAGTAGTAGCATCAGTAATACCCCATTGTCTCAATGATAATGCAATACCCTGCTCGTACAGACTTTGCGCGGTACCACTCATGTTCCATCCATTTAATGCGCCTTCAGCTCTGCTTAAATAGTTTTCAGAAGCCATGAAGATTTCAATGTTTTTGGTCTCACTAAGGCTTCCGTTAGGACCACTTCCCAGCACGTCATTATTAAACATAGAGAACTTAGTAGTTCCAAACTGCCCTTGTAAACCTCCAACAGGTCTTCCCTGATACACACCTGTATCAATTGGAGAGAACCATTTTGCCAGTCTTGGATCACCATATCCTACCAAAAGACTTTCCATAGAAGCGGTCATATAATATCCCCAAGCATTTACAATCATGTTCATGTTGTTTGGTGTAATATTACTTACTTTAAAAGTAGCGCTTTGCTCATTCGTTTCTATAACACCTGCAGCTACTGCGGCTTCTGCCTGAGTTTTTGCTTTTGCAGGGTCAATATCCGAAATTCTTAAAGCTAAACGCAGTCTAAGACTGTTTCCAAATCTTTTCCAGTTCTGTACATTTCCTGAATATACTCTGTCATTAGGCTGAAGGGTACCTACTGTTGTTGCTGAAGTAGCGCTAAGTGTAGCATTTGCTTCATCTAACAGTTTAAAAAAGTCTGCATAAATAAATTCTACACTATCGTAAGGTACTTTTTCCTTATTATTCCCTGCTTCTGTGTAAGGAATCGGACCATAAGCATCTGTCATTTGATTGTACATGAATACTTTCCAGATTTTTAGTACTGCAAGTGCGTCAGCATTTCCTGCAGATGCTTTGATAGCATTGTTTAATGCCGGTACGGCAACGGTGTAGAATCTTAACCATCCACGTCCTTCATAACCATTTACAAATGCATTTCTTTCTGTACCATATCCACAGCTTAAATATTGTGTAAAAGTAGAGGGTAAAATACCTGTTGCAATACCCCAGGTTCCCTGATCATCTACTCCCGGTGAAGAGTACGATCCATTATGTATCCCTGCATATAATGCTGAGGCAAATGCAGGACCTGCAAGAGTCTGATCTAACTGATCTTCTGTCAACGTATTTTTATTGGTGTTGATCTCATCAAAATCCTGTGTACAGCTTGAAAAAACAGAGAGCATCGACAGGACCACTCCAATTGTTTTAATTTTATAATTATTTTTCATGTTATTTTTTTTAAATTAAAATCCAAACTTTACATTCACACCATATTCTCTCGTTGAAGGAATATTAAAAGACTCAATACCTTGTAAGTTTCCTGTACCAGCTCCTGCTTCAGGATCAAAGTATTTTGCTTCGTTCAGGAAGAAGAATAAATTTCTTCCTACTATTGAGAAATCTATATTAGCAAAACCGCTGTTCATCAACATACGCTTTGGCAATGAATATCCAAAAACAAGTTCTCTTAATCTGATGTTTGTGGCATCATAAATAAAAGGTTCTGCTACCGGTGTTCTTTGTCCGATTGCTGTCCAGTATTGTTCTGCTGTAATACTTGTTGTATTCTGAACATAAGATCCTCCGCTTGCTACTACACCGGGAACAACAATTCCGCCTTCTCTTCCTGCTAAAGTGATATCACTTACCCCTAAACCGGCTTGTCTCGCCTGTGTATAAGAGATTACTTCTCCACCAATTCTAAAATCAACAAGGAAACTTAGTGAAAAATCTTTATATCTGAAATTATTTTTAAAACCAGCCGTCCAGTCCGGGTTAAAATTACCCGCGCGAACACTAAAATCATCCGTCGCCAAAGGTATACCGGCAGCGTTTACAATAATCTGACCATCAGGTGCTCTTTGAAAACCTTTGATGTATAAATCACCATATTCGCCTCCTTTAATCACTTTACTTCTCACCAATCTTCCTTCACCAATAACCAATTCTTCTCTGTTATCATAGATAGAAGTAATTTTAGATTTATAAGAAGCATAATTCGCCATAATATCCCAGGAGAAATTTTCTGTCTGTATAGGCGTTGCTGTAAGCGTAAGCTCTACCCCTTTGTTTTCGATATCACCACCGTTTAATACTGCTCTTGATTTTGAAGAAGATTCAGGTGTGTTGATGTAGAAAATCTGATCTGATGTTTTGGTCTGGAAATACGTAAAATCTAATCCCAAACGGTTTTTAAAAAATCTCACATCCGCACCAACCTCTGTAGAACTTGACATTTCCGGTCTAAGGTTAGGATTTGCAGCTGTAGTCTGAGAATACAACATACCACCATTACCGCCAATGTAAGACAATTGAGAACTTGTCTGGTAAGGATCTGTATCATTACCCACTTTGGCATAAGAGGCTCTTAATTTAGCAAAGCTAATCACTTCCGGCAAAGTAACCATATCTGATACCACAGCAGAAATACCAGCTGAAGGATAAAAGAAAGATCTGTTTTGTGAAGGCAATGCAGAAGACCAGTCATTTCTTGCTGTTATATCCAGGAATAAATAATTTCTGAATCCAATTTGAGAAAATCCGTAAACAGAATTAACTTGTTTCTCTGACATGGTAGAAAGAGACTGAACTGTAGCCACGTTGATTAAAGAAAAATAGTTTCTTTTACTTAAAACCCCGCCTGAATTTAATGCAGAACTGGATTGTTTCAGCATGTTGGCACCGGCGTTAAGACCAATTGTAAAATCACCAAATGTATCTTTATACGAAAGTAATGCATCTGTATTGAATTCACTTACTGTTTCGTATGATTCACTATACGAACCTAAGTTATTATTAAATGCACGGGTCGCATATCTGTTTCTGACTGTTTTATTCGTCATTTGATCCAGACCACTTCTTATTTGTAAACTTAAATTACTTGTCATATCATACTTAAGAGACGCAAGACCTATAAATCTGTTTCTTTTGTCATCTCTTGAATCATCACGTAAGGCAGACCAGTATGGATTTCCTCCCGGAGAACCTGCTTCATCTATAAAATAATTCTGCTGCAATTGTCCTGCTGCATCGGTATATTCGAAATTGCGGTATTCGTTGAATTTAATACTACGAGGCAATAAATAAGCAGATGTACCAATAGATTCCTCACCGGTTCTCAATAAATTATCGATGTTCTGAACGATGTAGTTTGTTTTTACATCCAAAGAAAATTTATCTGATAATTTACTTGTCAGTCTTAAGTTAAGGTTGTGTCTGTCTAAAGCATTTCCGCCAACAATACCTTCTGCACGAGTATTTGTATACGAGAAGTATCCTTGTGCTTTCTCATTTCCTGTAGTAATAGATATTGTATTGGCCAGGTTATATCCTGTTTTATAAAAGTCAATAACGTTATTAGGCTGTGCTGAATAACTTGTAGTTGCAGGACCTGTATAATTAGGATTACGGGCTAACTGCCAGGCCGAAACCTGACGTCCGTCTAATTTTCCTCCCCAGCTTGATACCGAGATCGGATTATAATTGCCTCCGTCTCCCTGACCGTATTCGTTTTGAAAATTGGTCAGATTATAAGCTGAAGATGCCATAAAATTAGAAGACAATGAAACCGAAGTTTTTCCTGCTTTACCGGATTTAGTCGTAATAATAATAACACCATTACTTGCTCTGTTTCCGTAAAGAGCTGCCGCAGAAGGTCCTTTAAGAACTGTCATAGAAGCAATATCTTCCGGGTTAATATTCGAAATACCGTCAGGCTGTGTTGTTCCACCTGTATCAATATCAGGATTTCCGGTTGTAGTTCCGTTACTGATTGGCACACCATCTACCACATAAAGCGGTTGGTTGTTACCGTTAAGAGACCTGTTCCCTCTAAGTGTAATTCTGGATGAACTTCCTACTCCGTTTGAAGTGGTAGAGAAGTTAAGACCGGCAACTTTACCAGAAAGTGAGTTGGCAACGTTTAGTGATCTTGCTTCTGAAAGCTCATCTACCGCGATATTTTGCGCAGAATAGGTAACGGCCTTTTTCTCTCTCTTGATACCAAGTGCCGTTACTACTACTTCCCCTAACTGGTTCGTGTCTGCGCCTAACGTAACATTGAGGTTCGTTTGTGTTCCAACAGGGATTTCTTTTGTAGCTGAGCCTACATAAGAGAATACTAATACTGCTGACTGATTTGGAACATTAATACTGTACTTCCCATCAAAATCTGTTGACACACTAGTTTTTGTTCCTTTTACCACAACATTCGCTCCCGGGATTGGAATTCCGCTGGAAGCATCTGTGATAGTCCCTTTTACTGTTGTTTGTGCCTGAAGACTTTGAAATCCGAACAGGCAAACTACCAACAGTAATTTTAGTACATCTTTAATCATATAGTTGTTTTTTGAGTTAATAACATGTTAAATTTAATGATAGGTTTTGTTAACTAAATCATTATTTCGACAAATGACAATTTTGAAAAGGTGTACGTTACACATTTATAAAAACCCTCATTTTTTCATAGTTAAATTCCTTACTTTTTAAACCATAACATGTTATTAATCCAAACGATTTATCAAATTATTAAACGTATTCATTACAAAAAGCTTAAAAACCTGAATATCCTATTTTTTCAACTACAGTGCTAATCGATAACTTTGAAGCTTTGCTTTTGTAAGTCTGTCGAATTTCCGCCAACCATTACTTCAAAATCACCGGCCTCAACCACTCTCTTCATTTCTTTGTTCCACAGACTTAATTCGTCAGCCGTTAAAACAAATTCTACCTGTTTGGTTTCTCCTTTTTTAAGGAATACCCTTTTGAAGCCCTTTAATGTTTTCTTAGGAGTAGTGACACTGCTGTATACATCATCGATATACAATTGCACTACTTCATCTCCATCATAATTTCCGGTGTTTTTAACGGATACGCTTACTTTAAGTTCACCGTTACTCTTAATGTATTTATTACTTAAGGTAAGATTTGAATATTCGAAAGTCGTGTAGCTTAAACCATATCCGAAAGTGTAAAGCGGATTTTCGCTTTCGCTTACATATCGGTGAATGGCTGATGGTTTCTGATTGTAATATATAGGTAGCTGTCCGACAGATTTAGGAAATGTAATCGGCAGTCTTCCGCCGGGATTGTAATTTCCAAAGAGGACATCGGCTACCGCTTTTCCTCCCGCCTCACCTGGAAACCAGCCTTCTACGATGGCAGGAATATTTTCGCTGATCCAGTTTACAGAAAGCGGACGGCCATTTAACAGTACACAAACAACAGGCGTTCCTGTTTTTTGAATTGCTTCTATCAGTTCCTGCTGCATTCCGTGTAAATCCAAAGAAGCTACGTCCCTGTTCTCTTCTACCAATTCGTTCGATTCTCCTAAAACCACGATGGCAACATCAGCTTTTTTCGCAGCCTCTACAGCAGGCTGTAAGTTCACTCTTTCTAAATTCCAACGCAGGTGGGCTCTGGCTCCCCAGCCTCCTTCCCACATTTCTATGCGGACTTTGTATTTTTTACCGGCTTCGATATTTTTGGGAGTGGTCACCATATTGGTTGCTCCTTTGGTCCAGTTGTCAATCACCAGCTGATCGTCAATCCACATTCTGATTCCGTCATCGGAACTTAGCCCAAGCCAGCCGTCAAATGCTTTTTCTGATTTTATGAAACCCGTCCAGCGAATCGAAAAATCATCATCTGCCACTCCGTCTCCCGGAGACCATGGCCAGTCAAATTCCAACTGACTGTCAATACGGGTCAGCACCGGGCTTCCTTCTAAATTTCTATTATTAAAATATTCTCCTTTTAATCCGTTTTGAGATTCATCCGGAGTCAGCAAATACGCTTTTGGGATGACTTGTCCCATTACGATTAGCGGTACGCCTTCTTCATAAATTACGTTTGTTTTGGCACCCACAACTTGTTTAACACCTTCTAAAACCGTAGTTCCGATTTTGTTTTTCACAGCATAACCGCCTAATCGTGAAACATTGGCATTTGGCCCGATCACAGCAACTGTTTTGATATCTTTATTTAATGGAAGTGTATTGTTTTCGTTTTTTAATAAAACCAT
This sequence comes from Flavobacterium sp. LC2016-23, assembly GCF_009674775.1. Classification (GTDB taxonomy): domain Bacteria; phylum Bacteroidota; class Bacteroidia; order Flavobacteriales; family Flavobacteriaceae; genus Flavobacterium. The sequence continues at coordinate 113,902 of NZ_WKKE01000002.1, read as the reverse complement.
CGATTTAAGTCCCGCTTCTAAAGCAATAGCCTGATTTTCTTTGGTATGAAAACGGTCTTTGATTAAGTTGGTGGCTGTATACGGATTTTCAAATAATCCCAGTAAAAATTTCAGACGCAAAACACCTCCCGCAGCACGGTCGATATCGTCCATGGTTAGTTTTTTTTCATTGACCAGTTCAATCACTGTTTTTTGCCAGAACTCGTTGGTAAAATCGTAGAACTGCATATCAACACCGGCCTGAATGGCTACACGGATACTTTCTTTTGGAGAATCGGTCACATTATGCGTAGTCTGCAGGTATTTGATCGCTCCTAAATCGGAAACTACAATTCCTTTAAAACCCCATTCTTTTCGAAGAACATCTGTCAGCAACCAGTGGTTTGCCGCACAGGGAATTCCGTCTAATTCCGAATAGGCACACATGGTTCCTAAAGCACCGCCTTTTCTGAATGCTTTTTCAAACGACGGAAGATGATCTTCACGGGCCGAACGTTCTCCTACCAAAATTGGCGAGGAATTTCCTCCCGCCTGCGGAATCCCGTGTACCGCAAAGTGTTTCGGCTCTGCAATTATAGAACGGTCTGATTTTAAATCGTCGCCCTGCATTCCTTTTATAAAGGCCAGTCCAATTTCACTGTTTAAGTAGGCATCTTCACCAAAAGTTTCGGCAACCCTTCCCCAGCGGGGCTCGCGGCCTAAATCTAAATTTGGACCTAAACCAAAATGTACGCCGTGTGCCCTGGCTTCGGTAGCAATAACCTGCCCTACCTTGCCTATAAGATTTGTATCCCAGGTGGCACCCAAACCAATATTCATCGGGAAAGCGGTACTTCCGTCATCTAAATAACCATGAAGCATCTCACACATAATAAGTGCTGGAATTCCCCATTTGTTCTTTTTAATCACCTCGCTCTGCAAATCATTGATCATTTTTGCCGAACGGGGATAAATATCATGGATAGCGCCAATCCCTAAATTCCCAATTTGCACATCGGATTTTGATTTAGAAAAATCTTCCTTTTCCTTGAAATATTCGCCTTTGTACATGTCCATCTGGCGTACTTTTTCTTCCAGGCTCATTCTGCCTAACAAATCTTTTACACGATCTTCAACAGGTGTTTTTGCATCCTGATACGGTAATTTTTTTTGTGCATACCCTTCGCTGTAAAAACTAAAAGCCATTACGAAAATAATGGCTGTTTTTTTCATTCTTAATCTTAACATAGTTGTGTTGTTTAGTTTTGTATCACTTTAAGTGTTTTTCCATTCACAAAATCATCATGAGAGGTAAAAAAACCCGGGAGTTTTTTTCCGTTTAGTTCAATTGTTTTGATTTTGCCATCCTTATTTTTTTCCCTTTCAATTACAATACTTTTATTTTTATAATATTTTGAATCCAGTTGAATCGTTATTTTATCGAACATCGGTGTGGTAATCGTATAGACCGGATCGCCAGGTGCTATCGGATAAATTCCCATCATCGAATACACCAGCCAGGCCGACATTGTTCCGGTATCGTCATTTCCGGGCAGGCCTTTGGGTTGATTCTGAAAATATTCCCTAACGAGTTTTTTAACCATTTCCTGACTTTTCCATTCGTCTCCTTTTATATAATTAAAGAGATACGGATAAGCAATGTCGGGTTCGTTGGCCATATCAAATTGTTTGCTGTCAAATACTTTTTGCAACTGGCTGCTAAACGCTTTGTCACCACCCATTAATTGTATCAGTCCTTTGATATCATGCGGTACCATAAAAGCATATTGCCAGGCATTCCCTTCTATAAAGCCAATATTTTCTTCAAAATTAGCTCCGGCAACAGGATCAAACGGTTCGTACCATTTTCCGTCTGCAGTTTTCGGGCGCAGTAATTTTAAATTTTTATCGAATAGTTTTCGGTACGATAGCGAACGGCTTTTAAAACGTTTCTCGTCTTCTTTTTTACCTAAGGCTTTCGCTAAAAGAGCAATCGAATAATCTGAGGCATTGTATTCCTGTGTAGTAGAAACCGGCCCACGGTAATTGGTGCTCAGATAACCTTTTTCGATATATTCTTTAAGTCCGGGACGCAAGGGATTGTTTTCGATCTGATCGGCTCCTTTTAGCATGGCGCTATAAGCTTTTTCAACATCAAAATCACGGATTCCTTTTAAATAGGTATCTGCAATCACAATACTGGCAGGATCTCCGACCATGGTAAAGGTTTCTGTTGAGTTTAATTCCCATTTCGGCAGCCAGCCATTTTCATCATACATTTCGAGCATGCTTTTCACCATATCCGACTGTTGCTGCGGATAGGCCAGAGCCATCAGCTGATGCAGATTCCGGTACGTATCCCATAATGAAAATACGGTGTAACGGGTATTTTTGGTTGTACCAATCTTCCCTCTTTTGATTTCCGGATATTCTCCGTTATAATCATTTAGAGTATTGGGATGAATTAAGGTATGGTACAGTGCCGTATAAAAAATAGTCTTATCTTCTTTTGATCCGCCTTCGATCATAATTTTCGAAAGTTCGGTATTCCAATCGTCATAGGTTTCTTTATAAACCGCTTCAAAGGATTTATTTCCGGTTTCTTTTTCTAAGTTTTCACGGGCATTTTCGATGCTTACATACGAAACCCCAATTTTCACTTCAACGGTTTCTTCTTTGTCAAACTGGTACGAAAAATACGTTCCGATGCTGTCCCCAACCACCATTTTGGTTGTGTTTTCCATCATTCTGGCTTTCCCGTTATAGGTCATCCATTGGGCTTCTGTGCCTTCATATTTTGATGGTTTTTTCCAAACGCCGAATTTATTTGCGGGCTTTGAAAATTTCGCCACAAAATATACCGGATACGCGGCTTCGGGACTGTTATAACAAAAGGAACCGACACTTCTCATGCCTTCAATTTCTGAAGGTGACACTACTTTTACCATTGCTCCTTCTTCGTTGGTTAAACCCAGACCAAGATTTAAAAGAATATTAGACTGTCCTTTCGGGAAAGTAAATTTACTGACCCCGACTCTTTTTGATGCTGTAAATTCTGCTTTGATCTTGTACTTGTCAATATTGACGCTGTAGTAAGCCGCCCTGGCCACTTCGTTTGAGTAGTTGGAGCCGTAAGTGAGATGATTGATTTCTACGGCTCCTGTTGTTGGCATTACTAAAATAACACCTAATTCGGGACAACCTACTCCACTTAAATTGACCTGACTGAATCCGGTCAGGAATGTATTCTCGTGTACATATGGATTAGACAGCCACTGACTGTCTTTTTCTAATTTATTCTGAGATCCGGCTACGTTAAAAGGACTAATACTCGCCATTCCTCTTGGCGCAATCGGTCCCGGAAAAGCAGCTCCGTAATTTGAAGTTCCAATAAACGGATTTACAAAATCTGCCGGTTGCTGTGCTAAAACAGCTGTGCTAAAAAACAGCATGCCTAAAAAACATGCTGTCTGTATTGTGATCCTTTTATTTAAAACCATATTCTAATTGCTATCGGTTAATGGCTTCCACTTTTAACGTCCAGGCTTCTTTTGCCGGTAAATTATTTCTCAGGCTTTCCGGAATTACCACTTTGAATCCCTGAGCTTCTTTGGTCCATTTTAAGGCTGTTTTTGAACCTAACATGGTGATTTTGGTTCCTTTTTTAGGATTGATTGATTTTACAACCACTTCGGCAGGAATTTTTGTTTCTCCTTCTTTCGCCAGATAAAACAAGAAGACGTTTCCGGCTTTATTCTGTGTCATGCAAATGTTATTTTCCTTGAAAGGCTCGATTGGTTTGGTATTATAAATACCGGAACTGTTTACTTTCATCCAGTCTCCGTAGGCTTGCAGTAAATCATAAGCACCCTGCTCCCATTCGCCTTCCGGGCTTGGAGCCACATTCAGTAATAAATTTCCACCTTTAGCTACAACATCAATCAGCATGTGGATTCCTTCTCTTCCGGTCATGTATTTCGCACCCGGACTATACGACCATCCCCCGCCTGACGTAATACAGGATTCCCATGGATAAGGAAGTGTTTTTTCAGGAACACGGTTTTCAGGCGTTAAGTAGTTTTGGTTTTTTCCGTGTACGGCTCTGTCCACCACGATTAATCCCGGTTGTTTTTGACGTGCTTTTACGACAAGTTCGTCCATTTTTGGATCCTGATCTACCACTCTGTGTTTGATAAAACCATTTTTGGATTCGTTTTCAGCAAACTTTTCTTCGTAGTTTTCTTTTAAGTTTTGCTGGTCTCTTTTTCTCACCCATCCTCCATCTAACCATAAAATATCAATTTTACCGTAATCGGATAATAATTCTAAAATCTGGTTGTGCGTGAAATCAACATATTTCTGCCATTTTTCCGGATACAAAGCCGGATCATAATTGACGTTTCTGTCGAATGGCGGAAAGTACGGATCCCAGTAATTCTCATTATGCCAGTCCGGTTTGGAGAAGTAAGCCCCAACGGATAAGTTTTCGTTTCTGAAGGCATTAAAAACTTCTTTGGCAATATTCGCTTTTGGATTTGTACTGAACGCACATCCGGCGTCTGTTACTTTATAATCGGAGTATTTGGTATCAAACATATTGAAACCGTCATGGTGTTTCGTGGTAAAAACCATGTATTTCATTCCGGCATATTTAGCGGCTTTGGCCCATTTTGCAGGGTCGAATTTTACTGGATTGAATGTTTTTTTCAGCCCTTCGTATTCTTTTACATACGCGTTGTAATTACCGGGATTACTTCCTTTTTTACGTTCGCACCATCCATAATCTTCCGGGCAGATCGACCAGGATTCTACAATTCCCCATTCGCTGTACGTTCCCCAGTGCATGAGCAGACCAAATTTTTCGCCCTGCCAGGTGTCTAAATTTTTTAATACTACCGGATCTGTTTCCGGCACGTATCTTTCATCTTCGTAAATGGCTTGTGAAAACATTTGAACCGAAAATAAAATGGCGATTATGAATATTCCTCTTTTCATTTTTAATCTATTTATCATGTTTTATTTATTCTTTTTAATTCACTAAAATTTCATCTACAAACAACCAGGAGCTTTCTCCTTTCGGGCTCTTTTTTAAATTGCCTGCGATTACTTTTACATATCTGGCATTCTGTCTGGCAAAACTGATTTTAAAATCTTTCAGTTCTGATGCAGGATTTACAGCATACGGACGCGCTATTTTCCCCACTTCTTTGTATTTAATCCCGTCACTGGATACCAGCACTTTCAGGAATATGGGAAAATTAACGCCGGCGCCCTGACTTTCCAGCGTTCCGACCGTTACTTCTTCGATACTTTCGACCTGATCAAGATCAACTACCAGTTCCATATCATTTACCAGCCAGGCCTGCCATTGGCCGTCGTGAAAATTTTTGCTTCCTCTTATGGCATTTACCATCTGAAAAGGCCCATCTCCTTTATAATTCTGATTAAAAGGCGTTAAATAACTCACTTTATGCGCCACTGCTTTGTGGAATACGATGGTATCCGTAAAAGTTTTTCCAACCGGTTTATCATTTTGAAAAAGGGAAGCTTTTAAAACCGTTGTTTCGGTAAACGCAATCGGACTGGTGTATTTTAAGGCATTGTGATCGATATTTTTATTGCCTAAAACATAACGGATATCCGGGTTTGGGAATTCATTTTTTAAAGTCACATTGACCTGTTTTTTTGCTACATCAGCACTGGATGAAGCCGTAACGAGATAAGCGCTTTTTGCATAATTGATTCCCAAATGGTCATAACGTCTTAATAATGAACTTAATCTTCCTGTAAAATCTACCCAGTTTCGGCTTTCTTTCGTACTCCACAAAGTTTCAGACAAAGCGGCTAATCTTGGAAAAATCATATACTCGGAATCTTTTGGTCCCGGTAAATACTCTGCCCATAAATTCGCTTGTCCTCCTAATACATGTGCCGCTTCCTGAGGCGTCATTCCGGGAACAACAGGATCAAATTTGTACACTTCACTGAGTGGATTATACGAGTCAAAAGCAATGGGTTCTTCGTTTTGCGGGCCCTGGTAAAAATTAAAATAGCAGGGAGTTTCCGGCGTCATAATAACATCGTGACCTTGTTTTGCCGCATCGATACCGCCTTGTGTTCCTCTCCAGCTCATGACCGTTGCTTCCGGAGCTAAACCTCCTTCTAATATTTCATCCCAGCCAATGATTTTTTTGCCTTTCGAATTGATGTATTTCTCCATTCTTTTTACAAAATAACTTTGCAGTTCGTGGGTGTTTTTAAAGCCGTTGTCTTTCATTCTTTTTTGGCAGTTCGGACATTTTTCCCAATTGGTTTTAGTGGCTTCATCGCCTCCGATATGAATGTATTTGGAAGGAAAAATGGTAACGACCTCATCAATTACATTTTGCAGGAACTCAAAAGTCGATTCCTTTCCGGCACAATAAATATCGGTAATGGGCCATAATCCGCCTGACGGAACTCCGATTCTCTGATCGAAACAAGCCAGTTCCGGGTAAGAGGCAATAGCGCTGCTGACGTGCGCGGGCATTTCGATTTCCGGAATGATTTCGATGTTTTTGGCTGCGGCGTATTTTACGATTTCTTTTAATTCTTCCTGAGTCAGAAATCCGCCGTAGGTTCCTTTTTCATCCGGATTTACCGTAAGTCTCGCATTCCAGCTGGTGTTTTCCTGATCTACCCTCCAGGCTCCTACTTCTGTGAGTTTCGGGTATTTTTTTATTTCGATTCTCCAGCCCTGATCGTCCACTAAGTGCAAATGCAACACATTCATTTTGTGCATGGCCAGGCGGTCGATCGTCTGCAGGATGTAATTTTTATCAAAAAAATGGCGTGACAGATCCAGCATGAGTCCTCTCCACTGAAAACGCGGCTGGTCATTTATGGTAACAGCCGGAATTTCCCATCTGGCAGAAGTCACCACGTACTGACTTTCTATGGCTTCCGGAAGTAATTGCCTGATACTTTCCAGACCATAAATAAAACCGGCATTTCCTTTGGCAGTAATGGTGATGCTTTTTGAATTTACGTCTAAAACATACGCTTCATTTTTTAAAGCCGGATCAACTTTGAATTGTATAAAGTTACCCGCCGGAATCTTCATTGTAATTTCCGGTTTCCAGCCTGCAGCGGTTTCAAATTTACGGATCAAAGCGGTGGAGGCTTCTTTTTGAAAATCACCGTTGACCACAAATTGTGTTTCTTTGGAAAATTTAAAAACGCCTTCTTTTACCACCAGCTGTGTGGGTTTCGGAATGATTTGAATATCCTTTTCAGTATAGGTTTTCTGACTGTAAGCCGAACTTAAAACAGTCAGGAAGAGTACGACAAGGAATGATTTTAATATCCTCATAATGAATTATTTTAGGGATGGTGTTATTTTAAACTGATACTGGTAGGTTTTGTCTCTCAGGAGATATTTCTCCATTGGCCATGCCTGCCAGCTGTCAATACCGCCAACGCCCATTTGTTTGTAATCAATTTTTAAACTGGTTAAATCTCTTTCTTTCAATTCGGCACCATGTCTCTGGTCTTTTTGCAGTCCATCATCCAGATCTTCGTTTAAAAAGTGCAAAGCCGTCGTCGCCAGTAACTCATTTGAAGTAACCGTTATTTTCAACTTATCATTTGATAGTTCCAGCCAGCGTACTTCTGTTTTATTTCCGGTTTCCTGTGGACGGATGTACGGATAAAATTGCTCTGAAACTGTTTGGTTATAAAGACCAACCTGTGAACTGTAATTTCTGTCGATATAATTTTCATGCGGACCTCTTCCGTAATAGTTCAGCGTACTGAAATCTTTCGGCAAAATGATTTCCACTCCAAATCTTGGCAATACGGGTGTTTCTTTTGTTTTATCGATGTTCAGCTGTTCTTTTACGCTTATTTCCCCATTGCTGTTCATCTCATAATTTAATTCCAGAGTCGAAGAAACGGCAGGCAGATTGTAAGTTGCCTTCACTAAAATGGTATTGTCTTTTGCAGCGGAATACACCCAGTTTACCAATACAGGATTCTCTGTAGCATCTTTCCATGCTTTTAATTGTACCTGAAGATTCGCTCCGAAATCATTATCATTTGGGGCTCTCCAAAAGTTGGGACGCAATTGATAACCTTCTTTTAAAACAGGTTCATTATTGAATGTGTAACCACTCATAAATCCTGTTTTTTTATCGAAAGTTATAGTCGCTTTTTCGCTTTTAAATACGGTAGCATTAGCTTCTTTCTCTACTGAAATTTTTCCTGTGCCTGTTATTTTTAGATCATTTTTCCATGTTCCTTTATAAGCTAATTGCTCTGTTGCAATTTCGAAACCTTTTGGTAAAAACGGCTCATCTTGTTTTAACTGATAACTGATATTTACAAAAGCTTCCTGAAATTTTTTGTCGCCTGATTTAATTGGTAACGTATACGTTTTTGACTGCGTTGGGTCAATTGCCAAATCATCAATAATGCCTGAGTCTTGTTTGATTCCGTCTAAGATTAATGTCCAGTGTAAGCTGACATTGCTTAAATCTTTAAATGAAAATTCATTGTACACTTTAATCGTTGCAGTTGCCTTATTATCCCAGGAAGTCAGGATATTCTGCATTACATTTCGCATTTCGAAAGCATGTGGATTTGGTTTTCTTTCGGGATTAAAGACACCATTATCCAAAAAATTATTATCGCTAGGCACATCTTTAGGTCCAAAATCGCCTCCATAAGCAAAAATTTTTGTTCCGTCCGGTTGTGTTTTATAGACGGACTGATCGATCATGTCCCAAATAAAACCTCCCTGAAAATTGGGGTATTTGCGAATTACATCCCAGTAGTCTTTAAAATTCCCCATCGAATTCCCCATAGCGTGTGCATATTCACACTGAATATAAGGTCTTGACGGATTTGGATTGGCCATTATATATTCTTCCATTTTATTGGGAGAACTGTACATTGGATCAATAATATCAGAATCCCATTCAAATTTTAAATCTTTTCCGTCCCAGGCTCCGGCCGTAGCTCTTTCGTACTGAATCGGTCTTGATTTATCTCTGTTTTTAATCCATAAATAACCTCTGTAAAAATTATAACCATTTCCGGCTTCGTTACCCATACTCCATATAATGATCGAAGTATGGTTTTTATCTCTTTCCACCATACGTTGCATGCGCTGCAGGTGCGCGAGTTCCCAATCCGGTTTGTTACCCAATGTTTTGGTTATATCGTAACCCATTCCGTGCGATTCTATGTTGGCTTCATCAACTACATAAATACCGTATTTATCACATAATTCATAGAAATATTCATCGTTTGGATAATGTGACATTCGTACTGCATTGATATTAAATTCTTTCATGACTTTAATATCCTGCTCCATGCGTTCCCTTGAAACGGTTTGTCCTGTGACAGGGTCTGTTTCATGACGGTTTACTCCTTTTATGTAAATCGCTTTTCCGTTTACCAAAAGCTGTCCGCCTTTAATTTCAACTTTCCTGAAACCGATATTGTGATGAATAATTTCTGTAACAGTTCCTTTTTTATGTTTTAAAATAAAATCGATCTGATAGAGATTCGGAATTTCTGCACTCCATTTTTTAGGATTTTCTACAGCGAAATCGAAAGTTTGTTTTTCTGTTAAAGCCGTAATCACTTTTGACGTAATGATTTTATCGCCGTCTTTTAACCGGACGTCTAAAGTATAAGGATCTTTTTTATCTAAGCCTGAAAATTCTGCAGTGATTTTAAGATTTCCGTTGGTATACGAAGCATCTAAGTCCGGAATGATCTCGAAGTCTTTCAAATGCACTTTATTTCGGGCAATGAGGTAGGAATCTCTGGTAATACCACTCATTCTCCAAAAATCCTGACATTCTAAATAGGAACCGTCACTCCATTTCATTACTTTTAAAACGAGGCTGTTTTTACCTGTCTTTACATATTTATTTAAGTTGAATTCAGAAGGTAATTTTCCATCTTCCCCGTAACCCACATACACCCCGTTTACCCAAACCGTAAGATTTGATTTCGCAGCACCAATATGCAGAAAAATATCTTTTCCTTCCCAGGATTTATCAAGGATAACTTCCCGTCTGTACACTCCTGTAGGATTATAATTTTCGGGAACAAAAGGCGGGTTTATTTTGATGTATTTCGAAAAATCATAGGTTGTATTGGTGTAAACAGGATATCCGTAACCATTTACATCCCAGGTTGCGGGGATTTTAAAATTATCCCAGGCTGCATCATTAAAAGTGCTGTTTTCAAATCCGGTTGGCAAATCATTCGGTTTATCAACGTATTTAAATTTCCAGGTTCCGTTGAGATTCAGGTAGTTTTTAGATTCTTTCCAGTCGTTTTTAGCAGCCAGTGCTTCATTTTCAAAAACATAGTAAGCAGCATGCATGGGCTCCCGGTTCTCTTCGTTTATTTTTTCATTTTGCCAAAAGGGAACTTTCTCCTGTGCGTTAACAGCTAGTATTGACGTAATTAATAATGATACTATGGATATTGTTTTTTTCATTTTTGTTTTTATTTGAACACATAGCCCGATAGCTATCGGGATAGATTTTAAAAAGTTTAAAAAAAATGGTATGGCATTTATTTAAATCTTTTGTGAGAGAAAAAATCTATGTTTCTATGTGTTTAAAATTTTATTTTCTGCTTGTCATTTCGACGTAAGGAGAAATCACATAAAGTGAAGACATACAGTACGTCGCTCTCCGGATGTGATTTCTCGTTCCTCGAAATGACAAAAATGCGTATACAAATACTTTATTACTTATCCCACGACATTTTAAATTTGGCGTCTTCCATCCGGTGTCCTTTTTCCTCGTCGGAAATGGCATAATTAAATCCGGATCGTAAACTGTAACCGGCATGTTCCCCGTTTTTATTCAGGGCGATAAATCCGACCTGCAGGTATTCCATGTCTTTGTGGTTTTTATGTTTGTTGTAAATACGTTCTGTAATTTCCTTGCAGGCATCAAAAGGTGATTTTCCCTGACGCATTAATTCTACTACCATCGCACTTCCGGCAGTTCTGATTACAGCTTCACCTAAACCTGTTGCCGCAGCAGCTCCTACTTCATTATCAAGAAAAAGACCCGCGCCGATGATTGGGGAGTCACCGACGCGACCGTGCATCTTCCAGGCAGCTCCACTTGTGGTGCAGCCACCAGACAGATTACCGTCTTTATCTAACATTAACATACTTATGGTATCGTGATTTTCTATATTGATCACGGGTTTGTATTTGGAATCTTCCAGCCATTTTTTCCAGTCTTTTTCAGATTCCGGAGTCAGTAAATTTTCTTCCTTAAAACCTTCGGCCAATGCAAACTGAAGTGCTCCCTGTCCGGCCAGCATCACGTGAGGTGTATTCTGTAATACTCGCTTGGCTACCGAAATCGGGTGCATAATCCCCTGCAGAAAACAAACCGAGCCACAATTGCTGTTGTGATCCATAATGCAGGCATCTAACGTTACTTTCCCTTCGCGATCCGGATATCCACCATAACCAACACTTCGGACATTCGGATCTGCTTCAGGAATTTTCATACCGGCTTCAATGGCGTCTAAAGCTGATTTTCCGGCTTGTAGTTCTTTCCAGCTTTCCTGATTGGCAGGTAAACCATGATTCCATGTCGAAATGATAACCGGTTTTTTTTGCTTCTTTACCGGATTTTCTATTGCTTCCTCTTCTTTATTTTTTGCAAATCCGCTGTAGCCTAAAACCGAACTTAGGGCCAGTGTGCCTAAAGTTGTTTTTTTTATAAAATCTCTTCTATTTGACATCTGTTTACTTTTTAAATGAAATATACCGGAAAAATACTATTTTAAACTGGCTTTTGTTGCAGCGATCGTCTTTAAATTAGCATCGGATAATGCATTTCCATCAAAGAAAGAAACCCCTGTTGCGCCGTTCTCTTTTGCCAGTAAAATGGCTTCATTCAATTCGGCATCTGATTTTAATCCCGGAATATAAATTCCCGTATTGATTTTTGTCTTTTTTCCTTCTAAATCAGCAACTCCCTGTTTTGTCGCATAACCTACCCAGTCAATTTCCTCATTGTAAAAACTATGGTAAATCATTGGGTACACCTCATCGATATTCCATTTGTCCCAACGCTGGCGTACCATATGATCTGCCATTTCCGGATAAGGGAAGACAGCTGCGGTTAATTTTACATGGTGCTTGTGCGCAATTTCATAAGCATCATCAACTACCGCTTTTATCGCATTCAGCCTGAAGTTTTTCCACTCCATATCAATGGCTGTATTGTGGCTTGTTTTTGGATTTTTATGATGTTCTTTTTCAAATTTACTGACGCAGGCGTCACAATAACAGAAATCAAATTGCGGTAATTCTTCGTCCTGCACCAAATTGTATTTTGGAAGTAAACTGATCGGCAAAAAGATGTCCGGAAAACGAATGTAATCTAAATGTACACTTTCAATTCCTTCTACTTTTGCCAGACCTTCTACAAGGCCCAAAACGTGTTCTCTGGATTCTTTTTTTGTCGGACAAAGCCATTGGTAATAATCTACATACGGACGGTTATCAAAACAGGACTTTCCATCTTTACTGACCTGATACCAGTCCGGATGCTGTAAGGCCACTGAATCGTTGGGGCGATTCATGGCCATAATCCAGGCGTGTACTTTTAATCCTTTTTCTTTCGCTATTGGTACTAATCTTCCTAAAAGTTTGGGATCGGTATTGGTATTAATCAAAACCTCATCGATACCGCCGTCTTTGTATTTTTTGAATTCTTTGGCGTAATCTTCATCTGTTCTTTTGGCATCGGCAGTAATCCATACCCCAAATTTAAAAGTAGTTTCCTCCTTTTTGGCACATGAAAAGATACTTAAAGCCAATATAAAAAGTAATAATTTTGGTAGTTTCATAGTTAGTTTAGTTGGTTATGATTTTGCCATCTTGTCTGATAATAAATATTTTATCGGAAAATGGACTTTTTACTGAAATATTAAATCCTGAAGCATGGTTTTCCAGCCTGGGTTTTAAAACTTTAGTGTCAATGCTAATCGGCTCTTTCGTTAGATTTGCCAGAGATGCTGCCCATTTATTATTCTTTTGATAATATTCTTTTTGTGCTCTGTAAAGCGTATACAATTCCCATTTTACTTTTTCTTCCTGCGGGATTGTAAAACTGTCTTTTCCTTCTTTGGAAGAAAAATAAACATAACCCCATTTTTCAGGTTCATGCATATTGATGACGCCCATTGGCGACCACACCCAATTGTACTCCGGTAAAAATTTACCGTCTGCACCTTTCTTGCGTTCGTACCCTTTTTCGGTTACGGTGTGCTGCCAGTTAACTCTTGAAAAATTAACGCGCCAGAATTTATCTGCTGGCACATTTTTGTCAAAATAAGACGTTTTATAAGATGCCCAGGGAATGGCCATTTCTAATACCCATCCTTCATCAGTATCGTTTGGGTTATTCAGCGTTCCTTTGATTTTTACCGCGGATTTGAGCCCCGGAATATTCCAGTCGTTTAAAACAACATTATCATTTTCTCTGTAAGGTTTTGACAAAAACAGATCCCAGGCTGTATTTAATGCATTAATTTCTAATTCGTAATAATTAAAAGTGTCGCTATCGGGGTCAATAAAAACTTCAAAATCATTGTTGTAAAAAATAATCGTATCGCGCTGTTTTAAATTCGCCCAGACATGTGGTTCATCAATCTTAGCTAGTATATAAAAATTGGTTTCATCCCAGAGCATTTTAACTTTTGTCCCATATTTCGGTTTTACGTTATTTTCGATATCTTCAAAAAGGGTTGTCCATTCTGCTTTATTCCAGGCAGGATCGCTATCCTCTCCGTCAATTATAATCGGATTTGCTGTTTTTGACGCCACATAGGTTTTAGGTGTAATTCCCTTGCCTGACTGAGCAAAGCCAAACAAAGAAAAACACCCTAAGATCGTTACCAATAACTTGCTTTTAATTTGCGTCATTTTTTATAAACTGTTATCTTTTGTAAATTGTATTACTTCGCTTAATTTACCAAACGCCATGGCCACCACTGTATCTGCTGCTCCGTAGTAAACGGCTAATTTATCTTCTTCCACATCATGTAAAGCGGCGCATGGAAATACCACATTTGGCACATCGCCTACCTGTTCGTAAAGCTCTGCCGGACCTAATAAATAAGGCTGTGTTCTGTATTTTACATTCTCCGGTTTTTCTGTTTCCAAAAGAGCTGCTCCCATTGCATAACGGAACCCGTTACAGGTATTGATTACCCCGTGGTACAGCATTAGCCAGCCTTCTTCCGTAAGAATAGGGATTGGTCCTGCCCCAACTTTGGTACATTGCCATGCACTATCTTCAAAAGGAGTTGGTTTCATTACCAGTCTGTGTTCTCCCCAGTATTTCATATCCGGGCTGTAACTGATCCAGATGTCTCCAAAAGGCGTATGTCCGTTATCACTCGGACGGCTTAACATCGCGTATTTTCCGTTTATTTTTTGTGGAAATAAAACACCGTTTCTGTTGAATGGCAAGAAGGCATTTTCGCACTGGAAAAATTCTTTAAAGTCAAAAGTATACCCGATACCAATTGTAGGTCCGTTATACCCGTTACACCAGGTGATCCAGTAACGGTCTTCAATAAATACCACACGCGGATCGTATTTATAAGCCGATTCAATCATTTCAGTATTACCCGACTGCATTACAATAGGTTCGTGATTAATGTCCCAATCGATACCATTTTTACTGAAACCGGCAAAAATATTCATTTGTACCGCTTTGTTATCACATCTGAAAACACCTGCAAACCCATCTTCAAAAGGTACAACAGCACTGTTAAAAATACTGTTAGACGAAGGAATTGCATATCTGTCAATAATTGGATTTTCAGAATATCTCCACATTACATCATTACTGTTTTCGGGTCTGTCTTGCCAGGGAATAGTACTCATTTTGCTTTTATTTTTTTATTTATTGTTTGTTTTATTCTCTCACTTTTGTCATTCTGACGAAGGAAGAATCACAAAAGAAATTTCGCAGTCTAAAGCGTCAATCTCTGTATGGTCATCGTTCCCATAAATAACAAACTGTGTCAGTAATCTTCTATTTTTAATTATCTAATTGACTAATTAATCTTCAATTCTTCGCACCCTGTCTAACCAGGTAAATTTTAAAGTGGTTGTCGTGACTAAAAACACAAGCAACGCCACTATAGCTTTTGGATAATCCTTGATAATAAAGAATATTGGTAGCAAAATCATACTCGACTGCCATACAATTCCGATGGCGCAATTGAGCATATCCCGATAGAAATCATTATTTTTTTCGAAAGTATGATCTTCTAATTTCAATGTTCTGTACACCGGATTCCACCATCCCCAGGGTCTTACATTGGTATAAAAAGATTTTAAAACTTCCATATCGGTTGGTTTGCTCAGGAAAGTTCCCAAAAGACAGCCTAAGATAGAGAATCCAAATATTACCGGAAATAAATAAATAGCCTGCACTTCTGATAAATCGTATAAAAAGGATCCCGGTGTGAAATTTCCTTTATTCTGTCCTAAAATAAATTGAAAAGAAGCAACCAGTAATCCGGCAAACATCCCCCAGAAATAGCCCCATCCGTTAAAACGCCACCAGATCCACTTTAGGAAATTGGCTGCAACGTAACCTCCGTATAAGGCACTTGTAATCCATAAGGTCAGTGAATTGATCGAATCTGCAAAGAAGCCCATAAAAACCCCAAGTCCCACTACCAGGAAAGAAGAAATCTGGCTTACTTTGATGTAATGTGCATTGGTGGCAACCGGCTTAAAGTATTTTTTATAAATATCATTTACAATATACGCCGGACCGGCATTTACAAAGGCAGAGAATCCGGACATGAACGCGGCTAATAATCCGGCTAATAAAATTCCTTTTATACCAACCGGAATGTATAAATTCACCACTTTTGGCATTAGTAATTCTAAATCGGCTCCGGTTAAACCTGTATTGGCATTTAATTCCGGTGCCAAATTCATCAGGGCAATGACTACAATTCCTGTGATTAATAAGTACCTCGGAATGAATAAGATCAAATTGGTAAACCCGCTCATATAGGCCGCTTCTTTAACCGATTTGGTCGAAAGAATTCTTTGTAAATCATAACTTGGTGTCGGACCTGCAATACTGGCAAAAAATCCTTTGAATAAAGTCATGCCTATAAAAGCGCCAAACATTTTGTAACCTTCAGAATCGATCAGGTGATTGAAGGTTTGAAATTTATCACTCCACTGCGTTTCAAACTGCCAGCCAAAGAAAACATTTTTCCATTCTTCGGTTATCACCGAATTGATCTGAATATCGGTATAATTGATAAAAGCATAACCGGCAATCAGGACACCGGCAATAATCATAATTAAATACTGCACGACTTCTGTGGCTACAACAGAAAACATTCCGCCTTTAACGGTATAAATCGTAGTTAAGAATATAATAATCAAAGCATACGAACGCTCTGAAGTCAGTAAAATCAAATCGCCATAATGAAGGGTTAAATCCCACGGAAGAATAATGGTTACGAACTTTCCGATTCCTTCAAAAAAGTAAGCGATAAAACCAATGGTCGAAATGATGGCAAAAATGGCAACGATAATGTGCGATGCTTTTCCGGCTCTGTCACTGCCAAAACGGGTTAAAATCCATTCGGAGCCTGTCATAACTTTTGATCTTCTGATCCAGACTGCCAGGAACATCATCACAAAAATCTGATTCCAGATCGGCCACAGCCACATAAACATAAAACTTTTTACACCATACAAAAACAACACTCCAATCATCCAGGAAGTTCCTGAAACATCAAACATTCCTGATCCGTTGCTCAGTCCAAGAAAATACCATTTGATGGTTTTCCCGCCAAGGAAATAATCATCTAATCCTTTTGATGCTTTTCGTGAAATCCAGATTCCTATTCCTACGGAGAGCAGGATATAGGCTACGATAATTGATACGTCAATAATGTCCATTAATTTTATGTTTATTTATAGTTAGTTACGCTAAGTTTTTATTTTTTTATTCCCCAGTTTTTATTGGGTTCCGCTCCCATCACAAAATGAAGTATTCCTCCTTTTAAAATCTGCTGATGTGTAATTACGGTCTGATCGAATGCAACGCCGTTTAAGGTTGCCGACTGGATGTAAAAATTCTTCTCCGAAACATTTTCTGCCTCGATTACAAAAGTTTTTCCCTCCTGAAGGTTGATTGTTGCTTTCTCGAAAATCGGGCTTCCTATTTCATATTCCCCGGAAGCCGGATTCATCGGGTACAGTCCCATGGAACTGAACACATACCAGGCCGACATTTGTCCGCAATCTTCATTTCCGCTTAAACCATTGGGTGTGGTGTTGTATTGGGTATCTAAAATATGACGCACCCAGTATTGGGTTCTCCACGGCTGATTCGCATGATTGAACATATAAGCAATATGATGGCTTGGTTCGTTTCCGTGTGCATACTGGCCAATTAATCCGGAAATATCCGCTGAAACATTATTTCCCGTTATCTCGGAACTTTCGGTAAAAAGCTGCTCTAAACGGCTGGTGAAAATTTCATTACTGCCGTGTAACCGGATAAAATCCTCTACGTTTTGGGGTACAAACCAGCTGTGCTGCCAGGCATTTCCTTCGGTGTAATCGGTATGTTCCCTGTGATTGGAATGTTTGGCATCGAAAGGTTCGTTCCAGGACTTTCCGTCTTCAGATTTTCCTCTCATGAATCCTGTTTTCGGATCGAACAGGAATTGGTAGGCTTTAGAACGTTTCAGGAAAAATTGATAATCGTCATTTTTTCCTAAAGCTTTTGCCATTTGTGCCACACACCAGTCATCATAGGCATATTCTAACGTAATCGTAACGGACTCGTCTAATAAATTGTACGGAATGTAACCGTATTTTTTATATAAATTTAATCCGCGTTCGTCCTGCATCATGGTTGCTTTCATAGCCTGATAGGCTTTTTCGGCATCAAAGCCTTTAATGCCTTTTAAATAGGCGTCAACAATTACCGGAATGGAATGGTATCCTGTCATTGTATTGGTTTCATTGGCGTATAGTGTCCAAACCGGTAATATTTTTTTAGTATCATAATACACTAACATGGAGTTGACAATATCTGAAGTTTTGTCCGGAGCCAGTAAAGTCAATAAAGGGTTTTCGGCCCTGAAAGTATCCCATAGTGATAAGGTCGAGTAAGCGGTATAATCCTTTGCCGTAGCAATCTGATCATCCTCTTTTCTAAACTGACCGTTTTTATCACTATAGGTTACAGGGGCAACCTGTGCGTGGAACATCGCGGTGTAAAAAATTGTTTTTAGGGAGTCGGTCGGAGTTTCGACCTGAATTTTACTCAAAGCGACATTCCATAGGACATCAGCCTGAGATTTTGTTTTTTCGAAAGTTGACTTTTCATCGTCTAAATTATCTTTGGCATTGTCCACACTAACAGAAGAAAGAGCGACCTTTACTAATAGTTCGTTTGTACCGGCAGCTTCAAAAAATAATTGCGCTGCTGTGTTTTCTCCTTCTGCCTTATTTCCTTTAATCAGCTGTTTATTGGCCAATAAAACCGTTTCAGAAATAGGTTTTGAAAATTTTGCCACAAAAAATACTTTCTGGTTTTTGGCCCAGCCGGTACTAAAACGATACCCGCTTATGGTATATTGGTCTTCAATTGTGATTCCGGTTTTTACGGCTTTATCCCAATTAATGGCAAAACCAAGATCGATCACTACAGACTGCGGATCATTTTTGGCAAAGGTATATTTATGGAATGCGGTGCGTTGTGAAGAAGTTAATTCTACATTGATTTTAGGATCTTCAAGAAAAACCTGGTAAGAGCCCGGTGTTGCTTTTTCGTTAACATGACTGTATTTTGATTTATAAGGTAATTGATCGCGTGAAGTTGTTTTAGTGGTTAAGTCCAGTTTTTTATTGACCGGCATAAATAAGATGTCTGCCAGATCGCCAATTCCTGTTCCGCTAAGGTGTAAATGACTGAATCCGGAAACGACAGAGTCTGAATAATGATAACCGGAACACCAGTCCCAGCTCGAAATTCCATTATCAGGACTTACCTGAAGCATACCGAAAGGAACAGTGGCACCAGGATACGTATGTCCGTGTCCGCCAGTTCCTATAAAAGGATCTACATGGCCCGCAAAAATATCTTTTTTGCCGGTATTATTATTTATCTTTATTTTACAGCTTGTAAACAGAATTACAAATAAAATAACAATAGTAAAGTTCCTCATATAAAAACAATCTTAATTTAACTTTAAATTTATATAATTTCCATTTTTATTAAAAGTAATTTAGACGGATGACACTTAAACTTAGATAAACATCAAAAAAAGTCACAAAATACCTCCAATACCATGATTTTAAATTCAGGCAAATTATACCGCATCCAATTGCAATACCACATCATCTTTTGGTTAACTTATTTCGTTTTTAATACGTTTCGCTGGGGCAGTTATTTCAACGATTATGCGTACTCTTTAAAAACCAATTTGTTGGGTTTTCCCATACACATGGCGCTGTGTTACCTGAATATCCTTATTCTGATGCCCAATCTGATTTATAAAAAAAAATACCTCTTGTATGTTATTTCTATTTTATCCGCCATCTTTATTATGGTGGTAGTAAAATTCAATATGACGTACTTACTCATCACACACGACGTTTGGCCGGAAGGCCCCGAAACGATCGATAAATTAACGCTCAATTACACGATTGACATGATGATGGGAGAGCTTTATGTGATGACTTTCGTAACGGCCATCAAGATTACTTTCGACTTTCTGAGAGAACAAAAAAGAGTGACCGATCTCGAAAAGTCACAATTGGAAACCGAATTGCTTTTCCTGAAATCTCAAATTTCCCCGCATTTTTTCTTCAATACGCTTAATAATATTTATTCTCTGGCGGTAGAAAAATCAGATAAAACCCCAAAAATTGTTCTTAAACTTTCGGAGCTGATGCGGTATATGCTTTACGATACTAAAAGCAAAAAGCAAAGTTTGGAAAACGAAATACTTTGTATTCAGAATTACCTGGATTTAGAGCGAATCAGAAACGGGGACCGGCTGGAAATAGACATGTCTGTTTCCGGAGATATACATGACAAAGAAATCAGCCCTATAATATTGCTGACTTTTATTGAAAATGCTTTTAAACACGGGGTAAACAAAAACACGGGAAAAGTAAAGATCGCTATCAGTTTTAAAGTTAAAGAAGACTTCCTTCATTTTACCATTTCAAACCCAACACCAGAAATTACCGTACATAAAGATAATTTTAACAAGTCAAGTGGTATAGGAATTGAGAATGTAAAAAAAAGACTTGAATTAGGTTATAATAAAAATGACTATAAGCTTTCTTTTAAGAATAAAAAGAATATTTTTGTCGTAAAGCTGGTAATTAAGGTATCTTAGTTCTTGTTTAAACTATTTTTTTATACTATCCCCCCCGATTCTTTTACTAAAGAATAAATACTATACTAAAATGAAAATAAATTGTTTGATTATAGATGACGAGCCGTTAGCAATCAATGTTATTAAAAATTACTTAGAGGCCGTTGAAAATTTTGAGGTTACCGCTACTTTCAGCAATCCTATAGAAGGGCTGAATTTTGTAAAAAACAACAAGGTTGACGTGATTTTTCTTGACATTAATATGCCGGTTCTGGATGGTATCAATTTCATTAAAAGTTTAGAAAACCCACCCCTGCTTGTTATCACCAGTGCTTATAGTCAATTTGCAATAGAAACGTACGAATTAGATGTTCTGGATTATCTCGTAAAACCTATCGAGTTTCCCAGGTTAATGAAAACATTAAACAAAATCAGCAAAAGATTAAATACAAGCAGCAGCGGTTCTCCAGTGGAAACCAGTACTGAAAGCCCTTTTATTTTCGTTAAAATTGATAAGAAGAGAATGAAAAAAATCTTTTTTAATGAAATTCTGGTTATTGAAAGCCTGAAAGATTATTTAAAAATAAACACCTTAACAGGCAAATACATTATTCACAGTACCTTATCTGATTTTACAGATTTATTGCCCGAAAGAAACTTTTTAAGAATCCACCGTTCCTATACCATTGCCATTGACAAAATTGATGCTGTTGAAGGAAATAGTATTGAGATTGAAGGGCTTCGTTATGTCATTGGAAGATCGTATATTGATCATGTCAAACAAAGGATTTTAAATTCTCCGCTGTAAACGAAATACTATTTGATGTTATAAAAAAAACCTTTATCAAAGTTTTGAAACTTTGATAAAGGTTTTTTTTTGATTTTGACTGAGGAATTACTTTGCGCCCCTCGACTTCGCTCAGGGGATAAAAATTATGGTGAGAAAAAAATAACATAAAAAAAATGCGACCCTAAGGCCGCATTTTCAACATACAGGTAACTAACCAAAATAAACCATTTAAAAAATAATTTATTGTATTTTAAACCAATGAAAACTAAAAATAATAACGTTTGAATGCTTCAATAGCGGAGTAATCTGCTAATCCTAAAGCATGATATTTTTCTGCTGTTAATCTGTTTCTGTCTTCTACCCTTACCCAGAATTCACGACTGTCATCTCCCTGAAACATCACGCCATCTTTTTGAGACTGGTGATAAAAAATAGCATGACGCTTTTTAAGCACCTGATCAGGACTCATAGGAACTGCCATTTCGATTTGGTAGGATTCCCACTCATGCCATGCACCGCGATACAGCCATACCCAGCAATCATCCATATAACTTTTGGTTTTCAGTCTTTTTAAGGCTTCAAACAAACTATCCAGACACACTTTGTGCGTTCCGTGCGGATCTGCCAAATCTCCTGCTGCATAAATCTGATGCGGTTGTATTCTTTCGATGATATCACACATAATTTTAATATCAGCTTCAGAAAGATTATTTTTCTTTACTGTCCCGGTTTCATAGAAAGGCAGGTCAAGGAAATTGACATTGGTATCCGGCAAGCCCAAATATCGGGTTGCTGCCAACGACTCACTTCTTCTGATTAATCCCTTTAATTTCCTAACTTCCAATAAGTCAATATCATTGCTTTTTTTACTTTTCAAAAAGTTGATGATATTTTCAGATTCCACAGAATTGGCATTTAATGCTTTTGAAATTTCAGCAAATTTTAGCGCTTCTTCATTCGAAACTGCAATATTTCCTGAGGTCTGATACGCAATATGCACATCATGCCCCTGCTCTACCAATCTGTCAAAAGTTCCTCCCATCGAAATAACATCGTCATCCGGATGCGGACTGAAAATGATAATTCTTTTTCGTTCCGGAGTCGCGCGTTCCGGTCTGTATGTATCGTCGGCATTTGGTTTTCCTCCGGGCCATCCGGTAATCGTCTGCTGCATTTTGTTGAACATTTTAATGTTCAGGTCATAGGCAGTTCCTTCTTCGGTCAACAGACTCGACATACCGTTGTCGTTATAATCTTTATCTGTTAATTTAAGGAAAGGTTTTTTAGTCAGTTCACTTAACCAGGCAACGGCTTTCAGTTTTAGTTCTTCTGTCCAAATCACCGATTTAACCAACCACGGTGTTTTTACTCTGGTTAATTCAGACGAAGCTTCTGTATCTAAAACAAATGTTGTGTTGTTGTGCTCTTGTAAATACGTTGCCGGTACTCGTGAAGAAATCTCTCCTTCTATGGTTTCCTTTATAATTCCCGCTTTGCTGATTCCCCATCCGAGAAGTACAATCCTTTTGGCATTTTTTACCGTACCAATTCCCATTGTAATGGCTTTTCTGGGTACATTATCAATACCTAAAAACGAAGAGGCAGCATCTGTACGCGTCAAATGATCCAGGGTTATGCTTCTTGTTCCGGAATTCACGTGCGATCCGGGTTCATTAAAACCAATATGCCCGGTTCTTCCTATTCCTAAAAGTTGAAAATCCAATCCGCCATAGGCTTTAATTTTCATTTCATAATCAATACAATATTGCTGCAAATCCTCATTGCTTACGTTTCCGTCGGGAATATTAATATTTCCCGGAAGAATATTCACATGATTAAAAAGGTGCTCATGCATAAAGTGATGGTAGCTTTGAATGTTATTTTTATCCATCGGATAATATTCATCCAGGTTGAAGGTGACTACGTTTGAAAAACTCAAACCCTCTTCTTTATGTAATCGTACTAATTCTTCATAAACTTTAATTGGAGAAGATCCTGTTGCCAGTCCTAAAACGCAAGGTTCATTTAATTCTTCTTTCCGCTGAATTATGTTTGCTATTTCCTGAGCTACTAATACCGAAGCTTCCTGAGACGATTCGAAAATCACATTATGAATCTTTTCAAAACGTGTTTCCTCAAACTTTCCAGCTTCTTTAAAATGTATACCTTCTTTAATCATTTGTCTCTAATTCATTTATTAATATGTTAAAATTAAATCTTTATGAATGTAAAAAATTAAAAATTCGACTAATAACGTAATACCTTCGGCAAAAGACATAATTAGAAACTTTAAAAAAAATGAAGCCTGATTAATCGTGACAAATACTACTCAATAACGTTTATTTCGGCTATCGAAACGGTCTGTCCTTTCCCCACCGCGGCAACTGCGACAAAACGGATATATCGCGCCTTAACCTCCTGAAAAACTTTAAATTGCTCAATCGGATTATTTTTAATATTCGAAAATTCACCTTCTGATTGTTTGGTCCATTTTACAGCATCTGTACTCGTGTAAAATTCGTAATTGGAGATCAGGTTAAGATTATTTCCCACTTGCTGCGGAACATAGGTGAACCCTTTTATTTTCAGAATAGCCCCCATATCTAATGTAATTTCCTGTGGAAGTTTGTCAGACGCATTACCAAAGCCCCAGTCTGTATTTGGGTTTCCGTCTATAATACGGTCTATTGTAGTAAGATCTCCACTGGAGGCAGAAAGCACTTTCCATTTTTCTTTAGAAATTCCATATCTGGCTGTAGTTACGGCACTGCTTATTTTTTCTTCCTGATTAATGGCAATTGCTTTTATCACGACTGCTTTATTGTATTGGAAGGTTCCTTTATACGGCGTACTTTTTAGGGTTGGCTTTTTTCCGTCAACAGTATAATATACCGCATTTCCGGGTTCAGAAGTAATGGTAACCGTTCCGTTTTTATCCCGTTTAATTTCAGGAGCACGCACAAATGTCGGTGCATTATACCCCTCAATATTCGAAATAACCACACTGGCTTTTGAATCGGTAATATTTATTTTGAGGGCCGATGCCACAACTCTTTCCAGTCTTAAAATTCTTTTGTAGCCAATAGTCGTTTCATGGGCAATTGTTTTCCATTGGCCCTCAACTTTAGCTTCCACTGTAAAGGCTTTCACACGTTGCCCTAACTTTATATATTCCTGAAGCAGGATACGGTCTATTGCCGTTGGTTTATCAAAAGTAAATTCAATAGAAGCTGTTTTTATAGTATCGTCTGTTGCCCAAAAGGTATCTTTATTGCCATCTGTAACATTTTTAGCAGCAAACTCCGCCTTGTTCCCCCTGACATTAGCAGCGGTAACTTTGCTTTTGGCCAATAGTTCTGTTTTGAAATCTGCTTTTATAGTAGCCACTAATTCTTTAAGTCTTGCGACATCATTTTCATGAACCAAACCTCTTCTGTCAACAGGAAGATTCAATAATAAATTGGCATTTCGTCCGATCGATTCATAATAAATATCGACCATTTCATCCAGCGGACGAACTTTATCATCTTCTACCGCATGGTAAAACCATCCCGGTCTTATAGAAACGTCAGCTTCTCCCGGAACCCATCTTTCTCCGTCTTCATGTCCGGACATAAATTCTGTATAATGTACTTTTCCGGCCAGTTCATCTTTTTGACGCAAAAGACTCCAGTTTGTTTTTCCGGCACGGCCTTCTTCATTTCCAATCCATCTGGCTTCAGAAGGCCCTACTCCCCAGACAAGTGTTTTGGGCGCTAGTTCATAGATCATCTTATAGGTTTCATCCCAATTGTAATATTCTAAGGTATTTATTTTTCGGGTTTCATTTGCGCCTCCATAATAACCGTCACCGCCGTTGGCACCATCAAACCACATTTCGAAAACATCTCCGTAATTGGTCAGCAGTTCTTTCAATTGATTTCTGAAATACGTAATATATTCCGGTTTACCATATTCCGGGTGATTTCTGTCCCAGGGAGACAGGTATAAGCCTAATTTCAAATCATACTCCTTACAGGCTGCAGCGAGTTCTTTTACCAGATCCCCTTTTCCATTTTCCCACGGAGAATTTTTTACGGATCGTTCGGTATATGCCGACGGCCACAGGCAAAACCCGTCATGATGCTTGGCAACCAGTATAATTCCTTTCATACCCGCTTCTTTCACAACTCGTGCCCATTGGCGCACATCTAAATGGGTCGGATTGAATAACTCCGGAGCTTCATCGCCGTACCCCCATTCTTTATTGGTAAAGGTATTTAGCGAAAAATGTATAAAAGCATAAAACTCCATTTCGTGCCAGTCCATTTGCTTTTGTGTGGGCAGAGGACCAAATGGTGCGGGGGATTTCACCAATTCCTGAGATTCAATTGATGGTATTACGAAAAAAAAACTCAGCAGCAGAAATGAAGTTCTAATCAGATTCATAATTATGTTGGTGTTTATAAGCGAATTAAAATTTAAATTTAAAATAAATCTGTATGCTGCCGTATACTATTTCGACCAACAGCAATTCTAAAAGAGTAACGGGGAAAATAGAGGTGCTATCAGGAAGAAAAACTTTTGAAGTAACTATTTTTGGCTGTAAGCTATTAAAATCGATTTGATTAAAAGCAGAATACCTTTTTTCTCTCTTTTTTCTTCCTTAAATTCCTTAAATTTGCCAAAAACCGTAATAAAATTAGTTTTATATTAGCAGACAAAATCCAGACCCAATTTAAGGCTAATTAATCCATTACAGGAGTTTTAATTTTGATTGGCTGTACAGCATAAAAAGGCTGAAACGTTTTAAGCGTTTTCGGTAAAATACCTTCAGATGGCATCTGAAAAAAAATGTTTTTTTACACAAAACCGCAGCACATTAAATTTCACAGTAACAAAATGAAACAAAATTATAATCTTTTATTAGCAGACGATGACGAAGATGATTGTGTTTTCTTTAAAGAGGCATTGGATGAACTGCTTTTACCAGTATCACTTGTAACAGTGAATGACGGCGTACAGCTTATGGATTTTTTATCTGATAAGTCTGTTGAAAATCTTCCTGACATCCTTTTTCTGGACTTGAATATGCCCCGAAAAAATGGTTTTGAATGTCTTACCGAGATAAAAAAAATCGTCAGTTTACAACACCTGCCGATTATTATATTTTCGACTTCACTTGACATGACTATTGTTGATACCGTGTACGAAAAAGGAGCTTTGTATTACATCAGGAAACCTGGTGATTTTTCTAAATTAAAAAAAGTGATCGGAAATGCACTTGCCATAACAACCGAAAATAATTTCAAACAACCTGTAAAAGAGCATTTCATCCTTCAACCGTAAATTTTATTTGAATGGCGCATACCAATAATGAGTATTATTTTCTAGCCGGTGGTGGAGAAATGGGCGAACAGATTCGTGCCAAAGACTGGAGCAAAACTTCTTTGGGTGATCCTGAAAACTGGCCACACAGTCTTCAAACCATGGTAACGGTAATGCTTCATAATCCTTTTGGAATGTATATCGCCTGGGGTGAAAATTATACTCAATTGTACAATGATGGCTTTCGTCCTATTCTTGGTTCCAGCAAACATCCACAGGCTTTAGGAATAAGCTCGGAAATTACATTTTCGGAAATCTGGGAAATTATAGGCCCAATGTTTACTGATGTAAGGAACGGAAAAGCGATTGGTTTTCCGGATTTCATGGTACCCTTAAACAGAAATGGGTTCACAGAAGAATGCTATTTTGATTTTTCATACAGTCCGATTAGAAAAGAAGACGGAGAAGTAGGCGGAATTCTGGTTACTGTTATAGAAACTACAGAAAAGAAAAAAACTGCCGAAGCATTAAAAGAAAGCAACACAAGATTTATAAACAATATCATGCAGGCTCCTGTTGCCATGTGTGTGTTCAGAGGCAAAGATCATGTTGTTGAAATTGCCAATAAACAAATGATCGAATTATGGGGTGTTCAAAGTGAAAACGTACTCAACAAACCTATTTTTGAAGCATTGCCGGAGACAAAAAATCAATATCTCGAAGATTTACTTGACAATGTCTATCGTACCGGAGAGAAATTTACTGCCAACGAACAACTTGTGCAGCTGCCTCGAAAAGGAAAAACAGAAGATACCTATATCAATTTTGTTTATGAAGCGCTGACAGAACCGGACGGAACTATTTCGGGCATTGTAGCAATTGCGATTGAAGTTACGGCACAGGTACTTGCGCGCTCTAAAGTAGTAGAAAGCGAACAGAAAATAAGACAGTTGGTCGAGAATGCTCCCTTTCCGATTGCAGTTTATGTTGGAAAAGAAATGCGTATTGAACTTGCTAATGAATCGATCATTAATTTATGGGGCAAGGGAAATAATGTTATTGGAAAATCATTTAAAGATGTTCTGCCTGAACTTGATAATCAGCTTGTATTTGAGCAGATAAAAAATGTTTTGGAGACCGGAAAATCTTTTCATACCACAAATACACCCCTTGACCTGACTATAGAAGGCAAATTACAGACCCATTATTTCAATTATAGCTTAACACCATTATATGATATAAATGGTGTAATTTATGGTGTAATGAACACCGGAGTTGATCTGACCGATCTGAATCTTGCCAAGAAAAAAATAGAAGAAAGCGACAAACGTTTCCGTAATACCGTAAAACAGGCCCCTGTTGGAATAACGATCTTACGCGGTCGAAATTATATGGTCGAAATGGCAAATGAAGCCTATCTCAAACTGGTAGGCAGAGAAGAAGCTGATTTTGTTGGCAGGCCCTTATTCGATTCCTTACCGGAAGTTAGAGCAACTGTAAATTCACTATTAGAAGGCGTTTTAAAAACAGGGACTCCTTATCATGGAAATGAAGCTCCTGTTCCTATAAACCGATATGGAAAACCAGAAGAAATCTTCTATTTTGATTTTCTTTATCATCCTTTAAAAGAAGAAAATGGCGAAATTTCGGGTATAATAGTGACTGTAACAGACGTAACCGAAAAAGTAGAAGCCCGAAAAAAAACAGAGCTTAACGAAGAAAGACTAAACATTATCGTAGATGCCAGTGAACTTGGTACCTGGGAGCTGAATGTAAAAACCAAAGACTTCCAATACTCTAAAAGATATATTGAAATTATAACAGGAAACGGAAATAATTTAAATTTAAGTCACGCTGAACTGGTAAAACACCTTCATCCTGATGATCTTCGAATTAGGGAAAAGGCTTTTAAAGAAGCATTTGTTTCAGGATACATTCAATATGAAGCCCGTTTAATCTGGGCAGATGATTCTATTCATTGGATAGAAGCAAAAGGAAAAGTGTTTTTTGATTCAGAAAACCAGCCCGAAAAGCTCTTAGGTACAGTAAGGGATATTACAGATGAAAAACAATATCAGCAGAAAATTGAGGAAAGCGAAAAAAGATTCCGTAATCTGGTTATGCAGTCTCCTGTACCAAAAGCAATACTTAAAGGCAGCGATTTAATAATCGAAATGGCCAATGTCGCACTGTTGAAAAACATTTGGAAAAGAAAAGAAAGCGACATTCAGGGCAAAAGAATATTTGATGTATTCCCTGAACTTAAACAACAAAAATACGGAAGGCTTTTAAATGAAGTATATAAAACCGGGAAAGTACATTCCGAATCCGAATCCCCCATATTCATTGACGGTGAAAACGGGAAACAAAAATTTTATATCGATTTTGAATACGCTCCCTTAAACGAAACAGACGATACACTTTCAGGAATAAAAATGACTTTAATTGATGTAACGGAAAAAGTTGAAGCCAGAAAGAAAATAGAAGAAAGTGAAAAACGTTTCCGTTCACTGACCGAAAGTATTCCTCAGCTGATCTGGGAAACAGACGAAAAAGGAAATGCTTTGTTTGCTTCAGGAAAATGGGTGGAGTTTACCGGAATTCATCCAAAAGGAGAAGAAGAATGGAAATCGATCATTCATCCGGATGATTTTGAAGAAAATGCCAGAATATGGAGTCATAGTCTGTTAACAGGAGAACTTTACCGTTGTGATGTTCGTATAAAAAGTAAAAGCGGCGGCTACCGCTGGCATACTGCAATTAGTGAGCCTGTTTTGGATAAAGACAATAAAATTATAAAATGGGTAGGCGCTTTCACAGATATTCAGACCGAAAAAGCTTTTACCCATGAGTTGGAAAAACAGGTAGCAGAGCGAACCAAAGAGCTGGAAAAGAACAATATTGATCTCGAGAAAATGAATAAGGAACTTCAGTCTTTTGCTTATATCTCCAGCCATGATTTGCAGGAACCTTTAAGGAAAATCCAGACTTTTGCAACACAAATCATAGAAAGGGAATCTCAAAATCTATCTGAAATCGGGAAAGACAAATTCCAGAGAATGCAAAATGCGGCCCAGAGAATGCAGACCTTAATTAATGATTTGCTTTCCTATTCAAGAACCAGCACTTTAGAGAGAGTCTTTGAGAAAACGGACCTTTCTGAAATCATCAATGAAGTCAAAGAAGATTTGAAAGAAGAACTGGAACAAAAAAACGCCACTATTGAAATTATTGAAGGCTGTGAATTAGGTGTTATTCCATTTCAGTTCAGGCAATTGATCTATAATCTCGTCAGCAACTCTCTTAAATTTTCAAAGCCGGAAATTCCACCGGCCATAAAAATAAAATGCAAAATAGACATAGGCGAAAACTTTAATAACGAAGCACTTAGTAACAACAAAGAATACTGCCATATCAACATTACAGATAATGGTATTGGTTTTGACGAGCAGTACAACACAAAGATATTTGAAGTATTTCAGCGTTTGCACGGGAGGGAACTATACAACGGAACCGGAATCGGTCTGGCCATCGTAAAAAAAATTGCAGAAAACCATAACGGATTTATTACCGCCAAAGGAAAACCAAATGAAGGTGCTTCTTTTGATATCTATATCCCTGTAACTTAAAAATAAAAAAATACGGAAACAACTTCACAAGTCGTTTCCGTATTAATCCCAATCCATAAAGATCAGGGTTTGAGCTCAAAGTTTTTACTATCTGGTATAAACTGTAATTACACCTGTAGCTTTGTCTTTTATTTTCAGTTCTTTATTAGTAAGATTCATGATATCTGAAGTTGTAGTTACACCACCGATAACAAGAGTCAAATCATTATGAGATCTTACATAAGTCCCTGTAGTTTCTGTTAAGGCACAAGCAGAACCTTCATAATCACCTACAACTGCTGAATTACTTAATTTTAATTCTAAGTAATCTCCCGGACATCCGCTTTGATTTTCAGGAGCATCAACCAATTGTTCGCTTCCGTCCGGAGCAACAATACCCTGTTTACTAAGATTGTATTTCCCTTGTAGAGGCACAATCGTTTCTCCTTCATTATCATCGTTACTGCAAGATGTTGCGAAAACACCTAAGCCTAAAGCTACTACTAATACTATTTTTTTTAAATTTTTCATGATCTAATTTGTTTAATTATTTGTTTGTTATAAAGGCAAAATTAACAGGAAACAACTTGAAGAATGTTCTACAATTTTTTGATTTTATTACATAATTTATGTTTTAAGATAATTTTAAGCTAAAACTTTGCATTATCATTAGATTTTATTCAAATGCAATTTTTCAACTCATTTTCGTTATTCTTAAACAAAAAAAACAGTTAACTATTTAGTAAACTTTACGTTACTGTTAATTCACATCTGTTTTATTAATTTGATCAAAACAAATTATCATGAGATTCTTCAGCTTAAATTTTTTAGTTTCATTTAAAGAATGGCTTTTCTTAAAAGCCATGCAATCTTCTTTCCTTCATTAATAGACTTCAAATCATAAAAGGAAAGCAGTACTTAAATGAATAAAACAGAAAACGCACTTTTAAATAAAGAACAATTTGGAGAGGATTTCCTGTGGGGAGTTTCTACTGCGGCTTTTCAAATTGAAGGAGCACACGATGCCGATGGCAAAGGACCTTCTATCTGGGATGTCTTTACCTCGAAAAAAGGTAAAATAAAAAATGGTGATCATGCCCTGTCAGCCTGTGATTTCTATAATTACTACAAGAATGATATTGCATTAATTCGTGAATTAAACATTCCCAACTTTAGATTTTCCATAAGCTGGCCCCGAATTATGCCCACCGGAATTCATCCTGTAAACCAATCCGGAATCGATTACTACAACAAAATCATTGATTTTTTATTAGAATGCAATATCGAACCCTGGGTTACACTCTATCATTGGGATTTACCGCATGCCTTAGAAGAAAAAGGAGGCTGGACCAATCGTGAGTCGGTTTCGTGGTTTTCAGCCTACACAGAAGTTTGTGCAGAGCACTTTGGTGACCGGGTAAAAAACTGGATGGTAATCAACGAACCCTCTGTGTTTACGGGAGCAGGCTATTTTCTTGGAATTCATGCGCCGGGTAAAAAAGGCCTGACCAATTATCTCAAAGCCATGCACCATGTCACCTTATCTACAGCTGCAGGTGCGAAAATTTTACGCGAAAAGGTTTCAGGCGCAAATATCGGCACTACATTTTCCTGTACCCATATCGAACCCGAAACAGAAAAAAGGAAAGATATTGAAGCCGCAAAACGTGTCGATACGTTACTCAACAGGACTTTTATAGAACCTATCTTAGGACTTGGATATCCAAAGAATGATTTGTCGGTCCTTAAAAAACTCAACAGTTATATTCTGGAAGATGATCTGAATAATATGGCTTTTGATTTCGATTTTATTGGCTTGCAATGTTACACCAGGGAAATCGTAAAAGCCTCCTTGCTGACTCCCTATATCGGAGCCGAATTGGTAAGCGCGGAGAAAAGAAATGTAATCTCTACTGAGATGGGCTGGGAAGTCTACCCTCCTGCCCTTTATCATACGATCAAAAGATTTAATGCCTACAAAAACATAAAGAAAATTATCATTACCGAAAACGGTGCCGCTTTTCCTGACGAAGTCAAAAACGGAAAAGTATATGATATCCGTCGCACGCAATACATTCGCGATCATTTGGAACAATTGCTGAAAGCCAAAAAAGACGGCTATAATGTTGATGGTTATTTTGTCTGGAGCTTAACAGATAATTTTGAATGGGCCGAAGGATATAATGCCAGATTCGGGCTAATTCATATTGATTTTGAAACCCAGAAAAGAACCATCAAACAATCCGGACTATGGTTTCGTGATTTTTTAGGGCAAAGCATATAAAAACCAAAGAGGAAAAGAGTTTAAACTCTTTTCCTCTTTTCTATTAGAAATTAAATCATCGCAATTGCCCTGTTTTATACAGAATCATTTCAAGGCTCAAATACACTTCTCTACTATTTTCAAGCGGAAAATCTTAAAAGTTCCCATCCATCCTGTTAATTCCACTGGCTTTATCCGGACGAAAACTTCTCCGTTTCCCGTTATGCCTTTGTCAATTTCTTTAATCCAAAAATCGGATTTAAATTCTTCAAGGATAACTACTTTCATGTTTTTATATTTTGTATTATTGTTAGTATTAAAAATTTCTATTGCAAAATTCTGCAATATTTGACTGTAAATTGTTGTAAAATCATGTTCTAAAAGTGTATTTTTTTGTTATGATAAACGATGTATTACATGAACCGTATGAGCTGGTTCTGAAAGATTTAACGGAAGAATGCCCAAGAGGCGGACACATGCACAGTTTTTTTGAACTGGCATATATTGTACAAGGCAGCGGAATACAGCACCTTAACAACAATACACTTCCTTACAAAACAGGTGATTTGTTTTTACTGACTCCCGACGACATGCACCGTTTTGATTTTGAAGAGCCTACACAATTATTCTTTATCCGTTTTAATAACTACTATTTAAGCGGGGCCTATCAGCAGGAATTGTTGCAGCGAATTGAAATAATCCTTAAAAATGCTTCGCATGAACCGGGCTGTGTCATAAAAAACGAGGACGATATGATTATCGTTCAGCCCATTATGGAAGCCATTATCAGGGAACATGGCAAAAGAGGATTGTATCATACCGAATTGCTTTCGCATTACATCAAAACGCTGCTCGTCATCATTGCACGAAATATCATGATGAGCCTTCCGGAGAAAATCAACGACCATAGTGATGAGAAAGTGGTTCGCATCCTGCAATACGTACAGGCCAATATTTATGATCCGGAAAAGCTGAAAGGATTCCATATCAGTAATAAATTCGGGATTTCCGAGACGTATCTGGCCCGTTTTTTCCGCAAGCACACCAATGAGACCTTACAGGAATATCAAACCAATTATAAGCTTAAATTAATTGAAAACCGCTTATTGAATACCAACATGCGTATTAATGAAATTTCTGCTGAATTTGGGTTTACCGATAAAAGCCATTTTAATAATATGTTCAAAAAACACAGGGGCGTAAATCCAACAGAATTCCGAAAGATGTTTTTTGGCTTTGGTAATTTTTAAATGAATATAAACCAATAGCAGCCAGGAACTACTATAGATTAGAAAGCTGAATTTATTAGAAATTTTGATTTGCGACGAAAACCAATTATATTTGTGAGAAAAATTACACTAATTAAAACAGTGTAGATTATATAAACTATATTTGTTAAAATAAATTTTTAGAAGTGGCACAGTCAGCATTATTTTTATCCGGAGAAATTCTAAAACGGGCAAAAGAACAGGACATTGAGATTTCTAATATGTCTCTGCAAAAACTTTTGTTTATTGCCAATGGTTTATATCTTGCCAAAAACGGCGTTCCTTTAATTCAGGAGCCTATCGAAGTCTGGCCTTATGGTCCGGTTATTAAAAATGTTTATCTCGAATTTAAAGAATATGGGAACTCAGCTATAAAAAAAATTCCATTGACTTATTCTCTCAATCAGAACAAAGAACTTGATAAAGCTGCCGACGATGTTATAGAATTTACTTTGGAAGTAGCCAAAAATCTTAATGCGATACAATTATCAAACTGGACACACCTTCCTGAATCTCCGTGGACAGAAGCAAAAAGAAACAACGAAAAAGAAATATCCAACGACCTCATGATTCAATATTTCAAGAAATTTGTAAATAAACCTATCAGCGAATAATGGCAGGAGGTTTTAATTTAGGTGGTCTTATAAGCGATGTCGCTAATGCGCCTGCGAGTTCGGTATCTATTGCAGAGTTTATTTCTTATGAAAAACACCGCTCCGATATTCAAAATTCCAATCAGAACATGGTGGAAAGAAAACGCTATGCAGAATACATTTTTTCTTTTACCTGCATCTGGTGTATCTGTATCTTTTTTATCCTGATGTGGAAAGGTCTTGGTAAACTAAATCTATCTGATGAAATCATCATAACGTTAATTGGTTCTACCACCCTGAACGTATTGGTTTTCTTTACTCTGGTGACCAAATATCTTTTTAATTCGGAGAAATCTACCTAAACGATAATCTGAAAAATCTCTTCAAAACCGCTCATCGTCGCTGGATTTGTGGAGGCATTTTTTTTTCTTTTAAAATAAAAAACCTTCCGAAAGCGAACTCTCGAAAGGTTTTAATCTACAACTTAATAACAATTTTTATTTCCAACCACCGCCTAAGTCTTTGTAAACATTGACTGCTGCATTTAATTGGTCTTTTTTGGTTTCTATCAGTTCTAATTTAGATTCCAAAGCGTCACGCTGTGTCATCAAAACTTCGAAATAATCTACTCTTGCCGATTTAAACAAGTCGTTAGAAACATCGATTGATGTGTTTAAAGCCGCTACTTGCTGTGATTTTAAATCGTAGCTTTTTTCTAAATTACTAATTTTGGAAAGTTCGTTTGAAACTTCCAGATACGCATTTAAAACAACACGATCGTAATTGTACAACGCCTGAAGCTGTCTTGCATTGGCATTACTGAATTCCGCTTTGATTGCATTTCTGTTAATCAGCGGTGCAGCCAGATCACCTGCCAGGGAATACAAAAGCGATTCCGGAAACGTCAACAGGTACGAAGGATTAAAAGCATTTACGCCTACTGCAGCTGAAATATCCAATGAAGGATAAAATTCGGCACGGGCCACTTTCACATCCAGTTTTGCAGCGGTAAGCTCCATTTCTGCCTGTTTAATATCAGGACGGTTCTGTAATAATTGAGAAGGGATCCCAGAATTAACAGTTGATGGCAACAAACTTAAAAAGTTGTTTCTATCTCGCTTAATTTCCTGTGGATATTGACCCACCAAAAAGTTAATTCTGTTTTCCGCTTCTTTTATTTGCTGAAGAATTTCAAATTCTTTGCTTTTAGAATTCATAACCTCAGCCTGGAATTTCTGAACACCCAATTCTGTTGCTCTGGCTGCCTGTTTCTGAATTTTTACGATTTCTAAAGCATTCGATTGCAATTCTATATTTTGTTTTACAATGTCTAACTGACTGTCCAGCGCTAATAATTCGTAATACGAATTAGCGATTTCAGCGATCAGATTGGTCACTACAAAGTTTTTCCCTTCTACGGTTGATAAATATCTACTTACTGCTGCCTTCTTGGAATTGCGCAGTTTTTTCCAGATATCTACTTCCCAGTTGGCATAAGCTGCTACCACAAAATCCCCAAGCGGATCCGGTGTTTCTTTACCGGGTTTAATTTCTGTAGTCGCATCACCTGCCCCCTGGCTGGTATATCGACCTACTTTCTCTACTCCTGCACCCGCTCTGATACCAACAGTTGGCAAATAAGCCCCTTTTTTGATACGAACGTCATTCTTTGCGATTTCAATTTCCTGCAAAGTGATCAGTAATTCCTGATTATTTTTCAGGGCCGTATCGATCAGATTGACCAGATTTTGATCTTTAAAGAAATCGCGCCACGGAATAGTAGCCGTATTTGTTGTATCCTTGCTGCTGGTGTAAGCTTCAGGAACAACTGCTTTATTTGAAGTTTCGGTTGTGGCCTGCGGAGCCTTGCAGCTTACCGCTGCAAGACAAAGACCTAACGCAATACTATATTGTAACTTGAATTTATACATGATTATCATCAATTTCTTCTGTTAATGGATTCTCTTCTTCATTTTTTACCAGTTTGTGCTTCTCTGATATTTTTGCAAAAATGTAATACAATCCAGGAATAACAAATACTCCGCAAATGGTTCCTACAAGCATACCGCCGGCAGCCGCTGTACCAATAGTTCTGTTCCCTATTTTACCCGGTCCGGAAGCAAAAGCAAGTGGCAGTAATCCGGCTATAAAAGCAAATGAAGTCATCAAAATAGGACGGAACCTTGCTTTGGCACCTTCCATGGCTGCTTCTAAAACCGTTTTTCCTGCAGCATGCCTTTGTATGGCAAATTCCACAATCAATACGGCATTTTTACCCAAAAGACCAATAAGCATTACCATCGCCACCTGAGCATAAATATTATTCTCTAATCCCGTTAATTTTAATAAAAGGAAAGCTCCAAAAATACCTGCTGGTAAAGAAAGGATCACCGATAATGGCAGAATAAAACTTTCGTACTGTGCTGCTAAAACCAGGTAAACAAATCCCAAACAGATTAAGAATACCCAAATGGCCTGATTTCCCTGTGCTACCTCATCGGCAGAAATACCTGCCCAGTCAATATCATAACCCCTTGGTAATTTTTCGGCAGCTACTTCCTGAATTACTTTAATCGCTGTACCACTGCTATATCCCGGAGCGGCACCACCACTAATTTCAGTAGAAGTATACATATTATGTCTTGTAATCTCTGAAAGACCGTATACTTTTTCTAATTTCATAAAGGCAGAAAAAGGCACCATTTCATCACGATTGTTTTTCACGTAAAGTTTTAAAATATCATCTGGCTGCGCACGATATTCCGGAGCTGCCTGAACGATTACTTTATAATTAATTCCGTACTTGATGAAACTGATTTCGTAGTTACTTCCCACAAGAGTGGACAAGGTATTCATCGCATTTTCAATCGAAATTCCTTTTTGCTGTGCCAGATCATTGTCAACTTTCATCATGTATTGTGGAAAACTGGCACTAAAGAAACTAAAGACATTCGATAGTTCTTTGCGTTTGTTCAGTTCTCTTACAAACTCATTATTGATGGTTTCCATTTTTCTGTAATCACCAGAACCCGTTTTATCCAGCAAACGAAGTTCAAATCCTCCTGCTGCTCCATATCCCGGTACTGCAGGCGGCTGGAAAAATTCGATATTGGCACCCGGAATATCTTTCGATTTTTCTTCCAGTTCCGTCATAATTTCCTGTACAGATTGTTTTCTGTCGTTCCAGTCTTTAAGATTGATCAGACAGGTTCCCGCATTCGATCCGGTACCTTCCGTCAAAATTTCATAACCTGCCAGAGAAGAAACCGATTTTACTCCTTCTACCGTTTCGGCAATTTTTTGTAATTTCTCGGCAATATTATTCGTTCTTTCTAATGATGAACCCGGAGGTGTCTGGATAATAGCATAAAACATCCCCTGATCCTCATTCGGAATAAATCCGGAAGGAACGGTGCTGCTGATTAACCATGTTCCCGCGCAAAAACCTAAAAGCGCAATAATGGTAACGGCTCTTCTGTTTACAATTGTAGCTAATACGTTTTGGTATTTCCCTTGTGCCAGGTTGAACTTGTTATTAAATCCGTCTATAAATCTGTTAACAGGTGTTTTCTTTTTAGGTTTACCATGAGTGTTTTTCAACATCATTGCACAAAGTGCCGGTGTCAGCGTCAAAGCCACAATACCGGAAAGTATAATCGCTGTTGCCATTGTAATCGAAAACTGTCTGTAAAATACTCCCACAGGTCCGGACATAAAGGCCACCGGGATAAATACCGCAGCCATCAGGAACGTAATCGCAATAATAGCTCCTGCAATCTCGTGCATCGCTTTTTTAGTTGCCTTAAGTGCCGACAGATGTTCTTCTTCCATCTTGGCGTGAACGGCTTCAATAACTACAATCGCATCATCGACCACGACTCCAATAGCCAAAACCAGGGCAAATAAAGTAATTAAGTTCAATGAAATATCAAAGAAGGTCATGAAGATAAAAGTTCCGATCAGGGAAACCGGTACCGCAATCGCCGGAATAATCGTTGAACGCCAGTCTCCTAAGAAAAGGAATACTACCAATCCTACCAGAATAAAAGCTTCAACCAAAGTGTGAATTACTTTTTCAATAGAAGCATCTAAGAATTTAGAAACGTCATAAGAGATTTCATAATCCATTCCTTTTGGGAATTTTTGCTTGATTTTCTCCAGTTTTGCTTTAACATCCTCAATAACCTGATTGGCATTACTTCCAAAAGATTGTTTCAATACAATAGCCGCAGATGGCTTACCATTCAAATTCGAATAAATATCATACATCGAACTTCCAAATTCAACTTTGGCCACATCTTTCAGACGTAGAAGTTCTCCGTTACTATTGGATCGCACTACAATATTCTCATATTGTTCTTTGGTTGTAAAACGTCCGGAATATTTCAGTACATATTCGAATGCCTGAGATCTTTTACCGGAACTTTCTCCTGTTTTACCAGGTGAAGCTTCTAAACTCTGGCTTGATAATGCTTCCATTACCTCATCGGCAGATATTTTATAAGCTAACATACG
Organism: Flavobacterium sp. LC2016-23; assembly: GCF_009674775.1. GTDB lineage: Bacteria > Bacteroidota > Bacteroidia > Flavobacteriales > Flavobacteriaceae > Flavobacterium. The sequence goes on along the minus strand of NZ_WKKE01000002.1, from coordinate 75,149 downwards.
GTCAGGTTTCAGCCAGATACGCATCGCATATTCACGTGTTCCCAAAATATCTCCGGATCCGATACCATTTACCCTCTTCAACTCGGATAATACATTGATATCTGCATAGTTGTACAAGAACTTCATGTCGGTATTTGGATCTGTACTGTAAAGATTCACATACATCAACATACTCGGAACCTCACGTGTAATCTTTACACCTTCTCTAACAACCAACGGAGGTAGTTTGTTTGTAACCGAAGCTACACGGTTCTGAACGTTAATCGCAGCCTGATTAGGGTCAGTACCCAGATTAAATACGACCTGAATACTCGCTTCACCGTCATTTCCGGCATCAGAAGTCATGTATTTCATTCCGGGAACTCCATTTAAAGCTCTTTCCAACGGAATAACAACCGATTTGATCATCAATTCACCATTAGATCCAGGGTAATCTGCCGTAACGTTTACCATTGGCGGCGAAATGGATGGGAATTGGGTGATCGGTAAATTCAATACCGACAATACCCCTAAAAAGACAATAATCAGCGATATTACTATCGACAGTACTGGTCTTTGAATAAATTTATTAAACATTTTTATATTTTTTTAATGATTAAACCAATTAAACCTATTCAGCTTTTAAGCGCAAATGATTCAGTACCTCTTTAGGAGATTGGAACTCATATTTAATTTTATCGTTGTCTCTTACTTTCTGAACGCCTTCCAGTAAAATTTTATCATTTTCAGTAAGTCCGCTGCTTACCACATATAAATCCGGGATTTCACCTGTAATCGTAATTTCTTTTGAACTTACTTTATTGCTTTTATCCACCACAAAAACATATTTTTTGTCCTGAATCTCATAAGTAGCTTTTTGTGGAATTACGATCGCATTTCTCAACGGTACAAGCATCTGAACCTGCCCTGTTTCACCATTTCTAAGTAATTTACCGGTATTTGGGAATCTTGCTCTGAACGCAATGTTTCCGGTTTCGTTGTTAAATTCACTTTCGATTACCTCAACATTACCTTTGTATTTAAAGGTATCTCCGTTAGCCAGAACCAAACCTACTTTGGTTTCTGCACGGTCTTTTATATCAGTTTGATATTGCAGGTATTCCGGTTCCGAAACATTGAAATAAGCAAACATCTGACTGTTGTCAGAAAGGCTTGTCAATAATTCCCCTTCGTCGATAAGACTCCCTAATTTTAACGGAATTCTGTCGATAGTTCCGTCAAACGGAGCTCTGATTTCCGTAAATGATAAATGAAGTTTTGCTAATGCCACCTCAGCTTTTGCGGATTGTAATTTGGCCTGAGCCACACTCAATTCGTTTTTGGAAACGATATTTTTATCTGCCAGTAATTTAGCATTTTGCAGTTCAATTTCTACTGATTTTTGTTCTGCCTGCGCTTTTAGTAATTCCGCCTGATACATGTTTGGCATAATTCGGAACAAAAGCTGACCCGCTTTTACAAACTGGCCTTCATCAACATAAATATTTTGCAGGAATCCTTTTTCCTGAGCACGGATTTCAATATTTCGGACAGATTTGATCTGCGAAACATATTGTTTGGTAAACGAAGTATCAATTTTTACAGGATTGGTTACTGTAAATTTTTCAGCTTCTTCTTTTTCTTCTTTTTTTGATGTACAACTGGTAAGGCACAACAAGGCATATAAGCCCGTTAACACGACAATTCTTTTCATGGTATAATAAATGGAAATTAAGCGATTGAATAATGGGAATAGAAACTTTCCCGGTCTGAAAATAATCAGTCGCCAGAATAAAACGTGAAACGTTAGAATGAAAAAGTATTTTAAAAATACTGTCCGCACTTATGCATGATCACGCTTATTGGTAACCGATGTATAAAAAGGAATCAGATTCTTAAAACTCTCTGAGTAATATAGATAGGATTTGACTCGCCACAAGATGGCGATAAGAATTCAAAACGATTATAGGAATTTACAGCCATCTGACGAGAGAATGTCAAATAGAGTTTAGCTACTAAGCTGTAATTGGCTGTAAAATATTTATTTAAAAGTCCGTCTTTAAGAGTATCGTTACCCAGACATTCTTCATCAAGATCTACATCGGCATCTTCAATTACTGAATTACCCTGATCCTGATTGGTAAATTTAACGCGATGTCTTTTCTCAAGATTGTGATGAGGGCCCTGGTGAGTTTCAGCATTAAGATATTGCCCTCCGCCCAGCAGAAGGAAATTCATGAATACTAAAAATACTACTAACTTTCTCATTTGAGTGCGAAAGTAATAAAAGATTGGAATAAAAAAAATAAAATAAGAAAGTCTTAACAAGTTGAAAGAAACGAAAACGTTTTCATTTTTTCATTCTGTTAATTTTAGTCGTTATTGCCTGAAAAGACAAGGCTTAAGACATTGTGAATTCGATAAAAAACAAACTGCAAAAATAAACATCAGGTTATTAATCAGGGGTTTAAAAACAGAATATTTAAAAATTCAGGCATAGTGTTTTTTGAGTACCTGTTCTACAATAAAATCTCCATTATAGTAAAATTTTTTCCGGATTTTGTAAAAATTTTATGTGTATCTGACATTCCAAATTTCTCATAAAATGATTTTTTATTTGTTCTGGCATTGCACCAGACTTTTTTCAATTCTTTTTCTTTTGCCAGTTTTAAAATAAAACGCAATAATTCAGAAGCAATTCCTTTTCCCTGATATTCTTCCAAAGTGGCTAATTTTCGAAATTGCATTTCATCACCATCAATAAAACAGGAAACTATCGAAACCAGTTTTTCTCCGATAAAAACCCCAAAATGCAATCCGGAATCATCCTCGGCCAGCTGCACAAACTCAAAAGGCTTATCGGGCCACATTACTTCATGTCTGATTGTCCAGGTTTGCGACGCTTTAATTGCTCTGATTTCCATATTAATTTGAAAATGTATTCAAAACCTCCATGGCTTTACCGGCATCTTTTTTAGCAATAAAAATGTGGTCGTGATAAAATGCCGCCACCACATTACAACTAATCCCTTTTTCTGAAAGTGCCTTTGAAAATGCCGCCGTTAAACCTACTGCTTCCAGTGAGGAATGAACCGTAAGGGTTATCCAGGACATAATAATGGAATATTCCAGCTTTAGTTTATCGGCTGTTTCCTTTTTTAAAATTAAGGTGACAGCTTCTTTTTCGCGGAATAACATTTCTATTTCTTCCAGATTTACAGTCCCAACTTCTTCCATTTTACAAAAAACAAATTCACCCTGATTTAGCTCCGGCTTCATACTTTGAAGCAATTTTTGCAGCTCTTTTTCTCCAGACATTTTAAATTAGTTTTAGTTTTAAAAATAATTATTTTTAAAGGCAGGTCTAATTTAAAAAAAAGTCCCTTAACTAAAGGGACTTTTTAAATTTAATTATTTGCTTTTCCAGGTATTATTAGCGGGTGTAGCATCCAGAAAAATGCCATTGTCAACCGTGATTTCTTTAATTTGCTTTTTACTTTTTAAAGTAATTGTCGCCAGTTTTTGGTTCTTTTCCCAAATAGCAGGAGTCTGATGCAGCGATTCTTTGGTATCGTCTGCATATACAATATTCACCTCAAACGGAATCGCAAAGCCACCCTCATTTTCTATCGAAACAGTTTTGGCATCTGCACTTTTAACGGAAAGATCGATATAATTATTCGTGAAAAACCAATTGTTGAAAAACCAGTTCAGGTTCTTCCCTGAAGCAGCATTCATCGAATTAAAATAATCCCACGGAATCGGGTGTTTTCCATTCCAGTTGTCCATGTAGGCGTGCAATGATTTTTTGAACAAATCATCACCCAACAGGTCTTTTAAAGCGATATAAGAAAGAGAGGCTTTACCGTATGAATTATTTCCGTAACCCGGTCCTGAAACCTGCGTAGACATAGAGATAATCGGCTGATCTTCTTCTGTTGAAGGATCTTTGATGTATTGCTCAACCCTGAATTGTTTGTAAAATTTATCGGCAGCTTCTTTTCCGTGTTCGGCAATTCCGATTAGATATTCGAAGGTGGTAGCCCAGCCTTCATCCATAAAAGCGTAACGGGTTTCGTTGATTCCCATGTAAAAAGGAAAATAAGTATGTGCTACTTCATGATCCTGTACCAGTTGTGCAAAAACAGGATCCCCCATTTGCGAATCATTACACATCATTGGATATTCCATGTCGGCAAATCCCTGGAAAGCGGTCATTTTTGAAAAAGGATACGGAACTCCCGGCCAGTTGTTCGAAAACCAGTCTAAGGCGTATTGGTTGTTTTTTACTGAAGCTACAAAATCAGTTCCTTTTACATCATAAGCTGCCTGAACACTCGCGCGTCGATTTGTTTTTTTATCTACTAAAACGCTGCTGGCATCCCATAAGTAATGATCACTTAATCCGAAACATACGTCTGAGATGTTTTTCGCTTCAAACTTCCAGGTATTCCAGTCGTTTTGTTTGGTTACAGCACCACTTTTCATTTCCTGCTCGTTAGCAATATGAAGCACTTCATCCGTTGTATATGACTTTTTCAAACGTGCTGCAAATTCAGGATTCAAAACTTCATCCGGATTCAATAAATCTCCGGTACCGTAAACCACATAATTTTTAGGTGCCTTAACCGAATACGTATAGTCATTAAAATCATTATAAAACTCCTGACGGTCCGTATGTGGCAATCTGTCCCACCCATTATAATCATCAAAAACGGTTACTCTCGGATAACTGTACGCTACAAAGAAAGTAGTATTATCAATTTGTCCTTCTCTTCCGCTTTCTTTAGATAATGGATAATTCCAGTCGATATTGATGGTAATTTTCGAATGTGGAGGAATCGCTTTTTTAAGTTTTACATTCCCTATCGTACCCCAGCTTCTGGCGTCTTCCTTATAAACTTCGCCTTCTACTTTCAATAAAGTGATGGTTAGTCCGTCACTTAAAAAATCATCACTGACAGATCCGCCGCGTGGTGAAGATGGCTTATGAAGATTGTTTACAAAACGGATCGGTAAATTTCTCAAACTATCAGGACTATTGTTTTCATAGACGATAGTTTCAGTTCCGCTGACTACTTTTGTCCCTGCATCTACCGTCAGATCCATAGTATACTTACCATGATTCTGCCAGTATTTTTTTCCGGGCTTCCCGTCTGCTGAACGAGTGCCTTTTGCATAAGCTTCTTTGATATTTCTGGGCATATAAAGCTCCTGCGAAAAGCCGTATTGCATTAAAAACAGAAAACCAAACAGTAGTAATTGATGTGCTTTTTTTCTCATAGTTTTTATAAATTGATGATTTAGTTGATTACAATATTAGAAGCTTTATTTAAATTATGTTACATTTTATTTAAATAATATTTTTCATCGATTTCTGATTCCACCCTATTCTAAATGTTACAGTATCGAATGGAGAGAAAAATATAAAAAGTTCCATTTCTTTTCTTCCCTCCTATTTTACCAAAGATAAAAAAACTCAGAACCTCAGCATCTCACAACCTCAGCAACTCAAAAAGCAAAAACCGCCTTTTTCAAAAAAGAAAAAGACGGTGATCTACAATTAATATATAACCCTGAAACTACAAAATATAATCGGTATTAATGAAATTCGATTCCTTGCTGTTCAGCAATTCCTGCAGGATTTCATTGTTATAAGCGATATCTTTTGAAGCTACGAACGTACGAATAGAGAAAGAACGCAAGGCATCCGGGATACTCAAAGTACCTACGGCAGAATCTTTACGTCCTGTAAAAGGAAAGGCATCCGGACCTCTTTGGCAGGAGCTGTTCAGATTTACCCTGCACACTAAGTTTACCAAAGAATCGATAAGCGGTGCTAAAGTTTTAATATCTTTTCCGAACAAACTTACCTGTTGTCCGTAATTGGATTCGGCCATATCATCAAGAGGTTCATCAATATGTTTAAAAGAAATAATAGGCACTACCGGTCCAAATTGCTCTTCATGATATACTCTCATTTGTTTATTTACAGGAAATAGAACGGCCGGGAAAATATAATTATCAGTATGTTTTCCTCCTTTTTCGTTCAGGATTTTTGCTCCTTTTGAAGTTGCATCATCAATTAAACCCTGAATATATTTTGGCTTATCTGCTTCAGGAAGCGGTGTTAGTGCAACGCCTTCTTCCCACGGATTTCCAAACAGCAATCCGTCTACTTTTTCAGAAAAACGTCTATTAAATTCTTCTGCAATAGATTCATGTACATATAAAACTTTCAAAGCGGTACAACGCTGACCGTTGAAAGATAAAGTGCCTGCAATACATTCCTGAATTGCCAGGTCTAAATCGGCATCCGGTAAAATAATAGCAGGGTTTTTAGCTTCCAGACCTAAAATCAGACGCAATCTGTTTTTATTCGGATGCTGATCCTGTAAGGCAATTGCTGATTTACTGTTTCCAATTAATGCCAGAACATCAATTTTTCCGGATTTCATGATTGGAGAGGCAATTTCGCGGCCTCTTCCGTAAACGATATTAATAACACCTTTAGGAAAACTGCTTCTAAAAGCATGTAATAATGGTGAAATACATAAAACGCCATGTTTTGCCGGTTTAAAAATAACGGTGTTCCCCATAATCAAAGCCGGAATCAGCAATGAAAAAGTTTCGTTTAAGGGATAATTGTAAGGTCCGAGGCATAATACAACGCCAAGAGGCCCGCGGCGAATCATGGCATTTACGCCCTGTACTTTTTCAAAATGCGAACTGCGTCCGTTTAATTCTTTATAACTGTCAATTGTATCCTGAATATATTCAACTGTTCTGTCAAATTCTTTTTGCGAATCGCCAAGGTTTTTTCCAATTTCCCACATCAGAAGTTTTACCACTTCTTCACGGGTATCCTTCATTTGTCGTACGAAATTTTCCATGCATTTAATACGGTCAGCCACTTTCATGGTTGGCCATAAGCCCTGACCTTTATTATAGGCACCATTGGCAGCATCCACTACTTCAGCAGCTTCTTTTTCTCCCATAAACGGAATGGAACCTAATACCGTTGGCGCATATTTTTCTGTAGATGAAATGGTAGAAAAAACAGGTGTGGTTTGCCCTGTCCATTGTTTCAACTCACCATTTACAAGATAGGTGTCCTGATTGATAAGGGTTTTAATCTGAAATTCTTCGGGTATTAAACTCATAGTCCGGTAATTTATAATTTGGTTATTAATAGCGTTTGAAAAGAAAAAAGAGGCTTTTCAGGCCTCTTCATTTTTTTTATGGATTTACAGTTTCGCCTTCCCAGTCAAGAATTCCGCCCAGTAGATTATAGGCATTTTCGATCCCTAACTCGTTCATAACCTGACATGCTTTCGCACTTCTGGCTCCGGAACGGCAGTACACGTAATAATTTTTGTTTTTATCTAATTCCTCGATTTCGTAAATAAAACCTTGTCCTTTATTAATATCAATATTAACGGCATTTTCGATGTAACCGTCATTAAACTCGTCCTGAGTTCTTACGTCAAGTATAACTGCATTCTCGTCAGCAGCCAGTTGGGCAACCCAATCTTCTTGTGATAAATTCATAATAAATGTGTTTTTTGTAAAATTACGACGTTTCTATTAATTAAAAACGTACCAAATGCGATTTCGATTATTATTCTCAGAAAACGTTTTAGAGAAAGGATTATAATCAGTGAATTACAAATTTACTCACTATTTTCAAAAATACACTCTATAAAATCGATAGAAAATAGGATTTTTTCATTTGATCAAATACGTTCTAAAAATAGTTTTCTGGCAATTAATGCCAATTCAATCTGCTATCTTTGTATAAATTTAGATGTTTTAATTTTAATTTGATAAAAATAGTTAGTACGAATTACTTCGTACCGAATCGTTAAATTATTTTTTAGCCGCAGATTAAGAGATTATAATGATTTAAAAAAGTTGCCACGAATTTCACTAATTTTCACTAATTAATTTCGTGATAATTCGTGAAATTGCTTCACTTGATCGTGACAAAAAAAATAGATTAAGAAATTATATTAATTAAAAAATAGTTCCCACGAATTATACTAATTTCAACTAATTGATTCGTGCTAATTCGTGAAATTAGTGGCAAAAAACAGATTAAAAAAGCTGTAAAAATCCGTTCAAACCGTAAAATCCGTGCCCAATAAACAATCAACCTATGCAAAACTCTCTTAAAAATATATTCCCCAATTTCTCCAGCGAACTTATCTCAACGATTGAAGAAAACGGAAGCCTGCAGGATTTTGAAGCCGGAACTATTTTAATGCGAACCGGACAATACATCAAAAACACGGTTTTAATTATAAAAGGGAAAATCAAGATCTACCGCGAAGGCGAAGATGGCGGCGAATTCCTGATGTATTACCTGCAACCCGGACAAGCCTGTGCCATTTCGATGATTTGTACCGCCAAAAGCGAAAAAAGCCAGATCATGGCCAAAGTAGTCGAAGATGTTTCGGTAATGATGATTCCGCTGCAAATGATGGACAAATGGATGATGGAACACCGGTCCTGGTACGAATTCGTCATTGAAACCTACAGAAGCCGCTTTGAAGAAGTTCTTGAAGTGGTTGACAACATCGCCTTTCGCTCTATGGATGAACGTTTGGAATTTTACCTTAAAAGACATTCCGATGCCTGTGGCTGTTCTGAAGTGAAATTATCGCATCAGGAAATTGCAACCGAACTCAATACCTCCAGAGAAGTCATTTCCAGATTACTCAAAAAAATGGAACAGCGCGGTCTGGTTAAACTCAACCGTAATCAGATTGAGCTTTTGAAATAGTTTTTTTTGCCACAACCCGAGCGACAGCGAACAGGCGAAGCAATTACACGAATTTTCACTAATTAATTCGTGGGAATTCGCGCAATTCGTGGCTAACAATAAAAATAGCCTTGTGTGATAAATGTTACTGTAAGTTTCTATTTAACGAAGCACCTTTGCATAAAAACATGCAATGGAATATTTAGGATATTTTGCTTCAATCATCATCGGAATATCACTAGGCTTAATCGGGGGTGGAGGATCTATATTGACCATCCCGATTTTGGTCTATTTATTCAAAGTAAATCCCGAGCAGGCTACTTCGTATTCTTTGTTTATTGTCGGATTAACGGCTATGTTTGGAAGTTACAGCCATTATAAAATGGGAAACCTCAAACTCAAATCGGCGTTGTATTTTGCGATTCCTTCTGTGATTTCGATTTTGATTATTCGTGAAGTTATCTTTCCTCAGATTGCTTCGACTTTGTTTTCTATCGCTTCCTATTCGGTTTCAAAAGATTTTCTGATCATGATTATCTTTTCGGTTTTGATGATTACAGCGGCGATTTCGATGATCCGAAAAAACAAACCTGAAATTAAAGCAACCGAAACCAATTATCTTCAACTTAGTTTGATTGGCTTTGTAGTCGGAATCATCACCGGATTTCTGGGCGCCGGCGGAGGATTTCTAATTATTCCTGCCCTGCTCTTTTTCGCCAATTTACCTATGAAACAAGCCGTGGGAACTTCATTGCTAATCATCGCCATTAATTCATCAATCGGTTTTGGAGGGGATTTATATATTGGAACTCCTATCAATTATCCTTTTTTATTAGGCGTTTCGGCAATGGCTCTTTTGGGAATGTTCATCGGGAGCCGGCTTTCCAAAAAAATTGATGGTGCCAGACTAAAACCTATTTTTGGATGGTTTGTTCTGGTAATGGGATTTTATATTATTACTAAGGAGGTTTTGTTTTAAGATTTATTTCTCTCGCAGATTTGGCAGATCTGGCAGATTTTTTTTTTAAAATATTTTGAATTTAGTTTTTCTTGTAGAACAATCTTTGTATCAAAATGTAAGACTTTAACAAAGATGAAACCTAAAAATCAGATAAAAACGGCCACAATCATTGTCATTCCGAGGAACGAGGAATCTCATCAAGTAACTCCACATAGATAATCGACAATCTTTGTCGATTCAGCAAATGAGATTCCTCGTTCCCTGGATGACAAAATGCGATTAAAAAGAGTAAAACTAAAAAAACCGTTTATCCTGAGAGTAAACGGATTTTGATATTTTGGGCGTTTTCGCCGCGGCGAACGGGCTATTCGCTAAATCTTTTCCTTGCTAAAAAAGCAAGAAAAAGGATATCGCTCCTATCCCTAACGCAAATTCACGTGAACTTAAGTCCTTTATATTTCTATTTATTCAAAAGTTTTTCAAGATATTTTACTTTTTCTTTTTCAGCCTGAACTAATTCTTTTTCAGCCAGAACCAAACGTTCGTAAAGTTCGACCATTTTATCTAAAGGATTGAAATTAAAAATAGGACCAGATGCACCCTGACCATTGCTATTACTGACACTATTATCATAAAAGTTATTAAAAAAATTAAAAACTGATTCTTCCGAAAAGTTTTCAATTGCTTCTACTGTAACTCCAAGAACTTTTGCAATTTCTACAAGTCTTTTAGTATCAACTTCTTCATTTCCTTCAATTCCGGAAACAGTTTGCTGGCTTACGCCAATTGCTTCTGCAAGCGCTTCCTGTTTCATTCCTCTAAGCTCTCTGATTCGGCTAATATTTCTACCGATATGTTTTGGTTTTGTTGTTGTGCTCATAGTTCAAAGATATTTAAAATTCTTTAAAAAATTATAGGTTTGGTAAAATACAGTTTCTTTTTTTGTAAGATACGTTTTACATGTTTAAATATAATTTTTAGCATTACTAAGATTCTAAAACTAAAAATTATAGTTAAAAAGAGCGTGATTTTATAGACAATAGGATTTTTATATTAATCTAAGAAAACATTTACTTATCCCGATAAATATCGTAACGAAGATTTTAACTAATTCAAAATTGGTTCCATATAACAATCCAAAAATTCTTCACTGATTCCTTTTATTTTTCTTCTCTGACAAAGAGCATACAACTCTTCAACGGCAGAATATGGAAAATATCTAGTATTTAAATCTTTAAATTGTGGCTTATTAGCTTCTCTAATAACCTTAGCTCTATCCTCATCAGGAGCAACAATTACGTAACGAGTTGGAAATGGAGGAAATTTATCTTTGAAGTTTTTCATCCTACTCAAACCACTTGTTACACCTGTAGATTGCTCAATTTCCATTACAGCTGGCATAAGTGTACCATTTTTAAACCAAATACAATCAATTAAAAGTGCCGCTTGAACAGCATCACCATAGGCAGACATTAGCTTTTCATCTTTTAATGAAGATATTACTCCATCGTATTCTCCAATCTTTTTATTTTGATAAAGTATTCCTTTATCATTTTGAGCAATCCAAGTTCGAAAGTTTAACTGATGTCCAATAAAATACAAAGCAATTTGTATTTGAGCATGTCTCCGTTGTATAGCTATATCAAGTTCTTTTGCTTCAATATTATTTTCAGTTAAAACTAATGAATCATAGAAAGCGTCTAAAGCTGGCATTTCAGAAATAACGATTTCTGTATTAATTTTTTCTATAACTCCTATTCTATGTGGTAAATCAGGTTTCCATATTAAATGTTTGTGTCCATGTTTTATAGAAGTAAAGCCAGCTTTATTTTCAATTCTACCTGGATAACAAAAATAAAATTCAGGAGTATAAGCTAATAAAGCTTCTAAAACACTTCGTGTATTGTAACTTCCTCCTAGCACTCTATCTAAATTTATTGGTTGGTTTTGATGAAATGAATTAGCAACTCTCCATATCATTTCTGAGGATATCGTTTCAACTTTTGTTTTAGCTTCAGAACCACCTTTCGAAGAATCCCATCTTTTTATTCTAATAGGTCCTTCTGGTAAATCAACACTATCAATTTTGATTAATCCTTTTGTTTTAGGATTTATATAATTGAAAAATGTATTTTTATCAAGTTGGTTGATTGAAGCAACTAAATTACTGGCTGATAACTTCCTCATAATTACTGTTTGTTTTAGTCTGTTCTACGAAATTATAGATAGTTTCAGCTAATCCCTTAGCTGCCAAATATGGCACACCGTTTCCTATTGATTTAAACATATTTGTTAATGAAATTGATTCAGGCATTACAAATTTCTTTGGTAATGATTGAATTGCTAAAGCCTCGGCAGCAGAAATTCTTCTCGCTTTATATGGATGCAAGTGAACTTCATTATTTCCGTAAGCAGCAGTTGGAGAATATCTCCAACGATGTAATCTTTTATATGATTTTTTCAAATCATCACCTTCTTCAATTATTAAAAACTTTGCTAAACCTGCACGAGGTTGAAAGTAATGTTTTGCATTTGGATGATTTTGAACATCATTTTTATTAAACCAATATTCAACTGTTAGCTTTTTATCTATTTCTTTAGGACAATCTTTTTTAGAATCTTCCAAAAAAGACTCTTTTTTAGGCCAATTTTGAGCCAATATCTCAGATGCGGAATATTTTAAATTATTATTCCAATCAAAAGATTTTAAAATTGATGACTCGTTTACTTCTAGTCCTAATTCAGTCAAAACATCTCTTTTAAATCCAATCAAAATAATTCTTTCTCTATCTTGAGGAGCTCCATATTCAATTGCATTGATAAGCTTTTCAGTTAGACAATAACCATTTGAAATAAGCTTTAGTTTTATAGAATCAAAAAACTCTCGATGTTTTTTAGTTCTGTACAATCCTTTCACATTTTCAAAAAGAAAAAAATCTGGAGAATTTTTTATAATCAACTCTATGTAAGTACCTGACAATTTACCATTCTCTCCCTTAATTCCTTTATTTTTTCCACCAACTGAAAAGTCTGGACATGGCGGTCCGCCAATAAATCCAACAAGGTTATAGGCTTCCTTTGCAGAGCTAATACTTTGACTTAAAAATTGAGATTTATCATCTTCAAGAAATTTTGTTATATCACATACATGATGTCCAAATTTAGGTTGTTTTATTCCTAAATCTTTACGAGAAGATTTATATATTTCCATGAAGGGAGCATGATACTCATTAACAAAAAGAGTTTCGAAACCTTTTGTCATTTCGAAACCTAGGTCAAGAAAACCTGCTCCAGCAAAAAAGGAGAAAATACCAGTCTTAAATTCTTTTTCTGTATCTATATTCATTTTGCAAATCTATGCTTTTCTGATGAAAAATTTTGGTCATAAACTATAAAACTGAGAACCCAATAAATATTTAAAATCAATGCTCCCCATACCCTACATCATCCATTTTCCCATTAAAAACACGGTACTGAATAATAAAATAAATAATTACCAGAAACAACGCGACAAAAAACCAGCTCAGTCCGGCATTTAATCCGTAAGCTCCGGCGGCGGTATTGTAAATGGTTAAAGAAGGATTTACTTTATTCGTTGAAGGCAAAACATTCGGGAAAATAGAAACGGCCGTCGAAGCAAATCCGCCAACGAGAAATAAAGTTGAGAATATAAAACCGTGTCCGTCTTTTTTATACGAACGCACTTTAAACAACCCTAAAATCCCTACAAAAGTCATCACAGGAAAAAACCAAAGAATCGGATTTTCAACGAAATTATGAAAAGGTTCCGGCTCAATAAAATGCCAGATCTGCAACGAAATGCAAACCAAAACCAATAAAACAATATTCAGTTTAAAAACCAGATTTTTAAGCTGCGGATTCAAAGACGAATTGGTTTTAAAGATAATCCAGTTGGCGCCGTGAATTGTTAAAGCTACCACACTCACAATGCCAAGAAACAGGGTAAACCAATCGATAATACCCAATTCATTGGCTTGCGGACTGAAAGTCGGATTCCACAAAGGCAAAAAGAAATAATGTGCTTCCTGTGTCGAAACGCCGTTGGTTACCATTCCGAGATTGACTCCGCGCACGATATTTCCCAAAGCAATCCCGAAGAACAAAGCCAGAAGTAGACTCGCGATTCCGAAAGCTTTATCCCAGATTGTTTCCCACATCGGGTGATGTACCTGTCCGCGCATTTCCAAACCAATCGCACGAAAAATCAGCAACCATAAAATCATAATCAACGGCAGATAGAATCCGCTGAAAGAAGAAGCATACAAAGTCGGAAAAGCAAAAAACAATACACCTCCGGCCGCAATAATCCAAACTTCGTTGGCATCCCAAAAAGGACCAATAGCGCTTGTAATTGCTTTTTTATCTTTCTCTGTTTTAGCCAGAAATAAATGAATAATTCCTGCCCCAAAATCATAACCGTCCAAAACAATGTAAACGGCCAGAATTCCCATTAAAACGACGTACCAAAAAAATTCCATACTTATATTTTTTCTGTTGAAAGTTCCACATGATGAGGCCCTTTATTGATAATTTTTCCAATCAAAAGCAAAAACAGCATTCCGAGTAAAAGATACAATCCGATAAAACCCAATAAGGTAAACAAGGTATTTCCGGACGACACTGTTGGAGATGCCCCTGCAGAAGTGCGTAATAAATTATAAACCAACCAGGGCTGTCTGCCTAATTCAGCCGTATACCAGCCTGTAGTATTGGCAATATAAGGGAACGGCATCATAAACATCAACGACCATAAAATCCATTTGGTCTGGTATAATTTTCCCCGAATTAACTGAAAAAGCGCCAAAACCATCAAACCAATAAACAAGGTCCCGAGTCCGACCATAATATGATACGCATAATACAATCCCGAAATATTGGTCGGATGCAGATCTTCTTCAAACTGATCCAGTCCTTTTATTTCCTGTTCCCAGTTTCCATACGTCAGGAAACTCAAAATATTGGGAACGGCAATTTTATTATCCAGTTTTTTGTCTTTTACATCGGGTTGACCGATTAAAACAATTTCAGAACCTTTTTTCTCGGTATGAAAAATTCCTTCCATTGCGGCAAAAGTCACCGGTTGGTATTTCACTACATTTTTGGCCAGTAAATCTCCGGTGGGAACTGCCACAATAATACTCGAAATCAATCCGAAAATTACTCCTGTTTTAAGGAACAATTTTCCAAAAGAAACATTCTTCTGACTCAGAATATAGAAAGCGCCAATTCCGGCCACCACAAACGAACTCGTTACCAAAGAGGCAGCCTGATTGTGCAGATAAGAAGGCCACAACCACGGATTGAGAAATAAAGCTTTAAAGTTGGTCAGTACAAATTTTCCATTTTCAAGGATTTCATAACCCACCGGATTCTGCATCCAGGAGTGTGTGGCTATAATCAGATAGCCGCTGGCCCAGGAACCGATCATGATTAATACTCCGGTTACAAAGTGCCATTTATGTCCCAGTATTTTTTCACCAAATAAAAATATTCCCAGAAAAGAAGATTCCAGGAAAAACGAAAACATCCCCTCCATCGCCAGTGTCTGACCGATAATTCCTCCCGTCAGTTCAGAGAATTTGGCCCAGTTGGTTCCGAACTGAAATTCCATTGGAATTCCGGTTACGACACCCATGGCAAAATTCAACGCAAAGATTTTCATCCAGAAATGCGTGGCGTGATTGTATTGTTCGTCTTTGGTTTTTAAGTATTTCCACTTGAAATAAACAATGATCAGCGAGAGACCCATTGTAAGCTGCGGAAAAAGGTAGTGAAAGGTAATGGTGAAGGCGAATTGCATTCGGTCATAAAAAAGCATTTCTTCCATGAGTGGTATTTTAATTATGAAGTCCCACAAATTTACCCATTAAAACCCAAAGTAAATACCTTAAAAAAAAGTTTATCGCCCGATATTTGTTAAACTTTTTAGTGTTTTTACAACATTTATTTTTTTTCTACCATGTAAGGTTATTTAAGTTCATTTTGGCATAACATACAGCATGAGGCTCTTTAAATGAACTCACATCACTTACATGCTAAAATTCCCTTTTTTTTATTTCAAAAATGAATTTCTGTAACATTAGTCACTTATTCTTTAGAAAAACCAAGTTATCTTTGTAAACCATTATTTAGATTCCCAAATCATGAAAATAGAACAAATTTACACCGGATGCCTTGCGCAGGGTGCTTATTATATAACTTCAGACGGTGAAGCGGCCATTATTGACCCTTTAAGAGAAATTCAGCCTTACTTAGATCGTTTAGAACGTGATGCCGTAAAATTGAAATATATTTTTGAAACACATTTCCACGCTGATTTTGTTTCAGGACATATCGATTTAAGCAAAGAAACTCAGGCACCAATTGTTTACGGACCTAATGCGGCCTGCGAATTTGACTGCATTTCAGCGAAAGACGGACAGGAATTTAAAATCGGAAAAATTACGATTAAAGTTCTGCACACTCCCGGTCATACTATGGAAAGTACCACCTATTTACTGATGGATGAAAACGGTAAAGATCATTCGATTTTCTCCGGAGATACTTTATTTATCGGAGATGTCGGTCGACCGGATTTAGCTCAAAAAGCAGCCGGAATGACACAGGACCAATTGGCCGGAATTTTATTTCATTCGTTAAGGGATAAAATCATGACTCTGGCCGATGATGTGATTGTATATCCTGCACATGGAGCCGGAAGCGCCTGTGGAAAAAATATGAGCAAAGAAACCGTTTCAACAATCGGAAATCAAAAAGCAACCAATTATGCTTTGCGCGCGAATATGACCGAAGCCGAATTTATTACCGAAGTTACCGACGGATTATTACCTCCTCCAGCCTATTTCAGTATGAATGTAGCTATGAACAAACAAGGCTACGAAAGTTTTGAATCGGTTTTGCATAACGGAATGAAAGCTATAAAAGCAACAGAATTTGAGGCTGTAGCCGAAGAAACCGGAGCTTTGATCCTGGATACCAGAAGTGCTGCCAATTTTAGCAAAGGATTTATTCCACAGTCTATTAATATTGGAATCAATGGCGATTTTGCGCCCTGGGTTGGAACTTTAATTGCCAATGTAAAACAACCTATTATACTGGTTACAGAAATTGGTCTCGAAGAAGAAACGGTAACACGTTTAAGCCGTGTGGGTTTTGATGCAATAATCGGACATTTGGAAGGTGGTTTTGAAAGCTGGCAGAAAGCCAGTTTTGAAATTGATACCGTTAACCGAATTACCGCTGCTCAATTTGCAACTGAATTTAAACCTGAAAAAGATAAAGTAATCGATATTCGCAAAGAAACCGAATATGCTGCAGAACATATTGATGACGCTTACAGCAAACCCTTGGCTTATATTAACGACTGGGTAAAAGATATCAATCCAAATGAGCATTTTTACCTGCACTGTGCCGGAGGTTACCGCAGTATGATTGCGGCTTCTATATTGCAGGCACGCGGATTTAGAAATTTTTCAGAAGTGGAAGGTGGTTTTGGAGCGATCTCTAAAACTGAAATCCCAAAATCCGATTTTGTTTGCCAGAGTAAAGTATTAAAATAATTTTTTAAAGGTACAAAGATACAAAGGCTCAAAGCAACAAAGATTTTACCTCTGGACCTTTGTTACTTTGTACCTTTGAGCCTTTAAAACAACTTAGAACCTTAAAAATATGCTAGAAATTATAAAAGAACCTTGGCCGTGGTACGTTTCGGGTCCGTTAATCGGGTTGACTGTTCCTGTTTTATTAATTATCGGAAATAAATCTTTTGGGATTAGCTCTTCCTTGCGACACATTTGCGCGGCTTGCATTCCGGCAAATATCTCCTTCTTTAAATACGACTGGAAAAAAGAAAGCTGGAATTTATTTTTCGTTTTCGGAATTTTCCTTGGCGGAGTTATTGCGGCTTATTTCCTGGCGAATCCAAATCCGGTTGAAATTACGGCCAAACTTTCAGAGCAATTAGCCAGGTACGGAATCACGGATCGTTCGGGGTTAATGCCCAAAGAACTTTTTTCATGGGAAAGTTTATTGACACTTCGTGGTTTTATCATGATGGTGGTCGGTGGATTTTTAGTAGGCTTCGGAACGCGTTATGCCGGCGGATGTACAAGTGGTCATGCGATTATGGGAATTTCAAACTTGCAATGGCCGTCATTGGTTGCCACCATCTGTTTTATGATTGGTGGTTTTATCATGGCCAATTTGATCTTACCCTATATTCTTTCACTTTAAAAATCTACAAATGAATAATTTAGAAAATAAAAATACCGATACCGAAGGAATCAACGGAAGCCAGTTAAAAGATTCCGGTTTCTCAAATCTTAAGTACCTTTTCGTTGGAATTCTATTTGGAATCATATTCGTAAAAGCAGAAATCATCAGCTGGTTTCGCATTCAGGAAATGTTTCAGTTGCAATCCTTCTTTATGTATGGTGTCATTGGAAGCGCAGTTGTGGTCGGAATTATATCGGTTCAGCTGATTAAAAAATTGAATATTAAAACCATTCAGGGCGAAAAAATTGAAATTCAGCCAAAAACATTCAGCAAAGGACAAATCTACGGCGGTTTACTGTTTGGTTTTGGATGGGCATTGACAGGAGCTTGTCCCGGACCTTTATTTGCTCAGATCGGGACCGGAGTTACGGTAATTGTTATTACTTTGATAAGTGCTATAGCAGGAACCTGGGTTTATGGTCTTATTAAAGATAAACTTCCTCATTAATTTTTTATCCCGGAAATAATACCAACCCCGACAGGTTTAAAAATCCGTCGGGGTTTCTTTTTTCAACCCGGAAGTCAGCCGCAATTTTAAAGAATCGTTAAATATCATAAAATCAATATTTTAAACTAATTTTTTGTAATACATTTATACTAATTATATAGGAATTAGATAGGTGGTAATTTTGCATGAATTCAATTAACAAAAAATTAACACAACATTTGTATATACAACTATTAAAAGCTATACATTTGTATATACAAATTATACACTTACGACTATGACAATTGAAGAGGTTATAAAAAGTACAGTTAAGATGGATAATGCGAAAAAAGTTATTCTGAATATCATGTACACGCAAAATGTGATTCAGGATCATTTCAACGAGTTAATAAAACCGTATGATCTGTCCGGGGAGCAATATAATGTGTTACGTATATTAAGAGGACAAAAAGGGAATCCTGCTAATATGTGTGTAATACAAGAACGTATGCTGGCCAAAACAAGTAATACAACCCGATTGGTAGATAAATTATTACTGAAGGATTTTGTTACCCGAAATGTTTGCCCTGGCAACCGACGCAAAATTGAAGTTCTGATTACCCAAAAAGGATTAGATGTACTGAAAGAATTGGACCCTAAGGTAGATGAGCACGAACGCGTATTTGCAGAGAATATTAGCCCTGAAGAATTAGAATTATTAAATCAGTTATTAGAAAAATACCGAACCCAAAAAAATTAATATTTATGAGTACATTCTTAGAAAATCAAAATTGGAGATATGCAACAAAACAATATGATGCAACAAAAAAAATCTCTGATGCAGATCTAAAAACAATTAAAGAGGCCGTTAGATTAAGTGCTTCTTCCTACGGATTACAGCCTTATAAAGTTGTAATTGTAGAAAATCCTGAATTAAGAGAGCAATTAAAAGCTGCTGCTTATGGTCAGACGCAGATCACAGATGCTTCTCATCTGTTTATTTTTGCAAATGACGTAAACACAGGAGCGGACTCTGTAGACAAATACATCAGTAATATTAGCGAAACAAGAGGAGTTCCTGCCGATGCACTTGCCGGATTCAGTGACATGATGAAAGGTATGATTTCCAGCTTACCTGCTGAATCAAAAAATGTGTGGACAGCAAAACAAACTTATATCGCATTAGGAAACTTGCTAAGTGCCGCTTCTGAATTAAAAATCGATGCCACTCCAATGGAAGGTTTTAATGCTGCTGCATTCAACGAAATCTTAGGTTTCGATAAATTAGGCCTAAATGCTGCTGTTATTGCAGCTGTAGGATACAGACATGATGCAGACGATGCTCAACATTACAAAAAAGTTAGAAAATCAAACGAAGAATTATTTATCACACTATAATTATTAATAACAATCAAAATCAATTTTAACAACATGAAAAATTTAAAAACAATTGCAATAGCATTATTCGTAGCAGTGGCTAGCGTTTCAGTAAACGCACAAACAAAGAAAATAGATGTAAAAGCATCTACTATCAAATGGGTAGGTAAAAAAGTAACAGGAGAACACTCCGGAACAGTAAACTTCAAAGATGGTGCTGTAGTTTTCAAAGGAAAAAAATTAGTTGGAGGTAGCTTTACAGTTGACATGACTTCTTTAACTTCTACTGACTTAACCGGAGAATACCAAGGAAAATTAAACGGTCACCTTAAAGCTGACGATTTCTTCGGAACTGACAAATTCCCAACTGCTAAATTAGTTTTCAAAACTATCGGTGCTAAATCAACTGATGTTTATACGGTAACTGCTGATTTAACGATCAAAGGAATCACTAAACCAGTAACTTTTGACATCGCTGTAGCCGGAAATACTGCAACTACTGCATTTAAAGTAGACAGAACTAAATACGATATCAAATACGGTTCAGGAAACTTCTTTGAAGGTTTAGGAGACAAAACGATCAATGACGATTTCGAATTGACTGTAGCTTTAAAATTCTAATATTTGACGCTTACTGATTCATAATATTCAGAAAACCCCAATAGTTTAGGCTATTGGGGTTTCTTTTTTGCTATATATTCAAAAAAATAACGTTCGTAATATTCACATAACATTTTGGTAATACTGATCACGGTTTTGATTAACATGAGGCCTTTAATTTTGGATCATTAAAAAAATTCAAAAACTAGAAATCAAAAACTAGAAATCAAATAGTTATGAAAACAAAAGTACATTTTGCACTTATTGCTCTTATCAGCAGTTTTTTTCTACACGCCCAACAACAAACCAAAGGAATTATTGGAACCAACAACTGGATGAATAACTGGACCAATTTTAAACCTGTTGCCAATGAATATGGCGAAGCTACCAATATAATCGCCGGAACAATAGATAAAGATACCAAACTCTTAAAACGCAATACCTACCAATTAGTAGGTGTTGTATATGTTACCAACAATGCTACCCTTACAATAGAACCGGGAACTGTTATTCGAGGAGACGATAAAACCTGCGGAACACTGGTGATCACCAATGGGGCAAAAATCGTGGCTGAAGGCTTAGAAACAGATCCGATTGTTTTTACTTCAAATAAAGAAAAAACAGAACGAAAACCGGGCGACTGGGGCGGTATCATTATTTTAGGAAAAGCGCCAATAAATACTCTGGGAGGCTTACATACGTTGCCTTTCGACTTAGATCCTATTCTCAATCATTATGGCGGTCCTGATGCAGAAGACAATTCCGGAATCCTGAAATATGTACGTATTGAATATGCAGGAAGAAAATTAAGTGCTTTAAAAGAACTTAACGGGCTTTCTTTAGCCGGAGTAGGGAGAAAAACGGTTTTAAACAATATTCAGATTAGTTTTTCGAATGATGACTCTTTCGAATGTTACGGAGGAGATATTAATATGAGCAACCTGGTTTCGTACCGTACTACCGATGATGATTTTGATTTTACACAAGGAGCCCAGATCAACATCAGCAACAGTATTGCTATCCGCCATCCTTTCTCTTCAGATGTTTCAGGATCAAGATGTTTTGAGGTAGATTCTTATGATAAAATTCAAAATACAGATATGAGCAAGAAACTGACTCGTATAAATGCAAGTAATATTACACTTGTAAATCTGGAAGAAAACAATCAGGGATTGGTAAGAGAATCCATCCATATTAGGGAAAATACATTTTTCAACTTAACCAACAGCATTGCTTCGGGCTTTACCCCTTTTGTTTTACTGGAAGAAAACATTGGAAGCAGTGATGCCAACTTATCTAAAATTACATTCAAAAACGTAATTGTAAACAATTGCAACGGAGGAATTACAAGTGAAGCAAGTGGTACAGATCCATCTATTCAAAATTGGTACAACAAACCTGAGTTTGGAATCGGATATACAAAAATGAAAAACAACGAATTGTTTACCATGCCAAACATCAAAGGAAATCCGGACTTTAGAGCGAACCAAAACAACACGATTGCAATTGGAAATTAAGCATTTGAAAGTCCTCTGCTTTTTTAGAATTTAACAAAAATCTAGATTTAGAAAAGATTTTTTTAAGATTTTATGTCTTTTAATCCAAATTACATTTATATCTTTGTCACAACAAAAAAAGAAATGCAAACAATTTTAAACAATACTTGGTGGTGGAAGAATTTACGTCAAACGTCGTGAACAAAGCTTCCTATGGTACTTTAAAACTATAAATATAAAAGGCTTGTCATCACGACAAGCCTTTTTTTTTGGTCACAATCGAAATGAAAAAATAATAAACTATAAAAAACGAAATACATTGAAACCTTTTATACTCCACACACACTACAAACAAATTCTGGCAGATACTATAACGCCGGTAAGTATCTATTTTAAAATCAGGGATAAGTTTCCCAATAGTCTATTATTGGAAAGTAGCGATTATCACGGAAATGACAATAGTTTCTCTTACATCTGCTGTAATCCTATTGCAACAATTAAAATCGAAAACGAGGTCATCTCTAAAACTTTTCCTGACGGAACAACGGAAACCATTTCCATTACTGCTTCAACCAATATTCCGGAGGTCATTCAGGAATTTTCAAGCCAGTTTCAATCGGAGAAAAATGATTTTAAATTCATCAACAACGGTTTATTCGGATACATTTCCTACGATGCTGTTCGTTATTTCGAAAAAGTGACTATTGCCAAAAAAGACAACGCGACTTCAATTCCGGATGTTTTTTATGCCGTATATCAAAACATTATCGCCATTAATCACTTCAAAAATGAAGCTTATATCTTCTGCCACAGTGTAGACGGAAGAAACAATATTTCTGAAATCGAACAATTATTGCAGTCGAGAAATATAGCTTCTTATAAATTTACTAAAGAAGGTGAAGGATTTTCGAATCTGACGGATGCCGAATTCAAACACAATGTGGCATTGGCCAAAAAACACTGTTTCCGTGGCGATGTTTTTCAATTGGTTTTATCCCGTCGTTTTACACAAGGTTTCAAAGGTGATGAATTTAATGTTTACAGAGCTTTAAGAAGCATCAACCCTTCTCCCTATTTATTCTTTTTTGATTACGGCGATTTCAAAATATTTGGTTCTTCGCCTGAAGCGCAGATTATCGTAAAAAACAGAAAAGCAGAAATTCACCCGATTGCCGGAACATTCAAAAGAACCGGAAATGACGAACGCGACGCTCTTCTGGCAAAAGAACTTTCGGAAGACAAAAAAGAAAACAGTGAACACGTAATGTTAGTCGATCTGGCCAGAAATGATCTGAGCAGAAACGGTCACGATGTCAATGTGGAGAAATACAGAGAAGTTCAGTTTTTCTCTCATGTCATTCACTTAGTTTCAAAAGTAACAGGGCATTTGCATGAAAAAGCAACTACAATGCAGGTTGTCGCTGATACTTTTCCGGCAGGAACTTTAAGTGGAGCACCGAAGCACAGAGCCATGCAATTGATTGAAGACTATGAAAAAACCAATCGTAATTTCTACGGTGGCGCGATCGGCTTTATGGATTTTGAAGGCAATTTTAATCACGCCATTATGATTCGGACTTTCCTTAGTAAAAACCATCAATTGCACTGCCAGGCAGGAGCCGGAATCGTGGCAAGTTCAGATGAGGAAAGCGAGATGCAGGAAGTTTACAATAAGTTAAGAGCGCTCAATACAGCATTGGAAATGGCAGAGAAGATTTAATATTTAATCGCTCCGATTAGTCACAGTCGCAGTCACAGTCACAACCTGAAACCTGAAACAAAAACCAACCATAAAAACCATGAAAAAAGTAATATCAATTTTAATTTTAATACTAAGCATTTCAGCTTGTACTTCGGAGAAAAAACAAAATCCTATTGAAGGAACCTGGCGTCTGGTATCGGCAGAAACCACAGAGAAAGATTCGACTTTTTCGACTTTCAATTCCAAAACAAAAATGATTAAAATTATAAATGATTCGCACTTTGCTTTTTTCAATCATGATTTAAATAACGGCAAAGATTCCACAGCCGCTGTATTTTTTGGAGGAGGCGGAAAATATACGTTGAAAGACAGTATTTATACCGAAAATCTGGAATATTTTAATAACCGTCAATGGGAAAACAACAAGTTTGAATTTGTAGTAAAAGTTAAAAATGATACGCTGATTCAAAAAGGAATAGAAAAAGTGGAAAAATTAGGCGTTGACCGCATTATTGTCGAGAAGTACGTTAGAGAAAAATAAATAAAAATTAGTTGCCAGTCACAGTTTGCAGTCACAGTTTAAAATCTTAGTAACTCAGGAACTTAGCAACTTAGAACCTTAAGAAAATGAAAAAAATATTAGTTATAGACAATTACGATAGTTTCACTTACAACCTCGTGCACTATTTAGAAGATTTAAATTGCGAGGTTACCGTTTACAGAAACGATGAGTTTGACATAGACGAAATCGCTTCTTTCGATAAGATATTACTATCGCCGGGTCCCGGAATCCCTGATGAAGCAGGATTACTAAAAGCTGTAATTCAGAAATATGCCCCGACCAAAAGTATTTTAGGTGTTTGTCTGGGACAACAGGCAATCGGAGAAGTTTTTGGAGGAACACTCTCAAACCTTGACAAAGTATATCACGGAGTTGCCACGAACGTAAAAACAGTAGTTTCCGATGAAATCCTGTTTGAAGGTTTAGGAAATGAATTTGAAGTAGGACGTTACCACTCCTGGGTGGTGGACAGTAATTTACCGGACGTTTTAGAAGCGACTTCAATAGATGAAAACGGACAGATTATGTCACTGAGACACAAAACTTTTGATGTAAGAGGTGTTCAGTTTCATCCGGAAAGTGTGCTGACACCAAAAGGAAAAAGGATTTTAGAGAATTGGATAAAGAGTTAGTACCGGTTTACAGTCGCAGTGGCAGTATTCAGTCTTTCCCCATAGCTATTGGGATCACAGTTTAAAAACTTAGAACCTTAAAGAAAAAAAATGAACATAAAAATCTTAGATACCAAAGAAATTAACCTGGAAGACATATTGGTTCTTTACAAAGAAAACGAATGGAGTTCGGCCAATAAACCTAACGAATTGTATAACGCTCTTTTGAATTCGGAAACATTAATAACCGCATGGCAAGACAAAAAACTGGTCGGCCTTGGCAATGCCATTTCAGATGGATATTTAACGGTTTATTATCCTCATTTATTAGTGCTTCCAGAATATCAGGGAAAAGGAATCGGTAAACTGATTATGGATAAAATGCAGGAGAAGTACAGTCACTTTCACATGCAAATGTTAACCGCAGACGGACGAGCGGTTGACTTTTACAAAAAGAACGGATTCGAACGTGCAGGAAAAACGGAACCCATGTGGATTTATCAGGGAAATGAACATTGAGAAAGCAGACAGTGTTAGTATCAGTTTACAGTCTTAGCAGAAAACTCAGAACCTTAGCCTCTCAGCAACTTAGAACCTCAAAGAAAAAATGAAAAATATATTAAATAAATTAATCAATCACGAAATGCTTACCAAAGAAGAAGCAAAAACCGTATTGATTAATATCTCAAGCGGAGCCTACAATCCAAGTCAGATTTCGGCTTTTTTAACTGTGTTTATGATGCGCAGTATAACGATCGACGAACTTTCGGGTTTTCGTGAAGCCTTATTAGAATTATGCATTCGCATAGACCTATCAGCCTATAATACTATCGATTTATGCGGAACGGGTGGTGACGGAAAAGATACGTTCAACATTTCGACTCTAGCTTCCTTTATCGCTGCAGGAGCCGGAATAAAAGTGGCCAAACACGGAAATTACGGGGTTTCCTCTATTTCCGGATCCAGCAATGTCATGGAAAAAATGGGCATCAAATTTAGCAATGATCCGGAGTTTCTGGAAAGATGTATCGATCAGGCCGGAATTTGCGTTTTACATGCACCGTTATTTCACCCGGCAATGAAAAATGTAGGCCCGATCAGAAAAGAACTGGCCGTAAAAACATTCTTCAATATGTTAGGGCCAATGGTAAATCCGTCGTTTCCTAAAAACCAGCTGGTGGGTGTTTTCAATTTAGAACTAGCCCGAATGTATGCTTATTTATACCAGAATACCGATGTGAATTTTACGATCCTGCATTCGCTTGACGGTTATGACGAAATTTCGTTAACCGGTCCGACAAAAATCATCACCAGCACTATGGAAGGGATGTTAAAACCGGAAGATTTTAATGTTCGCCTTTTAGCCCAAAGTGAGATCGAAGGCGGAAGAACCATCGAAGAGTCAGCAGAAATGTTTACCAGTATCATTTCCGGAAAAGGAAGCGAAGCCCAAAACAATGTGGTTTGTGCGAATGCAGCAATGGCGATTTCAACGGTAACAAAATGCTCTCCACAGGAAGGTTTTAAACAGGCGAAAGAAAGTCTCTTCTCCGGAAAAGGACTGAAAGTATTAAACAAACTGAAAGAATTAAGTAAGTAAAAAAATAGTTTCAGGTTTCAAGTTTCAGGTTGTTGGAACTTGAAACCTGAAACCTGAAACAAAAAATAAATCATGAATATTTTAGATAAAATAATCTTCGATAAACAACGGGAAGTTGTCCTTAAGAAATCAATCATTCCGGTTGCACAATTGGAAAATTCGGTATTTTTTGAAAGAAAGACGATCTCTTTAAGTCAAAAATTAAGACAAAGCAAAACCGGAATTATTGCAGAACACAAACGCCGCTCGCCTTCAAAATCAGTAATAAATCATAATTTTACGGTTGAAGAAGTGGTAAAAGGATATGAAAGTGCAGGTGCCTGCGGAATTTCTGTTTTAACGGACGGAAAGTATTTTGGCGGTTCACTGGACGATTTACTTTTGGCAAGAGCTTCTGTAGCTATTCCGCTTTTGCGAAAAGAATTTATTGTAGACGAATACCAGATTCTGGAAGCCAAAGCTTTTGGAGCCGATTTAATTTTACTGATCGCAGCGGTTTTAACCCGCGAAGAAATCAAATCATTGTCTGAATTCGCTAAAAAACTAGGTTTAGAAGTTTTACTGGAAGTCCACAATAAGGAAGAGTTAGAAAAATCGATTATGCCAACGCTGGATATGATCGGCGTGAACAACCGAAACCTGAAAACCTTCGAAGTAAGTCTGGATTTCAGCAAACAACTGGCCTCTCAGATTCCGGATGAATTTGTAAAAGTTTCCGAAAGCGGCATTTCATCAGTTGAAGCCATTTCAGAACTAAGACCTTACGGTTACAGCGGTTTCCTGATTGGAGAAAATTTCATGAAAACCGATAATGCGGGAAAAGCCGCAAGGGAATTTATTAGAGAGCTTTAGGCTGTACGCTTTAAGCTTTAAGCTATAGGCTTAAAGTTTTTCTCAGCATTCAAATTAACCTACTGCCACAGCCTAAAGCTTAAAGCTTATTGCCTATAGCCTTTTCAACATTATTAAAATTAGCCTAGAGCCTACAGCTTAAAGCGTAAAGCAAAAAAAAAAAAAATGAAACTAAAAATATGCGGAATGAAATATCCCGATAATATTCTCGAAGTAGGAGCGCTCCTGCCCGACTATATGGGATTTATTTTCTACGAAAAATCCGCTCGCTATTTTGACGCAACGATTCCGGAACTGATCAAAACAATCAAAAAAACAGGTGTTTTTGTAGATGCAAGGGTCGATTATATCATGTCGAAAGTCAATAAATACCATTTACAGGCTGTCCAACTGCATGGAAATGAATCCGTTGAATTCTGTCAGGAACTAAAAAAGAAAATCGATGCCAAAATTGATGCGAAAGTCGAAATCATAAAAGTTTTTTCTGTCGGAGAAGATTTTAATTTTGATCTTTTAACTCCTTTTGAAAAACTGTGTGATTATTTTTTATTCGATACCAAAGGAAAATTACCCGGCGGAAACGGAACAACTTTCGACTGGACGATATTAGAAAAATACAAATCCGGGAAACCGTTTTTCTTAAGCGGCGGTATCGGAATGGATGAAATACCTTTGATAAAAAATCTTAAATTACCCATTTATGCCATTGATATAAACAGTAAATTTGAGATGGAACCCGGATTAAAAAATGTAAAATTGTGCAGAGAGGCATATCTAGAGACACACGCCAGTGCAGCTGTACGTGCCCGCCTCCAGGAAATAAAAAACAAATAAATTATGAACTATAATGTTAACGAAAAAGGATACTACGGCGAATTTGGAGGAGCTTACATTCCCGAAATGCTGTATCCGAATGTAGAAGAGTTACGCCAGCAATATTTAAAAATCATCGCTGAGCCCGATTTCAAAGCAGAATTTAACCAATTACTAAAAGATTACGTTGGCCGTCCAAGCCCGCTATATTTCGCCAAGCGTCTGTCTGAAAAATACAATACCAAAGTCTACCTGAAAAGAGAAGACCTAAACCACACGGGAGCACATAAAGTCAACAACACTATCGGACAAATACTCGTTGCCAAACGTCTGGGCAAAAAAAGAATTATTGCAGAGACCGGTGCAGGTCAGCATGGTGTGGCAACAGCAACGGTTTGTGCCTTAATGGGACTGAAGTGCATTGTGTACATGGGTGAAATTGACATTGCACGCCAGGCTCCGAATGTGGCTAGAATGAAAATGTTAGGCGCAGAAGTTCGTCCGGCACTTTCAGGTTCAAGAACCTTAAAAGATGCTACAAACGAAGCCATCCGTGACTGGATTAACAATCCGGTTGATACGCATTATATTATCGGATCTGCAATTGGACCACATCCTTATCCGGACATGGTCACCCGTTTCCAGAGTATTATCTCAGAAGAAATCAAATGGCAGCTGAAAGAAAAAGAAGGACGCGAAAACCCGGATTACGTCGTCGCCTGTATCGGTGGCGGAAGTAACGCAGCGGGAACTTTTTATCATTTTTTACACGAGACTGAAGTGGGCATCATTGCTGTCGAAGCTGCCGGAAAAGGCGTCAACAGTGGTCATAGTGCTGCCACAAGTAAGTTAGGGAAAGTCGGTGTCATTCACGGTTGCAAAACACTTTTGATGCAGACCCCGGACGGACAAATTACAGAGCCCTACTCTATTTCCGCAGGTCTTGATTATCCGGGAGTCGGACCAATGCATGCACATTTGGCACAAACGGGCCGTGGGGAATTCTTCTCCGTAACCGATGATGAAGCGATGAATGCCGGTTTACAACTGACAAAACTAGAAGGAATTATTCCGGCGATCGAGAGCGCGCATGCCTTTGCCGTTCTGGACCAGAAAAAATTCAAACCAACAGATGTCGTGGTCATCAGTCTTTCGGGACGTGGTGACAAAGATTTAGACAATTATATCGAATATTTTAAATTATAATAAAAATTGTAATTTGGGCGTCATTGCAGACCAGTAACAACACAAAACAATATTTATGGAACAGCTATTTTCTTACGGAACATTACAGTCAAAAGAAATTCAGATGCAGGTTTTTAATAAGATTTTGCCCGGAACACCGGACCAGCTGACAGGTTATAAACTAAAGGATTTAAAAATAGAGGAAGAATTTGGAATGACAGATTATTTTGTAGCCATGCCCAGCGAAAATACTTCCGATTTTATCAAAGGAATTGTGTATACGATATCCAGTAAAGATCTGGCAAAAGCAGATTTATTCGAATCGAATGCCTACAAAAGAGTTCAGATCAAACTGAAATCTGGCGTAACGGCATGGATTTACATTGAAAGTTAAAGATCGAGAAACCTCAACCCATAAATACTAAAAAATAATACATCATAATGATTTTAGCAGCAGCACAAACAAAACCAAAACGTGGAGATATAGCCTCTAATTTATTGGATCATTATCGTTTGATCGGACTGGCTGCAGAAAAAGGCGCCAATTTAATTGTGTTTCCGGAATTGTCGATTACAGGTTACGAAAGAGAAAATGCAGCGGAATTGGCCTTTACAAAAGACGATTACAGGATAGACCATTTAAAAGAACTGGCAGTCGATTATAATATCACCATTGTTGCGGGTGCTCCCATTCAGAATGAATCAGAATTGTATATCGGTGAATTTATTATTTTTCCCGATAATTCGGTTTCGATATATACCAAACAATTTTTGCATGAAGGGGAAGATGAGTTTTTCCAGCCTTCCTTTGATTATAATCCGATGATTACGATTGAAGACCAGAAAATTTCATTTGCCATTTGCGCTGATATAGACAATCCGCTGCATGCTGAAAACGCTGGTCAAAATGAAACTTCGATTTATATCGCCAGTATTTTCTTTTCGCCAAACGGGATTCCAAATGCGTACCGTGATTTACAAAGTTATGCCCAAAAACATAAAATGAATGTTCTGATGTCTAATTTCAGCGGCGAATCATGGGGTTATCCTTCAGGCGGAAAAAGTGCGTTCTGGAACAACAAAGGAGAACTGGTTGCACAAATGAACGATTCGGATTCCGGACTTTTAATTGTAGAAAATCAAAATGATAACTGGACGAGTCAGGTCATTATCAATTAGAAAAAGAATGCCACTGATTACACAGATTCTCACAGATTAAATTCTCAAAAGATCATTAAAATATTTTAATCTGTGGCAAAAAAATAAATAATTACCCTGTAAGGTTAAAAACCTGTCGGGAGCAAATAAAAAATATAAAATGAACAGAATAACTCAAAAATTACAGGAAGATAAAAAGATCCTTTCTATTTATTTTTCGGCGGGATATCCTAATTTAAACGATACGGTTCAAATCATTCAGGACTTAGAAAAAAACGGAGTGGATTTAATTGAAATTGGTTTACCTTTCAGCGATCCTCTGGCAGACGGACCAACAATTCAGGCGAGTTCAACACAGGCGCTGCACAACGGAATGACAACACAAATCCTTTTTGATCAGTTGAAAGACATTCGCGAAAGCGTAAAAATCCCGTTGATCATTATGGGCTATTTCAATCCGATGTTACAATACGGCATTGAGGCATTCTGCAAAAAATGTGCTGAAATCGGTATCGACGGCTTAATTATTCCGGATCTTCCGGTTGATGTTTATGCAGACGAATACAAAGCTATTTTCGATAAATACGGTTTAATAAACGTATTTTTGATTACCCCGCAAACGTCAGACGAGCGCATTCGTTTTATCGACAGTGTTTCAAACGGCTTTATTTATATGGTAAGTTCGGCAAGTGTTACGGGGTCTCAATCCGGTTTTGGAAATGTTCAGGAAGATTATTTCGAAAGAATTGCAGGCATGAACCTGAAAAATCCACAAATCATTGGTTTCGGAATTTCGAATAAGGAGACTTTTAACCAGGCCACCAAATTTGCCAAAGGCGCTATTATCGGGAGTGCTTTTATTAAACATTTGAGTGAAAGTGGTTCTGGCAAAATTTCGGAATTTGTTGGAGGGATCCGATAACCAACAACATTTACAATTATTTTGTACATTTGAATAAAATCAATTATCATGGATTTAGAAGCCCGCAAAATATCTTTCGTTCAGGAATTTCTAAGACTTCAAAGTGAAGAAATAGTCATTGATCTTGAAAACTTGCTTCATAAACAAAAAGTTGAACTTTTAGATCAGGAAATGAAATCAATGAATATTGAACAATTTAATAAAGAAATTGATCAATCCTTAGATGATGCCAGAAATGCAAGAATTGTATCTGGAAAAGACTTAAAATCTAAAATTCAAAAATGGGGCTAACTGTTTATTGGACTCAATTTGCAGAAAATAAACTTGAAGATATTTTTGAATATTACAAATTCAAAGCTGGGATAAGAGTTTCACAAGATTTAGTAAATGGTATAATTGACAGTTCGCTATCCCTGGAAATCAACGCTTATGGCGGACAAAAAGAAGCCCTTTTATCTGAAAGAATCGAAGATTTCAGATATATAGTTTTTAAAAATTACAAAATTATTTATTGGATTGATGAAGTCCGGCAGATCGTATTTGTATCTACTATTTTTGATACAAGACAAAATCCTCAAAAGCTTTCTTCAGGAAAATAATCCTTTCTTTCCTAATTATTTTTTTAACACAATATTATCTTAAGGCAACTACATGGTTTTCTGTTAATATTGTGTTAAAAATAAATTAAACAAGCGTTTAAATTAAACGCTTGTTTAATTTTGTACCCGATTATAAATGATACCATGTCTAAAGTCGAATTAAACGATAAAAAAATTCAGATCCTTGAGGTCGCGGAGAAGCTATTTTCCGAGAAAGGATTTGAGGGTACATCCATACGGGATATATCGAAAATGGCAAAAATTAATATTGCCATGGTTTCGTATTATTTTGGTTCTAAAGAAAGATTACTGGAGGCTTTACTTCTATACAAAACTTCTGACTTAAAACTGCAAATCGAACTTTTATTGCATGAAAATCTGGAACCTCTTGATAAAGTCAATAAATTAATCGAAATTTACATTAACCGAATTAATTGTAACAGAGGGATTTACAGAATCTTACATTTTGAACTTACTTCTAAAAAGAGAGAAGAAAATCTTGCCGCTTTCACCGAATTAAAAAAAGGGAATTTAAAATCGCTTGAAACAATCGTTAAAGAAGGCCAGTCAAAAGGGATTTTCAGGAAAGATGTTATTATTCCGTTGATTACTCCAACGATAATGGGAACTTTTTTTCATTTTCATATGAATAAACCTTTCTTTGAGGAGCTTTTAAATTTAAATACAGAAACGTTATACAACGATTACATTAAAAACAGTCTTACAAAGCACATTCAACAAACTATAAAAGCGCTACTTGTTTATGAAAATTAGTCAATTAATGCTCTTTGGGATTTTCTTTATCGGAATATCATCAATAGAAGCACAAGAAAAAACAAGTTTAACCTTAGACGAAGCCGTTAAACTGGCCTGGGAAAAAAGTAACGAAGTTACTCTTGCCAACACTAGGGTAAACACAAAAAAGTATGAGTTACAAACGGTTAAAAACAACCAATATCCTGATTTGAAAATTCAAGGGCAGTACCAAAGGTTAACAAAAGCTTCCATCGACATGCACAATGACGAAGCAAGTGCAGAACCAATGGCTTCTCCGGATCGTGCCATGTTTGGTATGGCGAATCTGAGTCTTCCGATTTTTTCAGGATTTAAAATCCAGAGCAGTATTGAAGCTTACGATAATCTTTATGAGGCCGAAAGTGCAAATGCCGCTAAAACCAAAGAAGATGTCGCTTTACGTGTGATTACCTATTACACTGCTTTATACAAAGCACAAAAAACATTAGATCTTTTAAACGAAAATCAAAAACAGGCGCAACAGCGTGTAACTGATTTTACGGAACTGGAGAAAAACGGAATCATTCCGAGAAATGATTTACTGAAAGCGCAGTTATTGGTTTCTAAAACGAAATTGTCGATTGATGAAGCGAACAACAACCTCAATAACATCAATTTTTACCTGACTACCCTGTTAAAATTAGATCCTACCGTAAAACTTCAGGTGAATGAATCTGATTTCTTCAATTTAAAAACTACTAATGCACCTACTTCAGATGCTTTAGCGCTTGAAAGCAGAAAAGATTTAGAAGCGATTCGTTTCCAGCAAAAAGCCAGTGAGGCCAGCATTAGAGTCGCAAAATCAGGCTATTATCCTTCTCTTGCCTTATTGGGTGGCTATACGGCTTTAGACCTTAAAGATTTTATTACGGTAAAATACGCCATGAATTTTGGGGTTGGTCTAAGATATGACTTATCCGGAATCCTGAAAAACAGTGCTCATGTACGTGAGGCTGAAAGCAAAGCTCTGGAAGTAAAAAACACGGAAGCTATTATGACAGACCGAATCAAAGTAGAAGTTCAGAAATCTATTGAAGATTACAGCTTAGCGATCAACCAGAGCGTTGTTTATGACGAAGCACTTCAGCAGGCAGAAGAAAACTACAGGCTTGTAAAAGACAAATTTGATAATGGTTTATCGGACACCAATGACTTGGTTGAAGCTGATGTAGAACAACTAAATGCGAAAATAAACACTGCTTTATCTAAAGCAGCCATTATTCAAAAATATTACGAATTACTGTCAGTATCAGGACAATTATCACAATCATTCAATCTTTCTAAAATATAATCGATAGCTCTCATGGAAAAGAAAAAAACAAATACTAAATTCATCATTATACTAACCGTTTTGGTTTTAGTGGGCGGAACTTACGGAATAACAAAATACATGCATTCACAAGCTCATGAAGAGACGGATGATGCACAGATCGAGAAAAAAATGAACCCGATCATCCCAAGAGTATCCGGTTATATCAGTAAAGTTTATGTGAAAGATAATGATTTTGTAAAAAAAGGAGATACTTTATTTACTATTGACAAAAGAGATTATCAATTAAAAATTGATGAAGCAAATGCGGCACTTTTAGGAGCTGAAGGCCAATACGAAGCTGCTAAAGCGGATATTGGAAGTGCGCATGCGAGTATTTCTGTTTCTGATGCCAATGTGAAATCTGCTGGCGGTTCTATCGAAAGTGCAAAAATCAGACTGAGACAGCTTACCAACGATTTCAACCGTTACAACAATTTGTATAAAACACATACGATCACAAAACAGCAATTTGAGCAGGCTCAGACTGCAAAAGACGAAGCTGAAAACCAGGTACGTGTTTTAGAACAGCAACAAAGAGCAAGTTCTTTTCAAAAATCAGTGATTCAGTCTAAATCGAAAGTTTCTGATAAACAAACTGAAGTTGCCGCTGCCAACATCAAAAAAGCAAAAACAATGCTGGATGTAGCGAAACTAAACCTTACGTACACAGTTGTAACTGCTGCTATTGATGGTCAGGTTTCTAAAGTTGATATTCAGCCGGGACAACTGGTACAGCCGGGACAATCTTTATTTTATATCATCAATAATACGGAAGCATGGGTTGTCGCTAACTTCAAGGAAACACAATTAAACAAAATGGTTGTGGGTCAGAAAGTGAGCTTAAAAGTTGATGCTTATCCGAACTATGAATTCAAAGGAACTTTAACCTCATTCTCACCAGCTACAGGATCCCGTTTTTCTTTATTACCTCCTGATAATGCAACAGGAAACTTCGTAAAAACGATTCAAAGATTACCAGTGAAAATTAGCTTAGATGAATCAAACGATCCTGAGAAAGTAAAATTATTACGTCCGGGAATGAATGTTGACGTAGACGTACATTTAAAATAATAGAATGACAGCAGCAGTACAAGGAGATGATGATTTAGTAGAATACGGTTACAGACGTGTCATTATCACGATTACAGCAGTACTTTGTGCCTTGCTTGAAATCGTTGATACAACCATTGTAAACGTAGCACTAACAGACATGCGGGGTAGCCTTGGTGCTACTTTGACTGATGTGGCCTGGGTTATTACAGCATACGCAATTGCGAATGTTATTGTAATACCGATGACGAGCTGGCTATCACAGCAATTTGGACGACGTAATTATTTTGTGGCCTCTATCATCATATTTACCGTTTGTTCTTTTTTATGTGGAAATGCCAGTAATATCTGGGAATTAGTAGCTTTTAGGTTCGTTCAGGGTATGGGTGGTGGCGCCCTGCTTGTAACAGCACAGACTATTATTACAGAAAGTTACCCTGTAGCAAAACGTGGTATGGCACAGGCAATTTACGGAATGGGAGTAATTGTGGGGCCGACTTTAGGACCGCCATTGGGAGGATATTTAGTAGATAATTATTCCTGGCCTTATATTTTTTATATCAATATCCCGTTGGGAATTATTGCTACTATTCTGGCCATTACTTTTGTAAGAAGTCCGAAATACGGAGAAAAATTAAAAGCAAATCAGGTAGATTGGTGGGGAATTGTTCTGCTGGCTACTTTTATCGGATCACTGCAATTTGTTTTGGAGCACGGACAGCAGGATGACTGGTTTAATGACCCGTTAATTACATCATTAAGCGTAATTACAGTTTTTGGATTAATACTTTTTATCTGGAGAGAGCTTACGTACAAACATCCTATTGTAAATTTAAGTGTCTTAAAAGACGGAAACTTAAGAATCGGAACCATTATGTGTTTTATTCTTGGTTTCGGTTTATACGGATCTACCTTAATTATACCGATTTATACACAGTCTATTTTAGGATGGACAGCAACCGATGCCGGATTATTACTGATCCCGGGTTCGATTACAACAGCGATCATGATGCCATTTGTGGGAAACATGATTCAAAAAGGAGTACCTCAGGGGTATATGGTTGGAGTAGGATTTTTAGTTTTCTTCTTCTTTACCTTTATGATGCAAACCCGAATTACACCTGATACCGGTGTAGAACATATGTACTGGCCTTTGATTTTGAGAGGAGTCGGTTTAGGATTGCTTTTCGTACCTATTACGACGCTTTCGCTTTCGACTTTAAAAGGAAAACATATTGGTGAAGGAGCTGCTTTTACCGGAATGATGCGTCAGTTAGGAGGATCATTTGGTATTGCTATCATTACCACTTTTATCACGCGTTTTAGCCAGGAGCACAGAGTTAATCTACTGACAAATGTAGATCCTGCAAACTATCAGGTTCAACAACGTATCACAGGAATGCAAAGAGCGTTTGAAGCTAAAGGCTACAGCGCCGATGTTGCGCTTAAAAAAG
Organism: Flavobacterium sp. LC2016-23; assembly: GCF_009674775.1. Taxonomy (GTDB): domain Bacteria; phylum Bacteroidota; class Bacteroidia; order Flavobacteriales; family Flavobacteriaceae; genus Flavobacterium. Next base: position 38,635 of record NZ_WKKE01000002.1, on the reverse strand, counting down.
CCTATCAGGCAATAGATTACGCCGTTTTAAAACAAAGTACCGTAATGTCATATATCGATATTTTCATGTACTTAGGAGTAATGTTTTTATGCTGTATACCCATTATTCTTTTCATCAAGAAAGGAAAAAACAAGATTAATCCCGCCGATGCGATGCATTAATAATAATTATAATAAATTGATTTATAATACGGAAAGCCGGGCTCTATTTGAACCCGGCTTTTTTATTTTAATTTCCCGAACGAAATAATATTTAAATAAGATAGTCTGACTAAAGCCTTTTTATGAATTCAACCACATATCTCCAGCTAAAGCCGGAGGCAATTGAAATTCCAAACCGAAAGCCAGAATATTAATTAAGGTAACAAAAAAGACTTAGTAACTTAGCACCTAAACAACTCACACCCTAAAAAACCTCTGAACCTTTGCAACTTTGCAACTTCAAAAAAAAACCTATCTCGTAAACACCAGATGATTTCCCACCGAAAGATTGGCATCAAACTGATATCCTTCGTAATTGAACCCTTTTAAATCGTCAATCGTTTCAGCATTGGTATCGATGATATAGCGCACCATCATTCCCCTTGCCTTTTTTGCGAAGAAACTGATTATCTTAAGTTTCCCATCTTTATAATCTTTAAAATCGGGCGTAATTACCGGCACTTTTAAAGCTTTCACATCAACAGCGGAAAAATATTCAGTACTGGCTAGATTCACAAACAACTCCCCTTTTGACAGCTCTTTATTCAACGCTTTGGTAACCGGTCCTTTCCAGAAATCATGCAGATTTTTATGCTCGCCGATGGGCAGTTTTGTTCCCATTTCGAGACGGTAGGCCTGCATAAGATCAAGTGGTTTTAAAACACCGTAAAGTCCCGATAAAATTCTGAGTTTGTCTTGCAAAACTTCTAATTTTTCCAGCGGAATGGTATACGCATCTAAACCCGTATAAACATCACCATCAAAAGTATAAACTGCCGGACGTGCATTTTCAGGTGTAAAAGGCGTTTTCCATTCCTGGTTTCGCTGCCAGTTTAAATCGGCCAGTTTTTCGGAAATCGACATTAATTCCGCTAAATCACCTGGCTTTTTGGGTTTTAAAACTTTATGAACCTGACGTGCTTCTTTTAGGAAAGAAGGTTCTGTATAATGTTGAGTGGGTAATTCTTTTTCAAAATTTAATGACTTCGCAGGTGATATAACAATTTTCATTTGTGCATTTTTAAGTGATTCAAAAATACAAATTGAATTGCTAAAAAAACAGTATTGCAATTGATTTGTTTGATACTCCCATAATTCCCCTTTACGGGCTTTTTTTTGCCACCCATTACACGAATTGCCGCTAATTTTTATTTTTGGAAATGCAGTATGATTCGTGGAAATTCGTGAAATTCGAGGAAACCTTTTTTATTTCATAAAATTCTGCACTTCAAACTGTGAATTTCTTCAAAAAAGTGAGCCGTAGATTATAATAGGCATTTTCTATGTTGTAAATTTGCAGACGTTCGATTCTCTTCAGCAATAAAACGTACTATTTAAAATTCGTGAATTCGTGGCTATACAGACAAATTATAAAACAGCTTTACAACATAAAATCTTCGGAATCATTTCGCAGGCCTCTCAGGAACTAAATGTCGATACTTACGTGATTGGCGGTTTTGTCCGGGATTTACTTTTAAACCGTGGTTCTAAAAAAGACATTGACGTGGTAGCGGTGGGCAGCGGAATCGAACTGGCCTTAAAAGTATCGGAGTTACTTCCTAAAAAACCAAAAGTTCAGGTTTTTAAAACTTACGGAACTGCCATGTTACGTTTTGAAGACACTGATATTGAATTTGTAGGTGCCCGAAAAGAATCTTATAATTTTGAGAGCAGAAACCCGCTTGTTGAAAACGGAACTCTGGAAGACGATCAGAATCGTCGTGATTTTACTATAAATGCTTTGGCTTTATCCTTAAACGAAAAAACGTTTGGAGATCTTTCAGATCCTTTTGGTGGTCTGGCTGATTTAGAAAACAAAATCATAAAAACACCTTTGGAGCCTAGCATTACCTATTCTGATGATCCGCTGCGTATGCTTCGTGCGATTCGTTTTGCGACTCAGCTGGGTTTTGAGATCGAGAAAAATTCATTGGACGCGATTACCAAAAATGCCGAAAGAATAAATATCATTTCAGGAGAAAGAATTGTGGATGAATTAAACAAAATTCTTTCGACGCCAAAACCTTCGATCGGATTTTTACTTTTATATAAAACCGGACTTCTGGATATTATTTTACCTGAATTAACAGCGTTGAACCAGGTCGAAGAAATTGAAGGACATACCCACAAAAACAACTTTTATCACACGCTTGAAGTTGTCGATAATATTTGCCCGAACACCGATGATGTCTGGCTGCGCTGGTCGGCTTTGCTGCACGATATCGGAAAAGCACCGACAAAACGTTTCAATAAAAAACAGGGCTGGACTTTTCACGGACATGAATTTCTGGGTGGAAAAATGGCTAAAAAAATATTCGAACGCCTGCACATGCCCTTAAATCACAAAATGAAATTTGTGCAAAAAATGGTCATCATGAGTTCGCGTCCAATTGTTCTGGCACAGGATATCGTAACCGATAGTGCCGTTCGCCGTCTGGTTTTTGATGCAGGGGAAGATGTTGAAAATTTAATGATATTATGCGAAGCCGATATTACCACCAAAAACCCGGCAAAATTTAAAAAGTATCACAAGAATTTCGAAATCGTCCGAAAGAAAATTGTTGAAGTGGAAGAACGCGATCAGGTACGTAATTTTCAACCGCCAATTTCAGGAGAAGAAATTATGGAATATTATAATTTAAAGCCTTCACGTGAAATCGGTGTTTTGAAAGAAGCTATTAAAGAAGCCATTCTCGAAGGCGAAATTCCAAATGAATATGACGCTGCTTTTGCCTTTATGCAGAAAAAAGCTGAAAAGTTAGGTTTGAAAAAAGTTTAAGAATAAGTATTTATACAATGAAAAAAGAGAATAAATCAGTAATTATTTGGTTACTATCCGGCTGTGTTTTATTGTTTTTAATGGTGGTCGTGGGCGGTATTACACGTCTGACCAATTCAGGATTATCAATGACCGACTGGCATTTGGTAACCGATACTTTTCCGCCTTTAACAGAGGCAAAATGGAACGAAGCTTTTGAACAGTACAAGAAATTTCCGGAATATCAGAAAATCAATATCCATAACGATTTTCAGCTATCCGATTATAAATTTATTTATTTCTGGGAATGGTTCCACCGCTTTATTGGTCGTATCATAGGATTGGTTTTCTTTGTTCCTTTTGTTTATTTCCTCATCAGGAAAAAACTGGATCGTGCAACTGTCAAAAAGTGTATCGTTCTTCTGGCAATGGGAGCATTTCAGGGCTTTCTGGGCTGGTTTATGGTTCGCAGCGGCCTAATCGACAATCCGGATGTAAGTCACTTTAGACTGTCCTTACACCTTACTTTTGCGTTTATCACTTTTGCTTATACGTTGTGGGTTGCCCTTGATTTAATCTATCCGGAAAGAAATTTCAATAAAATAGTGCCACTTCGCAATATTGCCAGATTTGCCCTGGTTGCTTTATTGATCCAGATTATTTACGGCGGATTTGTGGCAGGTTTAAATGCCGGATTAATCCATAATCACTGGCCTTTAATGAGTGACGGGCAATTCATACACGATTCTGTTTTTATTGAACAGTCGAGCCTTGTCAAAAATTTAATTGAAGGTAAAAGCGGTGTTCAGTTTGTGCATAGAACTTTTGCTTATGTTGTAGTCGCTTTTATTCTATTTTTATATTACAAAAGCACAAAATTCCCGCTTTCCAGAACGCAAAAAAACGGAATAAAAACGTTAGTTCTTTTTGTATTCATTCAGTTTGCGTTGGGCGTATTTACACTTTTATACAGTGTTCCTCTGGCATTAGGATTAATTCATCAAATTATGGCATTTTTCCTTTTAAGCGCCATGACTTATACGTTGCACCGACTGAGTAAATAAAAAACTTTGAAAATATAAAAAAATCCTTCGCTGAAGGATTTTTTTATTTAGTATATGTTATCAGCTTAATCCCAAACCTTACGGATTAACAGGATGAAATTTTAATCTGACCTTCGGCTGTTATCCCAGCCAACTCTTAAAATCCTGAACTTTTTCACGGCTCACGATAACCTCATCTTCTTTATAAGAAGGCAAAATAACTTTTAGCCGTGAATTGGTGTATACCTGAATTTCTTTTATGGCTGTAAGCGGAACAATAAACTTTCTGCTTACACGAAAGAAATCTTTCCCGTCCAGTTCCTGCTCGAGGATTTCTAAAGTCGAATCGATTAAATAGTTCCGGTTGTCGAAGGTATGAATGTAGGTTCCTTTATTTTCACTAAAAAAACATTCGATTTCGTCTGTTGTAACCACTTTTAGGTGCTGCCCTATTTTAACCGTAAATCGCTTTTTATAATTCTTTTCAAATGGATTGGAAAGCATTTTCCTGATTTGTTCAAAATCGAGCTGAAGGTTGGTAGTTTCTGTTTCTAATTTTGGAAGACGGGTTCTGAATTTGGTAACAGCAACATCCAGATCATCTTCGTCAATCGGTTTCAGCAAATAATCGATACTGTTAAGCTTAAAGGCTTTTAAAGCATATTCATCGTAAGCGGTAGTAAAAATAATGGCACTTGTAATGTTTACTTTTTCAAAAATTTCAAACGACAAACCGTCCGATAGCTGAATATCCAGAAAAATTAAATCGGGATGTTTGTTATTGCTGAACCACTGAATTGATTCTTCTACAGAGTGCAACATGGTTTCTACGGCAATATCTAACTTTTCAAGTTTCCGCTGCAACAATCTTGCCGCTGGTTTTTCGTCTTCTATAATTAATGTGATCATCTATTGATATGCAAAATTTGAAAAAATAAATTTTAAAGTTACTCCCATTTATTCTTACTCTCTACTTCTTTCTCCATATATTTTTTGATTTTTTTATCCTCCCAATCTTTATTGAAAAAGATATCAGGCCCAAAAACGGTAAAGGCATGAATGGCTAAAGCAATTCCCCAATAAAATGCGGTCGAATAGATTTCCCAATTCTGAAAGCCTCTCAATTCAAAATGATTTCCAACAAAGTCTCTGTTTAAACTTGAAATAATGATAATAGCATTCACTATAATATAAACCTTCAAATGCGAATAAAATCCTTTTATTTTTTTTACTTTTCTGTAAGCTCTGTTATAACTTTCGTCTGTGCTAAATTCGTTTGCATATTCTTCGTACATACGTCTTCTAAATCGTCCCATTTTTTTATTGATTTATATTATTGCCATTTGTTTTTGTTCTCTTTTTCTTTTTCCATCAATTCCTTAATTTTTCTTTCTTCCCAATCTTTACCTAAAACCGGAAATACTTCAAAAACTTTTAATGCATGAAAAAGAACTCCTACTCCCCACCACAATAGTGGCCAGAAAAACCATAAATACTGTGGAGATGTCCACAAATTAATGACAATCAAAATAATATTCACACCAATAAAGGCGGTAAGATTACTATAAAAGCCTTTAATATTTTCTACTTTCTTTTTTGCAAGATAGTATCTGTCTTCTTCGTTATAATTTATCTCCATGATCACACCCATTTTTGTTTTTTTTGTCTTTTCTCTAAAATATGTTTCAGTTTACGTTCCTCCCATACCTTTCCAAAAACTTTAAAAGAAAGAAATAAATCTATTGCTGAAAATAAAAACACTGAGGTCCAGATTATCATTACAACATGATTTAAATATTGGAACGGAAAGAAGTTCAATGGAACTCCGTAATACTCCTTTACTACAAAAATCACTACTCCTGCTGCATACATAAACGCATGCGTATAAAAGGATTTTAGCTGTACTGCTTTTTTTCTGAAGATTTGTTGAAACTCAAATCTTTCACGATTCTTGTTACAATTCGTTTCCATACTTATTTCCAGGTTTTTTGGTTGTTTTCTTTTTCTAAAATTTCCCTGATTTTTCGTTCTTCCCAATCAGAGCTGTACCCAAACACTTTGAAAGCGTGCATGGTAAGTCCAAATCCCCAGCCTAAGGCCGAAAACCAAAACCATTGAAATCCAGGAGAGTAGGTTAAATTTACAAAAATTAAACACGGAATCACACAACAATATGAAATTACGTTTGCATAAAATCCTTTTAACTCTTCTACTCTCTTTTTAGCCCTGAAATAGGCTTTATTTTCATCACTATATTCTGCACTTGTTTCCATAACTGAAATTTGTTTGGTTAAAATCGGAATTTTAACGGTAAAATTTTTTTCATTTTGTTCGATCAAAACTTTTCTGTCGGTTACAATTCCGTATCGGTTTACGATATTTTGCAAACCAACCCCCTGACGATCCTGCAGTACTTCTTTCTTCTGAAAATTATTCTGGATCGCGAGACAGTCACCGTCAATAAAAATTTTGATATGCAATGGTTTTTGTTCGCTTACCACATTGTGTTTTACTGTATTTTCGAGCAAAAGCTGTAAAGACAGCGGAACGACCTTAGCATCCGGATTTATACCTTCTGTCGGCAACTCGTAAAACAAACTGTTTTCGAAACGCATTTTCAGCAAATTCATATAGGTTTTGGCGAACGATAATTCTTCTTCAACAGAAACCAGTTCTTTATCTTTTTGCTCTAAAACATAGCGGTAGATTTTAGACAAGGAAGTGGTAAAACGCTGTGCATTATCCGGATTTTCTTCAATCAGGGAACTTAGCACATTTAAACTGTTAAAGAGAAAATGCGGGTCTATCTGATTTTTTAAGCTTTCGAATTTAGCATTTGCCGTTCCCGCAATAATCTTTTGTTGCGTTATTTCAAATTTAGAGGCTTGTTTCCACTTTACCATAAAGCTTCTGGCCTGCATGAAAGTCGAAACTCCCAACGATAAAATGATATAAAAAAGGTGTACCCAAATCATTCTTTCGCTAAAAAACTTCTCTAAAGGAAGATGCTGTACCACTACAAAGATGATATAGTTGATTCCTAAAACAGCCGGGACCGTATATAAAACAGTACAGAGAATGCCGTAATACACCCTGAGGTTTGTTTGTTCCAGCCAATCCCATTTTTTATCTAAAAGAACATTCAGAAAGCCATTTCCAAAACCGAGTCCAAAGGAATAAAGACAACTTAAAAAGAACGTAAGCAGTACATTCTGAACATTTAAATCGGCTCCTAAAAAAGCGGAGAAGATGACTGTAAAGACCATAGAGATTTTGAAACACATGATTGTTCCGGTTCTCAAATTTGCGAATGTATTTCTATGGTCTTTCATTTTTGAACTAATATGATATTATTTTTTACAACTTTTTTGCGTTTCCAATGCTCTGTCTAATCCCCATTTTGGTGAAAAAGGAGTTTCCGGTTTAAATGTAGCAAAAAGTTCGACAGCTTTATCAACCTGAGCACACAATGGTTTTGTATCCACACCTGTCCATTTTGCTCCGCCTAACTGATAATCGGCTTCACCAAAAACAGCTCTCGGATTATTAGGATCTATGGCCTTAGCTTTAGCATAATTCTCCATTATTTTACCGGAATATTTTTGAGCGTTTGTCATCGGATCCTGTACCACCCATGCCGTGTAAAGCAAAGCCTGTAAAACATACAATTCTGCGTTGTTCTGGTCTTTTATAAATTCAACATCAAGGGCATCCTGTGCTTTGGTCAGTAATAAATCAACTTTAGATTTATCTTTTTCTGCAAAAGCACTTGTTGTGTTCACTAAGGCAACGTAATAGTTAGGCAGCCAGCTGTTTTTTTCTGCAGACGCTATTCTTTCGAACATTGCCGAAGCTTCTGTATTTTTTCCTTCTTTCCAAAGTCCGAATGCTTTTCCCATTCCCTGTTCAAATTGTGTTTGTGCTGAACTTATTACGGCTACAAATAATGCGATGGTGGTAATTATTTTTTTCATTTTGATTTATTTTAATGGTTGTTAATTAATTATTTATTTTTTAGTTGAATACAATAGCTATTTTCGAGTCTTTGCTAACCGTAAATTTAGCATCTTTGTACGAAGGAGGCCCCATAAATCCTCTTGCATTATTCGAACATGCATAGGCTTCAGAAGGAATTCCCATCATATTTTTATCCAGCTTTCCATTACTGTTTTCATCATGATACGTTGAAATCCCGTATTCTCCTTTTGGAATACCTTTAAAGGTAACGGTTAACTCATTATTTTTAATTTCAGAAACAATGCTTTTGTAAGTCGTGTTCAGGAATGTGCCGTCTGAGTTGTATAAACCTACTTTGACAGCTCCTGTATTGTTTTTCAAACCTGAAACAGAAACAGTAAGATTTACATTTTGTGCAGACATTAAACTGCAGATAAAAAAGGTGATTAGTGTAATAATTTTGGTCATGATTTCTTTTTTTTAAGGTTCTAAGTAATTAAGGTTCTGAGTTACTGCGTTTTTATTGATGATTAAAACTCTGTTATTAATTTATACTTCAAAAGTATACCGGATATTATTGTTTTAAAATTAAATGATACCGAGTTGTTGAATTTGGTGACTGAATTGTTTTTTTGGAAGGTTCTAAGATGCTAAGGTTCTTAGTTTCTAAGTTTTTTTTCTTACTCCCTCAGAACCTTAGCAACTTAGTCGCTTAGAAACTATAAATTCTTCAACTGATTCTCATTTTTATTCTGACTAATCGTCCAGAAGAAACCAACAAAGAAGAATCTGTCTGCTGTTGGGGTAACCGCCTGTCTGTTGTAAACTCCGTTTGCATCCGGCAATTTAGCGTAATCGTATCCGAAAACGTTTTGGCTTCCTAACACATTTGAAACAGAGAAATACAATATTTTTTGTGTGGTTAATAAGTACGCCCAGTTAAAGCTTAAACTATTGTAGGATTTCGTTTTCCCGTTCATGAATTGGGTCTGGTTCGGATCGTTATAAGGTCTTCCGGAACTGTAACTGTTCGTGAAACCAATTTGTGATTTCCAGTCGGTAATAAAATATTTGGTTACGATGGATAAACTATGATTCGCAACGAAATTTGGTGTCGCCATATTCGGAAAGTTTTTATACTGTCTTTCTGAATCGATGTACGAATAAGAAATCCAATATTCCAGGTTTTTATGCAGATTACTGTCTCTCCAGAATAAATCCAGTCCTTTGGCATAACCCGAACCATTATTATTGAAAACCGAATTGTATTGAATATCTCTAGTATTATACTGAACCAAATTGCTGTAATCTTTATAATAAGCCTCGGCTCTGAAAGTTTGCCCCGGTTTGGTAAATTGATAATTCAGAATATAATGCTGTGCTTTTTCGCTTTCAAACTGATGGTATTTTGAATACTTGATATAATCCACCACAGGTGTCTGGGAGAAATCCCCATAAGCAAAAGAGAACTGGCTGTTTTTAGAAACCTTGTAAGCTACGGAAGCCCTTGGTGCCAGATTAGTTTCATCCAGTAAGCTATTATTCGAAAGTCTCAAACCTACTTTCAGGGCAAGGTTCTTTGAAAATAAAATATCACCCTCTGTGTAAAAAGCCGCAATATTGGAGTCGTAACCGTTTGTCACTTTTGTCGAAATATTGTCATTGAAGTTCTCATTAAATTTTGTGATGAAATAATCAGCTCCAAAAGATAATTTAAAGTAATTGGAAACATTCTTTTTCAATTTCAATTTCAGTTGTGCCGCATTTTCATCACTGTCCACATCGTTGATATTAAATTTAACTTTGTTTTTGCTGTACCCGTAACTGATTCCTGAAGTCAGTTGCCAGCCGGTTCCAAAATTCCCTTTGTAAGAAGCATTAAAGTAAAAATTATTATTGTTTAAATCCGTTCGGACAGGGTCAGCAAAATTTATGTTTTTCTGATTCAGATCGAATTTTTCAGAATCAAAAGCAGCATATAATTTAAAGGTTCCATTCGTAAAATGATAACGATAAACGGCTTCTCCACCCAAAGACTGGTAGGGACTATTCCAGTCTACATTTTGTGGAATAACGGCCTGGTAAGGTGCCAGATTGATGTAATTGGTATTGATACTGAACGAGCTTTTTTTCCATTTTTGCGTATTTCCTACTCCCAGACCAACGGTCATTAAAGCGATATCTGTCTTATTCTGATCCGGTTCGTCCTGTGTATTCAAAAGCAAAACACTCGATAAAGCTTCCCCGTATTCTGCAGAATAACCACCGGTAGAAAACGCGATTCCGCTAAACAAAAAAGGAGAAAAACGGCTTCTGGTTGGCAAATTATTCGTACTTGCTCCGTAAGGCTGCGCGACACGAAGTCCGTCAACGAAAGTCTGTGTTTCGCTGGCTTCTCCTCCACGAACAAACAATCGTCCATCTTCCCCCACCGTCTGTGTTCCCGGTAAAGTCTGCAAAGCGGCTATAATATTTCCGGCAGAACCCGCAGTAGTCACAATGTCTAAGGGTTTTAGTACTGAAACCCTCGCCTTATCTCCAGATTCCAGGGTTCCGGCTGTGATTACAACCGCGTCAAGAGCATTTACATTTTCTCTTAATTTAACCGTCTGGTTTTTATAATTGGCAACATCAATTTCTTGTCTGAAGGTGTCATACAGCAGGAAGCTCACAATTAAAAACTGATTTCCCGTTGTTGTCGTTTCAAAAGAAAACTCACCCGTTTCAGAACTTGTAGCCCCATCGTACGTTCCGTCAATGTAAATGTTAGCTCCGGGAACTGGTTTTCCTTTCTGGTCAACCACTTTCCCCGAAATGGTGTTTTGAGCAGAAACAATAGCTCCAAAAAATAAAACGATAATTGTAAAAAGTAATTTGGTTTTCATACCTGTTGGTTTATATAGTATTGGTTTTTGATGATGCAAATGTATTTTAACAGTTTTAGTTAAAAAATATTAAATAACCCAATTGTAGAAATTCGGGGATGAGTTGTAAATTACTTATTTGTATCTTAGCTTTTAGTTCGTCGCATTTTAAAATAAAGAATAAATGAACATAGCAGTCGCACAGATAAAACCTGTAAAGGGAGACATCCCGGCCAATATAGAAAAGCACATTCAATTTATCGAAATTGCTTCTTCCCTCAAAGCAACTTCCATATTTTTCCCGGAGCTTTCTTTAACAGGTTATGAACCGGAACTTTCCAAAGCCCTTGCAACTGATCCGGAAGATGATCGACTGAATACTTTTCAGCAAATTTCGAATCGTAAAGAGATTACGATTGGAGTCGGAATTCCAACAAAGGCTGAAAACAGGATCCGAATCAGTATGATTGTATTTCGACCCAATCAGGAAAGACTTACCTACTCCAAGCAACAGCTTCATGAGGATGAATTTCCTTATTTTGAAAAAGGTCATGAACAAATACTAATTGAAATTGAAGACCAAAAAATTATTCCCGCTATTTGCTATGAAAGCCTGCAAATAGCACATGCTGAAAAAGCAAGCAACATGGGCGGAGAAATTTATGTCGCCAGCGTAGCCAAATCACAAAACGGAATAGAAAAAGCTGTTGTACATTATCCCGAAGTTGCTCAAAAATATGCTATGCCCGTTTTAATGTCAAATTGTATTGGCCAATGTGATAATTTTATAAGTGCTGGTTATAGTGCTGTCTGGACAAAAGAAGGAAAATTAGCAGGACAACTTAATCATAAAAATCAAGGCATTATTGTTTTCAATACCCAAACAGAAGAAATTACAACACGTATTATTGAAGAGAATTCACTTTACACCTTTGATAATCACTAAAAAAACTAAAATTACATTTTAAGAAAAAACCAAAAACCATAGTAGTTATGTCAGAAAACAAAAGAATCTCGAATTTATATCAATCCATTTATAATGGAAATCCGTGGCTGGAAGTAACTCTGGCACATACTTTAGAAAATATAACGGCAGAGCAGGCTTACCGGAAAGTAAATCCGAATTTAAATACCATTTGGGAAATTGTCAACCATCTTATCCAATGGAGAAGAAACATTCTAAGACGCGTTCAGGGAGAAACCGTGTTGACTCCTGACCATAATTATTTTGTTCCGGTTTTAGATTCTTCCGAAGCAGCCTGGGAACAATCGCTTCAAAGTCTGGCGAAATCGCAGGAATTGTGGAATGCCTTTTTTGAAGATTTTAATGATTCCGATTTAGAAAAAATATACATTAATAACAACCACACCTATTACGAACACATTCATGGAATCATTCAGCATGATGTTTATCATTTGGGTCAGATTGTGATTTTGAAAAAATTACTGTAACAATCAAGCCTATGAAAAAATCAATACTATTGCCCGTCTTTTTACTTTTAACTGCAATTGGTTTTTCGCAGCAAAAAGAAGTAAAATTCGATGAAAATCTGGCAAAATCCTTGCATGCCGATGATTACGGAATGAAAAAATACGTTTTTTGCCTTCTAAAATCAGGAACGAACACCAGTGCCTCCAAAGAAGAGACCAAAAAATTATTTGAAGGACACATGGCCAATATCAACAAATTAGCTCAGGAAGGCAAACTGATTGTCGCAGGCCCCTTCATGAAAAACGATAGAAACTACAGGGGCATTTATATTTTTAATGTAGAAACTGTTGAAGAGGCAAAAGCACTTGTTGTCACGGATCCCACAATAAAAGCAAATTTACTTGAAGCTGAATTAACACCCTGGTACGCCACCGCAGCCTTGCAGGAAACCTTAAAAATTCATGAAAAAATCGCGAAGACAAAAATATAACCCTAGTGTATGAAGACTGAAAAAGAAAAAATGATTTCGGGCGAATATTACCTTGCAGGAGATTCTGTTTTAGTAAAAGAACGACGAAAAGCCAAAAACTTATTGCACCGGCTCAACGTAATAGAATACCGCCTGACCAAAAAAGCAAAGGAGATTTTAGCCGAATTAATTCCGAATACGGGTAAAAGTTTTTATATCGAACCTCCCTTTCATTGTGATTACGGATACAATATTTTCTGTGGAGACAACGTTTATTTCAATGTCAATTGTGTGGTTTTAGACTGCGCGCCGGTACATATCGGATCGAATGTGTTTTTTGCTCCAAACGTTCAAATTTATACGGCGACTCATCCGCTTGACGCCGAATTACGCAAAACATTAGAAAATGCACGGCCAGTTTCTATTGGAGACGATTGCTGGATTGGCGGAAATTCTGTTATATGTCCGGGCGTAACGATCGGGAAAGGATGCGTTATCGGCGCCGGATCGGTTGTTACGAAAGACATTCCGGACAACTCACTGGCTGTTGGAAATCCCGCAAAAATCATTCGAAAATTAAATCAGGAACCTGAATCAAAATCATAATGCTTACCTTAAACAAAGTCCACCATATTGCCATTTTATGTTCTCATTATCAAAAATCCAAAACTTTTTATACCGAAGTTTTAGGCTTAACTATTATTCGCGAAATCTACCGTGAAGAAAGGCAGTCGTACAAGCTTGACCTGGCATTAAACGGAAGTTATATCGTAGAATTATTTTCGTTTCCGAATCCACCGCAACGGCCTTCAAGACCAGAAGCAGTGGGTTTGCGTCATTTGGCTTTTGAAGTCATTAATCTGGAGGAAACCGTTGCTTTTTTAAATTCGAAAAATATTGATTCAGAACCTATCAGAATTGATGAAACGACTGATAAGCGATTTACTTTTATCGCTGATCCGGATTTATTGCCCATTGAGTTTTACGAGCGATAGAATAATTACGTAAGGGTGGCATTTTATTACTGGTATTAAATTAGACTTTGCTAATTTGTGGCTTTGCAGGATTTTTCCAGAATAAATAAATTTAACATTTTATAAAGAGCCAAATCTATTAAAAAACGAATATGAATCTCTAATTTTGTGAAATCGCAAATAAAACGCTGCGATTCTCAAATTTAACTCTGATGAACAAAACGGCACAAATCAAAAAAAATCATCAATTCATTGTTTTCCGAAAATTAGTTATAGTTTCTGTTTTAATTGGTTTTCTTTCCGCATTCTTAGGAATTTCATTAAAAAAAATAACCGAATACTACGAAGAAATCTTCTTTCACGAAGTGACCGTAAACCCTGTATTCTGCCTTATTTTTCCCGTTTTCGGATTGTCTGTAATCTATTTTTTGAGACAGTACCTTTTTAAGAAAAAAGAAAACAAAGGCATTAAAGAAGTTTTTGAAAGCACTAACTCAGGTTCAAAAAATCTTCCTTCCTACAAAATTCCATCCCATTTTATAAACGGATTATTAACCGTAATTTTTGGAGGCTCAACCGGAATCGAAGTCTCCACTGTTGTGGCTACTGCGACAATTGGTTCCGTTGCACAGCAAAAAGAAAATGTCTTTCGTAAATACAAAACAGAATTGATTTGTGCGGGCGTTGCCGCGGGGATCACCGCCTTATTCAGCAGTCCGATTGCGGGAATTTTATTTGCTGTTGAAGTCATTTCCCGAAAAATAACGCGTGCTTTTATCCTTACCAATGTAATTGCTGTTTCGATAGCGTTTGGTTTACTGTCCATTCTAAAAGAAGAACCTTTATTTAGCGTGTCGATTACAACCTGGCATCTGAAAGCGATTCCGTATTTTATTCTTTTAGGCATTCTGGCCGGAATAAATTCAGTTTACCTAACCCGTTGCGTCTTGTTTTTTAAATCTCAATTTGGTAAAATTCAAACGCATTATTACAAAATTCTTTTAGGTTCAACTGTGCTGAGTGTTTCTCTATTTGTATTTCCGCAATTGTACGGGGAAGGCTATCATGCTATTAAAATGATTTTTGGAAATTCAAGCGAGCTTCCGTTAACCATAACTTTAGCATTGACTTTCATTGGAATTTTAATCCTGAAACCAATTGTAACTTCTGTAACACTGGCTTCCGGCGGCGATGGAGGTGTTTTTGCCCCGAGCCTTTTTATCGGTGCTTTTCTGGGTTTATTGGTAGCTTCAGTTTTAAATACGTTTTTTAACACGCAGGTAATCCCGGTTAATTTTATGATCATCGGAATGGCAGCTGTTTTAAGTGCCAGCATTCATGCGCCTTTTACTGCTATATTTTTAGTGTGCGGATTAACAAACGATTATACCTTATTCCTTCCCATCTTAGGTGTTTGCCTGATTTCGAAATACACAGCGAAAATGATTTATCCATATACTGTTTATACGTATTCTCCAAGTTTAATAAAATAAGCATGCCAGTTCAGAAAATAAAAAGAAGTTATCGCAAAACCCGTTATATCCTTTACAAAGAAACCTTAATTGATTATAAAGAACATTTTTGGTCCTTTTTAGGTTCCTTTATCGGAATTGGAATCCTCGCTTATCTGGAATCTATTCGCTTTTCCGGCAGCGATATTGTTTTTTTAATTGGTTCTTTTGGAGCATCAAGCGTATTAGTTTATGGAATTATCCAAAGTCCGTTTTCACAGCCCCGAAATTTAATTGGTGGCCATTTGATCTCGGCGATTATTGGCGTTACAGTAAACAAGCTGGTGCCTGATATTATTTGGTTAGCTGCACCACTTGCGGTTTCGCTTTCTATTATTTTTATGCAAATTACTAAAACACTTCATCCACCCGGAGGTGCAACCGCACTTATTGCAGTTACAGGCTCTGCTCAGATAAAAAATTTAGGTTATATGTATGTACTTTCTCCCGTTTTAGACGGTGTATTAATTCTATTTATAACGGCGCTAATTTTTAATAACATGACTTCAGGCAGAACCTATCCAAGTCATAGCACATATCACAAACGTTATCATAAGATCAGAAAGCGATTGGTTGGGAAGTAATTTTTATTCGAAAAATGATTGTCATCCTGATTGAAGTCGAGGGCTTGTCAATTGGAACGGGGCTTCGACTCCGCTCAGCCTGACAGTCACAACGAAAATTTTAAACTTTAGTCATTATTAAAATCTGTAAGGTTTTGAAAACCTTAAAGGAAGCATGTTGACCTGGTGTCATCCTGAGCGAAGTCGAAGGTATGCGAATTGTAATGGGCTTCGACTCCGCTCAGCCTGACACACGGGGTAATACCAACTTCATTCGTTAAGATTAATCCCTTTCTAAAATCTTTTCAACAAATCGTAATTCAAAATTCGTATTTCGTTTTTTATATTTTACCTTTGACTTTTCAAAAAATACAAAGATTATGGTTTATAAATTTAGAGTAATTCTAGACGCCGAAGAAGATATTTTCAGAGACATTGCAATTCTTGAGGACGATACCCTTGAGGATTTACACAATGCGATCTTCAACGCTTTTGGTTTTGACGGAATGGAAGTAGCTTCGTTTTATACCTGCGATGAAACTTGGAATCAGGAAGATGAAATTCCGCTTTTTGATACCGGAGACGTTCCCGGCGAACAAAAAACCATGAGCGATTACGCATTATCTGATATTTTAGACAAAGAAAATACCAAAATTATCTATGTGTACGATTTCATCAATATGTGGACTTTCCTTGTAGAATTGGCCGCTGTAGAAGAGCAATCGGCTACCGCAATTTATCCGGAAACGCTATTCTCTCACGGTGAAATGCCGGACGAAGCCATCGAAAAAAACTTTGAAGCTGATATGCATGACGATATCTACGGCGAATTTGAAGATGATTTAGACGAAGATGATCTGGATATGTTTGAAGGAGACGACAGCTTTGAGGATTTCGGGTTTGAGGAGAATTGGAATTAAACGGAAAGGTCCTGAGGTTCTGAGTCGCTAAGATTCTAAGGTTTTTATTTTGAAGGTTTTTTCTTATTTTTATTAACTTTAATAAATTAATAAAAAATGAGTGACTTTAGAAAACTTTTAATCTGGCAGAAATCAGTTGCCCTCACTACCAAAATCTATTTTTCAACAAACCATTTCCCGAAAGAAGAAATCTTCGGATTAACTTCACAAATCAGACGAAGTTCGATTTCAATCCCAAGCAATATTGCAGAAGGATACGGACGAGAAAGTGATAAAGATTTTTTGCGCTTTTTAAATATAGCAATAGCTTCTTTATTTGAAATGCAGACTCAGTTAGAAATTGCTAAAAATATAACCTATCTTAACGAACAAGAATTTAATAATTTATATGAGGACAGCCGGGAAGTAGAGAGAATGCTAGTTTCGTTTATAAAAAAAATAAAAGACAGAAACTAAAAAACTCAGAACCTTAGCGACTCAGAACCTCAGAACCTTTAAATATGATCAACTTATTCAACACCCACATCGAGACGCTTTCGATACACCGCGTAGGAAACAAAAGCAGAAACGAAGCGATTTTTTTATCGGAACAGCCATTTAATTTAAATGATGAAATTGTGCCTTTGATAAAAGAGTACTTCTTTAAGCCTTTTAGAGAAAAAGAAGAAAACTATTATCAGTTTGCGCACGAAGTAGATTTGGATTACAATGACATGTTTAAATATGCTACCGAGATTTTTGCTAATCCGGCAAATGTGCAGGAAATTTCCAAAAAAATCACGACACATTTATTCGAGCAGTCCAATCACCCGCATATTAAGAACGGAGAGGTGTATGTGACCTATCTGACCAATTTAAGTATTGACAACAATGTTGTGGATGCTATCGGAATTTTTAAAAGTGAATTACAAGCTGACTTTTTACAATTCGAGGAAAAAGACAGCAACCTTGAAATGATCCTGCAACAAGGAATCAACCTAAGCAAATTAGATAAAGGATGTCTGATCTTTAATTATAAAAAAGAAGAAGGATATAAAATTCTTACCGTAGACAGCAACCGTTATGACGCACGTTACTGGCTGGAGCATTTTCTATCTGTTGATGCTTTTGAAGATGAAAATTTTATCACTAAAAAGTACTTAAAATTCTGTCAGAACTTCGCTAAAGACGTCGTTTTACCGGCAGAAGACAAAAAAGAAGAGGTGATGTTTATGAACCGTTCTGTGAATTATTTCGCCAAAAACGATCAGTTTGAAGAACAAAATTTCCTAAACGAAGTACTGGACAACCCTGACTTAATTCCTGAATTCAAAAACTATAAAGTGGATAAAGGAGAAAAATACAGCATCGAAGATGTAACCTCATTCCCAATTGCCAATGCAGCAGTTTCTGACGCCCGAAAATCGATTAAAAATGTGATTAATCTGGATACGCATATTCAGATAAAAATGGATTTCATCAATCCGGAAAGCGCAGAAAAATACGTTGAAAAAGGGTGGGATGAAGAAAAACAAATGTATTACTATTTAGTTTACTTCAATAAAGAAGAAAAAAGCTAAAAAGTCATTCATTTTCTATTACTTACTTAAACAAAAAACGGCAACTACTATATGTAATTGCCGTTTTTTAATTAAATACTTCCCAACTAAAACAACGAAAACATTGCTTTGAGAATATCATCGTAAGCTTGTTTGTCTTTCTCTCCCGAACGGGCCAAAACCCTGATTCCGGTATAATTATTAAAGATAAAACGAGCCAGCGTTCTGGCATTCTGTTTCGTCGAAATTTGTCCTGCCTCCTGCCCTTTTGTTACGGCTTTTAGAAAAATATCCTGCATAGTCACTCGGTTATCATTCACTATTTTGGCAATTTCTTCGTCATGCATGGCAAGTTCTACCGAGGAATTTACCATAAAACAGCCTTTTGTAATACGGTCTTCCAGACTTTCTGCAACAGCCTGCTTAAAGATTTCTGTCAGGGTTGCTTTGATATCTTCAGATTCTTGCAGAAGCTCTCTTACATAATCCTCACCTTGCTTTTGATATCTTTTCAGGGCCATAGAAAAAAGCTTTTGCTTGTCACCAAACGTATCGTACAAACTGGAGCGGCTTAAACCCAAATGGGTTACAAGATCCTGAGCCGAAGTTCCGTTATACCCTTTGTGCCAGAAAATCTCAATAGCTTTATCCAAAGCTTTCTCTTCGTTAAATTCTTTCGTTCTGGCCATGACTCCCTAATTAAATTCTTTGCAAAGATACATAAAATACGGAACAATCGTTCCTGAATTAAAGTAAAAAAAAAAAATTAAACAACAGCGTTAACGATTAATCCACCGTCGACAACAATTTCGGTACCGGTAATAAACGATGCATCATCAGAAGCCAGGAAAGCTACAGTTTTTGCAATTTCTGAAGCTTTACCAAAACGTTTCAATAATATTTTCTCTCCTAAAATAGTTCCAAAACCTTCCACTTCTTCTTTTTCCAAACCTAATTTTCCGTAAAGCGGTGTTTCAACAGGTCCTGGAGAAACCGCATTGATTCTGATATTTCTTGGCGCCAATTCAGTTGCAAATACCCTGTTTAAAGATAAAAGAGCTGCTTTACTAGCGGCATAAACACCTGAATTCGGCATACCCACACTTGCATTGATAGAAGTATTGAAAATTACGGAACCTCCGTCATTCAAAATGGGCAATAATTTCTGAAGCGTAAAATAAACGCCTTTTACATTTACATTCATAATAGAATCGTAATGTTCTTCTGATGCAGACTCCAAAGGTGCAAATGAAGCCACTCCGGCATTTAAAAATACAATATCAATTTTACCAAATTTTGCGGCAACTTCAGCTACCAGATTATCAATCGATTTTAAATTTCCCTGATCAGCAACAATTCCGGTTACATTCAGTTCGTTTTCTGCTTTCACCAAAGCTTCCTTGTTTCTTCCTGTGATAATTACTTTTGCGCCTCTTTCTACAAATTCCGCTGCGGCAGCATAACCTATTCCGCTATTTCCACCTGTTATAAGGGCAACTTTTTTTTCTAAATTTTTCATTTTTATTTGTTTTTAAAGTATTGATTATTCAATTATTATGGTGCAAAGATACAATAACGGAATGATCGTTCCGTTATTTATCAGGTTAATATTTTGTTAAATAAAAAAGAAGCGCTGAATCCTTTGGTTTCCAGCCTATAAAAATCTATCAAACCATAAGCGAAAGAGATGGCAAAAGAAGTAACATTCTTAATTTTTGCTTAATTTTGCATTCTAAATCAAAAACAAATGGATACTCTTTTGCACGCAGAAAGTCCTTTCAAAACCATAATCTCCTTTCATAAACTAATTGAATCTTTTGAAGAAATTGCTTTATCTGATGTAGATTATCGTTCGAACTATGCGAAAGCTATTTTAAAACAAATAGAATCTATACCTCAGTTGAAGACTGGAATTGAAGATTTCAGTATTATCAAAAACAATGAGGCTTTAATTAAAAACATACTGGCTGATTTATTCCCGACAGCTTTGACTTACAATGAAATAAAAGCGGTTACTATTCCGTTTCAAAACATTTCCTTCAATTATACAGAACGTTTCAAAAGAATATTGCGTAATGCCGGTGATGAGTTTTATATGGAAATTCGTGATTTTGATAATCACCAGTTCTATATTAATAACTGCTGCCTGATTCTGAGCAGTTATTATGGACAAAATATAGATTTCAATAAAATCTTTTTTTATGATATTCCGGATGAAAACGGAATTGAAAAACATTATCGTATTCTGTATAATGCCGATTTTATGGAAATCACGCCAACAGAACGTTCTGTTTCGCTTACACAAGATGATATCGATCTGTTAATTGACAATTATAATGATACGGAATTATGGAAATCAAAATTTCCTCCCGGAAGCTGGATGCTAAAAGGTTTCGGAATTGTTTCTTTATTTGACGCCACTACGGAAAGTGCCATCTCCAATTTAAAAAGCAATCTTCTGAAACCCGATACAAAAACGGTAGCATCCAATGATATTATCGAAAATATTTTTAAATCTATTTTTAAAGTTCCTGATTTAAAAGTGGGTTTTATCATCTATAATCCGGAGGAAGAAAAATTTATAAGACCAATTAAATATGATAATCAGCTGCAAAGTTTTTTACTTTCAACCGATCAGGAAGTCGATTGCAAAAATGCTTTTTTCGGATGTTCTTTTGAAAATTTATTGGATAAACAGGAGCCTTTTGTTATTTCCAATGTTAAAAAATTCATGGAAGAATCTCCAAATAAGAGACTGGGTGAACATTTACTAAAACAAAACATTCAGAGTTGTGTTTTTGCTCCGGTCATCAAAGACGGGCATTTACTGGGTGTTGTCGAACTGGTTTCTGAAAATCCAAGAAGCTTAAACAGCGTAAACGCTACCAAACTGGAATTGGTCCTGCCTTATTTAACCGACACTATCGATCGTTATAATACGGACATGCAACATCAGGTGGAAGCGATTATTCAGCGTGAATACACCACAATTCACCCAAGTGTGTATTGGAAATTTAAAAAAGAATCCCAAAATTACTTTCAAAACAACAATCCTGCTAAAGATTATATTTTTAAGGAAATTGTATTTAAAAACGTTTTCCCGTTATACGGACAAATTGACATTAAAGGTTCTTCAGAGCATCGAAATGAAACGGTTAAGAGAGATTTAAAAAATCAGCTTACGACCATTTTGGAAATTTTCGGAAACCAGAAACCCAACAGCAACCTGATGCTTCTGGAACAGCGTAAATTTGAATTGGAATCGCTTCGGGACGAATTGGATCAGCCTTTAAAAGCAGATACCGAACAACATATTCAGCGTTATATCGAAGAAGAAATTCATCCTCTTCTAAAAAACACAAAAGACACCGCTAAAAATGAAAAATTAGAGCAGTTGTATTTTGAAAGCTTAGATGAAAAAACAGGAATGTTTTACCAGGAAAGAAAGAAATTTGATAATGCGATGTCCATCATCAATAAAAAACTGGCTTCTGTACTGGACAAAAAACAATTGGAAGCCCAGCAGATCTACCCGCATTATTACGAGCGTTTTAAAACCGATGGTGTTGAGCATAATTTATATATCGGAGCTTCCATAGCACCAACAAAACCTTTTGACATCATGTATCTGCACAACCTGCGTTTATGGCAGCTGCAGACTTTATGTGAAATGGAACTGGAACATCATCAGCTTAAAGAATCTTTACCATATGAACTGGATGTAACATCTTTAATTCTCGTCTTCAGTTCCGCGCTTTCTATTCGTTTCAGAATGGATGAAAAACGTTTTGATGTTGATGGAACTTATAACGCAAGATATGAGGTGGTTAAAAAGCGTATTGACAAAGCAAATATCAAAGGCACAAAAGACAGAATTACGGAGAAAGAAAAAATTACGATCGTATATTCCCAAAATAGCGAAGAAGCTGAATATCTGAAATACATTAAATATTTACAGCACAAAAAAATACTGGAACCTGCAATCGAGCAATTTGAAGTGGAAGATTTACAGGGTGTTTCAGGCTTGAGAGCCATACGCGTAAAAGTAATTAATAACATTACCAATGCCAATGCTAAAAAAATTACCTATCAGGATTTACTGGATGAACTCAACTAGTTTTATAAAAAAAGCTCAACTTTAAACTAGTTGAGCTTTTTTTTTATAAGCTTTTAAAAGCGATCACAAATGCAATAACGGTGATGATAATGCCAACCATAAAAAAGTTGTATGCAATTCGCAGTAAATTATATTTGCGCTGTAATACCAATCCGAGATAATATAAATCTTTGATCATGGTCGAATACAGATAATCACGGTCCTTCATCATTTCATTCATGGCCCAGTCATAATCTTTAAGCGGCATTTTGTAGAAATTTCCAAAAAACATCAAATTTACTTTTTTAGCTTCAACATCCTCACGTGTAAAAAAACCCGAAGTTACTTTTGGACGTGTAGACAGAATAGCAAAAATAATAGTGATCACACTCGACATCAGCATAATAAAAGTCGGAATCACCAGATGCGCATTTTTTGGACTGTCTAATTTTGGTATAATTGAAGAAAGCGCAATCGAAATAATAATCGCATTTACTGACAAGAGAATATTCGCCTTACTATCTGCAATTCCGCTGAGACGGGTATGATTTCCCAGAGTGACACGAAATAAAGTATCTACACCACGGTCCGGTTTTTCTACTTTATCTTTCTTTTTTTCTTCGGCTTCAGACTCTTTTGCTTTTTTCAATTCCTCCTTATTTAACCTTTTCTGAACCGTAGCAATATTTTTCTCTTTTAGAGGCTGCCATTTTTTCAGCGCATAATCCGTATAAAACCGATGTTTGTTTATCAAAAAACTAAGGTTTTCCTTTGCCCAGTCTAAGCTGGAGAAAGAAAGGTTCAGGGTGTTTTTTAATTCAAAACGCAGCAATTCACACGTGGATTCGTATTCTAAACTTGTAATATGAACGTAATCAGCATCTTTTATAATCTTTTCCAGGTGTGTTTGCGGAACATACGTTTTTGAGGTAGCCAAAATAAGTTTCGAAACTTCCGCTATAAATGCCTCTGATTGGTCTTTCGTTTTCAAAAAGGCCGTTGCGATCTTTACGCTCTCATTTTCATGGTCTTCTACACCTTTTATGTAACCCGTATCATGAAACCATGCAGCCACTAAAAGCATTTCTTTTTCGGCACCCCCCACATTTTCCTTCGTACAAAGCTTATTAACCGCAGTTACTACATTAAAAGTATGGTTAATATTATGGTAAGAATATAGATTAGAAAGGTTATCTTTGAGTAAATTACTGACGAAATCTTCGGATTGTTCTATTAAATTCATAAAGAATATTTTTATACCACGAAATTATGAAATTGTTTTTGGATAACCATTTTATTACTAAGATTAAAAACTATTCTTTGGTAATAACCTCTGTGTTAATACTTCACTCGTGTGCTACACATAAAGCAGAATACGGAAAAAATGTAAGCGCCAACGAAAATGAAAACGCAACAGATACCATAAAAATTGCCCACACTCTTTTTTTAGTCGGAGATGCCGGAAATGCTGACGAAGCACAAGCGCAGCAGACACTTGAATTATTGCATAAAAAGCTAAAAAAAGCAAATAAAAAATCGACTTTAGTGTTTTTGGGAGACAATATATATCCGAAAGGTTTCCCCGGTGATAATAATGCTGCAGAAAAAGCGACCGCAGAGACAAAACTTAAAAATCAATTAAAACTAACCGAAGGATTTAAAGGAAAAACGATCTTTATTCCCGGAAATCATGACTGGTACAGCGGTATTAGCGGCTTGGAACGTCAGGCCGATTTTGTAACAAAATACCTTAATGATAAAAAAGCTTTTTTACCACGCAAAGGCTGTCCGATTGAAGATGTGAAAATTGACAGTACTTCGACATTAATTACGGTAGACAGTGAATGGTATCTCGAAAACTGGGATCATCACCCTACTATTAATGACAATTGTGATATCAAAACAAGAGAAGACTTCTTTGATGAACTTGAAAATCTTTTAAACAAAAACCAGGAAAAAACGGTAGTTCTTGCTATTCATCATCCTTTAATGAGTAATGGGACACATGGTGGTCAGTTTTCGCTGGAAAAACAATTATTCCCATTGGAAAATAAAATTCCGCTTCCTATTATTGGTTCTTTTATTAATTTATTACGAAAGACATCCGGTATAAGTCCGCAGGATTTACAAAATAAACAATACACGATTTACGCAAAGCGAATAAAAACCTTACTCCAGGGACAGAAAAATGTAATTGTAGTTTCGGGACACGATCATAATCTGCAATATATCAACAGGGAAAATATCAGGCAAATTATTAGTGGTGCAGGTTCGAAATCCGAAGCAGCAAGGGCTACAGGAGCAAATGATTTTTCGTACGGAGGAAATGGCTACGCAACACTGACACTATTTAAAAGCGGCGATGCAAAAGTTAATTTCTTTGGAAAAGAAAATCAAAAAGAAAAATTACTTTTCGAACATGAAATCATAAAAGCAAAAGAAATTAACTGGGCTGCCAATAGCACCAATTTTCCAAAAACGATAACCACTTCTATCTATACTAAAGAAATGACGAAGAAAAGTCTGTTTCACAGATTCTTATTCGGAAATCATTACAGAGCCTATTACAGCTTACCAATTGAAGCCAAAACAGCAACTTTGGACACTTTGATGGGAGGTTTGAAACCGATTCGTGAAGGTGGAGGCCATCAGTCTAAATCGTTACGAATGTCTGACGATAAAGGCCGTGAATATGTATTGCGTGCCATGAAAAAAAGTGCCACCCAATTCCTGCAATCTGTTGCTTTTAAAGATCAGTATATTGTAAATGATTTTGAAGATACGTATGCTGAAGGTTTTTTACTGGATTTCTATACTACTTCTCATCCCTACACTCCATTTGCTGTTGGAACTATGGCAGACAAATTAGGCCTTGCGCACAGCAATCCCGTTTTGTACTATATTCCGAAGCAGGATGGCCTGAAAGAATTCAATTCAAATTTCGGAGATGAATTATACATGGTTGAAGAGAGAGCAGCCGACAATCATTTGGATGCCAAAAGTTTTGGACATCCGAGAGACATCATCAGTACCGATGATATGATGAAAAATCTTCACAAAGATGAAAAATATACCGTTGATGAAAAAGAATACATCAAAGCCCGTTTGTTTGACATGCTGATTGGCGATTGGGACCGACACAGCGACCAATGGCGTTGGGGAGAATATAAAATTGGGGACAAGATTGTTTATCGGCCAATTCCGCGTGATCGCGATCAGGCCTTTGTGAAATATGACGGAACGTTACTTTCTATTTTAATGAATATTCCGGCACTTCGCCACATGCGAACATTTAAAAACGAAATCGATAATGTAAAATGGCTTAACAGAGAACCTTATCCGTTAGATTTAGCTTTTCTGAAAACGGCTGATGAGAAAGACTGGATCGAACAGGCGAAATTTATTCAGCAAAACTTATCTGATAATGATATCGATAATGCTTTTAAAAATTTGCCTAAAGAAGTTCAGGATGCCACAATTAAAGACATTGAGCAAAAATTAAAAAACAGGAAAAAAGAGCTGCAGAAATATGCTTCGAAATATTTTGATGTCCTGAGTCACACCATAATGATTGCCGGAACAGATAGAAAAGACAAATTTGTCATCAATCATAATGCAAAAAAGAGTTTAGAAATTAATGTCTACAGAAGTAAGAAAGAAGGTGATGAATTAATTTACACGAAAAATGTAACAGACAGCAAAACTTCCAACCTTTGGATTTATGGTTTAGATGACAACGATACTTTTGAGGTAACCGGAAATCACAAATCGAATATAAAAATTCGTTTGATTGGGGGTCAGAACAATGATATTTACAACATTGAAAACGGAAAAAGAGTGATTGTCTATGATTTCAAATCAAAGGAAAACACTTATAACCTGGATTCAAAGACCCAAACCCAGTTAACGGATGATTATGATGTCAATTTATACAACTATGAAAAGCCAAAATACAATGTAGTTTCAGGACTTCCAAACATTGGTTTTAACCCTGATGATGGGGTAAAAGTGGGTATTAATTTTAATTACACCGTCAATAATTTCAAACAAAATCCGTATACGCAAAGACATGTGTTAAACGCCTTTTATTATTTTGCAACCGGTGGTCTTGAATTTAATTATGTAGCGCATTTTCCGGGACTATTAGGAAAATGGGTCATTGATGTAGAATCACAATATACTACTCCGAATTTTGCCAAGAATTACTTTGGGTATGGAAATGAAACGCCTAATAACGACCAGGATTTCGGAATGGATTATAACAGAGTTCGTATCCAGCAGATTAAAGTGGCTCCGGCCCTTAGACATGTAGGACGTTATGGAAGCGAATTGACTTTTCAGCCTTTTTTCGAAAAAATGAAGGTCGAAGATACAGAAGGAAGATTTATCAATACTCCCGGCATTATAAATCCGACCATTTTTGAAGGTCAGTCTTACAGTGGAGCACGAATTAAATATACTTTTAAAAACTCGGATTTTAAAGCAAAACCAACTTTAGGTATGGCTTTTATGGTTATGGCAAGCTGGACGACTAATCTGGATGATACCAAACAAAATTTCCCTGCCATTGAAAGTGCATTAGGTTTTACACACCGAATAGATCATAGTGGAAAATTGATTTTGGCTACTTATGTGAAAGGAAAAGCAATCTTAAACAACAACTACGAATTTTATCAGGGTGCTACTTTGGGTGGAGATACCGATTTACGCGGTTACAGAAACGAACGTTTTCTAGGAAGTTCATATTTCTCACAAAGTAGCGATCTGCGACTAAGCCTCGGCAAAATTAACCGTACCATAGTTCCGTTTACCTACGGAATCCTGGGTGGTTTTGACTACGGAAGAATTTGGCTTGACGGAGAAAATTCAAAAAAATGGCACCAGGATTATGGTGGCGGACTTTGGCTAAATGCAGTCAACGTAATTACAGCCAGAATCTCTTATTTTAAATCTCCTGACGAAGTGGGAAGAGTTATTTTTGGGGCAGCTTATAGTTTCTAGGTACTGAGGTTCTGAGTAGCTAAGGTACTAAGGTTTTTTAAGGCTCAAAGTCGCAAAGGTTCAAAGGAACAAAGTTAAATGTCTGCTTTTAAAATATAAAAGCAGACATTTTTATTTTATGTAATCGTTATTCAAAATTGAAAATACTTTTAGTGTTTCAAAAAAAACATTTAATACATTTCACTATTAGCTATTAACTTAAACACTTAAAAAAAAACTTAGAAACTTAGCGACTCAGAACCTTAGAGCCTTATAAAAAAAACTCATACACCTTACCTCCTATTTTGTTGGTTTTTTCGTCGGCGATAAGTAAGGTTTTGTTGTCTTTAAAAACAATCGCTTCTTTTTGGGAAAAGTGATTCAGTTTTATTTCGGTTTGGGAACCTTTATGAAAAGCATCTCCTTTATATCCCTGAAACAAAACAATTTTGTCATGGCTTAGCAGAGCCACTTTTTTTCCGTCAGGGCTGATTGTAGCGCTTGTCAGCACGCAATGATTATAAGTATCACAGGTTTTAAATGTTCCGATCTTAGTGGCTTTCTGAACTCCGGGAGCATTTAGAATTTTGTAGATAAAAGCAGTCCCGTCAAAGCCCTTGCTCCTGTTTTTTGTAAAAAGGTAAAAATAGTTTCCATGTTCAAAAAAACCTTCAACATCATAAAATAGTTCCTTCTTCTTTGGTGGAAACTCCGTTTGTTCCGGATACGAAAAAGACACTTTATATTCGGCTACAGCATTTTCTTTATTAAGCTCACCTTTCGCAACTTTATAAATACACAAATCTTTTCGTTCGTTATCATTATTTCCGAAATCACCTATATAAATATTTCCGGCCTTATCTTTTGTAATATCTTCCCAGTCTACATTTTTAGCGTTTGAAATGGTAATCGTTTTATTTAATTTTCCATCAGCACCCAAAGCGTAAATTTTATTGGCATTTCCACTGTCTTCCAAAGTATAAATCAGATTGGTTTTAGGAAAATAAGTGATTCCCGAAACTTCCTTTAACTTTTTTGGAAGCGAGAAAAGTGTTTTCAAATCGCTGTCAGATTGTTGCTGACAGGCTAATAAAACAATTGAAAGGGCAAGCAAAAAAGACTTTTTCATAGTATTATTTTTAAATTATTCAGCCACGGATTACATAGATTAAAATGATTTCACAAAAGTAAATCGAATAAAAATCCGGTGCTAAAAATCAAACTAAATTGGTGTTTTTAAAATTACGTGTAATAAATTCAAAGGCAGCAAACATAATGTGTCCCATCGATTTGGCGTTTTTAAATTTCATATCATTGGTATAACGGTACAATTCCATTTTTAGTTGATTCAGATGTTCTTCTGTCGAAATAGTATCGTGGCACATGATATTCAATAACTTTTTGATCCTGTTTTCAGCCGAATGAATCCGTTTTGCCAAAATCGCCCTTTCTTCATCTTTGTACTGAATGATCGAACGTTCCTCTAATTTCTCTTTAATTAGTTTTATCATCGGATAGTTTTCCTTGAAAAACTGCGGACGATACACCTTAAAATTACCTTCATAACATTGCTGGTCAAAATCAATAGGGCGGATTTTATAAACGACCTGGTCAAAATCATGAATAGGGACAATAACATAATTATAAGCCCGCATATCGCCTAAAAGACGGATCATACAGCGTTCATTAAATTTTACGAATTCTTTTGCTATCTGGGATTTTTCCATTTCGGTACAATTATGCAGCAAAGTATCCATAAAAACATCACCGGGAATTCCGATAATATGTTCTTCGATCAAAGTATCTTTATAAACCAGAAAATTGATTTTATCCGGCGATAGGATATCTTCGAGTTCCAATCCGTAAATTCGGGAAGCATCTGCTTTTTTAATATAAAAATGAACATAATTGTCATTGAGAATATTTCGGACTTTTATTCGGAAAGGTTTCGAATTTCCGAAAGTACAGTAATCTATAGCATCAATATTCAGAAACTGAATGATTTCACTGTTTCCATCTGAATGCAGCAGCGAATAAATTCGTTTCAGGTTCAGGTCAATCTCATTTCGTTCAAATTCATTGTAATAGACACGAATCCATAAGGTATCCGTTTCATTTTTATCGTAGACATTTATCGAACCTGAAAATCGCAATAAGTCATCATAGAACACCGATACTTTCGAAATTCGTTCGTATCGTTCCAAATAACTTAAAAGAGATAGTGTTAAAGGATAAGACGGTTTTTTTAGGACCATTAAAGGTTCGCTCATTTTAATATCTTTTGAATATCTTTAGTACAAATTTACAGTAAATTATAATTTTAAACACATAAATAAAATTTAGCGTAACAATAAGCCAATTGAATCGTCATACTAAAAACTAAAACCGAAATAAATTTGGAAACCATTCTTACTATCGAAAATCTCCACAAAAGATACGGGCGCATTCAGGCCTTAAAAAATGTATCTTTTGAAATACAAAAAGGCCGTGTTTACGGCATCTTAGGTCCGAACGGAAGTGGAAAATCTACCACTTTGGGAATTGTTTTAAACGTTGTAAACAAAACATCAGGTAATTACAGTTGGTTTAATGGCAAAATGCAGACACATGAAGCCTTAAAAAAAGTAGGAGCCATCATTGAAAGACCCAACTTTTATCCGTACATGACCGCCGAGGAAAACCTGAAACTGGTTTGTAAAATAAAAAGTATTGACTATTCTAAAATAACCGAAAAACTTGATTTAGTAGGACTTACAGAAAGAAAAGACAGCAGATTCAGTACCTTTTCTTTAGGAATGAAACAGCGTCTGGCTATTGCATCGGCCTTGTTAAACGATCCTGAAATTTTAATTTTAGACGAACCAACAAACGGTCTGGATCCACAGGGAATTCATCAGATCCGTGATATTATCAGAAAAATTGCGGCTCAGGGAACAACTATTTTATTAGCCTCCCATTTATTAGACGAAGTGGAAAAAGTATGTTCGCATGTAATTGTATTAAGAAAAGGTGAAATTCTATACTCAGGCTCAGTTGACGGCATGTCTGCCAATGAAGGCTTTTTTGAACTTCAGGCCGATCATAACGAAGCTTTGAAAAATGTTCTGAAAGAGCATCCGAATGTAGACCGAATAACAGAAGAAGAAGGAAAAATTCTGGTGTATTTAAAATCAGAATGGTCTGCAGCTGAACTGAATCAGTATTTATTTTCTAAAAACATTGCCTTAAGCCATTTAGTAAAACGCAAAAATAGTCTGGAAGCACAGTTTTTAGAATTAACCAAAACCGCCACTATAAAAAACAACTAAGCCATGAAAAGACTTATCTCTATAGAACTACAGAAAATCTGGAAAAACAAAGCCAGTCGTGTCCTTACATTAACCTATTTCATTTTACTTTCCTTTATAGCCTTAATAGCTTCGATAAAATTTGATATTGGGATATTTAAATTTCATTTAGCAGAAATGGGAATTTTTAATTTTCCTTTTATCTGGCACTTTAATACTTATGTTGCTGCCTGGCTGAAATTTTTCCTGGCCATTGTAATCGTTTCCATGATGGCTAACGAATACAGTTACGGAACTTTAAAGCAAAATCTAATTGACGGTCTGAGTAAAAAGGAATTTATATTGTCTAAATTTTTAACTGTAGTACTTTTTGCCTTTTGCTCTACCATTTTCGTTTTTGTGATGACTTTGATTCTAGGATTATCCTTTTCCTCTTATAATGAATTTGGAATCATTTTTACTGATTTAGATTACCTGTTAGCCTTTTTTGTAAAACTGACCGGTTTCTTTTCTTTCTGTTTATTTTTAGGAATTTTAGTAAAACGATCTGCATTTGCATTAGGTTTTCTTTTGGTATGGAGTATCATTGAAGGCATTATTAAAGGCCTTTTAGTTTTCAAAATTTTTCCAAACAGCAATACCGGAGATTATATTATGCAATTCCTTCCATTGGAAGCAATGTCAAATTTGATCGTAGAACCCATTACAAGATTATCCGTAATAAAAACCATCGGAAGCCAAATGGGTGTTGAGAGCAGCAAAGATTATAGTGTACATTATCTTTCGATACTGATTGTATTGGTCTGGACATTTTTATTTATTCATTTTTCTTACAAGCTATTAAAAAATAGAGATTTATAGTATATTTGCTTTACTATGAATTATTTTAAGAGAATTTTATTCGTTTCCTTTATATTTTGCTCGTCTGCCAGGATAAATGCACAATTTATAAGTATTAACGATCAGAGAACACCACAGCAGTTAATAGAAAATACATTAGTAAATAGTTCCTGTGTTTCGGTTACAAATGTGTCCGGAACAGGGGACACTTTTACACCCGGAAAAAACAGTTTTGCGTATTTTAATGCCGGAACAAGTAATTTTCCTTTTAAAGAAGGTGTTGTTCTGACCACTTCAACAAGTTCATCTGCGAGAGGACCTTATATAAGCAATCAGGGCGGCGGAGATGTCAAATGGCAAGGAGATTTTGAGCTGAATCAGATCTTAGGAATTAATTCTATAAATGCTACTGTACTGGAATTTGACTTCGTTCCCCTAACGGATTTTTTGAGCTTCAATTATATTTTTGCTTCGAATGAATATCAGTCTTTCTTCCCTTGTCGTTATTCAGACGGATTTGCTTTTTTAATCAAAGAAGCCGGAACCAATGACGAGTACAAAAATCTGGCTGTGCTGCCGGGTACTGACACACCTGTTTCTTCTATCAATATTCGTCCCACCATTCAGCCTGGCTATGATATTAACGGAGATCCTTATCCCGGATGTCCCGAATCCAACATACATTATTTCAACGGACTTAACACCAATACAAGTCCTATAAACTATGCCGGACAGACCATTGTCATGAATGCTCAGACAAATGTAATTACCGGAAAAAAATACCATGTAAAACTGGTCATTGCCGATGATGATAATAGATTGTATGACTCTGCAGTTTTTTTACAATCGGGTAGCTTTTCTTCAAAAATTGATTTTGGTCCCGATCAGACAGCGCTAACCAGTAATCCCGTGTGTTTTGGTGAATCCATAACTTTAGATACAAAATTACCAGCTGCTTACTCCTATAAATGGTTTAAGGATGGAGTTCTTATAAATTCGGAAAATGGTCCGGTCTATAAGGCCACAGCGTCCGGAACATATAAAGTAGAAGCAACAGTAACAGCTTCAGCTTGTGTGCTAACAGGTGAAATTAAACTTGAATTTACTCCTGAAATTATAGCAAACAATACAAAATTGATTCAATGCGATGATAACACAGACGGAACCTCTGTTTTCAATTTAACGAAAGTCGTTGATATTATTAAAAATAATGATACAGAGATTCTAAATAAAGGATTTTATGAATCATTAGCCGATGCTGAATCAAAAACGAATGAAATTGCTGCTCCTGAAAAATACACCAATAAAAGTGCTAATCAGGTTATTTTTTCCCGAATTGAAAACAAATATGGCTGTTTTAAGACGCCTCAGATAACATTGGAAGTTTCAGGCGCAACGATTCCAGATCAGAATCCGATAGCAACCTGTGACTTAGATAATAATCAGGATGGTTTTTATCAGTTTGATCTTGATTTGCAGGTAACTCCTCAAGTCAGAACAGGGCTGCCAGCCGGATTAGTGATACACTATTATTTAAATGCTGCTGATGCCTTGGCAGAAACAAATGTATTGCCCAACATTTTCAAAAACACAACCGCTTTCTCTCAGACTATTTATGCCCGTGCCGTAAACGGAGCTGACTGTTATGCGATAACACCAATTACGCTTGTCGTAAACACATTTGATCCTCCTGCATTTGAGGACGAAACTAAAAGCTTATGCAAAGGCACCCAAATCGATTTGACCGTAGACAGTACTTTTAGCTCTTATCTCTGGAATGTTGATACTAATAACTCAGCTTCTAATATCACTGTTTCTGAAGCCGGAGAATATTCCGTAAAAGTCACCAATGAATTCGGTTGTGAAAAAATTAAAAAATTCAAAGTCATTTTATCTGAACCTGCTTCGATTACAGGAGCTGTTATCAGGGACTTTTCCGGCACTGACAATTCGGTTACCTTACAATATACAGGAATTGGCAATTATGAATTCTCCCTAAATGGAATTGATTTTCAGGATGCCCCTTTCTTCGCTAATGTGAGTCCGGGAATTTATAATGCACTTGCACAAAGTAAAGATGATTGCGGTATCTCTAATTATTATTTGGTGTATGTTTTAGATTATCCTAAATTTTTCACACCAAACGGAGACGGTATTAATGATGTATGGGCAATTAAAAATCTGGACCAGCTTCCGGACTACAGGCTTTCTATCTTTAATCGTTATGGAAAGTTGTTAAAACAGATGAATCAAAACAGCCCGGGATGGAATGGCCAGTTTAACGGTCAGCAACTTCCTTCTGACGATTACTGGTTTGATTTAATTTTTACAAATGGCAAAAACGTCAAAGGCCATTTTAGCATAAAAAGATAATACTGCTAACAACTTTAAGACATAAAAAAAGCCATCCGAGTCGGATGGCTTTTTTTATATATAAAATTCAAATATTAGAATTTAAATCTTTTTCTGTCTGTCTCTGTTAAGTAGATTTTTCTTAAACGAATAGATTTTGGTGTAACCTCTACATATTCATCTTTTTGAATGTACTCTAAAGCTTCCTCTAATGAGAAAATAATCGGTGGAATAATTCTTGCTTTTTCATCATTTCCTGAAGAACGAACGTTAGATTGTTTTTTCTCTTTAGTTACGTTTACACACATATCATCACCACGAGAGTTTTCTCCAATTACCTGACCTTCGTAGATTTCAGCATTTGGTTCAACAAAAAACTTACCACGATCTTGTAATTTATCGATAGAATATGGAATAGCTTTTCCTTTCTCCATAGAAATCAATGAACCTTTGTTACGTCCGGCAATTTCTCCTTTGTAAGGTTCGTATCCTATAAAACGGTGTGCCATAATCGCTTCACCAGCAGTAGCAGTAAGCAATTGATTACGCAATCCAATAATTCCACGTGATGGGATATTGAATTTTACAATCATACGGTCCCCTTTAGTTTCCATACTTAGCATTTCACCTTTACGCATTGTAACGAACTCAACCGCTCTACCTGAAAGGCTTTCTGGTAAATCGATCGTCAATTCCTCGATAGGCTCACATTTTTTACCATCAATTTCTTTGATGATAACTTGCGGCTGACCGATTTGTAACTCATACCCTTCTCTTCTCATTGTTTCAATAAGAACAGATAAGTGAAGTACTCCACGACCAAAAACCATAAACTTATCAGCAGAATCAGTTTCACCCAATTTCATTGCTAAATTTTTCTCTAATTCTTTTGTCAAACGCTCTCTAATATGACGAGAAGTTACAAATTTACCCTCTTTACCAAAGAAAGGAGAGTCATTAATTGTAAACAACATACTCATAGTAGGCTCGTCGATATCAATTGTTTTTAGACCTTCAGGATTTTCAAAATCAGCAATAGTATCACCAATTTCAAAACCTTCAACTCCAATGATTGCACAAATATCTCCGGCAATAACTTGTTGTACTTTTTTACGGCCAAGTCCTTCAAAAGTATGAAGTTCTTTGATACGGGATTTAGATATTGTACCATCTCTTTTTACTAATGAGATTGGCATACCTTCATTCAAAACTCCTCTTTCCAGACGACCGATAGCAATACGACCTGTAAAGGCTGAGAAATCTAAAGAAGTAATTAACATTTGTGGTGTTCCTTCAGAAACTTTAGGAGCAGGTACATTTTCAACAACCATATCCAATAATGCTTCCACATTATCAGTTACGTTTTCCCAATGATCAGACATCCAGTTGTTTTTAGCAGAACCATAAACTGTTGGAAAATCCAACTGCCATTCTTCAGCACCTAATTCAAACATTAAGTCAAAAACTTTTTCGTGAACTTCTTCAGGAGTACAGTTTTCTTTATCAACTTTATTGATAACTACACAAGGTTTTAAACCTAAATCAATAGCTTTTTGTAGTACAAAACGCGTTTGTGGCATTGGGCCCTCAAAAGCATCTACTAACAAACATACACCATCGGCCATGTTTAATACACGTTCAACTTCACCTCCAAAATCCGCGTGGCCAGGAGTGTCAATAATATTGATTTTTGTTCCTTTATATTGAACTGATACGTTTTTAGAAGTAATAGTAATACCTCTCTCACGCTCTAAATCGTTATTATCAAGAATTAAATCACCTGTATTTTCGTTGTCACGAAATAATTGACAGTGATACATAATTTTATCAACCAAAGTGGTTTTACCGTGATCGACGTGGGCAATAATTGCAATGTTTCTAATAGATTCCATCTGAGATTTTTAATGGGTGCAAAGGTACACTTTATTTTGATATAAAAAACGTTTCTGCGATAGTTTGCGTATAGACAAGTAATTAGTTGATTAAATCAATGTAAATTTAGGGGCCAAAATGAGTTTAATTATTGTTTAATTATGGTTAATTTAACTATATTTGAGTAATGAAAAGTAAAACTATCCCTATTACTCTAATTTATATTATCATTTCGTTATTTATGGCCATTTTCTGTCATAAATTACTAACCAGTTTTATCTCAACCAAAGAATATTTTTATTTATTTTTCATAAAAGATATCTTATTTATATTAATTACAGCTCTAATTTTCAAATACATACTCTCTAAAAACGAAAGCAAAAATATTGCTGTTTTTGAAAAATTAAAAAAAACAAATGAAGAAATTAAAGAGTCAAATGAAAAATATGACATTGTAGCAAAAGCAACGAGTGATACGATTTGGGATTGGAAAATTCAGGAAGACAGTATCGGCTGGAACAAAGGCATTGAAAGTGTTTTCGGGTACAAACAGACAGAAGTTGGAAAAACATCAAAATGGTGGTTTGACAAAATCCATCCTGAAGATAGTATACGAATGTCAATTAAACTCTATTCATTTATAGAACAGAAAACCGAAAAATGGCAGGATCAATATCGCTTCAGATGCGCCGACGGAACTTACAAATATGTTTTAGACCGTGGCTTTTTACTGAAAGACGAAAACGGAAGAGCCATCAGAATGATTGGAGCCATTCAGGATATTACAAAGCAAAAAGAAGAAGAACAACGATTAAAACTTTTAGAAACCGTAATCACACAATCTAAAGATTCAATATTAATTACGGAAGCAAATTCAGCCAACGGAAGAATTCCAAAAATAGTTTACATCAATCCTGCTTTCTCTCAAATGTCAGGTTATCAACCTAATGAGATCATAGGAAAATCTACAAATATATTCAACAAAGGACCAAATTCAGATTCCGAAGAACTAAAAAAACTATTAAGAGCCATCAAAAATGAAGAAGAATGCTTAATAGAAACCATTAGCTATACCAAACAAAAAGAAGAATACTGGGTCCGGTTCTCTATGATTCCGATTTTTAATAATGACGGCGTAATTTCCCATTGGATCTCCATCCAAAGAGACATTACCGACGAAAAAAAGTTAGAAACAGAAAAAGAGCACCTCATTCGTGAATTGACCCAAAACAACAAGGATCTAAAGCAATTTTCTTACATAACATCACACAATCTGCGTGCACCATTATCTAATTTAATTGGTCTTTTAAATCTTATAGAAGATATCCCAGTAGAAAATCCCGAGCTTGATGAAATCTTAAAAGGCTTCAACAAATCAACACATTTATTAAACGAAACAATCAACGATTTAGTAAAGGTCATTATAATAAAAGACAACCCTTCAATGCAAAAAGAAGAAGTTTCGTTAAAAGAAGTTTTCGAGAATGTCTTTAGCCAGTTATCCTTTCAGATAGAACTTCATAAACCCATCATTAAACTCAAATTTGATAAGGTTCCATTATTAAACACAAACAAAGCTTATATAGAAAGTATTTTGCTTAATTTGCTCACCAATTCGATTAAGTACAAATCAGAAAACAGAAAATTAAAAATATCCATAATAGCAGAACAAATAGATCACAAGGCTATATTAACCTTTAAGGATAACGGAATTGGTATCGATTTAGAACGAAACAGAGATAAAGTTTTTGGGCTCTACCAGAGGTTTCATAATTACCCTGACAGTAAAGGATTAGGCCTTTATCTCGTAAAATCGCAGGTAGAAACCATGGGAGGAACAATAAGCATTGATAGCGAGGTGAACAAAGGAACTACATTTACCATAACATTTAAAAACTAACACCAATTATGCTTGAGCAAATTTTATGCATCGACGACGACCCGATCACCTTAATGTTATGCAAAAAAGTAATTTCAAAATCTTCCTTTTCAAAAGAAGTTATCACAGCACAAAATGGCGAAGAAGCATTACACCATTTTAACATCTTAAAATACAACAACAGCAAAAATACGATTACTAAAAAGCCCGAGTTAATTTTCTTAGACTTAAACATGCCCGTTATGGGAGGCTGGGAATTTCTTGATCATTTTACATCTTCGGATTATACCGAATTCAACAAGGCAAATGTAATTGTATTATCTTCTACTATTGACCCCGAAGATTTACTTAAAGCAAAGAAATACCCCATCATTATAGACTTTCTTTCCAAGCCGATAACACAACCAATGCTTGAATATCTTAAAAAAAAGATAACCCCTTAAGAAATATCCTTAATATGTAATTATATTTTTGGGCGTTTCCCTCTGGGCCGGGCTCTTCGCTAAATCTTTTGCGGGATTGGTTCAGGATGGCTTCGCCACAGGTTTAGTTTCCCCGCAAAAGGATACCGCTGCGATCCCTAACGCACTAAGGTTAAATACAAATTCCAATACTGACAAGCTTTCGGCACAAACTCCAAATTCCAATGCTTCACGCATAGGCCTTGCGACCTTTGCGATTTAACGTCATTTTTAAAGACCTTTCGCGCACTTTGCGGTTAAAACTGACAAGAGCCTTAAAACAAAAAACCCCGTTTCGTTAGAAACAGGGTTTTTAAAAGAAAGGCGACGACATACTCTCCCACATAACTGCAGTACCATCTGCGCAGGCGGGCTTAACTACTCTGTTCGGGATGGGAAGAGGTGAGCCCCGCCGCAATAACCACCTTAAGGTCGTTGTTACTTGAGGTAACTTTTTAATTGACAATTGATAATTAACAATTGATAATTAAAACAATATCTTAACATACTGAGATAAAGAAAGTTTTGTGTTTTAGAAAGTTTCTCCCCCAGTGTTGCCACTGGGGAAAAGGGTGTACATAAGCTTACGGATTATTAGTACTACTCGACTATGACATTACTGCCTTTACATCTATAGCC
>NZ_WKKE01000001.1 GCF_009674775.1 Flavobacterium sp. LC2016-23 | reverse complement strand
ACGGTGGTTACTCCGATTGGGTATGAGCCTGGTGCATTATTCGTAACTGAAGCAACGCCGCAATTATCGGCTGTCGTCGGGGTGCCCAAAACAACTCCTGTTGCGGTACATGAATTGGCATCTGTTGTTTTGGTAACATTTGCAGGACACGTTATTGTTGGTTTTTGCGTATCAGTTACCGTTACGGTTTGCGTACATGTTTGAGTGTTTCCTGAATTGTCCGTCACGGTCCACGTCACGGTGGTTACTCCGATTGGGTATGAGCCTGGTGCATTATTCGTAACTGAAGCAACGCCGCAATTATCGGCTGTCGTTGGGGTTCCCAAAACAACTCCTGTTGCGGTACATGAATTGGCATCTGTTGTTTTGGTAACATTTGCAGGACACGTTATTGTTGGTTTTTGGGTATCCGCTACAATAGCAACAGCGTTACTCGTAGAGGTACACATTCCCGCACTAGTAGAAATCACGTAGTATCCTGTACCTGCAGAAAGACCTGACCACGTAAGTCCGGATCCGGTTCCTGCTTTTACTGCCTGAACAGCATTATTAGCGGAATTGTATAGTTGATAATTTACATTAGTAACTGAGGTGGTGGATGTGATTGTCCCTCCTGATGCAGGAACACAGATGGTACTTCCTGTTAAGGAAAGTGCTGCCGGTAATGCTTTAGGGGTTGTTGAAACACTTGCCGAATTATTGGCCGAATTACTATCTACTGTCGAATTAGGTAATGCTGCCGTATTGTTATAAACTCCTGTAGGGTTTACTTTTGCCGTAATTTTTAATGTTCGGCTAACCCCTCCATCAACATCTCCAATACTCCAAACTCCGGTTGATGAATTATAATTCCCAATTGAGGCTACTGAACTTACATAAGTATATCCGGTAGGAAGCAAATCGTTGATAGAAACTCCTGTGGCATTATTAACCCCTAAATTACTTAAGGTAACTATAAATTCTACATTAGAGCCTACACATGGTGTTGCATTATCAACCGTTTTTGTAACTCCCAAATCGGTACATAAAGTAACTGAAACCGGTTTAGATTGCGTTTGAACACCACAAGCTAAAGTTGAAGCTACCGCATAAGAACCTGTTCTGGTAGCTATATATGTATTTGAATTTGCACCAGAAATTGCTGTGCCATTGTAATACCATTGATAGGGTGCAAAACCGGAAGGAGTTGTGAGTGTTGCTGTATTATTGGTACATCCTCCTCCTGAAACATACGCCATAGTCGGATCGTCAGGCAGAGCAGCAAAACTTGAGAAAAATCCTGCCATTGAGAATCCTCCTGCCTGTTGTACTATCGAAACGGTAAGCTTAGCATTACTTGCAATAGAAAGTACTTCCGGGCTTCCAATTTGAACACTATTAAAGTTTATCAGATACCAGCCTGTTGAACCAATCTGATAACGGGCTGGAATACCAGAAATGCTTGCAATATTAGTACCATTTACGGTTACAATTTCGGTGGCACTTCGTAAAAGGATATAACCAAAATAATCTAAATTATTTGAAGCATAATTTTTAAATTTGGTTGTTTCTATAAAATTAGACCCTCCACATTCTGATACAGGTGCAATTGTTGAAATATCAACTTCACAATTTTGTGCAGTTCCTGAATACACAGCAACCCTCTTATCTGCAACGATATGGGATGCCGTAAAACTTGTGCCCGGAACACCATTTACAAAAGTGTAAAACTTCCCTGCCTGTGCCAGAGTCTGAGTTGTGGTAGATACAAGCGCTCCGGTAGCTGAATAACCTTCTATTGTTATCTTTGTATCATCTTTTGTAGCTACTACAGTAGTCTGTTCTGCCGTATTATTTCCCGTTCCTCGTTCCAGAAAATATTCAGTTCCCAAAACGGATTCAGGAGGAATCTGGTTAAAAGCGCCATCTCCACAACCTCCCGGTACATCTATAGCAGCAGATGTATTCATCACTGACGGATTTGAAGATTCTACTAAAGTTCCCATTGGAGCCTTAAACATATAACTTTGCCCAGCATTTAATGTCGCTTTAACGACGTTATCGATCGTTATACTTGTATTATCAACAGTTGCCATAATACTATAAATCGGCCTTTGATCTCCAAAAGTGCTAAAGGTCCCCAACGAACCATCTCTGTAATACCCTATTCTAAATCGTACTCCAATCCCCGCATCTCCAAAGCTGGTAAGCGCTGCATTTCCCTTTATATTAGCATCAACATTGTCACCATTGGAATAATCATCTGAAGCAATATTCCGCAGGTTTATAGCTATTGGCCCATCACTGGTCACAATTAATCCCGCACCTGTGAGTACAGTATCTAAGGCGTTCATTGGAAGATTCTTTGCTAAAAGAGGAAATCTGTAAACAGCTGGTGTTCCTTTTTTTGCCTTCAGCGAAGTTATAAGAGTGCCATCACTTTTGTTTACCGTTATATTTACTTCTGCAACAGAATTTGTAGCAATTACAATTTCATTAGCTTTACTAAAGTACTGCCACGGTGCCGGTGCGATATAATGTTTCGTATAAAACTGAGCAGAAGCAGTAAAATTTATAAGAAGAAAAAAAATAAAAAATGAGATTAATTTAAATAAACTAATCCCTTTAAAAGTAAAGTTACGCATAGACAACTATTGTTTTTGAGATAGAAATATCATAAACCAAATAACCTAACCTGGTTTTCAGAATATAGTACAGATACGATAAAAGAGAAATATTGGTTTTTAGAAATTCAACAAAAGTCGTTTCAGAATTTTCAGTAGAATAACATCGCATGTGGGCCATAAGGTTAAATAGTTTGAAGACTAAATAATACTGTATAGGATTAAATTAGTAGTTTTGGTGCCGCGAAAATATGTAAAGTCCTCAATACTAAATACATTCGTCGATAAACTACCCATAAAGTCGTTGAAATACACCTTTTGTCAGTCGATATTCACATTTAGATAGCGAAAAAGTAATGATTTGATAACCAAATAGTGAAAAACTATCAAAATATTGCTGATATTTAGCATTCTTACATATTTATCAAACAAAAATGTAAAATTTTTTGAAAAAAATAAAACAGAACAAAAAACACAAATAATTAGTTATCAGTATGTTAATTTTTAAAAAGTAAACAAATACTTACTTTAAATAAAAAAGATTGTGTTTGAGAAGATAATTAAGAATTCTTATAAAAAAGGAAGACTATATTTTAAAATTCAATCAGAAATAAAACAATCAATTAACCTCACTGCAGGAATTTAATATTGCGCTTCAAACCATCAAACTTTGTTCTTTTGATAGGGGAATTCTTAAAAACCGTGCGAAAAGTTTCTTCAGTAATTTCAATCCAGTCTTTCTTTGAGAAGGAAAGCAATTCCGGATTT
The DNA here is from genome assembly GCF_009674775.1 of Flavobacterium sp. LC2016-23. GTDB lineage: Bacteria > Bacteroidota > Bacteroidia > Flavobacteriales > Flavobacteriaceae > Flavobacterium. The sequence continues at coordinate 365,303 of NZ_WKKE01000001.1, read as the reverse complement.
GGATTAAATAAGGGTTCTGAATGAGGTTTTGAAAACCGGTTCCAGGGGCAAACATCCTGACAGGTATCACAGCCAAAAGCCCATTCATCAAATTTTCCCTTCATTTCGTTTGGGATATTTTCTTTAAGTTCAATTGTATAATAGGAAATACATTTGCTTCCGTCTACAACATAGGGAGCAACAATTGCCTGTGTAGGACAGGCGTCAATACAAGCGGTACAGGAACCGCAATGATCTGTTGTGGCATAATCATATTCTAAATCCAAATCCAGTATAAGTTCAGCTATAAAATAAAATGAACCTACTTTTTGAGTCAGTAAATTGCTGTTTTTGCCAATCCATCCCAATCCGCTTTTTGCTGCCCAGGCTTTATCGAGAACTGGCGCTGAGTCAACAAAGGCGCGACCGGAAACTTCACCAATATTTTCCTGTATGGAGAAAAGAAATTCTTTTAATTTCTCTTTGATAACCGTATGGTAATCCTGCCCGTAGGCATATTTTGAAATTTTAAAACTGTCCTGATTTTGAGTTTCTCCGGGATAATAATTAAGTAAAAGCGATACAACACTTTTGGCGCCATCTACTAATAATGTCGGGTCTAATCGTTTATCAAAATGGTTTTCCATGTAAGCCATCTGACCATTCCGGTTATTTTTTAACCAGTTTTCAAGCCTAGGGGCCTCTTTTTCCAGAAATCCTGCTTTCGATATACCGCAGGATAAAAACCCAAGCCTTTTTGCCTCTTCTTTTATAAATTTAGAATATGTTTCTTTAGAATTAATCATTATCTCCTTGAAAAAATGACTTTAACGCCTACGGGTTTTAAAGTGATTAATGGGTTAAAAAGAGCTGTCTCTTCAACTGAAACAATTTTGAATCTTTCAACAATATGGGAAATTGCCAAACACATCTCGTATATAGCAAATCCGGCTCCGATACACATTCTCGGCCCTGCTCCAAACGGATAAAAATACTGCATAGCATATTTTCTTTGTTCTCCGAGAAATCGTTCGGGATTAAACTCGTCCGGATTTTCCCAATATTTTGGATTTCTGTGCAGCTCATAAAAAGAGACTCCAATTAAGGTTCCTTTTTTTATATTGAATTGTCCTAGGTTGTCATCCTCTACGTTTTGACGATCTGTAATCCATGCTGGCGGATACAGGCGCATAGACTCATTTAATACAGCATTTGTATATGGCATGTTCTGAAGCTGCTCTACTAAATCATCCGTTTCTGATTTAATTTTCAGAATTTCATCGAGAACTTTTTGCTGAACAACAGGGTCATTTCCTAAAAGATGCAGTGTAAAGGTTAGTGCATTGGCTGTAGTCTCATGTCCTGCTATAAAAAGGATTTTTATCTCATCTATTAACTGAGTAATAGACATTCCTTCCCCAGTATCTTCATACCGAGTTTCAAGAAGCATTTGAAGTAAATCATTAACTTCATTCCTTGAAGTAATTCTCTCTTCAATAATTTCCTGAATTATACTGTTATTTTCCTTTGCAAGTTCAAGATGCTTTTTTACCTGACCACTTAGTGAGAACCACCAGCCTTTATGCGGAAGTCTGATTTCTTTGATCAAAAAATTTTGTACTTCCTCAATAATAAATTTAATACGAGTCAATTTCTCTTCAGCAATAGAAAACTGAAATAATGATTTAGCAACAACATTAAAAGCCAGTTCACTCATGACTGGAAAAAGATCAACTACGCTTTCTTCTGCTAAACCATTTAGCTCATAAACAATCGTCTGCTCCATATTTTCAACCAGCTGATTCATCTTTTGTTTGTGAAAAGCAGGCTGAATAAGTCTTCTTTGTTTTAACCAGAAATCGCCATCAACAGTTAAAAGTCCTTTTCCTAAATACTTTGAAAGATAAACGGACTGAAACTTAGACTTATGATAATTCTTTTGATTTTTCTGTAATATATACTGGGCAACATCATTATCTCTCGATAAAATTATATGCTTAGATTTTCCAATTCTAATAGAAAAAGAATCTCCCAATTTATCAAAATACCTTCTGTGAAAAGGAATAGGATTTTTACGTACCCCTTCAGAATCCAAAAAAAATCTGGATATCGAAAGTTTTGCAGGGTACTTATATTTATTATTCGCAGACATGTTGAAAGAATTAAAACAGTCCGCCCTGAATATTTGTATTTATTTTTCCTAAGTGTTTATAAGCCTTGTCTGTCACTTCGCGCCCGCGCGGAGTACGCATAATAAATCCTTCCTGAATTAGAAAAGGTTCATATACTTCTTCGATGGTTTCGCTACTTTCAGAAACGGCAGTTGCTAAAGTAGACAATCCAACTGGTCCGCCTTTAAACTTATTTATAATAGTCAGCAGAATTTTATTGTCCATTTCATCCAGGCCATGTGCATCTACATTAAGTGCTTTTAAAGCATAACGTGCAATTTCTAAATCAATCGTACCATTTCCTTTTATTTGTGCAAAATCACGCACCCGTCTTAATAAAGCATTTGCAATACGAGGTGTTCCCCTGCTTCTGCCTGCAATTTCGATCGCAGCATCCAAGGAAATGGGCATTTTAAGAATAGAAGAACTTCTTTCAACAATAGTTGTTAAAAGTTCTGTAGTATAATATTGTAATCGGGAAGAAATTCCAAAACGGGCACGCATAGGCGCGGTCAATAATCCGGAACGCGTGGTTGCCCCTATTAGAGTAAAAGGATTTAAATTGATTTGAACAGTCCTGGCATTTGGGCCAGATTCAATCATAATATCGATTTTGAAATCTTCCATTGCCGAATATAAATACTCTTCAACAATAGGACTTAAACGATGAATCTCGTCAATAAATAAAACATCCCTTTCGTCCAGATTGGTTAGTAAACCAGCTAAATCGCCGGGTTTATCCAAAACCGGACCTGAAGTGATTTTGATACCCACTTCAAGTTCATTTGCTAAAATATTCGCTAAAGTAGTTTTTCCTAATCCGGGAGGCCCGTGAAAAAGGGTATGATCAAGTGCTTCACCACGCTGATTAGCCGCAGCCACAAAAACTTTTAAATTCTCTAAAACTTGATCCTGCCCGGCAAAATCATCAAATGACAGTGGGCGTAATCTTTTTTCAAGATCTAATTCTTCTGGATTATATCCGTTTGTAGTGGGATCTAGGTTCTCATTCATTTTACAAAGATAGGCAAACTAATCAGTTTGAAAAACAGTTAAATTCTAAATAAAAAAAGGTAAATCCCAATATCATAAATTCCAAATTCCAATGCGTTGGTAAACATTTATGGAGTTTGGAATTTATGATATTGGAATTTATATTTAAATGGAATAAAACAAAAAAGACTGTCGGTTAGGACAGTCTTTTAAAATATTTTTAGTGGTGTAAAACTTCTTCACCTTCTTTCATTGGTACATTTTGAGGTACAAAATCTACATCGTGATTAGGGTTACTGTAGTCATACGGCCAACGGTGCACGTGAGGAATTTCACCAGGCCAGTTACCGTGGATATGTTCAACTGGAGTTGTCCATTCTAATGTTGTAGATTTCCATGGATTCTGTTCTGCTTTCTTACCGTAGAAAATACTACTGAAGAAGTTGTATAAGAACACTAATTGGAAAGCTCCTCCTACAAGAGCAAATGTTGTAATTAAAACATTCACATTTTGTAAATCATCAAATAATGGAAAGTTTGTATTTGTATAATAACGTCTTGGCAAACCAGCTAATCCTATAAAGTGCATTGGGAAGAATACTCCGTAAGCACAAACTGCTGTTACCCAAAAGTGAATATAACCTAAGTTTTTATTTAACATTCTTCCGTACATTTTAGGGAACCAGTGGTAAATACCACCGAACATTCCGTAAAGTGCAGAGATACCCATTACTAAGTGAAAGTGAGCAATAACGAAGTATGTATCGTGAACGTTAATATCTAAAGTACTATCTCCTAAAATGATTCCTGTTAAACCTCCAGTGATGAAAGTGGAAACCATTCCGATAGAAAATAACATTGCAGGATTAAATTGTAAGTTCCCTTTCCATAAAGTTGTGATCCAGTTAAACGCTTTTACTGCAGATGGAATCGCAATCAATAAAGTGGTAAAAGTAAATACAGACCCTAAGAAAGGATTCATACCCGATATAAACATATGGTGACCCCATACAATTGTAGATAAAAACGCAATTGCAAGAACTGACATAATCATCGCTCTGTATCCGAAGATTGGTTTACGGGAATTCGTAGCCATAATTTCAGAAACAAGACCCATTGCCGGCAAGATTACGATATAAACCTCAGGGTGCCCTAAGAACCAGAATAAGTGCTCAAACAATACAGGAGAACCACCTTGGTAATGTAAAACCTCTCCCGCAATATAAATATCAGACAAGAAGAATGAAGTACCAAAACTTCTATCGAAAATCAATAATAGTGCAGCTGATAATAAAACCGGGAATGAAATAACACCAATAATAGCTGTTACGAAAAATGTCCAGATTGTTAATGGAAGTCTGGTCATAGACATTCCTTTAGTTCTTAAGTTGATAACTGTTACAATGTAGTTTAAAGATCCCATTAAAGAAGATGCAATAAATATAGCCATTGAAACCAACCACAAAGTCATACCAGTACCCGAACCAGGAATTGCCTGTGGCAACGCACTTAAAGGCGGGTAAATTGTCCAACCTGCAGATGCCGGTCCAGCTTCAACAAATAAAGAAGACACCATAATTACAGCAGATAAGAAAAACAACCAGTATGAAATCATGTTCATGAAACCGGAAGCCATATCTCTTGCTCCAATCTGAAGTGGAATAAGTAAGTTACTAAAAGTTCCGCTCAAACCGGCTGTAAGTACAAAGAATACCATTATCGTACCGTGAATTGTAACTAAAGCCAGATAAATATCATTAGCCATCACACCATCTGGTGCAAATTTATCGCCTAATAAAACATTAAATATTTTAAAAGACTCTTCCGGCCATGCTAACTGCATTCTAAAAAGTAATGACATTGCAATACCAATAATACCCATGATGATACCAGTAATCAGGTACTGCTTAGCAATCATTTTGTGATCAATACTAAATATATATTTGGTAATGAAAGTGTCTTTATGGTGATGTTCGTGCTCGTGATCGTGTTCGTGTCCGTGATCGTGTGCTTCTGCTGACATATATGTATACTTTAAATTTTCTTAATAAATATTATTTCATAGCCACTTTAGCTACAACGGCTTTAACAGTATCAATAACTGCTTTTACTGTATCCTTAGCTGTACTATCTGTAGTTGGAGCTTTTACTGCTTCAGCAGGTTTTTCAGCAGCGGCAGCAGCTTTAATATCCTGAGTTAACGTAGTTTTTTCGCTTAACCATTTTTTATAATCTTCCGGAGTATCTACAACCACTTTCATTTGCATGTTGTAATGAGAAGCTCCACAAATTTTATTACATAATAATAAATAATCAAAGGTATAAGGATCTAAAGCTGTTCCTCCTTTAGCAACTAACTCGACACTTTTTTCAGCTCTAAGTTTGTTGATGTTTGCCACTTTTTCAATCATAAAAGGCAACTCTCTGTATTCAGCAGTTGTGTAAGTTGGAATGAAAGCAAACTCTGTAACCATTCCCGGAACACAGTTCATCTGTGCTCTGAAGTGAGGCATGTAAGCAGAGTGCAATACATCCTGAGAACGCATTTTGAAATGTATTTTTTTTCCTTTTGGGATATGCAATTCTGAAACCACGATATCGTCTTGAGCATTAGGATCTGACATATCAACTCCTAATGTATTAACACCTTCTATCAAACGAACATTTGCTTTTCCAAGAACATTGTCTTGTCCGGCATATCTTGCAGTCCACTTAAATTGTTGTGCATATAATTCTATTTCGATAACATCTTCATCTTTATCAACGAACATAATATTATTCCAGGCATACAATCCGTAAAGAATTAAACAAGCCAGAACAACAGATGGAATAATACTCCAGATCGCTTCTAATTTGCTGCTATCAGCAAAGAATAAAGCTTTTCTATCTTTATGCCCTCTATTTTTAAAAGAAAACCAGTATAATAAACCTTGTGTAATAAATTGAACGATAAAAATTAAAACCCAGGTAATATTCATCAAATTATCTACTAAAAGACCATGCTCTGAAGCTGGAGTATGAAGTGCTAAACCACCCCACTTTAGTAAACCATAAATCGTAAATATATAGATGAATGCCAAAAAGCCAAACATAATATATCCCTGAATATTATTATCATTATCCGATGCAACCTGAGAATCGTCCGAAGAGGATCCCACTTGAGTAAGATCAAATATCTTGGTCAATTGCCATAATGCAACTGCTAATAAAACTAAAACTATAATTACCAACAAACTTGTCATCTGTTTACTTCTTTAAATATTAATAATGAAAATGTTTACTTTCTTCAATGAAAGGATTTCTTTTTGCTAACAAAGGAGCTTTAGTTAATGCAGTAAACACTACAAAAATAAACAAACCTAAGAAGAAAAGTATAGATGCAATTTCAGGAACTCCAATAAACCATTTATCTCCAACAGTACCAGGCATAATCATATTAAAGAAATCTACATAGTGACCTAGTAAGATAACAATACCAGCCATTACAATAACCCAGCTAAGACGTTTAAAGTCTGTATTGATTAATATTAATAACGGGAAAACAAAGTTCATAACTACAGCTCCGAAGAATGGTAAGTTATACAACTGAATTCTTGTTACGAAATAGGTTACCTCTTCAGGAATATTAGCATACCAGATCAACATAAACTGGGAGAACCATAAGTACGTCCAGAAAACACTAATACCAAACATAAATTTAGCTAAATCATGTATATGACTTGTATTTACATATTCTAAATATCCTTTAGATTTTAAATAGATAGTCACTAATGCAATTGTAGTAATACCACTAACGAAGAAAGAAGCAAAAACATACCATCCGAATAATGTACTAAACCAGTGTGGGTCAATAGACATAATCCAATCCCAGGACATAATAGATTCCGAAACAATAAAGAATACTAAGAAACCAGCAGTTAACTTAAAGTTCTTTTTGTAATAAAGGTCATCATTAGCATCATCCTGAGCCAAACAATTTTTTCTGGATTGGTAACGATATAGGTTCCATCCTATTAAAAAGATAGCAGCTCTGATAATCCAGAAATAAAAATTTAAATAACCCGCTTTTCCAGCAATAATTTCGTCATAATTTGCACTTGTAGGATCTGTAATTCCTTTATCTAACCACACAAATATGTGATTAAAATGTAATCCACAAAGAATTAATATAATGAAGAAAATAACAGAACCCACTGGTAAATAAGCTGTGATTCCCTGCATAACTCTAAACAAAACCGGAGACCATCCTGCCTGAGCAACTTGTTGAATAGCATAAAATGCTAAAGTTCCCATAGAAAGTAGCAAGAAAAAAATACAGGCAACGTATAAAGCAGACCAAGGCTTGTTTTGCAATTGGTGCAGTACATGCTCTAAATGTTTTTCATGCTCATCAGCGGCATTAACTTTTGCATGCTCACCACCGTGTGACTCATGTGAATCTTTAGCAGCTTCGTGATGTCCAGCTTCTTGGTGTGAAGTTTCTGCTGTTGCTTCATGCGCAGCACCGTGAGATCCATGTGCATCTGCAGCTAGAATTTTCTCAACTTCTTGAATATCTTTAGGAGCAGTTAAAAAACCATATCCAATTCCTAATATACCAAGGGCCATTAGGATGATAGAAAAAGTTTTTAATTTACTTGAAAATGTATACATATCTATTACGATCAGTTTGTTCAACAATTATAATTGGCTTTTTAGTTTTAGAACATAGTCAGCAACTAACCAACGTTCGTGGGCACTTAATTGATTTGCATGTGAACCCATTGCATTTAAACCATAAGTTTCAACGTGAAAGATACTTCCTTCAGTAATAACTCTGTCTTTATAGCTAGGCACTCCAAGAAATTTTTCTCTTTCAACCAATTTACCTTTACCGTTTCCAGCTGCACCATGGCAACTGATACAATAAATTTCGAAAAGTTCTTTTCCTTTTCCTGAGTTTCTCTCGATAGAATCCAAAGGCGATTTCAGATTAGCTTTAGCCAATTCATAACCAGCAGTCGAATTTTCATATTCATAAGGTTCAAAACCTCTGTTGATAGTTCCTTCTACAGGAAGCTGTCCTTCTTTTCCTCCTTTAAATATTTTTGCTTCTGAATAAGTTTCATAACCTACAGACTCATACATATTAGGGAAATACTGATAGTTTGGTGCCGAATTATTGTGGCAAGATGAAACTAAAATAGTTATACCAACTAAAAGTGTTATTTTATATATCCTTTTCATAGCTACAATTAATTCTTTTCAATTACTTTAACTTCAACTGCTCCTGTACCTTCAAAGAAAGAAACTAATTCTGCCTCGTTATCGTTTACAGCAACTTCCATTAAAAAATGGTCATCTGTTGTTCTTACATCAGGATTTTCAGCTTCTTTAAACGGCCATAATCTACTTCTCATATAAAAAGTGATTACCATTAAGTGGGCAGCAAAAAACACAGTCATCTCAAACATAATAGGCACAAAAGCGGGCATATTCTGAATAAAACTAAAACTTGGTTTTCCACCAATATCCTGTGGCCAGTCATGAATCATAATGTAACTCATCATTGTTGTTGCAACAGAGATACCAACACATCCATATAAAAAAGCACAAATTGCTAATCTTGTTGGCGCTAGTCCCATAGCTTTATCCAATCCGTGAACTGGGAATGGAGTAAAAACTTCTTCAATATGATGATGTGCAGCTCTGGTTTTCTTTACTGCATCCATCAAAATATCATCGTCATTATAAATGGCGTATATTACTTTATTACTCATGATGTGAATCTTTATTTGCTCTTTCTCTAATGTAATTATCTCCTGTTCCTTTCAAAATTGTTTTAACCTCCGCCTGAGCAATTACAGGGAATGTTCTTGAGTACAATAAAAACAATACGAAAAAGAAACCAATTGTTCCGATGAAAATTCCAATGTCAACAAATGTTGGTGAGAACATTGTCCATGAAGACGGAAGATAATCTCTATGTAAAGAAGTAACGATAATTACGAATCTTTCAAACCACATTCCGATGTTTACTACAATCGAAATAATAAATGAGAACATGATACTTGTTCTTAATTTCTTGAACCACATAAATTGCGGAGAGAAAACGTTACAAGTCATCATTGACCAATATGCCCACCAGTAAGGTCCGGTAGCTCTGTTTAAGAAAGCATACTGCTCATATTCCACACCTGAATACCAGGCTACAAATAACTCAGTAATATAAGCTACACCCACAATCGAACCCGTAATCATAATTACAATGTTCATTAATTCGATATGCTGAAGTGTAATATAAGCTTCAAGGTTAGAAACCTTTCTCATGATGATTAACAATGTGTTTACCATTGCAAATCCTGAGAATACGGCTCCGGCAACAAAGTACGGAGGGAAAATTGTGGTATGCCATCCTGGAATTACCGAAGTAGCAAAGTCCATCGATACAATAGTGTGTACAGAAAGTACAAGTGGAGTAGCTAAACCTGCAAGTACCAAGGATACTTCTTCAAAACGTTGCCAGTCCTTTGCTTTTCCGCTCCATCCAAAACTTAGGATAGAATAAACTCTCTTATGGAAAGGTGTTATTGCTCTATCACGTAGCATTGCAAAGTCAGGTAGTAAACCAGTCCACCAGAAAACAAGTGATACCGATAAGTACGTTGAAATTGCGAATACGTCCCAAAGTAGCGGTGAGTTAAAGTTTACCCATAAAGATCCAAACTGATTCGGAATAGGTAAAACCCAGTATGCTAACCATGGACGACCCATGTGAATAATTGGAAATAAACCTGCCTGAACTACTGAGAAAATAGTCATAGCTTCTGCAGAACGGTTAATCGCCATTCTCCAACGCTGACGGAAAAGTAATAATACCGCAGAAATCAATGTTCCCGCGTGACCAATACCTACCCACCAAACAAAGTTAGTGATATCCCAGGCCCAACCAACTGTTTTATTTAATCCCCATGTTCCGATACCGGTAGATACAGTGTAAATAATACAACCCAATCCCCAAAGGAAGGCCGTTAATGCGATTGAAAATACAATCCACCAATGTTTATTTGCTTTACCCTCAACAGGCGCAGCTACATCTACTGTTACATCGTGATAAGATTTATCACCTATAACTAAAGGTTTTCTAATGGGTGCTTCGTAATGAGACGACATAATCCTTTATATTGTTTCTTAATTAATAATTCTTTGTACTACGTATTTCTAACTTTAACATGGTAAACCACATTAGGTTTTGTTCCAACATGCTCTAACAAATGGTATGATCTTTCATCAGCAGCTAATTTAGCTACTTTACTTTCTTTATCATTAACATCTCCAAAGATCATCGCTCCAGAAGAACAAGCGCTGGAACAAGCTGTCTGGAATTCACCATCAACAACCGGACGTCCTTCATTTTTCGCTTTTAATTTTGTAGCTTGTGTCATTTGAATACACATAGAACATTTTTCCATAACTCCACGTGAACGAACATTTACGTCTGGGTTTAATACCATACGACCTAAATCATCATTCATGTGATAATCGAACTCACTGTTTTTGTTGTACAAGAACCAGTTAAAACGACGTACTTTATACGGACAGTTGTTTGCACAATAACGAGTACCAACACATCTGTTGTATGCCATATGATTTTGACCCTCACGACCGTGAGAGGTTGCAGCAACCGGACAAACTGTTTCACAAGGTGCGTGATTACAGTGTTGACACATTACTGGCTGGAAAGCAACCTGAGGATTATCTCCTGCTTTTTCCATTTCATTAAAGGTAGACAATGAGCTGGATAAACCGGCAATATTCTCTTTTCTTTCATTATCACCTTCAAAAGTGCTTTCAGAAGAATAGTATCTGTCAATACGCAACCAGTGCATATCACGGCTTCTTCTTACCTCTGCTTTACCTACAACCGGTACATTGTTTTCAGCATGACAGGCAATAACACATGCCCCACATCCTGTACAAGCATTTAAGTCGATTGAAAGATTAAAATGATGCCCTGTTGAACGATCAAATGACTCCCATAAATCAACTGTTGTAGCTTCTACTTCCTGATGATCCAAAGAGACCATTGGTTGTGGATTCCAGTGTTCAGCATCTTTTGAGTTAAAGACTTCAAGAGTAGTTTCCTTAATAATATCTCCTCTACCCATTAAAGTTTTCTGACCCTGCACACAAGCAAACTCGTGTACTCCGTTTGCTTTCACAATAGAAGAAACAGCCTGAACATTATTAAAGTTTTTATATAAAGCGTAAGCATTTAAACCTACCTGCATTTCTTCTTTTAAAGCAGCTTTACGTCCGTAACCAACAGCTAAACCGACTGTACCAACAGCTTGTCCCGGCTGAACAATTACAGGCACGTTTTCTAACTTAGCACCATCAACCAGAGTAATAGTAGCATAACTACCATTTAAACCTCCGTTAGCCACAATTTCATTTGTTAAACCCAATTTCTTAGCATCAGCATTCGAAACAGTAACATAGTTATCCCATGAAACTCTTGTGATTGGATCCGGAAACTCCTGCAACCAAGGGTTGTTTGCTTGTTGTCCGTCACCTAAACCTGTTTTAGTATACAATACCAATTCGAAGTCACCAGCTGGTTTTGATTTTGAAACTGCATTTGCAGCAGCAGCATAATCAACAGCTCCACCAGCTAAAGCAGCAGATCCAACTACAAAAACACCATCATGTAAAACTTTATTCCACGAAGAACCTGCAATAATACCAGCAGAATTAGCTTTGATATAATCATAGAAAGTTCCAGGAATTCCGTTTAATGATAATAAAACGTCCTGAAATTGTTTTGTATTAAATATAGGGCGAATAGTTGGTTGTGTTAAACTATAAGTTCCTTTTGTTATTTCAACATCACCCCAAGCCTCTAAATAGTGAGCAACAGGAGCAGCAATTGTAGTAACTGATGCAGTTTCATCTTCTTTCAAAGAGAAAGCTACTGATGTTTTTACTTTTTTCAATCCGGCTTCAAAAGAAGCAGAATCCGCTAATGTATAAACCGGGTTAACACCACTCATAATCAAAGTATGAACACTACCTGCATTCATATCTTTTACCAATTGAGCAACCACCGCATTTGAACCTTTTCTAATCTGTCTTGTCCCAACAGTAGTAAAGGCCTCACTAGCCAATGCCTGATTGATAGCCAAGACTAACAACTGAGCATTTTTATCTTCAATTCCAGATACTAAAACTCCTTTTGAACCAGCAGCTTTTAACTGCTGAGCAGCTTTAACAGCTTCTGTCTTAAATTTAGCTTCCAAAGAAACCGGAACAGAAGCACCTGCAACGATATTATATATTTGAACTAAAACTTGCTTCTGATCAGCTCCTGTCATAGGAATACGCTTATCAGCAGCAGCTCCGGATAAAGTCATGTTTGATTCAAACTGAAAATGACGAGACATTTTTCCATTTTGAGGAATACGTCCTTTCGCATATCCTGAATCATATCCTCCACCTTGCCAATCTCCCAAGAAATCAGCTCCGACAGAAACAATTAAAGAAGCTTTTGAAAAATCATAATCTACTAAAGCTCTCTCACCATACACTGTCTGAAATGCATCTAACGCTTCTGAAGAAGATACTGCATCATAAACCACATGCTTTGCATTTGGGTTTTTAGCGATAAATTCACCAATCAGTTTTTCAGTAGACGGACTCGCTAAAGTATTAGTCAACAATACAACTTGTCCACCTTTTGCTTTTGCATCAGCAATACTTGATTTAATTTTCAAATCAACAGCAGACCAGCTACTATTTTTTCCATCCAATTTAGGTTCTTTCAGACGCATGCTGTCATATAATGACAGGATTGACGCATGAATTCTGGCATTGGCTGAAAACTTAGCTCCGGAAATAGTATTGTTTTCAATTTTAATTGGACGACCTTCACGAGTTTTTACTAAAAGGTTAGCAAAATCAAAACCATCAAAAACAGTTGTTGCATAATAATCAGCAACACCAGGAATGATTTGTTCCGGTTGTAACACATAAGGTATAGACTTGTGAACAGGGCCTTCGCAAGCTGCTAGCGTTACGGCTGCAGTACTAAACCCTACGTACTTTAAAAAGTCACGACGTGAAGTTCCAGATGTAGCTAATGCATCTGCGTTTCCTAAAAATTCATCAGTAGGAATCTCTTCAACAAATTCGTTATTTCTAAGCGCCTCAACAATAGAACTATTTTCTAGTTCCTCAACACTTTTCCAGTATTTTTTGTTTGATGACATTGTATATAAATATTAAAATCTTAATAATTCGATTAATAGTGGCATTTACCGCATTCTAAACCTCCCATTTGCGCTGCAGTCAATTTTTCTACACCGTATTTTTTAGAAAGTTCAGCATGAATTTTATCATAATATGCATTTCCTTCCATCTTAACATCAGTTTTTCTGTGGCAATCAATACACCATCCCATTGTTAATTTAGAATATTGCTTCATGATTTCAAATTCCTGTACCGGTCCGTGACAAGTCTGACATTCAACACCTGCAACAGAAACGTGTTGTGAGTGATTGAAGTAAACAAAATCAGGAAGATTATGAATACGAACCCATTTTACAGGCTGCGTTTTTCCGGTATAAGCTTGTTTTGCTTTATCCCATCCAACTGCATCATACAGTTTTTGAATTTGAGCATCGTAAAACGCTTTGCTGTACTCAGGAGTAGCAGTAGTTTCGGCAACTTCAGAAATATTTTTATGACAGTTCATACAAACATTCAAAGAAGGAATACCTGCATTTTTACTCACACGTGCAGCAGAGTGACAATATTTACAATTGATCTCGTTGTCTCCGGCGTGAATTTTATGAGAATAATGAATTGGCTGAATTGGCTCATAGTTTTGATCTACACCAACTTGCATCAAAAATCCATAGACAAAATAACCACTTGCCAAAAGCAAAAATATAGAAGTAACCAATACTAAAAACTGATTTCTAGCAAAAGCTTTCCAGATTGGCGTTCTCGCTTCTCTAGGAGCCACTACAATACCATTATTGCTTGCTACTTTAGTCAATACTTTGTTCACCATGAACAACATTACCACTAAAATAGCCATTACAAGAGCAAGGGCTCCTAAAATGATATTATTAGAAATACTTCCGCTCTCAACTTTTGTACCAGGAGGAGTAGCAGCACCACCAGCAGCTGCAACAGGCTCAGCTTTTACTTCAGAAGTATAAGCGATAATGTTATCAATATCACCTTCCGACAATTGAGGAAAAGCAGTCATAACAGACTTGTTGTTTTCTTCAAATAATTTAACTGCAACAGCATCACCTGACTTAATTAATTCAGAACTGTTATGAACCCACTTGTAGATCCAGGCCATGTCATGCTTAGCAGCAACTCCTCTTAAGGCAGGACCTGTTGATTTTGCATCTAATTTGTGACATGCAGCGCAATTTGCATTAAAAAGTTCCTTCCCTTTTACTGGATCACCACCCGCAGTTGCAGCCGGAGCAGCAGCAGCAGGTGCCGCCGGAGCAGCAGCATCTTGAGCAAATGAAGTTAGGGAGAAAATTAACGTTAGCGATAAGCTAAGAAGTAATTTTCTTGAGATCGAATTATGGTTACCCACCTTTTTCATATAGTATAAAATTATCTACTAATTTTTGGTATGATTTTTTCTGTATTAAAACAATAAAAACCGAACACCTTCTTTTAAAACTTGCACAAAAATACGACTTATGAACTATTCTCAAAACCTTAAAATACTCTTAAATATCAATTTATATCAATTCTAAATAATATTGAAATTTTCAATATAAACTTTAAATACTATTTTTGCATAAAAACCATCACATTATGAGAATTTTAACCCCATCCACAAGAGTTTTCTTAACACTAACAACACTAACTTTAGCTTATAATATTCATGCTCAAGACCAAAATTTAACACTAAATCAGGACCCAAAATTTGAGCAGTTACTAAACGACAAACGTAAAATTAACACATCAATAAGTACAAACGACACTTACAGAATTCAAATTTTTAGCGGAAAAAGCGATGAGGCCAAAAAAACGCTAACCGATTTCAAAAGAGAGTTTTATGCAGTTGACGGAACAATCATTTTCAACACACCGAACTATAAAGTTATTGTGGGGAATTTCAAAACCAGAATCGAAGCAGAGAGAAACTTAGCTGAAATCAAAAAGAAATATAAAAGTGTTTTTTTGCTAAAACCGGGTAAGTAATCACTGAACAAATTATAGCGAATCATAAAAAAAGCAACTCTATTCAGGAGTTGCTTTTTTTTTGTATTGATTAGATTAAAAATATTATTATTTTAAATTATTAAGTTCTTCCTGTATTCGTTTATGTCTATCGCTCCCTATTCCCGAACACTCCGAAAAAGGACGATCGTCAATCGCTAAATAAAAATCAATGATAACCTCTTTTTTATCATAAATATTAATATAACCAGTATCAACCGATCTGTACAATCGCTGCGACTTCCATATAAAACCAATCTCCTTCTAAATTTCGCGTCCTAAAAGAATATTCTCCCTCATCTGTTGTTAAGAATTTAAAGCAACCAACAATTACAGCATTGCTTAATGGCTCACTGGTTTTTACATCATAAACATGACCTTTAATAGTTACACTTTTCCCATCTCTTATAAGAAAATTAACGGTTTCTTGTTTATCTTTTATTTGACCTTCACCAAAAGTGACAGTATAACCACCCTTATTATTTGTTGGAATCAATTTTGTTTGCGTAAAAGAATATCCCATCATAAAAAACATGCAAACAAACACTAAAACGATAAATTTGTATTTTTCCATAATAAATGTATTAACAACCTGCTTTTTTACCCTTTTGGGGTTTTGGATTTCCATTCATATTTGTCCCGTGTAGTTCCACTTGAATTACATTCGAAATTCTTTTTCTATCTGCTTCCGACAAGTTCTTAAATGCATCTGTTTCTTCAAGACCACCCCAAGCCATATCCTGATAAAATTGCTTATCTAGATTATAACCTTTAGTTATAAGATACACCTCAAAAGCATCTCCAAAAGATTTCACAAAACTTCTTGAAATTTCTTCATGTTGAGGATTATTCAACCCTTTATTACTGTCAGCTATCCATTCTTGAAACATCACTGGATAATCAGCAACAAGACCGCGTGGATTACGTATATAACATGTTATCAAATAAGCATGAATCGACTCATACAACATTGTTCTTGCCCAAGACAAATCCGTAGAATCCGTATACGTAAAAGAATTAAAAGCAGTCGTTACACCAGTAGCAACAATATATAAAGACAATGTTTGTCCAGCAGGCGGTCCATCACAACTTATTCCTCCACTTTTTACCGTCCAGTTAAATCTGGTCGAATTCCAAGGATCATTTGTAAAATTAGCAATCATATTACCAGGACTATCCCTCGTTTTTTTTAAAATCATCAAGATTTTTTTTGCAAACAAGGCGCGAGTTGAGAATCATTAATTGCATCATCAAAACTTTTAATATTTAGCCTGCTTTAATAAGTGACATAAGCGATACCCATTGCAGAACCATTGAAAAGTTATAAAAATAAATTCAGATACTTTAAGCCCTAAAACAAATTAGAGTACTACTAAACAAAAAAAAGCCTCAACTTTCGTTGAGACTTCATCGGTAATTATTTCATTTGAAATCGAAGCAAGCCTTAGTTTACCACTTTAATTCCATCAGCTACAAAGCGAATTTCTTCTTTTGGTGCTGTAATGGCATCTATTTCTGATTGCGGTTTTTTAGCATCTTTTGCATAATGCTTTAACTCTTCAACCGAGGTAATCTTTTTCTCGGCGACACCTTCTAAAACAACATTTTTCCCTTTTAAAGCTGTCGGCACAAAAAAAGCATAATCTTTCATTTTAACAAAAAAAGGATTTCCCCCTTCTGTTTTAATCGTCAGCCAGCATCCTCTTTTTTCACAAACATCGGTTACCAATCCTTTTACGGCAACATTTTCTATCTTTTTGGAATCCTTCAGTCCTCCTTCCAGCTTATCAACCGAGATCGCCTTGTTTTCAGATACTTTAGAAACATCGGCACCATAGTAATCCCCTACTAAAGCATTTCCTGCTGGTGGAGATTTCTTCTCTACAGCTTCTTGCGAAAAAGACAAGGTAGAAAGACCTAAAAAAAGAAGCCCTGAATATATAAGTCGTTTCATAGTCAAATAATTTTAATCAAAAATAACACTAAAATTTGAAATAAATAAAAATTTCCCTTCACTTAAAACAATGTTCTTTCGAAAACACAAGCAAAAAAAAAGTCCCAACAAACGCCGGGACTTTAAAATATAATTATTGAATTTTATTTCAATTTCTTTTTGATAGCAACTTCGTGGTAGGCTTCAATAACATCTCTTTCTTCGATATCATTGTATCCTTTAATCTGAATACCACAATCGTAACCTTTAGAAACTTCTCTTACATCATCTTTGAAACGTTTCAATGCCACAAGCTCACCCGTATGCACTACTACTCCTTCTCTGATAACTCTAATTTTAGAAGTTCTCATAATTTTACCATCCATTACCATACATCCTGCAATAGAACCCACTTTAGAAATTTTGAAAATCTCACGGATTTCAGCCGTTCCTAAAATTTCTTCTTTCATCTCAGGAGCCAACATTCCTTCCATCGCGTCTTTCAAGTCATCGATAGCTGCGTAGATAATAGAATAGTAACGGATATCGATTTCTTCTTTATCTGCCAACTGTCTCGCGTTTCCTGCAGGACGAACGTTAAATCCGATAATGATCGCATCAGAAGCAGAAGCCAACATAACGTCAGTTTCGGTAATTGCTCCAACACCTTTATGTATAATGTTAATCTGAATTTCTTCCGTAGAAAGTTTAGAGAACGAATCTGATAATGCTTCAACAGATCCATCAACGTCTCCTTTAAGGATCACGTTCAATTCTTTAAACTGACCAAGAGCTATACGACGTCCGATTTCGTCCAGCGTAATATGTCTTTGTGTACGTACAGATTGTTCACGCATTAATTGAGAACGTTTAGATGCAATTTGTTTTGCTTCTTTTTCGTCTTCAAATACATTGAACTTATCCCCAGCAGTAGCAGCACCATCTAAACCTAAAACGGATACCGGAGTTGAAGGACCTGCTTCTAAAACAATATGTCCTCTTTCATCATGCATCGCTTTAATCTTACCGTGGTGTTTTCCGGCCAGCATATAATCTCCAATTTTTAAAGTTCCGTGCTGAACTAAAATTGTAGATACATATCCTTTTCCTTTATCTAAGAAAGCCTCAACAACTGTTCCCTGAGCTGCTTTATTTGGATTTGATTTTAAATCTAAAATCTCAGCTTCCAATAATACTTTTTCTAATAATTCTTTTACACCTGTTCCCACTTTTGCAGAAATATCATGTGATTGAATTTTTCCGCCCCAGTCTTCAACAAGTAAATTCATACCAGCCAGACGCTCTTTGATTTTCTCAACATTAGCATTTGGTTTATCAATTTTATTGATTGCAAATATAATCGGCACCCCTGCAGCTTGTGCGTGAGAAATGGCTTCTTTTGTTTGTGGCATGATATCATCATCCGCAGCTACTACAATAATAGCAATATCGGTAACCTGGGCTCCACGTGCACGCATCGCGGTAAACGCCTCGTGACCTGGTGTATCTAAAAATGCGATTTTCTGACCGTTATCTAAAGTTACCCCGTATGCTCCAATGTGCTGTGTAATACCTCCGGACTCACCAGCAATAACATTTTCTTTACGGATATAATCCAGTAAAGATGTTTTACCGTGATCGACGTGACCCATTACAGTAACAATTGGTGCTCTAACTACTAAATCTTCTTCTTTATCTGCAACTACCTCAATAGCTTCTTCGATATCGACTGTTATAAACTCAACCTCGTAGCCAAATTCATCAGCTACAATCGTTAATGTTTCAGCATCTAAACGCTGGTTCATGGTAACCATGATTCCAAGTGACATACAAGTTCCAATTACTTTAGTAATCGGCACATCCATCATGATTGCAATTTCACCAACAGTAACGAACTCTGTAACTTTAATCGTTTTACTTCCTTCGTCAATAGCTCTTTGCTCCTCATCAGATTTCTGACGGTGCGTATCTCTTTTATCTCTTCTGTATTTAGCTGCTTTTGATTTTCCACCTTTACCCTGAAGTTTTTCAAGAGTCTCTCTAATTTGGTTTTTTACTTCCTCTTCAGTAGGCTCAACTTTAGCAACAATAGCAGGACGGTTTCCTTTTACAAAACCAGGTCTTGCACTTCTGTTAGCATTAAAACCTCCACCACCTGTATTTGGCGTAATTTTATTAGGATTTGGAGTTCCCGGAGCATTACCTGTAGCAGGTTTTGGCGCTCCCGGTGTTCCTGGCTTAGGAGCAATTCTTTTACGCTTATTTTTGTTAGCGTTATTTCCTGCCCCCGGTGCTCCCGGTTTATTTGGAGTTATCTTAGGATCTTCTTTCTTTTTCTTAGGCTTGTTAAACTGAGATAAATCAATTGTCTGACCTGTAAGTGTAGTTCCTGATAACTTTTGATATTGCGTAGTGATTGTCTCCTCTGCAGTTGTAGGATCAGTTGATACAACTGGTTCCTGAGCTACTTTTGGAGCTTCAGCTTTTACTTCTTTTTTCTCTGTAATAATAGGTTTTTCAACTTTGTCCTCAGCAACTACAGGAGCTACAGGCTCAGGCTGTACTGCTTCTTTTTGAACAGGTTTTTCCTCTTGAGCTGGAGTAGCAACAACAACTTTAGGTTCTTCAGCTTTTACCGGCTCCTCTGAAGGAGTAGCAACAACTGCAGGCTTCTCTGGTTTCCTTGGGTTTAAATCTATCTTACCAACCTGAACAGGCCCGGTCACAACAGCTTTCGCTTTTATAACTTCTTGTTGTTTCTGGCGCTCTTCGTCTTGTCTGCGTTTGTCCTCAATTTCTTTCTCACGTTCTACACGTAATGCTTCTTTCTCTTTTCTTTTCTCTTCTCCTACCTCTTTAGAAGCTTCCTTATTCCCCTTATCGCCCGCAAATTGGCTTTGTAGGATATTAAATTCGCTATCAGAAATTTTTGCATTCGGATTTGCATCAATTGCAATTCCCTTATCTTTTAGATAATCAACAGCTCTTTCTAACGAAATATTTAATTCCCTTAAAACCTTGTTTATTCTTATTACTCTCTCTTCAGACATATAACCTTTTTATTATTACCTTTTTCGTTGTGTTGTTAGAGCAGATAACTAACTATCAAACTCTTCTTTTAGTATTTTCATCACATCAAGAATAGTTTCCTCTTCTAAATCTGTTCTTCTTACTAAATCTTCTACTTCTTGTTTTAAAATACTTTTTGCAGTATCTAGCCCTATTTTAGCAAATTCTTCTATTACCCAGTCTTCGATTTCATCTGAAAACTCTGTTAATTCAACATCGTCTTCATCTGCAGTTGCACCAGCAACGTCTCCTTCACGAATAACATCTAATTCGTAACCTGTAAGCTGACCTGCTAGTTTTATATTATGACCACCTCTACCAATAGCTTTAGAAACTTCTTCTAATTTCAGGAAAACTTCAGCTCTTTTGTTTTCCTCATCAATTTTGATAGAAGAAACTTTTGCAGGGCTTAATGCTCTTGTAATAAACAATTGAATATTACTTGTATAATTGATTACGTCGATATTTTCGTTTCCTAACTCACGAACAATTCCGTGAATACGAGATCCTTTCATACCCACACAAGCTCCAACAGGATCAATTCTGTCATCATAAGAATCTACCGCTACTTTTGCTTTTTCACCCGGAATACGAACTACGTTTTTAACTGTAATCAAACCATCAAATACCTCAGGAATTTCCTGTTCAAATAATTTTTCCAGGAACTTTTCAGAAGTTCTGGACATAATAATCTGAGGTTTATTTCCTTTTAATTCAACGCTTTCAATGATTCCTCGAACATTATCTCCTTTACGAAAAAAGTCAGATGGAATTTGCTTTTCTTTTGGAAGTACAATTTCGTTTCCTTCATCATCAACCAAAATTACAACTCTTGGACGCACGTGGTGTACTTCTGCGGTGTAAATATCGCCAATAATATCTTTAAATTGCTTATAAAGATTCGTATTATCGTGTTCGTGAATTTTAGAAATTAAGTTTTGACGCAAGGCCAAAATAGCTCTTCTTCCTAAATCAATCAATTTAACTTCTTCGGAAACTTCTTCACCAATTTCAAAATCCGCTTCAATCATTCTGGCTTCAGTCAGGGTAATTTCTTCGTTTTCAAAATCCAGATCTTCATCAGCAACAATTACTCTCCTTCTCCATATCTCCATATCTCCTTTATCAGGATTAATGATAATATCGAAGTTGTCATCAGAACCGTATTTTTTCTTCAATGCATTTCTAAACACGTCCTCTAAAATTGCCATAAGCGTTACACGATCAATAAGTTTATTATCTTTAAACTCTGAGAATGAATCGATTAATGCTAAATTTTCCATGCGAATTCTTTAATTAAAATGTTACTGTAACAATTGCCTCTTTAATTTCTGTATAAGGTATTTGTTGCTTTTTTTGAACTGTTTCTTTTCCTTTTCCTACTTTTTTCGGTTCTCTTGCTTCCCAAGACAAAATTATAAAAACATCGTTAGCTTCCACTAATTCTGCCTCAATTTTTTCAGTATTTGTAGTAACAATCAACGTTCTACCAATATTTTTCTTGTATTGCCTTGTCATTTTCAAAGGAGATCCTACTCCAACTGATGCTACTTCCAGCGAAAAATCCTGCTCTTCACGATCCAGATTATTCTCGATTGCACGACTGATATCAATACAATCCTGCAATGCCACTCCATTATCCCCGTCTAAACCTACACTAATTTTAAAAGAATCAGAAATAGACAAATCAATCAAAAAGACTGATGGCTTTTCCAGAAGTGCTTCTGTAATTAATGCGTTTACTTTTTCTTTAAATGTCATAATTTTATAAAAAGAGGGGACACTTAGTCCCCTCATTATTTAGATTTTAATAAATAACGGTGCAAATATAGTGTTTTTTTTATAAATCAAAATAAATAGATGGCGAAGAAAATATTTCTTATCTTTATGTAAGCATTAAAACAAAGGAAATTCACATTATTTAATCCCGAAAATTATGAAACGAATTCTACTACCTACTGACTTTTCAGAACACGCTGAAGACGCCTTAAAAGTTGCTGCTCAAATTGCCAAAAAAAACGGTTCTGAAATCGTGATTTTACACATGCTCGAACTGCCGCATCAAATGAATGACGCCATTACCGGAGGCGCAAGCATTCCCGAAACCATGTTATTCATGAAAAAAGCCAACGAAATGCTGGACGAATTTTCTGCGAGACCCTATCTGGACGGAATTCCTGTGACTGAAATTGTTAAAATGGACAAACCTATCCACGGCATCGCACAAGTAAGCAAGGATTATGAAATAGATTTAATCGTAATGGGCTCACACGGCTCTTCAGGTGTAGAGGAATTACTCATAGGATCGACCACCGAAAAAGTAGTTCGAAATTCAGAAATTCCGGTTTTAGTAATCAAAAAAGATATTCCCAACTTTAATCCGGGAAATATTATTTTCGCATCAGATTTTTCGGACGAAAGCAAAAAACCATTCGAAAAATTTTTAAACTTCACTCAATTCTTCGATTCAAAAATACACCTGGTTACGATTTGTACCCCCAATAGTTTTAAACCAACCCATACTATCCAAAAAGCCATGAATGAGTTTGTAGCTGAATTCAATCTGACCAACTACTCTACTCATATTTACAATGACACCAATATCGAAAAGGGAATTTTAAACTTCTCCAATTCTATAAATGCAGACATTATCGGAATGTGCACACACGGAAGAACCGGTTTTGCGCATTTTTTTAACGGAAGTATTAGCGAAGGTTTGGTTAATCACGCTATAAAACCGGTGATTACTTTTAAAATCTAAACAAAACTACCTTCATTCAGCACAAAGCTTCTCGTTTGGGAGGCTTTTTTTATTCCAAAAACCCAACCAAAAACATGAGCTTTTAAACAAAGTTACTTTGAGCTTTACAACAAAGCCGAACCTTACATTCCTGCCGACCTTTGTCAAATAAAATCATAAATAAAAACAACATGAGAATAATTGACAAGATTTACGTCGACGGAGAATTTGTAACTCCAAAAGGAAAGGATCTTTTTGACCTTATTAGCCCTACCACCAATAAAAAACTTGGAGAAGTCATTTTAGGAAACAGTGAAGACACTCTTGACGCCATAGACGCCGCAAAAAAAGCCTTCAAAACTTTCTCTAAGACTACGATAGCAGAAAGAATTACGTATTTACAAAATCTGCAGGCTTCTATTGAAAAAAGAAAACAGGATTTTATTGATATTACAGTTGAAGAATACGGAGGAACTCTTCAATTTGCCACGATCAGCTATAGTTATATGCTAAATAGTTTCGCTTCAGCCATCAAACTTCTAAATACGTATTCTTTCAGCAAAACAATGGGGGAATCTGAAGTACAGATGGCACCTGTTGGCGTCGTAGGGATTATTATTCCGTGGAATTCGAGCAACGGTTTTATTTGCGGAAAATTAGCCACTGCTATTGCTGCGGGTTGTACGGCGGTAATCAAACCAAGTGAAATGAGCGCGCAGCAAACCCAATTGATCCTGGAATGTTTTCACGAAGCCGGATTACCAAAAGGAGTATTTAATATCGTGAATGGTTTGGGCGAAGTTGTTGGCGCGGAAATTAGCCGCAATCCCGATATTGCAAAGATTTCCTTTACCGGTTCTACTGTTGTTGGAAAAATGATCGCCAAAGAAGCGGTTGACACCATGAAACGTATTACATTGGAATTGGGCGGAAAATCACCTAACATTATCCTGGACGATGCCGATTTATCAAAATCAATTCCGATGGCAATTGCTGCCGCCTTCATGAATAGCGGACAAGCCTGTATTGCAGGAACACGTTTATTAGTACCTGAACATAAATTGGAAGAGGTGAAAAATCTGGTTACAGCTGTAGTATCCAAAACAATTGTGGGTGATCCGAAAAACGAAACTACCGCTGTTGGCCCCATGGTGAGTCAAAAACAATATGAACGTGTGCAAAACTACATCCAGATCGGAATTGAGGAAGGTGCCGAAATACTGATTGGCGGTTTAGGAAAACCAGAAGGACTGGAAAACGGAAACTTTGTAAAACCAACCGTTTTTGTAAACGTAAATAATCAGATGAGAATTGCAAG
Source organism: Flavobacterium sp. LC2016-23 (assembly GCF_009674775.1). Classification (GTDB taxonomy): domain Bacteria; phylum Bacteroidota; class Bacteroidia; order Flavobacteriales; family Flavobacteriaceae; genus Flavobacterium. The sequence goes on along the minus strand of NZ_WKKE01000001.1, from coordinate 340,863 downwards.
AGAAGAGATTTTCGGGCCGGTTTTATCTATTATCACCTATAAAACAGAAGAAGAAGCTATCGAAATCGCCAACGATACTACTTACGGATTACAAGCGTATGTAAGTTCCGAAAACGAAGAGAGAGCCTACAGCGTTGCTTCACAAATAAATGCAGGACGTGTTCAGGTGAATGTACTGAGTCATGACCCAATGGCACCTTTTGGCGGATTCAAACAATCGGGAATTGGGAGAGAATTCGGAATTTTAGGTTTAGAAGCGTATTTAGAACCGAGAACATTGATTAGAAAATAATAACCATCAGGCACAGAAAATTTTATAAACCCGATTTTCTGTGTCTTTTTAGTAACTTTACAGTATGTCATCGATCAAAGCAAATACAAAACCTAAGATATTGTACTCCTGTTATTATGCACGCAGTCGCGAAGGAGAACATTTTATACCTGAACACGTGTTCAGCTACCAGATTTCAGGCGAAATGATTGCTTCTGACAGCAAAAAAACTTATCACTCCAAACCAGGTGATTTTAGAATCAGCAAAAGAAATCATTTGGCCAAATTTGTAAAAATCCCGCCGGAAGGAGGCGAATTTAAAGTGATATCACTCTTTTTGGATCAGGAAATCCTGCGTGAAATCTACCAGGAATATCAATTTAAAATTGAGAAGAAACCCGACGAAGCTGCAATCATACCTTTAAATCCACACCCGCTCTACCAATCCTTTATGACTTCACTCCTGTCTTACCTGAAAGTGGAAGAGGAAAACAATGAAGTTTTATTTAATTTAAAAATCAAAGAAGCCGTTCATCTTCTACTCAAAGTAAATCCTGAACTTAAAGACCTCTTATTTGACTTTAACGAGCCCGGTAAAATTGATCTGGAAGCTTTCATGAACAGAAATTTCCATTTTAATGTACACTTAAATCGTTTTGCCTATCTCACCGGAAGAAGTCTGGCTACTTTTAAAAGGGATTTTCAGAAAGTCTTTCAGGAAACACCCGGACACTGGCTGCTGAACAAAAGACTTCAGGAAGCGTATTATCTGATCAAGGAAAAAGGGAAAGCTCCTTCTGAAGTTTATATTGGAGTTGGTTTTGAAGACTTATCGCATTTTTCATTTTCATTTAAAAAGAAATTCGGGGTAGCTCCCTCCACTTTACATAAATAATACTGTATTACTTGCCAAGCTTTAATTTAACCGCAAAGAACGCAAAGATTTGCACAAGGATCACAAAGCTTATTTATTAAACTTTGCGAACCTTGCGTTTTGTTTCTTTGCGTTTAAGATCACAACTTTACTGCATAAAAAAAGCCTCTCGATTGAGAGGCTTTTATGTTGGTCTACAAGGACTCGAACCTTGAAAGACTGCACCAAAAACAGTTGTGTTACCATTACACCATAGACCAGCAGTGCTGTTAAGCGAGTGCAAACTTAAATCTTTTTTTTAGTCTGCGCAAATTTTTATTACATAAAAAAAGCCTCTCGATTGAGAGGCTTTTATGTTGGTCTACAAGGACTCGAACCTTGAAAGACTGCACCAAAAACAGTTGTGTTACCATTACACCATAGACCAGCAATGCTGTTAAGCGAGTGCAAATTTAAAGCTTTTTTTAGTTTGCACAAACTTTTTGATGAAAAAAAATCATTTTTTTTCATTTTCTGCCCTTCAAAATCCGCAATATTTCTGCAAGTATTTCACAAACAATATATTACCATTAGGAAATACTTTTATAGAATTTTTTGTTAATGCTCCATTCTTTACGCAAAAAAACATTTTCTTTGTAGGATAGAAAACAAACAAAATTTTAACACCTAAATATGGCACAATTCAATTTCAATAAATGGAATACAATTATTGGTTGGTTTGCATTTGCAATCGCTTTAATTACTTATACACTAACTGTTGAACCTACAATGAGCTTTTGGGATTGTGGCGAATATATTGCTACAGCAGCCAAACTGGAAGTGGGTCACCCACCCGGAGCTCCTTTATTTCAAATGATGGGCGCTTTCTTTGCCATGTTTGCTATAGACAATCAGCATGTGGCCGTGATGGTAAATATGATGTCTGTTTTCTCAAGTGCCTTCACTATTTTGTTTTTGTTTTGGTCTTCTTCTATGATTTTGAAAAAAATTATAGCTCGTTTTGCCGAAATCAATCAAAGCAATTCAATTGTAATCTTAGGAAGTTCCTTTGTAGGAGCTTTGGCCTATACTTTTTCAGACAGTTTCTGGTTTAATGCTGTTGAAGCTGAAGTGTATGCAATGGCGTCTTTATTAATTGCCTTGCTTTTCTGGCTTGGACTTCGCTGGGAACAGGATATGGACAAACCAAAAGGAAACAAATGGTTATTGGTGATCTCACTTGTGATCGGTCTTTCGTTTGGAGTTCACTTCATGGCATTGCTGACGATTCCTTCAATAGGATTTTTATATTATTTTAAACATTACGAAAAAGTTACGATCAAGAACTTTTTAATTGCCAATGTAGTAGTGATCGGTATTTTGTTATTTATCTTCAAATTACTTTTACCCTTAACGATGGCTTTCTTTGGTAAAACTGAAATTTTCATGGTAAACAGCATGGGACTGCCTTTCAATTCAGGAAGTATTTTTGTCGCATTGCTCTTTATTGCTTTCTTTTATTTCGGATTAAAATATACCAAACAAAAAGGGCTTATTTTCTACAACACCATTATTCTTTGTGTTTTATTTATTTTAATAGGTTTCTCCACCTGGATGATGTTGCCGGTTCGTGCTAACGCCAATACGGTAATTAACGAAAACAAACCATCGGATGCTACAGAGGTTTTAGCCTACTATAATCGTGAACAATATGGCGTTAATCCATTGTTTTACGGACCTCAGTATACTGAAGTTTTTGCCGGTCTGGACGCTAAAACACCATATTTAGACAAAAATCCAAACTACGAAAGAGATTACAAAACCGGAAAATACGTTATCACCAACAATTATAAAAACGCGGAACAAAATACAGACGACAATCAAAAAGCGATTCTGCCAAGAATGTGGAGTACCGAAACCAGCCACATTCAGAACTATATCAGTTTTACCAATCCTCCGAGTTTCAAAATAAATCCAAATTACCCTTACGAAGATGATCTGGCGAAGTACGGAATTGACGCCAGTCAGTTAAGTGAAGAGGAGTACAACAAAGCTACTGCTCAGTTGCGTAATGAAGTAGAGAAAACGGTTTCTGAATTCAGAAAGGCGTATGCTCAAAAACAAATTGACAACGAAGGTTATACAAAATTCCTCAAAAGTTACGGTGATTACTTAATTATCGAAAAACCATCCACTGTAGACAACTTTAGTTTTATGTTCGAATACCAATTCGGATATATGTACTGGAGATACCTGATGTGGAACTTTGTCGGACGCCAGAACGATATTCAGGGAAAATACGATAATTTAGACGGGAACTGGATTAGCGGAATCAAAGCACTTGATTCGCTGCATCTTGGCTCTCAGGATAATTTACCTACTGATGTACTCAACAACAAAGGAAGAAACGTTTACTTCTTCCTGCCTTTTATTTTAGGGCTAATCGGACTTATGTATCACGCCAATAAAGACCTTAAAAGTTTTTACGTGCTTTTGGCTTTATTCTTATTCACCGGAATTGCGCTTAAAATTTACCTGAACGAAAGACCTTTTGAACCTCGTGAAAGGGATTATGCACTTGTAGGGTCCTTTTATGTATTTGCCATCTGGATAGGATTTGGAGTATATTCTTTATACGAAAGTATCCAGAAATATATTGCACCTAAGCTTGCCGGTCCGATTATTATTGCCGGAAGTTTATTGGCCGCTCCTGTTTTAATGGCTTCCCAAAACTGGGACGATCATGACAGATCCGGTAAATATACAGCTGTTGCAATGGCAAAAGCCTATTTAACTTCCTGCGATAAAGACGCCATCTTATTTACCATTGGAGATAATGATACGTTCCCGTTGTGGTATGCCCAGGAAATCGAAGGTATACGAACAGATGTGAAAATCGTAAATACGAGCCTTTTTATGACGGACTGGTACATTGACCAGATGAAAGCCAAATCGTACGAATCTGAACCACTGCCGATATCATTTACACATGCCGAATATGTGGGTGATAAACTGGATTACGTGGCTCATATTCCAAAAATAGAAACACGTTGGAACATCAATGACTTTATTAGTTTTATTAAAAATCCAAAATCGACTGTAGGTTTACAAAATGGGCAGACGATTCATTTTTATCCAACTAACAAAATCAGGGTTCCTGTTGACAAAGCTTTAATTATTAAAAACAAAGTGGTCAACCCAAAATACAATGACTCTATCGTTCCTTATATGGACATTAACATCAAAGGAAGCGCGTTATACAAAAACCGCTTAATGATGTTGGATATTTTAGCGAATAATAACTGGAAAAGACCGATCTATTTTAGCGGAGGCGCTTTTGATGACGAAGATTATTTGTGGCTGAAAGACTATTTACAATTAGACGGAATGGTTTACAAATTAGTTCCTGTTAAAAATACCCCTTCAAAAGAGGGCGGACCAATGGACATGGGGCAAATTGATGCCGATAAAATGTACAATATTGTAATGAAGTGGGACTGGGGCAACAGTGAAAGCACTAAAATCTATCACGACCCGGAAACAAGAAGAAACAGTATTACATATCGCACTAATCTGTCTCGTTTGATGAATCAGCTTATTGAAGAAGGGAAAATTGACAAAGCTAAAAATGTGATCAATTTAGCCATGACAAAAATGCCTTTGGACAAATTCGGATACTATTCGTTAGTAGAACCTTTCGCAGGCGGATATTATAAAGTCGGAGAAAAAGCAAAAGCTCAGGATCTGCTAAACAAACTGATTCAGAAATACAAAGAGGAACTGAATTATTATGCAACATTAAGCGCTTCAGACCAAACCGACTTAGCCATTGATATTATTACGGAAATTGAGCGTTACAGAAGCTTACTGGAAGTAATGAAAGACAATAACGACCAGGCATTCTATGAAAAACATAAAATAACTTTTAATACTTATGTAAATGTTTTCGAACGTTTTGGAAGAGAAAAAGAATAATATACGAAAATATTAGCAATTAAAAAAATGTAGCGCTGTTAGATAAATAGCGCTACATTTTTTATTTTTACATATCACTAAATCATTTTGAAAAATGAGCTTCTATTGGGTAAAAACTAACGCATTCATCAAAAGGGTGTTTTCTAAATATTGTTGGGATATTCCGAACAATGAAAAGAAAATATACCTCACTTTTGATGATGGCCCAACTCCTGAAGTTACAGACTGGGTTTTATCTGAATTGAAAAAATTTGATGCCAAAGCCACCTTTTTTTGTATCGGAAAAAACATCAAAGCAAATTCTTCCTTATTTGAAAAACTGATTACTGAAGGGCATTCCATAGGAAATCATACCATGAACCATATTAACGGGTGGAAAAGCAAAACCAATGATTATATTGAGAATGTAAAAAATTGCGCTACGGTCCTTTCAGAAGAAAAAAACCTAAATCCGTTGATTTTTCGTCCGCCTTACGGAAAGATCAAAAAAGAGCAATCTAAGATTCTAAGAAACTTAGGCTATAAAATAGTAATGTGGGATGTGTTAAGTGCTGACTTCGATCAGAGTATTACTCCCGAAAAATGCCTTGAAAACGTTACTAAAAATGTAAAATCCGGAAGTGTTATCGTTTTTCATGACAGTGTAAAAGCTTCAGAAAATTTAAAATTTGCCTTACCTAAAACACTGCATTTCCTAAAAGAAAATGGATTTGCTTTTGATATTATTCACTAAATCACATCTACAATCTTGTAGTATTATAAGTTGAATTGATCCTGAACAATTCCGATTATTGTATTGGCATCCAGTTCTCCTGACTGTCTCCAGATCATTTGTCCTTCTTTGTAAATCATTAAAGTAGGCAGTCCTTTTATACGCAACGCCTCAGCAAGTTCCTGGTTTTTATCTACATCGATTTTAATAACTTTGGCCTTATCGCCAAGTGCAGCAGCCACATCCTTAATAACGGGATGCATGGACACAGATGATTCGTTCCAATCTGTGTAAAAATCAATTAACACTGGAACCTGAGCATTTATAAGTTCTCCAAATTTTGACATAAAACCAAAAATTTAATTCTTTTAATCTATTAAAAAGAGATAGTTTAATACAAATGTAGCATTTTTAACGAATTAAGCCACATTCTTGCCTTTTTTTAGTTCAATGACCGTTATCTCCGGCATAATACCCACTCGTCCCGGATAGGCATGAAAACCAAAACCGCGGTTCACATATACATATCGGCCTAACTCTTGATATAATCCTGCCCACTGTTTGTAAATATACTGGGCAATACTCCATTTAAAATAACCCGGTATTTCAATACCAAACTGCATGCCGTGAGTGTGTCCAGACAATGTCAGGTGAAAGTTTTTAGGATGGTTCTTGATTTCATATTCCCAATGACTTGGATCATGACTCATTAAGACTTTAAAATCATCCTGAGCTACATTTTGCGAAGCTTTGTTCAAATCTCCGGCTTTTTTAAAATTCTGCCCCCAGTTCTCTACTCCGATCAAGGCGATTTTATCATCGCCTTTTTGGATGTAAGTGTGTTCATTTAGCAGCAATTTAAAGCCAATCTGGCCATATAATTTCTTTATGGCTTCGAAATTTTCTGCTTTTTGCGCTTCAGACGGCCAGGTAACATATTCGCCGTAATCATGGTTTCCTAAAACGGAAAACTTACCGTATTTATAGTCTTTTATTTTATTGAAAGTTTCCAACCACGGATGCATTTCTTTTGCATGTGTATTGACGATATCTCCTGTAAACAAAATCATGTCCGCTTCCTGCTGATTGATCAGGTCAATGGCATAACTGATCTTCTCCGGATTATCAAAACTTCCGCTGTGAACATCCGAAATCTGAGTAATTTTAAAACCATCAAAAGCATCAGGAAGATCCGGAAAGAAAATTGTCTGTTTAATTACCTTAAAATTATACTTGCCTTCAAAAATCCCGTAAATTAAGGACAGAAAAGGAACCGCAGCCAATCCTAAACCAATCTGGCTGATGAATTTTCGTCTTGACGGAATCGCTTCTGAACCACTTGAATTGTACACAAAATAATTCACTATTCCCGCTCCTGCCCTGAAAATATCTTCGCCAAACATAATTAGTGTCAGTACAATTTTCGGTACGTATACCAACAGCATCAGGCCAGTGGTAAACATAAACTGTCTCGTTTGTCCAACGGAACGATCCACCTGTGAAAAAGAATAAATGATAAAAATTAAAAGCAGTACGCTTATAATTTGATAACTCACCAAAACCCATCTTAGTTTGATTAAAGTACGAAAGGCTTGATAAGAATAGAACTCAATAAATAAAAAAAGAGCACAAAGAATTACAAAACGAATAATCATTATAGGTATAGTTTTAAGCAAAGTAACAAAGAATGAATTTTTTATTGCTTTTTATTATCAAAAATTTAACTCAAATATAAATCAAAAGGCTGATAAATTTCTTTACCAGCCTTTCCCTCTGCTTAAAATTATCTTTATTCATCATTTCAGAGCCAAACCAAAAGCTTTGAAACCAAATAAAAATTACTTTTTATTTTTTTGTTTCCGCTTTGGCAGCTTCTGCTTTAACCTCTGCTTTTTTAGCTTTTTTCTCTGCTTTTTTCTCTTTTTTAGGAGCTTTGGCTTCTTTTACCGGAGTGGTTTGTGCCGGAGTGGTCTGAGCGTTTACCATTGCTGTTGTTCCTAAAACTGCTACTGCTAACATTACTAATTTTTTCATGACTTTGAATTTTATAAATTATTATTATTTGATTATTTATAAGCCAAAGATAGAATCACTAAATGAAGATTAAATGAAGATTTGTTGTGTTAAAAAAAATTAACTTTAATTTAAGTTTTTGCCGTTTCAGGGAACAAAAGCATGAATGTTGTTCCCTGGTTAATTCCCGAGGTCACTTTAATTTCTATATGATGAAAATTAGCAATGCTGTCTGCAATAGCAAGTCCCAAGCCTTGCCCGTCCTGATCTGAATTGATTCGGGCGAAACGGCTGAATATCTTTTCGATTTGCGAAGGATCCATCCCGATTCCTGAATCTTCGATAGCAATAAAATAGTGTCGGTTTAAGAATCCGTCAGCAATCGTAATTTTTCCTTTTTGATGATTGTATTTAATTGCATTTGTAATCAGATTATAAATGAGAATATGAATTAGCGTTTTATTTCCCTTAAAACTAAAATCATGTTCCATTGTATTCGAAAATTCGATCTCTTTATCTTCGATCCTGTCCTGAAGATCTTCCTGCATGTCTGTTATGATTTCATAGAAATGAACCTCTTCCTCGGTTGTATACTGATTGTTTTCGATTCGGGAAATCAACAGCAGGTTATTGATGATTTTTTTCAGCATGTCCAATGTCTTCAGAGAACTCGCGATTTTATCCACCGCAGTATCATTCAGGGAATCATTCTGCAATAAATTTTCCAGCTTATTTTTGAGCAAAGCAATGGGCGTAAGAAGTTCGTGGGAAACATTGGAGATAAATTGTTTTTCTTTTTTAAAAAGTTCCCCAATACGATCCATCATCTGATTCAAAACCAAATCAAGCTCTCTGAAATCTCGTGACTTTGCTTTTATTGGTGTGTGATCGAAAGTTTCGGGTTCATTGACACGCCGGATTTTAGTATCAATAATTTTATAAAAAGGTTTTAGCAGATATTCAATATAAAACGTATCCGCCAGGAATGTAACAAGAAGTATAATCACCAAAACAATAATAATAAACAGACGAATGATAAAGGTGAGATCGTTTACTTCGCTAATATCACTTCCGATTTCGAGTTGGTATCCTTCTTTTTCATAGGTGAAATGATATCGTAGAATTCGGTACTCATTCTGTTCTCCTTCAATAATGCGATAATCATTACTAAAAGTAGTTTCTTTTTGATGGGGCTTAACCGGAACTTTTGAAAGTACCAGAAACTCACTGTGCAGCGTAGAAAATTGGGAATAGGTTTCGGTCGAATCACTGGGATTTTCGATAAAATCATTAATCTCATCCTGATTTAAGTGGTCAATAAATTTTTTCTTTTTTTCAAGCAATCCATTATTGATATGGCTGTAAACTACATTTTCGGCCAAAATGGGCAGCATTAACCACAAAACCAAAATTACCAGCAATCTTGTCAGCGCATTAAAAATTGCCAATTGGTGTTTTATCTTCACAGTATCTTATTTACTCGTTAATTCGATAGCCAACATTTCGGACTGTTTCAAACCAGCTGATATCGGTATGTTTATCCAATTTTTTTCGAAGGTTCCGAACATGAACATCTATAAAATTAGAGTCTGAGTTAACTTCGAGAATATCTCCCCAAATGTGCTCTGTTAATTGCAGCCTTGTAATCACCCGATTTTTATTCAGCACCAAATACTGAAAAATATCAAACTCTTTTTTGGTCAGATTAACCGGAATATCATTGTAGCTCACTTTATAGTCCTGCAATTGCAGGGAAAAACCATGAACCACTAAGTCATTTAAAGTAAACCCATGCATTCTGCGAATAACCGCAAACAGGCGGGCACTCAGTTCCGTTAAGGCAAAAGGTTTTGTCAGATAATCATCTGCACCAAGATGCAAACCATTGATTCTGTCGTCTAATTCGCCACGAGCCGTAATGACAATCACAGCCATTTTTGATTTGGTTTTGCGAACGGCCTTCAAAACCTCAAAGCCATCGCCATCGGGCAGCCCAAGATCGAGCAGCATAGCATCATAATCATTACTGTTTACCTCTTCTAAAGCATCACTGCAATTGTGGGTTATCTTGCACACATAACCTGTATTGCATAAAAAATCATACACTTCTGCAGCAAGCTCCTTATTATCTTCAACAATTAAAATATTCATAGACACAAATTCTAAGCGCAACTAAAATTAAGCAATTATAAAAAGCCTTGTTGCCTATTATTAAAAAATTAACGAATCAAAAAAAGCTGATAAATTTCTTTATCAGCTTTCTCCATAATTATCCTTTCTGTTTTGCTCCCCTTACAATCCTTCGAAAGCAAAACAAAAACAACCTTTATTTTTTCATAGCAGAGGCTTCTGATTTTGCAGCTTCTTTTTTCTCAGATTTTGCTTTTTTCTCAGCTTTTTTTCTCGGATGTTTTGTAGCTTTAACTTCTTTTACCGGAGTTGCTTTAACTTCTTTTACAGGACCAACTTTTACAGGCGGAAATGCATTAACCATTGCTGTAGTTCCTAAAACTGCTACGAGTAACATTAAAAAATTTCTCATGATTTCTACAATTTAAAATTAATAACCTTTTTAATTACAGATCAAATTTACCTCTGTAAAATGAAGACCAAATGAAGAAACCGGCCAGTTTAGAAATTTTAACTTCAGATTAACTTAGCAGGGATTTTTGATGCATTTCTACCATATAAGTAATATAAGTTCATTTAAGTAAAGGTGTAATGCAGTGTGTTTAAACATTACGCCTATTCATAAAGCTTAAATGAACTCACATAACTTACATGGTTAAAAAAAAATCTTGTTAGTCTGATTTTTGAGGACCCAATTGATTATTTTTACAGACTAATATTTTTTTTTATGTCAACTCAAAAACGTCTTTTTCTTCTTGATGCTTATGCGCTCATATTCCGTGGTTATTACGCTTTCATAAAAAATCCGAGAATTAACTCCAAAGGAATGGATACATCTGCCATTATGGGCTTTATGAATTCCCTGCTGGATGTCATCAAAAGAGAAAAACCGGATCATTTGGCGGTAGCTTTTGACAAAGGCGGAAGTCATGTGCGAACAGAAATGTATACCGAATATAAAGCCAACCGTGACGAAACTCCTGAAGCTATAAAAATTGCCGTTCCCTATATTCAGAGCTTATTAAATGCTATGCACATTCCAATTATTGAAGCCAATGGCTGTGAGGCCGATGATTTAATTGGTACCATTGCAAAACAAGCTGAGAAACAAAATTACAAAGTCTTTATGGTCACACCCGATAAGGATTTTGCACAATTGGTTTCTGAAAATATTTTCATGTACAAACCGGCCCGTATGGGGAACGGAATTGAAATCTGGGGTGTACCTGAAGTTTTAGCCAAGTTTGAAATTGAGAGACCCGAGCAGGTAATTGATTTCCTTGGAATGATGGGTGATGCTGTCGATAATATTCCGGGACTGCCCGGTGTTGGAGAAGTTACCGCAAAGAAATTCCTGAAAGAATTCGGATCAATGGAGAACCTTTTGGCCAATACGCATTTGCTGAAAGGAAAAATGAAAGAAAACATTGAAGCCAATAAAGAGAAAGGAATACTTTCTAAAAAACTGGCTACTATTATTATAGATTGCGATGTTGTTTTTAATGAAACGGATTACGAATTAACCCGTCCGGATATTGAAAAAACAGATGCTATTTTTCAGGAACTGGAATTCAGAAGAATGGCGGAACAGTTTGACAATTTGTTTAAAACAGGAGGTGCTCCAACTACAAATGAAGTACCTGATGCCAAATTATACAAAAAACCACAACCTAAAAACGAGGATCAGTTTGATCTTTTTGGAAGTGCAACGTCAGATGAAAACCCCGAAACCGCGAGAACTTCTTTTTACACGACATTAGACAATACCCCTCACTCCTATCAGGCTGTTGAAGGCGATTTGGGTATAAAATTATTGCTGCAAAATTTACAAAAACAGTCTTCAGTTTGTTTCGATACCGAAACTACAGGCTTAGATGCTTTACATGCTGAATTGGTTGGTATTTCATTTTCTTATGAAAAAGGAAAAGGATATTATGTTCCGTTTCCGGAAAGCCAGGAAGAAGCGCAAACTTTGATAGACAAATTTATTCCGTTTTTTGAAAATGAAAATATCGAAAAAATTGGTCAGAATTTAAAATATGACTTGAAAATCCTTTCTAATTATGGCGTTACTGTAAAAGGAAAACTTTTTGACACTATGATTGCACACTATCTGATTAACCCGGATATGCGTCATAATATGGATATTTTAGCGGAAACGTATTTGAAGTATTCACCAAAATCAATTGAAACCTTAATTGGTAAAAAAGGTAAAAATCAAATTTCGATGCGTGATGTTGCGCTTGAAGAAATCAAAGAATATGCCGCTGAAGATGCCGATATCACTTTGCAGTTAAAAGAAATTTTTACAGCAGAATTAGATAAAACCGAAACTAAAAAGTTATTTGATGAAATCGAAATTCCGTTAGTAAGTGTTCTGGCTGCAATGGAAACCGAAGGAATCCGTCTGGATGTGGAATTTTTAAGTGCCATGTCTAAAGAAATGGATGTTGAAATTAAATCTCTGGAGCAAAAAATATACGAAACTGCGGGCGAGAAATTTAATCTGGCCTCACCAAAACAATTGGGCGATATCTTATTTGATAAAATGAAAATAGGCGGCGCCAAGCAAAAGAAAACCAAAACAGGTCAGTACGCTACCGGCGAAGAAGTTTTAACGTATTTAGCCAATGACAATCCGATTGTAAAAGAAATTCTCGACTGGCGTCAGATGGTAAAGTTACAGAGCACTTATATTCTGGCTTTACCGGAACAGGTAGACAAAAAAACCTTACGTGTTCATACCGATTATATGCAAACCGTGGCCGCAACGGGACGTTTGAGTTCTAATAATCCGAACCTGCAGAATATTCCGATCCGTACCGAAAGAGGCCGTCAGATTCGTAAAGCTTTTGTCGCAAGAGATGAAAATCATACGCTGATCTCTGCCGATTACTCTCAAATTGAATTGCGAATTATTGCGGCTCTCAGCGGAGAAGAAAATATGATTGCTGCCTTCCAAAACGGAGAAGACATTCACAAAGCAACTGCCGCAAAAGTGTTTGATGTTCCGTTAGAGGAAGTTTCCCGCGAACAAAGAAGCAATGCCAAAACCGTAAACTTCGGAATTATCTATGGCGTTTCGGCTTTTGGACTAAGTAACCAGACTTCATTATCCAGAAGTGAAAGTGCCGCTTTGATTGAAGCGTATTACAAGACCTACCCGAGACTGAAATCTTATATTTCAGAACAAATTGAGTTCGCCCGCGAAAAAGGATATGTTCAAACCATTTTGGGACGTCGTCGTTATCTGAAAGATATCAATTCTGCAAATGCAGTGGTGAGAAGTGCTGCTGAACGAAATGCCGTAAATGCGCCTATTCAGGGAAGTGCTGCTGATGTCATTAAAATTGCCATGATCAACATTCATAAAAAATTAAAAGAAGAAAACTGGAAATCTAAAATGCTGCTTCAGGTACATGATGAGCTTGTGTTCGACGTTCACAACGATGAACTCGAAAAAATCCAGCCCATGATCAAACACGAAATGGAAAATGCTTTTAAAATGGCCGTTCCGTTAGAAGTGGAATTAGGTATGGGTAAAGACTGGCTGGAAGCGCATTAATTTCATTTTAGAGTGTAGATTTCTGCAATCTTGTCATTTCTGACGGATGAGAAACCAAATCCCGAGAACGACAAACTGTACGTCTTCACTTTATGTGATTTCTCCTTCGTCGAAATGACACAAATAAAAAAAAAGACTGTCCTTTTCGGGACAGTCTTTTTTTATTTATCTCTTTTTTAAACTATACTTTACGAGTTGACTCCCGTTCTTTCAGTACTGTTTTTATAACAATTGTTTCATAATCAGAGGTTTCTTCTTCGTTTTCTTCGAGTCTCTTGATTAACCTTTTGGCCGCAACTTCGCCAATCTCTATTCCGTGCTGACTTACTGTGGTTAAACTTGGTGACAGGCGTCTTGAAGCCAGGATTCCATCTGCAAAACCAATTATTGAAATATCTTCCGGAACTCTGAATCCTTTTTTCAGACTCACTCTTAAAGCAGCTACTGAATCATTTTCATCCAAAGCAAAAATCGCATCAATTTTATTATCAAAAATGGAATCAATTTTAGCTTTCATGTCGTCTTCAGAATCAGTACGAAGAATGATTTTTTCATTTACCGGAATGTTGTTGTCTTTTAAAGCTTTCAGATAGCCATCAGCTCTTAGTTTTCCAACACTTAAATTGTCTACAGAAGAAATCAGGGCGATATTTTTGCATCCTAAATTAATTAAATGCTGAGTAGAATTCAAAGCCGAATCAAAATCATCAACCACCACTTTGTCACATTCTACTTCATCGGCAATTCTGTCAAACATTACAATAGGAGTTCCGTCATTTATAATTGCTGAAAAATGATTGTATTCCTGTAGTTTCTGCGCTTCTTCAGAAACTGACAATATAAAACCGTCAATAGTTCCGTTACTAAGCATTTCAAGTGTATGAATTTCTTTTTCCAGAGATTCATTCGAAATACAGGTAATTACGTTATATCCTTTTTTGTCCGCTACTTTTTCGATACCGCTAAAAACCTTCGCAAAAAATGAGTTTAGTATATTAGGTATAATAACTCCAATGGTTTTTGTTTTACGATTCTTCAAATTCAGACCAATAACATTTGGTTTGTAATTTTTTAGTTTAGCATACTCTTTAATTTTGATTTTGGTTTGCTCACTAATTTCAGGGCTATCATTAAGCGCTTTAGAAACTGTTGATACAGAAACATTAAGTTCTTTCGCGATTTGTTTTAAAGTTGCTTTAGCTTTCATTCTATCATAATTTATGGAATTAGTACAAATATAGTAGAATTAGTGAAATTACAACAAAATCAAAGTAAAAGCTGAGTTAAATTATTAAAGTTGATTCATCTCTTATTTTATAATTATTTTAAAAAAAAATATCAAAAATTGATCGTTTCTTTAAAAAAAACAAACATAATCAACTTTAATTTATAAAGTAAAAACCTACTTATTGGAAATATTTATGTTAAAATAAAACCATAAATTCCAAAAAAAATAATTATAAAAAATCTTACATTAATACCTGTAAATTATAAGCATTCACGCACTTTTATTTTAAATAAAAGTGATGAAAAAGAGTAAAAAAAAATAAATTCGTACAGATTATCAGAAGTTTATAATAATTAAAAGAGAATTTTATTACAAAAAAAATAATCTACCTTTAAGTAGGAAATGAGTGTTAAAAAAAACAAAAACCTAAAACCATGCTTTTTAAAATTCCGTTAATACTTATGTACCGATAATATATGATTTGCTATTAATAACCTTAAAAAATTTAATTATGAAAAACGAAGTAAGGATTCAGGAGGTTGACACTTCATTGAACAACAGAAGGAATTTTCTCAAACTGAGCGGACTGACAGTTGTTAGTGCGGGGTTACTTATGGCCGGGTGTAGTGATAATGATAATGACGACCCGGTTGTAGACAATATGTTACCGGGAATCAGAAATGGAAAATTTGACTTAGGCGCCGGAGATTTTGGCGTTTTAACCTATGCATATGCTTTAGAGCAACTAGAAGCTGACTTTTATACTAAAGTTGTAAACGCTTCAAATTTCAATACCACTTTTAACGAAATCGAGAAACAGGTACTTACAGATTTATACCATCATGAAGTAGTGCACAGAGATTTCTTCAAAACGGCTTTAACTGGCGGTTTGCCGGATCCGGGTTCCCAGTTACTACCAACACTGGCTTTTAATTACGGTGCATTAAACTTTAATAGCCGTACTGATGTACTGGCCACTGCCAAAGCTCTTGAAGATACTGGTGTTGCTGCCTACAATGGTGCGGGCAAACTAATTAAAAGTGCTGATTATCTGTTACTAGCCGGAAAAATTGTTTCCGTAGAAGCCAGACATGCCTCTGCAATCAGAAGCTTAATTAATCCTAATTCCAAAGATTTTGCAGGAGATGATATTGTAAATATGACTACCGGACTGGATGATGCAAAAGACCCGTCTAAAATATTAGCCATTGCAGGCGGATTTATTACAACACCATTTACAGCTAAATTTTTACCTTAATATTAATGCACTTTAAAACTAGAAATTATGAATATATTAAAATTTATAGAGTCATTTACTAATGAAGGTATTATGACCAGTACAGGTTCCAGAAGAGACAGTTTTACACAATTTGGAAATCTTGGAAAAAATTTAGCATTCGCCTCCATTCCATTCGGCTTATCAGCATTAGCGAATAAAGCAATGGCACAAGACATCACTCCCACTCCCGCAACGCCAATCGGAGCTTTGCAATTTGCCCTGACATTAGAATATCTCGAAAACGAGTTTTATGCGATGGCATTAGATTCAGGCGTAATTCCGGCATCAGAAAATGGTGGTCGTGATTTAAAAGTTTTTCAGCAAATAGCCGATCATGAAGCCGATCACGTAAAATTCCTAATTGCGGGATTAGGTGGCACCTCGAGCGCTAACTTTGTTCCGAAACCCACTTTCGACTTTACGGTGGGCGGTGCTTTTGATCCTTTTGGAAATTATCAGACATTTTTAGCATTAGCCCAGGCATTTGAAGACACAGGTGTAAGAGCCTATAAGGGCCAGGCCGCAAACCTGATTTCGACTCCGGATTTATTGACTGCCGCATTACAAATACATTCTGTTGAAGCACGTCACGCTTCTGAAGTACGAAGACTGCGCGGTTTAAAAGGATGGATTTCAAATGCAGAAAGAGGTGCCGGAATGCCGGAAGCGACACAAGCTGTCTATGATGGTGAAGGAGTTACCGTGCAGGCAGGATATAATACCGCAACCTTATTTGGTGCTTCGGCAGGATCTGAAGCTTATGACGAACCACTTACTACACAACAAGTTGTAAACATAGCCAATATATTTATAGTGTAAATTATTTTTTTATCAGCCTTTTACAAACCATCTTTACTTCATTTTGTAAAGATGGTTTTTTTATTGTTTTAGATGAAAAAATAACTCCTGAAAATCAGCCGTTAAAATAATCATTTAAGGTATTTGGTTTTAAAATAATTAATTGTACTTTTGCATCCCCTTTATTGGGGATGGAATGTTTAATTAAAATAATATTATGGACGCATTAAGCTACAAGACAATTTCAGCTAGCAAAGCCACTGTAACGAAAGAGTGGATTGTTGTTGACGCTGAAGGTCATAACTTAGGTCGTCTTGCTTCAAAGGTTGCAATGATCTTAAGAGGTAAGTACAAGCCAAGTTACACACCGCACGTTGACTGTGGAGATAACGTAATTGTTATCAACTCAGAAAAAATTAACCTTACAGGTACAAAAATGAATGACAAAATTTACATGCGTCATACAGGTTACCCAGGAGGACAAAGAACTTTAACTGCTAAAGTATTGCAATCTAAAAACCCTGCATTATTAGTAGAGAAAGCTGTAAAAGGAATGTTACCTAAAAACAAACTAGGTGCTGAACTTTTTAGAAATCTAAATGTTGTTGTAGGATCTGAGCACAAACAAGGCGCTCAAAAACCTAGAACTGTTAACCTAAACGATCTTAAGTAATGGGAGTTATTCACAAAATCGGTAGAAGAAAAACCGCTGTTGCACGTGTATATGTTTCTGAAGGAACAGGAAAAATCACTGTAAACAAAAAAGAATTCGCAACTTACTTTCCAACTGCAACTTTACAATACAAAGTTTTACAACCAATGTCTATGACAGAAAATGTAAACAACTTTGATGTAAAAGTAAACGTTTACGGAGGTGGTTCAACTGGTCAGGCAGAAGCTGTAAGAATGGCATTAGCACGTGTTATGTGTGAAGTAAATGCTGAAAACAGAGCTATCCTTAAACCAGAAGGTTTATTAACAAGAGATCCAAGAATGGTTGAACGTAAGAAATTCGGTCAGAAGAAAGCTCGTAAGAGATTCCAATTCTCTAAACGTTAATATTACCTGTCTTGTTCATTTGGGACAAGACATGATCAATTATTTATTGAAATTAAAAAACACAGTTGTTGTTGCTCTCCTGTCGAGGCAGGAAATAGTTTAGCATCTAAATGTATAAAGCCAGGGAAACCGCCATTTATACATTGCTAATCAACAGAACGTAAACTAGTACAAAAATGGCAAACAAAATAGAAGTAAAAGACTTACTAGAAGCAGGTGTTCACTTCGGACACATGACTAGAAAATGGGATCCAAACATGGCCCCTTACATTTATATGGAGCGTAATGGTATACACATTATCAATCTATATAAAACTGCAGCAAAAATCGAAGAAGCTAATGAAGCTTTGAAAAAAATCGCTGCATCAGGTAGAAAAATTTTATTCGTAGCTACCAAAAAACAAGCAAAAGATATCGTTGCTGAAAAAGCAAAAGCTGCAAACATGCCTTACATCACTGAAAGATGGCCTGGTGGAATGCTAACGAACTTCGTAACTATCAGAAAGGCAGTTAAAAAAATGTCTTCTATTGATAAAATGAAGAAAGATGGTACTTTCATGACCCTTTCTAAAAAAGAGCGTTTGCAAGTGGATCGTCTACGTGCTAAATTAGAGAAAAACTTAGGTTCAATCGCTGACATGTCAAGACTACCAGCTGCATTGTTCGTAGTAGATATCAAAGCGGAACATATCGCAATAAAAGAAGCACAAAAATTAAACATTCCAGTTTTCGCAATGGTTGATACGAATTCTGACCCAAGAGAGGTTGATTACGTTATTCCTGCAAATGATGATGCTTCTAAATCAATTGACAAAATTTTATCTTTAGTAACTGCTGCCGTAATCGAAGGTCTTTCTGACAGAGGTTCTGACAAAGAAACTGAAGTGTTTACTGAAGAAGCTGCTGCTGAAGCTGCTCCTGCTGTAGAGGCTGCACCAGCTGTTGAAGCTGCTGCTCCTGCAACTGAAGAATAAATAAACAATTTAAATTCCAAATTTTAAATTCCAAAATCCAAGAATAATTAAAAACATAATGTTGATAATTTATTAAAATTGGAATTTGGAATTTAAAAGATGGAATTTTTACTTTTAACATTAAAATTCAAAATATTATGGCAACAATTACTGCTGCAGACGTAAATAAATTAAGACAAACTACAGGTGCCGGAATGATGGACTGTAAAAAAGCTTTAGTTGAAGCTGATGGAGATTTCGATAAAGCTATACAAAACCTTAGAGAAAAAGGACAAAAAGTTGCTGCTAACCGTTCTGACCGTGAGTCTTCTGAAGGAGCTGCTGTTTCTTTTGTAAATGCTGACAAAACTAAAGGAGCGATCATCACTTTAAACTGCGAAACAGATTTCGTAGGTAAAAATGAGGCTTTCGTAACTTTAGCTAAAGAATTGGTAGAAAGAGCTATTAACTTCTCTTCTAAAGAAGAATTCTTAGCTTCAGATTTCAACGGAATTACTGTTGCTGAAAAATTAATCGAGCAAACTGGTGTTATCGGTGAAAAAATCGAAATCGGTGGTTTTGAAATCTTAGAAGGTGCTTTCGTTGGATCTTATGTTCACGTTAACAAAATTGCTGCATTAACTGCAATTTCTGAGCCAATTGCTAATGGTGACGTTTTAACTAAAGACATCTCTATGCAAGTTGCTTCTATGGGAGCTGATACATTATCTTACAAAGATTTTGATCCTGCTTTCGTTGAATCTGAACTTGCTGCCCGTATTGCTGTAATCGAAAAGGATAATGAAGAAGCTAAACGTTTAGGAAAAACTTTAAAAAATGTACCTAAATATATTTCTTACTCTCAATTAACTGAAGAAGTTTTAAAACAAGCTGAAGAAGATGCTAAAGCGGAATTAAAAGCGGAAGGTAAACCAGAGCAAATTTGGGATAAAATTATTCCTGGAAAAGTGCAACGTTTCATCTCTGACAATACTACTTTAGATCAGGAGAAAGCGTTACTAGACCAAAACTTCATCAAAGATGACAGTAAAAAAGTTGGTGACTATGTTAAAGGATTCAATGTTGAAATTACAGGTTTCAAAAGAGTTACTCTAGGTTAATATATTATTTTTTCAATATAAAAAGCCCGAATATTAATTTATTCGGGCTTTTTTATTTTAGTTTTTACCTGATTACTTTTTAGCTGTAACCGGAAAATTTCTGGCTCTCATTAAAGCATCTGATTTAGGTGCTCTTCCTCTAAAATTCTCGTAGGCCTGTTCCTGATCAATCGTGTTTCCAACGCTAAATACAGTCTCATAAAGCCGTTTGGCCACTTCTTTGTCATACGGGCCTTTTCCTTCAAGGAAAGCCTCGTAAGCATCTGCATTTATAACATCTGCCCACAAATAACTGTAATAGCCGGCTGCATATCCGTCACTCGAAAAAATATGTCCAAATTGTGGAATCCTGTGACGCATTACAATTTCAGAAGGCATATGAAGGGCATCTAAAGTCACTTTTTCAAATTCATGAGGATTAATAGTTTCCGTAGCCAAATGAAGCTTCATATCTATTAAAGAACTTGAAATGGTTTCTACTGTAGAGAATCCTTCCCCAAAATTAGCTGCTCTTTCAATTCTTTCCACCAATGCGTGCGGCAAAGGCTGATTCGTTTTATAATGAAGGGCAAATTTATTCAATACTTCCGGAGTAGCCAGCCAGTGCTCTAACAACTGAGAAGGAAATTCTACATAATCCCTGGCTACCGATGTACCGGATAAACTAGGATAAATAACATTAGAACACAAACCATGAAGTGCATGTCCAAATTCATGAAATAATGTTGTAGCGTCTTCCCATGAAATTAAAACAGGTTCATTTGTATCTCCTTTAATAAAATTGCAATTATTAGAGACAATTGTCAGCACATCCCCATCCAGTTTTTGCTGATCTCTATAAGAATTCATCCAGGCTCCGGAACGTTTTCCTGTACGTGCATAAGGATCAAAATACCACAATCCGACTACTTTACCCGTAAGTGTATTACTTACCTCCCAAACACGCACATCCGGATGATACACCGGAACATTTGTAATCTGTTTAAAACTCAAATTGAACAATTCACCTGCTACCCAAAACATTCCTTCGCGAAGATTTTCTAATTGCAAATAAGGCTTCACCTCATTTTGGTCCAAATCATATTTTGCTTTTCTGACTTTTTCAGCATAATAGCGATAATCCCAGGGCTGAATTTTAAATTTTCCTCCTTCAGCATCTACAATCTTTTGCATTTCGGTAACATCCTGATGTACTTTTTCAACGGCTGGTTCCCATACCGATTCCATTAAGGCAAGCGTTTTCTGAGGGTCTTTTGCCATTTTATTAGACAAACTCCAATGTGCAAATGAAGGGAAGCCCAATATTTTGGCTTTCTCCGCGCGTAATTGCAAAATAGCCACTAAAGTTGCATTGTTATCATTTGCATTTCCGTTATCACCGCGTTTCACAAAAATATCAAAAGCCTTTTCGCGTAAATCCCTTCTATTGGAGAAGGTTAAAAAAGGTTCAATTGAAGAACGTGTATTAGCAATACATCCCATCACTTCCAATTTTCGCTCTTTAGCTTCTGCAATTGCCGCATTTTTTACTTCAGCCGGAAGACCGTCGAAATCTGCTTCTGTCTTTAATTCCACATACTGATTATGTTCTTCCGCCAGCAAATTTTGACTGAATCGCGTAAAAAGCGTTGCGAGTTGTTTATTGATATCCGCTACTTTTTCTTTATCCACGTTATTTAATTTTGCTCCTTCGCGAACAAAATCTGTGTAATACAGCCAAATTAAACGTTGTTGCTCACTAGTAAGCTTTTTACTCTCTTTTGAATTGTATAAAGTTGCTATTCTTTCGAAAAGCTTTTTATTCTGATTGATCTTATCACTAAATTCAGAAAATTTTGGAGACATTTCTGTATCTACGGCATTAAATTCAGGACTGCTTAGATTTGACCTGTAAATTCCGTAAACTGTATAAATTCTTGTAAAGGTTTTACCGGAAAGCTCTAAAGCGGCTATTGTATTATCAAAGGTTGGCGATTTTGGATTATTGGCAATAGCCTCTACTTCGTTAAGCTTTTCCTGAATGGCAAATTCAATTGCCGGTTTAAAATCTGATACTTTATACACATTAAAAGCAGGAACCCCACCGTAAGGGCCTATCCATTTTTTAAGCAGCGGATTCTCAGAATTGGTTTGTGCGTGTGACGCAAAAAAAGTTGTACCCATAAGAAAAATTCCTATTATTTTTTTCATTATCATTAATTTACTTGATATAAATGAATTTTGTTAGTGTTTCAAAAATAACTAAAAAACGCCATTGAAAAGGAAAATTTAACTTTCAGTATTTTTTAGCAAACTGCTTTTAATTTAGATTCAAACTATGTTATGTTTATAAAGAAATAACTTAAATTTGAAATTTCAATCACAAAAAGATATGTTCAAAACCAAAAAGGAAATTGTCTTTGTTATTCTTGCAGGAATTTTTATCACCAATGCCGTAGTAGCGGAATTAATTGGAGGGAAATTAATTCAAATCGGGCCTTTTGTAATGAGTATCGGAATTTTGCCCTGGCCGGTCGTTTTTCTTACAACAGATTTAATCAATGAGTATTTTGGAGAAAAGGGAGTTAAAAAACTTTCTTTTATAACGGCTTGCCTGATCGCGTATGCCTTTCTGATTTTATTTATGGCCATCATAATTCCCGCGGCAAAAGGGATCAGTCCGGTAAATGACGAACAATTTTTCGCCGTTTTTGGACAAAGTATGTGGATTATCGTCGGGAGCCTTATCGCTTTTATGGCCTCTCAACTTATCGACGTTTGGATTTTCTGGTTTTTTAAAAGACGCACAGGAGAAAAGAAAATATGGCTGAGAACAACAGGATCTACCGTCATCTCGCAATTATTTGACTCTTTTATTGTTCTCGGAATTGCTTTTTGGCTGCCGGGAAAAATCAACTTTGACACTTTTATTTCTTCAGCTTTAACAGGTTATATTTTCAAACTTTCAGTCGCAGTTTTGTTAACTCCGTTAATTTATCTCGGGCATCATTTAATCAAGAAATATCTGGAAGAAGACCCATCTGTTAAAGATTAAGTGTACCTTGTAGTTATGAGAAAGACAATTGCCATCCTGCTGCTTTCAATAGCCTATTTTTTTACGGGCTGTGGTAACGATGCAAAAAAACGGTCTAAACAAGAGCCTGTTTATCCTGTAAGTAAATTAAAAACTGCTTCGGCAAAAATCTTTAAAAAAACAGTCCCTAAAGCTACACTTATTTCAAATTCCCCAAAAAAACCTATTGCTGACAAAAACAATATTTTTTTAGTAAAGGAAGGAAATGAACCGAACCCTCAAATTCAAAATCAGGACAAGCTAACAAACAATACTAAATTAGACCTGAGCGCCGAGGCCAATAAAACGTTACTAACATTCGTTAATTTGCGCAAAATACTTTACGGAAGCAAAATTGGGCAGACTCTGACTCAGGAGCAACTCACTCAAAGGCTTGAAATTCCGGAAGAAGCGGTTAAACTTGTAAAAAGCATTACCAAAACTGACGACGATGAAATTGCCGTAAAGTGGCGTTCGACGTGGTTTATCGAAAAAATCTCTGATGCCAAATTCAAAGACGGCCTGATGAAAATCACCTTTAAAGCCAATAAATTATACACTTCGGGGACTGCTATAGGCATCAAATACGATAAGAAGATTTATAATGAGCTGGTCATTATTGGCCGTTCTGCTTACATTCCGGGCGTAAAAGGATACCGCTGGCAAATTGGAAAATGACAACGTAAGCCAATCTTAGTTAAAAGATTTCATCACATTACTATTCTTAATAATCATAAAAATATATTTCTAAAAATTATTTAAAACCACAATGAAACAACTAACCATTTTATTTTTTTTTATAACAGCACTAGGATTAACTTTTACAAGCTGCAGCAACGACAGTGATAATGATAACAATGCATCAATTGTTGGTAAATGGGAATTTTTACAATATGGAATTGGGACTATCGGTCAAGAAGTATTAACAGACCGCATTAACGTAACGGAATGCGGCAAAGATTATATGGAGTTTCTTTCTGACGGAACCTATAAAGTGATCCTATTTAGCAAAGAAAACGGAAAATGCAGGATTTTAGAAGACAATGGGAAATACACAAAAAACGGATCAACTCTTTCTCTTATAAAAAATAACATAGAAGAGCTGGAGCCAGCAGATTCAGAAATCATAATACTCAATAATACTACTTTAAAAATTAGAATTATATCTCAAATCGAAAAAGAAACGGTTTCAGAATTAGTAATATTTAAAAAAGTATAAAGGGGAAGCAAAGACCTAATCAGACGCGATTTTGTATGGAGCATTTGATTTACACAACAAAAAATCATGACAAAGAGTACGGCGATTTATTTATTTATTTTTTAGAGAAGTACAATTATAAGTACCCCATAAATAAAAAAAATGTAAATCTTCAGTTTTCACAAAATGTCATTATCGATTTATCGAATCCGGACAAAATTCGAATAAGCGATCAGATTATAAGCTGGATTTTTTTAACGGGAGCAATTAGAGTGAATCTGAAACTTACTAATGGAGAATTTTTATATTTGAAATAAAAAATGGAACCTATTCGATGCAGCTGGTGTTCTGCCAGCGATTTATACAAAAAATACCATGACGAAGAATGGGGCGTTCCTGTGTATGATGATGCCTCATTATTTGAATTTTTAATGCTGGAAACTTTTCAGGCAGGCTTGAGCTGGATTACCATTTTAAATAAAAGAGAAAATTTCAGAAACGCTTTCGATCATTTTGATTATAAAAAAATAGCTAATTATACCGAAGATAAAATTGCATCCCTTCTTGACGATACCGGAATCATTCGCAATAAGCTAAAAATTCGTTCGGCAGTTACAAACGCACAAGCCTTTATAAAAGTACAGGAAGAATTTGGAAGTTTCTCTGAGTATATCTGGAAATTCACCAACGGAAAACCAATCCTAAACAATCCGAAGACATCTAAAGACGTTCCGGCCACTACTCCACTTTCAGACGAAATTAGTAAAGATTTAAAAAAAAGAGGCTTCAAATTTGTCGGCTCAACCGTTATTTACGCTCACATGCAGGCTACCGGCATGGTCAACGATCATATTGAAGACTGCTGGAAGAAGGGGAAGTAGTTTTCAGTTTTCAGTCGCAGTTTTCAGTCTCTTTGCAAGTCCTGTCTTAGTCGCAGTTTTCAGTTTTTTTGCAGTTTTGTAGTTTTCAGTTTTATGAAAATCTGAAAACTGTGACTGAAAACTGCGACTGAAAACTTTTTTTCCTTACATTTGCTTCACACTTTAGGGGTGTCTGCAACATTGCAGGCTGAGATTTTACCCTCTGAACCTGATCTAGTTCATACTAGCGTAGGGAAAAGTAAGATGACTTCTTCGCGCATTTTTATGCGCAATTGCAGCCATTCCTAAAGTATTACTATATACTAAACCCAAAAGGAATGGAACTGAAAATCAACCAAAAAATCAAAACATTCAATGCTGAAACCCTTAGCGTTCAGTCATTGCTCGATCTCGAAATTCCAAACAAACAAAACGGAATTGCCGTGGCTGTCAACAGCACCATAATTCCAAAACTACACTGGAATTCACACCTTATTCAGGAAACAGACGAAATTTTAATTATTTCTGCCACACAAGGCGGATAGTTGTTTTTTTAAATTTCAATAAAAAAAAATCCAAATTCCAATTTCACACAGAACGTTTAAAAGTACACGTAAAATCCATCATCAAGATCAACCTGAAACCTGAAACAAAAAAACAAAAACATATGACTAACGAAGAGAAAATATCCAGAACACCCTTTCCCAATTCTAAAAAGATATACGTCAGCGGAGCAATACATCCGATCAAAGTGGCCATGCGCGAAGTAATTTTAAGCGATACCAGGCTTTCAAACGGTGGGACAGAAAAAAATCCACCTGTAACCATTTACGACACATCGGGTGCTTATACCGATCCGGATATCACAATCGACATCCGAAAAGGCCTGCCCCGATTGAGAGAAGAATGGATTTTAAACAGAAATGATGTTGAAATCCTAAACGAAATCACCTCTGACTATGGACAAACACGCCTAAAAGACCAAAGTTTAAACCATCTTCGTTTTGAATATTTACATCAGCCGAAACGTGCCAAAAAAGGAGCCAATGTTACGCAATTGTACTACGCAAAGCAAGGCATCATAACTCCTGAAATGGAATATATCGCCATTCGTGAAAATCAGCGAATCGAACTTTTAAACGAACAAACCAAAGCTATGCAATGTCAGCATGCAGGCCATAGTTTTGGAGCAAATACGCCAAAAAGCAAAATTACACCTGAATTTGTCCGCAGTGAAGTCGCTATCGGACGTGCTATTATTCCGAATAATATCAATCACCCTGAAAGCGAACCTATGATTGTGGGCCGCAATTTCCTGGTAAAAATAAATGCGAACATCGGTAATAGTGCCGTAACCTCAAGTATTGAGGAAGAGGTCGAAAAAGCCGTTTGGGCCTGCCGTTGGGGAGCGGATACCATCATGGATTTATCGACTGGAAAAAACATTCACGAAACCAGAGAATGGATTATTCGCAATTCACCTGTACCCATCGGTACGGTGCCCATTTATCAGGCGTTAGAAAAAGTAAAAGGCATCGCCGAAGATTTAACCTGGGAAGTTTTCCGCGATACTTTAATCGAGCAGGCAGAACAAGGGGTTTCCTATTTCACCATTCATGCGGGCGTTTTATTGCGCTACATTCACTTAACTGCCGATCGTGTCACCGGAATTGTTTCGCGAGGCGGATCAATTATGGCAAAATGGTGTTTGTTTCATCATAAAGAAAACTTCTTATACACCCATTTTGAGGAAATCTGCGAAATCATGAAACAATACGATGTTGCTTTTTCCCTGGGAGACGGTTTGCGTCCCGGCTCAATTGCCGATGCCAACGATGCCGCACAATTTGCCGAACTCGAAACGCTTGGAGAGTTAGCGAAGATTGCCTGGAAACATGATGTACAGGTATTTATTGAAGGTCCGGGTCACATACCGATGCATATGATCAAAGAAAACATGGACAAACAATTGGAACATTGTAATGAGGCTCCGTTTTACACACTTGGCCCCTTGACAACCGATATTGCACCGGGCTACGATCATATCACTTCTGCAATTGGTGCCGCTATGATTGGATGGTACGGCTGTGCGATGCTTTGTTACGTGACTCCGAAAGAACATTTAGGCCTGCCGAATAAAAAGGATGTTAAAGACGGTGTCATCACTTATAAAATTTCAGCACATGCCGCTGACCTTGCCAAAGGACATCCGGGTGCTCAGTATCGTGACAATGCTTTAAGTAAAGCCCGATTTGAATTCCGCTGGGAAGATCAGTTTAATTTATCACTGGATCCGGATACGGCAAGAGAATTTCACGATGAAACACTTCCGGCGGAGGGTGCTAAAATTGCACACTTCTGTTCCATGTGCGGTCCGAAATTCTGTTCGATGAAAATCTCTCAGGAAATTCGTGACGTTGCTGCTGCTGAAAAAGGCATGCAGGAAAAATCAGAGGAGTTTATTGAGCAGGGGAAAGAGATTTATATCTGAGAAAGGAAATAGAGGAAAGAATAAAGAGGAAAGGAAATAGAATAAAGAGTAAAGAGTAAAGAGTAAAGAGTAAAGAATAAAGAGTAAAGAATAAAGAGTAAAGAAATAAATCAGGCTATGATTGTTATTACCAACCCTTCTGCAATTGCAAATGAAATCAGTATTATCAATTCGCTATTTGAAGAAGGATTGTCTTTGCTTCACATTCGGAAACCTGATTTTTCTGAGGTTGAAATGGCGCTGTTTATTCATCAGATAAAATTGAAATTTCGAGCTAATCTGGTTTTGCACAGTCATCATGAATTAGCACAAGATTTTGGAATTAACAGAATTCATTTTTCTGAAAAACAAAGAAACGAAGTGTTTGAAGTTTCATCAGGAAAACAAATAATCTCAACTTCTGTACATTCAATTGAAGCTTTTAATTCGTTGAACGAGAACTTTGAATATGCCTTTTTAAGTCCTGTTTTTAAAAGTATTTCAAAAGAAAATTATGAATCCAAAACTAATCTTTTTGAGGCTTTAAAATCAAGAACAAATTTCAAAACAATAGGAATTGCCTTAGGTGGAATTCATCCTGAAAACATTCAAAAAGCACTTGAAAACGGCTTTGATGACATTGCCGTTTTAGGAGCAATCTGGAATCATGAAAATCCTGTAAACCAATTTAAATTATGTCAGCAAATCGCCCATACGTACTCTCTATAGCAGGTTTTGACCCGACCGGTGGTGCAGGAGTTTTAGCAGATATTAAAACTTTCGAACAGCATCAGGTTAGCGGCTTTGCCATTTCGACAGCAAATACATTGCAGACCGAAAATCAGTTCTATGACATTCAATGGACTGATTTAAGTTTTGTTATTCGGTCTGTCGAAACTTTATTTCAAAACTATACGATCAAAGCCGTAAAAATTGGAATTACACCGGATTTGCATTATTTAAACCAAATCATTTCTACTATAAAAATCGCCTCGCCAGCCACAAAAATTGTCTGGGATCCGGTTTTAAAATCCACGACACAATTTGAGTTTCTGAAAATTACAGCTGATTTGGATCTTCACCAGATTTTATCACAAATTGATCTGATTACCCCTAATTATAATGAAGCCGAGCTTTTATTCCCCGGTTTTTTATCCCGGGAACTGTGGAAAAAAAATGAAATCCCAACAGCCGTTTTAGTAAAAGGAGGACATAATACTGCTAAAACCGGAACCGACTATTTATTCCTGAAAAACGAAATGATAACATTGTTACCTTCTGAAGAAAAATGCTTCGAAAAACACGGTTCCGGCTGTGTATTATCGGCAGCGATTGCCTCAAATCTCGCATTCCCTCAGACCCCAAAAGAGGCTTGTATCAATGCGAAAGCCTACATAGAAAAATACCTGAGTTCAACATCAACTTTAATAGGCTATCATTATGTACCATAAATTACAATACATCTCGCAGGGAAATACAATCGAAAAGCAATTGTACAATATTCATGACGCACTGGACAGCGGATGCGACTGGATTCAGATGCGTTTCAAAAATCAAAGCGTGAAAAACTGCTTCGCTTTAGCGGAAGCGGTAAAATTTTTATGCGAAGAATACCTGGCCAATTTCATTGTAAACGACAATGTATACCTGGCGCAACAAATTGCTGCTGACGGCGTGCATTTAGGACTCCTTGACACCAAAATTGAAGAAGCCCGCGCCATTCTTGGCAACACCAAAATCATCGGGGCAACTGCCAACACCTTCGAAGATATTCAGAATCATATCAAAAATGGTTGTGATTACATTGGATTAGGTCCTCTTCGATTCACAACAACAAAGGAACAATTAAGTCCGATTCTCGGTTTTGAAGGGTATCATAAAATTCTTCAGAAATTAAAAGAAAACGATCTTACTATTCCTGTGTATGCTATTGGCGGAATTATCGCTGACGATATCAACAAACTGATTGAAAGCGGAATTCATGGCATTGCCGTCTCCGGACTCATTACAAAAAGTCATCAGAAAGCAAAACTCATTCAACAATTAAACGAAAAATTATATGCAAACGTCGTTATTTAAAATTGGTGATAAAACCTTAACCTCCCGATTGTTTTTAGGAACAGGAAAGTTTGGTTCTAATTTCGAAATGGAAGAAGCGATTTTGGCTTCTCAAACCGAATTGGTAACGGTTGCCTTAAAACGAATTGATTTAGAGACCGAAACAGATGCTATTCTAACACATTTGAAACACCCTGGAATTCATTTATTACCCAATACATCGGGTGCAAGAAATGCCAAAGAGGCTGTTTTTGCTGCACAATTAGCCCGCGAAGCCTTAGAAACGAACTGGCTGAAACTTGAAATACATCCGGATCCCAAATACCTAATGCCGGATGCTGTTGAAACTTTGAAGGCTACAGAAGAATTAGCAAAACTGGGGTTTATTGTTCTTCCTTACATTCATGCCGACCCTGTTTTGTGCAAACATTTAGAAAACTCCGGAACTGCTGCGGTAATGCCTTTAGGCTCGCCAATTGGCAGCAACAAAGGACTGAAAACTATTGATTTCCTCGAGATCATTATAGAGCAAAGCAACGTCCCGGTCATTATTGATGCCGGAATCGGAGCTCCGTCTGATGCTGCCAAGGCAATGGAATTAGGTGCTGATGCTGTTTTGGTTAATACGGCAATTGCCGTGGCCGGAAACCCCAAATTAATGGCTGAAGCTTTTAAAGAAGCAGTAATTGCCGGTCGAAAAGCGTTCGAAGCCAAAATTGCCAATCAACAAAATCACGCAACTGCTTCGAGTCCTTTGACGTCTTTTTTATATGACTAGTTTGCTTAACCGCAAAGTTCGCAAGGTTTTTGCGCAAAGTTCGCTAAGCTTTACGAACTCTTTAATCAAACTTAAACAACACAAAGCGTAGCGAACTTTGCGTAAATCTTAGTGCCCCTTGCGGTAAAACAACAATCCAATGAAAACATTTAAATCGGTTTTTGAGCAATACAACTGGGATTCCATTCAATCTAAAATATACCAAACTTCAGCCCGTGAAGTCGAAAAATCACTGGCAAAAAATAAACGAAATCTGGATGATTTTTTAGCTTTGATTTCACCTGCCGCACAACCTTATCTGGAGCTCATGGCCCGGGAGTGCCATGAGCTAACTAAAAAACGCTTTGGCAAAACAATTCAGATGTATGTGCCTTTGTATTTAAGTAATGAATGCCAAAATATTTGTACGTATTGCGGTTTTAGTCTTGATAATAAAATCAAGCGAAAAACACTTTCAGATGCCGAAATTAAACTGGAAACCCAGGCGTTAAAAGAAGCAGGGTTTGACCATGTTTTACTAGTTACGGGTGAGGCCAATTATACCGTAAATATTAATTATTTCCTGAATGCAATTGCCCAGATAAAAGAACAATTTTCGCTTATTTCGGCAGAAGTTCAACCGCTTTCAACAGCAGAATACGAGCGTTTGCATGAAGCCGGTGTTTATTCAATCCTGGTTTATCAGGAAACGTATCATCAGGAAGTGTATAAAAAATACCACACCAAAGGCAAAAAGTCAAACTTTGATTTTCGTCTGGAAACTCCGGACAGAATAGGAACAGCAGGGATTCATAAAATGGGTTTGGGGGTTTTACTGGGATTGGAAGACTGGCGAGCGGATAGCTTTTTTAACGCCTTGCATATCGACTACCTCCAGAAGAAATACTGGCAAACCAAGTATTCCGTTTCGTTTCCTAGATTACGTCCTGCTGAAGGCATTATTGAACCTAATTTTATTATGGATGATAAAGATTTAACACAGCTTATCTGCGCTTATCGTTTGTGGAATGAAGATTTGGAGATTTCAATTTCTACACGTGAAAACGAAAAGTTCAGAAATAATATTATCCCGATTGGGACAACGAGTATGAGTGCCGGTTCTAAAACGAATCCGGGTGGTTATGTTGTGGACCCGCAATCCCTGGAACAATTTGAAATCAGTGATGAGCGTTCCGCCAAAGAAATCGCGCAGGTCATCAAAAATTCTGGCTACGAACCTGTCTGGAAAGATTGGGATAAAAGCTATCATTAGAAATATTCCAAATCTCAAATTCCAGATTTCAAATTCCAAATTCCAAAATTAAAATGAGCATTATACAAGAATTTTTACGTTATAACCGGCAAACCATTCTTCCCGAAATTGGTGATGAAGGTCAGGAAAAACTCAAAAAAGCAAAAGTTCTGGTTATTGGAGCCGGAGGTCTAGGCTGTCCGGTTTTACAATATATTGCAACAGCCGGGGTGGGTTTTATTGGAATAATGGATTTTGATACTATTGAGATTCACAACCTTCACCGACAGATTTTATACACTGAAAACGAAATCGGAAGAGAGAAAGCAGTTGTTGCGAAAGAAGTTGTCTCTAAATTAAATCCCTTAATTGAGGCTGAAGCTATTAATTTGAAGTTGACAGCTGAAAACGCAGCAACAATCATTCAGCAATACGATGTTATTGTTGATGGGTCTGATAATTTTTCAACACGTTATTTGATAAACGATACTTGCGTACAATTTCAGAAACCTCTGGTCTACGGAAGCATTTTAAAATTTGAAGGACAAATTGCAGTTTTCAATCATAACGGAAGTAAAAATTTACGTGATCTGTTTCCTGAAATGCCGGATCCAAAAGAGGTGCCGAATTGTAATTTAAATGGCGTTCTGGGAACTTTGCCAGGAATTATCGGCACGATGATGGCGCATGAAACGCTTAAATTGATTTTAGGGCTGCCTACTTTAAGAAATGAATTAGTCCTTTTTAATACTTTGGATTGGAGCTTTACAAAACTTAGTTTTTAAAAAACAACTTCATCTCCAACACTAATAACTCCGGCATTTAAACTCACAATATTAGTCCCGAAAAAAACTGAATTTTCAACTTTTCTGTAGGTGCTTAAAGTTCTTAGAGGTTCTTTTTTCAGGTTTCCATTCTGCGGATCGTTATTGACCATAATGCATCTCCCGCAGGGTTTTACATTTTTAAACTGAACTTTTCCGATTTTAAAAGTATCAAAGTCATCTTCTTCATGAGCTGTTTTTGAGCTGATGACAATGTTTGGGCGAAATCTTAAAACAGTGATTTTATCTTTTAATTTTTCATTTAAAAAATCCAGGCTTTCTGATCCTACTAATAAATAAGGATAACCGTCAGCCAAACTTACACTGAAGGTTTCTTTTAGTCTTGAACTTTCATGTTTACGACTTCCAATTTTCATGATTTTGACCAATTTACATTCAAATCCCAAGTGTTTGCTAAACCATTCTGAAGTGGTTTTATTCACTTCAACAACCTCGCTTTTATCCTCCCAGACTTTCGTTTCGATTGGAATGTCTAAATGCTCGTCTATTGAAAATTCATGTTGATGGTCCCGAAAAGTTATGCTGATTTTTCCATCTGAAATTTGTGGATAAAACTGACTTAAAATGCGATGTTCTCTCTGCGTTATAAATTGATTTTCAGCGTCAACTAACATCCATCGGCGATCATTTTCAAATCCCATTTCTTGGGCCAGAGCTTCCTTGCAGCTAATTCCTGCCAGGCTTTTTACCGGATAAATATAAATTTCTTTTACAATATGAATTGCACTCATCTTACTCACTTTTTAAAATAGACATAAATGCTGCTCTGTCAATTTCGCAACAGCCTAAACTTTCTAAATGCGGATTATAAACCTGACAATCTAAAAGCTTATAATTATTTTTTCTTAAATACTCCACCAAAGCAATAAAAGCCACTTTTGATGCATTAGATACTTTTGAAAACATACTTTCACCACAAAAAACATGACCTAAATCGATACCATATAAACCTCCAACTAAAACTTCGTCCTGCCAAACCTCAACAGATTTTGCAATTCCGATTTCGTGAAGCTTACAGTATGCATCAATCATGTCATTAGAAATCCAGGTTCCGTCCTGACCTTCTCTTTTAATGCTTTGGCAATTAGAAATGACTTCCTTAAAATTTTGATTAAAACTCACTTTAAACTGATTTCTGTTCAAAATATTCCGCATGCTTTTGGATACAATCAATTCATCCGGAAACAAAACCATTCTTGGGTCCGGCGACCACCAGAGGATGGGTTCGCCTTCGTTAAACCACGGAAAAATACCGCTTTTGTAGGCTAATTGCAAACGTTCCGGACTCAAATCGCCACCAATCGCAAGAATTCCTTCTTCATCGGTTTCTGAAACTGGCGGAAAAAATAAATCTTTATCTACGTAATACATTTTTTAAAATTCCAATAAAATTAAAAGGGAAATTCCAATATTGAAATTCCAAATTCCAACCAACCGCATCTTCTCCCTTCGGTCGAAAGGATACAAACTATATGCAAAAACAAAATTCCAAATTCCAAATACGTTAATGATTTGGAATTTGGAATTTATAGTCTTTGTAATTTAAACTTTTAGAACGGTAAATCGTCCGGTTCGTCGTCGTTTACATTTGTAGCCGGAGCAAAAGCTTCTGCAGCAGGCATTGGCGGAGCTTGTGAAGGCGCTTCTGCACCTGCTCTTTCGATTCTCCAGCCTTGAATACTATTGAAATATCTGGTTTCTCCTTGTGGATTAACCCATTCTCTTCCTCTTAAATTGATAGAAACTTTTACTGCCTCTCCTTGCTTATAGCTACTCAACAAATCGCATTTATCTTGTGTAAATTCGATTAAAATATGTTGTGGATATTGTTCATCAGTAGTAACAACTAATTCTCTTTTTTTGAATGAGGCACTAACTTGTTGCTCCGGGTTAACCACTTTTACTTTTCCTGTAACTTCCATCTTCGTTTATATTAATTATTGATTCTTTTCTTATTTTTTTGCCAAAAGCACTTTCCAGGCAGATACAATATCATCATTATTGAGATATTTCTTGGCCTCTAAATGTATTTTTTCCTGATCGTCGGAGCTTAGGACTCCTTTCACTGAAAAATTTTCTTTCACAAATATACTAACTTCTTCCTTTGTAGGCAAGGCTTCAATATTTCCTAACTTTCCAAGATCATTTCCGTTAAAAACGGGGCTTTCCCGTATAAAATTCGGAATCACATCTACTCCAACCCCTAAAGTTGTAAGTGGCTTGGGCACTTCAAAAAGTCCCTGGTTTGACCTTGAGTACCAATTACTTCCCAATCTTGAAACCAAATCAATCTTATGCTGGTCGATAGCTCCGTTTTCATCCAGAACAGCTTCGTGAATATGAATTTTTACTACTTCACACAGAATCAGGTTACCCGCTCCTCCTTCTGTTCCCAACGGGATAATCTGCGTGATTTTACACTCAAATTGTACCGGGGATTCCTTTACCCTATAAGGTTTTACCAGATCTGAAGGAATTTGTGTTAAACCTGCCTTGATAAATTCGTTTACGCCTTCGCCGTATTCGGTACTGGCTAAAGAGGTCTGCTGCACCAAATCATAATTGACCACATTTATTACGACTTCACGGGTCGCTTCGGCATTGATCAGAGTATGTTTAACCGTATTGTCCCGGACGCGTCGTGCAGGTGAAAAAATCAGGATTGGCGGATTGGCACTAAACACATTAAAGAAACTGAACGGTGACAAATTCGGAATTCCTTTTGCACTAATTGTACTTGCAAAAGCAATAGGTCTCGGTCCGACGGCACTCTGCAGATAGCCGTGCAATTTTGCAGTCGGAATTTCTTTTGGGTTAATACTGATCATATTTTTCCTTTTTAACCGAATCTCTTTTCGGTGACTACAAAAGTATAGAAATCGTTACTGACTAAGAAATAGTTTTAGACTTAAAAAACAAAAATCTTTCGCAGCACACAAAATATTAAATGTGTTTATTTCGTTATATTTATACCTCAAAATTTAAAATATGTTTTTTTCGGACAGAAGAAATACTACCCGTTGGGTTATCATTAGCATTTCCTTTTTAATCATTTCGCTGATTCTCTGGAATACGTATACTTTTTTTCAAATTTTCAAAAATGAGGAAAGGATAAAAATGAAGCTGCTGGCAAATGCACAGATTGCCTTAATTAACGCTGATGAAAATACGGATCTGGAACTTCCGCTTCAGATTTCCAGCAACAACACTTCTATTCCGGTAATCCTGACGATGTATGACAAGATTCTGACGACCAGAAATGTCCCTGAAACAGTCTTAAAGGATGAAAAAAAATCAATGTCTTTTCTGAATAAACTGCAAAACGAAAACGAGCCTATTGTTTTTGAATATGCTCCCGGAAAATACCAGAAGCTGTATTATGGCAACTCAGCTTTACTTAATAAACTTAAATATTATCCGATTGCTTTATTGCTGATCATTTTTTTGTTTGGTGCGCTGATCTATAATTTTTATAAAAGCACCAAAATGGCCATTCAAAATAAGCTCTGGGCAGGAATGGCAAAAGAAACTGCCCATCAGATCGGGACACCATTGTCTTCCCTGATTGGATGGGTTGAAATTTTAAAAACGGAAGAAATAGATCAGTCCATTACCGTAGAGATTGAAAAAGATGTAGACCGTTTACAGACCATTACAGATCGTTTTTCAAAAATCGGATCTGTTCCGGCATTGGAACTTCATGATATCGTTACCGAGACTTTAAATAGTTATGAATATTTACAATCCCGTTTTTCTAAACAGGTCGCATTTTCACATCATGTTCCGAAAGAAGCCATTTTTGTCATGATCAACCCGACATTACACAGCTGGACCATCGAAAATCTGGTAAAAAATGCCATTGATGCCATGAAAGGAAAAGGCACCTTAGATCTTCAGATCGAACAGGATGCACACCATGTAAAAATAATTGTAAAAGATTCCGGTACAGGGATTCCGAAAAATCAGTTCAAAACCATCTTTGAGCCTGGTTTTACCACCAAAAAACGCGGTTGGGGACTGGGGCTTTCCTTAACTAAGAGAATTGTTGAGGAATACCATAACGGAAAGATCAAAGTTCTGCACTCTGAATTAGGAAAAGGGACTACTTTTCAGATTCAGTTAAATAAAAAAGTGCCGTAAAAATAATTTTACGGCACTTTTTTATTTATGTCAGAATATCAGGCTGAGCGAAGTCGAAGCGTCTTTATGTTTTACAAATTCGCCTGAATACTTTTGGCCAGCGTCTCAAATTCTTCTTTAGAAAGTGACACTTTATTTTGAAAACGCATTTCATCCATTTCGTTCAACGGAATTAAATGTACGTGCGCATGAGGCACTTCCAAACCTACAACTGCCATTCCAACTCTTTTGCAGGGAACTGTTTTTTCTAAAGCAATGGCTATTTTTTTAGAAAACTTCATTAACCCTAAATACAATTCGTCATCCATCTCGAAAATCTTATTGATTTCCTGTTTTGGAATACAAAGCGTATGGCCCTTTGCATTTGGATTTACATCTAAAAAAGCAAGATAATTGTCGTCTTCGGCGATTTTATAAGCCGGGATTTCTCCGTTTACTATTTTGGTAAATATTGTTGACATTGTTTATTTGTTAAACCGTTTATTCGTTAAATCGATTAAACAAATAAACGATTTAACGAATAAACATTTATAATTTAGTCCCTTGAGATTTCAAGGATTTCAAATTTCAAAACTCCGTTTGGAACCGTGATTTCAGCTACTTCTCCAACCGATTTTCCAAGCAGGCCTTTTCCAATAGGAGAAGTCACCGAGATTTTTCCGGTTTTAAGATCTGCTTCACTCTCCGCAACTAATGTATATTTCATTTCCATGCCGTTGCTTTGATTCTTGATTTTAACATTCGAAAGCACCAATGCTTTAGAAACATCTAATTGTGATTCGTCTATTAATCTGGCATTTGAATATACTTCTTCCAGCTTGGCAATTCTCATTTCTAATAATCCCTGAGCTTCTTTAGCGGCATCGTATTCTGCATTTTCAGATAAATCACCTTTGTCTCTTGCTTCCGCTATATCCTGGGATGCCTTTGGACGCATTACACTTTTTAAATGCTCCAACTCATCTTTTAATTTTTTTAATCCTTCTGCTGTATAATAAGATACTTTACTCATAACTTCATCGTTTATATAAATACAAAAAATCCCATCAGGACGGGATTTCTTATTACAAATATACTATTATTTTTTATAGTACATAATTATATGTTAATCATATAGAATTCAAATCTAAATAATTTAATTTTGTTTCACTAATTCATATTAAAATAATGAAAAAAATCTGGCTCTTCATCGTATTAACTTCGCTGTTTTTATCTTGTAGCGATAAGGAACGTAGTAATAACAATCCTTACATCCCGAATTATTCTGTTAATTTATCTGTAAACATGAGTTTACCTGCTTATTCAGATCTTAAATACCCGAGTAATGGTGTTATTGTATCCGGTTATGGAGCAAAAGGGATTATTATTTTCAATACCGGAGCTGGTTATACTGCTTTCGATGCTGCATGTCCGAATCAGGAATTGTCTTCATGCATTGCAATGACTATAAAAGGCATTAATGCGGTTTGTTCCTGCGATAAAGCAGAATATAGTCTGTTTACGGGTCTGGGTGGAAAAGAATATCCGCTGAAACAATATAAAGTTGACGTTGCCGGATCGGTAATTCACGTTTACAACTAAAATAAAAAAAGCCTGAAAATTTAAAACTTTCAGGCTTTTTTTATTTTTGAATCTACTAGAATTTCAATGTCAGTCCAAGTAAGAAATTAATACCTGCCTGAGGATAATAGTACGGATACACATCGTACATTGCTCCGTTTGAAACATATTGTTTGTCTAAAAAGTTATTTACCAAACCTGTTATCATAATGGATTTGAAAACTGTTTTTGGTTTTATTTCATAAGATACATTCAAATCATTTACAAAATAATCAGCCAGTTTAGCTTCCGGTAATTCGATGTTATTCATGTATTGTTCTCCAACAAATTTCTGCAATAAGGAAAGGTGCAAACTCTCCATCGGGCTGTAAACAATAATGTTTCCCGCAATAACCGACGGGGAATAAGCGATATCTTTTGTACCATAATTTTGCCCTTCAACAGCCAGATCTACATTTTTATTATTGCTTAAGGTAAAGTTAGGACGCAGGATGAATTTCTCTGAAAGTACAATCGTAGCATCAACTTCAAGACCTAAACGATAACTTTTCTCGCTATTAGAACGAATCGGAGATCCAACATCGTCCAGCCTTCCTGTTAGAATCAACTGATCTTTGTACCCCATATAGTAGAAATTCGAATTCAATTGAAATTTCTCAGCATTAAATCTCCATCCTAATTCAAAATCGTTTAATTTCTCCGGCTTTACATTTCCCCCTTCATAATCTGTTCTGTTTGGTTCCCGATTGGCTCTTGCATAAGAGAAATACAAGGTGTTTTTTGGATTGATTTCATAATTTAATCCTGCTTTTGGATTAAAGAAATTGAATTGGTCATCTACTACGCCTGTTTCGTAACTATCCGCTTTGTAAGTTACTTTTCTGTATTGTAAATCTCCATAGAAACTTAACTTTTCGGTGAACTGATAATTTGCCTTTGCAAAAATATTTCCGTCTGTTTTTGTTGAAAAATCGTCATAATAATGATCTCCCAATTCTGTTTGCGCAGCATTTCTGGCCCAGATTACTTTCCCGAAATGATCGCCTTCATATTTATTCCAGCCTCCGCCAAAAATAACATCCAGCTTTTCATCTTTATATTTTAAAGAGAAAGTCGTTCCGTAAAAATCATTGTCTAACCATTTCTGACGAATTAAATCAGTTCCCGGAACCAATTCCCCCTTATCATTTTCAACCATTTTAGTGGGCTGAATTCCTCCATAACCAGCAACCGGTTCATCAAATTTATAATTTTCATAATAGCCCAGTCCTTTTGTATAGTGAAGAGCGAAATTTGTATTCCATTTATCCGAAAACGATTCGCTCCAGTGCAATTGGTAGTGGTCTTGTTTGTAATTATCCGTTTCATTGTCATAAAATCGAATATTACCGGCTTCATCTGTAAATTTTCCCGCCGAATTATACGTGCGGTTATCGTTTAATGTTTCGCCATCAATTCCGTTCCAGGATTGGTAGGTTTTCTCTGTTCCGCCAAAAACCAGGGCTTTAATTAAAGTGGTTTTCCCTACATAGGTGGCCTGCAGGAAATAGGACTTTAAATCAGAACTTGCCCTGTCAACATATCCATCAGATTTTAAAGCCGACAAACGTCCTGCAATTTCAAAATGATCGTTTAATAAACCGGTACTGAATTTCACCGTATGTTTACGGGAATTGAAACTCCCGAAAGAATTTGAAATTTCACCCGTAGGTTTAGAAGCATAATTGTCGGTCAGCATGTTCAAACTCGCACCAAAAGCTCCTGATCCGTTAGTTGAAGTTCCAACACCACGCTGTAACTGCAGGCTCTCAACTGAAGAAGCAAAATCGGGCATATTTACCCAGAACGTACCCTGACTTTCTGCATCGTTATACGGAATTCCATTAATCGTAACATTGACCCTTGTAGCATCGCTTCCACGTACGCGTATTCCGGTATAGCCCATGCCATTTCCGGCATCGGAAGTGGTAACCACTGAGGGTAAATAATTCATAAGAATTGGAATGTCCTGACCCAGATTTCTGAATTTAATTTCCTTCTTATCCATATTACTAAAAGAAACCGGCGTTTTCGTAGTAACACGAACAGCCGAAACCAACACATCATCAAGCTGATTGACCTTGGTAGAGTCCTGTTCTTGTGCGAAAGAAAAAAGAGTTGAGAAAATAAAAAACAGAAAAAAGAAAATAGATTTTGTTCCGGCTGCATTTTGAACCTTAGAACCTTTGTAACTTAGTACCTCAGTACCTTTAATAATAGTTTTCATCCGTAAAAAATTACGAATAAAAGGGGGAATTATTCTTGTTGTTAAATTAATAAAATTGTTTCACGACAAAATGATACTATGCGATAAAATCTGTCGTTTTTTCCCTTAGCAACATTACTTGCTCAGGTTCTTTGGGTATGATCTCAGCTCGTTATTTAGAGCACCCCTTTGAGACGGGGCAAATGTAGTGTTTAAAAATTAAACTCCCAAAAATGAAAATTCCAAATTCCAAAAATCAAACGAGTCACCTGCAAAACTATTTAGTATAGTTTACCCTTTATTTTGTTCGGCTTCTCAGATTTTACTTTTTAAGTCCATCATACCGTGAAGGATCCTTGCAATTTCTATCTCATTCTCTGAAAGTATTCGATAGAAAATAACATGCTGACCTGTTTTATACCCGAAAAGATTTTTATCAACTGTATCGTAAGATTTTCCTCTTGCCGGTTTTTCGGCCAACTCTTTGCAAGAATCCATAAGCAAAAGGTAGTAATGTTCTGCTTGATTTTCAGACCAGGTTTCAACAGTATAATCCCAAATATCGGTTAAATCTTCAACGGCTTTATTTGTTAGAAAAAATTCAGCCATTATTTATTTCTGGCTTTTAAATTTCTCAAATGTTCTTTTGGATCAAAATTTACTGCTCTTCCGCTTTCAAGTCCTTCGTGTATTGCTTTTCTTAAAGCGATGATGCGATTTTCTTCTTCTTCTAAAAGTCTTAGTCCGGCTCTTACTACTTCACTTGCATTGTTGAATCTGCCTTCTGAAACACTTGATTCAATAAAACTTTCGAAATGATTGCCTAAAGATATGGATGTGTTCTTTCCCATAAAATTGATTTTTTTTTATAAAATTACCACTTTTTGGTAACTCTGCAATTTTTTAACGCAGCGTTTTAAATCAAACTTAACTTTTTATGAAGCAAAGACTGATCTGCTGTCATCCTGAGAAATATAAAAAAACTAATCCAAATTCGGTTTTCTACGGGATTGTTTTATCTCAGAAATATTCTTTTTGTCCTTAATTCTCTTCTTAATTACAGATTTTGGAATCTTAGTTGCCTTACGGATTTTAGGAACGAATAATCCTTTTTTGATGATTTCTAAAAAACGTTTTACAACAATATCCTTGTTTTTAAGCTGACTTCTGTCTTCGTCACAATTTAAAATTAAGATATTTTCAGAAGTTAAGCGTGACGAAATATTGGTTAGTAAAAGTAATTTTTCTTCGTCAGATAAGGCCTGAGAAGTATTCAGATCAAAAGTCAAGACCACTTTTGAAGACACTTTATTTACATTTTGTCCTCCTGCTCCGCTGCTTCTGACAGCCTTGAAACTTAATTCTGATATGATTTTTTCGGTGTCCATTATTGTGGCTGATGTGCTGGTTTTAATAAATCATTTACTGTTTTTACCGGATTAAAAGTGAGTAGCGGAACAGCAACAAAAATAGTTAACCAATTTGCCATTGCACCATTCCATAAACCTGGTAACTCGTAACTCTTCACGGTATTCCCATCCACACTTTTTTCTACGATAAAACCTGCTTTCGAATCCACAAATTCATTGAGGTCGAATTTTTGATTTTTATAATTCTTTATTCCGCAAACTAAATCTACGGGATTAAAATGTGTAGCTGCCGATAAAATTTCAAGTTGCTTTTTATTCGTTAAATCTACTTGGGATGTTTCTACAATCTGAAGCGAAATTTTTCCCTTCTTATTCATCACCCAAAAGGGTCCTCCACCCGGTTCTCCTTCATTTTTAACCATTCCGCAAACTCTGATGGGTCTGTTTAAAAGGTCTTTAATTTTAATAATTTTATTCTCGAAAGTAAATTTATTAAAATCTTTAGTCATCTGAATATTCAGCTTTTTAGTCAGGAAATGAACTATTTCATCGATATGATCTTCTTTGATTTCCTGACTTTCAATAGCGTTCAGATAACTAAAAACTCTTTTCTGAATTTCAACTAAAATTCCAGCCAAAGCTTTTTTGTAGAGCGTAATTTTATCAATATGATTCTGAATTACATTGTCAATATTTTTGATAAAGATAATGTCTGCATCCAGTTCATTTAAATTTTCAATTAATGCGCCATGCCCGCCTGGCCTGAAAATCAATGATTCGTTTTTATCCCTTACCATTTTATTTTTAGCATCAACAGTAATGGAATCTGTGCTTTTATTTTGATACGAATAAGCGATATTTATTTTAGTCCCTGAATCCTTTTCTACTTTTTCTTTAACCACTTCAACCGCTTTTTCAAACAGGCTTTGATGCGCTTCCGATACGGTAAAATGCAAATTCGAAATCTGATTTGCAGTCGCGTAATGTACACATTCATTTAAATGTTCTTCAATGGGAATTGCGATATGCGTTTTATACTGATGAAAGGGTAAAACTGCTTTTGGTTTGTTTGCAAAGTCAAAGTAATCAGGCGACAAGAGCAATTTTATAAAATAATAATTTTTATAATCTCTATCCAGCGTTTCAAAATCCGGATATACTTCCCTCAACTTTTTATCTAAAGCTTCAAAAAACGGAAACTTATCCATCGCTACGATAAAAATGGACAAATTACTGTCTTTTTTTCTATTGATATAGGCATTTATAGTTTCTGTCTGAATATCAAAATCGTTCAGAAAAGCAGTTAGAAACTTAAACATTCTGCTGGCAGCTCCGGAAGCCGGAACAAATTTCTTCAGTTTTAAATTCTCCTTCTGAAGATCAAAAAAAGCAGCTTTTTCTTCGAAATCACTTTCTGTCAGGCTTAAAATCCCGTTATTACTGGTTGCCGGACTTATTAAATTACTCTTTGAAATGCCATTTTTAAAAATATCCAGTTGCTTTACTATTTTTTCAAAAGGAATTCCATGTTCATAAATCTCAACAAAATCAGCAGATGAGAAACCTTTTTCTTTGGCAATTGTCAGATTTTTGATAATAGCGGTAGCTTTTGCCAGACGATTTTCTTTATTGCCAGAAAGGGTAATAAATGGCTTTTGGGTATTGATTAAGGTTTGTTTAAAAACAGAAAACACCGTTTCCCTTCCGTCAGGGGTATCTCTGATGTCGTCTTTTTCCCAGGGTACATCTATATCGGTAAGAAAAAATAAATCATACTCATGTTCAAGTGCAGCTTCGTCCAGAAGCGGATCGCAAAATCCATAATACATTTCGGAAAAAACCTTGGTAACCATAAGATTGGTATCGCAAAACAGATATTTTTTTGCCGAAGAAAGTTTTTGATTTTCTAATGCAACTTGTCCGTAAGCAATCGGCATCATATCATCAGCTTCACATATATGCTGATTCTTTTCCCATTTTTCCTGCAAATAATCACGTGCAAATTCCGGAACCCATTCCGTTTCGTAATATTCCGCAAGCTGTTTTGCCAAAGTCGTTTTCCCTGTACTTTCAGGGCCAAA
The DNA here is from genome assembly GCF_009674775.1 of Flavobacterium sp. LC2016-23. Taxonomy (GTDB): domain Bacteria; phylum Bacteroidota; class Bacteroidia; order Flavobacteriales; family Flavobacteriaceae; genus Flavobacterium. Next base: position 297,018 of record NZ_WKKE01000001.1, on the reverse strand, counting down.
CAAAGCAATTTTCAGGATAGCTGTTTTTTGCTGTCTAAGATTTTTCTCCATTCTAAATAAGCTGAAATAGCCAAAATTGTAAAAATTAAATATTGAAGTGACAGCATCCCTAAGCCACGATAAGCGTAAAGAGGCACTACAATAATATCACCAATAATCCAAAGTGTCCAGTTTTCGATCTTTTTTCTGGCCATGTACCACATTCCTGCGAAAAATATTCCTGATGAAATCATATCAACATAATTGTCGTTTTTGATTTCGTAATCAAAATATTTATAAATACCAAAGACCACAAAAACAGTCACAATGAAAAGTATAATCCCGATTATTTTTTCATTAAAATTAGTTCGTGTGATGGGCAGATTTTCATCAATTGTTCCTCCTTTTGCCCAAACATACCATCCGTAAATACTCATAATAGAAAAATATCCATTTATGATCATATCTCCAATATAACCGGCAACATATAAAAGGTATACCGAAATTAATGTAGCAACTAAACCCGTTGGATATACCCAAATATTTTCTTTCTTCGCGAACCAGACACTTAAAATTCCACAGACAAAAACCAGAAACTCCAAAGCAATATGCCATAAAGGAGCATTTTTATAACTGTCGAGAAAAAAATCAATCATTATAGCAGGTTATTTGGGTTTTTATTTACTCTTTATGATTCAAAAAAGTGGCTGTTATTTTCAAAAGCAGTTCCAATCACTACTAAATCTGCACCTGCTTCATATGCTTTTTGAATTCCCTGCAAATCTACAATTCCTCCTCCAACAATTATCGGAATTTCAATATTTTGAGCAATTAACGCTATCATTTCCAGCGGAACAGCTTTTTTGGCACCGCTTCCGGCTTCCAGATAGAGCAGTTTATTTCCCAACATTTCTCCAGCCTGCGCCGTTGCCAGGACCAGATCAAGATCTGTGCGATCCAGCGGTTGTGTTTTACTCACTCTGGCTACAGCCGTTTCGTTACCGCTTTCTATTAAAATATATCCTGTTGACAGCACTTCCAGTTTTGTCTTCTTCAAAATTGGTGCTGCCTGAACCTGATATTCTATTAAGTAATCAGCGTTTCGGCCAGACAATAAAGACAGGAACAAAATAGCATCAGCCTGAGCTGAAATCTGTGACGGATCTCCCGGAAATATAACAACGGGCAAGTTTGTTTTTTGTTTTAATTCCGTCATTAATTCTTCTAAAATAGTAGTCTGGACGATACTTCCTCCCACAAAAATATGAGTGGCAGGTGACTGGTTTATTTTAAACAAAAGAGCATCCAAATTCTCCCAGATAATTTTATCAGGATCCAAAAGAATAGCAAGCAGTTTCTGCCCATTAATCTTGGCCTGGATAATTTGCTGGTAAATATTCGGTATTCTTTGTCTCATAATCGGGCGTAAAAGTAAAAGTTTTTTAATGCACAAGAACTATTTTGAATGAATTATATTTGCGTAGCGCTTTTGACAACCTAAGAACCGAATTATGATTGCTACCGATCTTTTAGAAAAATATGGTGCCTCAAAGAAATTTTACGAGAAAGCCTCAACTGTTTTTGAAGAAGGAAAATTACCTACCCATTATTATCAGATTGTGTCAGGTGAAATTAAAATGAACAATTACAATGATGACGGACGCGAATTTATTCAGGGAATTTTCTATAAAAACCAGTCTTTTGGAGAACCGCCCTTATTCTTAAATCAAAAGTATCCTGCAAGTGCTGTGGCTGTTGGAGAAACCTGGATTCTTTGTCTCCCCAAACCAAATTTCATGAAATTATTGGAAGAGAATCCGGCAGTAAGCATTAAAATAATCGAAAATTTAGCGCAGCGGTTGTATTATAAATCGGTAATGGCTGCCGAAATCTCTACGCATGAACCGGAACATCGTGTTTTAAAATTAATTGATCACGGCATTTTCTATTTTAATTTTAAGAAAGAGACGAACGGATATCTGATCAATTTTACCAGGCAGCAAATCGGAGATCTCACCGGCTTACGCGTAGAAACTGTGATTAGAGCCATAAAAGCTTTAGAAAAAAAAGGTGAATTGAAGATTATTAACAGAAAAGTATATCGATAAAAAAGTTCTTGTTTTATGATTTAAGTCATAAAACGCAGCGGTATTGTGAGCGTATCTTTGTGGTGTAAAAATCTCAATATCATGACACTATATCAAACAACATTCGAAAATTTCAATAAAAGTTACATGGGTTCTGCTGCAATGGCTGTAATTGGTCAGAGCTGTTTAGGTGGTGCTGCCGCAATGTACGTTTTAGCAAATGGAACTTCTATTCCTCAAATGATTCAGCTGGCCATTATTGTATTAGCCTGTATTTTTGTAAACACTTCAATACTGGCACAGATGAAACACAAAATTGTTTTTAATCTTTTGATTCTAAGCGCCGTTTTAAGTGTATCCCTTATCATTTTAAATAATTTCATTCTGTGAAAAAACAAATCGAAAACAGAACTGATATTTCTTTTCTAGTCCATCAGTTCTATGCTAAAATAAGAGCCGATCAGGAAATCGGCTCTTATTTTAATACAATCATAAAAGACTGGGACGCACATCTGGAAAAACTAACCGATTTTTGGGAGACCAATTTATTTGCGGTTAAAAAATACAAAGGCAATCCCCATGCCGTGCACAATGAAGTTGATGCACATTTTGATGGAAAAATTACGTCAAACGAGTTTGGAATATGGCTCAACTATTGGTTTCAGACTTTAGAAGAACACTTCGAAGGCGAAAATGCAGAAACACTAAAACGACGTGCCCGAAAAATGGGAACTTTCCTGTTTATGAGTATGTTTGAACATCGCAAAAAAATGATGGAGAATCCTTTATAATCCTGGTTATTTAGCGCATTTTATCATTCGGGTAACACAAAATTTAGTACAGAAAATCGCCAATCTTTGCCAATCCTCTAATGTGATTTGTCGTTCCTCGAAATGAAACACTTTGGAATTTAGAATTTAAAAATTGGAATTTTATTCAATTCTGTTTCTCAAAAGCATACACCAAAGTAAATTTCCCTTCAAAATTATCTGATTTGATTTCTTCATAATGCACCTCAAAATCTTTGATTAAATCATCAAAATGAAGGCTCGCTTCTGTCTGGCTTTTATTTAAAGAGAAATCTCCAACCTTGATGTGATCTTTAAAGCTGATCCCTTTTTCGTTTCTGATTTTAAAAATCGCTTCCTTAGCTCCCCAGATTACAGTGAGTTTTTTTACATATTTCTCAATAGGGTCCGGTTTTAAATAATCGCATTCGAAATCTGTAAATTTATCGGCAATACGAATAATTTTTTCCCGTTGTAACTCCATATCAATTCCAACCGTTTCATGACTGACGATGATGGCTGCAAAATGATACGAATGTGTTATGGAGATATGATTGTGACAATCAAAATAAGGTTTTCCAAACTCGTCGTAATGCAAATCATGATCTGTAAAACCCATTTCCTGAATCAGCATGCGAACGCTCAGAAAAGCACGCTGATGCATTTGGGATTTCATTCCGTTCAATCGCAGCTGCGTTTTTTCTTTCAATACTACTTTGCTCAATAACTCGTCAAAAGATTCGGTTATTTCCCAAATTAAGATTTTAGTTGTTTCGTTGAATTGTATCGTCTGGAATAAAGGCATCCTTTTTTAGTTATGAATTATGAGTTTTAAATTATGAATTATTTCGGTGATTTTAAAACTGAGTTTCTAATTTAACGTCTGGTCTTTATAGCTCTAAAAGATATAGTGGACAGCCCGATTAGCTTCTTATTTTGACTGCGCTCAGTATGGCAATCATGGCAATCGACTAATACTCTATAAATTAAGAAATTAAACATTTCACAAATCTTATATAAAGTAGTCAAAATTAAAAAGCTATTCCGTAAATTTGCAAAAAAATTACAATATACAAATATACTATAAATGAGTACTACAACTACGCCTTTTGTGGCTTTCAAAGTAAAAGACATTTCTCTAGCGGCTTGGGGAAGAAAAGAAATTGAACTGGCTGAAGCTGAAATGCCAGGTTTAATGGCGCTTCGTGCTGAATATAAAGACGAACAACCTCTTGCAGGTGCTCGTATCGCCGGATGTTTGCACATGACGATTCAGACTGCAGTTTTGATCGAAACTTTAATTGCTCTTGGTGCTGAAGTTACATGGTCTTCTTGCAACATCTTCTCTACTCAGGATCAGGCTGCTGCTGCTATTGCTGCTGCAGGAATTCAGGTGTATGCCTGGAAAGGTCTTGATGAAGAGTCATTTGACTGGTGTATTGAGCAAACTTTATTCTTTGGCGAAGACAGAAAACCATTGAACATGATTTTGGATGACGGTGGAGATTTAACTAACATGGTTATTGACCGTTTCCCGGAATTGGTTCCCGGAATCAAAGGTCTTTCTGAAGAAACTACAACTGGTGTTCACAGACTTTACGAAAGAGTAAAAGCCGGAACTTTACCAATGCCTGCCATCAACATTAACGATTCTGTTACTAAATCTAAATTTGATAACAAATACGGTTGTAAAGAATCTGCTGTAGATGCTGTACGTCGTGCTACTGACTTAATGTTAGCCGGAAAAAGAGTTATCGTTTGCGGATACGGTGATGTTGGAAAAGGAACTGCTGCTTCTTTCAGAGGTGCAGGATCTATTGTAACGGTTACTGAAATCGATCCAATTTGTGCTTTACAAGCTGCAATGGACGGTTATGAAGTTAAAAAATTAAATACTGTAATTGCTACTGCTGATATCATCATTACCACTACAGGAAATAAAGATATCGTTCTTGGAAGTCATTTCGAACAAATGAAAGACAAAACTGTTGTTTGTAACATCGGACACTTTGATAACGAAATTGACATGGCCTGGTTAAACAAAAACCACGGTGCATCTAAAATCGAAATCAAACCTCAGGTTGACAAATATACTATCAATGGAAAAGACATCATCATTTTGGCTGAAGGTCGTTTGGTAAACCTTGGTTGTGCTACAGGTCACCCAAGTTTTGTAATGAGTAACTCATTCACCAACCAGACTTTGGCTCAAATCGAATTATGGAAAAATAGTGCTGCTTACAACAATGACGTTTATATGTTACCAAAACATTTAGATGAAAAAGTGGCTGCTTTGCACTTAGCTAAATTAGGCGTTGAACTGGAAACTTTACGTGACGATCAGGCTGCTTATATTGGTGTTCCTGTTGAAGGTCCGTTTAAACCGGAATATTACAGATACTAGTAAATTTTAGATTGAAGATTTCTGATTTTAGATTTTTTCGATTATCTATATCAAACCCGACAGGTTTTAAAAACCTGTCGGGTTTTCTATTTAAAATTTGAAATTTTCAGTTTAAATTTGAAATTAAATAACTCGCCAATATAAAATTATGATTGAAAAAATTTTATGTGAAATACACGGATCTAAAGAAATGACATTCAGCTGTATTCACATTGCAACGGCAATAGACCCGAAAGAAAAAGTAGGTTTCTTCTATTCAGAAGCCGAAGAAGATCTTCCGCAAATTGCGTGGTGTGGTGAATGCGAACAATATCTTTTAGATAATGGTGAAGAATGGACCGAAGTTTTTCAAGCTAAAGCTGATTTTAAAATGTTGTGTAGCGATTGTTTTGAAGAAGCAAAAAACAATGAATTAGAAATTCATCTACGATAAATAAATTTCATGAAAAAGATTATCTACCTCTATATATTCCTTATTCTAAGTTCTTCGCTATTCGCACAAACCAATGATATATGGATTTCATTTTGGAGCAAAGACACCACAAAAATTGGATATAAAGATAAAAACGGCGTTATCAAAATCGAACCAAAATTTACAGGATATACTATTGCAAATAAATTTGAAAATATAATTGCTGTTTCTGAAAAAGAAAACGACAATTGGAAAAGCTATTATTTAACCAAAACCGGGAAAATAGTTGGCCGCGACAGCTTATACATTTTTGATAATGGCCCTGATTGTGAAAATGAAGGTTTTATCCGTTTTAGAGATCCTAAAACAGATAAAATGGGTTTCTTTAATGGTGACGGAAAAATTGCAATTCCACCCGACTATAGTGATTTAACCAAATTAAAAAACGGAATGTTCATAGGATTAAAAGATGCTAAAAAAGAAATAGATGGAGAACATTTTTTCTGGTCTGGAGGAAAAGAATTCCTAATCGATAGTAACAATAAAATTTTAATTGAAAATTTCGGATATAATAGTGAACTGGACTTTTATTCTGTAGAAAAATCTAAAGATCCAAGTAAAGATCCAATAAGAGAAAATTTCCGTGGAGTTGATGGCGAATATTATTCATTTGTCAATTTTGATAAGGAGTTCAAATTGTGGCTGAAAAACAATTTACTTTCTGATTTATCCAGAGAGAATTTACTAAAACATTCTTTTGCTACCATAACCTACTGGAAAGAACCAAATGGCTGGATAAAGCAGTCGAACACTAAATTTATTAATCAAAATTATACCTTTATAAAACGTAAACTTCAGGAACTTAACTCCACAGATTGTGACTACTTTGTTTCAACTGATGGCTTAAATAAGTTCATTTTCGAAACAATCGAATTCGAAACCTATTTCAACAATTGCAATGAACCTAAAGACTGGAGATATCCGGTTAAAAATATTGTGATCTCGCCAAAGAAGAAAACAGATTCAGGACAAGATCATTTTGAGTTTTTAAGAACTGAAAATGGGTATAAATTGATAAGTGTTTCTTTAAGAAAAGAAGACCTTAAATAATATACCTCTCTTTGCGGAGCTTCCTGTGTGATCCTTTCTCCGTCAGGATGACAATATTGCGAAATAAATTTATGACTTGCCAGCAAAAACTATTGCGTGCTTTGCGAAAATCTTAGCGCTCTTTGCGGTTAGAAAAACAAAGCAAGTTTCGGATTTTATCTCTGCAAAAACCAGTCGACATTTGTACTATAAAATGGAACAAAAATGAACACACAGGAAAATATCAATTACAATCGAATTGCAGAAGCGATCGATTATATAAAAGCTAATTTTCGCGAACAGCCAAATCTGGATACCGTTGCCGAAAAGGTACACTTAAGTCCGTTTCACTTTCAGCGTTTGTTTACGGAATGGGCAGGAACAAGTCCGAAGAAATTTCTGCAATACATCAGTGTTGAACATGCCAAGAAAATCCTTAAGGAAAACAGTCAGGCGACTTTGTCTGACACCGCCTACGAAACTGGCCTTTCAGGAACGAGCCGTCTACATGATTTATTTGTAAACATCGAAGGAATGACACCGGCAGAATATAAAAACGGGGGCAAAAACCTTTTTATCAATTATAGCTTTGCCGAAAGTCCGTTTGGGAATATCATTGTAGCTTCAACCGAAAAGGGAGTCTGCTTTATGGCTTTCGCCGAAAATGAAGGAATCGGGTTTGAAGATTTAAAACATAAATTTCCAAACGCCACATTTTCCAGAAAACTGGATTTAGCACAACAAAATGCCTTATTTATTTTCCAAAACGACTGGAGTAAACTGTCTGAAATAAAACTGCATTTAAAAGGAACCGATTTTCAGTTGAAAGTATGGGAAACATTGCTTAAAATTCCAATGGGCCAGCTATCTACTTATGGTTCTATTGCACAGCAAATCGAAAAACCAAATGCTTCAAGAGCAGTCGGAACTGCTATTGGCAGCAATCCGGTAGCCTTTTTAATTCCCTGTCATCGCGTTATTCAATCTTCAGGCACCTTTGGCGGTTATATGTGGGGAAATACCCGAAAAACGGCTATTATTGGTTGGGAAGGTGCACAATCTGACTCCGGAAATTAAAGAACACCTACAGGAAAACCTATAAACAAGACGCACTGCTGTGCGGCTCTACTTCAAAATAATTTCAATGCAAAATATACAATCTAAAATTGCTTCCCTCAACTGGGACAGCATCACCGAATCCATGCACGAAAATGGGTTCGCCATTATTCCGAATGTACTTGATAACGAACAATGTGAAGATTTAAAATTCGATTATGATAATCCTAATTTATATCGAAAAACGGTTGTAATGGAGCGTTATCGTTTCGGTTTGGGCGAATACAAATATTTTAATTATCCGCTGCCTGATTTAATTCAGACCATACGGGCTACTATCTATCCCAAACTAACGCCAATTGCTAATGCGTGGATGAAAGCACTGAATATCGACACTTTTTTTCCTGAAACACACGAAAAATTGCTTGAACAATGTCACGCCAATAATCAGTTAAAGGCAACCGTTTTAATATTAAAATACGGCAAAAGTGGTTTTAATACCCTCCATCAGGATTTATATGGCGCTGTTTATTTTCCGATTCAAATTGTTATTTTCCTAAATGAACCTGACGAAGATTTTACCGGTGGCGAATTTGTATTAACGCAACAAACGCCGAGAGCACAATCTAAAGCAATTGTACTAAAACCTAAAAAAGGAGATGTTTTGGTTTTTACGACAAATTTCCGTCCTGTAAAAGGCACGAAAGGATATTATCGTGTGAATATGAGACATGGTGTAAGCGAAATCCATAGCGGCGAAAGGCATACTCTGGGAATTATTTTTCATGATGCGTTATCTTGATTTTAAGGTGCAAAGAGGCAGAGCTACAAAGGTGCAGAGGTTTGTAACTTTATACTTTTAACATACGGATAGTGTAGAGGTGCACAGCAATGCCTCTAAACCATCGTCGACAATCTTTGCGAAAGACGCACTGCTGTGCGCCTCTACGATAAAAAAACCAATCACACAAAGGTTCAAAGCTTTTCAACACATCCCAAAACCTCTGAACCTTTGTGCCTTTGAACCTTTGCAACTTAAAAAAAAATGATTGAACATTCTAAAATTACTGATTTTCAATTGCGAATTAAAATCAAAAATGCCGAGATTTGCTTTGGTGGAAACCAAAAACTAAAAATTTACGGAACGCTGAAATGTGCTTCCGGCAAAAGAATGAAACGTGAAAACCGGGTTTTCTTTTATACTGAAGAGGAAGCTGAAAAAAATGGTTTCAGACCTTGTGGACATTGCATGAAAACAAAATATCAAAAATGGAAGAATGGACTTATTTAATCCCGAAATAAACGAAAACACCAATTTATTACCCAAAGACGGAACTGTAAACTATTACGGAAAACTGTTTGCGCGAGAAAAAGCCAATGTCTATCGGGATTCTTTACTAAACACGATAGAATGGAAAAATGATGAAGCGATTATCTTTGGAAAATTAATCCTAACCAAGAGAAAAGTAGCCTGGTACGGCGATCAGGAATTTGAATATACCTATTCTAAAACCACTAAAAAAGCCCTTCCATGGACCAATGAATTACTGGCACTTAAAGCCGTCATTGAAGAAAAAACAGGCGAAACCTTCAATTCCTGTTTGCTGAATTTGTATCATAGCGGTGATGAGGGAATGGCGTGGCACAGCGATGCCGAAAAGGATTTAAAGAAAAACGGAGCTATCGCTTCCCTAAGTTTTGGCGCTGAACGCAAATTTGCGTTTAAACATAAGGAAACCAAAGAAGTCGTTTCTTTAATTCTCGAACACGGCAGTTTACTGGTGATGAAAGACACCACGCAAACGCACTGGCTGCATCGTTTACCTCCAACAAAAACAACCATAAAACCACGAGTGAACCTTACATTCAGGACGATTGTTTTATAAAAACGTAGTAAATCTTGATTGCTAATTAGTCCGGAATCTATTTTTTACCGAATGCTACCGTATTGTAGGAAAGCAGCAAAGCGTCCTGAAACATTTTTACCGGAACTTTGTCTAAATCTACAAATGTCCAGCCTTGTTTTCCCCATTTGTTTGGAATCGGATAAAAAATCATCTCGCTTGACGCGCAAAATACAGACTGATCAATTTCGTTAAATTTAAAGACACCTCTGTTGTTTTTCTCGTCAATTGTGGCAAATATTTTTTTCTTTATCCGGAAGGAAGTTTTCTCAAAGTGAGGTTCTTCAGTTGCTTCCGGAAATGCTAAAGCTAACGTTCTGAATGTTTCAATAGTTACCATAATCGTTCCGTTTCAATTAAACTTTTATTATCACCAACCCTGATTCAAACCATTTTTAAGGACTTCTTCGTATTTTTCTTTATCAAAAGTATACAAATTTGGTGCTTTGTGTGCTACGTTACTTTTCTTTTCGTCCAGCTTATGGAGGATTCCGATGTTGGTGATCTTCCGGAGAAAATTTCTTCTGTCGAGTTTTTTATCTAAAATGGTTTCATACAATTTCTGCAATTCCGGAATCGTAAATTTTTCAGGCAATAAATTATATCCAACCGGCATCAGATTGAGCTCAGTCCGCAGGGTATCTAAAGCTTTGTCGAGAATTTTTTTATGGTCTAAAATCAGTTCGGGAACCTCTTTATGATCAATCCATTCTATGATTTCCTGAGTATTCCCTTTTTGTGGTACTGCTTTTAAAAAATCTACTAATGCGTAATATCCAATGGTTACGAATCGTTGCCTAAGCCATTTTCCTGCTTCTTCAGGAATTTTAAAGTAATCCAATACTGCATTTCCAAAATGCTGATCGTTTCGTTTCACGCTTCCAAAAGCTGCAAATTGTCTTAAAAAAATCCCCTGCATTCCCGTTCGTTCATTTAGAACCGTAACAGCTGCAGTATCAATATCCTGATGAAGAGGAACGAATCCACCAGGTAAAGACCATTTATTTTCATACGGAGTTTTAATCAAAAGCACTTTCAGCTGATTGTCATGAAACCCAAAAATAACACAGTCAATAGAAAGGCCTGGCTGGTAATTTTCGTTATTTAATACTATTCCTTTCAACATTACTTTTTTATTAATTGACTATTCCATCCTTCAAACAAACCTGCAATTTAAGTCATTTTTACAAAAGAAAATATTTTTTTACATATCACTAATTATCAGTATCTATTTTCTTAAAAAGACAGAAAAGTGCAAATCACAATTTTGACTTAAAATTGCAATCGAATTAAAAAAAGAAGTACATTGCGTCAAAATAACACACATGCTAAAAAATGTTATTACTTTTACACAAAAGAAAGAATAATAGTACAAATATGATTATATTTGTACTGTCTTACAAGAAAATGAAAACTCTAAAAAGTTAATGCAAGAGATATGATTACCAATACGCTGAAAAATTTAAATAAAAAAATTACCACTAAAATCTGGACCTCATTCGGATTTGTTTCAAAAACGTATCTTTTAGAGGCTTCTCTAAAATATAGTGAAGAACAGGAAAGAATTTTCAATGAAATGATTATTGAAACTGAAGCCAAAGACAAGAAAGCGAAACGTGAAGCTTTCGATAAGGCCCTGTACGCTTCGTATAAAGGAATCGGAGCTATGGATTTTGTACATACTGTGCTAAAATAATTTTCCGTTTCAACCTTGCCGTTTCACGAAGCAATTCCTTGATTTACTTCAAAATCGTTACCTATCAATTAAGTTATGCTCTTTTTAGTCGTAATGCTCTTTACAAATTTCTCAATTCTTTCATAATTTCTTTAAATTATCAAAGATGAAATTTCCTGAAATTCAAATTACAGCTTATTTATTGTAAGAAAATAAAACTTATCTCAATAATCAATTGGGCTCTGTTACATTTTATCAAAATTCTATATTTTTGTTAGATACGAAAGATTTTACGTACTTCAAATAAAAGCCTTACTATGGAACAAGCCATTCAATCAGAAATTTACAAAATTCAAAAGCCGGAACAATGGGCAAGAAACATCAATGATAATCAGCTTATTGATTATATCAAAGAATCTGAATTTTCTCAGAAACAAGCAGATGAAGGACGTGATTATTGCTATTTTTTAGATAAAATCTATTATACCACTGACAACGAAAACAGCGAATATGCTTGTTTGGCCTATACCTTAAACGAACCTTCGAATCTGGAAAGAGCTTCTGTAGTGGATGTAGTACTGGAGGAAAACGAAACTTATGTGATACACCGAATCAGTGTTTTGCGAGATGGTGTTTTAGTAGATAAAATTCCGGATACCAAAATTAAAATACTGGACAGCGAAAATCAAAGCAGCGGGGGTGTTTTGAGCAGCAACAAAAAAATCAATCTTACCATAAAAGATCTTCGCCTTTATGACATTTTGATTATGGAAGATTCGAGAATTAAGGTTTTTACAGAGCGCGATTTTTTACGCAAGGAATTCTCTAAATATGTCTGGGTTGGCCCGGATAGTTACTGGGCTTACGGAAAGTATAAATTCACTTTTAAAAATGATCGCGAAAAAACTATTGCTTACAAAAAAACCTTTTTCAGAGATGAGGAAGGGAATGTGCTGGAACCGGAAATTAACTACTTAAAAAAGGGAGACCAATTTGTAATTGAAGAAGACAATTATATCAATTTTGTTGATTCAAACCGCGAAGTTTCTCCTTTTATAGATTTTGCTTCGGAAGGCAGCTGGAAAGAATTTTCGAATTATATTTCTCCTATTTACGAGGCCATTTTTAACAAATCGTCCTTAACTGAATTTGCTCCCAGCCTGGTTGAAAAGCTTGATGCTATAACCGATAAAGACGAACAGTTGCAATTTGCCATCGAATATGTACAAAACCATATTAATTATATTTATAATGCCGATGAAATGAACGGTCACAAACCGCAGGAACCGGCCGTTACGTATGAGAATAAACAGGGCGATTGTAAAGCAAAATCGGTCTTGCTGAAAGTTGTTTTAGATTATCTTGGTATTGAATCTTCTATTGTTTTGGTCAATTTTAATACTGACTTCTACATGAAATACTATTTGCCGTCTTTACTGACTTTTAACCACGTTATTGTAAAAATCAATTATAAAGGCGAAAGTTATTTTGTTGACGCAACGACCCGTGATGAATTTGGATTAATTGAGAACCGCAGCTTCATTTATTTCATGCATTACCTGGAAGTTAAACCTAATCTGGAATTACAGATTAAACCACCTCATCGTTTTTCTTATTATGCTGTTGATGAAAAATCGGAACTTTATGTTGAAAATAATATTGGCAAACTCAAATTAACAACCATCTACAAAGGAAATCGCGCCAATAATATGCGTAAGTACTTTAAAAACACAAACAAAAGAGAAATCATAGACAGCTGGAATAATTTTTTCTTTTACACACTAAACTACAATAATGACCGAAACGGAACCGATCTTAGAAATATATTCAAAGATGCTGTAATTGAAATTGTCAGTGACGACAAAAAAAGCAATGAATTTAAGATTGAATACAAAACATCTATCGAAAATCCTTATTTTACAGATGCTAAAAACAACCGGTTTTTAATGTATTTCGATCGTAATATTGTGAAAAACACTGCCAGCGATTTTATACACAAAGACATTACTTTCTGGCATAATTTCGACAATGAAAGATATGAAATTTCTCTTTTTACGGATCAGAAAATAGATGTAACTGAAAAATATACGATTCAGGAAAGTACAATCAATAATCCGTATTTTGATTTTGTAAGTCGTAAAAAGATCCATAAAAACGGAGGAACTATCTTTATTGATTATAAACCGTTGGTTAATTTAGAAATTCCTGAAAAAGACTTTGAAGATTTCAGGACTGCACATCATGAAGTGGCAGACAGTAATTTTGGAATCGGAGTTGATATTATAGAAGATGGTTTTATCAATAAATTGAAATTCAATTTCAAAAAGCACTTTAACTAAGAATCTATTCTTTTTAAATAGAAAAAGCGGAGTAGTAAACACTCCGCTTTTTTAAATTATATCATCTTTGGAAATCTCGCTTCTTAATTTAATTCAAAGTCCGATTTAAGTTTAATATCTGCTGATGAGGCTCCAATCATGACCTCAAAATCTCCAGGTTCTGCAATCCATTCTAATTTGTCATTGTAGAAAGAAAGCTTCTCTTTGTCAATTGTAAATTCGATTGTTTTTGATTCTCCTGCATTCAGTTTTACTTTCTGAAAATCTCTCAGTTCTAAAACCGGTCTCACTACAGATCCGAATTTATCTTTTAAATACAACTGCACCACTTCTTCACCTGTCACTTTTCCAACATTCGATAATTGAAAAGAAACTTTTATGGTTTCATTACTTTTTATTTTAGTCGAAGATAATTTCAAATCTGAATAATTGAATTTTGTATAACTCAATCCATATCCAAAAGGAAATTTAGGAGAGTTTTTTAAATCAATATAGGAAGAAACATATCCTTTCGTATTTTCATCTGCTGGTGGTCTTCCTGTACTAAAGTGATTGTAATAAATGGGTATTTGACCTACTTCTCTTGGAAAAGTCATTGGCAGTTTTCCGGAAGGATTATAATCTCCGAATAAAACATCGGCAATAGCATTACCTGCTTCTGTTCCCAGCCACCAGGTATATACAATTGCAGGGACATTGTCTGCCGTCCAGTTAAAAATAAGAGGTCTTCCTGCATTTACCAAAACGATAACCGGTTTTCCGGTGGCCTGAATTGCTTTTACTAAATCTTCCTGAACACCCGGTATATGAAGGTCACTTCTACTTTTGGCTTCTCCGCTCATATCCCGTCTTTCACCAATACTCAGGATAACCACATCTGCCTGCTTTGCTGTTGCAACTGCTTCCGCAAACCCCTCTTTATTGTCTCCCTCAACCTCACAGCCTTTGGCGTAAAGCAATTTGGTATTTTTACCTACTTTATTCTGCAAACCATCCCATTGTGAAACCACCCATTTCTCGTAATCTACATCCGGCAATTCAACAGACCAAAATCCCATATTGGCTTTGTATTCTTTGACCATTGGCCCGATAAATGCAATTGCTTTAAGGTTTTTAGACAGTGGTAATGTTCCATTATCATTCTTTAACAAAACAATACTTTTTTCTGCTACTTCTCGGGCTGCTTTTCTGTTTTCAGGATTATTCAACACCTTTTCTGCTCTTTTTTGATCTGAGTATCGGTATGGATCTTCAAACAATCCCAATTCGAATTTTTTACGAAGAATACGTTTAACGGCATCATCAATCAGATCAACAGAAACTTTTCCTTCTTTTACCAATTCAGCTAAATTATAACGGTATGCATTACTTTCCATATCCATATCACTTCCTGCTGTGATGGCAGAAAGAGCTGCGGCTTTCAGGTCTTTTGAATAACCATGCGCTACCATTTCTCCGATAGAACCCCAATCTGATACTACAAATCCCTGAAAGTTCCATTTTCCTTTTAGGATATCACGCTGCAAATGTGCATTTCCTGTCGCCGGAATTCCGTTTACATCATTGAACGAATTCATAAATGTTGCCGCGCCTGCATCTAAAGCCGCTTTGAAAGGAGGTAAATAGGTCTCAAAAAGCATTCTTTCGCTCATGTCAACAGAGTTGTAATCCCTTCCGCCAGTAGCGGCACCATACGCTGCGAAATGTTTTACACAGGCCATCACCGAATTTAAATCGCCCAATTTATTGCCCTGAAAACCTTTTACTCTCGCATAAGCAATTTTAGAACCCAAATAGGTATCTTCTCCTGCTCCTTCCATCACTCTTCCCCAACGCGGATCACGACCAATATCAACCATTGGCGCAAACGTCCAGTGAATGCCACTGGCAGCAGCTTCTGAAGCCGCCACCCTGGCCGCTAATTCTATTGCCGCCAAATCCCAGCTTGCAGCTTCTGCCAAAGGAATCGGGAAAGTAGTTTTGTATCCGTGAATAACATCCTGACCAAATAACAACGGAATTTTAAGGCGTGACTGCATGGCCAGTTCCTGATATTGCCGAGTATATTTTGTTCCGATGATATTCAGCATTGAACCCACCAAACCTGCTTTTATCTCAGCTTGTTTATTGGGGTTAATGGTAATCGGACCCGTTGCAGAGTTATCCCCTGTGTACTGATTAAGCTGACCAATTTTTTCTTCAATGGTCATTTTTTTCAATAGCGCATTTACTTTCTGGTCTATTGTTTCCTGTTGGGCTGTCGCAAAAAGCGAAAACATCAGCAAGAGGAGTGTGGCATTTTTTTTCATGAATTTAATTTTAGTTACCAAACGTAGGTGGCGACTGCGCCAGCGTTTAAAGTAGTGGAAATTTGTTTTTGGTTATATTTGATATTGAATGTTTCAGCTATAGTGCCATCGTTTTCTACAAGCAGAACTATTTTTCCTGATGGTGTTTTGAAAGCAGCATTGTATAAATTCCCGGGAACATTACTTGCGATTCTGACCGATCCTTCCGGAACAAATTTTGATGCATGGGCAATAATATAATAGCCGACTTCTCTTTTAATGTTCTGATTTTGATCGATCATTAGAGCGCCTTTACAGGTAGAACAGCCGCCTGGTGTAAAAGGTTTGTAATATTCATCATTGGCCAGTCCCCAGGAAAGTGCATTGACACTCCAGTTTCGCATAGAACCGATTACCACATTTTTAACGCTCCATTTTAAATCCGATTCAAAACTGCTTCCGGAGCCGGTATATTGTTCTGTAAAATACACGTCTTTATCCGGATAGGCGTCATGAACTTTTGACAACGCACTGATATCGCCTTCATACAAATGAAAGGCAGAACCGGCAACGAAAGGAAGTGCTTTTGGGTCCTCTAAAATCGTTAAAGGGTATTCGGGTTTGTTGCAATTATGATCATACACTACGATTTTGGTTTTGATTTTTGCCTTTGCGAAAGCGGGACCCAGATTCGTTTTAATGAATTCTGCCTGCTGCAAAGCCGTCATGTACATACTTGGATTATTTCCGGGATGCAAGGGTTCATTTTGAGGTGTTATGGCGTCAATCACAATTCCGTGCGATTTCATTGCCTGAATGTATTTTACAAAATATTCTGCATACACCTGATAATATTGTGGCTGCAAACTTCCGCCTTTTGAGCTTCCGTTGTCTTTCATCCAGACGGGCGGCGACCAAGGAGAACCCATAATTTTTATCTTTGGATTTATGGCTAAAATTTCTTTTAAAAGCGGCACCACATCTTGTAAATCCGGACCAAGATTAAAGTGTTCCAGTTTTAAATCGGTCTGGCCTTCCGGCATATCATCATACGAAAAAACTTTTTCATTCAAATCAGAAGCTCCAATACTAATGCGCAGATAACTTAATCCGATCGCTTCCTTTTTTCCGGAAAACAATTCCTGAAGCAAGGCTTCTTTTTTGGCTTTATCGAGTTTTAAAATGGCCTGTGCACTTCCTCCCGTTAATGAAAAACCAAAACCCTGAATGGTCTGAAATTTTTGGGAAGGATTGACTTCGATCGTTTGGTTAAAATTGATTTCAGTATTAAAAACCAAATCATTTTGCTTTTGCAATTTAGAGGTCTCATCTGTAGTGGTCATCCAGAGTTCGGCTTTACCGGAGCCGGCGACTGATGGTTTTGAAATTCCACATTTTACCTGAGCGGCAATAAGCGGCAGCAAAAGTAAAATCTGTAGTTTTTTGTTGATGTTTTTCATTTTAATCTATTTCTATTAAAACAGGTAAATGATCCGATGGATATTTTAAATCTTTAGAATCACTTAAAACTGCGTATTTTTTTATTTTAAGCCCACTATTTTTAGAAACAAAAATGTAATCTATTAATAGTGTTACCGGTTCACCGTGCTTAAATCCATTGAACGTACCTGAAGGACCGAACGGCTTTTCTTTTGAGACATCCCTGGTATCATCCATTTCTTTTTTTATTTCAGCAATCTGTGGCGTATCGGGTTCTGAATTCAAATCTCCCATTAAAAAAACAGGATATTTCCTGGTATTAATTTCTTTCATTTTGGACAGAATTAGCTGTACGCCCTTCACCCTTGCCTCATTACCCATGTGGTCGAGATGCACATTAAAAACCCAAAATGTTGTTTTGCTGTTTTTATCTTTAAAAAGGCCATATGTACAAACCCTGTTACAAGCTGCATCCCAGCCTCTTGACACTACATTTGGCGTTTCTGACAACCAGAACGTACCGGATTCCTGTAATTGGAAGCGGTCTTTTTTATAATAAATCGTACAGGCTTCTCCTTTTCCTTCATTTTCTCTTCCAATACCAAATTTGTTATACTCCGGCAAAGCCAAAGCTATCTCGGCTACCTGATTGGGCATTGCTTCCTGGACTCCAAAAATATCAGGACTGTAAAATTGTACTTGAGAAGCAAAAAAATCCTTTCGGTTGGGCCAAGCATTTTCTCCGTCTGATGCAACATCCAAACGGATATTATAGGTCATGATTTTCAAATTCTGACCATAAAATGAAGTACTTACCAAAAGCAATACCAGTACTATAACAACTTTGTTTATCTTTTTCATGTTAAAAAATTTTTAGTCCTGTAAAGCTACCATTTCATTGACCTTAATAAAAAAACAATGTTTGAAATTTTTGTTAATTAACTCTTCTTGTATCATCCGTTTCAAAAGGTTGTTGTCCTTCTTTTGTTTTAAATATTCATTATTCTTTTTGAGACCTTAAAAACAGCTTACCCTCTTAAGTGATTGTAAGCTGTTTTTTTTATTCCTTTTTTAGTAGCCCGGATTTTGGGTTAAATTTGGGTTTGCATCTTTTTTAGTTTGTGGGATGGGCCACAACAATCTGTTCTGATTCAGGTTTCCTGCATACGGTAAGATGACACCTTTCCCATCTTTTTGTTTCGAAAGAATTTCAATTGCCTTACCTGTTCTTTTTAAATCAAACCAGCGATGTCCCTCGAAAGCAAGTTCCATTTTCCTTTCTTTAAGAATTAAATCTAAAGCATTTTCTTTATTGACTGCACTAACTTTTCCTAATCCAACTCTTGCTCTTATCTGATTGACTAAGGTCATTGCTCCCGTAAGATCTTCGGTTTGAGCCATTGCTTCAGCTTTTAAGAGAATAATATCTGCTAATCTTAAAAGGTAAAAATTTTGCTTACCATCCGTAATTCGCATTTTATAAGCAAACGGATAGTTGGAAGAGGCCCAATAGTTATCTGTCCAGCTTACCTCTTTTCGAATTATTGATGATTTTTCCCTAACGACATCTCCTTCATTTGTAAAGGTTTGGATTAAATCATTCGATGGTGTCATGAATTTCTTCCAGTCTGTTCCATAAAACATTGAGGTTCCCCATGCTCCGATGGGAGATCCCCAGCCTTCTCCATTGGCTTCCCAGATCGATTCAGCATTTCCTTCGTGTGCCGTATCGAAAAGATTATCGTAATTTGTCAGAAGCGTGTATCCTCCTGCGATTACGGCATCGCTGTATTGTTTTACTTTTGCCCAGTCCGGATTGTCTTTAGTCGCATAGACTTTGGCTAAAAGCGCATTTGCAGCACCTTTATTGGCTCTGAATTTAAACGTTGAAGCAGGTGCTTTTTGTATGGCTGTTTCACAATCTGCAATGATGGCTGCATAAACTTCTGCCTTTGGCTTGCGTGTAGGATACAATTGCGGGTATACCTCGTCAAAATTAGCCTGATTCACGTTTACAACTGCTTTTGTTGCAACGGGTACATCTCCCCATAACTGAACAGCATGAAATAAATTTAAAGCTCTTATCAGGGAGGCTTCCCCGATCATCTCTTCTTTTCTGGCTGCAGGCAGATCTTTTGGTTCATCAATATAATTCAAAATAAAATTACATTTATTGATGTTGTCATAAATATATCCCCAGTCTCTGCTCACATTTGTATTTGTTGATAAAATTCGATACTCGTCCTGTTGAAAGTTTTGTGTATTATCTGATCCCGCATAGGAATTATCTGTCTGGGCATCTCCGTTGAAAAAATAATCCAGCTGCCAGTATTCGCCTCCAAAACTTGCATAAACAGAGGTCATTCTGCTTTCTGCTTCGGCTGCGTTTGCAATTACTTTTCCTGTACTTTCCACCGTTGTTTCTGTAATGGGCTCAGTATCTAAATAATTAGAGCAGGAACTTAGACTTAGCACTGCGAAAGCACTAATAATAAGCGTTATGTTTTTTATTGTATTTTTCATCTTAATTTCTTTTTATAATTAACAATCGGCTAGAAGCTTGCTTTTATACCAAAAACAAAGGTTTTCACCTGAGGGTATGTTCCTAAATCGATACCCGGTGTAACTCCCTTATTATCGTTAAAAGCACCTACTTCGGGATCAAAACCCTTGTATTTTGTAAAAGTGTACAGGTTTTGTGCCGTTGCATATATACTAAGACTATTAAGTCCTAAAATTGGTTTTGTAAATTTATATCCTATTGTCACGGCTTTGATACGGACGTAAGAGCCGTCTTCTACAAATCTGTCGGAGACATGGAGGGCATTAGGATCATTCGCTCTCGGCGTGTTAGTCACTTGTCCCGGAGTCGTCCATCTGTTTAATACTTCTGTCGATTGATTTTTAAAATCACTCATCAGGGTTAAGTCCATTCGGGAGGCGTTGTAAACATCGTTCCCTTGTGAACCTGTAACAAGTACATCTAAATAAGCCCCTTTGTAAGAAAAATTGTTGGTGAATCCGAAAACATATTTTGGCATTGCACTACCTATTTCTGTACGGTCATCCGGTGTTACCTGGCCGTCTCCGTTGGTGTCTTTGTATAATAGCGATCCTGTCGCAGGATCTACTTTATCTACTTTGTAACCGTAAAAAGTACCCAGGGGTTTTCCTTCTTCAAGGCGTACCACTTTTTCTCCCACCGAAGTCAGTGTTTGTAAATCGAGTGTTTTCTGTAGTCCTAATTTGTTTATTACATTGGTATTAAAAGAAATATTAAAGTTGGTATTCCATTTAAAATCTCCTTTAAAATTTTGTGTATCAATAGAAAACTCTAACCCTTTGTTTTCAATTTCACCCACATTATAATAGTACGGCTGGCTGAATCCCGGAAAATAAATTACCTGAAGTAAATTTTTAGTGTTTTTTTTGTAGACATCGGTCGTAAATTTGATTCGGTTATTTAAAACGGCTAAATCAAGTCCAATATTTATATCGGTATTCGTCTCCCAGCGTAAATCGCTGTTTCCAATCTGATCTAATGAAGTACCATTGTTTATCGGGTCTGTATAATTTAAATCGTACGAGGAGTAGGCCGGAATTCCGGATACATTTCCCGTTTGTCCCCAGCCTCCACGGATTTTCAACTGATTTATAACCTTATTTTCTTTTAGGAAATTTTCGTTAGAGATAATCCATGCTCCGGAGATACCAGGAAAATACCCCCATTTGTTATCTTTACTCAATTGCGAAACACCACTGGCCCTAAAAACTCCGGATAAAATATATTTATTGTCAAAGGTGTAGATCGCACGCCCGAAAAAAGAAGCGTTTGTTATTTCTTTTTCACGAATCTGATTTTCCGTTATTATTTTTGCTTCCCTGCTTTCAAAACTTCTTACATCAGTAGCAAATCCTCTTCCTGAAATTCTCGACCAGTCTTCTTTATTTTTTTGCAACGAGTTTCCGAAAAGTAAATTTAAATCGTTTTTATCCTTTGAGATTTTATAGGCCAGCGTATTTTCAAAATTGATATTTACGTTTTGGCTATTCGTTACGTTTCCATACCCTTTATCAACCGTAGTATCGTTATCGTTTACACGACCAGCTGAAGAGCGATAAGCATCTACAAAATATTTATCTTCCTGTACTTTTATGTCCGTTGATAAATTGGTTTTCCAAACCAGATCTTTTACAAGTGTAGCTTCGAATCCCAGATTGCTTAAAACTCTGTTTATATTGGAAATGTTTTGTCTGGCTAATAACGAAACCGGATTTTCCCAGGCTGACTGATAAGGGTTTTTAGCAAATTGCCCGTCTTTGTAACCGTCTGTATAATTCCCTGAGGCATCTTTGTCTCTTACTTTTAACTCCGAGCCGTAAGCTGGCATAAAACCCGGAGTTACAAACAGGCTCATTACGGCGCCACCCTGACCTACGCTGTTATTATCTCCAATATTACTTAAACCGGAATTGATCAGGTTAAGGCTTGCATTAAGTTTCAGCCATTTATTAAGGTTAGCATCTATATTTAATTTTCCGGAAAGTCTTTTGTATTCCGACGGACTAATCACCCCTTTTGTATTCTGGTACCCCAAAGCTCCATATATTCTGAGGTTATCTGTTCCTCCTGCATACGAAAAATTATAATTCTGATCTACTCCGGTATCCAGAACCTTATCTGCCCAATTGGTATTGATCCCTTCATAACGGGGATTATTTGCATTGGAAAGATAGGAAGGATTGATCTCTGCTAACATTGTTTTGTATTGTCCTAAATTTAATACGTCAATATTTTTTACCACATTTGAAATACCGGTAAAAGAATTAAACTCAAATATGTTTTTATTTGCTTTTCCTCTTTTTGTGGTAATAATTATTACTCCTGCGGCTCCGTTTACCCCATAGATGGCTGTTGCTGAGGCATCTTTAAGTATTTGCATGTCTACGATATCATCGGTGTTTATTCCGTCAATATTTGTGGTTTGTATTCCGTCAATAACATACAGTGGGTTATTTCCTGAATTAATCGAATTTAAACCTCTGATTCTGACGTCTAAACCCGATCCGGGCTTACCTGAAGGCTGCGTTACTGTTATTCCTGCTGCATTTCCCTGTAAAGCCTGTGCCACAGAATATATCGGCCGGTCTGCAAAAACATCTGACCTCACCGTAGAAACGGCAGTTGTCAGTTTGCTTTTCTTTTGAGATCCGTAACCTACATTTATGACAACTTCTTTTAAGGATTGCAACTCAGGTTCTAACTGAATATCAATTTTTGTCCGGTCGCTTACTCTTTCAGTAATGCTGACATACCCCACATAACTCACCATCAGAACCCCGTCTGACGGTGCTTTTAATTGAAAATTTCCATCCTGATCTGATATTGTCGATCTGGCTGTCCCTTTTAATGAAACAATAGCATTTGAAACAGGCATTCCTCTTTCGTCCTTTATCCTACCACTCACGGTAACATCCTGGGCCACCGCAATAAGCGAAAACAACAAGGACGTAATGGAAAAAATAAGTGATTTTGTAAATTTCATTTTTTAAGATTTAAATTAATAATTTAATGTAATAATACTACAATATTATTAATTTATAAATTATAATTAAAGATAAAATCTTACAAATTTACAAATCAAGATGTTAAATACAACAAAAACAGCATCTGTTATTTTATAAATAACTATAAAACAACCTTTTAACCAACAATTTACATTCCAATACAATCGAGGCTTTTTGACTTAATTATTTGTTACTTTTCGTAAAATCCAGATAATTCAGATTAAAGCCTCCTTTATCAAACACAACCTTAATTTTTTGTGTTCCTGCATTCAATTCTACTCCCGATAAAATAATGGTTTTCCACTTGTCATTTCCTCCGGTTGGCGGAAGTGAAATACTCCGGGTTTCCTTTCCGTTTTCTATTTCTAAATGAAGTTTCCCTTCTGTTTTTTCGGCTGAATAACGGATTGCTGCCTTATAGCTGTCTTGTCTGGCAACTTCAACCGTGTATTGCAGCCATTCTCCCTGTTCAATAAAGGATACCTCATAGCCATTGGAATCCTTGTCTTTACAGGGTAAAATATCAACACCGTCATTTCGCATCGAATTCCCTTTATTCCATTCGTCAAATTTCCCGGTTTCTACTCTGTAATTCACAAAATCTTTGTCTGAATAAGCGTATTCATTAGTTCCTAAATCGTAGTGTGCTGCCGCAATTTTTCCGGGAACTGAATTTTTCTTATACGGTTTTGTATCATTCGTTTGTACCTGTCTGAACATAGCATCGATTACATCGGGTTTAACGGTCACGTTTTCCATTTTGTAATTGTCTGCCATTTTCATGAGCGTCTTTTTGGCAAAATCGGCAGCTGGTTTTTCTCCGCCGTCTTTCCAGTATTTCAATAAAACATCGTACTCCGGAATTTTGGTCACCGAAGTTACTCCCGCAATATTTTCTATTTTTTTCATTGGCCAGAACGCCCATCCGATATTATTGCTTTCAACTAATGAAAGAGCGTCTTTAAACCAAACATTCGAATTTTCCCCGCTTTCTCCGAGCCAGATCGGAACGTTGTATTGTGTTCGGTAATCCAGCATTTTCTGAATCGATGCGGTGGTGTTGTAATTCCAGTATTTATGAAAACTCAATGCCATATTTTCATCCCATAAAGGAAAAATTCCGTTGTAATTATTCCCCCAGCAATTTCCTTCAATAAAAATTAAGTGGTTGGTATCGACTTCGCGAATTGCTTTTGTAACGGCTACCATTAAATCTCTTAACGGGCCGTTTGAATTTTCATCGCAGCCATTTTTATTGGTTCCGGTGAAATTCCAGTTGGGTTCATTGATGATATCATAAGCGCCAATCCACGGATTATCCCTGTAGCGGGAAGCCAGCTTTTTCCATAGGGCAATCATCTTTTTCTGGTTTGCTTCGCTTTGCCAAAGAGATGGTTTTGTAGTATCAAAATCTGAAATGGCCGCGTCATTTCCCTGTCCGCCGGGAGCTGCATGTAAATCTAAAATAAGGTACATTTTGTTTTCTGCACACCATTTCAGTAAATTATCTGTCATGGTAAAACCCTCTTCGATCCAGGTTATTTCGCCGTTTTTTTCTTCTTCAATGGCAGGAGTGTATAAATTGTAGTGCATTGGCAAACGAATCGAATTGAATCCCCAGGCGGCTAACGAATCGACATCTCTTTTGGTGATTCCGTTTGCTTTGTAGGCTGCATAGAATTCTTTGGTGCCCTGCTCTCCAATGACATCCTGAATTTTCTGTCTGATCATATATTGCGGACTGGCAAAAGGCTGCGTTTGCAGCATATACCCTTCCTGGACCATCCAGCCACCTGTTCCTAAACCTCTCAGGATTATATTCTTTCCGTTTCCGTCTACAATTTTCTGTCCTTCCCTGTGCAAAAAACCCTGACTGAAAGTTGCCATCGAGCATAAGAGCTGTACTATTAGAATTGTTTTTTTCATTATCGCTTACTTACGGGAAATAATTAATTTATTTTTTGCTCTTCGCATAAAAACACCTTTCCTTGCAGAAAGATGTTTTTTTGTATTGTATCCTATTTTATCTTTTTTATTTCAGTAAAAAGTCCTTTTTAAGGTTGTCTATCTGAACGGTAAAAGTTCCTTTTTCAGAAACCCACTTTAGGTCTTCATTTACAAATTGCAGGTCTTTTTGATTTAAGGTAAACTTCACCGTTTTGGTTTCGTTTGGCTCTAAACTAATTTTATCAAATCTTTTTAATGCTTTTACTTCCGGTGTGATGGAAGCGAAATTATCAGACAGATACAGCAAAACAGCTTCTTTTCCCGCTCTTTTTCCTGTGTTGGTCACATCGACAGTAACATTTACTTCATCAGTATTGTTAATTTCTGTTTTGTCTATTTTTAAATTGGAATAGTTGAAAGTCGTGTAGGATAATCCGCTGCCAAATTCAAATTGTGGAGAATAACTTTTTTCGTATTTGGCATCGTTATTCTGCTCTTCGTCAGCTAAACTTTCTGTGTATTTTCTGTTGTATTTTTCTAATGAGTTAGGATATCTTGGGTAGTTGTAAGGCAGTCTTCCGCTTGGATTCACATCTCCGTATAAAATATCAACTAAGGCTCTTGCGCCTTCATTGCCCGGCAGATAACATTGTACTACAGCGCTCATTTTATCTTCAAAATCACTAATCAGTCTTGGTCTTCCTTCATTCAGAACCAAAATAACCGGCTTGTTCAGCTGTGCTAATGCCAAAGCTAATTTTACCTGAGATTTACTCATAAAAATATTGCTGATGTCTCCCGGAGTTTCGGTGTAATTTTTTTCTCCAAGACACAACACAATTTTGGAAGCGCTTTTGGCAAGTTCTACTGCTTTTTGTATTTCGGCATCATCCTCTTTTTCAATATCGGCTCCGGGAGTATACAATACATTTTCTTTGCCCAACTTCGCCTGAAAAGCTTCTAAGATTGTTAATTTTTCAGCGGCATACGTGTCTGAATTTTCACCTTGCCAGGTGTAAGACCAGCCCCCGTTAAGGTTTTTCATACTGTTGGCTGTTGCTCCTGTTACCAGGATTTTTTCGCTTTTGTTTAAGGGTAAAACCTCCTCTTTATTTTTCAGTAAAGTAATCGATTCGGCAGCTGTTTTATAGGCTTCCTGAATATGTTCCGCTGAACCAAATTTTGGATAGTCTTTTAAGTTTGCTACTGTATTCTGGAATAAATTCAGTTCGAATTTCATTCTCAGAATTCTGGTTACGGCGTCATCAATACGGGACATTGGCACTTCTCCTTTTTTAACCAAATCTACCAGATCGGTATAAAAAGAAAATTCTTCCGGTACCATACTCATGTCGATTCCGGCCATAACAGCGATACGGACGGCATCTCTTTTGGTTTCTGCCACTTTATGTCGGGTATTCAGGTAAATAATATCTTTCCAGTCGGTTACAACTACTCCGTCAAAACCTAATTCGTTTTTAAGAATATCGGTAATTAAATGTTTACTAGCGTGTACCGGAGTTCCGTTAATTTCGCCGGAACTTACCATTACGCTTTTAGCCCCTGCTTTTATCGCAGCCTGATAAATAGTTAAATCATATTGTCTTAAAGTACGTTCCGGAATAATGCTTGGTGTTCTGTCTTTTCCGGTGGTTGTGCTTCCGTAGCCGATGTAGTGTTTCATACAGGCAGCAACACTATATTTTGAACCTACATTGCTTCCTTCAAAACCATCTACTAAGGCAACAGCCATTCTGGAAGACAAATAGGCATCTTCACCAAAGGACTCCCACATTCTGGACCAGGCAGGGTTTCTTGGAAAATCCAGATCCGGGGAAAAAACCCATGGAATGGAGGACGCTCTGGTTTCGTAAGCCGAAATTTCGGCACCACGTTTTACTAAATCGGTATTAAAAGTTGCCGCTAAACCAATTTGCTGTGGAAATAATGTTGCTCCTGCTGTATAACTTGCTCCATGTATGGCGTCAATACCGTACAATATTGGAATTTTAAGTCTTGATTTATTCGCTTCGTTTGTAATAGCGGTCATGGTTTCCTGCCATCTTTGTAAAGTAGGTGCGCCCGGATTGGGTACATTCAAAATAGAACCAATATGATAGTCCTGAATTCCCTGCTTTAATTTTGCGGCATCAAAATAGCCCGGTTTTTTAGGATCTTCAAAAATAGTAACCGTAATCTGAGTCATTTGACCCACTTTTTCTTCAAGTGTCATTTTAGCTAATAGTTCAGAAACTTTAGCATCGATTTCTGTTCTTGTCTTTTTGACTTCCTGACTCCATGTTGCTCCGCAAAACAGGAAGGCAATTACTAGAAACTTTGTATTTTTCATTTTATCTTTTTATGTTAATATCGTAATTAAAGAACTCTAATACACCAGCGTTTGCATCGCGTGTGCGGGTATTGTAATTGTATTTTCAGAAGAATCAATGGTGATTTGATACACCACTTCCTTGTCAGAGGCATTCATCACAATGGTTGCAATCTTTCCATTTGTATTTAGAAAAGAAGTGCTTAATAAAGTTTTATCACTTGTAGTATTGCTGACTCTTTTGGCTCCGGGCTGAATAAATTTTGATAAGTGACCGATATAATAATACATTGGAGTGTAGATCAGTTCGTCTTTTGTGGTGTCTGCATGAATGGGTGCAAAACAAAAATTGCCTACATGATTGGGGCCTCCGTTTTGGTCGAGAAGAATATTCCAGTCTGTCCAGCCTGTGGTTCCGTTATTGAAATCATTAATCATATTGATTCCGTAGCGCTCGGCATTTCCCCAAAACTGAAACTTTGTGGCATCAAATTTTTCGATACAGCCTTCCGTAAAGAGTAAATTTTTTTCCGGAAAAGCTTCATGGACTTTACCTACAGATTCAAATTTGGGAGTGCCGCCGTTCCATGTTTCATACCAGTGAAATCCAATTCCCCAGGCATATTTTGAAACTTCGGGATCTGAAAAAACAAGACTGGCTCTTTTTTCCAGCATATCTCCGCGGTTGTGATCCCAGATAATAATATTTTTAGAACCCAGTCCGTCCTTTTGTAATGTTGGTCCCAGAAAGTTTTTCAGAAAGTCTCTTTCGGCTTCGGGAGTATAAATACAGGATTCCCATCTTTGACTCGCCATGGGCTCATTCTGAATGGTTAGTCCCCAAACCGGGATGCCTTCTTTTTCATAGGCTTTTATAAATTTGGAATAATAATTTGCCCAGGATTGTGCAAATTCAGGCAATAAAACGCCGCCGTGCAAAATATCATTATTGTCTTTCATGAAAGCTGGGGGACTCCACGGACTAACAAATAAAGTTAAGTTCCCGCCGGCAGTTTGTATTGCTCTTTTAAGTAATGGAATTCGGTATTTCTTATCGTGATCAATATTGAAGGTTTTCAGGTCTTTGTCGCCTTCTTCAATATACGTATAACTTTCGCTGCTAAAATCGCAACTATGAATATTGGTTCTGGCTAAAGAATACCCGATTCCTTTCTTTTTATCATAGTAAGCGATTAGAAATTCCTGTTGTTTTTTGGGTGATAATTTAGCAAAAACTTCTGCGCTGGCATCTGTAATTGCGCCACCTA
This sequence comes from Flavobacterium sp. LC2016-23, assembly GCF_009674775.1. Taxonomy (GTDB): domain Bacteria; phylum Bacteroidota; class Bacteroidia; order Flavobacteriales; family Flavobacteriaceae; genus Flavobacterium. The sequence continues at coordinate 268,445 of NZ_WKKE01000001.1, read as the reverse complement.
TACCCAAAAAAGTCTGGTCGGTTTTTTTACTGTCAACTGTAATTGAACCTGATGTTTTTGTTTGTTGTGAGATTGGATTTAGGATGAAATTACCGGATGATGACAATCTTAAACTCGTATTTTCGGCTGTCGTATAAACTTCTATCTTTTTGTTTGGTTTTGATGAAGAAACAGCAGAACTGTCTGTAATCCTTGATGAAGAACAGCTTAATTGCAGAAGGAGTATTGGTGCTATTAAAATTCTGTTTATAGGTTTCATTGTACTTTCGGAAAACGATTTATTTTAATTAAAAAAATGAGGGTTAAAATGGATGATCACATTAACCCTCTAACTAACTCAAAAGACATTAATACACAAGCGTTTGTATCGCATGTGCAGGAATTTTTACAATTGCCTGCTCAGTTGCAATTATAAAATTGTAGGTAATCTCATTATCTGTATTATTCATTATCACAGTTGCCATTTTTCCATCTTTATTTAAAAAGGACGTACTTGACAAATAGCTGCGGCTTACAGAGGTGCTCACCCTAACGGCATCAGGACGAATAAATTTCGAAAAGTGACCAATATAATAGTACGATGGCGTATAGATTAACTCTCCGGTAGCAGTGTCTGCGTGTATAGGCGCAAAACAAAAATTACCGACATGATTTGGTCCTCCAAACTGGTCTAAAAGGATATTCCAGTCTGTCCAGCCCACGGTTCCATTATTAAAATCGTTAATCATAGAAGTTCCGTATCTTTCCGCATTTGGCCAGAACTGGTATTTTGCCGCGTCAAATTTCTCGACACAACCTTCTGTAAATAATAGTTTTTTGTCCGGATAAGCTTCGTGTACTCTTGCCACATTGTCAAACATAGGCTGGGCACCAGTCCAGGTTTCATACCAGTGGAAACCGATTCCCCAAACATATTTGGATGCTTCCGGGTCAGAGAAAATAACATTGGCTCTTTGTACCATTAGATCACGATTATGGTCCCAGGCAATTATTTTCACATTGCCTAGCCCGTCCTTTTTTAAGGTTGGTCCAAGAAAATTCTTCAGGAAGTCTCTTTCTTCATCAGCGGTATATAAACAGGATTCCCAGGTTTGAGTCGCCATTGGCTCATTTTGAACCGATGTGGCCCAAATCGGAATTCCCTCTTTATTGTACGCCTTTATAAATTTTGAATAGAAATTAGCCCAGGACTGAAAATATTCAGGCAGTAATTTTCCTCCTTTTAATACATTTTTATTGCTTTTCATGAAAGCGTTTGGTGACCAGGGTGCTGCATAAGTGACTAATTTTCCACCGGCCGTTTTAATGGCTTCCTTAATCATTGGAATGCGGTATTTGCGGTCATGATCAATCGAAAACGTTTTTAGATCTTTATCTCCTTCTTCGATATAGGAATAATTTCCGCTGCTAAAATCAGAACTTTGAATAGTTGTTCTTAGCAATGAATATCCGATCCCTTTTTGTGTATCGTAGTAGGCGTTTAAAAATTCCGTCTGTTTTTCTTTTGATAATTTCGCAAAAATCTCGGCACTTGCATCGGTAATGGCACCTCCGATTCCCAGAAAGCTCTGAAAATGTTTTGCCGGTTCCACAAAGACGGATATCTCTGTCTCGACTGGCTGTTTTGATGCTGTAAAATCTAAATTATCTGTAGGGGTTAACCTTAATTTTGTATTAGCTGCTGTGGTATAAACAGTAATTTTTTTATTGGTAGTGGTAAATTTTTGTTGTTGCTTTTGGTTTTTCTGTTGTGGAAAAACAGATAATGAAAAACATAAACAAGTAATAATAAAGCCAAATTTTTTCATTGAATATGTTTTAATAATTTAATAGCTTTTGAATTTATTAGTCAAATCTATAGCCGGCCTGATTTAAAAATAGCCCATACTCATAATGATTATGGGCTATTTACAACCAAACTTAAACTTAACTTAAACTAATATAAATAGTCGGGATTGTTTTAAAGAAACAGCTGCAGAACAGCTGTTTCTGTTATCAATTCTCAATATTAATATTATTGTGGGTATCCCGGGTTTTGAACAATCTTAGTGTTATTGAATTCACTATATGGAATTGGGAAAGCCTCATTTTTACCTGCGACAAACCCTTTAAAAGCAAGCTTAGTCGCTGCTTCTCCAGTTCGTACTAAATCATACCAACGGTGTCCTTCTCCGGCAAGTTCTAATCTTCTTTCCGCTAATATAGCAGGAATAGAAACTGGTACCGACGCTAATCCAACTCTAGCTCTAACAGCATCAAGAAGTGCCTGAGCTCTTGCTCCTGTTCCTCCTAAAGCTTCAGCTTCTAATAAATAGGTGTCAGCTAAACGAATGATGTACGTATTGATTGCAAAATTTAAGAAAGGATTTGCTGCTTTAATGTCAGCATTAACGGCAGCATATTTTATAAAGTGATATCCTGTTTCATTATAACTATCTGTAAAAGTTATACGTCCTGCAGCTTTTTCCGCATTAGCATCAAATATTGTTGATGCAAAACGAGGATCTGTTTTTAATGCATTTGCCAAATCCGTAGTAACCACCATGAATCCCCATCCATTAATATAATCAGGCAAACCTGCCGTCTTTCCTGCGTCAGTTCTGGAATAATCTCTCATTCCCATTAACTGAGCAGCCACGTTTCCTTCATCATTTCCTGTTTCAAAGTTACCCCAGTCTGCATTTGATTTATCAGAATAAGCAATTTCGAAAATAGATTCTGAGTTAAATTTATTAGTATGATCCCATAATGAAGCAAAAGTAGGCATCAATTTATAACCAAAACTACTTGTTCCTCCCGGAGTACCATTCACTTTTTCTAATTGAACTGCAGCTTCAGTTTTTTTGTTATCGTATAAATAAATTTTTCCTAAAAGTGCCGTTGCTGCACCTTTTGTAAAACGTCCCTGCTCATTTGTTGCAAGCGTAACAGGTAAATCCCCAATAGCATCATTTAAATCTTTTTCCATTTGAAGATATACATCTGCCGGTTTAGCCTGCAAAACATTTGGAACTTCCGCTTTAGTAAGTGGTGCTAATATTAAAGGAACATTTTTGAACATTCTTACAAGATCAAAATAATAATAGGCACGTAGTGCTTTTACTTCAGCCATGAATCTTGCTTTTTTAGCGGCATCCATTGGAATATTAGGAAGCTTTTGAATCATAACGTTGCATCTAAAAACTCCCTGGTAATAATTAGCCCAGATAGCGGGTGGAATATTAATTGGACTAACCGTATAATTTGATGCCACCTGAAGACCTGGCTGGTCACCAGAGTTTCCGCCTCCGGCATAAAAATCATCTGACGCCGAATTTAAAAATAACAATGGTGCAGTTTCCATAGATCCCGCAAATTTTCCAACTTTATCGTAAGCCGCTACTAAACCGGAATACGCTTCTGTTTCATTTCTGTAAAAATTACTTTCGAGCACCACTCCATCTCCTCTTACCTCTAACTTTTCATCTGTATCGCACGAGCCCAGCGTAAGCAACACTCCAAAGGCGATAAATGACTGTTTAAAACTTATAAGTTTCATAATATTTTATTTTTAATTAAAATTGCAAATTAACTCCTAACATATATGATTTTGCCTGAGGATAATACCCTCTGTCAACACCCTGCACGTTGTCCATACCAGCTGCAGTAGGTCCTCCAATTTCCGGATCAAAACCACTATATTTAGTGATCGTGAAAAGGTTTTCTCCTGTCATATACAATCTAACTCTTTGCAAAGCAATACTTTGTATCCATTCTTTTGGTAATGAATATCCAAATTGAATTGTTTTGAATCTAAAGAAATCTCCTTTTTCTAAATTGAAATCTGATGGATTACTAAAGTTTCTGTTGGTATCATCTGTAGTAACTCTTGGATAACTATTTGTAGATCCCGGTCCTGTCCAGCGTCCTAAAACGTCAGTTGAGTAATTTGCATTTATGATATCTAATCTTCTTAGACCTTGATAGATCTTATTTCCACCAGCACCCTGACCGAAAACTAATAAGTCAAATCCTTTGTAGTCTAAGTTTAATGTAAATCCGTAAGTAAATTTAGGCAAAGAAGTTCCCAGGAAAGTTCTGTCATTTCCATCAATCGTACCGTCACCATTTAAGTCTTTCCAACGGAAATCTCCTGGTTTAGCATTCGGCTGAATTACAGTTCCTGCAGCATTTTTATAAGCATCAATTTCTGCCTGAGTCTGGAAAACACCATTTGTTTTAAATCCGTAAAATGAATTGTAAGCCTGGCCTACCTGTGTTCTGTTAATTTCATAAGAACTGGATTGTACTGTTTCATTACCAACTAAGTAATTAACGCCCTTATCAAGATAAGTGATTTCATTTTTAATATAGGAGAAGTTACCATTTACAGAAAGGTTTAAAGCTCCTATTTTTTTTCTGAATCCAAGTTCAACATCAATCCCTTTATTTTCCATACTAGCTAAATTAGCGTACGAATCACCTGTTGCTCCAACATAACCAGGATTAGGAACTTTCATTATAATACCGTCAGTTTTTTTGTTGAACAAATCAACAGTCAGATTAAAATCATTTAATAAATTCATTTCAAAACCAACATTTGCCTGCTTAGTCTCTTCCCATTTTAAATCAGGATTAGGAATTGCATTTGGACTTTGCCCAGGTATTGGGACTCCTCCAATAGTATAGTTTCTTTTGATACCGATAGTTGAAATGTATAAGAAATCCGGAGAAGAATCATTTCCTGTTACCCCGTAACCTCCCCTGATTTTTAAATTGTTTATAACATTATTTTCTTTCCAGAAACCTTCTTTAGAAGGTACCCATCCTAAAGATACTGAAGGGAAAGTACCATATTTATGATTTGGTCCAAATCTCGTAGATCCATCACGACGAATAATACCTGTAAAAATGTATTTTTCTTTGTAGTCGTAATTTAATCTTCCAAATAAAGATTCCACTCTATGCTCATAAGCTTGTGAATTGTAAGCATTGGCAATTTTATCTGTAAGAGGAATTTCAACATTAAAAGACGCCTCAGCATGCGTTGTTGCAGGAACTCCCTGAAACGTAACATCGTTACCAGAAGTAATGTTATCCACATAAGTACCTTTTCCTACTAACACACTAAAATTATGATCACCGAATTTTTTAGTGTAGTTTAAAGTATTTTCCCAGTTCCAGCTGAATGACTTTTTGTATGATCTGAATAATTCGTTTTTATCTCTTTTTGTAGCTCCGTTTAAGAAAAATACCGGAGTAAAATTATCTGATCCGTAATATGCTAATTTACCACCTGCAGTTGATCTGAATTTTAATCCAGGTAAGATTTCTGCTTCAGCAAATATGTTACCCACAAAATTATCAGAGAAATCATTATTACCCAATCTGGTTTGCGTGTAAGCCAACGGGTTTGTATTCTCCTGAGTTACGATAGTTGAAATACCATAATAGTTACCATTTGCATCTTTAAGTGCATTAGGGTTATTTTGATAAATCGGCTGATTTGGATTGGTCTCAATAATTGGAGTCAACGGATCTAAATTGATTGCAGATGCCAATGGCCCACCAAATTCGTCATTCGTATTACCAATACCAATTGTTTTTTCGTTAGAGTATCCTAAAGTCTGACCAATTTTAATATACTTCCCTAATTTATGGTTCGAGTTTAAACGGATATTTTTTCTGGTGTAGTGAGAAATATCAGTTGTTACGATACCTTCCTGATCTAATAATCCAAATGACATGTAGAATGTAGAAGTATCATTTCCTCCGCTAAAACTTAATTCGTGAGAGTAACGTTGCGCACTATTGTTGAAAATAGCATCCTGCCAGTTAGTCCCTTTTCCATAATTTGTTGCAGTTGAGTAAGGTGCCGGTTTACCTCCATTTGTGTATGCCTCATTCATGATAGTTACATACTGAGATGCATTAAGCAAATCAATTTTATTAGATGCCTGAGATGTCCCTGCATAACCACTATAATTTACTGAGATTCCGCCAGATTTACCTTTTTTAGTAGTTACTAAGATAACCCCTGCAGCTGCACGAGAACCGTAAATAGCACCTGAAGCACCATCTTTTAACACCTCGATAGATTCGATATCAGACTGATTCAGGTAACCTATACCTCCGTTATCAACGATAACACCATCCACTACCCATAAAGGATCGTTATTGTTTAAAGTAGTAAAACCACGAATACGGATCGTAGAAGCTGATCCTGGCTGTCCTGCATTTGCTGCAATCGAAACCCCTGAAACTCTACCTTGCAAAGACTGCTCGATTCTGGTCACCGGAAGATTTTCTAAAGCTTTTGCCTTAACACTGGAAATAGCACCTGTTACGACACTTTTCTTTTGTGTACCATATCCTACTACTACGACTTCATTTAAACTTTGAGATTCAGCTTTCAGCCTGATTTCAATTTTAGTTCTTCCGTTTACAGCTTCCTGTACTGTATTATAACCTACAAAACTAACTGATAAAGTACCATTAGACGGAACATTGATCTGAAACTTTCCATCAAAATCAGAGGCAGTTGCCTTGTTTGTACCTTTAATTAAGATTGTTGCCCCTGGGACGGGTAATCCACTTTCATCATTTATAATTCCATTTACCGTAACATCCTGTGCCATCGCGATAACTGAAAACAATAGAGATGAAAAACAAAAAATAAGTAATTTTGTTAATTTCATTTTTCTAAAAATTTTGGTTAATTAATTAGTAATTTGATGCAATAATAAAGTTAAATTTTTACTATTTATAATTAAATTTCATTACAAAAACACATCAAAAGATAAATTAACACATTACAAAAACACATCAATATATTTTTAAAATATTGATAAACAAATAATTAATAATAATTTTATATTGTTATAGAATTGTTAACTAAACAAAATAAACACTACATTTAATTAAAATGAATTATTTTAGCTATTATTCGAAAATTTTCAAATAAAACACAATAAAGCATCTGTAATAATCAGAAAAAAAGCAGATTATAAAACATTACTAATAAAAATACTGATTTAAAATTATGAAATTCATAAATACATATATTTCAATTTTTCTCTTTTTGATCATGCCTTTTACCCTTTTTTCGCAGGTAAAAAACATCGGATTACCCGGGATTAAGAACTACAAGAGGTCGGATTACAAGGGAGGCACTCAAAACTGGAATATTGATCAGGATAAAAATGGCAATGTCTACTTTGCAAACAATAGCGGATTAATTCAATTTGACGGTTCTACCTGGAGTAAATATTCCCTTCCCAATAATACAGCCATCCGAAGCCTGAAAATAGATGGTTCAGGAAAAATTTATGTCGGAGGAAATAATGAGTTCGGCTTTTTTAAAAGTGACGAAAAAGGAAAACTAAAATACCATTCCCTTTCTGCGTTAGTCAGCTCAAAAGACAGAAGAAATATCAATTTGATCTGGCGAATACACCTATATAAAGGTGAAGTAATATTTCAATCTTTTACGAAAGTCTTTTTTTTTAACGATAATAAGCTTCGTGTTATAAGTGCTCCGAATAAGTTTCAATTTTCCTTTACCATAAACAAACACCTGTATTTTCAGGATAAGGTGCTAGGTATTCTGGAATACAAAGACAAAAAACTGGTTGCACTGAGAGGAACCACTTCTTTAAATGATAAAGAGATATGGGCTATGTTTCCATTGCCCAACAATAAAATACTTTTTGCAACATTAGAAAAAGGACTTTTTGTTTACGACTACAACAGCGTTACACCCTGGGAAACGGAAGCCAATGCTTTTATCAAAAAAAACACCTCTCTTGGCGGATCACTCATAAAAAATAAATTCATTGTTTTAAACTCTGTTCTTAATGGTATAATTATTTGTGATCTGAACGGAAAAATAATCCAGCACCTAAACCGACAAAAGGGATTACAGAATAACACCATTCTAACTTCATTTGTTGACCATAAAAACAACTTATGGCTAGGCCTCGATAATGGAATTACATTTATAAATCAAAACTCTCCATTTACATTTTTCGACTATAGCTATAACTTAGGTACGGTCTATGCTTCTGTAATTTTCAATAATAATTTATACGTCGCGACCAATCAGGGCTTGTTTTACCACTCCTGGACAACTCCTTTTAAAGACGAACCTTTCAATCGGGTTGAGGGAACAATTGCGCAGGCCTGGAATATTCAGGTATTAAACAATACCCTTCTGTGCGCCAGCAATAGCGGAGCATTGGTGATCAACCAAAATAAGGTTTCGAAAATTTTAGACAGCAGAGGTTATTTTGGTTTTAAGACAATTCCAAGTCATCCGGATTATATTATTGGAGAAAGCTATAATGGGTTTTCAATCTTTAAGAATTCCCCAAATGAAATCAGTTTTATCAATCAGGTTAACGGATTCGACGAAACTACAAATACTTTTGAAATCGAACTCGACAATAATTATTTGTGGTTAAAAAAAGATCCTTACCTGTATCAGATGAAATTATCCGACGACCTCAAAAGGTTTGATTATATAAAAAAGCATGTTAAAATCTCACCCTCCTACAAGGGAATAGGAAGCTTACAATCAATTAATAACAAAGTGTACTTTCAAACCAAAAACCATTTTTACAGATATAGCAACGAACAGGAAAACTTCTTTGAAGACAAAAAACTAACACTTTTGTTTCAAAAAATCCCACCGATAAATACCTTAATAGAAGACAGCAATACTAATTTATGGTATTCTTACAACGAATCAATTGGTGTCTTATTAAAAACGAAAAAGGGCACCTACGAGCGTCAGGAAGCACCGTTTTCGAATCTTACAGGTAATTTAGTAAACAATTACATTTCTGTCAATACGATTGACCCTAACAACATTTTCATCGGTCTGACAGACGGACTGGCCCATTACGATTCTAAAATATCAAATAAGTTCATCACAACGCCGGAGGTGTTTTTTGAAAGCTTTTCATCGACAAGCGATACAATCACAACAGGAAATCTTGAAAAACAGATTACTGACCTTACAATTCCGTACAACTCCAACCACGTAAAATTTACTTTTTCGTCGCCCACTTACGAAAATCAGGAAAACGTCACATACTCGTACAAATTAGAACCATTTGAAGAAAACTGGCGTAATTGGTCTACTACGTCTGTAAAAGAGTATACCAATTTAAGGGAGGGGAATTACAAAATGCAAATCAAGGCAAAAAACAGCTATGGCGTAGAATCGGCAGTTTCTGAAATTAATTTCACCATTTCACCTCCCTGGTACAGACATTTTTTAGCGTATCTGAGTTATTTTTTCCTCATTCTTGCCGGAGCCTACATCATTTCGAATCGTATAAAACTTAAAATCAGAAAAAACAAATATTACGAAACCATAGAACAAAGAAGGCTGTATCTGGAAAAAGAATCCAAAATCAGACACGAACAACATGAACTGGAAAAGGAAATCGAAAGACTTAAAAGCGACAAACTTCAGATAAAGATCCTTGCGAAAGACAAAGAACTAGTAAGCAATTCGCTTCAGGTAGTAAAAAAGAATAAGGTTTTGAATGGTATCATTCAGAAAATAAAGGACATAGACACCAATACTTTGGATGATTCCACAAAATTCGAATTCAATAAGTTACACAAAAGCATCGTAAAAGAAGTCAACACAGACAAAAGCTGGAAAGACCTGGAGAAACACATTAAAAACGTACACTTTGAGTTTTTGAAAAGATTAAAGGAAAAATACCCCACCATTTCACCACGGGAACTGGATTTATCTACTTATCTGTTAATGAATATGTCAACAAAAGAAATCGCGGAAATCATGAATATTTCAACAGGAGGCGTAGAATTAGCTAGGTATCGCCTAAGAAAAAAACTTGGCCTAAATAAGAAAGAAAACTTAATTGGATTTTTAATGAGCATATAAATAAAAACGCCATCTATAAGTGATGGCGTTTTTATTATTTAATTATTAGATATACTCTAATGTACGCTCTAAGGCCATTCCTCTGGAACCTTTTATCAGAATCGTATTATCATTAAATGTAATTGTTTTTAAATAGTCTGCAAATGCATCAAAAGTTTCAAAGAAAGAAACATTTTCATTAGAAATTCGGTGCGCATAAAAATCTTTTCCAATTAAATAACAAACAGATTGTTTTTGACCCACTACCGAATCTACAATAATTTTATGCTCATGACTGCTTTCGTTTCCAAGTTCGAACATATCTCCTAATATCATTATTTTATTAGAATTATCCAATTGAATAAAATTCGTAATTGCAACAGCCATACTGCTTGGATTGGCATTGTAAGCATCCAATATAATCTGATTGGTTCCTTTTTTCAACAATTGAGACCTGTTATTTTCAGGTATATAACTTTCAATCGCTGCTTTAATATCATTGTTTTCAACTTTAAAATAAAGACCGATAGCAACTGCTGCATTTATATTATTTGCATTATAAAGCCCTATTAAATTAGAATTCACAGCAAAATCTTCATAATTAATAACCACAAAAGGATTCGCCTCTACAGTATTGATCCGAAGACCAGCCTCGCTCTTTTTAATTCCAAAAGTAAACGATTTAATATCTTTAGACTTCTCCACCTGAATCGGATCTTCAAGGTTTACAAAAACAGTTTTATCGTGCCGGGCAAGATACTGATACATTTCACTTTTACCTTGTATAACCCCTTCAACCCCGCCAAAACCTTCTAAGTGCGCTTTACCAAAGTTTGTTATGTAACCGTAATCGGGCTGTGCAATTTCACATAAAAACTCAATCTCTTTCTTATGATTGGCTCCCATTTCAACAATACCAAGCTCGGTATCTTTTGTAAAAGACAATAAAGTTAACGGAACACCGATGTGATTATTCAAATTACCAAGAGTAGCTTTAGTCTTAAACTTTTTAGACAAAACTACATTTATAAGTTCTTTAGTTGTCGTTTTACCATTACTTCCGGTTAAAGCAATAACGGACAGACCTAAATAACCACGGTGAAATTTTGCCAGTTCCTGCAACGTTTCCAAACTGTTCTGAACCAGTATTGTTCTTTCATCAATAAAATAAGACGCATTGTCAATAATAACAAATAAAGCACCTAAATCAAGTGCCTGTTTTGCAAAAGTATTTGCGTCAAAATTTTCTCCTTTGATCGCAAAGAACATAGAATTCGCTTCAATTTTTCTTGTATCTATTGAAACTGATTTACATTGCAAAAATAAATTATGAATGTCCTGAATATTCATTTGTAAAATTTTTTATTAGGATAAAAATAGAAAAAAAAGAATAAAAAAATTCCAAATTCCGTACTGAAGAATCAGCTTTTGGAATTTGGAATTTTTTTATTGAAATTTTCTAAAACCTAGTTTCTAGGTGATTTTCTTCTTTCAGCTTTTGAACCAACTCTTGACATCGCACATCTGAATCCGATGTAATCTGTTGCCATATCCTGAGGGAAGTATCTTCTTTGAGCCGGATCTAACCAATAAGCTCTGTCTCTCCATGATCCGCCTTTGTAAACTCTAACTTTATCATCGATTAAGGTAGTACGTTTACTGGAGTTATCATATTTTCTTACCATTTTACCTAAACTATCTGTAGTGATATTATGTTTAGGAGAATTGTACATGTTTTGATCTGCTTTTGCTCCAGCTTCAGAATCTCCAAAGTCAAAATATTTAGACGATTGTTTATCACCATCTCTATAATTGATATTGTCACTTGTACTGAAATTAGTTCTCAAATAAGTCTCATTTTCGTCAACCGGAACCTGAGCAATTTCTCCAGGAAGGTTTCTTGCTACAACTTTACCATTACTTAAAGTATCATATTTAATATTCTCTTTAGTGATAATTTCAAGTTTACCGTCTTTACCAATTTTGTTTTTAGCATATTGATTTCCTCTGTAGTAGTTAAAATCATTCGCTTCATTATCAATAATAGGTCTGTAAACGTCAGCTACCCATTCTGCAACGTTACCTGCCATATCGTATAAACCAAAATCATTTGCAGCGTAGCTTTTTACCTGATTTGTAATATCGGCACCGTCATCAGACCAACCAGCAATTCCACCGTAATCACCATTACCTTGCTTAAAGTTAGCCAATTGATCACCTTTGTTTTTACGTTTAGCTGAACGTGTATAATCTCCGGACCAAGGATATTTCTTTTGTCCTTTATATATATTGTATTCTCTTTGTCCAACATCAGCTGCAGCCGCATACTCCCATTCTGCTTCGGTAGGAAGTCTGTACTCAGGCAAAATAACCCCTGAAGAACGTTGTGCGTATACATTTTTCTCTTCTGCCACTACACCGTCTTTACCTTTTTTCGGTCTTCTGCCGTTAGGATTTTTCTTTAATACCAATTCTTCATTACCACCATAAGTAGTAGAAGGAGAAGCTAAGTAAGCCTCTGTATTAAATAAACTTTCTGCACTAACGTCTGTAGTTTTAGCACCTTTTTTAAGATATCCGTCTTTTTCTAAAACAGCTTCGTTTACACGGTCTGTTCTCCATTTACTAAATTCAACTGCCTGAATCCAGTTAACACCAACCACTGGGTAGTTAGCATAAGAAGGGTGTCTTAAATAGTTGTTTGTCATCGTTTCGTTGTATCCTAAACGATTTCTCCATACTAAAGTATCAGGAGATGCTCCTTCATAAATATTTTTGTAATTTTCTTCTGTTGGAGGAAAAACTTTTTTAAGCCACTCCAGGTATTCTAAATACATACCGTTCGTAACTTCAGTTTCGTCCATGTAGAATGACTGAACGTGTTGTTGAGTTGGAGTGTTATTCCAATCGTGCATAACATCATCCTGTACTTTACCCATAGTAAACGTACCTCCTTCAACAAAAACTAAACCAGGACCAGCCTGTTGTTTTTTTCCTGCATTTCTGGCAGAAGTTCCATTCTGACTGTCTACATCCCAACCAGTTGCTCTGGAAGCGTGACTGGAACTCGATTTTTTGCTACAACTAGCCGTGCCCAACATCAATACCATTGACATCATTAATTGCAGGACTACAATTTTGTTTACTTTCATACTCATTCTTAGGTGATAAATTTAGGTGCTGCAATATAATAATTAACATTTAATTAGCAACATCTGTTCTCATAATTTTATTTGCCTGTTTTTTACCAGAAAATAACCTATAGTTACGAACGCAAAAATATACTTTTTATTATTTACTATAACATGAAATACTATATTTTTACTTACTAAAATATTTTAAAAATAATTTCCATTTTTCAGTCTATGAAACAACCCTTTTTTCTATATCTGTTTTTCATTTCATTTGCTTCATTTTCCCAGATAAATGGGAGCTTTACGCTAGATTGGCAAAGCAAAAAGGAGACGGGTTTTGGCGACAATAAAATTGTGATCCCCTATTTTTCAGGAGACGCTTTTCGGCTGGATACTACTAAAAAAAGCATAACATTATTCCTTAACGTACCGGAATCCGGCTACTCAAACGGCAGTTCTCTTCAAATTAACAACATCACATATGAAACAATTTCAACTAGCGAACTTGGAGATTTAACAGTAAAATACATCCCCACCAAACTAAATGAAACGCTGGAAATCGCTTTGGCAAGAGATAAAATGCAAGCTTTTATTTCTCTTAATCCAATTATAAGGGATGGAAATGGCTTCAAACGCATCAGAACATTTTCATATTCAATAACCAATTCAGCATCAAAAAGCAGCAACGCATCTTCTTTTCAAAAATCAAACGACATTCACAATTCGGTATTATCATCAGGCGACTGGTATCGGTTTTATATCGAAAAATCAGGTGTGTACAAAATTTCAAAGTCTTTTCTACAAAGTTTAGGATTTGACGCCGACAAAGCCGATCCAAGAAGAATCAAAATTTACGGAAATGGCGGTAAAATGCTTCCGCTTGCCAACAATGTTTACTATCCCGATGATTTAGCCGAAAATGCCATTCAGGTTATCGGAGAAAATGACGGCGTTTTCAATAATGATGATTACATTCTTTTTTATGGCGAAGGCGTTGACAACTGGAATACCGAAAGTCAGACCAACATTAACATATTCGACACAAAATCGTACTATTATATAACCATCACAGGCGGAGACGGAAAACGAATTACAGCTGTAAACCAGCCAACGGGTAACAGCACACTGGAGTTAAACACTTACGACGACCATCAATACCATGAAATCGACAAAATAAACATTGCCCACACGGGACGCCAATGGTTCGGAGAGGCTTTTGATATTGATACAGACCAGGAATTTGACTTTAACTTCCCTAACCTTGACACTACAACCCCTGTAAAGATAGACTTAAATGCGGTCTCAGCCGCCTACACCGCTACTTCCTTTACAGTTTCTGCAAACGGACAAAATATAGGAACACTTAATTTCACTCCGTTAGAATCGAATTCCGAAGTAAAATTTAGCGACAATAAACTTCCTGCCAATACCACTTTTCAAGGTGCTGATAATGTGAAAATCAAATTGATATACAATAATAATAGTGTACCGGGATCAAAAGGATATCTGGACTACATCAATTTAACCGCCAAAAGAAAACTGCTGGGAATCGGCAAACAATTTAAATTTCAATACGATCTGGCCGGTTCAATTGCAGGAATAGTGAATTACAATATTGGAAACGCAACAGGCATCACACAGATCTGGGACGTTACTGACCTATATAATGTATCCAAAATCGAAAACAGCAGTCAGGCCAATTTCAGCTTCAAGGCTTCTTTGGGGGAAATCCGAAATTACATCGCAATTGATCCGGCAGACTACTACAGTCCGTTAAAAGAAAATCAGTCCAAGATTGCCAACCAGAATTTAAAAGGAACGCTTTTCAAAAATGCACAAAATACATTTCAGGATATTGACTACGTAATTGTTACACCAAAATTTCTTCTTTCCCAAGCGGAGAGTCTGGCCAACTTTCATCGTACCTATTCGAATTTAAATGTAAAAGTAATCGCATTAGAAAACATCTACCAGGAATTCTCTTCCGGAAAGCAGGACATTGCAGCCATTAGAAACTGTATCCGATACATTTACGACAACGCCTCTTCAACAGATAAAAAAATTAAATACCTCAATTTATTTGGCGACGCCTCATTTGATTATAAAAACCGTACCCAAAACAACAACAACATTGTACCTATATATCAATCCTTGTTAAGCAATACCATTGGAGAAGCATCATTTGCATCCGATGATTTTTTTGGGCTTATGGATTCCGACGAAGGAAACCTGACTTCTTACGCCAAGGGAATTGATATAGCCGTGGGAAGAATGCTGGTTTCAGGCAATACACAGGCTCAGGAAATGGTCAACAAAGTTTTAGAATACCATAACGAGAAGTCGTATGGAAACTGGAGAAACAACTTTGTTCTGATCAGTGATGATGCAGACAAAGATTCTGACGCCAGTTTACAATCCAGACAAAACACCCTGGCAGATGTAATAGCCACGGAAAAACCTTTTTTCAATGTGGATAAAATCATCCTTGATGCCTACACGCAGGAAGCCTCTTCAGGCGGATCCAGATACCCGAAGGCGAGAACAGATTTATTTAATGCTTTTGAAAAAGGCGCTTTAGTCTTTAATTATTTAGGTCACGGAGGAGAAGACGGCCTGGCAAGCGAACGAATTTGGGAAAAAACCGACGGGCAAAACCTAAACAATCAATACAAATATCCTTTATTTATTACCATTACCTGTGAATTTTCCCGATTTGACGACCCGACCAGGCCCACTGCCGGTGAGTACACGTTCTGGAATCCGAAAGGCGGTGCAATCTCCATGCTTACCACCATTCGTTCTATCGGACAATATAATGCTGAAAATTTTAATGACAGCCTGAGCAAAAATTTACTCGCCTATGGATCAAATCAATATACCACAATTGCCGAAACGCTTCGAATTTCTAAAAATGAAAAACCAAGTTCTTCCAGTAATGTTATCTTTTATCTCGGAGATCCTGCTTTAATGTTAGCCATTCCAAAACCCAGAATTAATTTAACAAAAGTAAACGATGTTGTTATTTCGCAGCCGATTTCTGACTTTAAATCGCTGTCTAAAATGAAGATCACGGGTGAAATAACCGATGAAAACAATACGTTGTTAAGCAATTATAACGGAGAATTATTCACCGCTATTTTCGATAAGTCAATTACATCCACAACATTAAACAACGATGGACTTAGCCCTGCAATGCCCTTTAAAACGCTGGGAGAAACCATCTTCAGAGGGAATGCCTCGATCAAAAATGGCCAGTTTGAATTCAGCTTTATTGTACCGAGAGATATCAGAATCCCGGTTGATAATGGCCGAATAAGTTTTTACTCCAGGAAAGAGGGACTTCTGGAAAATCAAACCGGTTACAATACGGTCATTAAAATTGGCGGAATAAACGAAAATGCACCTCAGGACAATATAAGTCCGAAAGTGAAGTTATATATGAACGACGAAACATTTGTTTCGGGTGGAATTACAAACAGTTCCCCCTTCCTATTGGCTTTTTTAGAAGATGAAAATGGTATAAATACCGCTAGTGGAATTGGTCATGATATTGTAGCGATTTTAGATGGAGATGCTAGTAATCCTTATATATTAAACGATTATTATCAAACTAAATTAGACGATTACACTAACGGAAACTTGCGCTTCCCGTTAAGAAATTTAACAGCAGGAATACACACTATAAGTTTTACCGCATGGGACGTTTACAACAATCCTGTGACAAGCGAAATACAATTTATAGTGGCAGGAGATGAATCTCTGACCCTTTCACACGTTCTTAATTATCCAAACCCGTTCTCAACCTATACCCAATTTTGGTTTTCACACAACAGACCTTATGAACCGCTTGATGTTCAGGTTCAGGTAATGACCATTACCGGAAAGGTTGTATGGACTAAAAACCAGATCATTACAACAGAAGGATTTTTATCAAGAGAAATAACCTGGGACGGAAAAGATGATTTTGGAGACCGGATCGGAAAGGGAGTTTATATTTATAAACTTACGGTAAGGTCTAATTTAACTAATAAAAAGGCAGAAAAGTACGAAAAGCTTGTCATCTTATAAAAATATATATATTTGTATCATAAACATATTTAGTCACATAAATGAAAAAAATAACTCTACTCTTAATTTGTTTTCTCGTTCTTTCATACGCAAAAGCCCAGAACATCGTACCCATTACCACCGGAGTTCCGTTTTTATTAGTCGCAGCAGATGCCAGAGCAGCCGGTTTGGCAGATCAGGGTGTTGCCACAGAAGCCGATGCATACTCACAACAGTGGAATCCTGCGAAATACGCTTTTTCAGTCGACAAACAAGGTTTCTCTGTAAGTTACACGCCTTATCTGACAGACTTAGCCAATGACATTTCACTTGGACAAGTAACCTATTACAATAAGATCAACGAACGAAGTGCCTTTGCGGGTAGCATTCGTTATTTTGGTTTTGGTGATATTGAATTAAGGAGAGATCCTAACGATATTCCAAATATCGTATCTCCAAACGAATTTGCTTTAGACGGCTCTTACTCTTTGAAACTAAGCGATGAATTCTCGATGGCAGTTGCTGCGAGATACATCCGTTCCAATCTAAAAGTAGCTTCAGAAGATACCGATGCATCAGCGGCAGGTTCTTTTGCCGTAGACGTTGCCGGATTTTACCAATCAGAAGAAATTGCCTACAACAGCTTCAACGGAAGATGGAGAGGTGGTTTTAACATTCAGAACATAGGCCCTAAAATAAGTTATGACAATGACGATTTAAGCGCCAATTTTTTGCCGGCCAACTTAAGAGTGGGTGGCGGTTTTGATTTTATACTTGACGATTATAACAAAGTTGGAGTGAGTCTTGAATTTACAAAACTTTTAGTACCGACTCCTCCGGGACCGGGAACTCCTGTTGATACGAATGGAGATGGGGACTTTACCGATCCTGAAGACGTTACTCAGGAAGAAGCAAACTCGATAAGCTACAACAAATACAACGAAACGGGATGGGCTTCAGGAATCTTTAAATCTTTTGGAGATGCACCGGGCGGTTTTAGTGAAGAATTAAAAGAAATCACTTACAGTTTAGGAGCAGAATACATGTATCAGGATTCATTTGCGGTTCGCGCAGGTTATTTTCACGAAAGCCCTGAAAAAGGAGCCCGTCAGTTTTTCTCGCTGGGAGCCGGATTCAAATACAATGTAGTAAAAGTTGACGTTTCGTACTTATTTTCATCATCAAAAGTTAAAAATCCGTTAGAAAACACGCTTCGTTTTTCTTTAACCTTTAACTTTGGCGACAAATACGAAGTTTACTAAATAAAATTAATAAAGAATAATTACAATCCAAATTTCTACTTTTTAGGAATTTGGATTTTTTTTCCCTTAAACAGAATGAAAGAAATTAGTGTTACATCATCATTTACCGCATACGATTCCTTAAATGAACTGCCGAAAGATGTTCAGGATTTAATGAATGAAGCAGTCGAAATTCGCAAAAAAGCTTATGCTCCCTATTCGCAATTCAAGGTTGGAGCCGCTTTACTTTTAGATAACGGGGAAATAATTTCAGGTTCAAATCAGGAAAATGCCGCTTATCCGTCAGGATTGTGCGCCGAAAGAACTGCCATTTTTTACGCAGGAAGCAAGTACCCTGAAGCCAAAATTCTAAAAATGGCCATTACCGCAGCTTCTGATACCAACCAGACCAAAGCGCCAATTCCACCGTGCGGGTCTTGCAGACAATCAATTGCAGAATATGAAATAAAACAGGATACCCCAATAGAAATCTATTTTATGGGTGAAATTGGTGACATTTATAAATCTGCGTCCCTAAAAAATCTGCTGCCTTTTATGTTCGATAAAAAGTTCTTATAAAAAAAGGCCAAAAAGTAGCTTTTAAATTTTAGTTCTTAAACGGAATGTCTTATTTTTGCATCCCGACCTTTCGGGCGCAAATTTGTGGGAGGAAACTATTTTGCGTTATAGGCAACAATTGATAACACAAACAACTTTAGCAAAAGAAAGAATTCAGATGAAAGAAGTTACAAAAGAAGTATATTTAAAGTGGTACGAAGACATGCTGCTTTGGAGAAAGTTTGAAGACAAACTTGCAGCATTATACATTCAACAAAAAGTTAGAGGTTTTCTACACTTATATAATGGACAGGAAGCTGTATTAGCGGGTGCTTTGCACGCTATGGACCTGACCAAAGATAAAATGATTACTGCTTACAGAAACCACGTTCAGCCAATTGGTATGGGAGTTGATCCAAGACGTGTAATGGCTGAGCTTTTAGGAAAAGCTACAGGAACTTCTAAAGGTATGGGAGGTTCTATGCACATTTTCTCTAAAGAACACCGTTTTTACGGAGGACACGGAATCGTAGGCGGACAAATTCCGGTAGGAGCTGGTTTGGCTTTTGCTGATAAATACTTCAACACTGGCGGAGTTACCATGACTTATTTTGGTGATGGAGCTGCAAGACAAGGATCTTTACACGAAGCTTTCAACATGGCTATGTTATGGAAATTACCTGTTGTATTTATCGTTGAAAACAACGGTTATGCTATGGGAACTTCTGTAGAAAGAACCGCCAATCACACTGACATCTGGAAACTTGGTTTAGGATACGAAATGCCTTGCGGACCAGTTGACGGAATGAACCCGGTGAAAGTGGCTGAAGCAATGACTGAAGCTATTGACAGAGCGCGTCGTGGAGACGGACCAACTTTCCTTGAAATGAAAACGTACCGTTACAGAGGACACTCGATGTCTGATGCACAACTATACCGTTCGAAAGAAGAAGTGGAAGAATACAAAAAAATTGACCCGATTACTCAGGTTTTAGATGTAATTATGGATCAAAAATATGCTACAGAAGAAGAAATTGAAGCAATTGACCAAAGAGTTAAAGATTTGGTTGAAGAATGTGTGAAATTCGCTGAAGAATCTCCATATCCAGAATTGCAACAATTATACGATGTAGTATACGCACAAGAAGACTATCCATTCACACCTCATAAACTATAAAAATATTATGGCGATAAAAGTAACAATGCCTCGTTTGAGCGATACTATGACGGAAGGAACGGTAGCGACCTGGTTAAAAAAAGTAGGCGACAAAATCAGCGAAGGTGATATCCTTGCTGAAATTGAAACAGATAAAGCTACAATGGAGTTCGAATCTTTTAACGAAGGAACTCTTTTGCATATCGGAATTCAGGCTGGAGAAACTGCTCCGGTTGATTCCTTATTAGCAATCATTGGTAACGAAGGAGAAGACATTTCTGCTCTTTTAGCCGGTGGTGACGCTCCTGCTGCCAGTCCCGAAGCTTCGGGATCAAAAGCAGATGCTGCTCCAGCTGCTGAAGCAAAATCAGAAGAAACAAAAACGGAAGCTCCTGCTGCAAAAGCCGCAACTGAATTACCGAAAGGAGTTGTAGTTGTAACTATGCCACGTTTGAGTGATACAATGACCGAAGGAACTGTAGCAACCTGGCTGAAAAAAGAAGGTGATGCTGTTGCAGAAGGTGATATTTTAGCTGAAATTGAAACAGACAAAGCGACTATGGAGTTTGAGTCTTTCAATGCTGGAACATTATTATACATCGGAATTCAGGAAGGAAATACAGCACCTGTTGACAGCTTATTAGCGATCATCGGGCCTGCCGGAACTGACATTTCAGGAATTGCCGACAATTATACCGCCGGAGGAACTGCCACTGCAAGTGCTCCAGCAGCTGAAGAAAAAGCAGCTCCTGCTGCTGAAAAAGCAACTGAGACTGTAGCTGATACTTCTTCAAATGGCGGAAGAATTTTAGCTTCACCATTGGCTAAAAAAATTGCTTCTGACAAAGGAATCCAATTAACTCAGGTTAAAGGTTCAGGAGAAAACGGACGTATCGTAAAAAGCGATATCGAAAACTTCACTCCAGCTGCTCAGGGACAACCTGCTGCAAACACAACTGCTGCTGCACCAAAAGCGGAAACTGCTGCACCTGCTGCGCCAAAAGTATTTGTTCCTGCCGGAGAAGTTTTCACCGAAGAGATCAAAAACTCCCAAATGCGTAAAATCATCGCAAAACGTCTGGCAGAATCTTTATTTACAGCACCTCACTACAACTTAGTGATCGAAGTAAGTATGGATGACGCAATGGCCGCAAGAGCGACAATCAATACAGTTCCCGATACAAAAGTATCTTTTAACGATATGGTTATTAAAGCTTGTGCTTTAGCCTTGAAAAAACATCCAAAAATTAACTCTCAGTGGAAAGAAGATGCGATCATCATCAACCACCACGTAAATATTGGAGTTGCTGTAGCTGTTGAAGACGGATTGGTAGTGCCTGTACTGAAATTTACAGATGCTATGAGTTTATCTCAGATTGGTGCTTCCGTAAGAGATTTGGCCGGAAGAGCTAAAAACAAAAAATTAGGACCACAGGAAATGGAAGGAAGTACTTTTACAGTTTCTAACCTTGGAATGTTTGGTATTACTGAATTCAATTCAATTATCAACCAACCAAATTCTGCAATCCTTTCTGTAGGTGCAATTGTAGAGAAGCCAGTGGTTAAAAACGGTCAGATTGTAGTAGGAAACACCATGATGTTATCATTAGCGTGTGACCACAGAACAATTGACGGTGCAACCGGAGCTCAATTTTTACAGACACTAAAACAATACATCGAAAGCCCGGTAACCATGTTGGCATAATTTCCATGTCAGCCTGAGCGAAACCGAAGGTTATTTATATTAAAATCCCGTTTTGAACTTTCAAAACGGGATTTTTTATTTAATTTAGATTCATCATTCAACTTTTAAACTATGAAAAAAATATTTCTCCTCACTTTATTTATGGCGGCAATGGCCTGTCAGAAAAAAGAAACTACTAAAGAGACAGATAAAGGAACAACAATCGTTACAGACGAACACACTTTCTCTAAGCCGGATTTAGCGGTTGTAAAACATTTAGATCTTGACATTAAAGTTGATTTTAATACGCAAACCATTTCCGGAAAAGCTTCCTGGCTGATTGACAATATCAGCAAAGGAAATGAAATCATTTTTGACGAAAATACACTTACCATTACAAAAGTCACTTTGGGCGATGATGAGAAAGAAACCAAATTCGAACTTGGATCTGAAGTTGAATTCCACGGAAAACCACTCCATATCACAATCGAACCCAATACGACCAAAGTCAATATTTATTATAGCACAACCAAAGATGCGGTGGCATTACAATGGCTAAATCCGCAGCAAACCGCAGACAAAAAGAAACCGTTTCTTTTTTCTCAGGGAGAAAGCATCTGGTCCCGTACCTGGATTCCGTGTCAGGATTCTCCGGGAGTTCGTTTTACGTATAACGCAAAAGTTACGGTTCCTAAAGATTTACTGGCTGTCATGAGTGCCTCCGTAAATCCGCAGCAAAAGAACGATACAGGCGTTTACACGTTCAAACAAGACAAAGCAATCCCGTCTTATTTAATGGCAATAGCGGTTGGTGACATTGAATTTCAATCCATTGACAACAGAACCGGAGTTTATGCTGAACCGTCTTTACTAAAGAAAGCGGCATGGGAATTTGCTGAACTGGGAAAAATGGTAGTCGCTGCCGAAAAACTTTACGGCCCTTACAGATGGGGACGTTATGATGTATTGGTTTTACCCCCGAGTTTCCCTTACGGCGGAATGGAAAATCCAAACCTGACATTCTTAACACCGGGAGTCATTGCCGGGGATCGCTCACTGACCAGTTTACTGGCACATGAACTAGGACACAGCTGGAGCGGTAACTTAGTCACTAATGCCACCTGGGATGACATTTGGTTAAACGAAGGCTTTACAACCTATGTAGAACACCGTATCGGAGAAGAAATTTTCGGCGTAAAAGAGGCTAAAATGCAGGATGTACTGACTCGTAAAGACCTGGATGACAACATAGAAGAGTACGGAGCTACAAATCCGGATACCCGTCTAAAAGTAAGCCTTACCAACAGAAATCCGGACGATGGAATCAGCCAGATTCCTTATGTAAAAGGATATAATTTCTTAAAAGTAATAGAAGCTGCTGTGGGTCGAGAAAAATTCGATGTTTTCATCAAAAATTATTTTGACGCACATGCGTTCAAATCCATCACAACAGAAGATTTTATCAAGTACCTGAACGAAAACCTCATTAAAGGCGATAAAGCTCTCGCTGATAAAATAAAAGCTGACGAATGGATTTACAAACCAGGAGTTCCTTCTAATATTACCCCATCCGTTTCTGAAGATTTCACAGCAATAGATGCTATCCAGAAAAGCTGGAGAACCACCGGAGTTAAAGGTTTAAGTCAGAAAATAAAATCGACAACAGAAAAACAACATTTCATAGATTACCTGCCAGAAGATGTAACTCCGAAAGAAATGGCGGAAATTGATGCCGAATTCAACTTCACTAAAGGCGGAAACTTCGTCATCAAACGTCAGTGGTTTGTACCTTCCATCCGCAGTCATTATACCGTTGCTTATCCTGCAATCGAACAATTTATGATCGGAACGAGCCGAACAGGATCTTTAATGACATTGTATAAAGAATTGGTAAAAACCTCTCCGGGCAAAGACTGGGCAAAAAAGATTTTCGAAAAAGCAAAATCAGGTTATCACGCAACCACTGTTCAGGCAGTTGAAGGTGTTTTGAAATAGTTTTCAGTTTTCAGTCTCAGTCTTCAGTGAAACTGCAAGCTGAAGACTGAGACTGAGACTGAACACTAAAATTTCTAATCCCCGGTTACATCTCGTGACCGGGGATTTTTTTTATAAAAAATGCCTCAGGGAAAATTGTCCATCACATAGCGTACATTCTCCATGTTCTGAAAACGGCAATCGTCGCATCTTTGTAATGTCAAAAGACAACAACTCATAATAACATTAAAAACAAAATAAGATGACACGATTAACAGCATTAAAACCAGAAGAAGTAACAGGTAAAACAAAAGATTTATTCAATGCCGTACAGGCTAAATTAGGAGTTGTTCCCAACATGATGCGAACAATGGGGAATTCTCCCGCAGTACTGGAAGGTTATTTAAATTTAAGCGGCGCTTTGAGCCACGGTAAACTAAGTGCAAAAACCGGCGAACTTTTAGCTTTAGCCATTTCAGAAGAAAACGCTTGTGATTACTGTTTGGCAGCTCACACTTTTATCGGAGAAAAATTAGTAAAAGCTGATCCAGCTGTTTTACACGCTGCAAGAACAGGAAATTCAACAGATGCAAAAACGGAAGCGATACTACAATTTGCCAAAACTCTGGTCAGCAAAAATGGTTTAGTAAATGATGAAGATGTAAACAAAGTAAAAAATGCGGGAGTTTCTGACGCTGAATTAGCTGAAACTGTCGGACACGTAGCTTTGAACATCCTGACCAACTATTTCAACAATACGGCCAATACAGAAATTGATTTCCCGGCAGTTCAAAGTTTAGAATTGCAAAACTAATTTCAAAAATAATAATCCCTAAAGATAGTCATGATTCATTTCATGACTATCTTAGTATAAAAAAATCATGGAAACACCAAGACATCCTTTACCGCCATTTACGATGGAAACTGCACTGCAAAAAGTACAAATTGCAGAAGATGCATGGAACACAAAAGATCCTGAAAAAGTAGCCCTGGCGTATACAATCGATACGGAATGGAGAAACAGAACTGATTTTATTAACGGCCGTGAGGAAGTAAAAGATTTTTTAACCAAAAAATGGCAGAAGGAACTGCATTACAAACTCAAAAAAGAGCTGTGGGGCTTTAAGGAAAACAGAATGGCTGTTCGATTTGAATACGAATGGCAGGATCATTCCGGGCAATGGTTCCGAAGTTATGGAAATGAACTTTGGGAATTTGATAAAAATGGCTATATGCAAAAACGATATGCCAGTATTAACGATCTGGCTATAGAAGAATCTGACCGTACACTATAAAACATTGATTTCATGATCCATCAGAATGTTTTCACTTTAATAAATCCTCAAAATGGCAATCTGGCATTCAAGCTCCTTTCGTTTGATGACAACAGCCATTTTGATCATTTACAGCGCAACAATTATTTTTCTTTAATCTGGATTACCAAAGGTAACGGAAAAGTAAAAGCGGATTTTGCCGAACATCATTTTGAAGAAGATTCATTACTTGCTTTTTCGCCTTATCAGCCGTTTATGATTTGCACGAAGGAAGACATTCAGGGAATTGCCATTCATTTTCATCCTGATTTTTATTGTATTCACATGCATCAGAAAGAAGTTTCCTGCAATGGCGTCCTGTTTAATAATGTGTATCAGCCTCCTTTTACGCGTATAACTGATCAGGCCAAAATAACCTTCCAAATGGTTATTGATCAGATGAAAACAGAAATTCAAAATGAAGAACTAGCGCAATACGAATTGTTGATTTCATATCTGAAAATATTCCTTATTACCGCTTCCCGCCTGAAAAGAGAACAACTGGAAGAATTAAAAACAACACCGGATTCCAAAGAACCTTTTATCCTTCAGAATCTTAAAGATGCAATTGAAGACCATTTCAAAACCAAGCATTCTGCTGTGCATTATGCTGAAATGCTTAACATTTCACCCAAAGCTTTAGCCAGATTATCTAAAAATTATTTCAACAAAACACTTACAGATCTTATCGCCGAAAGAATAATCATTGAAGCCAAAAGAGAATTGTATATGACCAATAAAACCGTAAAGGAGATTGCCTACCAGTTAGGTTATGATGATGAACATTATTTCAGCCGCTTTTTTAAAACCAATGCCGATGTTTCGCCACAATTATTTCGTGAAACGGTAGGATTTGGAAGAATGGTTTAGTTTTTATTCTTTGCTTCAATCCATTTTGCCATGTATTTGGTACTTTTTAAAGTATGATGCTGCAGCAGGCTTCCCATAAAATTATGAAGGCGGTGATTTGCCAAGTCAGTCATCAGGGCATTGATTTCAGTAATTAATGCAAAATCAAATTGTTTTTTTTGATAACATTGATTTATAATCGTGATACCGTTTTGCTGTGCTTGTTTCCAAAGTGTTTCATCGTTGTATAATTCGATCGCTTGTTTTGCAAAAAGCGCTGTATCGTTTACAATAAATCCATTCCAAGGCAAATCTGCATGCATCGCCTCTGCCCCTGCTTCTGTTGTTACACTTGGCGTTCCGCATTGCATGGCTTCCAGTAATTTTCCTTTTAAACCCGCTCCAAAACGAATGGGTGCCAGAACCACTCTGGCCTTTTTTACCACTTCGTTAGCGTCAGCAGCCCTTCCCATGATAAAAAAGCCACTTTTGGGCTGATGCAGCTGCAACACTTTTTGAGACGGATAGGCACCGTAAACCTGTAAAACGGCTTCCGGAAAATCTTTTTTTATGAGAGGCCAAATAGTTTCTTTCAGATGCTGAACCGTATTCCAGTTTGGTTCGTGGAGAAAATTTCCAATAAAAACAAAATGCTCGCGATCTTCGAATAAAGATAAATTAGCAAGTTCGTTTTCTTTCATTTTATCTACCAGAAAAGGAAGATAAAACAATATTTTCGGGTCAATTTTAAATACCTCGTTCAAAATTTTCATCTCGAATTCAGAAATGATAAACGATATGTCACATCTGAGAATACTGGCGATTTCGCGTTTTGCCACCTCTTCAGACAAAAGATCATTCAATTCAAAAGTTCTGTTTTCCTTAAAAGCCTTTTGCCTGGCTGCTCTTAGGCAATGCAAATCTTCGGTATCCAGTAATCGTATGGCTTTCGGGCAGCTTTCAGAAACCCTCCATCCAAATTGTTCTTCAATCATAAAACGATCAAATAAAACCACGTCCGGATTTAATTCGATAACAAAATCATCAAAACTGGCATTATTGAGTGCAATGGATTTTTTTTCAATTCCAAAAGAAGCCAGATCCACCATAAAATCGCTGTCAAGGGCCGCACTGGCAAATGTAATTTCAAATCCATTTTGTTTAAAAATAGAAATCAGCTGCATCATTCTGCCGCCCGCCGCAGACGAATTGGGTTCCGGCCACACAAAACCTATAATTAAAAGTTTTTTTATTTGACTCATTTTAATTCTTTGAACCTGCAAAATAATGCTTTTTTGAGCGCAATAACACGTTATTTCCTGATTTTCGGTTGTAAAAAACACTAATTTTGCAGTATTCAATTTTTCAATAAAATTATGCTAGGATTAAAATTAGCCACAGACCCCCGCTGGGTAAATATCGTTGAGTCGAATATCGAAGAAATTCTGACCGACCATGCCTGGTGTGAGCAAAAAGCCGCTTCGAATGCCATCAGTTTAGTTACGTACAACTCTGAATTAGAGGAATTGGTAACCGAAATGCTGGTTATTGCCAGAGAAGAATTAGAGCACTTGCAAATGGTACACGACCTAATCAAAAAAAGAGGCCTGACATTGGGGCGTGAAAGAAAAGATCATTATGTAAATGAGCTTTTTAAATTCATGAAAAAAGACGGAAGCCGTAAAGATGCCCTTTGTGACCGTCTCTTGTTTTCAGCCATGATCGAAGCCAGAAGCTGTGAGCGTTTTAAAGTCCTTTCTGAAAACATAAAAGATGAAGAACTGGCAACATTTTATCGTGACCTGATGATCTCTGAAGCAGGCCACTACACTACTTTTTTAGGATTTGCACGAAAATATAAAGACAATATAGATATTGATAAGCGCTGGAAAGAATGGATTGAGTTCGAAGGTTCCATTATTACCAATTACGGTAAGAGTGAGACCGTTCACGGATAATTCATTCGTTTTTACTATCTTTTTTATAAAATTTAATCCTAACAATTTTTGTTATGCAAAAAAATAAGTCCAGATCGATCGTATTTAAAATAATGAAATACGTCGGAATAACGTTTGTTGTTATTTTAGGATTATTGTTTTTAACCCCAATACTTTTTGCTGATCAGATCAAAGAACAGATCAAAAAAACGGCAAATGAGAGACTGAGTGCCGAATTGAATTATTCGGATGTTTCGGTATCCTTTTTTCGCCATTTCCCTTCCCTGACCTTAACTTTAAACGACTTAAAGTTAAACGGATCGGCACCATACAAAAACGAAAAATTTATCACGGCCAAAGAAGTTTCTTTCGGAATAGATGTAGCGAGTTTAATCTTTAGCAAATCGGTAAAAATAGACCAGATTTATTTATCTGATTCGTTTATTAATGTAAAAGTAAATTCGAATGGAGAAGCGAATTATAACATCTACAAATCAACAGCACAGGCTTCTGAATCGAAAGACAGTACGGATACGGCATTGAAACTGGAACGAATCGAGATTCTGAACAGTAAAATTATTTATGACGATCAGTCCACAAGGATTCATTTTGATGCTTTGGGTTTTAATTACTTAGGAAAAGGAAATCTGGACAAAGCTGTTTTTGATTTGTATTCCAAAGCAAAAATTGAAAAATTAAATATCGTTTACGACAACGAGCCTTATTTGATGAACAAACAGATTGATGCGGATCTGATTACCAAAGTAAATGTAAACTCATTATCGTTCGTTTTTGAGCAAAACAACCTGAAAATCAATCAACTTTTAGTCGATTTTAAAGGAAAATTCGATTTCCTGAAAGACGGCTATAACATGAATCTTGTACTGAAATCCGACAATAGTAAGCTGTATGATGTTTTTACTGCTTTTCCGCCCAAGTATATCACCTGGCTTTCCAAAACCGAATTAAAAGGAAATACCAATTTACTTTTAACCGTAAAAGGAAATTATATCGCTTCACAAAATATTGCCCCTGATTTGAATTTAGATTTAAAACTAGACAACGGATTTGTGAATTATAACAAAAGTGCCTTCCCTGTTTCGAACCTGAATTTAGACATCAAAACAAAAGTACCTTCCCTAAATCCGGACCTTTTAATTGTTGAGGCCAAAAATTTATCTTTAAACATTAATAAAGATTACCTAAAGTCGAAGTTCTACATGAAAGGCATGAAGACGCCGGACATCAATGCCGAATTTAAAGCCCGGATTAATCTTGAAAAATTAAACAAAGCATTGGGAATTCCTGATTTAGAATTGAAAGGAATTTTAGTAAGCGACGTTAAAGCCGACGGTAAATTTGATCAGAAGCATAAACTTTTCCCCGTCACAAAAGGAGTAATTGATTTGACTAACGGGTATTTAAAAACAAAATACTATCCAAATCCGATTACCAATATTGTAGTAAAATCTAAAATTGAAAATCAGAAAGGAACTTTCCGGGATTTAAAAGTCAATCTAAAACCTGCCCAGTTTACTTTTGAAGGAAAACCTGTTTTTGTGCAGGCTGACCTGAGTGATTTTGATGATTTAAATTATGACATCAAAGCAAATGGCGAACTGGATGTTAATAAAATATACAAAGTATTTTCGCAGAAAGGACTTGACCTGGATGGTTTTGTAAAAGCTGATCTGGTTTTGAAAGGCAAACAAAGTGATGCTGAAAAAGGCAATTACAGCAAACTATACAACAAGGGAACGCTTGAACTCAGAAATATCGGGATCGCTTCTGAATACTTGCCTAAAAAGTTTGTGATCAAAGAAGGGATCTTTAAAATCAACCAGGATAAGATGTCGTTCAACAACTTTTTGGCAGCTTACGGACAATCTGATTTTACAATGAACGGGTATATGCAAAACGTTTTTAACTTCGTAACCACCAACACGGGCGTTTTAAGAGGTTCTTTTAAAGTTTCAGCACGCTATATCAATGTGGACGAATTTATGTCCAATACAGCTACCAATACGACTGTAACAGCAGCGCCAACAAAAACCGAAGCACCAAAAACCGGGGCAAAAGAAACAGGTGTGATTATAATTCCGGCTAATCTGGATCTGCAATTATTGGCGAATGCGCAAAAAGTAAATTTTGACAAACTAAATCTTCAAAATGCAACCGGGAATTTAAAAATGAAAAAAGGAAAACTGAGCATGCAAAATACCGGTTTTAATTTAATCGGCTGCAAGGTGACCATGAATGCGAATTATCAGGCTGTAACTCCTCAAAAAGCCAACTTCGACTATGGAATTAAAGCGACTGATTTTGATATTAAGAGGGCCTATAATGAAATTGAAGTGTTTCGAAAAATGGCGAGTGCCGCAGAAAAAGCACAGGGAATAGTTTCGCTGGATTATCAGCTTAAAGGAAGATTAACCGGAAATATGGAACCCGTTTATCCTTCTCTTGTGGGCGGCGGAACACTTTCTGTGAAAGATGTCAAAGTAAGAGGGCTGAAAATGTTCAATGCCGTAAGCAAACAAACGAGTTCTGAGGCAATGAAAAATCCGGATGTATCAAAAGTGGATATTAAAACGACCATCAAAAATAACATCATGACGGTAGAACGCTTTAAATTTAAGTTTGCCGGCTTCCGACCAAGAATTGAAGGCACAACAAGTTTAGACGGAAAACTAAACTTAAAAATGCGTTTGGGGCTTCCTCCGCTTGGTATCTTCGGAATTCCATTAACCGTTACCGGAACACAGAACAGCCCTAAAGTAAAGCTGGGAAGAAAAACAGAGGATCTTGAGGAAACTAAGGATATTGAATAGTAAAATTCCAATAGCAAAAATTCCAAATTCCAATTTAAAAAACTTCCTTGTGAGATTACAAATACATTCTCACCAACAAAAAATGGATAAAAGAAAAAGACTTATTTTAATAATTGTAATTGCAAACCTAGGTTTTATATGGGCAGTTTTTAATCTGTTCTACTATAAAAAAGATTCTTTTGACACTTCTGAAAGGGCAAACCTAAATGTAAATATGATAAATAAAATACATAATGGAGATGGAAACTAGATATGGAATAAAAACAATTATGACTTCTACAAAGAATATTCTATTTCATTGGTCAAAAATGAAATTATTTGCTTTTGCAAAATTGTAAATTCTGCAAAAGCAAAATATATCGAAAATATCAGACCTAAAAAATGGCTTGACATTTATGTTGAAGAAACAAATGGCACTAACATTACAATTACTTTAAAGCAAAGCTATGAAAATGAAGTGTATTTTGAAATTAACCATAAAGCTTTCGAGGGAAAAGATTTAGAAAAATACATCCAAAAGCATATTTCGAAAAACTAACGCAACCTGCTTATTATGAAACAGGTTTTTTATCGAAAATACCTTAAACCAAATACAACATTTCACTCACGTAGAAAATCCCTTTTAATAATATACATTAGCATCAGCACCGCCTTTCCGTAAAACGGCAAATTCATATAAAATCTTTTTCTGACTATGGTTTAGTGCTACGATTTGTTCCGCAGGGTTAATTTCCTTTGCAAATAAGCCTGAGCAGAAAAGAAATAAAAGGACAAGTATTTTTTTCAAAATTCGAGTAGATTAATGCAGTCAAAAATACGGACAATAAAGGATCAACACTACATGTTATGGAAAAAGATAGAAAAACATAGACACTAGTTATTTTTACCGCAAGGAACGCTAAGGCTTTTTATTCCTGATTTATAAAAGGCAAAGTTCGCAAAGCTAAATCAATACATAGCTTTGCGAACTTTTTACTTTCTAATACATTTTAGATAAAAATCTTAGCGCTCTTTGCGGTAATATCTTTTTTCGCTCCAACGGCTTTGGATATTAATTCATATTAAATCTGCCATACAGGCTTATTTAATTACTATTTACAACTCATGAATTAATTATAAACAAAAAACCCGATCTTTTCAGAACGGGTTTTGTAATAAGTAATCGAATGATTATGCTTCGAATGGAAGGATAGATACATAAGATTTGTTATCTCTTTTCTTTTGGAACTTAACAACTCCAGCTACTCTTGCGTGTAGTGTGTGATCTTTACTGATGTAAACGTTTTCACCTGGATTATGTTTTGAACCTCTTTGTCTAACGATGATGTTTCCAGCAATAGCAGCTTGTCCACCAAAAATCTTAACGCCTAGACGTTTTGATTCTGATTCTCTACCATTCTTCGAACTACCGACACCTTTCTTGTGAGCCATGACGTATGAGTTTAAATATTGTTATTATTCTTTAGTAGCTTCTTTTTTTGCTTTTGGAGCTGCTGCTTTTTTTGCTTTTGGAGCCGCTTCAACTTCAGTTGCCGGAGCATCTTCTGCTACAACCGCTTTTTTAGCTGCCGCTTTTTTAGTTCCTCCTGCTGCAGTAATACCTTCAATTACAATTTGAGTAAGATATTGTCTGTGACCATTTCTCTTTTTGTAACCTTTTCTTCTTTTCTTTTTGAAAACGATTACTTTATCTCCTTTTAAGTGTTGTAACACTTTAGCTTCTACTGAAGCACCTTCTATAGCTGGGGCGCCTAAAGTTACGCTACCGTTATCGTCTAATAAAAGAACTTTGTCAAATGAAATACTTGAACCTTCTTCGTTAGCCAAACGGTTAACATAAACCTTTAAGTCTTTGCTTACTTTAAATTGTTGCCCTGCTATCTCTACGATTGCATACATACCAAATTGATTTATTGATTTTTAAGGTTGCAAATATACAATTAATAATTTACTGTGCAATCTCTTATTTCAAAAATATTTTAATCTATTTAAAGGCTGTCTTTCAGGGCATTTTAGTTCTGTATTAGATATATTTATAAGTTAAATTGTATTAAATTTAAAACAATTGTTATTTCGTAATTAAAAAAAAGTTATTTTTGATGTAACTAATATTAACTCTTAGCTACCTATCTACTTATTTAGGTAACTAAAATTATTAATCTTTATGAAAAATTCGATAATGATGTTAAGCGCTGCACTAATGCTCGGCGGAGTAGCTCATGCTCAAAAAGTAGCTTTTGAAGAATACAATTTAGATAACGGCATGCACGTTATCCTGCACAACGACCCTTCTGCTCCGGTGGTTATCACTTCTGTTATGTATCATGTAGGTTCTAAAGACGAACGCCCTGACCGAACGGGTTTTGCGCATTTCTTTGAACATTTATTATTCGAAGGAACTGAAAATATCAAACGTGGCGAATGGATGAAAATCGTTACCGCAAATGGCGGAGTCAACAACGCCAACACTTCTGATGACAGAACCTATTATTACGAAGTTTTCCCTTCCAATAGCCTGGAATTAGGTTTGTGGCTGGAATCCGAGCGATTGATGCATCCTATCATAAACAAAATTGGTGTTGAGACTCAAAATGAAGTCGTAAAAGAAGAAAAAAGAATGCGTTACGACAATCAGCCGTACGGAAACATCCTTCCGGAAGTAAAGAAAAACATGTTCAAAAACCATCCGTACCGCTGGACTACGATTGGTTCTATGAAAGATTTAGATGCTGCAACCCTTGAAGAGTTTCAGGCATTCAATAAAAAATTCTATACGCCGAACAATGCAGTTCTGGTGGTTGCCGGAGATATTGACAAAAGCAAAACCAAAGAATGGATTCAGAAATATTTCGGCCCGATTCCAAAGGGAGAAGAAGTAAAAAAACAAACTTTTACAGAAGCACCTATTACCGAAACTATAAAAGCAACTTATGAGGATCCGAATATCCAGATCCCTATGGTGGTGGCAGCGTACAGAACACCGTCAATGAAAACAAGAGATGCCAGAGTCTTAGACTTAATCTCTTCGTATTTAAGTGATGGAAAAAGTTCCAAATTGTACAAGAAAATTGTCGATGATAAAAAAATGGCACTGCAGATTGGTGCTGTCGGTTTTAGCCAGGAAGATTACGGAATGTATATTTTGTACGGTTTACCAATGGGAACGTACACGACGGCTGACATCTTAAAAGAAATGGACGAGGAGATCGTAAAAATCCAAACCGATTTGATTTCCGAGAAAGACTATGAAAAATTACAAAACAAATTCGATAATAATTTTGTCAACGCGAATGCAAGCGTTGAAGGAATTGCCGAAAACTTAGCTTCTTTCTATTTACTTTATGGAGACGTGAATCTTATTAATACCGAAATCGACCTCTACCACTCTATAACCAGAGAAGAAATCAGAGAAGTTGCCAAAAAGTATTTAAACCCGAATCAGCGTTTAATTTTAGATTATGTTCCTTCAAAAAAAGTTCAAAACTAAGAAAATCGAATCATGAAAAAAATACATACCGTTTTAATCCTTTTATTCCTAACTGGAATTATGCAAGCACAAGATCGTCCACAGCCAAAACCCGGAAACTCACCAGTAGTCAATATCAAAAAACCGCAAACTTTTGTTTTGGCTAACGGCATGAAAGTTTTGGTAGTGGAGAACCATAAATTACCAAGAGTCAGCTTCAACCTTAGCTTAGACAACGCCCCTTTTGCCGAAGGAAACAAAAAAGGTGTTGATGAACTAACGAGCAGTCTGATCGGAAACGGCACTAAAAAAACCACAAAACAAGCCTTCAATGAAGAGATTGATTTTTATGGTGCAAACATCAACTTTACTTCCAGCGGTGCTTCTGCCAGCTCCCTGTCAAAATATTCCGGGCGTGTTTTAGAGCTGTTGGCTGAAGGTGCTTTACAACCTAATTTTACACAAACAGAATTCGACAAGGAAAAAGCAAAATTATCAGAAGGCCTTAAAGCAGAGGAAAAAAGCGTTCCTGCGATTGCAAATCGTGTTGTAGACGTTTTAGTTTTTGGAAAAAATCATCCTGCCGGAGAATATATCTCTGAAGAAACCTTAAAAAATGTGACTCTTGCTGATGTCCAGGCAAATTATGCTGCTTATTTTGTTCCTGAAAACGCCTACTTAGTTATAATTGGGGATGTTAAATTCAAAGAAACAAAAGCGGCCGTTGAAAAACTTTTTGGCGGATGGAAAAAACAAGCCGCTCCAAAAACTACTTATCCAAATCCGACAGACGTTTCACAACTTCAAATTGATTTTGTCGATGTTCCGAATGCCGTTCAGTCAGAGATTTCATTGGTGAATACCGTGAACTTAAAAATGAGCGATCCTGATTTTTTCGCTGCCGTAATAGCAAATCAAATTCTTGGAGGTGATTTTAACAGTTACCTGAATATGAATTTACGCGAGCAACATGCCTGGACGTACGGAGCAAGCTCCAGTATAGGAACCGGAAAGTACACCACCAAATTCAAAGCTTCCTCTGCCGTACGAAATGCCGTTACAGATAGCGCTGTAGTTGAATTTGTAAAAGAAATAAAAAGAATCAGAACTGAAAAGGTCGCTGAAGATGTTCTGAAAAACGTAAAAGCAGGTTATATCGGAAGATTTGTAATGCAGGTTGAAAAACCACAAACAGTTGCCCGTTATGCCTTAAACATTGAAACAGAAAAACTTCCTGCTGACTTTTATGAAAAATACATCCAGACCATAAATAGCGTAACTGCTGATGATATTTACCGTGTAGCCAACAAATATTTCCTACTGGATAATATGCGTATTGTCATTGCCGGAAAAGGTTCGGAAGTAATTGCCGGTTTAGAAAAACTTCAGATTCCAATTTTCTATTTTGACAAATACGGAAATCCGGTAGAGAAACCAGTTACCAAAAAAGAAGCTCCTGCAGGAATTACAGCTAAAACCGTTTTCGACAATTATATCAAAGCAATTGGCGGTGAAAAAGCAGTTTTGGCAGTCAAAACACTAGCCATGACCGGTACGACAACAATCCCACAGGCCCCTTCTCCGTTGAGTTTTACTTCAAAATTAGACTCCAATGGAAAAATGATGGTTTCACTTAATATGGGAAGTATGCCTTTAATGAAACAGGTGGTAAACGAAAAAGGCGCTTATGTAGAACAGCAGGGACAACGTAAAAACTTAGAAGGTGATGATTTAGCCGAAATGAAAGCGAGCGCTACCCCTTTTGAAGAATTACGCCTGAGCAAAAGAACAGACCTGAAAGTTGATGCCATAGAACCAATAAACGGCCATGATGCTTATTCCATAAAAGACGGCAAAACCGTTTACTATTATGATGTACAATCAGGCCTGAAGGTTGCCAAACTTAAAGTGAAAGAGCAAAGCGGACAATCGACTACGCAAACGACTTATTTTAATGACTATAAAGAAGTAAAAGGAGTAAAAGTTCCTTTCAACATCATTCAGAACGCAGGCTTTGAGTTAGACATTAAAATGTCGGACATCAAAATCAACGAAGGCGTTTCACCAGCGGATTTTCTTTAGTTAAGATTCTAAGATACTAAGTTTCTAAGGTGCTGAGATTTTTAAAAAGCCCTGTCAAAGTTTAAAACTTTGACAGGGCTTTTTTTATATATTATTTTTGGCACGCTGAGCGAAGTCGAAGTGCCGTATCAATTGGTGTGTACTTCGACTTCGCTCAGCGTGACATTAAAATTTTTTATTTTTTTGCTGACAAATAGACTCCGATTAAGATAATAAAAGCTCCGAAAAACTGTACTGGTGTCAGCATTTCATTGTCTAACAATCCCCAGAAGAAGGCTACTATCGGAATCAGATACGTTACCGATGTGGCAAAAACCGGCGATGACATTTGTATTAATTTAAAGAAAATAACATTCGCGATTCCGGTTCCCAAAACCCCCAGGATCATCACAAACAAAATAGAATGTTGCGTAATTTCCAAAGTTATACTGTGCGTAATATCGGTTGTACTTAAAATAAGCAAAGCCGGTATAAGTAAAACAGCGAAATTTCCGGTTGTAATGCTTAACGAATTTAAATCGGATAAATATCTTTTAATTAAATTGACATTCAAAGCATAACAGATTGTTGCGATTACGACCAAAATTACATAGTAGTAATTTTGCCCGGGATGCGTGGAAGCTCCACTCAAAACCAGCAACAAACAACCAATCAACCCAATAAAAACTCCCAGAATCTGTCTTTTCTGAAATTGGATTCCAAAAGCAATTGTCCCTAAAACCAATGTATTTAAGGGCGTAAGCGAATTTAAAATCGCTACGATAGAACTATCTACTTCTGTTTCTGCAATAGCAAAAAGATAGGCCGGCATAAAGGTCCCGAATAGAGAGGTTAAAGCAATAAATTTCCACTGATGGCGGGAAATCTTCTTTAGACTATTAAATCCAACAATAAGCAAAAACAGTGCGGCAAAAATAATCCGGAAGGAACCCACCTGAATCGCGGTTAACCCTACCAATCCTCTTTTGATTAAAATAAAAGAACTTCCCCAAATTAGGGAAAGCACAAATAAGTAAATCCACTTTAACTGTTTTGCCTCCATAAATTGTATTTTACTGCAAATTTGTACTATTTTTATGAACTGACCTTCTGTTTTTTATTAATTTTGCGGGGAAAGTTATTAGCAATCTAAAAATCATATATAATGAAATTTACAAAAATCATAGCTGTTGCGGCAATTGCAGGTTTAGTGTTAGTGGGATGCAAAAAAACAGAAAGCGAAAAAATAATTCCACATACAGCTGAAGTAAAAAAAACGAAAGAACCTGTAGTAATCGCGCCTGAAAATGTACAGACGGCAAGTTTCACTATCGAAGGAATGACCTGTGCAGTGGGATGCGCAAAAACTATAGAAGAAGAATTATCTAATCTGGAAGGAGTTGAAAAAGCTGCCGTTGATTTCGACAAAAAAACAGCCACTGTAACTTTTGACAAAACGATTCAAAACCCTGAAAACCTTACAAAAGTTGTTCAGGAGACCGGAGACGGAAAGACCTATAAAGTTTCGAATATTAAATCATAATCAAACAATCTTCACATAAAAAAAGCGTCCCAATACGGACGCTTTTTTCTTTATATTTATTTCCACTTTAGTGTTTCCATGAGCTGTCGCATATCATTTTTAATATAACTTGCGGCTGGCATAATAGAATCAAAGTTGGGCTTGGCATAAAAATAAACCGATCCTGTGATAAAGTGTTTGGTACTGTCTGTCACATAAAACTGTGAGTTTGTAGCGGCATTTCCGTCCACCTGATAAAACATTCCGTATACTTTTTTTTCGGGGTTTAAATAGGGCTGTTCTAAAATATCATCTGCTTTGATAACGTGCTCATAAGTCAGCTTCTGTGCATCTTTTAATAACTTTTCAATATTATTATTGACTGGTTTATATGTCAGGTATATAGTCGCTTTCATTTTTGGATATGTAATTGCAAACCCGCAATTTTTCTCTCCTTTGATTACAGCGCCTTCATTCATTTCGAAAGTAAACGGACAATTGTTTTCAAAATTTACATATTTAGCTTCCGGATAATCTAACCTAAGGTAACTGGATGGCTTAGGTAAGACGTCATTTTTACAACTTACAATTGTAAAAATTAGCAAAATTGTCAGTATTGAAATTATTTTTTTAAGCATTTTATTCTAATGTTACTTTTATTTGTTTTATGCGTTTTTTGTCAACTGCTTCGATGGTAAAGATGCAGTTTTCAAATGTTACTTTCTGATCTTTTTTAGGGAAGTTGCCCAGGATTTCCAAAATAAAGCCGGCTAAGGTTTCTGCTTCACCCTTACGGGATTCAAAAAGATCTTCATCGACTTCAACAATCCTGTAAAAATCTTTCATATTGATCTTTCCTTCAAACAGAAAGTTTTTTTCATCTATTTGCGAAAAGTTTAAATTCTCATCATCAAACTCATCACTGATATCTCCCACAATTTCCTCGATAACATCTTCTAAAGAAACCAATCCGGATGTTCCACCGTATTCATCCACTACAATTGCCAAATGACTTTTGAGGCTCTGAAAATCTTTTAGCAAATTATCCAGTTTTTTATTCTCAGGAACAAAAAAAGCATCCCGTATTAATGAGGTCCAGTCAAATTCTTTTTTATCGATATGAGGCAATAAATCTTTCACAAACAGAACACCTTCAATCTGATCGATATTGTCTTTGTAAACCGGAATTCTCGAAAATCCCTTTTCAATTATCTTCGGACAAATGGCTTCAAATGCCTCTGAAATTTCCAAAGCAAAAATATCAATCCTCGGACTCATTACCTGCTTGGTATCTGTATTTCCAAAAGAAACGATTCCTTCCAGTATTTTTTGTTCTTCACTTGATGTTCCTTCAGAATCTGTAAGCTCTAACGCTTGTGACAGCTGATTGATCGAAAAATTATTTTTTTGTTTCCCTAGTTTATTTTGCAAATATAAGGTAAGACTGCGCATAGGCAAACTTACAGGTGAAAGTAATTTATCAAGAAAGGCTACGGGATATGCTACCCATTTTGCAAATTTTATATTGTTACGGCTGGCATATACTTTTGGTAAAACTTCCCCAAACAACAAAATTAAAAAGGTTACGAGAATTACTTCTAAGATAAATTTAAAAACAGGCGACTCTACATTCGCAAAAATATTCTGTCCTATGAAGGAGAACAAAATAACGACTCCGATATTTAGGAAGTTATTGGCAACTAATAATGTTGCTAAAAGTTTTTTGGGTTTATCTAAAAGACTGGAAATAATTTTTCCTTTCGAAAGGTTTTCCTGAAGTGTGTCGTCAATATCTTTTTGGGATAAAGAAAAAAGTGCCACTTCGGCACCTGAGACAATCGCCGATAAAAACAGCAAAATAAATATTCCGACAAAACCAATTATTAAATTGATGTCTAAATTTGTACTAAAAAGTAAACTGGGCTCCGGGTCCAAACTGAAAGAAATTAGTTAAACAATCAAAAAGGCAAGTCATTTATAGGCAAGTCCTCGTTAGTCGCGTCAAAGTTAGTGTTTTTTGCGGATTCTGAATCGGTATTTGGTTTCTGTATTGTAGTTTCTTTTTTGGTTGTCAGGAAAGTAAATTCCGTGACCTGAATTTCTGTAGTATATTTAGTTGTCCCGTCTTCAGATTGCCACTGACGTGATTTTATACGACCTTCGATATATATTTTATCGCCTTTC
Organism: Flavobacterium sp. LC2016-23; assembly: GCF_009674775.1. Classification (GTDB taxonomy): domain Bacteria; phylum Bacteroidota; class Bacteroidia; order Flavobacteriales; family Flavobacteriaceae; genus Flavobacterium. The sequence continues at coordinate 228,608 of NZ_WKKE01000001.1, read as the reverse complement.
GAAAGGTATTTTTCGCAAATTTCAGCTGCTTTATTGCGAACGACGAGATTATGCCATTCCGTTGAAGTTATTTTTTCGTTTGTAGTTTTATTGATGTAAATTTCATTTGTAGCCAGCTGAAAACGTCCGATGCAGTTTCCTCCATCAAAATAATGCATTTTTACATCATCGCCCAAATGGCCAATGAGCATCACTTTATTTAATGTTCCGTTCATGGTTTATTTGTGGTATTTATCCCAAAGATACATTTTTTTAGCAATTTATTTCCTGCTTTTCAATAAAATTATATATCACAATTGGAAAGGGAAACGTTTTCAAAATATTAGCCTCTATACCGTTTTCAATTATTTCCTTAATTTTAATTTTCCAGAACTGGATATGCAAATGCTGATGGGAAAGTTTATGAAGTACCGTCGCATGACTGCATTCTTCTATACCTATAATGGTATAGCCCGAAAAAAGGTCATTCTGAACCGCTTTTGAAACAAAATCAAAGTCTGCAATCTCCTGAGTCTCCAAAAGAGGAAATTCATATAAATTGTGCCAGATCCCTTTGGCTGTTCTTTTTTGAATTAAAGTATTACCCAAAACATCTTCCAGAATCAAATAATTAAAAAAGCGATTGGTCACTTTTGTCTTTTTTGATTTTACCGGCAAAACATCTACTTTCTTTTTTTGCAGCGCCAGGCAACTGTCATTAAAAACACAAACAGTACAATCAGGACTTTTAGGCACGCACTGCAAAGCACCAAACTCCATGATGGCCTGATTAAAAATCGCCGGGTTATCTTTTGGCATTAATTCCCTGGCGAGCTCTGTAAATTCTTTTTTAGCGGCGGGCGATGCAATATCCGATTCTATATCAAAATAACGCGAAAGTACCCGAAATACATTTCCATCCACGACAGGAACGACTTCATTATAAGAAAAAGAGGCGATTGCTGCGGCCGTATATTCGCCAACACCTTTTAACTTTAGCAACTCCTTATAAGTAGGCGGAAAAATGCCATTCAGCTCATTTGCTACATATTGAGCCGTTTTATGCAAATTTCTGGCACGGGAATAATATCCTAATCCCTGCCAAAGTTTCAAAACCTGCTCTTCATCTGCATTTGCCAAATCAGATACAGTAGGAAATTCCTTCGTAAAAGAAAAAAAATAAGGCATTCCCTGCGCAACTCTGGTCTGTTGGAGCATAATTTCTGAGAGCCAAATTAGGTAAGGATTGGTCGTTTTTCGCCATGGCAAATCACGTTTGTTTTGTAAATACCAATTTATCAATATGTTATGAAAATTCATCGCAAAATACTTAGAATACAAAAGTAAATGTTTATGTAATTAAAATTTAACGAATTAGCTTGATTAATTATTTTTTTAATTCCTATATTTGCAAACTCAAAAAAATAGTACACCATTTATAAAATTAAATAGGAAAGAAAATGACGAAAGCAGATATCGTAGCGAAAATTTCAGAGAAACTTGGTCTTGAAAAAGGAGATGTTCAGGCAACAGTAGAAACTTTTATGGAAGAAGTTAAAACTTCATTAGAAACTGGAGACAATGTTTACCTAAGAGGTTTTGGAAGCTTCATCGTAAAAACAAGAGCTGAAAAAACAGGTAGAAACATTTCTAAAAACACCACTATCAAAATTCCAGCACACAACATTCCTGCTTTTAAACCTGCAAAAGTATTTGTAGAAGGAGTTAAAACAAACAACGAAGCAAAATAATACTATTAATTAATCATAAAATCGACACGATATGCCAAGTGGTAAAAAAAGAAAGAGACATAAGGTAGCTACTCACAAAAGAAAAAAAAGAGCGAGAGCTAACCGTCACAAAAAGAAAAAGTAGTTTTAAACTACTTTTTTCTTTTTAAACGTTCATTGAAATTGGAATTTAGTCTCAGTCACAAGTCACAGTCAGCAGCTTAATACTGCCAACTGACACCGAAAACTGCTTATTAAAATTCCCCCGGGTTCAATACCTGTTAAAAAATATTGTTTAATCCATCTGTAGATAAGATTTTAGATTTTGGATTTTAGATTTTAGATTTTTATAATCTATGTTCTTTTCTCTATATTCTATTTTCTGAAAAAACAGATAAAAATTTACAGTGTGAATAAAGAATTAATCATTAGATCTAGTTCTGAAGCCGTAGATTTTGCCTTATTAAAAGATGGAAAACTAATTGAATTACACAAAGAAGAAGAGAAAAGCAACTTTCAGGTTGGTGATATTTTTATTGCCAAAATACGAAAACCAGTTGCCGGACTTAATGCTGCTTTTGTAAATGTAGGCTTCGAAAAAGATGCTTTTTTACATTATCATGATTTAGGACCTAACTTAGCTTCCCAACTGAAATTCATAAAACTTGTAAGCGCAGGTAAAATAAAAGATTTCTCCCTAAAAACCTTTCAGTTTGAAAAAGAGATTGACAAAGATGGCATCATTACTGATATTTTAAGTGCCAATCAATCTGTTTTAGTACAAGTCGTAAAAGAACCTATATCTACCAAAGGCCCAAGGATAAGCGCTGAGCTTTCACTGGCAGGAAGATTTATTGTTCTCGTTCCGTTTTCTGACCGTGTTTCTATTTCTCAAAAAATAGAAGACAAAAAGGAAAAAGATCGTCTAAAAAGACTTGTGTTATCGATCAAACCTAAAGGATTTGGTGTTATTGTTCGCACAGTAGCCGAAGGCAAAAATACAGCCGAATTAGAAAAAGATTTGCAGAACCTGCTAAGCAGATGGACTGCAATGTGTAAAAAATTACCAACTGCTCATCATCCATCAAAAGTATTAGGAGAGCTTAACAGAGCTTCTTCAATACTAAGAGATGTATTTAATGATACCTTCAGTGGTATTCAGATAGATGATGAAGAGTTGTTCCAACAAACGAAGGAATATCTGCAGGAAATTGCACCTTCGAAACAATCGATTGTTAAGTTTTATCAATCAAATGACACTCCAATTTTCGAGAAATACAATATAGAGAGACAAATCAAAACTTCATTTGGAAGAACAGTTTCTATGAGCAAAGGCGCTTATCTTATTATCGAACATACTGAAGCTCTTCACGTTATTGACGTAAACAGCGGAAACCGTTCAAATAAGGCGACTAATCAGGAAGATACTGCCATGGAAGTTAATATGATTGCTGCCGCTGAAATTGCCAGACAACTTCGTTTGCGCGATATGGGCGGAATAATCGTAGTTGATTTTATCGATATGTCTAATCCTGAAAACAGGAAGGTCCTGTTCGACTTCTTGCGAGAAGAAATGAGCGACGATAAAGCAAAGCATAAAATCTTACCGCCTAGTAAATTTGGTTTAGTCCAGATTACCAGACAACGCGTAAGACCAGAAGTAAATATTAAAACTAGAGAAGAAGATCCAAACAATGAACATGGCGAAATTGAAGCGCCAATTTTAATCATTGATAGAATCGCATCTGATTTAGAAAGAATTTTAAAAATCCATAAAAGTGTTGTACTTAATGTACATCCGTTTGTGGCTGCATACCTCAGTAAAGGTTTTCCATCATTACGTTCAAAATGGTTTTTTGAACATAAGAAATGGGTGAAAATCATACCTCGTGACGCTTACACGTACTTAGAATACCATTTCTATGATAAAAAAGGAAATGTTATTTCAGAATAAATTAAAAACCGCTTCTCTTTCGAGAAGCGGTTTTTTTTATGCCTTATTTTTTTGTTTTTTTGCCACGAATTGCACGAATAAACACGAATTAATTTATGTAATTATTCATTATTGTCACCCTGAGCGGAGTCGAAGGCTTACTGCCTAAGAAGGGCTTCGACTCCGCTCAGCCTGACATCAGTATTATTCCCTAATGATTTCTACTTTTCTGCTGATTTCATTACCTGATTCATCAACAACAGTAATATAATGAAATCCGGCGCTCATTATGATCGGCTTTTCATGAAACACTTTGGTCACGCCTTTGTAAACATGATCTACATACCAGAACAACTGTTTTTCTCTTTGTGCATAAGCAATTTTAAAAATTACCGGCTGCACTTCACTATTGAAATCCTTCGTTAGATAAATTTTACTGTTCGTTTTTGGATAAATAAAATCCATTGCAACGGTCTGTGTTCCGATACAGTTTTCTTTAAAAGGCGGTAACGGCAGATATTCGATATGTTTGCTTTTGTAATACCAGGCCATGACCGGAGGTAATACAAACCAGTTTTTAGTTACTATATTTTCTACACTTTCACAGCTGCTGTTTACCTGAAATTGTCCGGTCTGATCCAGATGAATGGTTTTATGATACGGGCAGACTGTTGTTGTTTTTCCTTTTTTGGTCACCCATTGTTTTATTTTAGGACAGCCTTCTTTTGCAAGATATCCGCTTAGACTGCAAACCTCAACTTCATTTAAATCTTCATACGGAATTCCGAACCATCTTTGTCTTGGCAATAAATTAAACACGTCAAACAAAATCGGTGCTGCACTCGTCACTCCTGTCAGTGTAGGCCTTCCCTCACCTGTTGCATTTCCGACCCAGACACCCACTACATATCTGGAATTTGTTCCGATAGCCCAGGCATCACGATTACCAAAGCTTGTCCCTGTTTTCCAGGCAATTTTAAGTGAACTGTCGTAAAATTTCCAGGCTTCATCGCCTTCCGGACGGTTTACTTCTTCCATTGCATTATACGTAAGCCAGATTGATCCGGCACCCAAAATATTTTTCTGTTCGCTTTCTGATCCAAAATCAGGCTGAAAGTCATTCTTATAATTAAGTTCTGTAAATTCTTTCGTTCTGTATTTTCCGTGACTTTTATTAAAATAATTGACCGTGGAAGATAAATTCGAATACGTCCTGCATAAATCCCATAAATTACTTTCGGCACCTCCCAAAATAAGCGATAATCCGTAATGGTCCGGAGATTTATCAATGTCACTCAACTGAAATTTCTGAAGTTCTTCATAAAACTTATTCACACCAAAATCCTGCAGCATCAATACGGCCGGAATATTTAAGGAACGTGACAGGGCCCGATGTGCCGGAACAGCACCATCAAAAGTAAGATTAAAATTCTGGGGCGTATAACCCGCAATCTGCGTAGGGACATCGGCCACTAAAGTGTTGGGCAGTAATTCGCCATCATCCAGCATAGCTGCGTACAATAAAGGTTTAAGAATGCTTCCTGTACTTCTTGGCGCGTCGATAATATCAACATCTTTCTGGTGATCACCATCTGTCGGAGCATTTCCAACATAACTTATGACATTTCTATTATGAACATCAATGACCAGAATCGCCAGATTACTGACTTCATTTTGCCTGTATTGATTGTAATAATATTTTGCAATCTGATTGACCCTGTTTTGCAGCGTAAAATCCAATGTTGTTTTTACCCGCGTTCCTTCTTCATTTTTTGCCACACGTTCTAATAAGTGAGGTGCGATTTGCGGCAAATCATAAGGCTTTTGGGGTAAAGGCTCATCTATGGAAAGTTCATACGTCTGTTGATCGATTATACCATCCTGATTTAGTTTTAGTAACAGACGATTGCGTTTTTGTAATAACCTTATTTGATTTTTTCCCGGATAAATTAAACTCGGTGCATTGGGCAAAACGGCCAAAGTTGCACTTTCAGCCCATGACAACTGATTCGATTGTACGCCAAAATAGCGCCATGCCGCCATTTCGAGTCCGACAACATTTCCGCCAAAAGGAGCGTGAGCGGCATATAATTCTAAGATTTCGTTTTTAGAATAGCCTAATTCCAATCTTGTTGCGAGAATAAGTTCTATGATTTTTTCAAAATAAGTCCTTCCCTTTCCTTTTCTGGATAATCGTATCACTTGCTGCGTCAGCGTACTTCCACCACGAACTACTTTTCCGGCTTTTCTGTTTTGACGGATTGCATTTACCATTGCAACCGGATTAAAACCCGGATGTTTATAGAAATATTCGTCTTCAAAATAAACAATACATTTTTTAAACTTATCGGGAACACTGTCGTGCGCCGGAAAACGCCATTGTCCGTCCCGGGCAATTTTCGCTCCTAATAATTCTCCTTCTTTACTCTCAATCACCGTAGAATAGGGTTCCTGAAATAAAGTTCGGGGTAGGGAGAAATAATAAATCAGCAAGAGCAGAAATACAATTGCTGATTTTATTTTATTCTTTTTTATCCAGTTTATAATGCGTTGTGAGAACGCAATTAATTTATTTTTCAAAGCTTAGTTGTAATTTAACTGCAAGGAACGCGAGGTTATTTGCAAAGTTTATAAAGTTTTTTTCACGCAGATTTTGCAGATTTTCTTTTATCTGCTCGATCTCCAAAATCTGCGTGAAACTTTATTTCACCACCTGAACCCAAAATCCTTTGGTTCTGGCCAGGAAAGTATGATCGTACATCGCTTCACATTGCAGTCCCGGTAAATAATAAGTCCCGAGATAGGAGGCATTCAGTAAAATTTTGAATGTTTTTGTTTCTCCGGCTTTCAGCCCAAAATAGAAATTTGTTCGGTCATCCCTGATATCAATATAATCAGCTGTATTATTTGTTGCTTCACCGTAATCTGTAAAACGGGTGTTTACAATTTCGAAACCGGATGGCAAAATCTGCGATAAAGCTACATTTTGTACATATTCGTTCTTCAGGTTTTTAATGGTTACCTCAGCCATAAATTCCGTTCCCTGAGCAATTTTCGACACCTCAATGACACTTCCTTTTCTGTTTCTGAAAACGATTCCGGCCGAAAGATTACTTTGCACTGCATTTTCCTGACCAATAGGAAGAATTCCGGTATTTAACACTCGGACATAAATCGTATTCTTTTTATTGTTTTTCAGAGTAATACTGTTGGATCCTGATTTCACCACCAGGTTTCGGTCTGCAACGGTTTTAGCCGTTTTTATAGTCTGTGCTTTTCCGTCTTTGCTAAACTGAAGATCAATTCCTTTCGGGCCGTTATTTAGTGAGAATTTCGACATCGCATACAAACAATAAGCAGTAGTCTGGGTACTCATCCATTGATCGCTTGCCATGTTTTTCGCCAGTTTTGTTGCCATCAGGAATGAATTTTCTTTTTGGTTTAACAACAATAATGTTTCCAAAGCCATGGCTCTGTTCCTGTCACCTGAACCATAATAGTAATAATTATAATCACTTGAAGTATCATCGATTTTACTGTGCAATAACAAGGTCAATCCTGCACTTTTTTGTCCTGCCAGCACATAAGCCGCTGCCAGACGTAGTTTACTTTCGTTTGAAATTCCGGTTGTTTCGCGCAATCTGTTCATGGAAGACAAATCAGGAGAGCCAGCCAGAGACAATGTGTACAAACGATACGCCTGCGCCATATCATTTCCGTATCGTGGTTCAAAACGCCATTTTTTGGCTTCTTTTTGCTGATAGGAAGTCCATTTTGATTTGAAGTTAATCGGCAAAACATATCCTTTTTTCTCTGCTTCGATTATAAAATGTCCGGCATAAGAAGTTCCCCAATCGTCTGCAATGGTATTTCCCTGCCAGTACGAGAGCCCTCCGTTTGGCAATTGAAAGCTTCCTAATCTTGTGATTCCTGCCGTCACATTCTTTTGAATAAGCTGTTGACGTGTGGCATCAATATCGGCCACATCGCTTAAAAACAATTGCGGAAAAACAGATGAAGTGGTCTGCTCGACACAACCATGCGGATACTGAATCAGATATTGCAATCTTCCATTCAGATTAATCGTCGGCATGGAAGAAACCTCCAGCTTTGCTTTATTACTTCCCGAAACTCCGAAGGTTTTCCAGGAAATGGTTTTAGTACTGCCGGGAGATAAAATAACATCTGTATACGTATTCGTAACCGGATTCGGATTGGTCATATCAATCTCGACATCGTAAGATGATTTTTCCTTTCCGGAGGTGGCAATGATCTGCACTTTTGCAATTCCGGTCTGGTTTCCTGCGGCAAGATTAAAATACGCCATTTTCTCATCCGGCTGTGCAAAGGTTACATTTTGGGCTGCACTTCCAATAACCTGCAATCCTCTGCTGGTTTTTATCTGAAGTTTTACATTTTTAATATTTTTCTCCGTTGCGAAAACCGTAACCGGAATGGTCACTTTTTCCGATGGTGAAATTTTCCTTGGCAAAGAAGCCAGCACCATTAACGGACTACGGACCGGAGTTGCTTTTTCCACGCTTCCGTAAGCACTCGCCGCCGCATCACCCGCCACTACCATAGTTCGTACTGATCCGATGTATTTTGGTAAAGTGATCTGATGTGTTTTGGTTTGTCCTTTTTCCAGCTTGAAGGGCCCCAGATAGATTACTACCGGTTTAAAACGATTGGCCTTTTTAGCCTTTCCTCCACCTAAATCCTGATCTCCACCGATACTGAAAATCTGGTTTACTTTTCCGCCGTAAGCGCCAATCACATCATCGTATACATCCCAGGTTTTTACCCCTAGGGCTTCGCGAACGTAGAAGCTATCCCAGGCGTTTGGTGTTTTAAATCGGGTTAAATCCAACAATCCTTCGTCAACTATAGCAATCGTGTACGTCATTTCTTTACCAGATTTCTCGCTCACTTTCACAGGAAAGGATTGTTCCGGTCTTAACACATCCGACATGGTAATCGTTGGTTCCAGTTTTGTATTTTTATCTACGACTCCAATCGGAACAATTCCGTACATACGAATCGGGGAATCATTTTTAGTCGAGGCGTGCGGTTGTAAAAGCGTAATGTTAAAATAAACATTCGGAGCCATTGCCGCCGTAATCGGAATTTCGACTTTTGTTTCTCCTTTTTTCGTTTCTACCCAAAGGGTCTGTACTACTTTCGATCCGTTTTCGATAGAAACCAAAGCGCGTCCGCCTTCACTTGAAGGGAAAGAAATCTGTGCTTTCTCGCCTACTGCATAGTCTCTTTTATCTGTAGAAAAAACAAGCATGTTGGCAGTTGAGGCATCTGTATTTCTGGTTTTTCCGGACCAAATCGGCCAGTCGATATTTACGGTTAAAGCTGTTGCATGTCCGCCGGTTTCATCTGAAACGCGAATCATGTAACGTCCCCATTCTTCATCCGTTAAGGCAAACTGAACGCTGCCTTTTCCGGTTGAATCGGTGTTAACTTTAAAGGTTTTGTAAGAAGTTGTGGCTTCAGATGAATTGTAATTGGATAAGTTATCACTTGAAGCATCCCACCACCAGCGCCATTCTACTTTATATACTTTGACTTCCAGATCCCTTACCGCTTTTGGTCTTCCGTTTTCATCAACGGTCACAATATCAAAACGATTGTTTGTTCTGGTTTCCAGCATTCCGTATTTGTTGACTTCCGGTGCTTTTACACCCACATAGGTTTTGTATGGCGAATAGGTCGTGGCCATGGCATCCATACTAAAATCCCCGCCCTCTTCGTATACTTTTGTAATGAAGGAAGCTTTCAGCATTCCGGGTGCCTGTCCCTGTAACTTTGGATTAATACTGACTGATGCTCTTCCGTTAGCATCTAATTTTCCGGAGAAAATATTTACTTCTTCAGTACTGAATCTGCGAACTAAGTCATCAAAAGTATATTTGTCATATCCTTTGAAAGTAGTTTTCTGTTCCGAGAATTTAGCCTGCATTTCTACGTTCAGGTTTTTAGCAATCGCCCCATGAAGCCAGGTCACTTCGAGATTACTGGTGTTCGGATAGGAAGAAGATAAAATCGCCCTTTGGAAACTGTTCTTAATTTTTAAACGATTAGGTTTTATCGTTTCAATCTTTATGTTTTTATAAAATTTGGCTCCTCCAACGCTTACCATGGCTTCCCAGCTTCCCGTTGGTGCATCCGGATCTGTCGGTACGATAAAAGCGTAATGATTTAATTCATTCGATTTCTGAACGGTCTGATACGATACTTTTCCGTTTGGATCGGTTAGCCTGAATTTTATCGGGTGTGCTTTTGGAAGTTTATTCGAAACATCATTCAGAATGAAGGATAAATACAAATTATCTCCCGGACGCCAGACGCCACGTTCTCCATAGATAAATCCTTTGAGCCCTTTCTGAAGTGTTTCTCCGGCTACATCAAAATTACTGACAGATAATGAATTTCCATCATCGAGCTTCACATACGTTGACTGATCTCCTAGCGTAACGATGGCAAAATACGCGAATTTATTGATCTGGAAAGTAGCAATACCTTCGCTGCTGGTCGATGCGGTAGCAATTTTTTGCTGCTGATAGGTGTATAAATCAACACGAGCGTTCGAAACCGGCTCGGTGGTAAGGATATTATTTACAGCAAACAAGTACGATTTATTTTCTCCTCTTTTCGCAATTACCCCTAAGTCCGACGCTAAAATATTCGTCGCAATTCGGGCATTGTAATAATAAGAGCCTGTACACGGATCCTGGCTTTCTCTCCACTGATAATCGTCGTAATAATAGTCGTCATACGGATTCTCACTGTAATTCACATCGTTTTCATCCACCTCTTCTTCCTCTTCATTCTGATCGGAATCGTCTTCTGATGTTTCGCATTTGTATAAAGAATACTTCTTTTTATACGAGAATTCTACCCTGTAGATCGCGCCCGGTTCCGGCTTAATAATTTTGGATAAATCCAGGGCAAAAGTGTTCCATTTGCTTAAATTAACCAGAGTGTTTTCTTTAAGGTTAATGGTCGTTTTGGCAACGGGCTGAGAAACACGCTTCAGGTTTTGCGATCCTTTTAATTCATTGTTCTGAAGAAACTGAAGGATGTTATTTTTATAGATCTTGTACACTTTTACGTCTACGGCACTCAGATTTGCAGCTTCAAAATTCAGTTTCAGGTTATTGGAACTTGGCAGAATCGTCCCGTTTTTTACAAATCTTACATTCGGTTTTATCTGATCAAAAGAAATTTTCTGAGAATAACTCGCTATCATTTTCTGACCATATTGGCTTTCTATTCCCTGAAAAACCTCCAGCAACAATTCGCCGGTTATGTTTTGTTCCGGTGCGGCTTCTTCCTCCTCTACAACTTCCGGTTCTGCTTCGACGGTTGCTTCCGGTGTTGCCGTCGCTGCACTATCAACAGCAACACTTGCCGAATCTGCCGTCACGGTTGCAACCGGTTCTTCGACTACCACTTCGTGAACCACTTCGGCTGCTGGTTTCTCATTGCTGAAATACACTTTCAGTACATTTCCCTGAGTTGAAAATTTTAAATTATTGGTATTTTGAATGGCAACCAGACCTTTAAAATCCTGGCCTTTCTCTAAAGGTTCTGAAAAATTGATTAAAACCGACTGATTATTTTCGTCGGGAACATCGACTTTTATAACTTTAAATTCATTTATGGAAGTAATCGGAAAGTCAATTTTTCCTTTTTGGTCAATATCAAAATCAGTTCCGTCATAAGCGATTTCAAGTTCACTTGGCTCGGAAAAACGCTGGATACTGTCAATGGTAAATTTGAATTCTTTTCCTGATTTTACGTTTTTATCAAATTTAATTTTAAGGGTATTTCCTTTTTGGCTGGCTAAAATTAATTTTTGAGCCATTTCGGAATCGATATCGTCTGCTGTTTTCAACACGCAGTTCAGGTACTGATATTCTTTACTGTGGGATTGAATATCGAGCGTATTTATAGTGAAATCCTGTTTTATGGTTTTAACCGTAAAATTAAATTCAGAAAGCTCCTTTTCTTTTTCTTTCGGAAGCGTAATCAGTTTATCTAAGTGCAGCGTCACCTGATATTCCGTTCCCGGCTTTAATTTTTTCTCCGGAATAAAAGCAAGGGTATTACTCGAAAGTGCCACTACTTTTCCACTCACACTTGGTGAAATATCGAATAAGTCGTCATCTAAAACCTCATTGATTTTCCATTCTTTTTTTTCGAAAGCCAAAACCACCCGTATGTCTGACTGTGAAGGAACGATTCCGCCCGTAAAACTACTTATGTACTCTTTGAATAATGAAAAATCGGAATTAAAATCGGCAGCTGATTTTCTGCCACAAGATTGAAAAATAAAAAACACACAAAACACGAGAACTAATCCTTTTGCTTTCACTTTTATTTAGAGTTATAAGGTTACAAATTATAGAAAATGACAGAACGTTTTAACATTTGGCAGTTACAGAGCATAACTATCGGAATGTTCAATATATTGTAGTAAATGTAGAATATTTTTTGAAATATTTTAAGAGGAAAATTCAGTGTAATGAATTATTTTTTTTACCTTAAAAAATGATCCATTATTTACGCCTTTCTATAAAAAAACGCTGCATCAAATCAGCCATGAATCCGGAAACTTGCTTACTTATACTATTTCTTAATGAGAGTCAATAAATAAAGATTCAATCACTTTTCTTTAAATTCGGTTATCAAATACACTTCAAAGCATTCTGGAAAATTATCATCTAACCATTTTTTTACTTTACTACTAATAAAGTATGCCTTATATTCGATTCCTTCCATAAAATGCCATTCTTGTTGCGGTGAGTTTTGAAGAAAAATAAAATCAGAAGGGTTTTCACTTTTACTATTCTTCTGAACTTCCAAATGAATTGATACTGTTGTTTTTGCTAACCATAAACTGCCAATCGAAGTTGCTATTTCATCATCATGTAAAGAATTTTCTATTATATCCTCTGGTTCCGAAACCTCTTCAATGACCTTATTATAAAATTCATCTTTATTCCATGACTGCCAATCAATATTCACTATTTTTCTTTTCTCTAAAGTGTATGGAAAAATTAATGAATTAGGAAAATAAGTATTGTAACACTCTTTTGCCTTGTCTGTAAAAATTAAATTTCCATCTGCCTCGTAAATAGGAGGAACAAAAGGACCTGATCTTTCTACATAAACCAAATTACTTTCTTCATCATGTGGTGCAAATCCTGACCAAAGTACATCACTCCAATCACCCCAATTTGTATCTTTATTTCTTATTAAATAAATCATTTTGTATAATTAATTACTCAGCAAATATAAATACATAAAAAATAACTTACAAAAACTATTTACGTCGCTCCACAAAAAACCGCTGCATCAAATCAGCAGCTTCATTGGCCATGATTCCGGAAACTACGGTAGTTTTGGGGTGTAATTTGGTTCCCATGGTCATGAAACCGCGTTGTTCATCCCGCGCTCCAAAAACAATTTTCGAAATCTGGCTCCAGTACAAAGCACCTGCACACATCTGGCAAGGTTCGAGTGTGACATACAACGTACAATCCTTAAGGTATTTTCCGCCTAAGAAATTAGCGGCGGCAGTAATCGCCTGCATTTCAGCATGAGCCGTAACGTCATTTAACAACTCGGTCAGATTGTGACTTCTGGCAATCACTTTATCGGCAACAACGATTATGGCTCCAACAGGAATTTCGCCTTTATCAAAAGCCATTTCAGCTTCCTGCAAAGCTTTTTTCATGAAGTACTCGTCAGTGAAAGGATTTATCATAGTTGCAAAAGTACATTTTTGAAGTAATTTTTCCTGATTTAAAAACGAGAAAGCATCATAAAAATTACCTTTTAATTATCTCCTGATCTGATAAATTCAAATCGTATGCCCGGTTTCGGCCTTCTCCTCTTGGTACCAAAATGTTCTTTTCTGTCAAATCCTGCAAATCTCTTGTTGCTGTTGCTCGTGACGTTTTAGTAATAGATATGTATTTTATTGCTGTCATTCCACCTACAAAACCAGCAGCACCATTTTCAAACATTTTCAGAACAACTTTGGTCTGTCTCTCGTTCATCTGATCTTTAAACCGATCTATGAATTTGCTCTTACTTAAAGTAAAAAGTACAATTTGTTTTGCATTTTTCTGAGATTCTAAAATCAAATTAGAAAAATAAAAAATCCAATCTGTAATTTCAAGTGTTTGCTGCGCTTGTTTTAAAGATTCGTAATACTTTTTTTTATTTTTTTCAATAGTACTTGAAATACTCATTAGAACAGGGCGGCTCAAAGATTCCGAAAGGCATTTTTCAGCAATAGCCCTGCCAATTCTGCCATTTCCATCTTCAAAAGGATGAATGGTCTCAAAATACAAATGAGAAATTGCAGTTTTAATTAATGCTTTTTTAATATCACTTGATTTAACTTCAAAATCATTGTACCATTTAATGAATTTTTTCATTTCAGCACCAACCTGATGGGATGGCGGAGCCTCAAAATGAATAATTTCCTTACCATAACTACCGGAAACAATTTGCATGGGCTCTTCTCCGGTTCGATACTTTCCCGGGCTAATCTGTTTTGAATATTCCATCAGAATAGTATGCCATTGCTTTATCGAAAGTTCAGTTAATTTATCCGAGTAAGAATTTCTTACCGTAACCATCAACTTCCCGATACTCTGGGCATTTTTATCCCGAATGTGACTAAAAACATCAGTAATACCTAAATTTTTCTTTATCGAAGACATAATATCCTGCCGACTAAAAAACTCACCTTCAATTTCAGAAGTTTTGATAGCTTCCGAAATCATAAATTGTAAAATAGTTTCCTGCTGAATTACAGTTGATAAAGAATCAACAAGGCCTTTTAGTTCTCCTGTTTCCAATGCAAATTCAATACATAATGCATCTATTACGGTAGCATCATATACAAATTTTTCCCAATCCGGTAATTGCCAATTGTAACTCATGAGGCATTTAATTAAATTAATCGCCTCAAATATAATCATTTTTTGAGGCGATTAACCGAAATAATCGCCTCATTTTACGTAAACTGCTATTTATGAAATCTACGAAAGGATTTCTCATCATTGAAAAGTACATTTTTACTTTATATTTTTTTATTACATTTAAACACTGATATTTCAAATAATGAATACAAAACGTAAAATCACTATTCCGGAACCCTGTCATGAAAACTGGGACAAAATGACTCCAAAAGACAATGGGAAATTTTGTTTAAGCTGCACAAAAACCGTTGTTGATTTTACAAAAATGCTTCCTAATGAAATTCAGCATTTTTTTATTCAGAATCAAAGTAACAGCGTTTGCGGCAGGTTTAAAGAATCACAATTAGATCCCATCTCGATTCAGATTCCAAGCCGTCTTTTATATACTCAGACACAATACCATAAAATGTTTTTGCTTGCTTTATTTATTTCGATGGGAACGACTTTGTTTAGCTGTGCCGATAAAGAGGGGAACAAAAATAAAATTGATAAAATCGAAATTGTTGACAATACAGGACAAAATCAAGATGAAGAGACAATTTCATCCTGTTATGGACATGAAATCGAATCTAAAAAAATAAACAAACCAAAAACTCGCGAAGCATTTACTCTTGGTATTGTAGTTCCTCGTAATTCTATTGAACAAGGAACTTTTAAGTATAATGTAATATACAATTCAAAGGATTTGGATGTTTTGCCTGTTCCGGAAATTGGAATGAAAAAATTTCTTGCTTTCTTTTCTAAAAACTATACTCCATTAAACAAAACTGAAAAATCGCAAGGTAAAATATTGTTTATTATAGAAAAAGACGGCAGCTTAAGTAATTTTAATATCATTAAAAATACATCGCAAAAAAACGGAGAAGAAGCCATAAAAGTTTTAAAAACCTCCCCAAAATGGATTCCCGGAAAATTAAACAATCGTATTGTCCGATCATCATACATTTTACCAATATAATTAAATAATGGAAAGAAAACCAAAAATCACTATTCCGGAACCCTGCAACGAAAACTGGGACAAAATGACTCCTAAAGACAATGGCAGATTTTGTTTAAGCTGCGCAAAAACTGTTGTTGATTTTACAAAAATGCTTCCTAATGAAATTCAGCATTTTTTTATTCAGAATCAAAGTAACAGTGTGTGTGGCAGGTTTAAGCATTCACAATTAGACACAATATCGATTCAGATTCCAAGTCGTGTTTTATATACTCAGACATCCTATTATAAAATGTTTGTACTCGCCTTGTTTATTTCTATGGGAACTACTTTGTTTAGTTGTGCCGATAAAGACGGCAATAAGAAAAAGATCAATAAGATAGAAGTTGTTGATAAAGAAGAAACTCCCTACAACTATGAAACGCTTGGAAAAGGATTACCTCCTAAGGGCTCTTCAGAACAAACTCCACCACCACCACCGCCACCAAAAGCAGATCAGGTAAAATTTGTAAAACCGGTAACTAAAGATTGTACCAAACCGACTAAAAATAAAGTAAAATCCTCAAATGAAGGTCAGGAAGAGGAATCTGCATTTGTTACTGGTGCGGTAATGCAGACCAATGCGGAATTCCCCGGAGGTATCGAACAATTTTATAACTTTTTCGGAAAAGAATTTAAAAATCCCGAAAACGTAAATGCTGTAAATAACAAATTCAGAATTTCTTTTGCCGTTGAAAAAGATGGCTCTTTAAGTTATCTCGAATCCACACCCGTTATTGACCAAACTATAGAAAAGGAAGTGATCCGGGTTTTAAAATTATGTCCAAAATGGCAGCCGGGAGAATCAAATGGAAAAAAAATAAAAATGCAATATTCTTTACCAATAACGCTGCAATAAACATTCTGATAAATAGCTGAACACTAAAATTAAATTTAAAACCGTAAATTTGTTTTTTATAAAAAAATGAAAAGCAATTTACTCTCCAACATAAGCAATCCGGCCGATTTACGTTTACTTGACGAAACGCAGCTACCACAATTGGCAAAAGAATTACGTGATTTTATCATTGACATTGTTTCGGTAAAAGAAGGGCATTTGGGTGCGAGTTTAGGCGTTGTAGAACTCACAATTGCTTTGCATTATGTTTTTAACACCCCCGAAGATTTACTGGTTTGGGATGTCGGCCATCAGGCGTACGGACACAAAATCCTGACCGAAAGAAGAGAAAATTTCGATACTAACCGACAACTCGGCGGTATTTCCGGTTTTCCTAAAAGAAGCGAAAGCATTTATGACACTTTTGGTGTCGGGCACTCCTCTACTTCTATTTCTGCCGCTTTGGGAATGGCGATTGCCTCTCAGCTGAAAGGCGAAACCAACAAACAGCATATTGCCATTATCGGTGATGCTTCCATTGCATCCGGAATGGCTTTTGAAGGCCTGAATCATGCCGGAGTTACGGATGCCAATTTACTGGTGATCCTGAACGACAATGCTATTGGTATTGATCCCAGCGTAGGTGCTCTTAAAAAATACCTTACCGCTGTAAAAGAAGGAAAGAATCCGAAGAAGAACAACATGATCAAATCCCTGAATTTTGATTATTCAGGACCAATTGACGGTCATGACCTGAAAGGTCTGATAAAAGAACTGAACCGTTTAAAAAATATAAAAGGCCCGAAATTTCTTCATATTGTCACCACAAAAGGAAAGGGCCTGCAGCAGGCTGAAGAAAATCAGGTAAAATATCATGCTCCCGGAAAATTTGATGCTTCGACGGGAGAAATCCATTTGAAATCTGAAGAAAATTTACCCCCTAAATATCAGGATGTTTTTGGCTTAACGATTTTAGATTTAGCCAGAAAGAATGAAAAAATCATCGGAATGACGCCCGCCATGCCATCAGGAAGTTCCCTGAAGTTTATGATGGACGAAATTCCGGAGCGCGCTTTCGACGTTGGAATTGCGGAACAGCATGCAGTAACGCTTGCGGCCGGAATGGCGACTCAGGGCATGATTGTTTATTGTAACATTTATTCCACATTTTTACAGCGTGCCTACGATCAGGTCATTCATGATGTAGCATTGCAAAACTTACCCGTAATTTTCTGTCTGGACCGCGCGGGTCTGGTGGGCGAAGACGGTGCAACCCATCACGGTGTTTTTGATATTGCGTATTTGCGATGCATCCCGAACCTGATTATTTACGCTCCGATCAATGAAATTGCCTTGCAAAATATACTTTACACCGCACAATTAGGCTTAGATCATCCGATTGCGATCCGATATCCGAGGGGAAGAGGTGTCCTGCCTCAGTGGGAAGTAGAAAATTTCGGACATTATGAAAATGTTAAAATTGGACAGGCAAATTGCCTGAAAAAAGGAACAAAAACAGCTGTTTTATCTACCGGAACTATTGGCAATAATGTCATAGCCGCGCTAAACGAATGTTCGAATCCCGATACAATTGCCCATTACGATTTTCCGTTTACCAAACCATTGGATGTCAATTTATTAAAAGAAATATTTAACACTTTCGGCACCATTTTTACTATTGAAGACGGAACCATAAACGGCGGTTTTGGGAGCTCCATTTTAGAATTTGCAGCTGCTAATAACTTCAGTAATCCGGTGAAAATTTTAGGGATTCCTGACACATTTATCGAGCATGGAACTGTGCTGCAGTTACAACAATTGTGCAAAATTGACGTTAAAAATTTATCAAAACTTTTTTCAAACCATTGAAAAGAATTATTTTGCAAAGCCAAAAAAAAATAAAAATTCAAGCCTAATGAAATTATTTCGATTCTCCCTTTTACTATTCCTTTTTACTTTTGCCACCACTATTTCTGCTCAGAGTATTATTAAAACCACTTTAGAACCCAATCAGGAGCCACAGCCGCCTTCCAACTGGACCAAAAAAAACCAGCTTGGTTTTGACATCTCCGAAATTGCTTTTGTCAATTGGAGTGCGGGGGGAACAAGTTCTATTTCAGGTTTGTTTAAAGGAGAATTCGCAAGAACGTATGTAAAAGGAAATCACAAATGGTTTAACGAATTAATTGTGAAGTACGGCTTGAATAAGCAAGATGGTACGGAACTTAGAAAAACAGATGACGCCCTTATTTTTAACTCCACTTACGGTTTCAGAAAAGACACGACGTCAAACTGGTATTATTCTGCCAAATATAATTTCAGCACTCAGTTTACAGATGGTTACAATTATCCGAACAGGGACATTGCCATATCGAGACCGTTTGCACCTGCCTATATCTTTTTAGGAGCAGGAGCGGAGAATTCAAATAAAGCCAAAAACAGGACTTTCTATTTCTCTCCGATTACGTTAAAGACTACTTTGGTTTTAGACCAGTATTTAGCAGACCAGGGAGCATTTGGTGTTAAAAAAGCGGTGTATGCTCCGGATCCTCTTGATCCAGCCAATACCATTTTAATCGAGCAGGGACAAAAAGTAAAAGCTGAATTTGGTATCCTGCTAACGGGCTACATGAAAAGCGAAATTTTCAAAAACATTTTCTACGAAAACAGACTGAGTTTATATACCGATTACCTGAACCGATTTGGAAATGTCGATGTGGATTACGACACGCGTCTGGATCTTGTTGTCAATGCTTATGTCAAAGCAAATATCGGAATTCATTTGGTGTATGACGATGACATTAAGACTAAAAAAGATGTTGTTGACCCGATAACCGGAACAACAAGCCAGGTCAATGACGGGCCAAGAGCGCAGCTGAGACAAGTTTTAGGTGTGGGTCTTGTATATGCTTTTCAATAATTAATTCGGTTTTCTGCCATTAATCATTTCGAATAATTCCAATGCATTTCCATCTGTCAAAAGGGAAACATAATGACAGATATGAAGCAAACGCTCGTATAAATTTGTTTTCTCCAAATGATGCTTTTCCGGCAGCATTTTCAGAAGCAATTTATCATAATTGGATGCTTTTCCTTCATATTTGTTATTGAAAGCGGTAATGAATTTATCCAGTAAAGTCTGGATGATCTGATAACCGACAATTTCTTTCTCGATCACTTCACGGCTCTGATAGATTTTCTCAACACTCAGGTTGATAATATCATCCATTTGGGCTTTGTATTTGCTTTTATCTGTTAGTGCATAGGGAAATTTCCCCGCCAGGATTGCTTCTTCGTTTTCTATAAAAACATCAACGGCATCACTAATTAAGGCACCAATTGCTAAGGCACGCAAATAGCTAATCCGGTCTTCTTTAGTTTCCAGCAATTTATATTTGGCTACACCAATATTGTCTTTTACCAGTTTTATTAAATATTCTAAGGCATAATCTTCAGAAACGAGACCCAGATTGATTCCGTCTTCAAAATCTATGATGGTGTAGCAGATATCATCTGCCGCTTCTACCAAATACGCCAAAGGATGTCTTTCAAAACCAATATCATCTCCTGATTTATTGGCGATCATTCCCATATCTTTGGCTACTTCTTCAAAAAAAGCTTTATCGGTCTGGAAGAAACCATATTTTTTATCGGCAATATTGGAAGTCGGTTTTTTAGGCAAACTTTCTTTCGGATATTTCATAAAAGCGCCCAGAGTTGCATAGGAAATTCTTAAACCGCCTTCAATTCCCGGACGGCTCGCTGTAAGGACTGAAAATCCGTTTGCATTTCCTTCAAAATCAATTAAATCCTGCCATTGTTTGTCGGTCATTTCTTTTTTATACTGCTTTCCGTTTCCTATCGAAAAATACTCTCCGATCGCTTTCTCTCCGGAATGCCCGAACGGCGGGTTTCCGATATCATGCGCCAGGGATGCAGCCGCCACAATTGCTCCAAAATCATTCATATGATAGCCATGAACTTCTTTGAGGTACGGATATTTTTCGATGATTTTTTTTCCAACCAAACGCCCCAGAGAGCGTCCCACAACTGAAACTTCTAAACTGTGAGTAAGTCTTGTATGTACAAAATCTGTTTTAGAAAGGGGAATGACCTGCGTTTTATCCTGCAATGATCTAAAGGCAGACGAAAAGATAATACGGTCGTAATCTACCTCAAAACCCAATCGGGTATCGTCTTGTTCTATACGTAATCTTTTGCCGGTGTCGCCTTGCTTTTTAAGAGATAAAAGTTGTTCCCAGTTCATTTTAAATTTTAGATTTCAGATTATTGATTTTAGATTTTTAATCTAAAGACCAAAAATACGTTTTATTTTAGGACAATGCTGAATAAAAATAGGCCACTGATTAATTTGATTTAAAAAATTAAATGCTTTTTTCGCCACGAATTTCACGAATTAATTTAAACACAATGATTTACGGCAATTAGTGAATTCGTGGCGAAAAAACCTAAACACCAATTGTAAAAAATCATTATAATCTGCGTAAGCTGTGGCGAAAAATATTAAAACTCTAATGCCGTACTGTGTTTGATTTCACCCATTACAAAAATACTGTTGGTGTTTCCGATATTTTCGATGGTCGATAACTTATTCATTACAAAATCCTGATAACTAGCCATATCCTGAACCAAAATCTTCAGCATAAAATCATAATCCCCGGCAATATTATAACATTCGATAATTTCAGGAAGTGCCACAATATCTTTGACAAAATTGCTTCCGACGTTTTTAGCGTGCTCTTTTAAGCGGACATTACAAAAAACGGTCATACCGCGGTTCATTTTTTTCTTGTCTAAAAGCGCTACGTATTTGGTAATGTAACCGTCACGTTCCAGCCTTTTGATACGTTCATAAACCGGCGTAACGGTCAGGAATAATTTTGCAGCAAGGTCTTTTGTGTTGATATTGGAGTTCTCCTGAAGGTGCTTCAGGATTTGCAAATCGGTTTTGTCGAGGTTTTCCATAGTAATTTTTACGGCTAAAGGTTCTTTTTAAACAATTCATCAGTAATATAATCTTCAAAAAAAGACTTAAAAAACACAATTTACTGAAATAAAGCCTAAATTTAAGTATTATAATCTAATACAATACATTTGTTCAGTAAAAAATACTGAATCAAAATGAAAACAAACAACTTAGGTTATCCAAGAATTGGCAGTAACAGAGAACTTAAAAAAGCCAGTGAATTGTACTGGGGAGGAAAAATTTCGGTTGAAGAACTGATCCAGACCGGAAAAGACATTCGCCGTACCAATTGGCAATTACAGGCTGAGGCGGGCATAGATTTAATTCCGTCTAATGATTTCTCTTTTTATGATCAGGTACTTGATTTAACGTTTACTTTGGGAGCAATTCCGGAGCGTTATGCTGATTTCGCTAAATCAAATTCGTCTATAGATTTGTATTTCGCCATGGCGAGAGGTGCACAAAAAAACGGACAGGATGTGGTAGCAATGGAAATGACCAAATGGTTTGACACCAACTATCATTATATTGTTCCTGAATTTACAAAGAATCAAAAGTTTGCTTTGTTTTCAGAAAAAATAATTACCGAATTCAAAGAAGCTAATGCCTTGGGAATTGCCACAAAACCGGTTTTAATCGGACCTGTTTCGTATTTGCTTTTAGGAAAAGAAAAAGAAGAAGGTTTTCACCGAATTGATCTGATCGATGCCTTGCTTCCTGTTTATTTTGAAATTTTCGAAAAGTTACAAGCTGAAAAGATCGAATACATTCAGTTAGACGAACCTTTTCTGGCTTTGAACCTAACGGACAAAGAGCGTAAGACGTTCACGGAAGTGTATAATGAAATTAACATCCGTTTTCCGAAAATTAAAATCATCCTGGCCAATTACTTTGATTGTTTTGGCGAGAATCTGGCAACAGCTTTAGCTTTACCGGTGGATACTTTCCATTTGGATTTAGTGCGCTGCCCATCGCAATTAGATGATATTATAGAGTCCGGCCAACTGAATCCAAACGTAAACCTTTCCCTTGGAGTTGTGGACGGAAGAAATATCTGGAAAAATGATTTCAAAAATTCTTTAAGCCTTATCCAAAAAGCAACAGATGCCTTAGGTGAAAAAAGAATCTTGATCGGGCCATCCTGTTCTTTAATTCACAGTCCGTGTGATCTGGATTTAGAAACCAATGATGCCACCCTGACGCCTGAAATCAAACAATGGCTGGCTTTCGCCAAACAAAAAATTCAGGAAATTGTACTATTGAAACAATTTGCTTCTAATGAAACTGACACCAGAACTTCAGTTGCATTTGAAGAAAATACGATTGCCAATGAAAATCGCAAGACTTCAAAATTAATTCATAATAACGACGTAAAAAAACGTGTTGCCTCTATTTCGGCTTCCGACGATAAACGTAAAAGCTCTTTTGCGACGAGAAGAAAAAGTCAGATTGAGGCTTTAAACCTTCCATTGTTTCCGACCACAACAATTGGTTCTTTCCCACAGACTGCGGAAGTAAGAAGCTGGAGAGCAAAATTCAAAAAAGGAGAATTAACAGCGGAGCAATACAACGACTTAATCGAAAAAGAAACCGAGGAAACTATTCGTTTCCAGGAAGAAACCGGAATTGACGTTCTCGTTCATGGTGAGTTTGAACGTAATGACATGGTAGAATATTTCGGGGAACAATTAGCCGGTTTTACTTTTACAAAAAACGGATGGGTACAGAGTTATGGCAGTCGTTGCGTAAAACCTCCGGTTATTTATGGTGATGTATCGAGACCCAACCCAATGACGGTAAAATGGTCTAAATATGCACAATCCCTGACTCCAAAATGGGTAAAAGGAATGCTTACCGGACCCGTAACCATCTTACAATGGTCCTTTGTCCGTAACGATCAGCCGCGTTCTGAAACCTGTACGCAGATTGCTTTGGCGATTCGTGATGAAGTGGTGGATTTAGAAAAAGCCGGAATCAAAATTATTCAGATTGACGAACCTGCGATTCGCGAAGGATTGCCTTTACGAAAAGAAGAATGGGCCGCTTATCTGGACTGGGCTGTAAAAGCTTTCCGAATTTCTGCCAGTGGTGTCAATGATGACACGCAGATTCACACCCATATGTGTTACAGCGAATTCAACGATATTATTCAGAATATTGCCGACATGGATGCCGATGTGATCACCATAGAATGTTCGCGTTCGCAAATGGAACTTTTAGATGCTTTTGCCGATTTTAAATATCCAAACGAGATCGGACCGGGAGTTTATGATATTCACTCCCCACGTGTTCCGTCCAGTGAAGAAATGGTAAGACTACTCGAAAAAGCGGCCGATGTTATTCCGGCAGACCAGCTTTGGGTAAATCCGGATTGTGGTTTAAAAACCCGTCATTGGGATGAAACCAAAAAAGCGCTTATCGAGATGGTAGCTGCTGCTCAGGAAATGAGAGCTGCCGTAGAAAGTGCGGTATAAGTAATGCCTTTTGTTTAAATAATTTTGTTTTTTAGTGCCAACAGGTGGAGTCGAAAATCTTGTAGTTATGATTTGTTTCGACTTCACCAGGTTGGCATTCTTTTTAATACTTCTCCTGTAGCAAGCGCTACATTCCACAAAACCTTTTCTGGAAAAACTATTTTAAAATCGATTTCAGTTTCCACTTGAAACGGACTTTGTCATAAAATGTTATTTTTCACTTTTATAACAACTTAAAAAAATGGCAATGTATTAGATGTTTTAATAGCAAATCATTTCATATAACATTCCGAAGTAAATATAATAGTCATACAGAAGCAAACTTTGTTTTCAAAACCTATTCCTAAAGCATTGGAATTTCTTTACTATACATTTTGTGTGGAAGCAAATTCGCTGTAGTAATGAAAGAATGTTATTTGTTTCAGAAACAGTACCAGTTATTACATAGAGATTCTACTTCGCAAAACATGTTTATACTTTTGTAAGAAATCTAATGATTGAAAAAGTTATAAAACCAGCCACTTTATGAAAACATACATTTTAAATAAAAGAGTACTTTTTCTTTTGATTTTGGTTACCCATGCAATCTTTGTATCAGGCCAAAAAAACAGCACCCTAAAAGCACAAACTGATAAAATAATAATGCTGGACGGAGAAGTCAAAGAAGGCAAAATTTTAGCAATAGATGAGAATATTGTGCGTTTTTTGCATAAAGGCGAGACCAGTGAATATGCCTTGAAAAAAGAATCTATAAATGAAATTCAGTTCAGCAGCGGCCGCAAAGAAATAGTAAACCATTCTACTAAAGATTTAGAATTGTTGTATCTCAGTACTGCAAAAGACAGAAAAGGCAAGATAGCCGTGTTGCCTTTTAATTATATCACAAACGATAATACCATCGACGCAGAAGGCATGACCTTAAAATTACAAAGCAATTGTTACAATTCACTGAAAGAAAATACAATCAGGATCCAAATTCAGGATCCGATTACCACCAATACCATGTTGAATAAAGCGGGAATTACTCCTTCGAAACTGCTTTCCAAAACTCCCAAAGAAATAGCTTTACTGTTAAGTGTTGAATATGTAGTATACGGTGTCGCCAATGTGAGCAATGTAGGGACTTCAACTGCCGCAAGTGACTGGACAACTTATCAGGAGGATAAAGTTAAAGAAACAGGTTCAAGGCCTGTCGTTGTTAAGCCTGAAATTCAATACGGATATGTAAATCCATATGCTCTTCCTCAGGGATCTTATCAATTTTCGTATGACAGCGACAGAGATAAAGTAACCGAAACAATCACCAATGATTTTGGGCATGTAAAAACCCAAACCCGTTATGAAAACGGAGAAATTGTAGATGCCCGTGTAGCGTCTATTCCACAATATGGCTCCTACTATTATTCCGATAATAATTATTACACACACAATGGTCGTAAATCCGTCAGAGAAAAGAAAGAGGAAAAAACGAAATCTTCCGGTTCAGCCTTTAGTAGTAATAACTCCACTATTACTACCGACTATAACACAGAGATTGATTTGAACTTTTTTAACGATCAGGGAATTAATATATATTCAAAAGCCAGAACATCCTTTGGAAGCAGTATCGATTCCTATCTGTCCACCTTAAAATATCTTATAAAAAGATGCCCTTTTGGAACAAAAGCCGGAAGATAATTTTTGTTTTTTTAGTGTCTACGGTGGAGTCAAAAATATTGTAGTTATGATTTGTTTCGACTTCACTTCTGTTGGCATTATTTTTTTTAAGAAACTTATTTTCAAGAGCTGACTCACGCCCGTTACGTTTTTTTGAAGCAGAAATTTACAGTATTCAAAACAACCTCAGTCCCGCTATCCGCTGTATCTCTTGTGGCGAACGCCGCCACAACAGGATGCCGCTTCTATCGGGGCTAGCCCGAAAAACCTTATTTTCAAAATATTCTATCCTAAAAACAATAAAAGCACTCCAGTGGAGTGCTTTTATTCTGAATAACAATCGATTTAAGATTAGAAGTTTTTAGAAACTCCAATGTTAAATGTTTGTCCAAAGTTGAAGTAAAAACTACTAACATCAGGACCGTTATTATCATAACTTAATGTTTCGTATCCTAAACCACCAATACTGAAGTTTAAACCAAAACCTTTTTTCATGTTAATGAAAAGAGCCGGAGTTACTCCAACATACATTCCGTCTGCTTTAGATTTTGAGAAAGCATTTCCAGGACCGTATACTTTAGATTTTACATTTTGAAAACCAGCACCCATATCTGCAAAAATAGAGAAAGTCTGGCTCAATGGCACTGAGTAACGAACAAATGCACCTGCTTTGAAACCATTATCTTTAATTTCTCTTGTACCGTTGTCATCATTTGATGAAGCTACTGTAAATTCACCCCCAACAGTCCAGTTATCATGAAATTGGTACCCTACTTTTGGAGAAAAACTAAAGGTACTTGTTTTATCTTCGCCAAATTGGTATTCTGCTTTCTCAGAAGTGTATCCGATATTACCACCTACTAAAATTGTTCCTTTTTGAGCATTTGCAAAACTGCAGATAGCCAATGCAGCCATCACTAGAATTTTTTTCATTTTGTTTTATTTTAATTTTAGCAATGCTTTAACAATAACAATGCCGTGCTACGGGAGAATTTATATTTTATTTAAGAGTTCTTTGAAAGACAATTTCTAGTAATCAAAGCTATTTCTGTTTACTTTTGCAGTAAATAAAAAGTTATGTCGATAGAAGTAAACAGTATATCAAAAAGTTACGGAGCGCAAAAAGCCCTTAATGAAATTTCATTTAAAATTGAGAAAGGTGAAATCGTTGGATTTCTGGGTCCGAATGGTGCCGGAAAATCAACTTTGATGAAAATTTTGACTACTTATTTGCTTGCTGATAGCGGCTCAGCCCTTGTAAATGGTCATGATGTCATGACAGACACTAAAGCCGTACAACTTTCGATCGGGTATTTACCGGAGCATAATCCGCTATATCTGGATTTGTATGTTCGTGAGTATTTGGCATTTAATGCCGATGTTTACCATGTTGAAAAATCAAGAATTGAAGAGGTAATCCAACTGACAGGACTGTCAGCTGAAAGTCATAAAAAGATCGGACAACTGTCTAAAGGATACCGTCAGCGTGTTGGACTGGCCAATGCTTTGCTGCACAATCCAGACGTTTTGATTCTGGACGAACCGACTACCGGCCTGGACCCGAATCAGTTAATGGAAATTCGAAATGTAATTAAAAATGTGGGGAAAGATAAGACCGTTTTCCTGTCAACTCACATCATGCAGGAAGTGGAAGCCATCTGCGATCGTGTCATAATTATTGACAAAGGGCAAATCGTGGCCGATAAAAAATTAGATAAGTTAATTTCTGAAAATAAAGAACAAGTTATTGAAGTAGAATTCGATTATCAGATAGAAGAACAATTGCTGTCCCGAATGGAAAATATCAGTTCTTATAGAAACATTCATGATATGACCTGGGAGCTTACTTTCGTTACTGAAAAAGACATGCGTCCGATGATTTTTGATTTCGCGAACGCCAACGGATTAAAAACACTACAACTGAATCAGAAAAATAAAAACCTGGAAGCGGTGTTTAGGGAGATTACTAAATAAGTTTACAGTCTCAGTCTCAGTATGAGTCTTAATAGTGATTAAAAAGAAGCCCGGTTTAAAATAAACCGGGCTTCTTTTTTAAATTATTTCCTTCTTATTTATAAATCCAGCTTCGAAAAAATTTCTTCCATTTCTTCGATTATAATTTTAATATCTTTTTCAGAAGTTCTCCAATTAACAAATGAGGCACGAATTCCTTTTCTGTTCTGATAGACTGTTGGTGTCATAAACACTTTTCCGCCATCATTTAAAGCAGTCAAAAACCGACTTACATTTTCCTGATTGTGATCGCCTTTCAAAGTAAAGCAAACGTTATTAAGGCGAATCGGTGCCAGAAGCTCAAAGTGATCTGCTTCAATAAGCGCATTTCCAAAATGCAAGGCCATGTGAACACTGTTTTCTACAATATCACAAAAACCTTCTTTCCCATAAGCCAGTAAAGAAAACCAAACCGGCAAAGCTCTAAGGCGTCTTGAATTTTCAGGCAATACATTCAAATAATTAAAATTCTCCAACGGATTTCCCAGATAAGGTGCATTTGAGTTCTGGAACGTTTCGATTTGTAAATTCACATGATCCTTTTTTACCAGATAAAAAGCACTTTCATACGGTACATTCAGCCATTTATGACAATCTATAGTGATGCTGTCTGCATTTTCCCAGCCTTCCGTCAAATGTTTAAATTTATCAGACACTGCTGCAAAGCCTCCAAAAGCAGCATCAATATGCCACCAGAAATTATACTTTTCTTTTAGTAGCGAAATCGCTTTAAAATCATCAAAATCAGCTGTGTTTACTGTTCCTGCACTTGAGATTAAAATAAACGGTTTTCCGTTTAAGGTTTTTATTTTTTCTTCTAAATCAATAGTATCTATAGCCTCCCGATTTCCTTCTATAGTTTTTATGACGCTGTAATTCTGACTTCCAATTCCCAGCATCGCTAATGATTTTACAGCCGAAGAGTGCGGTGTAGCCGTCAAAATATTCAGGGGTTCCGAAATTCCGTTCTTAGCAAAATCTTTTCCAAACTGAGCTCCAAACCATTGTCTTGCAATTCCGAGGCAGGTAAAATTGGACATCGTGGCTCCTGTTACAAATCCTCCTAAAAATGTTTTGGGCAGATCAAACAATTGCAACAACAGATGAATCGTTTCAAATTCAATCAGTGCTGAAACTCCGCCTTGTGCTTTTATCGCCTGTGTGTTCTGGTCATAAACAGAAGCCAGCCAATCTCCTACAATCGATGCCGGTGTTGATCCTCCGGTCACAAATCCCAGGTATCTTGGCCCTGGAGAAGCAACCATTAAGGGTGCCATTCGCTCGTTAAATTCTCTTAAGGCTTCTATTGAACCAAGGCCTAACTCGTTTAAATCGCGTGTTGGATCAATTGTGTTTTTATTTGATGT
Organism: Flavobacterium sp. LC2016-23; assembly: GCF_009674775.1. Lineage (GTDB taxonomy): Bacteria > Bacteroidota > Bacteroidia > Flavobacteriales > Flavobacteriaceae > Flavobacterium. Next base: position 199,643 of record NZ_WKKE01000001.1, on the reverse strand, counting down.
TGGAATGTTTTCCAAATTATTCAAAAAACCAATTCCCTGCTGTTTTGTTTTTTCTAAGATATTTTCGAAGTCGTTTAGATCTTGTTGAAGTATTGCATTCATTTTTATTTTGTTAGCTGTATTTTTAATTTTGTTTCCCGCAGATTTTGCAGATAAAGCGGATTTTTTTTATTTAACCGGATAAGAATAACTTTAGGCTACCATTTCGTTTTTTCAGAAAACCGGGCAACCATCATAGAAGAAATTACATCGCCATTGGCATTTAATAAAGTGGCAATGGGGTCAACCAGAGTTCCTAAAATCATGGCGACCGGCAAAGCCTGTTCCATTGGCAATCCGTAAACGGTAATGGCTAAAACTTCTCCTATATAACCTCCATTTGGAATTCCGCCTTCTACAATCGAAACGATCACAGTAATGCCCAATGCCAGAAGTATGGTGGAGGGTGAAGTGAAATCTTTTCCAAACATGGCAAAAAGAAAGGTTATTTTTAAGATAGAGGACATACTCGAACCGTCTTTATGCAAAGGCCCTCCCAGCGGAATAACGAGGTTTCTGATATGTTTGGGTATGCTCATTTTTTCGGCTGCCTCAAGATTTGCCGGAATTGTTGCAATGCTGCTACAGGTTCCTACTGCTGTTAAAGAAGGCGTAATATTATTGCTCCAGAAAACTATAAAAGCTCTTTTTCCTCCGGCGACTAAAGCGTACAAACTAAAAAACACGAAGAAATAAAAAACACAGGCGGCATAATAAACGCCCAGTGGTTTAGCATAAAGTCCGAATAACTGCGGCCCGAAAACTCCAACCTGATAAGCAAAATAAGCGCCCAACCCTATCGGAGCCAATTTCATAATCATGGTCAAAAGCTGTTTCATGACTTCATTTCCAGAATCGAGAAAACTTCTGAAAGCACTTCCTTTTTCCCCCGACTGCAAGCTTGCAAATCCGATAAGAAAAGAGAAAATAATCAATGCCAGCATACTTTTTCGCGATAATAATTCAAAGAAATCATTTACTGTAAGCAATTGTGCAATTTGCTCCCCAATACTTCCGGATTGAATATTTTCCAGTGGAACTTTGGAAATGATAATACTCTGATGAATCGGAAAAAGATAAACTGCCACAATCATAACAAGTGCTGAAATCAGGATGGTGCTTAAAAAAACCGCAATCATAATCATGAAAAGCCTGCCCAGTTTTTCTGTCTGTTCCAAATTGGCAACAGAAGAAGCAATGGTAAAGAAAATAAGCGGAATGATAGCGGTAAACAGCAAGTTTAGGAATATATCCCCAAGAGGTTTTATAACCTCAACTTTGTCTTTAAAAATTAACCCGAGGATGCTTCCGATTATAATACCGCCCAGAAGTAATAAAATGCTGCTGTAGCTTTGTAGAAAATTGATTTTTTTAACTTCCATAATTTTAAAAGAGTATTGGATTCCGGATTAGAAACGTGAACTAAAAAATCAATTAAATTACTTAAAAAAAGAGCACTAAAACGAATAAGTCGTTTTTTTCTTATTTTTCCAAAACGATAGTGGTAAAAGCCCTGTCCATGAATTCGCCGGTTTTGCTTTTTACTTTTTCGGTTAAGGTTTCTGTGTAAACAATTTTAAAAGCTGTTTTTTCGATTAACTGCTTTGCTGTTTCTGTGCTGTAAAGGGTAAATTCGTATGCTGTAAACGGAAGGTGCTTCATGAAACTTTCCTCCGCAAATGTTAAGCAGAAATTTCCATCTGCCTTTAAAATCCTGTAGATTTCAATGAGAAATTTTTCAGGTTCCTGCCAAAAATAAATAGTGTTTACGGTGAAAATTTTATCAAAAAACGAATCCTGAAACGGAATTGCATTTCCATCATAAAGCGAAAAGAAAGCCTGTTTTTGAGAGACCAAATTTCTATTGATCTGGCGCGCCTCCTGAAACATTAATTCAGACATTTCGAGTCCGTAATAGGTTAATTTTTCAGCTTGCTGCATTACAAATTCTACATGCCCGGCATTTCCGTGACCGAGTTCCAGAATTTTGTTTTCTGCTGCAATATTTAAGTTCTGAATGGAATGGCGCGTCATGTTGATGTTGGTTTCATGCATCATGTTCGCCATCTCAATACCTTTTTCTCCTGTTGGATGTTTTAGTTGTGCCGCGATTGCCTGTAATTCTTCTTTTTTCATAAACTTAATTTAAATTCCAAATAAAAAATTGCTTCGCCAATTCGCTATCGCCCGGGTCCAAATTCCAATCTGTTTGGTCATTGCGAGGAACGAAGCAACCGCACTAAAATAAGCACTACAGAGATGCTTTATGAGATTGCTTCTTTCCTTGCAATGAACTTAAAAAATACGACTCGCAATCTGACGGATATTCTCTGATTTTCCCATTGAATAATAATGCAATACCGGAACTCCCGCCGCTTTTAATTCTAACGACTGCTGAATGGCCCACTCAATTCCGACTTGTTTTATCTCTGCGTTATCTTTGCATTTATCAACTTCATGAATCAAATCTTCGGGTAAATCTATTCGGAAAATCTGTGGCAGAATCTGTAAATGCCTTTTCACAGCGATAGGTTTGATTCCCGGAATGATCGGCACCGTAATTCCCATTTCTCTGGCTTTTGCTACAAATTCAAAATATTTTGTATTGTCGAAAAACATTTGCGTGACCACATAATCTGCTCCTGCATCTACTTTTTCTTTCAGCCTTTTTAAATCCGACTGAAGCGATGGCGATTCTAAATGTTTCTCCGGATAACCGGCAACGCCAATACAGAAATCAGCTTTGTTGTCGATATCCATTACTTCGTGCAGGTATTTTCCCTGATTCAGTAAACTGATTTGTTTTACCAGATCGATCGCGTAATCATTCCCTCCTGCTTTTGGGATAAAATATTGTTCGTCTTTCATGGCGTCACCACGCAAAGCCATGATATTATCAATTCCCAGGTAATTACAATCCACCAGAAGATATTCTGTTTCTTCTTTGGTAAAACCTCCGCAGAGTACGTGAGGTACAGTATCTACGTTGTATTTATGTTTTATAGAAGCGCAGATTCCAAGTGTTCCCGGACGCATACGAGTCAGTTTTTTATCTAAAAGACCGTTTCCTTTGTCGATGTAAATATATTCTTCGCGTGAAGTGGTTACATCAATAAACGGTGGTTTAAACTCCATCAACGGATCGATATTATCGTATAATTCCTGAATGCTTTTCCCCTTTTGAGGCGGAATAATTTCAAATGAAAATAATGTATTTCCTTTGGCGTTTTCTATATGTTCTGTTACTTTCATTAGTAGAGTTATGAGTTATGAATTATGAGTTTTGAGTTTGAATTGTGTAAAAAATCTGAATCAAAAAACGTAAATCAATAATTTATGGTCAATAGTTGTTGGTTGATGGTTGTTGGCTCATTTTGCAACTGAAAAATAGCAACCTCAGCTATATTAATTTTTTATAATAGTTAATAAACCCGTTTAATAACTTTTTACAAGTTTGAATCTGTTCAAGTGCAATATTAAAGTTGCTTTCATCAATATATCTTTGATCCAATGCTAAATAATACTGGGTTTCTAATTCATACAATGACCCTCTTGAAATATGAAGAAAGTGTATTGTTTCTTTTGATGTTTGTCGTCCGCACCCTTCAGCGATATTTGAAGGTATTGAAATTGCTGCCCTTCTCATTTGATTAGTCAATGCAAACAATTCTTCTTTTGGAAATAGTTTAGATGAATCATATAATAAATTCACCAATTTTCGCGCTTCCAGCCAAACTCCCAATTTACTGTATTCCATTTTTATTAGTTGTTTGTTGATGTTTGATAGTTTTGATTTATATGCTAAAACTACAATCAATTATAGTTGAAAGTTTGTAGATCCTCAAATCTATCAACCAAAAACCATCAACCATCAACTATTTTTAATCTGCTATATTAGGGTTTAACCATTTCATTGCATAATCTGTGGGTACATTACGTCGTTTGGCGTAATCGACCACCTGATCTTCTTTTATTTTTCCGAGTCCGAAGTACTTGCTTTTTGGGTTTCCGAAATAATAACCTGATACAGATGATGCCGGCCACATGGCCATGCTTTCCGTTAAGGTTACTCCAATTTCTTCGGCTACATTCAGAAGTTTCCAGATTGTTGGTTTCTCCAGGTGATCAGGACATGCCGGATAGCCTGGTGCCGGTCGGATTCCTTTATAATTTTCCTCGATTAGATCTTCTGTCGAAAGTGATTCTTCTGCATCATAACCCCAGAAATCCTGACGTACTTTTTCGTGTAAATATTCCGCGAAAGCTTCAGCAAAACGATCCGCTAATGCTTTTACCATAATCGAATTGTAGTCGTCAAGGTCCTTTTCAAATTCGGCTGCCCATTCGTCTACACCAAAACCTGTTGTGACACAAAAAGCGCCGATATAATCTGTAATTCCGGAATCTTTTGGCAGAATAAAATCAGACAACGCGATATTTGGTGCTCCTTTTGTTTTTTGTGACTGTTGACGAAGTGTTAGGAATTTTTCCAGTACTTTTCCGTTTTCATCACGCAATTCGATATCGTCATCATCAATCTGGTTCGCCGGGAAAATACCGTAAATTCCTTTGGCGGATAGTTTTTTCTCTGCCAGAATCACTTTTAACATGGCCTGGGCATCTGCAAAAAGAGAAGTTGCTTCTGTTCCTACAACCTCATCGGTTAAAATCGCCGGATATTTTCCGAACAATTCCCAGGTTCTGAAAAATGGAGTCCAGTCAATATACGGAACCAAAACATCCAATTCGACTTCAATAATTTGTTTGCCAATTACTTTTGGTTTGGTTGGCGTATATTCGTCCCAGTCCAGTTGTAATTTATTTTTACGGGCCTGTTCAATCGTCAGGAAATTTTTATCTCTCGAACGATTTAAAAATGTTTCCCTAAACGCATCATATTCTGCCCGAATATCACTTGCATATATTTTACGGTTATGATCTAACAGATTTCCTGCAACGGTAACGGCTCTGGAAGCATCGTTGACGTGGATTACAGTTTCTCTGTATTGCGGAGCGATTTTCACGGCGGTATGTGCGCGCGAAGTCGTTGCACCACCAATCATAATCGGGATTTTAATTCCTTGTTTGTCTAATTCTTTGGCCAGATACACCATTTCATCAAGCGAAGGTGTGATCAGTCCGCTTAATCCGATAATGTCTACATTGTGCTCAATCGCCGCAGCAATAATTTTTTCCGGAGGCACCATAACCCCAAGATCTACAATCTCGTAATTGTTACAGGCCAAAACTACCGAAACAATATTTTTACCAATATCGTGCACATCACCTTTTACGGTAGCCATCAGGATTTTTCCGTTTCCTTGTTTATCGCCGGCTTGTTTGCTGGCTTCAATAAAAGGCAACAAATACGCCACGGCTTTTTTCATTACACGTGCCGATTTCACTACCTGAGGCAGGAACATTTTTCCGCTTCCGAATAAATCTCCAACCACATTCATTCCCGTCATCAAATTGATTTCGATCACTTCAATTGGTTTTGTGGCTGCTAAACGTGCTTCTTCGACATCAATCTCTATAAAAGCATCAACTCCTTTTACCAGGGAATGCGTGATACGTTCCTGAACGGTTCCTAAACGCCATTCCTGAATCGCTTTTTCATCTGATTTTACTTCGCCTTTTACATTCTCGGCAAAATCTAAAAGTCGTTCCGTTGCGTCATCGCGTCTGTTCAGAATTACGTCTTCAACATGTTCCAGTAAGTCTTTTGGAATATCATCGTAAATCGAAAGCATTTCCGGATTCACGATTCCCATTGTCATTCCGTTCTGGATGGCGTGGTATAGAAACACCGAGTGCATGGCTTCACGAACGGTATCATTTCCTCTGAAAGAAAACGAAACGTTACTGACTCCACCACTAATGTGGGCGTGTGGCAGGTTTTCGCGAACCCATTTTGTACCTCTGAAAAAATCCAGCGCATTCAGGCGGTGTTCTTCCATTCCGGTGGCAACGGGGAAAATGTTCAAATCGAAAATAATATCCTGTGGAGGGAAACCAACTTTATTAACCAGAATATCATACGAACGCTGGCAAATTTCGACTCTTCGTTCGAAATTATCGGCCTGGCCTACTTCGTCGAATGCCATGATAATGGCGGCCGCTCCGTAACGTTTGATTAATTTGGCGTGGTGAATAAAGGCTTCTTCGCCTTCTTTCAACGAAATCGAGTTGACAACACTTTTTCCCTGTACTACTTTTAAACCTGCCTCGATGATTTCCCATTTCGAACTGTCGATCATAATCGGCACTCTCGAAATATCAGGTTCGGATGCAATCAAATTCAAAAATTTAGTCATTGCCTGAACGCCATCCAGCATTCCTTCATCCATATTAATATCGATGATTTGTGCTCCTCCTTCTACCTGCTGTCTTGCAATATCAAGCGCCTCGTCATATTTCTCTTCCTTGATTAAACGAAGGAATTTTCTGGAACCTGTTACATTCGTACGCTCGCCAATGTTTACAAAAACACTTTCGGGCGTAATAATTAACGGTTCTAATCCTGCTAATACAAGGTCTCTTCTGTTTTCTGTCATTTCTTTTAAAGTTACTAAGATCCTGAGATACTAAGGTTCTAAGTTTTTTATTCTATATTTTTTTAGGCGTTTAAACCAGTAATCTTTTATATTAATTTGGGCGTGTCCCTCCGGGTCGGGCTATCCGTTCCTAGTCCTCGCACTTCCTTCGTCAGGCTGTGGGCTATCCACTTCTATCCCTCACGCAAATTTGGTTTCAAAAGACATTTATGTTATTTTGTTTTTCAATTATCTTTTTACTTTCCATGCATCATATAAAGAACCTTACCATTTTTTGCTGAGATTTTAATATCAAACACACCTCCAAAACCAATGCTATTAAAAGTCCCTTCAATATGCCAAATAGAATCATTTTCTATTGTTACTGTATAAGGTCTTTGATCTTCTATTTGATCTTTACCATATGATTCAAATAAAATCGGTTCCGCTATTCCGACTGCCGTTTCTTCTTTTGTAACTAAACAATCTTCACATTTAATCCTTTTCTTAAAAACTGTATTTGTTGTGTAATTACAGCCTACAAGCATCAAGCTAATCAGAAACAAAATCTTCTTCATATTTATTGAAAAACTCACGGTGAAGTTATGCAATAACCGGTGCCACACGCGGCTTATAATCCTTCGCAACCTCAGCAATCAATCTTATATGATCCGGAGTTGTTCCGCAACAACCGCCGATGATGTTGATTAAATTATCGTCTAAATACTCTTTGATGAAGGCCTGAGTTTGTTCCGGGGTTTCATCGTATTGTCCGAATGCGTTTGGCAATCCTGCATTGGGGTGTGCCGAAACATTAAAACTGGTATGTTGTGCCAATGTTTTCAGGTATGGTTTCAATAAATCCGCTCCTAAAGCACAATTGAAACCTACACTCAATAACGGAATATGCGATACTGAAATCAGGAAAGCTTCTACCGTTTGCCCGGAAAGTGTCCTTCCGGAAGCATCTGTAATCGTACCTGAAACCATGATGGGAATATCGATATTACGTTCGTCTTTTACTTCTTCGATCGCGAAAAGTGCTGCTTTGGCATTTAACGTATCAAAGATGGTTTCTACCAAAAGTAAATCACAGCCTCCATCCATTAAGGCTTCTACTTGTTGCTTGTAGGCAATTCGCAAATCATCAAACGTTACGGCTCTGTAACCCGGGTCGTTTACATCCGGTGACATACTTGCGGTTCTGTTGGTCGGTCCGATAGAACCGGCGACGAAACGCGGTTTGTCCGGATTTTTAGCGGTGAATTCATCGGCTACTTCACGGGCAAGTTTAGCCGATTCGTAATTTAATTCATAAACCAGATCTTCCAGGAAATAATCGGCCATACCGATCGTCGTTCCTGAAAAAGTATTGGTTTCTACAATGTCAGCACCTGCATCAAAATACGCAGCGTGAACATCGCGAATGGCTTGTGGTTGTGTTATGGATAGTAAATCGTTGTTTCCTTTTAACGGATGCGGAAAATCTTTGAAACGCTCGCCACGAAAATCTTCTTCGGAGAAGTTATAACGCTGCAGCATCGTTCCCATGGCCCCGTCAAGGATTAAGATATTTTTTTTAATTGCTTCCTGAATTGTTATTGACATGTTTTTTTTCTTTTAACTGCTAAGACGCTAAGGTTCTAAGAGGCCAGGTTTTTTATTAAATTATATTCCGAAATTAAACCTGATGGATTTTGAAAACCCGTCAGGTTTAAATTGACGACAAAAATGCGTCAATGATCGCTCATGATACTGAATTCAGTAAAATAATATTGTATGGTTGTCAGGAAGAGTTTTGAGAAATACGTTTATGTATTTGTGTTATCTATCTTTAATACTAAGAATAGTATAAAGTAGAATGTAGCACCTTCTTTATGATAAAGGGTTGCTAAGGTTTCATTGGGTCTTTCCCTCCGCCTTTCGTGATAACTTTCAATAATTTTAAGAACAGTGCAAAGCTATGAAATAGCATTGCGATTTGCAAATGTTTTTTTGAAGATGCTGAGATGCTAAGTAACTATCCCGATAGCTATCGGGACTAAGGTTTTTTTAAAGGTGCCGAAATTCTGAGATATTAAGGTTCCAAGGTTAAAGTTTCGCCTATGTTTTTCAAATACAGCCCACGGTTTTAACCGTGGAAGACGGATCGTGATTATGCAACGTCACAATGCATTTTGATATGCATTACGCTCCAGTGGTTGAAACCACTGGTTATGTTTATGGTCTTTCCCAAAAGCATCGATGTTTAAAAAACCGAAAAAGGCCCAAACTAATAGTTTGAGCCTTATGTATAAAAATCTTGGAACCTTAGTGTCTTAGTGTCTTAGCAACTTAAACAATCGCTTTCACAACCGCTTTTGGCGCTTCTTTACGGGTTCCGTCGAAACCGTCAACACCGGAAACTGTTGTATATTTTAAAACGTATTTTTTACCCGGATTGATGATTTGGTAGGCTGCCTGGCACATTAAAGTGGCTTCGTGGAAACCGCAAAGAATCAATTTTAATTTTCCAGGGTATGTATTTACGTCTCCGATTGCGAAAATTCCGGGAATGTTAGTTTGGTAATCCAAGGCATTGTTTACTTTAATCGCGTTTTTCTCGATTTCAAGTCCCCAGTCTCCGATTGGTCCTAATTTTGGCGTTAATCCGAAAAGCGGAATAAAGAAATCAGTTTCGATTTTGCGGTGTGCTCCGTTTTCTTCGATATCTAAAGACTCCACATGCTCAGCACCATTAATTCCGATTACTTCTGCAGGGGTGATTAGTTTAATTTTTCCGGCTGTTTTTAGTTCCTGCACTTTTTCTACAGAATCTAAAGCTCCTCTAAATTCGTTTCTTCGGTGAATTAAAGTAACTTCTGAAGCTACGTTAGAAAGGAAAATACTCCAGTCTAAAGCTGAGTCTCCTCCTCCGGCAATCACTACTCTTTTGTCCCTGAATTTCTCCGGATTTTTGATGAAATATTTTACTCCCTTATCTTCATAAAAACCTATATCTTCTATAAGTGGTTTGCGGGGCTCAAAACTTCCCAAACCTCCGGCAATAGCAATAACCGGTGCGTGAAATTTAGTTCCCTTATTTGAGGTTACGATAAAACTTCCGTCTTCTTGTTTTTCGATCGTTTCAGCACGTTCTCCTAAAGTGTAACCCGGCTCGAACTGTTTAATTTGTTCCTGTAGGTTATCAATTAAATCTCCTGCCAAAACTTCCGGGAATCCGGGAATATCATAAATAGGCTTTTTTGGGTACAATTCTGAAAGTTGTCCGCCTGCTTGTGGTAAAGCATCCAAAATATGACATTTTAATTTTAATAATCCTGCCTCAAAAACGGCAAATAAACCTGTTGGTCCTGCTCCAATTATAAGTATATCTGTTTTAATCATTATGCTTGTTGTTTATAATCATTCTTAATAATACAAAGAAACGAATAAATTATTCTTTTGCCAATGATTTTTGTCATTGATTTCCTTGTGAAATTTTTTACTCTTTATTTTTTAATGAATTGGTGATTTCGTTCATTCGCTTCACCTTTTCCTCAAAATCGCCTTTTAAAGTTTTCCTGTACTCATTGAGATTCTCCACCATCTGATTGATATCTTCCGGGATCACTTCTTCGAAAAACTCCCGCAGTCTTTTGGCGGTTGTTGGCGATTTTCCGTTGGTTGAAATGGCGATTTTTACATTTCCCTTGGTAACAATTCCGCCTAAATAATAATCACATAAATCCGGTGTATCAGCAATGTTGCAAATCAGATAACGCTTTCGGCACAAATCGTATACTCTTTTATTGACCTTTAAATCATCGGTACAAGCGATTACCATATGGCGCTTTTTGAGCATTCTTTTTTTGAACCGCGCTTCCGTCAATTTAATTGAAGGATGCTTTTCAGCTAAAACTTTGATTTCCAAATGAAAGTCCGGTGCTACCACCTCAACATTGGCGTTTGGACTGGACTTTAACAAAAAAGAAAGTTTCTCTAATCCAACGTTTCCTCCGCCCACAATCAACACATTCAGATTATGAAGTTTTAAGAATATGGGATATAATTCGTTCTGTTCCATTTTAATTTATTTTCATCCAATCAAAATTAGATGATTTTTATCTTATCGAACGATTTCCTGTGATAGAAATTCTTCGTAAAAACCTTTTAATTTATTACTTTCACGAACCACTTCTCCCAAAACAATAATCGCCGGAGAACTTAATTGTTGCTCTTTTACTATATCTAAAATCGAATCTACTCTTCCGATACCTACTTTTTCTTCTTTGGTTGTTCCGTTCTGAATAATCGCTACGGGTAAATTTCCTTTGTTTTCTTTTTGAAACAAATCGACAATTTGAGACAGTTTGTGCATTCCCATTAAAATGACCACTGTTGCAGAAGATTGTGCAGCCAAAGCTATGTCTGACGATAATTTCCGGTCTGAAGTGGTACCCGTAATGGCCCAGAAACTCTCCGAAACACCTCTTTTTGTAATCGAAATTCCCTGACTCGCCGGAACGGCAACTACTGAAGAAATTCCGGGTACTACAACGGTCGGAATTCCGAAACTTTCAACAAATTCGATTTCTTCGCTTCCACGCCCGAAAATAAAAGGGTCTCCGCCTTTTAACCGAACCACGTTTCCATAAGTCAAAGCATTGTCAACTATCAGCTGGTTGATCTGATCCTGTGTATAAGCGTGATTTCCTATTTTTTTCCCTACAAAAATACGGATCGCATTTTTGGGAGCGTGTGCTAATATTTCATCATTGGCCAATGCATCGTACAAAACCACATTCGCTTCAGCCAGTGCTTTTACGGCTTTCAGCGTAAGCAAATCCGGATCGCCGGGACCTGCACCAACTAAAGTTACTTTGGGTTTTATCGTCTTAAGCATTTGCTAATTCTTGAGCTCTGTATTTTTCTATAATATCAAAAAATGAAATTCCTTGCTGAATGTATTGTTTTGCAAATGCTTCTGAAGGTTCATTCTGATTGATTTGATATACCAATTCTCTGAATGTTGTTGCCAGTTCGATTTTCTGAGTTGAAACAAAAACATTGTCAAACAGGTCTACAATTCCTGCGTGATGGTTTGTTTTTTCATTTTCTGCAAGCAATAACGCTTTGGCACCATTAACAAATCCGGCGTAAGCATGATAGATTGCATCTGACCATTTTCCTTCGTTGAATGATTCCTGGGCGAAAGTCAGTTTATCTTTGGCTTCTAATAATAAAGTAGCCACTAAATCTATGACAACTCCGGCACATTCTCCTACTCCAACTGCTTTTACGTAGTTATCGGCATTCCCCCAATCAATAAAATCAGCTTCTGTTAAATTGGTTACATCTGCAAATGGCTTTAAAATTTCATAGAAATATTTCTCCCCTTTCAGATCGTAATAATTCAGGAATTTTTCTCCTTTGGCATTCGCATCAAAATCATTTAAAATGGTACGCAATGCATCTGGTCCTCTTCGGCTTGGAATTTTAATCACTTTGTCAGCAAAACGTCCAGCTCCGTTTCCTAATCTTCCTCCGCCCAGTAAAACCTGTAAGGCTGGCGCTACCAATTTTCCGGAGTTGATAGACATTCCCTGAAAACCAATTGCCGACATATTGTGTTGTCCGCAGGCATTCATACAGCCACTGATTTTGATTTCAATTTCACGGTTGTTTTTGTACTGAGGGTACTCGGAATTGATTACTCTTTCTAATTCTTCAGCTATACCGGTACTACTTGCAATCCCCAAATTACAAGTATCAGTACCCGGACAAGCTGTAATATCCGCTGTCGAATTATAACCTAAATGAACAAAGTCCAATTTGGCTAATTCCTGATAAAAGAAAGGAAGATTTTCCTCTTTTACGTGACGGATTACAATATTTTGACGCAATGAAAAACGTAATTCATTGGCAGCATAATTTTTAATTAAGTCGGCTAACAATCTCGCTTTATCGGTATAAAAATCGCCTAATAAAACTTTGATTCCGATCGCGTAATAACCTGCTTGTTTTTGTGCAATTACATTCGATTCTTTCCACGATTCATAAGCTGCGGTATCTTCAATCGTAACTTGCGGCACTTCTAATAATGGTTCCGGAATCGGACCATCAAAAGCAGTTGTATCTATTTCGTACGTTTCAAAAGCAATTGCTTTTTTCTCTTTTTCAACCAGATCAAGGAAAACATCTCTTCCCATTTCTTTGATCAGGAACTTCATACGTGCTTTCATTCTTTTGGCACGCTCACCATAGCGGTCAAAAATACGGATGATTCCTTCTGCTGTTGGAATAATCTGGTTTACGGGAACAAACTCTGAAAGCAATTCGGCATGCGCCGGCTGTGAGCCCAAACCTCCCCCAAACATGATTTTAAACCCTTTTTCACCATTTACAATTTTAGGAATAAATCCTAAATCGTGTAAATAACTCAAAGCGGTATCTTCTTCAGAGGATGAGAACGAAATTTTAAATTTACGTCCCATTTCCTGACAAATTGGATTTCTTAATAAATATTGGAAAAGTCCATGGGCATAAGGCGAAACGTCAAACGGTTCGTTTACGTCTACACCAGCTAGTTCGCTTCCTGTAATATTTCTAACCGTGTTACCACAAGCTTCACGCAACGTAATATCGTCTTTGGCCAGGTTTGCCCAAAGCTCCGGAGTTCTGTCTAAACTTACATAGTGAATCTGAATGTCCTGACGGGTTGTTATATGCAAACGTCCGGTTGAATATTCATCGGAAACTTTGGTAATTCGCACCAATTGTTCGCTCGTTACTTTACCGTAAGGCAATTTAATACGAATCATTTGTACGCCTTCCTGACGTTGTCCGTAAATACCTCGTGCTAAACGAAGACTGCGAAAACGCTCATCGTCAATTTTTCCTCCACGGAATAAGTGAATCTTTTTTTCAAGATCGATAATCTCTTTCTGAACTATCGGATTTTCTATTTCTGTTCTAAAACTTTCCATTTTATTTCTGGCTTTAGGCTTTAAGCTGTACGCTCTAGGCTTTTTTAACTTTGTGTTTTTGCTTAAGGCTTATTGCTTAAAGCCTAATGCATTTATCGAATGAATCCTACTCCTGCTGTGGTGTTTGTTGCGGTATCAATCAGGATAAATGCTCCGTTTGATTTATTGTCGTTGTAGGCATCAAAATACAAAGGCTTGCTTAATTTGATCGTTACTTCTCCAATTTCGTTGATTGCTAATTGTGTGGCTTCTTTGGTTCCGGAATAATCTGTGGAGATCGTATTCTTGATACTTTCTACTTTGGCCAAAACGGAGTTGGTATTGTGCTGTACAATATATTTCGTCCCTGCCACCAGTTTTTTGCTGTCCATCCAACAGACCGTTGTACTGATTTCTTTTTCAATTTTTGGAAGCTCTGATGATTTTACGATCATATCGCCTCTTGTCACATTGATATCGTTTTCTAATTCGATGGTAATAGAAGAACCTGCAACAGCTTCATCATATGTTTTATCGAAAAAGTGAATTTTAGATACTTTTGATTCTGTTAAAGAAGGTAAAACGGTAACCGCATCTCCTACTTTTATGGAATTCCCGTATAATTTTCCGGCATATCCTCTAAAATCATGGTATTCCTGTGTCTTAGGACGAATTACGGTCTGAACCGGAAAACGGGCTTTTCCGGCTTCAAAAACATCCGAAGAATGCAGTCCTTCTAAATGCTCTAAAACGGTTTGACCGGTGTACCACGGCATATCTTTAGACTGATCCACCACATTTCCGCCGTTGATGGCACTTAACGGAATGTAGCTTACATTTTGTTCTTTGAACGTGCTTTTAGCATTTAATGCCTGGAAATCGGCTTTGATTTTATTGTAAACTTCTTCCGAATAATCGACCAAATCCATTTTGTTGATCGCTACAATTACCTCTTTTACTCTCAATAAATTATTGATGAAAAAGTGACGGTACGTTTGCTCAATTACCCCTTTTCTGGCATCGATTAAAATGATGGAAACCTGAGAAGTCGAAGCTCCTGTAACCATGTTTCTGGTATATTCTACGTGACCCGGAGTGTCGGCAATAATGTAACTTTTCTTGGCAGTCGAAAAATAAATGTGCGCAACATCAATTGTGATTCCCTGTTCTCTTTCGGCTACTAATCCATCCGTTGCCAGTGAAAAATCAAGATAATCGTATCCTTTTTGTTTGCTGCTTTTTTCGATTGCCTCGATCTTATCGGTCGTCAATGATTTTGTATCGTATAATAATCTTCCGATTAAAGTACTTTTTCCGTCATCTACACTTCCTGCTGTTGCTATTTTTAAAACTTCCATTTTTTTAGTTATTGGTTGTTGGTTGTTAGTTGTTTGCTTCAAGCTGTCAACTAAAACCTTCAAATATTGAAACTACTTTTTATAAATTGGTTGGGCTAAACGATAAAACTATCAACTTAAAACCATCAACTATCAACTACTAAAAGTATCCTTGTTGTTTTCTCTTTTCCATTGCGGCTTCAGAACGTTTATCATCAATTCTGGCACCTCTTTCAGAAATAGTTGAAGTTCTGATTTCTCCCACTACTTCCTGAATGGTTGCTGCATACGAATCAACTGCGGCTGTACAAGTCATATCTCCAACGGTTCTGAAGCGAACAATTCGTTCTTCGATTTGTTCGTCTTCTTCCTGGTACACAAAAGGAGAATGTGACCAGATTAAACCGTCTCTCAAAAAAACCTTTCTTTTATGTGAAAAATAGATGGACGGAATTTCGATGTGCTCTTTCTCAATATAACTCCAGACGTCTAACTCTGTCCAGTTTGAAATTGGGAAAACACGAACGTTCTGACCATTTTCTATTTTCCCATTCAAAATATCAAATAACTCCGGGCGTTGATTTTTTTCGTCCCACTGACCGAAATCGTCACGAACGGAAAAAATACGCTCTTTTGCTCTTGCTTTTTCTTCATCACGACGTGCTCCGCCAATGCAGGCATCGAATTTAAATTCTTCGATGGCATCCAAAAGCGTGATTGTCTGTAAGCTGTTTCTACTGGAATATTTTCCGGTTTCTTCCACTACTTTTCCTTCATCAATAGCATCCTGAACATTACGAACGATCAGCTCCAATCCTAATTCTTCTACCAGCTTATCTCTGAAAGCAATTGTTTCAGGAAAATTGTGTCCGGTATCAACGTGTAAAAGAGGAAACGGAATCTTTGCAGGAAAAAAGGCTTTTTGCGCCAAACGAACTAATGTTATAGAATCTTTCCCTCCGGAGAAAAGTAAAACCGGTTTGTCAAACTGTGAAATTACTTCTCTGAAAATGTATATGGCTTCACTCTCTAAAGCGTTTGTTTTTAATACTGAACTCATTGTGTTTTTTTGTTTCAAGTTTCAGGCTTCAGGCTTCAGGTTGTTTTACCTGGTCTAAAATCTTAAACTATCGTTATTCTGTTTTTTTGTTTCTTTTTGTTCAACAGATTAAAAATCCGTTGCTCCAATCTTAATTCCTGATTCTGTAATCTTTATTCTATTCTCTATTTTCTTTCCTCTAGCTTCTTTCCTCTATCTTCTAGCTTCTGCCTAGTCTTTCTTAGCCCCATGTAAACCACATTCCTTATGACTCGATTCCCACCACCATCTTCCGGCTCTGATATCTTCCCCAGGTAAAATTGCTCTGGTACAAGGCGCACAGCCAATACTTACGAAACCTTCCTTATGCAGGGCGTTCTGCGGAACATTAAATTCTTTCAGATGATTTTCTACTTCTTCTAAACTCCATTTTAGTAACGGATTGAATTTTATGATTTCAAAACCTCCGTCATATTCAAACAGGTTTAAATCATGTCTGTTTTCGGATTGCTCGGTTCTTAAACCCGTAATCCAGACTGCATTTCCGGACAAAGCTTTTCGTAGCGGCACCACTTTTCGAATAAAACAGCATTCTTTTCTGTTTTCAACCGAATCATAAAAACTGTTCGGACCCTTGGTCTGAAGTAAGTTTTCTACCGCCGCTGCTTCCGGAAAATACACTTCAATCTGTTTTTTATACTTTTTTAATGTTTTGTGAAAAACATCATACGTTTCCTGAAATAATCTTCCGGTATCTAAGGTAAAAACCTTGATGGCCAAATCATTTTTAAAGATAAAATCAGTAATTACCTGATCTTCCTGTCCAAATGAAGTTGAAAAAATTACTTTCCCGGGGTATTCATCAGCCAAAAAAGCCAATGTTTGTTCCAGTGTAAAGTCTTTTGTTTTTTCTAATAATGATTCTGTAACTGTCGCACTCATATTCTCTTTCCCTTTCTAAATTTATTTTATAACAATTTAGATAATGTTTTTAAACTCAATAAAATGATTAGTATTCCAACTGCAATCATCATTGGTTTTCTTTTAATTTTATTTACTAAAAATGCGGCTAATGGTGCCGAAATTACGCCTCCTAAAATCAAACCGATAATCACCTGCCATCCGTGGATTCCTCCAAAAAGCATAAAAGTGATACCACTTGCAAATGAAATCGCAAACTCAGCTGCATTTACGGAACCAATAGTATATCTTGGGTTTCTTCCTCTTCCTAATAATGTTGAAGTCACAATTGGTCCCCAGCCGCCACCGCCAACAGAATCCATAAAACCGCCAAAAACAGCCAAAACACTTAATTTTTTAGTTTTCTTTTTTACAATGTTTTTTTTCAGGGCCTTTTTGATAATAATAACGGCCAGAATAATCATATAAACGGCAATAAACGGCTTAATAACATCTCCATTAATCACATCTGACAATAAATAAGCACCAGTTATGGAACCTAAAACTCCCGGAATCAACAAATGTTTTACCAGCTTTTTATTGATATTCCCAAATCGGTGATGCGAAAGTGCCGATGCTCCGGTTGTAAACATTTCTGACACGTGAACTGCAGTACTGCTCACCACAGGAGGAACTCCGTAAGCCAGTAAAAATGAAGTCGAAGTGGCTCCGTAACCCATTCCTAAAGTTCCGTCTACCAACTGAGCGAAAACCCCAATTAAGAAAAAAACCAAAAGCTCCTGATTAAAACCTTCTACGAATCCATTCCAGGTAAATTCAGAATAGTGGTTATAACCAAGTGTTACTAATAAACCAATTAACAATACAACCGGAATTATAATCCACAATCTCTCTTTTAAAGAAACTTCAGACTTTGTTTCAACTGCGTTTATTTCCAATCCTTTCTCCATATCTTTTTGAAATGCCTTAATTTAAACCTATTACCCTATCGGCTTAGTAGATTACTATGCAAAATTAGTATTTATTTGTAAATAACAAAACAATATCCGGATTTTTTAATTGAAAAAACAACTGAATGCCAAACATTTAAAATAAAACTTACGTTTTCTATCTAAATTGATACTTCTTTGAGAATTAGCCGTAACAATAACAAACTAAAAAACAATAACTTAGCAATAATTAGAAACCGCTACATATAATGTC
Organism: Flavobacterium sp. LC2016-23; assembly: GCF_009674775.1. Lineage (GTDB taxonomy): Bacteria > Bacteroidota > Bacteroidia > Flavobacteriales > Flavobacteriaceae > Flavobacterium. Next base: position 181,621 of record NZ_WKKE01000001.1, on the reverse strand, counting down.
TATAAAATCGATAGGATTGTAGTAAATTAGTTATTATTTTTGGCAAAAATTTTTATTTATGGATTTTCAGATAGGAATAGTAATTGCGGGCTTAGTCGTTGGTTTTATAGTAGGAATGACCGGAGTTGGCGGCGGTTCTTTGATGACTCCGATTTTATTGTGGTTCAACATTCCTCCTACGACCGCTGTTGGAACTGATTTATTGTACGCCGCTTTTACCAAAATGGGCGGTGTATATGTGCATAATAAAAAAAGTAATATCAACTGGAAGATTACGGGCTGGCTTTCTCTCGGAAGTGTGCCGGCTGCCCTGATCACTTTGTGGATATTAGAAAGCATCAAAACCGATATTACGACCCTGAATGCTTTGATTAAATACAGTTTAGGCTGGGCATTGCTTTTTACTTCTGTGGCGATTTTGTTTAAAAACAGGATTATGAAGTTTTCTAAAAAACATGCCGGCGACCGCTTTCACAAAGAGAGTACGACTCAGAATGTACTGACGGTTGCCATTGGTGTATTATTAGGAGCTACGGTAACGTTGACTTCCATTGGTGCGGGTGCATTGGGAACAGTAACTTTATTTTTCCTCTATCCGTTGCTGCCCACTCCGAAATTAGTCGGGACTGAAATTGCTCATGCGGTACCCTTAACGCTTGTAGCGGGAATTGGGCATGCTTCAATGGGAAATCTGGATTTGGTTTTACTTGGACAATTGCTATTGGGATCCTTACCCGGAATTTATATCGGAAGCATGTTAAGCGGAAAAGTTCCTGACTTACTCCTTAGAAACGCTATTGCCGTAATGTTGTTTATGGTAGGCTATAAATTGATTTTTTAAATAAAACTAACCTTTAATCTTCTTTAAAACTTCATTTTTAAATGTCTTTGACTTCCCGTTTTCTAATAGAAGTGCCAATATTTCTTTATTCGTTTTCTTATGATTCAAAATATATTCATGTAAAAACTTGTCTCCTTTTGTAATTAATTTCGCTACAAATTCGAGTTTTAAATAGTTTTGATCAAACAGAAACATTTGTTCCTCAAGTTTGTAACGATCTTCAGCTATTTGCTCGGATGTATCCTGTTCAAAAATCTGCACCAAAAGTTCATCCTCTTCTGTCACGTGCAAAAAAACAAAAATAGTTGCCCCCCAACTCATGTATTGTTTGGTTGTTTTATTTTCGGGAAGATAAATTTGTGAGCAAAAATGAAAAAGCTTGTCTCCGTATTTAGGAATTCCGGCATCAGAAGCTTTCCATTTTGGAAGACGTTTAAGATATAAAATATCTTTCTTCTTTAGCATATCAACGCACTCACTACCTGTCAAATCCTTCTTGCGTTTATACATTACAGATTCATCCTGTGCAAGATGATGATGAATAAATTCATTCGTTTCTGATTTTTTTTCAACAACTATAAATTCCAATCGTTTCAATTCGCCAAACTCCCAATGTATTTCGCCCGTTTTTACAATCGCGCCAAAAATATATAACTCCCTTGGAACTGAACTATTCAAAATTTCTAATTCCGTTTTTTCTAATATAATTTTGTCAACAAAAACAGTAGGATTTCCGTTAATTTCAGGAAAGTCAAAGTCCAGGTTTATTTCTTTTCCGTGTATGTTCATAAAATTTACGTCGTTCTTTAATCAATTAGAGAATAAAAAATTAATTATCGAAAAGTAGTAAATTTCTTTAAAAATAATATTTTAAAAATGTTAAAATGCAATATCAGCCAACGAATTACTTTCCAGTATTTTAAGCGTATTATCCCTAACCTCCGTCATTAATCTTCTTGCGGCGCAGGTTGACTCGTCATCACAATCATCGCATCGTTCATAAAAATTATGACTTGCACAAGGCAGCAATGCAATCGGACCTTCGAGAATACGGTAGACTTTGGCCATACTGATGTCCTTCGGATCTTTAATTAAGTAATACCCGCCGCCTTTTCCTTTTTTAGCACCAAGGAAACCGGAGTTTCTTAGCAGCAACAAAATACTTTCCAGGAATTTAATTGAAATATGTTCGCTCTTTGCAATTTCAGCAATTTGCACAGGTTCGTTATTCTCGCGTCTTGCTAAATAAGTTAAAGCTTTGATTCCGTATTTTGTTTTCTTTGAAAGCACTTTTTAAATATTTTAGATTTTAGAATGCTGATTTTAGATTTTTATCTAAATCCGCAAACTTATATTTTTAAATAACAAAAATATGCTTTTTATATGAGAATACTAACAAGATCAATTTAAATTCTACCTTACCTATCAAATTACTTCTTCTGATCCAATTAAATTCAATTCTTGCAGTTTCATTTCATCCTCTAAGACATTTTTTTCAACTACATAGGTATTAGATAGAGAATCATGCCACATTCTTCCTGATTCTCCTAAAAAAGATAAAGCCTCAAAAGGAATAAAACGACATAATGTTCTTTTGAAAATAACAGCAACACCGGGTTTTACTCCAAATTCATTAATTATAATGCTACCTGTCATGATCTTTCCTAAAGTTCTGCCCGAAAGACTCTCAAAAATAAAATAGTAAATAATAGCAAAAGAAAGATACGTTCCTACGAATCCAAGATGAGCCAAAGTTTCTTCCCATCTTCTATAGATATCCCATCGAAAAATATTTCCCGTAATTATAACAAACAATGTAATAATGAATATCGTAATAAGAATAAAGACAAAATCAATAATACAGTTAAAGAAGCGATCACGATCAGACGTTAGTAATTTCTTTTCAGGAATATCTATAAAGGGACTCCCGTTTTGATCTTTATTTTTTAATCTAATCGTTTTCATTTTCTTTATGACTCTGTTTCCTGAACACCAATTAAGTTAAATTCATGAAATATTTTCACTTCTTCATCTAAAGCTTTTTTATTCACGACATAAGTATCAGACATTGAATCATGCCATCCTCTTCCTGAACTTCCCAGAAACGAAAGTCCGTCAAAAGGAATTACTCTGCACAAGCTTCTTTTAAAAATAGTTCCAAAATCAGGTTTTTCGCCATTTTCATCCACTACAATTGTACCTGTAATTAGTTTAGCCAAAGATCTTCCAAAGAAACCTTCGGTCACGGTATAATAAATAATCGTGAAAAGAATAAAAAGTATTCTTCCTTCTAAGTCACCAATACCATCCATCCAGTTCGCTAATCCGTTCAATCCTAAAAGAGCTCCAAAAAATCCTAAAAAAATAGCTAAAAGAAAGATTAATGCCAGAATAAAAATAGTATCCAGAAGATAATTAAGAAATCTTTGTCCGCCTGAAACTAATAATTTGTCATCAAGAATGTAAGTAGAGTTGCTCATGTTTGGTGTGGTTTTAAGTTTATGATTAGTAATCGTATTTAAATTTTACTCCCAACAAAAATATACTTTTTAACCAAACAATTACAAAATAGAATAACGATTTTTAACCATAATAAAATTACAGTCAAAAATCGTTATTTATCATTTGCATTATGGATTTCTAACAATCTAAAATCAGAAATCTAAACTCTAAAATTTATTTAAGAAAGTGCCTGATCCAAATCGGCAATTACATCTTTTACGGTTTCTAAACCTACAGATACACGCACCAAACCTTGTGTAATCCCAACCGCCAGCTGATCTGCTTCAGACAACTTACTGTGTGTGGTTGAAGCCGGATGCGTAACAATGGACCGAGTGTCTCCAATATTAGCAGAAAGCGAGCAAAGTTTTATTTTATCTAAAAATTTTCGTCCTGCTTCTATGCCACCCTTGATTTCAAACGCAATGATATTTCCACCTAATAACATTTGCTTTTTGGCGATTTCATATTGTGGATGCGATTTCAAAAACGGATATTTCACGCTATTCACATTCGGATGCGCTTCTAAAAACTCCGCTACTTTTAAGGCATTTTCGCAGTGTTTTTCGACACGAATTGCAAGCGTTTCCAAACTTTTTGATAAAACCCAGGCATTAAAAGGAGATAAAGCCGGGCCTGTATTTCTTGAAAACAAATAGATTTGTCTGATCAAATCTTCACTTCCTACCGTCACTCCGCCTAAAACACGGCCCTGACCGTCAATTAATTTTGTGGCAGAATGCACGACCAGATGCGCCCCAAACTTAATGGGCTGCTGCAGATATGGTGTTGCAAAACAGTTATCGATAATTAAAATCAGATTGTGTTTTTTGGCAATATCTCCCAACAATTGCAGATCAATTACATCGACACCGGGATTTGTAGGGGACTCTGCGTATAATATTTTAGTATTCGGTTTAATGAAGCTCTCGATAGTTTCCGGTTTGTTAATTTCAAAATACGAAGTTTCGATATTCCACTTTGGGAAATACGTCATAAACAATGCATGTGTCGAACCAAAAACGCTGCTCGCGGATACAATATGATCTCCTGCATTTAATAAGGCTGCAAAAGTGGAGTAAACGGCTGCCATTCCGGTAGCAAATGCATACCCGGCTTCAGCGCCTTCCATTTTACATATTTTATCTACAAATTCAGTCGTATTCGGGTTGCTGAAACGACTGTAAATATTTCTTTCTTTCTCTTCTGTAAAAGAAGCTCTCATATCTTCTGCATCTTCAAATACAAAGCTTGACGATAAGTATAAGGGCACCGAATGCTCCAGATACTGAGATCTTTCTAATTGTGTTCTTATGGCCTGTGTTTCAAAACCAAATTCTTGTTCGTTCATTTTTTTTTTGTTTAACACGAATTGCACTAAGCAGCACAAATCATCACTTTTTAAATTTCGCAGAGATTCACTAAAGAATTTGATGCGAATTTTGATTATTTAAGAATTATCTAATTCTCTAATTGACTAATTTCCTAATTCTGTATTATTCAGTACAACCTTGTATTTTATTGTAGCTGTTGGTTCAACCGTTTTGGCTACTGAACAATATTTCTCGAAAGAAAGCTGTGCAGCACGATGTGCCTTTTCCGGATTGATATCTCCCTCTAAATAGAAAACCACATTGATTTCCTTAAAAGGTTTTGCCTCGTCGATCTGAACACGAAGTCCTTCTACCTCAGCATTAAAAGAGGTTATTTCCTGGCGTTGTTTCTTCAAAATCGAAATCATATCGATGGCACTGCATCCCGCAACGCCCATTAAAACAAGTTCCATCGGACTTGCGCCTAAATCGCTTCCTCCAAATTCAGCTCTGCTGTCCACATCGACTACATGACCCCGTTCATTTTTTAATTTAAAATGAAATGCGTCATTTACTCTGTTTAAGGTTACTTTCATTTTTTTGTTTTTTTTGTTGTGTTGTTTGCTTTTTTATTTGAATTCAAAATTGCTCCATCTTTGTCGAGTTTCCAGTGTGATTTCTCCTTCGTCGAAATGACAAACTGAAATCAATTTAGAAAATCTAAACGCTAAAATCTGCCCTCTAAAATTACTACTCTTTGTCTGATAATCTCAAAATATCCCCGAAAACACCTCTCGCTGTAACGGCTGAACCGGCACCGGCTCCCTGAATTACGATTGGTCGGTCTCCGTACGATTCCGTGTAGATTTCAAAGAAAGAATCAGAACCTTTCAATCCGCCTAACGCAGTATCTGAAGGAACGGAAACCAATTTTACTTCCAGAATTCCTTTGTCGTTTTGAAGATCTCCGGACAATTCTCCTATATATCTTAAAACGTGATTTGGTTTCTGATCGGCTTTTATCTTTTCATAAATCGGATCAAATTCTTTTAATTTAGTCAGGAAATCGGAAACATTTCCGTCTCTTAAATGTTCCGGAATCAGGTTCTGAATGGAGATTTCTTCAAATTCATTTTGCAAATCCAGTTCCCTTGCCAAAATCAATAATTTTCTTCCTACGTCATTTCCGCATAAATCTTCACGCGGATCCGGTTCTGTATAACCATTGTCAATTGCTTCCTGCAAAATCTGGCTAAACGGAGCGTCTTTGGCAGAGAAATTATTGAACAAGTAACTCAGGGTACCGGAAAAAACGCCTTTTATTTTGGTGATATTTTCACCGGAAAGGTGTAATAATTTTATCGTATCAATTAAAGGCAATCCCGCACCTACATTGGTTTCGTACAGGTAATTCTTCTGATTTTCCGCCAAAGACTTCCTCAGTTCCTTATAGAAACCGTAGCTTAACGTATTGGCTACTTTATTGGATGAAATCAGATCAAAACTACTTTCAATCAATGAAATATAATTTTCGACAAAAGTGGCACTTGCCGTATTATCGATTGCAATTAAATTTTCAAGATGGTGCTCATTCGCGTACGCGATCACATCGTCTATTGTATAGGCAATTCCGTTATTCTGAATCTCATTTTTCCAGTCTGAAGTTACGCCTTTTTTGTTTAAAATTACTTTCTTGGAATTCGCAATAGCAAAAACATTCAGTTTAATGCCTTTACGTTTTTCAATGGCCGTAGCTGATTCTAATATCTGATTGATTAAAGTTCCTCCCACTAATCCGTGACCAAAAATCGCAATATTTATTTTTTTGGAAACCCCGAAGATTTCTCCGTGAATTACGCTTAGCGCTCTGTTCAGTTCTGATTTCTTAACCACCAAACTCACGTTTTTACCGGTAACGGTATTGTTGAAGAGTATAGGAACAATTTTATTTTTGATTAATGCTGTGTAGGGTTTGTGAAACGTACTCAAATCCTGTCCGATAATCGAAATAACCGAAACGTTGTCTGTTACCGTAATCTGATTAACATCTTTAGAATAAAAGTCATTTTCAAACTCTTTTTCTAATTCGACCATTGCCAATGTAGCTTTGTCAGTGGCCACCACCAGGCCAATCCCTCTTTCTGAAGAACCCTGCGAAATGATACTTACACTGATATTATGATCCCCCATTACTTTGAAAATTCGGGCATCAACACCTGCTTTGCCTAATAGTCCGCGGCCTTCCAGATTTACCAGCGAAACATTCTCAAGAACAGAAAGTGTTTTAATTCCTTCTTTCGTAGCATCAGAAGTGATTAATGTCCCTCTGTTTTCGTGATTAAACGTATTTAAAATTCGTAATGGAATATTTTTCTCCAATAAAGGAATTATCGTTTTGGCATGCAGAATAGTGGCTCCGAAATTGGCCAGCTCATTGGCTTCGTTAAAAGACAAATATTCGATTTTTTTTGCATCGGCCACCAAATCGGGGTTTGCGGTGTAGATTCCGTCAACGTGCGTGAAATTCTGAAGTTCTTCTGCATTTAAATAATTGGCAATTAACGAAGCGGTATAATTGCTTCCGTTTCTGCCTAAAGTCGTCGTATCGTTATTGTTGTTGGAACCAATAAATCCAGTGACAATATTTACTGTTTCTCCGTTATGTTCTTTAAAATAATTAACCACATTTTTTTTGGAAAGCTGTTCTAAAGGCTGTGCATCACCAAATTTCGAATCGGTTTTCAGTAGTTCCCTGGTGTCTACAAAATTGGCAGGAACCCCTTTTTCAATCAAAATTGCAGTAAGTAATTTAGCCGAAAGCAATTCGCCTTTAGATAAAATCTGGTCTTTGATTTTATTGCTGTAATCACCAATTAAGCTAACGCCTTCAAAAAGTTTATCCAGCACATTAAATTCTTCTGAAAAATCAACTTGTGGATAATCTGAAATCTGATAGGTTTTAAAACTTTCTAATAAAGGTTTGTAATTTCCGTTTTTAGAGGCAATTATTAAAATATCTTCCAATTCATCAGTAGCATTTCCGCGGGCGGAAACCACAACGGCAATTTTCTCGCCCTGATTTATTTTTTCTGTAATTATCGAAACAACTTTGTTAAGTCCTTCTCCGTTTGATAGTGATCTGCCTCCAAATTTTAATACTTTCATTTTATCTTTTTATTGTTTCTGCCTTAAAAATATCGGCAAGTAAATGGTCTAATTGTTTGTACTCGATTAAAAAAGCGTCATGTCCGTGTACGGAATCTATTTCGCTGTAATACACATTGTCTTTGAATTTTTTTAATTCCTGATACGTTTCCCGGTTTTCCTTTGGCGTAAAAAACAAGTCTGAATTGATTCCTATAATATGAATCGCAGCGTTTGTTTTAGACAGCAAGGTTACAAAATCGGCAGTGTTTCTGGTAATATCTATGGTTTTGAGCAATTGATTCATCAGTTTGTACGATGATAATTGATACCTCTTTTGCAATTTTTCCCCGTGATGCGCCAGCCAGCTTTCTATATTAAAAATCGAAAGATTGGGGTTGATCGTACGTTGAAATTTTTCTTTGAATGATTCCGGGGACCTGTAACACAACATGGCATGAATTCGCGCATCTTCTATGGGACGTGAGGAATTGTTCAGGATTTGTTCCTGCAAATAACAATTTGCGATCATCCAGTCTGTGGATTTCCAGTCTGTTGCAATCGGTATTAAATTTTGTGTAATCTCAGGTTGCAGTGCAAGCATTTCCCAGGCAATTCCGCCTCCGACAGAGCCACCGATGATGGCATAAACCTGTTCGATTTCCAGAAGTTCAAGTCCTTGTATAAAAATTCTAGCAATATCCCTGGTGGTAAAATCCTGGTACTTTTCAATGACGAAGGAATCCGTTCCGTTGCCCGGAACATTAAAGGCCAGTACAGTATAAATATTGGTATCTATGGTTTTATCGGGTCCGATTAAGTCATTCCACCATCCATTTTCACCGGTTACCTCAGCATTTCCTGTCAGTGCATGATTGACCAGAACAACGGGCGCGCTGTGTAAAGGCAAGCCTGCAATAGTAAAACTTAAGGGTAACGAAGTGTAAACTGCACCATTTTCCGTGGTGAAATTCTGAATGTTTATAGGGTTTGGTCTATTTTCCAATTTCAAATCTGTTGTATTATTGATTTGTATGAGGAAATATTAGAAAGAAAGTCCGGACGTAACCAGACAAGTTCTTGTTGTTATCTTTCCACGTTTGGGCGTGGTAGAATGCAGCACCTTCTTCGAATTAACGAAGGGTTGCTAAGGATTCATCGGGTCTAATCCCTCGTCCTTTCTTTATAACATTTCAATACGTTTGTGAACTTAACGGTGCAAATTAACTACTATTTTCTTAAACAAGCAAATTTATCTGAATTGATTCTTCAGTTTCCTGAATATAATTCAATCTCAAACTACGGTACGCGAAAAATTACCGAACGCTGCGCCCAGTAAAATTAAGCGGGATTGCCCCTATCTGATGCTACTTTTCGATTTAAATGAAAAGTGTTTCATTTTCTTTAGAATACATCAAAAACAGTAATGAATTTGGTGCTTTTTTTTCTGCGTTTTTCTCTGTTTCGGTAATTCCAAAGCTTGGATGAGCCAATTCATTTACCGGCGGTGGCGGATTGTTTCTTTTTTCTCTAAGGTTTTTCAATGCAGAAAATTTCTTTGTCAGGTAGTTTAATGTGCTCATAGTATTTAAGTTTAAGTAAGTTATCGTATTTATCTTTATTATTTGTTTATTTTATTGTTATCCGGACCAGAAGGAATAAAAAAACCCTTTTGGATCAGAATACCAAAAGGGTTTAAGTTTTTTACAACTCATATATTCTTTTAGTATCAACAGACGCATACACAAATACGTGCGACGTTAAACATCTTGTTCATCTGTAGGGACTTATTCATCTGTGAATTATTTGTTATTTTAAAAAATTTCTGCATTTATATAAATTTAAAAAGCCTCTCAAAAAAATTCGGGAGGCTTTGCTATATTTTTATTGTTTTACAATTTTAAGCAATAGACTTCCCAACGGTTTTAACCGAAATGGCACAAAACATTTTGTAGACATTTAAATTCATTTGATTTAGTAGCTTTTGGGTTTAACAAATATGCAAATATTATTTTGAATACACAAATAAAAATGAAGAATTTAATTACAAAAAACGTTAAAAAACATCATTTTAACGTTAAAAAACATCTTACAAAAAAATAATTTCACTAAAAACAAGTTAAAACTTACAATTTAAGACTTTTCTCTTTCTAATTTATCTTCTCAAATCAGTTTATCAAAGAACATTTTATAACTTATTCACTCATTAAGAACACTTTACAACCAAACTGCTTCTTTATTTTTGATTTTCTCTGCTACTTTTAAAATGTCACTAATAATTCCGCGGGAGATGGCCTGCTTACATGCTGAAGCACTTTTGATTACAATTGGGACATCTGCATACGACTGCGTGAAAATTTCAAAAATCGTATCCGAGCCTTTTAATTGCCCTATTGCCGATGTGACCGGTTCGGAGACCAATTTCACCTCCAGTGTATTTTTCTGAATGTCAAATTCCCCTACGTATCGGAGCACATGATTATCGGCCTGGGTGATTTTAGCAATCTTGAAAGATCTGTCAATCGCTTCTTTATTGAGGGTACCGTTTTTCTCGAGGTACTCTTCTTTTATCAGGGAATTGATTTTGATATCCGAAAGCTCAAAATCTTTCCCTATTTCCCTCGTTAGGATCAGTAATTTTCTTGCCGTATCATTTCCAGATAAATCTTCCTTGAAAGTAGACCGCATAAAACCTAAAAGGCTGGCATCTTTTAAGATTGACGAAAAAGAAGTTTCATCTGATGAAAACCGATTAAAAACATAACTCAGGTTATCTGAAAAAACCCCTCTTATTTTAGTGATTTTTTCTCCTGAAGAATATAAGTCCCGTAACGTCTGTAAAACCGGAAATCCCGTATCAACGGAAGTTTCATATAAAAACTCTTTATCGTACTTTTTAAGATTCTCCCTTATTTCCTTATAAAGCCCAATAGGTAAGGTATTGGCTTTTTTATTTACCGCAACGATATTAAAACCATTCTGAATTAAAGTGTTGTAATGGCTAATCAGTTCATCGCTCGCTGTGGCATCAACGGCAATTAAATTTTCGAATTCGTTTTCTTTGGCAAATTCAACAATATCCTCTACTCTGAAAGGCACTGCCAATTGAACAAAATTGGTTTCCCAGGCATATCCAACGCCTTCTTTCTCGAAAAAAGCAACGGTTGAATTCGTGATAATCGGAAAATGAAAATCAATATTTTTGTTCTGAAGAAAAAACTCCTGACTTTCGATAATCTGATTGATTAAAGTGCTTCCGATATTGCCGATCCCGAAAAGGATAATATTAATTTTAAGCTTTGACATAATTTTAATTTTTAAAAACCATTTTTAGGTTAATTAAACCAAATAAGATTATAAGTTCAGTTAAGTAAAGCAAGCCCCATTTTAAATGAACTTATACTACTTACAGGGTTTAAAATTTTATTTTTCAAACCTTTATAATGAACGTTTTTCATAAAAAATCACCTCTAGCAAAACTCACATTGCTAAAGGCAATTTTTCAAACAAAAAACAAAAAAACCTAATTTTTAATACTGTATTGCGATTTTGTAACGCTTGCAAAAACAGTTTGCAGATCGGCAATCAAATCCTCGATATCCTCGATTCCGACAGAAAGACGAACCAAATCTTTAGAAACTCCCGTTTCCAGTTGTTCCGCATCTGTCAATTGCTGATGTGTAGTGCTTGCCGGATGAATAATCAGTGATTTGGTGTCACCGATGTTCGCCAAAAGAGAGAACAATTTCGTTTCGTCCACTACTTTTTTAGCAGCATCAAAACCTCCTTTCAATCCGAAAGTGATAATTCCGCTTTGTCCTTCAGGAAGATATTCCTGAGCCAGATCAAAATATTTATTGGATTTCAGACCCGGATAGTTTACCCAGACCACTTCGTCCTGCTGCTCCAGCCATTCGGCCAGGGCCAAAGCATTTTCGCTGTGTTTCTTAATTCGGATGGGCAGTGTTTCCAGTCCCTGAATGATCTGAAAAGCATTAAACGGACTTAAGGCAGAACCAAAATCACGCAGCCCTTCTATTCTTGCTTTTGCAATAAAAGCTGCATTTCCCAGAGCTTCATGGTAAACCAACCCGTGATATCCTGCGGAGGGTTCTGTAAATTCAGGGAATTTTCCGTTGGACCAGTCAAAAGTTCCGGCATCAATAATGACACCTCCTAATGAAGTTCCGTTTCCTGAAATGTATTTGGTCAGAGAGTGAATGACGATATTCGCCCCATATTCGATTGGCTTTAATAAATAAGGAGTGGCCACGGTATTGTCTACAATAAAAGGCACTTTGAAAGCTTTAGCTTCTGCTGAAATCGCTTTCAGATCCAATACATCTAATTTTGGATTCCCTAACGATTCTACAAAGAAAGCCCTTGTGTTTTCTTTTGACGCTTTGGTGAAGTTTTGGGCATCAGACGGATCAACAAATGTTGTTGTGATTCCTAATCTCGGCAAAGTCACTTTCAATAAGTTGTACGTTCCGCCATATAAACTATTTGATGCTACAATATGATCGCCTGCTTTTAGCAAAGTCAGGAAAGTGGTTGCTATTGCCGATGCGCCTGAAGCAGTAACAACAGCTGCAATACCGCCTTCAAGCGCTGCCAGTCGTTGTTCTAAAATATCATTTGTCGGATTGTTTAACCGGGTGTAGATAAATCCGGCTTCGGCAAGACCAAATAAATTGGCGGCATGATCTGAATTATTAAATACATAAGAGGATGTCTGATAGATAGGCACTGCTCTCGTTCCGCCATTTTTAGTAACATCGTGTCCTGCGTGTAATGCGTTGGTTGCAAATTTTTGTGTGCTCATGATTTCGTATTTTTTTATAGTAGTAAATAGTATGTTGACTTGTGATTGGTTTATTTTAATTGGAAGATTTTACTCCCAGCTCATAAATTTGGAACAGTGCTGACTTCTGTCTTCTTAAAGAAGAGTCTTCCCTGCGCGGCGTTTTTTCTGCCTGAAAACCTTTTATTGAATGGATGCTGTTTTGTGACTCGACATCCGATAACCACTGTATTGTTGCTGAATTTCTATTTGTTGTTTTCATGTTTATATATTTTTTTTAAATGTTGCAATAAAAAACCCTTTTGGCTGGCTGACCAAAAGGGTTTATAGTTTTAACTATAACAAAGATTTATCTTTCACTTTTGGCAACAGCAGATTGGGGCGCATTTGCGCATCATACAACATATCGTCATTTTATCTGCAATTGTTTTCATTTTATAAAATTGTATTAATTTAAAAAACAGTTTATTTTTAATTCTACTAATTTGATAGAGTAAATATAATAACTATTTTCTAACCACCAAACAGAAATATATAATTTAACATTTAAAAAAGAATTCAAGGCCGGAAATTGTTTTGAAGTTCTTTGTAAACCCCTTTCAGATCAGGCTTTCAGCTATTTTGACCTGAAAGAGATTTTTTTATTAAAATTTAAAACTCAAACGTGCAAAACCAAATCTTCCGTTTAATCCGAATTGTGAAACGGCTCTGGAATACGCAAACTGATTGGCATTCGTTAAATCTGCACTCGGAGCGGGTGATAATGTTGGGGTTGTGTTTGTAAAGGCCGGAGTAGACGGATTATTTCGGTCCGGATAAACATCTCCTATATTATTAACCCCAAGTGTTACCCTGAATTTTTCATTGATCTGATATCCGAAAGACAAATCAGTTACAATTTTGGCGCTGTATTCCGGATGCTCGTACACAGAAGAAAATCCGTCTAAGTTTACATCTGTCGCTCCCGGATCGGTCACTTTTCCGAAATAACTGTTTCTTAAATAAATATCCAGTTTTTTGATGTTGAATGTCGTTGTTAAATTGGCTTTCAGTTTCGGAATGGCTGCTTCTAAATACACCCTGCTGGACTCCGGAAAAAAGGAGTATTTAAAAGGTTCTCCGCCGGCATTAATAATAGACTGCGGCACATTTAAATCGCCTACTCGTTTGGTTTCATTATAACTGATGGCAAAATCATTTCTGATGGTGAAATCCTGGATCACATCGTATTTCTGGGAAATCACCACATCTACTCCTTTGGTTTCAGAGTTGATCCCGTTGGTCCAGAAAGAAGCTCTTTCTACCCCTTTCAAATCAAAGGCTTCCTGGAATAACGTTAAGGCTTCTGTCTGTTCCGGTGATGTCGCCCCTGCAATTTGTGCATCTGTCGGTCTTGAATATTGCCCTGTTAAAACGATTCTGTCATCGATTCTTGTAAAATAGGCATCTGTAGCAATCGTAATATTGGCATCGGGAATTTTGAATGTAAAACCTGTACTTATACTTTTAGATTTTTCCGGTTTCAAATTTTCTACCCCAATACTTTTTGCTGCATCAGAGTCATTGGTAAAATAACCTACCTGATAAGGTGAACCATTAATAAACTGAGTGGAGCTGGTTTCAAAATATTTTTGCTGCAACGATGGCGCTCTGAATCCGGTTTGTCCTGAAACTCTCCAATTGATAAAATCATTTAATTTTAAAAGGGAAGCCAGTTTAAAAATCACCGTGTTGCCAAAATCCGAATAGTTCTCAAAGCGGGCTGCTCCGTTTAAAAGCCAGTTTTCTGTCGGGTTGAGTTCTAAATCGACATAAGCCGCAACACTTTTTCGGTCTTTTTCTTTAGCATCTGCAGGCTGAAAACCTGAAAATCCCTGCGCTCCCGCTCCACGTTTGTTACCGAAGAAATCGGTCACAATTAAGGGTGAGGTTGTTGGCAATGTGCCGGAAACAAAATTTCCGTTTACATCATACAATCCGTACGAGGCTTGCTCTCCGGCTTTAATCTGATAATTTTCATATCTGAATTCGCCTCCAAAAGCAACGTTCAAACCTTGTAAAACATCTAATTTCTTTGTGAAATCCAAATTAGTCGTGCTTTGTAAAAACGAAACCTTACCGGCATCAAAACTAGTGGGTGATGCGGTTCCTAAAGTGGCATTTATGGTATTGTTTACGCCATATTTAAAAGAGTTTGTTCCAAGGTTTGAACTGATATCGGTATCAAATCCGAATAACTGCGTGGTAACTCCTACTGCCGCAGAAGCATCCAGAATGTCTGATTCTATTTCCGGCAAAAATCCGTTGGAATACACTTGCGTGAAAGTTCCCGAACCGTTTGGAAGCCTGTTAAAAGCATACGATTTTCCGTTTCTGTATGAAACGCCCCCAAAAGAATAGAGTGATGTAAGCTCTGTTAAAGGATACTTAGCATTATAATACAATTGTCCAGTAGCCAGTTCTGACTGACCAACGCTCATATTATAGTCGCTTCTTTGCTGGCCTCTGTAATTAAGTTCGTTATTGGTAACGTCAAAACTCAAGGCGCTTTGCAGCTGGGCAATGGTAGTCGCAGAGGAAATAGCGGTTTGCTGTGCCGGTGTAAAATAACTCACTTGCGGAGCATATTGCTGCAAAGTACTTATAATCTGAGCTGAATTGGGAGTCGTATTAATATTACTGAACAAAGAATTCACCTGCACTCCATTTTGGGCTGCTCTGTTTTCCACAGCATTGTAGGCGTTAAAAATAACATTATTCCTAATTCCGGCGCGGCTTGTGGCTTGTCTGGTCACCGCACTTCCCGTGAAATTCAGGTAACTTCCTTCTTTTCCCAAAGAGGTGCCGTAGTTTAAATCTACCTGTAACGACTGTCCGTCGCTTCCGCCTTCAAAATTATTGGAACCAGAGGACAAATTTGCTCCGTACTGGATATCCCCTGAAACATATTTGGCATTCTTTTTCAATACAATATTGATTACTCCTGCAATGGCATCAGAACCATATTGCGCGGCAGCTCCGTCTCTTAAAACTTCTATTCGCTCAATCGCGTAAGACGGAATAGCATTTAAATCGGTACCCACAGAACCTCTTCCCGGAGATCCGTTTATGTTTACGAGAGCACTGGTGTGTCTTCTTTTTCCGTTGACCAGAATTAAAACCTGATCGGGTCCCAAACCTCTTAATTGTGCAGGATCAACGTGGTCTGTTCCATCCGCAGTAGACGTCGGATTACTGGTGAAAGAGGGTGCTACATAATTTAAGATCTGAGTAACGCTTGTTTGCGGGGCGCCTTTGGTTATTTCTGAAATGTTGAAGATATCAACAGGAACCGGTACATCTGTTTTTACCCTGTTTTTACTTCTGGAACCTACGATGGTCACTTCAGACAATTCGTTGTTCTGCAAACTATCTTTTTCTGTTTTGTTTTCCTGAGCGTACAATCCGGAGAATGTAGCCAAGCCAAAAAGTACTATTAATTTATTTTTCATCTGATTTAATTGGATATTAGCATTCTGGTTTATAATTGCATTTGATTCTTTATTTCTTACACTTTAGAGCAAAAAAAAACCTCTGCAGCTTGGCAGAGGTTCTTTGTTTATAGTTTTAAAACAATCTACAATAGTCTCTCTGCGGAAGTTTCCGGCATCATACAAGACATATTCTTAGAGATTGATTTCATTTTTTCTTACATTTTCTTCCGGCAAATTTGAGAACTTTTTTTGAAACCGCCAAAGAAAACTTAAAAATATTTCTATTACCCTATCAAAGTAGTATGTTATGTTAAATTTATCCGTATTAAAATAAAAAAAGCATAAGTTTAATTTGCAAATCAAAATGGTTTTATACCTTTGCACGCAAATACAGAGGAAAAATTTGAACTGATTGCAACCTCTTCATAATGAAATGGTTCGTTATGAATACTGAAACGTTTTTGTTTCGGTAGTAAAAAATGCTAAAGCAGACATTCTCCTTTAGCCTTTTTTAGCAATTTTTTTACCTCGCTTAATTTTAATTTAATAAATTATTATGGCTTATTTATTTACGTCAGAATCTGTTAGTGAAGGGCATCCAGACAAAGTTGCAGATCAAATTTCGGATGCATTAATTGACAACTTTCTGGCATTTGATGCTAACTCAAAAGTAGCATGTGAAACTTTAGTTACAACGGGTCAGGTAATTTTGGCCGGTGAAGTAAAATCAAATACCTATCTTGATGTTCAGCAAATTGCCCGTGAGGTAATCCGTAAAATCGGTTACACTAAAAGTGAATATATGTTTGAAGCGAATTCTTGTGGAATTCTTTCGGCTATTCACGAACAGTCTGCCGATATTAATCAGGGTGTTGACAGAGCTAAGCCAGAAGAGCAAGGTGCAGGAGACCAGGGAATGATGTTTGGTTACGCCACTAACGAAACCGAAAACTACATGCCACTGGCACTTGATTTATCTCATAAACTATTACAGGAATTAGCGATCTTAAGACGCGAAAACAAAGAAATCACGTATTTGCGTCCTGATGCAAAATCACAGGTTACTTTAGAATATAGTGATGATAACAAACCAACGCGTATTGATGCGATTGTAATTTCGACTCAACACGACGATTTTGAAGAAGAAGCTACGATGCTTGCTAAGATCAAAAAAGATATTATCGAGATTTTGATTCCGAGAATCATTGCTAAAAACCCGGCTCACGCTCATTTATTCAATGATAAAATTCAGTATCACATTAACCCAACAGGAAAATTCGTAATCGGAGGACCTCACGGAGATACTGGTTTGACAGGAAGAAAAATTATCGTGGATACTTACGGTGGAAAAGGAGCTCACGGTGGTGGTGCTTTCTCCGGAAAAGACCCGAGTAAAGTAGACAGAAGTGCGGCTTACGCTACCCGTCATATCGCTAAAAACTTAGTGGCTGCAGGTGTTGCTGACGAAATCTTAGTACAGGTTTCTTACGCAATTGGTGTGGCTGAACCAATGGGAATCTTTATTGATACTTACGGAACTTCTAAAGTGAACTTAACAAACGGTGAAATCGCTAAAAAAGTAGAAGCTATCTTTGATATGCGTCCTTACTTTATCGAACAGCGTTTGAAATTAAGAAACCCTATTTACAGCGAAACGGCTGCTTACGGACACATGGGACGTACGCCGGAAGTGGTAACCAAAACTTTTTCTGCTCCTGGAGGACATGTAAAAACAGTTACTGTTGAGTTATTTACCTGGGAAAAACTTGATTTCGTAGATAAAGTAAAAGCTGAATTTGGATTGTAAATTTAGATTATTAGACTGTCTTAGATTCTTAGACTGTCTTAGATTTTTAGATTGTTGGATTTTTTGACAATCTTTACTTTTAAACATAAAAAAGCCCGATTTCTAATTTCTAGAAATCGGGCTTTTATTTTTAATTGGTTGTGTTTTTAATACGTTCCGTTTTGCATTTTTTCCAATACTTCTTTCATGTCGTTTAATGTTTCCGGTTCATAAACTGTAGCGGAATATTGCAATGCTTTTTTCTGTAACCCGATTGCTTTCTCTTTCTGTCCGTCTTTGTAATACAGCTGCGCCAGCGTATCTAAATAATACGGATTGTTTTTCGTCACAGCCAGACTGTATTCCGACCATACAATTGCTGATTTCATAAAAGCTGCATTTGCAGGTTTCTCTACCACAGACCAGGCTGCTGTATTGGCTAAATTAGAATGGTATTCCTTAAATGAATTCCATCCGTTATAAGAATACTCGGAATTGGCATCGATTGTCGCAAACAACTGATCTAAGGTCTCGATTACATTTCCTTTCTCCGCAGCTAAATAGGTATTAAAGTATGTACTGAATTCTTTTAAAAAAGTCGTAGTATCGGCACTTTCATCTGTATCCTGACTCAGGTAGGCAAAATAATTTTTATAACATTCAAACCCGCCTTTTCCTATTGCTATTAATTTCTTATAGGTCGAGATTATCTTATTCTGATTGGCAGTTCCTTCAACGCCTTCCTGCGAAACGTAACTGTTTATTTGCAAAGCAGACGAAATATCAGCGCTTAAGTTCGTAACGTTCATAGCCGGTACAGCCGGAGCAACAGCTTCTGTTTTGGCTTTTTCAATAGCGTCGTAATGTTTGATTAAATAATCTATAGAAAGAAAATCTGTATCATTCAACACTCTGTCTTCCTTGAAAAACTGTTTCGAAAAGCCCTGGTTTTTAATTTCTTTCAAAATGGTTTCTACCAAAAGCATATTCGGTTTGGTATCTTTCTGATGGGCTTCTATTAATTTTTTCCAGGTTTGTAAAACCTCTTTTTTATCTAAAGTAACTTTTGGCAGTTTAAAATCGGCTGCATTGTTTTCTGCAACAACAGCTACCTCATAATCCGCTTCATAATCATAAGGCAATTCAAGCAATGCCGCTCTGTTAAAAGTGGCAATCAGATCGGCATCTGTTGCTTTTTTATTTTTTACAACTTTATTAAACGCATTAAAAGCATTTACGCGCTGTACTTTTTTACAAAATTCATCATAATAATTGAATTTGGATTTTTGATCGTTTAACGGTGACTTCGCACTGGTCAGAACATCACCGTCACCATTTAAAATAATGACACTCGGATTGTCCATTTTGTTTGCTTTTAGCCATTTTTTATCATCGGCGGTAGCCAGATAATAATTAAAGATATCGTACTGCGGATCGTAAACATCATACATATTATATCCCACCTGTACTTCCTGCTCTTTTACAAAAGCATCAAACTCAGCTTTTGCCGCTGGATTTTTACTATCTGCATACACTACCAGAAATTTTGTATTTGCCTTTTTAGTTGCAGCGATTGCTTCTTTTAAGCTGTTTTCAATCTTAAATTTAAAATTAATTTTAGGAGAAGCATAAGCACTGTCAACAGTAACTATAGTACTGTCAGCAGCAGTACCGAAATCATCGTTTACTAAAGCGTCTTTTCCGGGATACGTCCAGTTTGAAATGTTTTGCTTTTCAATCGGGGTAACATTCGAAGTTGTTACGGGCTGTGTTTCTTTATCGCTCAAAAAAAGAATTGGGTCTTTTCCTCCCGGGCCAAAAATTTTGAGGTTATTTGTTTTCTGATCGTATACGCCTGAAATGTTTAGATCCCCTAATACATCCAATTCGTATTTAATAGTTACTTCTGAAACATCTTTTGGTAAAGCGTATTTATAAAGCTTAGAGTCGGTTTCATATCCTTCCAAAACCAGATACAGATAATCGGCACGGTCAATTTCGAAGGCTACGTCTATATTTTTCCAATCGGGATCTTCCTTTGTTTTAATATCTGAAAGCCTTTGGTACTGAACCGCCTCGGATCCTTTTTGGGTTCCAATGTAAAATTGATTATAAGAAGGGTCTAAGAATTTAATTTTAATTTTTTCTGCTTTTTTATCCCTTGCAAAAGTTAAATCGAAAGTATTATCTGCTTTTTTATTTTGAGAAAACAATAACGAATCTCCCTTGATCCTGTAATCGCCGGAATAAAATACCAGTTCGTATTTACCGTCATCCAATAAATTTAATTTGATTTTTTGCCCTTTGTTTGTTGATATATAAGTGCCTTTTTCAATACTTTTTGTCTGAGAAAAAGAAACCGATATTAAACAAAAAAACGCGGAGAAACTCCATATAAAATTGCGCATGCTTACCTTTTTTGGTTGTTAATACTAGCACAAAGATATTTTATTCTGATTACAAATGAAGTAACAAAATATTTAATTTTTAGTAATCAAAATACTATAAGTTGTATTTCATCGAAAAAATGATGTAACGCGGCTGTACAGTATATTGTGAAACTCTTGTGGAAAACTGGGAAAAGTTGTCATCGTTAAGATACCTTGTATTTAAAAGGTTTGTCGCGGCAATTTTATATTCCCATTTGCTGTCTTTTTTCTGATAAATCAAACTCGCACTTAAAAAATCATATTCATTATCTACAGTTTTGCCTGAGTTGTAATAATGATAAAATTCATACTCGGAAACAAATGCAAAACTTTCTAAAAAGTAATAATCCAATCGCGCAAAAGGCTTATCGGTATAAAATGTAGAGCCGCTATATTGATTGATTAAGGCATTATATCCAAATTCGATGTTCGGCAGGTTCTTATAATTTGTAGAAGCTTTTATGGTATAACTTTGACTAAAACTTTCCGTTGTGGCCGATTTACCATTTTGGATATTATTGAATTTAGACCAGTTGAAAGTAGCGTTTACAGATGCTTTATAGTTTTTCAGAAACGATCGTCCGTAGTTTCCAATTCCTGAAAAAGTTTCATCGGCAAGATTCGAATTGTAAGGCGTAGAAGACTGGTTGATTCCTGTAAAATCTGCTTCTGTTTTTATGGCTTTTACTTTTTTAGTATAGGTAGCATTTGCAAAAATATTCTCAAAATTGAACATATTGTATTTAAAATAGCGCAGGGAATGAACCTGAGAAGTCGCATTTTCCAGGGAACGATCGCCGCGAAACAAACTGCTGTAATCAGATATCACATAGCCCGCAGCCAATTGGTTAATGTCTGTAAAATCATTGGACAGCGAAAAATTGTATGTTAACGACTCTGATTTTTTGATTTGGTATAAAGCAAAAAAGTCCGGCAATATTTTTGTGAAATTCTGTGAATAATCCGTTCCCAACTGGGTGTTTTTCATAGCGTATGAATGTGCGCTAATCCCGGGTGTCAAAGTAAATTTCCCTGCCAGTATTTTATAATGAAAGCCCAAAAATGTATCATTAAAATTATAGTTCACCTGATTATTATTTTCGGTATTATTCAGGTCATTTTTAGCTCCGTTATCTAACATCTGAAAAATATGGGAGTTAAAATCCTGATACGAATAGGTATTTCCCAAAGTAACATTTATATTACTTTTTGGCGTCACCATATAGTAATAATCCAGCTTAGCATCTATTTTGTTGGTTTTCACAAAACGATCCTGATTCAGATCATTTCTGGCCTGATTGGGATCATAACCGGACAAAACAAAGGGGCGGGATTGCAGATTCGCATTATAAAACGGATTCTCGTCCTGATACAAATGCTGCATTTCAAAGGCAAAAATATTTTTATCACTTTGCGTATAGTACAAACTCAAATTCTGATTGATGGAAGTAGGATCCTGTTTTTTATGGGTCAGAATTGTTTCGGATGCAGCAATAGTATTTACAACCGATTCACGGAGTAAATCAGTATCTTCATCCTGTTTGGATAATTTGGTCAGGATATCGTAATCAAACTGAAGTTTTTCGTTTGGCTTGTAGCTTGAGCTTAGCTTAAACAGCCCCAGGTCATTCTTCTGATGGGTTACTTCATCTCTATTTTGTTTGTTGCCGGAATCTAAAATAGTCGTCTGTGACTTGGTCTCCAAATCTGTTTTCGAGGACGAAAGGATGCCGAAACCGCTAATATTCCATTCTTTGGTAACCGAATAAGCGAAGTTGGTCGCGCCAAATTTGGTTTCAATTTCCTTCGCGCGATTGTTTCGTAAAATTGAAATGCCCAAATCGTTTGATGACACATTAAAATTACTGCCGCCTTTTTTCATCATATTCTTAAACCCTCCGGTGAACTTAAAATAATCCTGTGCCGTAAGTGGCAATTCCCCAATATTATTAAAATTGGTGATTAGGTTAATGCTGTATTTCGGACTGTAATAAAATAACTTGGGATTAATAATGTACCGACTGTCCAGCTCTCCGACTCCGGTTCCTGCTGTCACATCTCCAAACCAGAAGTTCTTTTTACCTTCTTTCAGTTTAATGTTCATAGCCACATTATCCTGATCGTTTTCAAGGCCTTTCAAAGCGCCGACTTCGTTATAATTTCGCAAGACCTGCACTTTATCAATAGCATCCGCCGGAATATTTTTGACTCCCAATTTGGTGTCTCCGTCAAAAAAATCTTTGCCTTCCACCATTAATTTAGAGACTTTTTTTCCTTCTACTTCTATTTCGCCATCGGCATTTACCTCAACACCAGGCAGTTTTTTAAGAATATCTTCGAGTTTCTTTTCCGTCCCGGATTTAAACGAATCGGCATTGTATACAATGGTATCCCCTTTTATCGAAACAGGCATTTCGCGCACAATTTCAACGCCTTCCAGTTCAATTCCGGAGCCATCCATTACGATATTCTGAGCTATATTTGCGGTTTGTGTCGCAATTGTGATTTCCTTTGATTTCATTCCGAGGTAACTGACCTTGATGACATACGAACTGTTGGGTTTCAGCGTTAACTGAAACTTGCCTTTGTCATTGGTAATCCCGTAGGAATCCATTGCTTTTGTAGCTGAATTGACCGCCATAATATTGGCCATTTCCAGTGGATTTTTCTGTTCGTCCTGAATAAAACCATCAAAACGAACGCTTTGCGAAAATGAAATAGAAGTAAATAAAAAGGCGCAGAAACAAAGTATTTTGTTCATGAAGATAAAATTAGAATAAGTAATTTACAGGAAAGGTATTTTTTATCTCCCCCCCATCATTGGAGGTCCACCGGCGCGTCCGCGGTTCATCTCTCTGAATTCCTCCATTTTTTTAATTACCGTTTCGTCGTATTCTTTTTGAGAAACTACTTTCCCTTTTGTGGATGCTTTTATGTTTACTTTCTCTTTAGCATTCAAAACAATTTTCGAACATAAAATAGTGGTTCTTCCGTCGTTTACTTCCAGAATTAAACCCGGTAATCCCCAATAATTTTCAGGCCCCTGATTGACCGGAATTTCCGGCGAATACCAGGCTGTCACTATGATTTCTTTTGGCATTTCGAAATTATCTTCAAAATTGGTTTTCGTTTCTCCGGAAGTCTTTTTCGGATCGGCTTTTTTATCTTCCGGCTTTTTTTCGTCGTTATTTTTAGGCCTGAAATTTCTAAAATCGGTTTTGCTGGCTTCTTTTACAGCAGTTGCTCTGTAGCAGGTATAGCCGCCAATTTGCTTGGTTTCAGGTTCTAATTTCCAGTTTAACTTTGGCAAAGAATCTATTACGAGAAATTCCTTTCCCATGAACTCTTTATCAACGGTATAGGATTTTGTTTTTACATCTTTGTAGAAAGTTCCGCCGCCTCCCATAAAAGAATTCATCATGACACGCATTCCGCCGCCTTGTTGTCCGGGAGCTTCCAGTTTCTCTTCTTCTTTATAAACAGAAGCCGATTTATCAAAGTTTAGGATAAAAGTTTTTTCGAGCATTTTTTTCATTCGCTCTTCTATGTTTTTCTGCATTTCGGGTGTAATATCCCGGTTGCCTCCTCTCATGCCTTCAATTTTAGGAGCCTGCGTTTTGGACTCGTAAACAGCCATTCCCTGAAAATCTTTCTGTGCATGCAGTTGGGTAAAAGCAAACATCAGGAGCAAAAAGTAGTATATATTTTTCATTGGTTTTTTATAAAGTTAGGTAATCTGATAAAGTTACCCTCAAATGTATCATTAATTTTAAAAAGGTAAAAATTAAATATATAAACACCTTCAGGCTCTCGACAGAATGAACTATTAATTAGACCGTTAGAAATCATAAAGGTTTAACGGCAAAATCCTTTCTGCTTTAGCGGTTTCTGTTATAGTTTTTGTAATTTGGCTGTTTATAAACCCTAACGTCATGAGCAGAACAGTGCGCCATTTATTATTTATTCTTTTTATTGGCTGTTGCTCCTCAGTTAGTTTTGCACAAAATAAAAAAATAAAACCTGATACGATTTCCCATTTTAAAACTGATGCAGATGCTTTTTTGGGATATGACTCGTTTGGATATTGCTACCTGATCAAAAACAATGTTTTTCGAAAAGTAAAAGGAAATGAAACTTTTGAATACAAAAACGTTTCGCTTGGAAATATCACGAAAGTCGATTTGCAAAACCCGCTTAAAATTGTATTATTTTATGAAGACTTTAATAGCGTTGTCTTACTCGACAATCAATTGAATAAAATTGCTGAAATTAATTTTTCCCAAAACAATATCCCGATCGTCGTTACGTTTATTGGTATGTCGACACAAAATCAGCTTTGGGTTTATAATTCGCTAAACCAACAGATTGGGCTTTTTGATTATCTGAAAAATGAATACAAAACCGTATCTACTCCGCTAACCGAAACCATTAAATATTACCAGACCGATTTTAATACTTTTTATTGGATCGACAAGAAAAACAACTGGTTCTCCTGTGACATTTTTGGAAAAACAACTGCGCTAGGAAAAATACCGGATTTTGATACCATAGAAATTATGAATACACACCAATATATTTTCAGTAAGGGCAATTTTTTGTTTTTTAAGGACATTTCTGATACAAATTCAACGACAATTTGTGAAATAGAAATTTTAGAAAAAACCTTTGATAAATTCTGTTACAAAGACCAAATTTTATCTATTTTTACAGCTAAAGAAATCACAAATTATAAAATCGTAACACCGTAATGCACATAGCAATAGCAGGAAATATAGGCGCAGGGAAAACAACTTTAACTAAATTATTAGCGAAGCATTTTAAGTGGGAGCCTCATTATGAAGACGTGGTTGACAACCCGTATCTGGATGATTTCTATCATCAGATGGAACGCTGGTCGTTTAATTTACAGATTTATTTCCTCAATAGCCGCTTCCGTCAGGTATTGCAGATTCGTGAAAGCGGAAAAAAAATTGTTCAGGACAGAACCATTTACGAAGACGCCCATATTTTTGCGCCCAACTTATATTCGATGGGATTAATGACAAGCCGTGATTTCGAAAATTACACTTCCTTATTCGAATTAATGGAATCTTTGGTAAAAGCCCCCGATTTATTAATCTATTTAAGAAGTTCTATTCCCAATCTGGTGGGTCAGATTCACAAACGCGGCCGTGAGTATGAAAACTCCATCTCAATTGAATATCTGAGCCGCCTGAACGAAAGATACGAAGCCTGGATTCAAACCTATACCAAAGGAAAATTATTAATAATTGACGTAGACAATATCAATTTCGTGGATAATCCGGAAGACTTAGGAAACATCATCAATCGAATTGATGCTGAACTAAACGGATTGTTTTAGGAATACAGATTTATACGAAATAAAGAATGCCTCTAAATATAATTAGAGGCATTTTTGTTTGTAAAACCTTTTTCAGGATTTTTTATTTATAAATAATTTCTTACTTTTATAACGAATTAAAAATAATTTCCCATATTGGGAAAAAAAATAGTATATTTGCCGTATCATTATGAGAATAATAGCCAAAAGAACATTGCAAAATTTTTGGGAACGATTTCCAAATGCCAAACAACAATTATTATCATGGTATCAAATCTTTGATAAAAGTAATTTCGATAATTCAAATGCAGTAAAGTCATTATTCGGCTCCGCAGATTTTATCGGTAATAATAAAGTTGTTTTTAATATTTGCGGAAATCATTTTCGCCTCATTGCAAAAATTAATTATGAAACCCAGATTGTCTATATTTTATTTGTGGGAACTCACAATGATTATGACAAACTTGGCGACATTAAAAACTTATAAGTAACATGGAAATACGACCTATTAAAACAGAACATGATTATGATCTAGCCCTAGCGAGGGTAAATACTCTTTTTGATGCTAAACCTAATACTGACGAAGGTGACGAATTAGATATATTGGTTACTCTTATAGAAAAATACGAACAAATAAATTACCCGATTCCGGAACCGGATCCTATCGAAGCCATCAAATTTATGATGGAACAAAACGGTCTTACTGATGCCGATTTGGGAATTATTTTAAACAGCCGCTCACGGGTTTCTGAAATTTTTAAACGAAAAAGAGCTTTAACGATTAAACAAATCAGAGTTTTAACGGAAGTCCTTCATATTCCTGCCTCAACTTTGATCAAAGAATATTCTTTAAATCCATAAAAAATGCCTCTAAAAATTTAGAGGCATTTTTTATGGAAATTAGCAATAATTTTATTTCGCTGCTTCAATTTTTGCTTTTACTTCAGCTTCAGTACCTTCATAAACCTCCGTTGTTGTTTTACCGTTCTCCGTTTTGGTCACAGTTCCCACGGTAACGCCGTTAACGGTAGAGAGATTCACCTCAAGACGGTTTTTTTCATATTTTGTAGTATCAAAACAATCTGTTTTTTGGTGTACATATTTACCGTTTGCATCGTAATGCGCCAGGCATTTTGCCGTTTCTTCTGCAGTACAGCCTTTTTCCTTGCACATTTTAATGCATTCTTCTTTGGTCATTCCGGATAAATCTCCACATTTAGAGTCACCAGCTGCATGCATTTCAGTTTTGGCACAACAGGAAGCTTTTCCAGCCATAGCCGAAGCAGCATGGCCTTCCCCTAAAATAGGCGCGATTACCAAACCAATCAGACAAGTCAGTTTGATCAGGATATTCATTGACGGCCCTGAAGTATCTTTAAACGGATCTCCAACCGTATCACCTGTTACAGCTGCTTTATGCGCATCAGAACCTTTGTACGTCATCTCACCATTGATCAGAACTCCTGCTTCAAAAGATTTTTTAGCATTGTCCCAGGCTCCTCCGGCATTGTTCTGGAAAACAGCCCAAAGTACGCCGGAAACAGTAACACCAGCCATATATCCGCCTAACATTTCAGCAATTAACTGATTGTTGTCTGCGTAAACCAATTTTCCTAATAATACAATGGCAATCGGAAAACCAATTGTCAAAATTCCCGGCAGCATCATTTCGCGTAAAGCTGCTTTTGTCGAAATTTCAACACATTTTCCATATTCCGGTTTTCCGGTTCCTTCCATAATTCCGGGAATCTCCTTAAACTGACGACGAACTTCGTACACCATGTCCATCGCGGCTTTCCCAACAGAATTCATAGCCAAAGCAGAGAACACTACAGGAATCATTCCTCCGACAAATAACATCGCTAAAACAGGCGCTTTAAAGATATTAATTCCGTCAATTCCTGTAAAGGTAACATAAGCCGCAAATAAAGCCAGGGAAGTCAACGCTGCAGAAGCAATCGCAAAACCTTTTCCGGTTGCTGCAGTTGTATTTCCTACTGAATCTAAAATATCGGTTCTGGTACGAACTTCTTTTGGCAATTCGCTCATTTCTGCAATTCCTCCGGCGTTATCTGAAATGGGTCCGAAAGCATCAATTGCCAACTGCATGGCCGTCGTTGCCATCATGGCCGAAGCTGCTAAAGCCACACCATAAAAACCTGCTAAAGCATACGAAATCCAGATGGCTGCTGCGAATAACAATACGGTTGGAAAAGTTGAAATCATTCCGGTTGCCAAACCTGCGATAACATTGGTTCCTGCGCCTGTTGAGGATTTCTGAACAATAGCCATAACCGGTTTTGTCCCTAATCCTGTGTAATATTCCGTAACAGATGAAATGGCTCCACCCACTACCAGACCTACTAAAGTGGCATAGAAAACACGCATGGAAGAAATCTGCTGTGCTCCTTCTCCGAAGAATTCCATTGTCATTACTTCAGGTAACATATATCTTACCAAAAAGAAACAAGCAATTGCCGTTAACACAATTGAAACCCAGTTTCCTATATTTAATGCTTTTTGTACTTGTGCTTCTTTAGCATTGTCATCTGATATTTTTACCAATGTGGTTCCGATAATCGAAAATAAAATTCCGAAACCGGCAATTGCCATTGGCAATAAAATTGGACCAATTCCTCCAAAAGCATCCTGAATATTTCCGCCCATATCTTTGATGACATAGTTTCCTAAAACCATCGCAGCTAAAACTGTTGCTACATATGAACCAAACAAATCGGCCCCCATACCTGCTACATCTCCCACATTATCTCCTACGTTATCTGCAATTGTTGCCGGGTTACGCGGATCATCTTCCGGAATTCCGGCTTCCACTTTACCTACTAAATCGGCACCTACATCGGCCGCTTTCGTGTAAATTCCACCGCCAACTCTGGCAAACAATGCGATAGATTCAGCTCCAAGCGAAAATCCTGCTAAAGTCTCTAACACTTTTGTCATATCTTCAGACGAAGTCCAGACGCCATTCATGAATATCTGAAAGAAAACAATAAAGAAACCTGTAAGTCCTAAAACAGCTAAACCTGCAACGCCAAGTCCCATTACGGTTCCGCCTCCAAAAGAAACTTTTAAAGCCTGCGGCAAACTGGTACGGGCTGCCTGTGTTGTTCTGACATTTGTTTTTGTGGCAATTTTCATTCCCATATTTCCCGCTAACGCCGAGAAAAAAGCGCCAAAAATAAACGCTACTACTATTAATATATGTGTGGTTGGAACAATAAATGAAATTCCCGCCAAAACTAAACTGGCCGCGATTACGAAAAAAGTCAGCAACCGGTACTCTGCTTTTAAAAACGCAAGCGCGCCTTCGTAAATGTGATCTGAAATCTCTTTCATTTTGCCATCGCCGGCATCTTGTTTTAAAACCCAACTCCTTTTTATTCCCATGAAAAGTAATCCTAAAACTGCCATAACGATTGGCAAATAAATCATAAATGAATTCATAATATAGTAATGGTTTTGGTTAATAGTCAACAAACTAACAAAACGAATTTAAACAAAAAAGCAATACTCCTGACGGAGTATTGCTTTTTTTATAAAATAAGAGGCTTAAAATTATTTAATACTAAATAATCCCTCTGGTTTGTTTTCGATATCGTTAAAACGCTTGGTACACTCCGCAATAATTGCAAATGCTTCGTTTACATCTCCCCAGCCTTCAACATCAACTTTTTTGTTTTCAAGATCTTTATAAACCTGAAAGAAGTGCTCGATTTCTTTTACCAGGTGAGGATTCATATCTGATAAATCAGTCAATGAATTCCAGATTGGATCTGAAACCGGTACACAGATAATTTTTTCGTCCGGTCCTTTATCATCTGCCATGTGGAAAACTCCAATTGGTTTTACTTCCATAACACATCCTGGAAAAGTTGGCTCGTTTACCAAAACCAATACATCAAGAGGATCACCGTCAAGAGCTAAAGTTTCCGGAATAAATCCGTAATCTGCCGGGTACATCATTGAGGAGAATAACATTCTGTCAAAACGCATTCTTTTAATTTCAAAATCGTACTCGTATTTATTTCTGCTTCCTCTTGGTATTTCGATTAATACATCGAAAGTTGTTAGTTTGTCTGCGGTCATTTTTGTTTTTTATTATATCTTTAATTTCGGTTGCAAAAGTAACTAAAGAATCTATTTTTACAATAAAAAAACAGGTTAAATTATCTGCATTACCGTTTAAAAAACAAGCATTTAATAGGTAATTTTCCGATTTCGCTTATTTAAGTAATAATGCCATAGCAAATAGGTTGCATAAGAGCGATACGGACTCCATTGTTCGGCGTAGATTTCCATTTCCTGTTTGTCGTGAATATCGAGTAATTCTTTGATGGTATTGATGACTGCAATATCACCTAACGGAATTAAATCCGGTTCCTGTAAACAAAACATTAAATAGATATCTATTGTCCAGTTTCCAATTCCTTTTAATTTAATGAGTTCTTCCCTGACCTGTTGTGCTGACTTTTTGGCTAAACTTTCAATATCCAGTTCTTTGTTCAGAACGGCATCAGCCAGAACTTTAATATATTTTGTCTTTTGACGGCTTACGCCAAGGCTTCTAAATTCTTCGTCTGACAGAATTGCCATGTTTTCCGGATTGCAGGTTGTGCAGGCTTTTATTTTTAAGAATGTGGCTTTCGCCGAATCAATAGAAACCTGCTGCTCGAGTATTAGCAACACCAAAGTTTCAAAACCCTGAGGGCGTTTCGGGATTTGTGGTAATCCATACTTTTTGATGATTTCCTGAAATATTGGATTTTTAGTGGATAGAAAATCGATAGCTTCCTGCATAAGTTATTTTAAGTCTTTACCAAAATTAAATAAAAATCCCGCAGAGACATAAAGTTTTTTTGGCTCGCAGATTTGGCAGATTAAGCGGATTTTTAATTGTTAATGTTTAAAATACAGCGAAAAGAAAATTAGAAACAGTACTAAAAAAAACTGCTTAATCTGCCAAATCTGCGAGAAATTAAGCCGTTTTGAAATTAATCACGCAAAGGCGCAAAGTTTTTTGGCTCGCAGATTTAGCGGATTATGCAGATTTTTAATTGTTAATGCTTAAAATACAGCTAAAATAAAATTAGAACCAGTACTAAAAAAAATCTGCTGAATCTGCCTGATCTGCGAGAAATTAAGCCTTTTAAAATTAATCACGCAAAGGCGCAAAGTTTTTTTGGCACGCAGATTTGGCAGATTAGGCAGATTTTTTCTTTAAACTGAAACTATAAATCTCTTAAATTTTTCGAATTTTTCGACCGAAGGCAGACCCGATTGCCAGCGAACAGAAGAAGGGAGAAATCATACTCAGAAATCGACAAAGATTGCGGATTCTCCAGTGCGATTTCTCCCTTCGGTCGAAATGACAAGATTGTGTTTTCCTATATTAAAAATAGAACCCGAAAGATCCTTTTACTGCAAATTTATTAGCATCAGGATTATTTAAATAACTACCTCTCCAGGAAAAATCAATACGGAATACCTTGAAGATATTTCCGATTCCTGCGTTATATTCCCAGTATACATTTTCCGGTGCCACATAAGGCTGGTCAGAAGCATTTATCGCTCTGTTGGCATTAGAAATGGTTCCGTAAACTCCTTTTACCCCCACAAACTCTCTCCAGTTTAGTTTTCTCATAAATGGAATTCTGGCGAATAATCTTCCTCCAAAATCATGATTCCATTGTAAGGTTGTATACTGATCTGTAATAAATTCGTAGAAATTTAAATTACTAAAGGTGTTTTCTATCGTAAAATAAGTCTGGTTTCCAGGTATTACGCTCATTAACCCTAACGGAATAGTTCCAAAAGTTTTTCCTGTTTCCAGAATAACATTCGACCTTCCTAATGGTCCTATAATAATAGGCTGTTTATAAAACAACTGTATTTTTTCATAAGCGAAATCACTCTGCATCACCCCTTTAAGTCCGTAGCTGAAATTAATAAAGAAATGACTGAAAGGACTGTCTACTAAATCACGTTCTACTCCAAAACCAATTGTTTTTCGTTTCGGCATAAGTTCAAACTGAACATTGGCCTCAAACTGTTTTACTTCGCTTGCAACAACTCCTGCAGGATTTGCAGCAGTGGGCAGTGTGGTATAATAATCTAAACTAAACGTTGGCGATGCCGATGCTAAGGTCCTGTACGAAATACCGGCCTGAACTACAAAGTTTTTAATTGGCTCCATTTCCACAGAAACATTGCTCAGATTAATATTGGTCAGTTTTCCGTTACTTCCTGTTGTAAACAAGGCAGAAGAAGCAAAACTTCGTCCTAAAATATCATTTGTTGTGGTTAAGCTGGCACCAATCTGTTCGATATCACGCCTATTTCCTCCGGAGATAATAACGCGTTTTTGCTTATCGACCATCCATTTTCCGGATGCTCCGTATTTGAATTTATGATCATCAAAACCATAAGCTGTATAAGCCTGGACACGCCATGGATCATTTGGTCCGAAATAGGTTCGTCCTCCTACGCGTAAACGCAGACCTTCGACTTCATTGTAACCAAAGGTGGAAAAAATAGGTCCGTAATCGAAGTTTTTAAATTCGACGTAACCACTTCCCAAAATAGAGACCAAACTATACAATTGCTTGAACCTTTTAACGGTTTGCAGGGTATCGAGCATTTTATAAATGCCCGCTTCATCTTTGTTCAGTTTTTCGAAACGATTCTCTTCCCAAAATTCAGGCGGCCGGTCATAGACGGCATTATCAATAAAATTGACCTCCTCCTTATAAAACTTTTCCGGTTTCGGGATATTAAATTTATGATTTCTAAAGAGGGTGGTACGTTTACCATAAACTCCTTTTGATTTTTCTTTTTTATTCAAGGCAAAATCAGACATCATATAATCGCGCGTCAATAGAAAAACGGAGTCATTTTCTACCTCAAATTCCTGCTCGATATAAATATCTTTTACCCAGTTGATATTGGCGCTTTTCGTAACGCCCATATTTATTTTCTTGATCGCAAAAGTCGTATCGTTAACCCAGAAATCTCCCTTAAAGGTCAGTTCGTTTTTACGTCTCGGATAAAAAACAATGTTGTAACACCATTTTTTATCAATAAAAGCACTGTCTTTCAATACATAATTGTAAACATCAATTCCTGTTCTTGAAAGCGGGCTTGTAAAGCTTTTATCAAAAAATTTAAGGTGATTGTCGTAAATATTATAGTCGGAATAAAGGTCTTTTACAAAAGCCAGAATTTGCTGATTTCCATTAAACCCGGATGTTTTACTTCCGGTAATATTCTCTTTGGTCTTTTTAAGTTTATTGTCGCCGTAAACGTCATACACCGATTCGTTGATGAAAATGGGCAGATAGGTTTTTCCTGTAACATCAGAAGTATCCACATGATTAAAGACAAACTCCATTCCTTTGAAGAGTTTGTTTTTCATGAAAGCACTGTCAATCGTATTCATATCGAATTCGACTTTTTCGTACTTCTGCATCTGATACTGACTGAATTGGTACAAACCGTTTTTACGCTTTCGTTCCCAGATTTTTCGCAAAATATCTAAGGCCGGATTGTTTTTCTTTGATGTTTTTCCGGTAAAAATTACAACTTCATTAAGTGCCTCGGCTTCGCCCAAAACAATTTTAAAATCATAATTCACTGCTTTTTCCAAAGGAACTTCCTTATCTGAAAATCCTGCAGACGTAACCAGTAAAGCGGTATAAGTAATGGGTGATTCCAGATAAAAACGACCGTCCTCATTCGAAACAATTCCTGTATTAGAGCCTTTAAAAACCACATTAGCAAACGGAATCGGCTGATTGGATTTATCCAAAACAATTCCACTCACTTTAGTTTGTGCAGTAACCCTATTTGCAAATGCAAATACAAAAAAGAGGCTAAGTAAAATTAATCTTTTCATAATCCGGCAAAAAAAAACTTCATCAATTAATATGACTGATGAAGTTTTATAAGTATTGTTTATTGAACTATTTGTACATTACTTTTTTTACTGCTTTTACTACATCAGCTGCGTTTGGCAACCAGTCTTTTAGTAAAACAGGAGAGTAAGGCGCAGGAGTATCTGCCGTTGTAATACGCTGAATTGGCGCATCAAGGAAATCGAATGCCTGTTCCTGAACGATATAAGTGATTTCAGAAGAAATACTTGCAAATGGCCATGCTTCTTCTAAAATTACTAATCGGTTTGTCTTTTTAACAGAAGTAAGAATAGCATCTTTATCCATCGGACGAACTGTTCTTAAATCGATAATTTCACATGAAATTCCTTCTTTAGCCAATTCATCAGCCGCGATAAAAGCTTCTTTGATGATTTTTCCAAAAGAAACAATCGTAACATCTTTTCCTTCACGTTTTACATCAGCAACTCCCAATGGAATTGTATATTCTCCGTCCGGCACTTCCCCTTTGTCACCATACATTTGCTCAGATTCCATAAAAATTACAGGATCATTATCGCGAATAGCCGATTTTAAAAGTCCTTTTGCATCGTAAGGAGTTGAAGGCACAACCACTTTAAGACCCGGAGTATTGGCAAACCAGTTTTCTAAAGCCTGTGAGTGAGTCGCTCCTAACTGTCCTGCAGAAGCAGTTGGTCCGCGGAAAACGATAGGCACATTAAATTGTCCTCCTGTCATCTGACGCATTTTAGCAGCGTTATTTATAATTTGATCAATACCAACTAAACAGAAGTTGAAAGTCATATATTCTACGATCGGACGACAGCCATTCATTGCTGATCCTACTGCGATTCCTGTAAAACCAAGCTCTGCAATCGGAGTATCAATTACTCTCTTTTCGCCAAACTCAGCAAGCATTCCTTTTGAAGCTTTGTAAGCTCCGTTGTATTCTGCAACTTCTTCGCCCATTAAATATATGGATTCATCGTGACGCATTTCTTCGCTCATCGCTTCACAAATGGCCTCTCTAAATTGTATTGTTCTCATATTTATATTGTATGTTGAATTTTCTGAAGAGCAAAAATAAATATTTTAAATAACTTAAAAGCATAAATTGAATTTAAAATCACACTAACTTCCCTATCCCTTTAGGTTTTAACTTTTAAAAATATATTATACTATTTACGAAATCGATATAATTATAGTTTTTTTTGTGCTTACTTTCCTTTTTACACAAACTTTGATTTATTCGTTTCATTTTAAAATAGTACCAAATTAATTTTTGTAAATTAAACCGGAATAATCAGCTCTAATCTGGCGAATACAAACACGCTCTGCATTGCAAAATTCCTAAGAATCAACTTAAATGAATATATTTTTGTTTTTGTTTTCCGATGAAAAGCCATCAAAAATCCGGAATCTTCGAAAACGTAATAGTTTTTAAAAAATATTATGCATGCATAGTATATTATTCCGATTTTAATTTCTAAATTTGTAAAAGAATATTATAAATATAAATTATATACTTATGAAAATATTAGTTTGCATCAGCCATGTGCCTGATACTACTTCAAAAATTAACTTCTCAAATGGTGACTCAGAATTCGATACCAATGGTGTACAATATGTGATTAATCCTAATGACGAGTTTGGTTTAACACGTGCTATCTGGTTTCAGGAACAACAAGGTGCTACTGTAACTGTAGTAAATGTCGGAGGTCCTGATACGGAGCCCACTTTACGTAAAGCACTTGCTATTGGTGCAAATGAAGCGATTCGCGTGAATGCAAACCCAACTGATGGTTTTTTTGTTGCAAAACAATTGGCTGAAGTAATTAAAACTGGTGGTTACGATTTAGTAATAGCAGGAAAAGAATCTTTAGATTATAATGGCGGAATGGTTCCGGGAATGATTGCAGGAATTTTAGGTTCTAACTTTCTAAACTCCTGTACAAGTGTAACTGTTGAAGGAAATAACGTAAAAGCGGTTCGTGAAATTGATGGCGGAAAAGAAACAGTAAGCACTACTTTACCTTTGATTATCGGAGGTCAGAAAGGTCTTGTTGAAGAAAAAGACTTACGTATCCCGAACATGAGAGGAATTATGACGGCAAGAACAAAGGCGCTTACTATCCTTGAGCCGGTTGATGCTCCTGTAAATACAAAAGCGGTGAAATTTGAAAAACCAGCTCCTAAATCAGCAGTGAAATTAGTTTCTCCTGATAATTTGGATGAGTTAGTTAATTTATTACACAACGAGGCTAAGGTGATTTAAGATTGTAGAATATAGATTTTAGATTGCTGATAGCAACGCAAAATCTAAAAACTCAACATTTGATTCACTTCAAATCTAAAATCAATAATCATTTTAGATTTCAATTTTTAAAATCTGAAATCTAAAATCTAAAATCTAAAATTATTATGTCAATATTAATATACGCAGAATCTGCAGAAGGAAAATTTAAAAAAGTTGCTTTTGAATTAGCTTCTTATGCTAAAAAGGTAGCTGAATCTTTAGGAACAACCGTAACCGCTTTAACGATAAACACTAGTGATGTAAGCGAATTATCAAAATACGGAGTTGATAAAGTATTGAAAGTAAACAACGATAAACTAGCTGGTTTTACGGCTAAAGCTTACGCTGATGTAATCAAACAAGCGGCTCAAAAAGAAGGAACAAAAGTAGTTTTACTATCTTCTACAACAGACAGTATCTACCTTTCTTCATTAGTAGCAGTATCTCTGGAAGCTGGTTTTGCTTCTAATGTGGTTGGATTACCGCTGAGCACTTCACCATTTCAGGTAAAAAGAAATGCATTCTCCAACAAAGCTTTCAACATCACACAAATAGATACCGATGTAAAAGTTCTTGGTCTGGCTAAAAACTCTTACGGAATTTTTGAAAGTGCAGGAGCTGCAACTGAAGAAGATTTTAATCCTTCAATCGGCGATAACGATTTTGGAGTAAAAGTAGAATCTGTAGAAAAAGTAACCGGAAAAGTTTCTATCGCTGATGCTGATGTTGTAGTTTCCGGTGGACGCGGACTAAAAGGTCCTGAAAACTGGGGATTGGTGGAAGACTTAGCAGCTGTTTTAGGTGCTGCAACGGCCTGCTCTAAACCTGTTTCTGATTTAGGATGGAGACCTCACAGCGAACACGTTGGCCAAACAGGAAAACCAGTTGCCACCAACCTTTACATTGCAATTGGTATTTCGGGAGCAATCCAGCATATTGCAGGTATTAACTCCTCAAAAGTAAAAGTAGTAATCAATAATGATCCTGAGGCTCCTTTCTTTAAAGTAGCTGACTATGGTGTTGTAGGTGATGCTTTTGAAATTGTACCACAATTAATTGAAAAATTAAAAGCCTTTAAAGCACAACACTCTTAGAAATAAAATTCTCTATAAAAATATAGCTGCCTAAAAACAAGATAATCGTATCTTTGTTTTAGGTAGCTTTTTTGTTCCATATTTTTTGATTAAAATTGCACCTTTATTTTTCAATCAAAAAAAGTATTAAAATGAGGCATTAACTGCCCTTTTTTACCCACATATATGAGTCTAGTAAAACTATCCATAAAAGGAATTTCATACAGTCAAACTCAAAATGGCGCTTATGCCCTTATTTTGAATGAAGTTGATGGCGAAAGAAAACTTCCGATTGTTATTGGTGCTTTTGAAGCCCAGTCGATTGCTATCGCCTTAGAAAAAGAAATAAAACCTCCCCGTCCGTTGACACACGATCTATTCAAAAACTTCGCAGAAAGATTTGATATTGTCGTGAAACAAGTTATCATCCACAAACTTGTCGACGGTGTTTTTTATTCCAGTTTAATCTGTGAAAGGGATAAAATCGAAGAAATCATCGATGCCAGAACATCGGATGCCATTGCGTTGGCATTGCGTTTTAATGCTCCTATTTTTACATATAAAAACATCCTGGATAAGGCCGGAATTTATCTGAAATCCAATTCTGCAGAGACAGATCAGGGCGCTCAGGAAATAGATGATGTCTTATCAAACCCGGAGACTTTTGGACGTGAAGAAGAAAGCAACCAGTCCGGTGATGTTTACGCCAAACACAGCCTGCAGGAACTAAACGATCTTTTAGATCAGGCCGTTTCTCAGGAAGATTATGAAAAAGCAGCGAAAATCAGAGACGAAATCTCGAAAAGATAATTCTAAAGCTATAAGCCTTAAGCCTTAGGCTGTAAGCTTAAAGCGCAAAACATAAAAAACAAGCTAAAAGCAATTAGGAAAAAGCCTAAAGCTTATAGCCTAAAGCTTAAAGCAATCATGAAGCAATACTTAGATTTAGTAAAACATGTTTTAGAAAACGGTAACCAAAAAGGAGACCGAACCGGCACCGGAACAAAAAGTGTTTTTGGATACCAGATGCGTTTTGATTTAAGTGAAGGCTTTCCAATGGTTACGACCAAAAAGTTACACTTAAAATCAATCATTTACGAATTGCTCTGGTTTTTAAAGGGCGATACCAATATTAAATATCTACAGGAAAACGGAGTTAAAATCTGGGATGCCTGGGCCGATTCAAACGGAGACCTGGGACCTGTTTACGGACATCAGTGGCGTAACTGGAACAGTGAGGAAATCGATCAGATTTCTGAATTAATAACAGAATTAAAAACGAATCCGAACAGCAGAAGAATGCTCGTTTCTGCATGGAATCCTTCGGTTTTACCGGATACCAAAAAGTCATTTGAAGAGAATGTCGCCAACAATAAAGCCGCATTGCCTCCGTGCCATGCTTTTTTTCAGTTTTATGTGACGAGTCCTGATCCTGAAAAAGGAGAAACAAAAGGAAAATTATCGTGTCAGTTGTACCAGCGAAGCGCTGATATCTTTTTGGGAGTTCCGTTTAACATTGCTTCCTATGCGCTTTTAACGATGATGATTGCACAGGTTTGTGATTTAGAGTATGGTGAATTCATCCACACTTTTGGAGACGCCCATATCTACAATAATCATTTTGAGCAATTAGAATTACAATTAACCCGTGAACCCAAACCATTACCAAAAATGATTTTAAATCCGGAGATTAAAAACATTTTTGATTTTGACTATAATGATTTTACACTTTTAGATTACGAGCCACATGCCGGTATAAAAGGAAGTGTTGCTGTATAAATACAAAATCCGCTTTTTAGCGGATTTTTTTATACTACCAATACACTGTTTTCACTTCCTGCAAAATCATTCCATTTATAGGAATCTGCCTCCGGTTCATTAACGTACGTTCCGTCTATAACATATTTGAACTCGTAAATCGCGTCCTTAACCAGGTCATAGGTTGCTTTAAAAGTTCCGTTTTTCAACTTACTTAAAGTTCCTTCCTGAGCATTCCAGTTGTTAAAATCTCCCACTACAGCTGCCGCACTGGCATCTTTGGCATCGATTGAAAACGTAACTTTACAAACTGGTTTCGTTTTCACAAATTGTTTCTTTAAAGCCATAACCATTTAATTTTTAGATTGATACCTCTAAATTACACAATTTAACAAGAAGATTCGATACCCAAATAAACGATTTGTGATAATATCAAAAAGTGGCTCTCTTTTTAGTCGCATTCATAATTAATTCCTGCTTAAATTTTGGATTTCAGATTCTTAGCTCATTTAAAAGCAAATATTCTGTGTTCAAAATATTGTGCTTTCAAAATAAATTCTAACTTTATAATCTCATTATTTTTTTAAAATCTTATGGAAAAAGAAGTGCACGAGCAATACGAATATGCCAGAAGGAGAATCAGACAAAAGAAAATTTTATATTTTCATCTTGTTTTGTTTCTTTTAGGCAGCTTATTTTTATTTATTGCGAATCGATTTTTTGGATTTGGTACCACTACCAATGTCACCCCTGCAGACACTACTCAAAATTGGTGTATCTGGGTGATCACAATATGGTTTTTTATTTTTATCCTTCATTTTATAAAAGTTTATATTACGGATAGATTTATGAATAAAAACTGGGAAAGAGAGCAAATTGACCGACTTGTTGCCTTGCAGCAAAAAAGGATAAGTCAATTAGAATCAAAAATAAACGAGGATAACGAAAACAAAATTTAGTTTAGCATACCATGATTATAATGATAGCGGCGGTTGCCGAAAACAATGCCCTTGGAAAAAACAATGAATTGGTCTGGCATCTGCCAAATGACTTTAAAAGATTCAAAGCATTAACTACCAACCATTATATTATAATGGGAAGAAAGACTTTTGAAAGTTTCCCAAAACCATTACCAAACAGGACTCACGTGATTATAACGCGTCAAAAAGACTATAATCCTGAAGGCTGCATTGTTGTGGACAGTATCGAAAAAGCACTTGCTGCATGCCCTGAAGAGGAAGATTCCTATGTTATTGGAGGAGGTGAAATCTACAATTTAGCCCTTCCCTTTGCAGATATAATTGAAATAACCAAAGTACACCAGACTTTTGAGGCTGATACGTTTTTCCCAACAATCAACAAAAACGAATGGCAGCTGGTTGAAGCGGAAACGAATCTCAAAGATGAAAAACATCAATACGAATACACCTACGAAACTTACATTAGGAAATAAAATAAAAAAACATCCTCGATTGAGGATGTTTTTTAACAAAAACAATTTACGGTTTTGGGCTTTTCAAGAGTAGAATTGGATAAAAACAACAATTACCTGACGTGATTGTTATAACATTATTGTTTTCTGAGAGTAATCTCAAAAAAGTCTTTACTGCCAAATACCACGAAGGCGTAAAGACAAGAAAATTAAAATTTCCAAAAACAAATTTAATCCTAAGAACGTGTTTGCACTTTAAAAAAGAATATTGTTAACCACAACAATATTTTAAAACTACTCACGAACAA
The DNA here is from genome assembly GCF_009674775.1 of Flavobacterium sp. LC2016-23. Classification (GTDB taxonomy): domain Bacteria; phylum Bacteroidota; class Bacteroidia; order Flavobacteriales; family Flavobacteriaceae; genus Flavobacterium. The sequence continues at coordinate 141,214 of NZ_WKKE01000001.1, read as the reverse complement.
ACTACAGCCAGTGCAGGAACATTCATTTGGTTTAAGTCACTAAATAAACCGCAATTAGTAAAATCTCTAATATTATTACACTACAAAATTGACTCTAAAATCCTACACTCACAATACCCATTTACCATGATTTTTTTTAAATACCCTGTTTTAGGGATAGCCAAAAAAAAGAACCTTCCGCTAAAAATATTTTTTTTGTAAAACATTTGATTTACAAATTAAAAAACTGAATTACAGTTAAAGAAGATTTGTATTATATTTGCGTAAATAAAAAAAATGTCTGAAAAAATAACTCCGTATAAAAACTCTTCATTAGGCAAAAAAGAACAGGTTGCCCAAATGTTTGACACGATCTCCGGGAACTATGATAATTTAAACCGCGTAATTTCATTTGGTATTGATATTAAGTGGAGAAAAAAGGTCTTGAAAATAGTTTCTGATAAAAAACCAAAAATCATCCTTGATATCGCCACAGGAACCGGCGATTTAGCTATTTTAATGGCACAGACAAATGCTGAAAAAATTATTGGCCTGGATATTTCGGCAGGAATGCTTGAAGTGGGAAAAAAGAAAGTAGAGGAAAAAAAACTATCAAATGTTATTGAGTTGGTTTTAGGAGATTCAGAAAACATGCCTTTCGGGGACAATTATTTTGATGCTATAACCGTTAGTTTTGGCGTTCGGAACTTTGAAACCCTTGAAAAAGGTTTTGCTGAAATCTTAAGAGTTTTGAAACCTAATGGAGTATTTGTAATTCTTGAAACTTCGGTTCCGGACAAAACACCTTATAAACAAGGATATAACTTTTATACCAAAAACATACTTCCTTTAATAGGAAAACTGTTTTCAAAAGACAATTCAGCTTACGGATATTTATCCGAATCTGCTGCAGCTTTTCCTTATGGAGAAGCCCTGAACAATATTTTACGAAAAATTGGGTTTATAGATGTTGTGGCGATGCCTCAAACTTTTGGAGTTGCAACCATTTATTCTGCTTCTAAAAAATAGTATGAAAAAAACAGTAATCTTAATTTTATTAGTCTTAACGACAAAAGGATATTCGCAATTTGCTAAAAATATGTTTAGCAAAGATCCTATTATTAATCTTGAAAACTGGCAAAAACAACGCCTGTACTTCGGTTATTATTTAGGTTTTAATAGTTTCGACTTTAAATTTGATTACAAAAACAAGGTGCAGCAAGACATTCAGGTTAAAAAAACTACCGGTTTTAATGTCGGGGTGGTGGCCGATTTAAGATTGCAGGAATATATCAACCTGCGTTTTGAACCCGGTTTGTATTATACCAAGCGTGACTTATATTATCCTCTTGAAAAGCAGGCTGATTATTTAAGAGAGGTAAACAGTACGTACATCCACTTTCCTTTATTATTGAAATTTTCTGCTTTACGTACCGGAAATATTCGTCCGTATTTAGTAGGTGGAATGTCAACCACATTAAACCTTTCGAGTAATTCAAAATCCCTGGATGATAATCACGATCAGAAGTTCAGGGTTAAGCCTTGGACTGCGGCTTATGAACTTGGTTTTGGAATTGATATTTTCTCAGAGTATTTTATTTTCTCTCCTTCGATCAGAGGAATGTTTGGTATCACTGACGAATTAATCAGGGATAATCCGGCGAATGGTCCGAGTCCGTGGACGGATAACATTGATTCCATGAAATCGAGGGCGATTTTAATAAATTTCACTTTTCATTAAAACAAAAACCTAACTATTTCGTTTAAATTCACTAAGAATAATTGCTGTTGCGGTAGCTACGTTTAAACTTTCGGTTTTTTGCAGTTCGCCAAACCTTGGAATTGTGAGTCGGCTTGTCACCGTTTTTTCAATCTCTTCCGAAATACCATTGGCTTCATTACCCATAATAATGATTCCATCTTGTGGCAGATTAGATTGATAAATGTTTTCTCCGTCCATAAAGGTTCCAAAAACAGGCAGCTTCGTTTGTGAAATAAACGTTTTCAGATCGACATAATTTACATTTACCCGGGTAATAGACCCCATCGTGGCCTGTACTACTTTTGGATTGTAAATGTCAACGGTTTCTTTAGAGCAAATAATCTGCCTGATACCAAACCAGTCGCAAAGACGTAAAATGGTGCCCAAATTTCCGGGATCACGAATATCGTCCAGCGCCAGAATTAAACCCGTATCGGTAATTTTATTTTCGGCAGGCATTTTGAAAACCGCCAAACATGAATTCGGTGTTGCTAAAGCACTTATTTTTTTAAGTTCCTGCTCATTAATAAGCGTACGTCTGGAAGACGGAACGGCCTCAAAATCATTTTGTGTGGTGTATAAATGTTCTAATTCAAAGTTGGATTGCAAGAGTTCCTGAATTACCTTTACTCCTTCGGCAAAAAATAATTGATTTGCAAAGCGTTGCTTTTTTTGATGTAAACCTGATATAAGCTTTATTTGGTTTTTACTAACCATAAAATAATGTACTTTTGAATTAAATATTTAATATCACTTGAAAAACAATTCCACAAAAATACTAGCATTTATTCTAATAGCAATACTTATTTGCGCTTGTAATGCTGTAAAAAGAGTTCCGGACGGAAAAAGTCTTCTTACTAAAAACAATATTCTTGTAAATGGAAAGTCTACAAATGATGAAACGGCATCCAATCAAATGTACCAAAAACCAAATGGTACCTTACTGGGATACAAATTACGTCTGAATTTATACAACCTAGCCAATTTAAATCCGGATTCTACGTATCAGGCAAAATTTAAAAACAATCCGGGCTTATATGAGCGTCAGGCAAAACTATTATCTGCCAAACAGGTAGACCGTCTTGGACAATCTTTTTTATACAAAGGAATTCACGAATTTTTAAAAAGTACCGGAGAACCCCCTGTTATTATTGATACGACAAAAACAAAAAAATCTTTGTTGCGCCTGAAATTTTACTATTTCAACAATGGGTATTTTAATGTAAAAACCGATTATAACATTGACACCACTGTAGGGCGCAAAAAAGCCAAAATCAATTATAACATTACCACAGGCCCGGCTTTTCTTCTGGATTCCATCAGAACCAGTATTATGACTCCGGCCTTAGATTCCTTGTACAAAACCAACAAGGAGCCTTCTTTATTAAAATCAGGAAGCCAATATAAAACTTCAGATTTCGAAGACGAGAAAAACCGCATCACCACCTATTTCAGGAATCATGGCGCCTATTTCTTCCAGCCAACTTATGTGACTTATGACATTGATACGATTGGAAAAAAAAACAAAGCCGATGTGAATTTAATCATCAACAACAACACTATTCAGGAAAGGGATTCCAGCAGAACAGAGCCTTTTAAAATATATAAAATAAGTGATGTAAATATCTATACTGATTATTCACCGGCCAACTCAAAAACCCCGATCAAAGACAGTACAACTTACAACAACTTTAATCTGTACAGTTATAAAAAATTAAAATACAAACCGCGCGCTATTACAGATGCTGTTTTTATTTCAAAAGGAAGTACTTTCTCAGACACCAGAACAACGCTTTCGACACGATACTTAAACAACCTGAAGATTTTCAATTATCCGTCGATACAATATGAAGTAGACAAACGCGATCCATTGGCACAATCACTGATTGCGAATGTTTTTTTAACGCCACGAAAAAAATACAGTTTCGGAGCCACTTTAGATTTAACACATTCCAATATTCAGGATTTTGGAATCGGCGCCAGTATTTCTGAAACGATCCGAAACGTCTTTAACAGGGCTGAAACTTTAGAGATTTCGGCACGTGTAAATATCGGGTCCTCAAAAGACATGGCCAATCCGAATAATAATTTCTTTAATGTTTCGGAATATGGTCTGGATATGAAATTAAATTTCCCAAGAATCTTACTGCCTTTCGGAACCGAAAAAATTATTCCGAAAAGAATGATTCCGTCCACAAGTATCTCGAGCGGTTTCTCCAAACAAAGGAACATTGGTCTCGATAAAGAAAATTTCACGGGCGGACTTGCTTACAATTGGTCTCCGAAGCGAAACAACACTGCAAAATTCGAATTGCTGAACGTTCAGTTTGTACGCAACCTAAACCCGGACAATTACTTCAACGTGTATACTTCGTCGTATAATGAGCTGAATAATATCGCCAGCACCTACAATGTAAACGGTGACAATCTGGACCTCAGTAATAACCTGATCATCACAAAAGGAACCGCAGGTTTCACCGATGATGTTTTAAACGGACGAACGTTGTTAACACCCGGGAATGCCGACTACAAACAAGTCGAAAGTATTGAAGAACGAAGAGTGCGTCTGACCGAGAATGATTTTATTCTGGCCACCAGTTATACGTTCACCAAAACCACCAAAAAAGATCTGGCCGACAATACTTTTTATCAGTTTAAAACAAAAATAGAATCTGCAGGTACGCTGTTAACTGCAATTTCAAATATTGCTAACCTGCCTAAAAATATTAGCGGAAATTACGAAATATTCAACTTAGAATATTCAGAATACATCAAAACCGAATTTGATTATATCAAACACTGGGATTTTGGAAAAGAAAAAGTACTGGCCGTACGAAGCTTCTTTGGAATCGCAATTCCGTTCGGAAATTCAAATTACATTCCGTTCTCCCGAAGTTATTATTCCGGAGGTTCCAATGATAATCGTGCATGGCAGCCCTACTCATTGGGTCCGGGGACTACCAATGCTTCAAATGATTTTAATGAGGCCAACATGAAAATAGCGCTTAGTGCCGAATTTCGATTTAAGGTATTTGGAGACGTGAAAGGAGCTATCTTTGCAGATGCCGGAAATATCTGGAATGTGCTCGATAATGTCATCGATGAGAAGGCGAAATTCACTGGCGTAAACGATTTAGCTGAAATTGCTTTGGGTTCCGGATTTGGTTTACGTTACGATTTAAGCTTCTTTGTGATTCGTTTAGATTTAGGCTTCAAGACCTATAATCCGGCGTATGACGAAGGAAATCGTTGGTTCAAAGAATACAATTTTGGTCACTCGGTTTTAAATTTTGGAATAAATTATCCGTTCTAATGCTAATTAATTCTTATTTTTGCAACCTAAAAACTAAAAACAACTATAAAAAAAATTACAATGGCACACAATATCAAACCAGGAGTAGCTACAGGAGATCAGGTTCAGGAGATTTTTAATTATGCGAAAGAAAAAGGATTTGCACTTCCGGCAGTAAATGTTACGGGTTCAAGTACAATCAATGGCGTTCTTGAAACTGCAGCTAAACTAAACGCTCCGGTTATCATTCAGTTCTCCAACGGAGGAGCACAATTTAACGCTGGTAAAGGATTATCTAATGCAGGTGAAAAAGCAGCAATCGCTGGTGGAATCGCAGGCGCAAAACATATTCATACTTTAGCAGAAGCTTACGGGGCAACTGTAATTTTACACACTGACCACTGTGCCAAAAAATTATTGCCTTGGATTGATGGTTTATTGGATGCTTCTGAAAAACATTTTGCAGAAACAGGAAAACCATTATTCAGTTCGCATATGATCGATTTGTCTGAGGAGCCAATCGAAGAAAACATCGAGATCTGTAAAGAATATTTGGCTAGAATGAGCAAAATGGGAATGACATTGGAAATCGAGCTTGGAATTACAGGTGGTGAAGAAGATGGTGTTGACAACTCTGATGTAGACAGCTCAAAATTATACACACAACCGGAAGAAGTAGCGTATGCTTACGAGGAATTATCTAAAGTAAGCCCTAAATTTACAATTGCAGCCGCTTTTGGTAACGTTCACGGGGTTTACAAACCAGGAAACGTAAAATTAACTCCAAAAATCTTAAAAAATTCTCAGGATTTCGTTCAGAAAAAATTCAACACGGGACATAATCCGGTAGATTTCGTTTTCCACGGAGGTTCAGGTTCTACATTGGAAGAAATCAGAGAAGGAATTAGCTACGGAGTAATCAAAATGAATATCGATACCGATTTACAATTTGCATACACAGAAGGAATTCGTGATTATATGGTTAAAAACATTGACTATTTAAAAACACAAATCGGTAACCCTGAAGGTGCTGAAGCTCCTAACAAAAAATATTATGACCCAAGAAGATGGGTGCGTGAAAGCGAAGTGACATTCAATACAAGACTGGAGCAGGCTTTTGCAGACTTGAATAACGTAAATACACTATAAATTTTAGATTTATGATTTTAGATTTTAGATTTCTCGAAGTCTAAAATCTAAAATCTAAAGTCTAAGATCTAAAATCTAAAAAAATGGCTTGGTTTAAAAGACAGGAAAAAGGGATTACGACCGCTACAGAAGATAAGATGGACGTTCCGAAAGGATTGTGGTACAAATCTCCAACAGGAAAAATTATTGATGCTGACGAATTAGCCCGAAACTTATTTGTGAGTCCTGAAGATGATTTTCACGTTAGAATTGGAAGCGCAACCTATTTTGAGATTTTATTCGACAACAATGAGTTTGTTGAATTAGATAAAAACATGACTTCTAAAGATCCTCTGCATTTTGTGGATACAAAAAAATATGCAGAAAGACTGAAAGATGTAATGGAAAAAACCCACCTTAAGGACGCTGTACGTACCGGAGTGGGAAAATCGAAAGGAAAAGAACTGGTAATCTGCTGTATGGATTTTGCCTTTATCGGTGGTTCTATGGGAGCTGTTGTAGGAGAGAAAATCGCAAGAGGAATTGATCACGCGATCAAAAACAACATGCCTTTTGTAATGATTTCAAAATCTGGTGGAGCCCGTATGATGGAAGCCGCTTATTCGTTAATGCAGCTGGCTAAAACCTCTGTTAAACTGGCACAGCTTGCAGAAGCAGGATTACCGTACATTTCTTTATGTACAGATCCTACCACCGGAGGAACTACTGCCTCTTACGCCATGTTGGGAGATATTAATATTTCTGAGCCGGGTGCTTTAATTGGTTTTGCAGGTCCGCGTGTGGTTCGTGATACGACAGGAAAAGATTTACCGGAAGGTTTCCAGACTGCCGAATTTCTTTTAGAACACGGTTTCCTTGACTTTATTACGCCAAGAAAAGATTTAAAGGATAAGATCAACTTATATATTGATTTAATTCAAAACAATAACATCAGATAGTTTATAAAAACTTTTAAAATACCAAACCCGACAGCCTTAAAAACTGTCGGGTTTCTTTTTTATAAAAAAAATTACAGCTGCATTTTTTTTGTAGCTTTTTTTTTATAAATTAGCCGCCTATATACCCCCTGTAAGCCAAATTTGTAATTTATAAAACCATTTATATGCCAACCAAAAACTTCATCCCGTTTATTAAAACAGTGGTGTTTGCCATTGTATTAAGTCTTTCAGGCTGCAGCAGCGAGTCAGAAATAATAGAAAACTCCGACAAGAAAAGTATATTAATGCTGCATAAAAATTATTAGTTCCTTAAATCGAAAGAATCGCTTTTTAATGCCATAACGAATTCAGGCACCCAAAAAACAAGCTCCAAAAGAACCGTTCAGGCTTTGGATTTTAAAATTTTTACCGACAAACTGACCTATGTAAAAAATGACGAACAAGCCAAAGAGTCGTTTACCTTTTACATCGAGCGAAATAATTATTCACCCGCCAACAACACGATTGAGAACCTCATCCTGACCAAACGCTTTAACGAGGATCAATACAAAGCGTACATTATTATCTATTTCTTTCCTGACGGGATCGCGAGTGAGCATAAAAACTTTAAGGTAACAGGGTTTAAAGCCGTAAACAGCGAAACCTTTTCGTTTAACAACCTGACTTCTAAATCGGCCTGTGAAAATACATACGAGTATACTGTAATCGAAACTGCGCATAAGTGCTACAGCGGAGCCCATTCCGGATCTTCCGAAGCAGCCAATTGTGAGGGTAAAGGTTCTTTGCCTTATTCGACCTATCAGATTGTCGCCTACCAAATTGCCTCTTGCGGAGAAAGCATGGGAGGCGGTGGCATGGGCGGAGACCAAAGTGGTACCGGAGGTGGTAGCAGCAGCACTCCGGGAAGCGGCGGCAGCGGTCCTGTAGATACGGGGATTTCTTTGCCTCCTTCCTGTCAGTCTGTAGATTGTGAGGTGCCGATACTGGCCAACGACATCAACGTGTTATTGGGAAACACGCTTAATTTTGAGCAATTGACCTTTTTATTCAATAACGATAACATTGCTAATGAAGTAAAAAATTACCTGGATCAGAATACTAATGCTGCGGCTAAAAAATTTGGTATTTGGGCAATTAATTATTTCATTAACAATCCATCTGTAACATTCGAACAATTTAAAAATCAATTCATGGGTAGTTCAGAAGGAAATGATGGAACATATGATCCTGTATTTTGGGAGAACCCTAATTTGACTTTTCCAAAACAAAATCTACCTAAATGGTCTGATTTTAGCTCAAATTTTCCCTATGATTCTGATCCCAAATACGATACTCCTCAAAAAATGTATAATTCAATAGGAGGTGATGTTGCCTCTTTATATTCAGGACCTAAAACTAATACCTGTGCTATACGTTTATCAAAAGCATTAAATTATTCTGGTGTAATAATACCCAATTTACCTGGTAAAACTTTTAAGGGAGCAGATAATAAATTTTATTTTAAAGCTGCTTATGAAATTAATTTATGGATGAGAGCAACTTTTGGCACTAACCCTGCCTCAACGATAAATCCTAAAACACCTTACAATCCCAATCATTCTCAATATTCAGAAGCAGATGCTGGTACTAATGGTGTAAATTTGCCCAGATTATTATTAGGAAAAAAAGGAATATACTCTATTTACTCAAGTAATTTTAACTGGGCAACAGGACATGCTGATTTACTAAAAAGTGATGCTACTTGCGGAAATGAATGTCATTTTTATGACGCCCCTATTTATAGATTAGATATATGGATTTTAAATTAAAAATTATGAAATACATTTTAATACTACTATGTTTCTGCTCTTGCAGCAAAAACTCATATGAAAAGTTTAGTTATACCAAAAGTAATAACCCATGGATAACAGCCTATAAGGATAATGTTTTTTTCGCTTGTCTTAAGGAAAGCTATAAAAACGATTCTATTTATGAACTAATAGAGCAGAAAGATGCATTAAATCCATACGATGGTTTAAGTCTTAAAGCCTTGAATGAAACTAGAAAAATGGGACAGAACATTGTTAAGAACATGCCAAAACCTAAAATGTGTGAGAATTGTAAAGAAGGTGAAAATTATTATATGTCAAATTGTTTACATTATTATGCAAGCAGAGAATTAGACTCTATTGCAAAATCTGCTTACAAAGAACATTTAAAAAATGAATAATACATAATATGTTGTAAAGATGGTTAAAGCTTGATAAACTTGATACAAACATAAAACTGGCGATAATTAAAAAAAATAATTTACTGAAAAACATATTGAGTATAAGCTATAATAAATTAATATGAAAACCATAATTGTTTTATTTTTTATTTCCAGTTTTGCTTTTTGTCAGGATGTCGATAGTATTAAAAAGCTGGACACCATCTATATCGCATTTAAAAAACATGCCAATGAAAAAAAAGAGGTTTATGCTGCAAATTTCAGACGCTATAGTTTTTTGTTAAAAACAGAAGAGGATAAAACCAAACAAATTGTATTTGAGAAACCTGATGTAAAAGATTCTTTAGTTAATGAAGGTGATTCCAACAGCTATACAAAAATTAAAAATCAATCTTTTTTACAAAAACATAAAAAGGATATTATTGGGATTGATTTTCTTAAAGACTTAGATCGAGAATACATTGCATGCAAACTGTTACGTGCTCCGAAAGTACTTTATATAATAGATTACACCGAAAAAAAGAAAAAGAAAATTATTCTTTACAGAGTCTATTTGTTAGATTTTTGTCCCGTGCATGAGTGACAAAATAAAATGAGTTTAAATGAAAAACATTTTATACATAATAGCAATACTTATCACATCAACGACTTATAGTCAGGATTATGTTAGTTTAAAAAAATCTGATACTATTTATGTTCTTTTTAAAGGTAAAAAAAACGAACGAAAATCGATTCAGCCACAAACAAAATATAATTATGACGACAGAGTGTATTCTTTTTTTATTTTTGATCAGGAATCATTAGACCTTTATCATCGTAAATATTCAAGTTATGAAAATAGTGTTGCCAATATCGTATCTGATGTAAAAGTGGTAAACAAAAGTTTTATTAAAAAAAACAAAGCCAAAATTATAACACCAAAATTCATAAAGAAGAAGAACCTCTGTAAAATCGTTGCTGAAATTTTAAATCATCACAGAGTTATCTACATCATTGATTGTACTGAAAAAAAAGAGAACAAAATTAAGCTATATGAAGTCGAAGTCGGCACAATATGCCGTGGAGATGGTTAATCCTAGTAGTCATAGTTAATTCAAAATATTATCTTATCAATTCTAATACCTTTTATAAATCTGAAATTATAAATCTAGAACATGAAAGCAATAATAGTATTACTTCTACTATCAATATCAGGTACTATTTATAGTCAGGATTATGCCACTTTAAAAAAATCGGATACTATTTACGTTCTATTTAAAGGTAAAAAAAAGGAGAATAAAGGCGTTTCTGCTGATCATGTTGATAGGTCTTATGATTTTTTTGATTTTGATGAACCATTATATTTTTTCCATTATAAATATCTTGGATATGAAAGAAAAATAGCCAATATAGTCTCTGATGTTAAAATAGTAGATAAAAGTTTCATCAAAAAAAATAAGGCCAAAATTATTACACCAAAATTCATAAAGAATAATAGCCTGTGTAAGATTGTTGCTGAAATTTTAAATAATAGTAAAACAATTTATATTATTGATTACACTGAAAAAAAGAATACAAAAATTAAGTTGTATGAAGTTAAAATGAACACAACAGTGTGTAATGGAGATGGTTAAATCTTAATAACCAAACCACTGGTTGTATCCGCAAACAGATATAAGCAAATATGAAAAAAATAATTATAGTCGTAATTCTTTTATTTGTCAATGAGGCTTACAGTCAGCCGCATGCTATCACATCGGCAGATACTTTATACGTATTGTTCAAATCAAATAAATTTCAAATAAAAAATATTTACGAAGGTTCTTCTAAGAGCAATTACCTATTTAGGCAATACAATTTCTTGTTTACACATAATGAAGAAACTAATTTTACCTTTTATCACAACGAATATTTAGGGATTGACACTAAAAATGATCTCGTGAAATCTCAAATTATAACCGTAAATAAAAAGTTTTTAAGGAAGCATAAAAAGGCAATTATAGGAATTAAGTATTTCAGAAAATTTGGTGTTTGCGATTCTCTTTACAGGAGTCCAAGAAAGCCCAAAACAATTTATATTATTGACCTGGACGAGAGAAAAAAAGGTAAAGTTATTTTATATCAGGCATCCGGGGCATCAAGATCTTGCACGAAAGAAGACTAACTATTTACAAACCATATGAAAACTATAATTGTCTTGTTTTTTGTTTCCACTTTTGCTTTTTGCGAGGATATTAATCACATAAAAACGCTTGACACCGTTTACGTTGCGTTTACAAAAGGAAAAAATCAGGAAAAAAAGGTGTATTCTGACAATTTCAGAGAATATACCTTGTCTTTAAACTCGAAAAAAGAAAATCGGACAGAACAATTACTATTTAGTAAACCCGATCGTAAAAATTCAATGACAGAAAAAGGTTCTTTAAGAATTGATACGAGAATTGAAAAAAAATCCTTTTTAAAAAAACATCAAAGAGATATAATTGATTTAGACTTTCTCAAAAATTTTACAGAAGAATATATTGTTTGCGAATTATTATCCCGATCACAAACGTTCTATATTATTGATCTCACCGAAAAGAAAAAAAGGAAAGTTGTTTTATATAGTGTGTTTCTATTGAATTACTGTCCGATTGGGGAATGATTACTTCCAATTGTTCAAAAAACTATACGTATTGGAGAAGTTAACTTAATAAAAATCATATGCCATGAAAGCAATAATTGTATTACTTATGATAACTATATCCGGAACGATTTATAGTCAGGATTATGCTACTTTAAAAAAATCAGATACCGTTTATGTTTTTTTTAAGCAAAATCAGTACAAGCAAATATATATGCCTCAATCGAAGGGATATGGCGACTATATTTTTGTTTTTAATGAATACTACAAACATACCCAGATAATGCTGTACCATAATCCGTATATTGCTGAGGAGAAAAAAGAAAAAAAATCATTTCTAAAAAAACATAAAAGTATTATGATTAATTACGATTTTCTAATTAACATGCTCAGTTATCAGGATGCTAAAAAGCTGCTATTGAGCAAAAAAAAGATTTATGTCATAGATGACAATGATACCGGATGGTTTTCAATAAAGCTTAAAGAAGTTAAGGTAAATGACTATAATAATAATCCTATCGAATAAGTAAAATGCAGCATACTAAAATTATATCAGCCTCTACCGTTCAAAACAGCACTTTCTTCTATTTCGTTTTAAGTGTTTTATGCTGTCTTCCTTTTAAATCAAATGGGCAGGATATTAAAAAGATAAAAGAATCAGACACTTTATATGTTTATTTCAAATACGATAATATGAATCAAATGAAAGAGTCAAACAACATTGTAAACAGAGATAATTACAATTACTCTTTTGTTTTTGATGCTGACAACACAAAAATAAGACAGGATTTAACACTGGTTAATCATTACACAATTACTCCGGAAGTGAAGTTTGTCAAACACTCATTTCTGAGAAAAAGAAAAGACATTACGGTCAATTATAATTTTCTTAAAACATTAGGGTTTCGTGAAAGTGAAAAACTGCTTTTAGAAAAGAAGAAAATATACTTGATCGATTATGAATATCTTTCTCATCATAAAGTAAGAGTAGCAGAAGTAAAAATGGTTGACAGAAGCAGTCTTATATCCATTGAATAATTAAATAATTCCCGTGACAAAACAAAAATCACAATTAAGTTTGTCAGACTTTCTGTTTCAAAATTTCTGTTGTAATTTTTTTGTCGTAAAAAAAATTACAACAATTTATTTACAACACTTTTGTTGTAAAATTTCTGTTGTGAAAAAAAATACAACAATTAGTTTACAACAAAAGTGTTGAAAAATTAAAATTACAACTAAACTTTCAACAGCAATAAAACGCAATACATACTACTTCATTATTAATCCCTAAAAAATTACATTTTTACTTTATAAATTTTAAGCAACCATTTCACCCCGAAAAAACGCTAAAAAAGTAACTTACAAAATCTAAGCTGTTTTTTACCAAAAGCATTTTTTTTTAAAGCAATATAAATATCTTTGAAGTATGAGCACAGCGACAAAACCAAATCATATCGGGCGAAAAATTAGCCGTATTCGTGAACGGAAAGACATGAAACAGGAAGCCCTGGCAAAAGCTTTAGGAACCGACCAACAGGCCATTTCGATTATCGAGAACAGCGAAACTATAGACGAGGAAAAACTTAAAGAAGTAGCGAAAGCACTTGGTGTAAGTGTTGAAGCGGTAAAAAACTTTAAAGAAGAAAATATGATTAGTTATTTCAATAATTTTTATGACAACAGTAGTGCTGTCAATAGCTTTATCGCTAACCCAAGTCACTGCACATTTAACGCATTAGATAAAATAATGGAAATGGCAGATGAAAACAGAAAATTGTACGAACGTCTGATACAGTCAGAAAAAGAAAAGAATGAATATTTGGAAAAACTGCTAAAAGCAAAATAAGCTTTTTCGAAACCCATGCATTTTAATAAAAAATCCCGAGGAAATTTTTCCCCGGGATTTTTTACTTTGGCCTGTCCAAAAATGATATCGCTAAAGCTGTACTATTTTTTAGGTCTTCCCCTTCTTAATTCTTTTTCGGCTATTTTGAAAGCTAATTTCTCACGCCATATCGCATAACGTTCCCTAAAAACTATTTTTACAGCACTATCTACTGCGCCGTGCAGGAACAAACTCCAGACACTGGCCATTTTTCGGGTTATCGAGCTGTCCCATGCGCGAAGACTCAGCGAAAAAGAACCGTCAATATACCGCATCCAGTGCCACATACCGGTAGGCATAAACAAGGTATCTCCGTGTTCCAGGAAAACTTCATACCCTTCAACGCCTTTCAGTGCGGGAAATTTCTCGAAGTCCGGATTGGAAACGTCATAATCCTCTAAAGCGTAGGTCGTATTGGGCACACAATAGAGCCTTTTTTTCCATTTGTAGTCAAACAGGATAATATGTTTTCTCCCACCGAAATGCGTGTGAAAAAGATGAGGCAAATCGATGTCATAATGTAAAAATGTGACGGCCTGAGAGCCTCCAAAAAACATGGCAGGCATACTTTCTATAAAGCCTCCCATTAATTCTTTTGGAATTTTAACATCCTCAACCAACTCAGGTTTGTGTTTAAAAAGATTGAAGAAAAAAATACGCAGTTGTGTGGGCTCTCTCTTTATCAGATCCAGATAATCCCCAAATTTCATAGAAGCAATAGAGGCATTGATCACTTTTTTGGGATCTGCTTTGGAGTTATCTACTAATTTGACCTCAATATCCCCTGCAATTTCCTTAAAATAATCGGTTGACCATTTTTCTCTTGCCGGCCAGTCTTTTGTTAATCCTTTTATGATTAAAGGCTTTTTTTTATCTAAATAGTTCTTCTTAAAATCTTCTCTGGAAATAGACTCAACAACATCGACAGGTTTTAGTATAAAGCTCATTTTTTCCCTAATTTAAATTGTCCGTTTCTCAAAATTATCTATTTTTTTTTATCCCGTAACATTTGTTGTAAAATAGTACCAAAGAAAAACAGTTTGTTTTCCTGCCCGAATCGCTTCAACAGGAGCAACTTTTACTTTCAAAAGCATCAAGTTTTCCAGGCCTTATATTTCAGAACCAGGCCATTTAAATCAAAAGAACCGAAGAAATATTCTCCGGTTCTTTTGATATAGTCCTGAAATTAAATCTAACAAAGAGGCAGAAACCTTAGCTTCTTAGCAGCTTAGTCCCCCAGAACCTTTGTGCCTTTGCCACTCTGCACCTTTGTACCTACTTCAAAGAAGCCATATCAATCACAAAACGATATTTGACATCGCTTTTGTTCATACGCTCATAAGCTTCATTAATGTACGACATGTCGATGATTTCGACTTCTGACGTAATATTGTGTTCAGCACAGTAATCTAACATTTCCTGCGTCTCTTTGATGCCGCCAATCAAACTTCCCATGATACTTCTTCTTTTCATGATTAACGTAAAAACAGGGATTTCTGCTGGTGCAGGAGGTGCTCCTACTACAATCATTGTTCCGTTTGTTTTCAGCAAATTCAGATAAGCATTATGATCGTGTTTAGCCGAAACGGTATTTAAAATAAAATCGAAGCTGTTCGCCAATGATTCCATGGTTTGCGGATTTGAGGTCAGGGCAAAATGATGCGCTCCTAGTTTTTTAGCATCTGCTTCCTTAGACGGAGAATGGCTTAACATCGTCACTTCGGCACCAAAGGAAACCGCAAATTTTACAGCCATATGCCCTAAGCCGCCTAAGCCTAAAACACCTACTTTATGCCCCTTACCTACTTTTAAATAGCGTAATGGAGAATAGGTAGTGATTCCGGCACACAATAAAGGTGCTACTCCTTTTAAATCTAATTTTTCAGAAACGTGAAGGGTGTAATTTTCATCGACAATAATACTGGTCGAATAACCGCCCCTTGTCGGAATATCAGTTCCTCGTTCCACACTATTGTAAGTCCCTGTCATTCCTTCATCACAAAATTGTTCCTCACCTGCCTGACAGCTCGGACACGTTCTGCAGGAATCCACAAAACACCCTACTCCGGCCAGTTCGCCAACTTTAAATTTAGAAACCTCACTTCCAACAGCAACAATTCGGCCTACGATTTCGTGTCCCGGAACTAATGGATAATTTACCGGACCCCATTCTCCTTTTGCAGTGTGAATATCAGAATGGCAAACACCACTATACAGGATTTCTATCTGAACCTGATGAGCACCAACTTCTTTTCTTTCAAACGTATAAGGTTTTAACGGATTTTCTGCATCGTATGCTGCATAAGCTTTTACTGGTATCATGTTATCATATTTTAATTAAGCTATTAAAATTACAATAAATTCTCCATCAAAATAAAATTTGAAGCTTTAAAAAAGATGATTTTTTTTAGGGTTTGAATTTACATTCCGGTCCTGATGGCCTCAACGGGATCCAGATTTGCAGCAGAAATTGCCGGTAAAATTCCCGAAATCAATCCGATAAGTGCGGCCAGACTGGTTCCTAAAATTATATTTCCGAAGCTTAAAACGAATTCAAAATCCAGTGCTTTGGTCAATATAACCGAAATTCCCCAAACCATCAGCAAGCCGATGATTCCTCCGATGACCGATAAAATAATAGCTTCGAACAAAAACTGGAATAAAATAAACCTGTTTTTGGCTCCTAACGATTTCTGGATTCCGATAAGATTGGTACGTTCTTTTACGGAAACAAACATAATATTAGCAATACCGAAACCACCAACCAACAGCGAAAAGCCACTGATAATCCAGCCTACCACATTCATCTGACCTAGAATTCCGTCAATAAAATCGGTAAAACCGGAAAGTACATTAATAAAAAAGTTGTCCATTTCACCCGCCTTCATCCCGCGGATTCCTCTTATTTTTTGTGCTATTTCGGCCTTATAAGCATCCATATCAACTCCTTTAACGGGTTTTAATACAATTACCGGTGTCATCGAATCGCTGTCGCCATACATTCGGCGTAAAAAATTGGCCGGTAAATAGACAGAGGTATCATTACTATCGCCAAAAAAACCTGCCCCTTGTTTGGTTATCACCCCAATTACGGTAAAACGCTGTCCGTAAAGCCTGATGTTTTTCCCGATGGGATCCATTGTACCAAAAAGACCCTGTGCAATTTCATATCCCAAAACAATAACGGCGGTTCCTGAATTCGATTCCGATTCGTTGTAGAACCTTCCTTTATCAAAACTCAATCCGTCAATATCGACCATTTCAAAAGAAGACGGCACAATATTGACGTCGGCAACGGTTTTAGAATCGTATTTTAAACTTTCGTGATTGACAAAAAGCTGATAGCCGACCTGTTGTGTATTGTTAAGCGAATTTTTTAAAGCAATGTATTCATCATACTTCACGTTTGGGAACTGCTCTCTTTTCCATTGCGGAATTTCAGAAGGCCCAAAACAATATTTCATCAAATAAATTGTATTTTTATCTAAACTGCTCAAATCCTTGGAAATTTTACGGTCTAAAGAATCTACTGCAGCAAGTACCGCAATAATCGAAAAAATACCGATTGTTACACCAAGTAATGACAATAAAGTACGTAATTTATTATTCCGTAAAGCATTTATGGCAAAGCTTAAACTTTCTTTTAGTAACCTTAGATAAACAATCATATTTCGTAATTTTTCAATAAAGTAAAATTCAATAATTTAAAATCAAAAACCTAACAAAAGTTAAGTTACTCATCAGTAGATTTTTTTACCATAATGTTACATTAATTTTCTTTAAAATAATATTTAAAAAAACTACTTTTGCAGTCTGAAAATCATAACTACACAATGAGCACAACTAAAACAATACAATCGGCGTTAATATCTGTTTTTTCGAAAGATGGACTGGAGCCAATCGTTAGAAAATTACACGAACAAAACGTAACACTTTATTCAACCGGAGGAACTGAAGATTTTATCAAAAATTTAGGTATTCCTGTAGTTCCGGTTGAGGACATCACTTCTTTTCCGGAAATTCTTGGCGGAAGAGTAAAAACGTTACACCCGAAAATTTTTGGCGGAATCTTAAACCGTCAGGATAACGAAAGTGACGTTCAGCAAATGAAGGAGTTTGATATCCCTCAGATTGACTTAGTGATTGTTGATTTGTATCCGTTTGAAAAAACAGTTGCTTCAGGTGCCAGCGAACAGGATATTATTGAAAAAATTGATATTGGCGGAATCTCCTTAATCCGTGCCGGTGCCAAAAACTTCAAAGACACTGTGATTGTAGCTTCGGTAAATGAATACAGTTTGCTTCTGGATTTGATTACAGCACAAAACGGAGCAACAACGCTTGAAAACAGAAGGTTGTTTGCGACAAAAGCATTCCATGTTTCCTCTCATTATGATGGTGCGATTTTTAATTACTTCAATACAGATGAAACCATTTATAAAGAAAGTATTGATAACGGTCAGATTTTACGTTACGGCGAAAATCCGCACCAAAAAGGATTCTTCTTCGGCGATTTTGACGCGATGTTTAAAAAAGTGCACGGAAAAGAGTTATCATACAACAACCTGCTGGATGTAGATGCTGCGGTCAACTTAATTAATGAGTTTAAAACTGACGGGCCAACTTTCGCCATCTTAAAACATAACAATGCTTGTGGTTTAGCTTCAAGAAAAACGATCAGCGAGGCTTACTTAGCCGCTTTGGCTTGTGATCCTACTTCTGCGTTTGGCGGAGTTTTGATTGCAAACACTAAAATTGATCTGGCTACAGCCCAGGAAATCAACAAATTATTCTGTGAAGTGGTAATCGCCCCAAGTTATGATGAGGAAGCCATTACGGTTTTACAGGAAAAGAAAAACAGAATTATATTGGTTCAGAATGAAGTGGAATTACCTTCAAGACAAGTGAGAACATGTCTTAACGGTTTGTTAATTCAGGACAGAAACAATATTACGGATACTAAAGAGCATTTAAAAACCGTTACTACTACAGCGCCGACCGCTCAGGAAGTAGAAGATTTAATATTTGCTTCGAAAATCTGCAAGAACACCAAATCAAATACGATTGTTTTTGCTAAAAACGGAACTTTAATCTCATCCGGAACGGGTCAGACTTCAAGAGTTGATGCTTTAATGCAGGCTATTGACAAGGCTAAAGCTTTCGGTTTTGATCTGACAGGAGCTTCAATGGCAAGCGATGCCTTTTTCCCTTTTCCGGATTGTGTGGAATTAGCCAAAAAAGCAGGAATAACCGCTGTTATTCAGCCAGGAGGATCAATAAAAGACGAATTAAGCATAAATTATTGCAACGAAAATAATCTTGCAATGGTATTTACAGGAACACGTCATTTTAAACATTAATTTGTTTAACTTTGTTCAAAATAATTTATAACATTTTAAACCCCTAAAAAACTTATGGGATTTTTTGATTTCATGACCGAGGATATTGCGATAGACCTTGGTACCGCAAACACTTTAATCATACATAATGATAAAGTTGTTATTGATAGTCCGTCAATCGTTGCACGTGACAGAATATCAGGCAAAATCATTGCAGTTGGTAAGGAAGCCAACATGATGCAAGGTAAAACGCATGAAAACATCAAGACCATAAGGCCTTTGAAGGACGGTGTAATTGCCGATTTTGATGCTTCGGAAAAAATGATCAATATGTTCATTAAAAGTATTCCGGCATTGAAAAAGAGAATGTTTACTCCCGCTTTAAGAATGGTAGTATGTATTCCTTCCGGAATTACTGAGGTTGAAATGCGTGCCGTAAAAGAATCGTGTGAACGAGTAAACGGAAAAGAAGTGTATCTGATTCATGAGCCAATGGCAGCAGCAATTGGTATCGGTATCGATATCATGCAGCCAAAAGGAAACATGATTGTTGATATTGGTGGTGGAACAACTGAAATTGCGGTTATTGCCTTAGGCGGAATTGTATGTGACAAATCTGTAAAAATTGCAGGGGACGTTTTCACAAATGATATTGTATATTACATGCGTACACAACACAACCTTTTTGTTGGAGAAAGTACTGCTGAGAAAATAAAAATTCAGATTGGAGCTGCTATCGAAGATTTAGACGGTCCTCCTGAAGATATGTCGGTTCAGGGTAGAGATTTACTTACCGGTAAACCAAAACAAGTAGATGTTTCTTACCGTGAAATCGCGAAAGCATTAGACAAATCGATTCAGCGTATTGAAGATGCCGTAATGGAAACCTTATCACAAACTCCTCCTGAATTAGCAGCCGATATTTACAACACCGGTATTTATTTAGCTGGTGGAGGATCGATGTTAAGAGGTCTTGACAAACGTATTTCACAAAAAACAGATTTACCGGTTTATATTGCTGAAGACCCGTTAAGAGCTGTTGTTCGCGGAACAGGAATGGCCCTTAAAAATATTGCAAAATTCAAAAGCATCTTAATAAAATAAGATTCAAAATAAACAATTCCTATATTTTTATCAGAGTCAGATTGAATCATCTGACTCTAATAAAATTTGAACCCAATAGCATATCCTGAAACAAAATAACCGAACAAGAAATGCAGCAAATTTTTAATTTCATTATAAGAAACAGTAATCGATTGCTGTTTTTGCTGCTTTTAGGTATTTCGTTGGCTCTCACAATTCAATCTCATTCGTACCATAGAAGCAGAGTAATCAGTTCAGCGAATTTTTTAAGCGGAGGTGTTTATGAAAGAATTAATCGCGTAAACGAATATTTGAATCTAAGAACACAAAACGACGAACTGGTACTTGAAAACGCAAGATTAAAAAGTCTTTTATTCAATAAGGAAGATACCACAAAGGTACCTTTAGCAGACAGCATCAAAGGTGTTAAACCTGCGGATATTATTGTTTCAAAGGTGATTCACAACTCCTACAATACACATGAAAACTATATCACTTTAAACTCCGGTGCAAAAGAAGGGGTGAAACCGGATATGGGGGTTATCAATAGTCTAGGAATTATTGGTGTTGTAGACAATACTTCAAAAAACTATTCTACTGTGGTTAGTATTCTGAATATGAAATCGCAGATCAATGCCAAAATCAAGAAATCAAATCACTTTGGTTCTTTGACCTGGAATGGTAAAAGTACCGGATTTGTACAGCTGGAAGACGTTCCAAGATTAGCTTCGATCAGAAAAGGAGATACGATTGTGACCGGTGGCCAATCTGTAATTTTCCCGGAAGGAATTAACATCGGAACGGTAGATAAAATATACATTAAGGATAAAACCAGTTTCTATGTGATCAACGTAAAACTGTTTAATGACATGACCAATCTGGGACATGTTTACATTATTAAAAGTAAAGACAGAGAAGAACTTATTAATTTAGAAAAAAAGGAGAAAGATGAATAGCGCATTGTTAGTCAATATTTTTCGATTTATTATGTTACTGGCAATTCAGGTTGTTATTTTCAATAATATGAATTTCTTAGGATACATAAGTCCTTTTCCTTATATATTATACATTATTCTCTATCCTGTAAACAGTAATAAATCGGGTTTAATTATCTCCAGTTTTTTGCTGGGATTAACGATGGACATGTTTTGTAATTCAGGCGGAATTCATGCGACAGCCTGTGTTATTTTAGCATATTACAGGCCTTATATTTTCAAATTTTCATTTGGACTGAGTTACGAATATCAGACTATAAAACTAAACGAATCACTTACGCCGGAAAGGTTTTCCTTTATTTTAGTTTCCGTGATACTGCACCACATTATCCTGTTTACGCTTGAAGCTTTCCAGTTTAAATTTATTGGTGACATTTTACTCCGAACTTTATTCAGTTCTATTTTTACCATAATCGTTTCCATTATAATAATATATCTTATTAAGCCCAATAAAAGATGAGAAAAGTTCTGCTGCCCTCTTTAATTATTATTGCAGCATCTTTGCTAGTGATCAGGATATTTTATTTGCAGATTATTGATGATTCTTTCAAATTAAAATCAGAAAATAACGCAATTAAGAAAGTCTATGATTATCCCGAAAGAGGATACATCTATGACCGAAACGGTAAATTATTAGTAGCCAACCAGGCCTCTTATGACATCATGGTTATTCCGCGCGAAATCAAGGAAGACCTGAACGTGGATGAATTCTGTACGTTATTGAATATCACAAAAGACGAGTACCAGAAAAGAATTGCCAAGGCCCGGGTATACAGTCCGAGATTGCCTTCCGTTTTTCTATCTCAATTAAATAAAGCCGAATTTGCTGCTTTTCAGGAGAAAATCAGGAAATATGAAGGCTTTTATTTCCAAAAAAGATCACTTCGTGATTACGAAGTGGATTATGGTGCCAATATTTTTGGTTTCATCACGCAGGTAAACGAACGATTAATTGCCAAAAATCCATACTACAATAGTGGAGATTTAATTGGAAAACAAGGCGTTGAAGAAAGCTACGAGGAAATTTTACGCGGAATAAAAGGTGTAAAATACATTCAGAAAGACAAATACAACCGGGAAATTGGTTCTTATAAAGAAGGAAAATACGATACGATTGCAGTAGCAGGAGAAGATATTAACCTTACTATAGATGCCGAACTTCAAAAGTATGGGGAAGAATTGATGATTAATAAAAGAGGGGGAATTGTGGCAATTGAACCTAAAACAGGTGAAATCCTTGCACTGGTTACGGCTCCGTCTTATGATCCGGGTATTTTGGTTGGGCGTCAAAGATCTAAAAACTATACGCTTTTGTATCACGATTCTATCGCAAAACCATTGTACGACAGAGGTCTTTTAGCGGAATATCCTCCGGGATCTCCGTTTAAAATCTTAACCGGACTGGTTGCCCTACAGGAAGGTGTCATTAACGAACAAACTACTTTTATGTGCCATCATGGTTTTAGTTATGGTAGAGGCCGTTTTATGAAATGCCACGGTTTTGGACCACACCAGTTGCATAATGGAATTTACAATTCGTGTAATACCTATTTTGCCCAGTCGTATATGCTGACGATTAATAAATATGGTGACCCTGCGAAAGCGGTAGATGTATGGAGTAATCACGTAAAAAGTTTCGGTTTAGGCCAATTTATGGGATACGATTTACCAACCGGTAAAAAAGGAAATATTCCAACCTCGAAAACTTACAAAAAAATATACCCTAATGGCGGCTGGAGAAGTACTACTATTGTATCAAACGCGATTGGACAGGGAGAAGTTTTAATGACCCCAATTCAATTAGCCAATATGATGGCGACTG
This sequence comes from Flavobacterium sp. LC2016-23, assembly GCF_009674775.1. GTDB lineage: Bacteria > Bacteroidota > Bacteroidia > Flavobacteriales > Flavobacteriaceae > Flavobacterium. The sequence continues at coordinate 118,159 of NZ_WKKE01000001.1, read as the reverse complement.
TTGCCAATCAGGGATATTACTATACGCCTCATATTATTAAAAAAATTGAAGGCAAAAAAATTGATGCAAAATTTACCACGAAACACGAGACTACAATTGACAAAAAGTATTTTCCTCCGGTTATCAGTGGTTTGTTTGATGTATACAACAAGGGAACTGCTTACGCTTTAAGAGTGGAAGGAATCGATATTTGCGGAAAAACGGGAACGGCTGAAAACTATGCAAAAATCGATGGTGTGAGAACAAAACTAAAAGACCACTCTATTTTTGTGGCTTTTGCACCAAAAGACAATCCTAAAATCGCAATCGCGATTATGATTGAAAATGGAGGTTTTGGAGCAACGGTTGCGGGGCCAATTGCCAGTTTGATGGTGGAAAAATACCTAAGAAAAAAAATCTCAAGAACCGATCTGGAAATTCGGGTTTTAAACAAAAGCTTAGTTAGCGAATATGCCAAAGTTGGAGGAATAAATCCGGCGAGCTTAATTGAATCTACACCAAAAGATTCCGTTTTAAAAGCTAAGATTATTGTTCCAAAAACGGTAACCCCAAAAACAGAGATTAAAAAAACTACAGTAGACACAACAAAAGAAAATTAAAAGATCATTTCAAATGAGAAATCAAAGTGTAAAAAATAATATTGACTGGATAAGTGTTATTATCTACGCTGTACTTGTGGTATTGGGGTGGCTAAACATCTATTCTTCTTCATTATTATCTACTGATGGTACGTATGAAAAGCAATTAATTTTTATTGCCTGTACCATTCCTTTAATTTTTATTGTTCTCTTTGTAGATGGTAAATTTTATGAAAAATACGCCAGTATTATTTTTGGCGTGTCCTTACTGTCATTGGCAGGTTTATTCCTTTTTGGAAAAACAATTGCCGGTCAGAGATGCTGGTATGCCATTGGAAGTTTCACGATACAACCTTCAGAGTTTGCCAAAGCTGCAACTTCACTGGCACTGGCAAAATACCTGAGTGACAGTCAGATTAATTTAAAAGAAACCAACAGGCAAATTCAGGCTTTAGCGATTGTGTTTTTACCGGTTCTTCTGATATTACCACAACCCGACCCGGGAAGTGCGCTAATCTATAGTATTTTTATCGTCGTTTTGTTTCGCGAAGGATTACCGGCATGGTACGTATGGACGGGCTTTTTAGCGATATTACTGTTTGTTTTAACGCTGGTCCTGGAGCCTTATGTCGTAATTTTAATCTCTCTGGCCGTCTTAACCATTATCTATTTCAAGGGAAGAGTCGTCGATCGAAACCTTCTTTTAAGTGCGATCTTGCTGGCTATAATTTCAGGCTTTGTTCTTTCTGTTGATTATGTATTTGACAATGTTTTCAAACAACACCATAGAGACCGTTTCAATATTCTTTTAGGAAAAACTGTCGATATGAAAGGGATCGGATACAACACCAATCAATCTGAGATTGCCATTGGGTCCGGTGGCTGGATGGGAAAGGGTTTTCTGGAAGGAACTCAAACCAAAGGTGGCTTTGTACCCGAACAGCATACGGATTATATCTTTACAACTGTTGGTGAAGAGTGGGGATTCCTCGGATCCTTAGTGGTTATCGCCCTTTTTGTCGGATTGTTATTAAGAGTCATTTATTTAGCCGAAAGGCAGAAGACAAAATTCAGCCGGGTTTACGGGTATTGTGTGGCCGGAATTTTATTCACCCACTTTTTTGTAAACATTGCCATGGTGGCAGGAATTTTTCCAACTATTGGAGTGCCATTGCCTTTCTTCTCCTACGGTGGTTCCGGACTCTGGGGCTTCACTATCTTATTGTTCATCTTCTTAAAAATGGATGCTAATAAGGTTAATGAATGGTAAACTTTACAAGTTAAATTCAAATTGCGCAGCATGGGGATAAATTCCAAATTCCAATACTGAAGCTAGGGTGTAATTTTAAATTCCAATACTGAAATTCCAAATCCCAATTAGCACGTAAATAGTATCAAAATAATATAGTAGCTGATTCGTATTTTTATCACTGACTGTATCACATAAAAAAAGTCCGAAGTTTTAGCTTCGGACTTTTTTTATGTTTGTATATTTTTATGTTTATATTTTTTCGCTTGGTCTTTTCTTTAATAATTTAAGTAAAACCGGAAATGTAGAGATGATTATAATGATAATAATAATGTATTCGATATGTTCTTTTAAATCTATTCCTTCTTTTAGAAAAACGCCATATAAGTAGTGTCCTGAAAAGATCAATAAAAATGACCAGAGAAATGAACTCAGAATATTATAAAACATAAATTTCTTTTTATCCATAGAAACTATTCCGGCGATGATTGGCGCGAAAGTCCTGAAAATCGGAAGAAAACGAGCATAGATAATAGCCTTACCCCCATATTTCTCAAAGAAATCTTTTGACTGCAATAAATATTTCTTTTTAAACCAGAAGGAGTCTTCTTTTTTAAACAAATAATATCCACTCTTGGCTCCAAACCAATATCCTGTCATATTACCCAAAACGCCCATCACTGCAACCAAAGTTGAAAGCAAAAATACGTTTATAAAATCGCTTGGAATAGAAACCACATTCTGAATCAAATCACGACTATAAATACCCGCTAAAAAAAGCAAACTATCTCCGGGCAGAAAAAACCCTGCAAAAAGTCCTGTCTCAGCGAATACGATAAACAAAACAATATATAACCCAATCTGAAATCCTCCGACACTTAACGTAATATAAAATTCAGGGTTAATTAATTGAGTCCAGTCGAAATTATTCATAAATGCGTTTGGTTATATTTATAAGTTCGTGAAAGTAACAATAATTTACTTCAACCACAATAAAATGCGGTATTTTAAAGATAAATTAACGATTCAAAAAGGCCCGGTTTAAACCCGGGCCTTCAAAATTATTTTCTTTCATACTTACAGCAGGTATGCAAATTATCATAATCTGCCTGAGCTGCTTTTATCTCTTTCGTATCGTGCCCAGCCTTTGCAATTGCTTTATTAAGGTCATCCGGAGAAGATTTCTCTTCGTTCAGAATTACAGTAAGCTGGTGCGAACTAATATCCCAGTTAGCCGTCTTTACGCCCGGTACCCCAAAAGCAGCTTTTTCGATACGTTTTTTGCATTGTTCACAATTACCATTTACTTCTGTGGCATATTTTAAATTCTTGTTTTTCTTAGTCTGAGCCTGGGCTGATAATCCAAAAACAGCAATCAGGGCAATTAAAATTATAGTTTTCATTTTGTTGAATATTAAAGTTTATAAAGTTATTATTTTATTTTAAATCGTAATCCTGCATAATACATTTGCCCAAATATTGGCGCATATGCTACAGAAGCATCAAAGTTAGGTCCGAAAGGATCACTGGATCCTAAAATTGCTTTTTCCTGCTTGTAATTCCCTATGTTTTCCCCGCCGATATAGACTTCAAATACCGGAGAAAAAACTCTGGTAACCTGCATATTCATAACAGCATAAGAAGGGGAAAAATCAGGAAACTGATCTGCTGCCGGATTTGATGCCGTATAGGGTAATTGCTGTTTTCCTGACCAGTTAAAAGTGTAATCAAACTTCCATTGCCTGTCGTTATTTAAATTGGTTTCATATTCGAGGTTTCCTAAAAAACGGTGTTTTGCCTGCAAAGGCCTTTGAAAAGTTCCTCGCAGGTAATCGGTCTGAATATCGTAATACTTATAAGCTGTTCTAAGATTGAGATTGTGAATTAACTCATAATTGAACTCCACCTGAAGGCTATTCGCAAATGAATTTCCTTTAAGATTATAAAATAAAACTTCCTGAGGGCTTTGCATCAAATCGACAACGGCCTGATTCTGAAAATCCGTACGATATAAATCAAATCCGGCATCTGCGTTTTGACCCAACAATTTGAATTTCTGAGAAAAACTCACACCATAATTCCATGCTATTTCAGGATTTAAACCGTAAATTTTTCCGTTTTGGTCTAAAATTGAAAATGTTCTTGAACTGGCAAAAAGCTGCTGGTTTTCAGCAAAAATATTCGCAGAACGCTTTCCTCTCCCGGCTGAAAAACGAAGCACGCCGTCTTTCCACGGATTGTATCGCATGTGCAAACGCGGTGTTACAAAAAAACCTAAGCGGTTATGGTTATCGACTCTTCCGCCTAAAATCACACTGAAGTTATCGGTGTTATCATAGGTGTATTCAAAAAATGCCCCAACCGAATTATCGATTCTGCTGTAATCATTTACATTTACAAACTCCTGGTACTGGTCATAAGAAAAATTCAAACCTGTGGTGAATTTGTGCATCGTGTTGTTGATAATCGAATTAAAAATCAAATTCGAATAATAACTATTTTGTTTGATGTTATACTGGTTTAGACCAAAATAAGATTCCTGATTATGGCTATTGAAAGCATTTTGAAAACCAATACTCTGATACGGCATATCCTTAAAAACATAGCCTATTTTTGTAGAAACTTCAAAACGTTCCGTGTTGATTTCCGAACCCCAATAGTTAGTGGTTCCCCTGTCCCGGTCTTTATCAAAATTAACCTCACCCGTTTGTTTTTTATCATTCATATACCTGAAATTGATAAAACTCACCAAACCGCTTTCGGCATCGTAATACTGATACCGGTTCAGAATATTGATTTGTTTTCCTAAAGGATTATCCAGAAAACCGTCCTTATTCATATCATTCTTTGCCACGCGTGTATTCCCATGAAGAAAGAGACTTGTTGCCCATTTATCGGATAATTTTTTATTGAAATGGGTATTCAGCTCAAAACGCGAATCAGTAGATCCGTAAGCATTTATAAAAAACGGAATGTCACCTAACGGTTTTAATAGTTCTGTGTTAATTTGGCCTGAAATACTTTCATAACCATTAATAACACTTCCGGCACCTTTGGTAATCTGAACACTTTCGATCCAGGTTCCCGGGGTAAACGATAAGCCGTAAGCCTGAGAAGCTCCTCGGACTGACGGAATATTCTCTTCCGTAATCATTAAATACGGACTGGTTAAGCCCAGCATTTTTATTTGTTTGGTTCCCGTTAAAGCATCCGAAAAATTCACATCAATCGACGGATTTGTTTCGAAACTTTCAGCAAGGTTACAACAAGCGGCCTTTAGTAATTCTTTACTTGTAATGAGAGTCGTGTTGGCGGTAACAGTATAGGATTTTTTAATTCCTTTTTGCTTTTTTGTAATTTTCACTTCTTCCAGGTCTTCTTGCGAAAACACGGAAACGGAAAGCAAAAACATCACAAAAAGCATGATCTTTTTTTGCATAAAAAATGATTTTAATTATTTAGAAAATTCTGTTTTTGACGTTTTCAGGAAACACCAAAACAGTACAATACAAGCCTTGAGAGACTTGATTCTAAATATTAAAATCAGGCGTAAAAAATATATTGTCTGTATAACTGATATAAAGGAGGTGCATTCGCATCAGAATAATACGAAATGATCTGATGGCTTTTAAAATTTGGTACCGCCAGAAAAGCAATTGGCTGGAATTCCTGAATGACGGCAGGAAAAGCAAGCTGAAAAAAGAATAATTTAAAGGTAGCATTATCCGATTTTTTTTCGAAATGAACTACTTTGTCTTTACAACAGGATGATTTTTTCTCAGAAGCCCCGCAACATTTTTTTTCAGGAGAAACAGAAGCTGTGGTATTTAAAGAAACGGAAGCAATTTTTCCTCCACAATAATGCACATCAAAAGCAAACCCAATGTTGGAAACCAACAAAAGGAAGGCTAAAAATAATCCGGTGCACTTCTTTACATTCATAATTGCAAAAATATCCAAAAGACGGCAGAAAAAACAAAATAAAATGTTATTTTTTGCCCCCCTGCATCTGGTAATAAAAGGCCGGAATAAAAAGCAATACAAAAACAGGCTGAATAATAAATCTTCTAACGTAAAAAAGCAACCAGCTTCCGTCGGCAAAATATTCCAAAATCACAAAAAAAACCGCGAAAAGAATCACCAGAAAAAAGCCGTACAAAAAGGCACTAAACTTAACCATTTCTAAATCGCGAAACAGTACATAAATAAGAAGGAGCGATAAGACCGTGTTTAGAAAATACCGCAGTAAAAGTCCGCAAAAAAGTTTAAAGACATTAACTTTGGGGAAAGGCAGTCCTTTAAAATCGGAATCAAAATAAGCTAAAAAAGGATCATAAAACATTGTCTTTTCAAAAGCTCTTATCAAACCAAAGCCTACTATTATAAAAACCGCAAATATGATTTTCCCCTTATGGTCCTTTATTTTATTTAGCATATTTTGAAAATTTGTTGACCCAAAAAACCCATAAACCAAAAACCAATCCGTAGATGATTAATGGAAAAAGGACTCCATGCAGAAAATGTTCCTGTTCCCGAAAATGATACAGCAATACTGTCAATAAACCAATTCGGATGACATTCATAACATAAATCAGAACAATACCAAACAGAATAAACAGCAAAGTCGTTTTAAACTTTCCGGAAAAGGCTATCACAAAAGAAACAAAAAGAATAATAACACTTAGAGCATTACATCCTTCTACTATGATAATGGTGAACTTATTATTATAACGAACTTCTAAGTAAGGACCTGAAAGACTTTTGACAACTTTGGTATTTTCATTAAACAACTGCATCAGCTGGTCTACATTATGACCAACCATTGTGGTTATTCCATCAATATCATTTGCTTCAAAACTGTTTAAGTAAAATTTATAAATTATCGTCAATCCGATATAAGCAGCGAAAAAAGTGCCTATAAAAATCAGAAAGGGTTTAAATTGAAGTAGATATTTTTTCAAGTGAAATTTTTAACAAATTTATGTATTTTTTAAATTCAGTATTAAATACTTTTGCATAAAATTTTGCATTATGACATTTCAGGAATTACAACCAAAAATAAGCGCTATAATCGCTGATACAAATACGGTTAGGGACGAAAAACTATTAGCTGTCTGCCAACTGTTAAACGAAAACGTCGAATATTACAATTGGGTTGGCTTCTATTTTGCGAATCACGAAAACAAAACGCTGCATTTAGGTCCTTATGTAGGGGCAGAAACCGATCACACCGTAATTCCTTTTGGAAAAGGAATCTGTGGTCAGGTTGCGGAAAGCAATGCCAACTTTGTGGTACCGGACGTTGCTGCACAAGACAATTATATCGCCTGCAGTTTTACGGTAAAGTCAGAAATCGTAGTTCCTTTATTTGTAAACGGACAAAACATCGGCCAGATTGACATTGACAGTCACGTTATTGATCCGTTTACGGAAGCTGACGAAAGGTTTTTAGAATTTGTAAATCAGGAAGTTGCTAAATTATTTTAAAAATTAAGCACTTAAAGAATTACCAGAATGGCATTTTTTCGCCTAAATTATCTGAACTTTAAATTTTTCAGTCTTTAAATTTATTTTTTCGAAAAAAAAATGTAATTTTGCACCGTCTTACAAAAGATGTCGGACTACATAAAAATCATTAAATAATATTGGAATGTATTTAACTAAAGAAAAAAAGGAAGAGATTTTTGCACAGCACGGTGAAGCAACAAACACTGGAAAAGCAGAAGCTCAAATTGCATTGTTCACTTACAGAATTTCACACTTAACTGAGCACTTGAAAAAAAATCGTCACGATTACAACACTGAGCGTTCTCTTGTACTGTTAGTAGGTAAAAGAAGATCTTTGTTGGATTACTTGAAAAAGAAAGAGATCAACAGATATCGTGAGATTATCAAAGTATTGAATATCAGAAAATAATCAATATAGAAAAGAGGTGCGAAAGTGCCTCTTTTTGTTTTTTACGGAATATATTTATTACAAGCATTTTATAAGAAAAAAAGTTTGGTTTTTCATTGGGTTTTAGAATAAACAACAACTACACACAACAACTACAACACAACTAAAACCCATTGTATAACCAATAAGGAAAAAATTTATGATTCCACAATTATTTGTAGAAAAAATCGATTTAGGTGATGGCAGAAGCATCACAATCGAGACAGGCCGTTTAGCAAAACAAGCGGATGGTTCTGTAGTAGTAAGAATGGGCGACACGATGATACTTGCAACAGCAGTTTCAGCTCGTACCGCTAACCCAAACGTTGATTTCTTACCATTAACGGTAGATTATCGCGAAAAATTTGCCGCAGCTGGTCGTTTCCCGGGAGGTTTCTTCAAGAGAGAGGCAAGACCTAGCGACAGCGAAGTATTAACAATGAGATTAGTAGACCGTGTTTTACGTCCGCTTTTCCCAGACGATTATCATGCTGAAACACAAGTTATGATTCAGTTAATGTCTCATGACGAAGAAGTTATGCCTGATGCTTTAGCCGGTTTAGCTGCCTCTGCAGCCTTAGCCGTTTCAGATATTCCTTTTTACAACTTAATTTCTGAAGTTCGTGTAGCACGTATCGACGGAAAATTTGTAATCAACCCAAGCAGAACAGACTTAGAAAAATCTGACATCGACATGATGATTGGAGCTTCTTTGGACTCAGTTGCCATGGTTGAAGGTGAGATGAAAGAAATTTCAGAAGCAGAAATGGTTGAAGCCATTAAATTTGCTCACGAAGCTATAAAAGTTCAGATTCAAGCACAATTACGCCTGCAAGCTGCTTTTGGAAAGAAAGAAATTCGTACTTACGAAGGTGAGAAAGAAAACGAAGAAATTTACAAAAAAGTAAAAGCTGCAGCTTACGATAAGATTTACGCTATTGCTAAAGTTGGTTCAGCCAAACACGAAAGAACTGCTGCATTTGCTGAAGTAAAAGAAGAAATAAAAGCTTTATTTACTGAAGAAGAATTAGCGGCTGACGGTGATTTAGTTTCTAAATACTTCTACAAAACAAACAAAGAAGCTGTTCGTAACGTAGTATTGGAATTAGGTGTTCGTTTAGACGGAAGAAAAACAACTGACATCAGACCAATCTGGTGTGAGACTGATTATTTGCCAAGAGTTCACGGTTCTGCTTTATTTACCCGTGGAGAAACTCAGGCCCTGGCTACCGTAACTTTAGGAACTTCAAGAGAAGCAAACCAAATTGATTCTCCATCCGAACAAGGTGAAGAGAAATTCTATTTACACTATAACTTCCCTCCTTTCTCTACCGGTGAAGCAAAACCTCTAAGAGGAACTTCAAGAAGAGAAGTTGGTCATGGTAACTTGGCTCAAAGAGCTTTGAAAAACATGATTCCTGTTGATTGTCCATATACCATCCGTATTGTTTCTGAAGTTTTAGAATCTAATGGTTCTTCTTCTATGGCAACAGTTTGTGCCGGAACAATGGCTCTTATGGATGCCGGAGTTCAAATGGTAAAACCTGTTTCAGGTATTGCTATGGGATTAATTACTGATGGTGAGAAATTTGCTGTATTGTCTGATATTTTAGGTGATGAAGATCACTTAGGAGATATGGACTTTAAAGTAACGGGAACTGCTGACGGTATTACTGCTTGTCAAATGGATATCAAAATTGACGGATTACGTTATGATATTATGGAGCAGGCTTTAGGACAAGCTCGTGAAGGACGTTTACATATCTTAGGGAAATTAACAGAAACTATTGCTGCTCCAAGAGAAGATGTAAAAGCATACGCACCAAAAATCATTACCAGAACTATTCCCGGAAACTTTATTGGAGCATTAATCGGACCTGGTGGAAAAGTAATTCAGGAATTACAAAAAGCTACGGGAACAACTATCGTAATCAACGAAGTAAACGAAGAAGGTGTTATCGAAATCTTAGGTACAGATCCTGCAGGAATTGAAGCAGTACTGGCTAAAATTAAGTCTATTACATTCAAACCTCAGGTAGGAGAAGCTTATGAAGTAAAAGTCATCAAAATGCTTGACTTTGGAGCTGTAGTAGAATATACTTCCGCGCCAGGAAATGAAGTATTGCTTCACGTATCTGAGCTAGCCTGGGAACGTACTGAAAACGTTACCGATGTTGTAAACATGGGAGATGTTTTTGAAGTGAAATACTTAGGTCTTGATCCTAAAACAAGAAAAGAAAAAGTGTCCAGAAAAGCACTTTTACAAAGACCTCCGCGTGAGGACAAAAAAGAGTAATCAGATCTTAGTTTACTAAAGGTTTATTCATAGAAAACCCCAATTCATTTATTTGAATTGGGGTTTTTCGTTTGGAAAGAATAAATAAAAATGGTTTTATAATATTTTTTTGATACTTTTGGAAACACCAAACCAAAAACACAAAAAACCAAAAATCCTTTGAAAAAACTTCAAAAAAAACTGTATTTTTTAATTTTATTTGGATTATTCCTAAACATTTACAGTATTCACAGCCAAACCAATAATGAAATTTCTACTTATAACTGGTTTGATAAAAATCTTGGAATAGAATCTTTAGATCTCAAAAATGGACCAGCCCACTTAAACTTTGATAAAACAGCCCACAATCAGAATCGTTATTATATTGATGATTTTAAAAACGGCAGTGTTACTTATAATGGCCAGGACTATTTTGATTTATACTTAAAATATGACATCTATGCTGATGAATTAGTTTTAAAGCCGTATAGCGAATCCAACACTACAAAAATAAATATCGTTAAGGATTATGTCAGTTCTTTTAAAATTGGTAATCAAAAATTTATTAACCTAAAAGAACTAAATTCTACGAATTTCAAAAAAGGCTATTACGAAGAAGTAAATCTTACTAACAATACAACACTTTACATCAAGTATTACAAGGAGAGAAACAATGCCATGAAAGAGAACATTTCATACATCGAGTATCTTCCCAAATATGATTATATCCTTTTAAAGGAAAAGGATTTTCATTTAATAAATGAGAAAAAAGAAATCATAAAATTATATCCTGACGACAAAAGAAAAATAAATGATTTCTATTTTAAGAACCGAAACTTAAAAAAAGAAGACCCCTCGTTATTTATCAAAAGCCTAATGAAATACATTAACAATTTAAATCTGTAGAAATTATCCCAATGAGAATATTTACTATTATTTTATTATTTTTTGGTTTAAATCAATTCATGTATGCGCAGGGTCAAAAAACAAACATTAGCATCAGTTACAGTAATACTAACAGAATCGAGGTTTTAAAAAAAATAGAAGCTTCAACCCATTATACCTTTTATTTTCAGGAGGATTGGTTTGACAAAACCGTTTTGATATCAGGAAGTTATTCCGATAAAAGCATACAGGAAGTATTGGCTAAAATTTTTGAAGATACAGAGCTTAATTTTTTTATTGATGACACTAAAATCATACTAACGAAAAACAGTATTATTTACGACAAATACCAAGGAAAAGTCAAAAAGGGTCCTGAAAAAGCAAAAACCCCAATCTTTTTCCAACAATATGATTCGGTTAAAAAAGACAAAACAGATACAACTGCTACAATTGCCTTAATTGGAAAAGAAGCTGAAGATTCTGAAATTGATTTCTATACGCTTTCAGGACATATTACGGACTTAAAAGACAATAAACCTTTGGCAGATATTACTGTTAAAGTAAAAAACACCTCTGCCAGCACGATTACTAATGCAGAGGGATTTTACAGCTTAAAACTTCCGACCGGAATAAGTACTATCGAAATTGAATCCCTTTTTTACAGACCTGCTTCCCGAAAAATAATGATTTACAGCAATGGTACTCTTGATTTTTCGACCACTGAAAAAGTAAACCAACTGGATGAAGTTGTTGTAAACGGAAAAGGCAATCAGAATGTCAGGACTGCGATAACGGGCGTTACCACAATTGAAGCAGAAGGAGTAAAAACGATTCCTTTGGTTCTTGGCGAAAGAGACATTCTTAAAGTTGCCCTGACCATTCCCGGAGTAAAAACTGCAGGTGAAGGTTCGTCCGGTTTTAATGTGCGCGGAGGAAAGGAAGATCAAAATCTTGTATTACTAGACAATGCAACGTTATACAACCCTACTCACCTGTTCGGATTCTTCTCTTCTCTTAACCCTTATACTATTAACAAAGTAGACATTTATAAAGGAGGAATTCCCTCCGAATATGGAGGCAGATTATCCTCTGTTTTTGATATTATTTCTAAAAATGGCAATACAGAAAAATTTACCGGCGAAGGAGGCTTAGGTCCCGTGACAAGCAATCTTACTGCTTCAATTCCTGTTGTAAAAGGAAAAGCAAGCTTATTGGTTGGAGGAAGAGCCACCTATTCTGACTGGATTTTAAAAACCCTGGACGATGAAAATTTAAAAAACAGCCATGCCTCTTTTTATGATTTAATTGCAAAATACAGTCATAAAATAAACAAAAACAACGCTGTTGAAGGAACTGTATATTACAGCAAAGATGCGTACACGATAACGCCTGACTCTTTATACAAGTACAGCAACAGGCTTGTTTCTTTGAAATGGAAACATGCTTTTAATGAAAAAACAAGCAGTGAATTTAACGTAACCAACAGCGAATATAAATTCAGTATTGATTATGAATCCACTAATCCTGAATCATTTGTTTTTAAATATAAAATTGACGAAACCCAGGTCAATTTAAAATTTAATACACTGTACAGTGATAAACATAAATTTACTTACGGACTCTCCGGGAAACTTTATAAAATTAATCCCGGACAATTAAGTCCAAATGGTGAATCTTCATTGATAGCTCCCATAAGAATTGATGCTGAAAAAGGATGGGAATCAGCATTGTTTTTCTCGGATAAGTTTGAAATTACAGAAAAATTACTGCTTGATATCGGTGCAAGATATTCGTTTTATGCCGCTTTGGGAGAATCAACCCAAAAGATTTATCAGGATGGAGTTCCAAAAACACCATCAACCGTCATAGAGGAAAAAAAATACGGGAATAATGAGGTCATTAATTCCTCCGGAGGTTTTGAACCCCGAATTGGATTACGATATATTGTTGATGATAGTTTCTTTATAAAAGCCGGCTTCGACAAAAATTTTCAATACATCCATTTATTATCCAACAATACCACACAATCACCAACAGATACCTGGAAATTATCGGATCTGAATGTTAAACCGCAAAGCGGATTACAGTATTCGTTAGGTCTTTTTAAAACATTAGATTACGAGCATTTAGAACTAAGCCTGGAAGGGTATTATAAAACTTCCAGGAATATTTTAGACTACAAAGTAGGAGCCAATATACTTTTAAATCAAAATCTGGAAACCGAATTATTGCAGGGGGAAGGAAAAGCCTACGGAGTAGAATTTTTATTAAAAAAATCATACGGAAGGCTTAACGGATGGATTGGCTATACCTATTCAAGAGCTTTTATAAAACTGGACAGTCCGTTTAATGATGAACAGGTAAATGGCGGGAATTATTTCCCAGCCAATTTTGACAAACCTCATGATGTAAGTATCGTAATGAATTACAAATTCACACATCGTTACAGCTTTTCCTCTAATTTTGTTTATCAAACCGGCAGACCCGTTACGTATCCTATTGGAAAATACACGTATGAAGGAGCAGAATATACGCTCTACAGTGACCGAAATAAATTTAGAATTCCTGATTATTACAGACTCGATATAGGATTAAATATCGAAGGAAACCATAAGATAAAGAAACTGGCACATAGCTTTTGGAACATTTCAGTCTATAATGTATTAGGCAGAAACAATCCGTATTCCATCTTTTTTGTAACGAAAGAAGGACAGGTAAAAGCATATCAAACTTCTATTTTTGGAATGCCTGTACCCACTATTACTTATAATTTTAAATTTTAAAGATGATGAAAAAGATCCTTCTATATAGCTTTCCCGCAATTGCACTCTTAGCATCAATTTTCAGCTGCACGACGCCGTATAATTATCAAAATAACGACTTTGAAGATGTTATAATAGTAGAAGCTACCTTAACAAACGAATATAAAAACCATGAAGTAAAAATTTCCAGAACGTATTCTCTGGAAGAAAGCTTTCCGCAATTTGAATCTCAGGCTACTGTAAATGTAACCGATGATTTAGGAAACAAATACGATTTTGCCGAAGTTGGTTCTTCCTACGTATCTGCGGTTAAATTTCAGGCAGTTCCCGAACGACAGTACCAATTACATATTTTAACCAAAAACGGAAGAACCTATGTTTCAACTACAGAAAAACTGACCACCCAGACGCAGATTGCAAGTGTAATACCAAACGTAATCACCAAAGACGGAATACCGGGTGTGCAAATTGAAGTAAACAGCTCGGACCCCACAAATACATCCAGATATTACAGATATAAATATGACGAAACGTATAAAGTTGTAGCGCCTATGTGGAATGCTGAGGAAGCTATTCCCGCGGGCAATATTGTATCGTTCAGACCAAGGACTACAGAGGCCCGAACTTGTTATTCCGATCAGAAATCTAATGAAATATTACTAACAGGCACCAACGACTTATCTGAAGACCGGGTGAGCAATTTTCCCGTTAAATTCATTAGCAGCAAAGACCCTATGATTCGAAACAGATATAGTATTCTTGTCAAACAATACGTCCAAAGTCTTGCTGCACATACCTATTATGAAACACTGAAAGAAATATCAGATAATGGAAGCATATTATCCCAGACACAGCCCGGTTTCTTTCGTGGAAATATCAGTTCTGTTGATAATCCCCGTGAAAAAGTAATTGGTTTTTTTGAGGTGTCGTCTTATTCTGAAAAAAGAATATTTTTCAACTTTACTGATCTTTTTCCCAAAACATCCCCTCCGGAATACCAATATTACTGCCCGGCTGTAATTCCTGAGTTTGAAGCCGGCAATTTTTATTTCAATAATTGCTATAGTACAAGCCCAAATTCAACTTGTCAGGGCCCGACTATAGTAGAATTGATCGAAAGCCGGGCAAGAGTGTTTTTCCCAACGCAAGAGCTTCCGAAATTGATATTATATACCATACAATGTGGAGATTGCACCTCTTTTTCATCAAACATAAAACCTTCATTTTGGATAGATTAAGATATTTATTAGTGATAACTTTAGTACTAAGTTATCAGCAAATTGTATTTGCTCAGAAAAACAATGCTTTAGCGGAACTTAAAACTATCGACAAAAATTTAAACGAGTCGGTTTTCATCAGCACCAATACAAACTCTTTCTTAACAGGAGAGACTTTGTACTATAAAATATTTTGTATGGACAAAACAACAAATGCACCCACAAAATATACTAAAGTTGCTTATTTTGAACTTATTGATACTAATAAAAAGACCATTGTTACTCATAAACTATTTCTGGAAAACGGAAGCAGTCATGGCGATTTTTTTATTCCAACTACATTAGAAACCGGAACCTATAAAATTATTGGATATACAAACTGGATGCTGTCAAATAATGGCTCCGGAGCTTATTTCAATTCTGATATTTATATTGTAAATCCTTATAAAGAAAATGCAGTTTCTGATCCTGTTATCGATCCAAAAGAGCTGGTAATAACACGCACAACTAATGACAACATTTCGTTTGATTTAAAGAACAAAATATTTAATACCCGGGAACAGGCCGAATTAAAAGTCAATGCCGGTTCTGATGATTTTTTAAAAGGAAATTATATGATTTCGGTAAGAAAGACAGATGGTTTTTTAGCTCAAAACAAAATAATTTTTAACGATTATCAGTCAAAAAATCAGAATTCATCTAATAGCAATATCGTTAATACCTCAAATTTTGTTTTACCTGAATTAAGAGGAGAAATAATATCCGGCAGAATAACATCTGCTAGTGAAGAAGTTAAAAATAAAAAGATCAGTCTTTCTATCATAGGTAAAAATTATGATGTAAAAGTAGCAAAGACAGATGAGCAAGGGAAGTTTATTTTTAATATAGAAAAAGCAAATCCAAACTCAAATATTATCGTTCAGGTACTGGAATATAACAAAGAAAGTTATACCATTGAAATGGACAAACAAAAGGAAGCGGATCTTTCTGACTTAAAATTTTCTGATCTGAAATTCAATCCGGAATCCGACAAAAATATAACCGAAAGATTGGTTTCAAGTCAGGTAGAAAACGCCTATTACAACATAAAAAAAGACAGTTTGCTTACTCCTGCTAACTTTGCTCCGTTTTATGGCACTTTATCCAAAGAATATAAACTGGATGATTTTACAAGATTTCCAACCATGGAAGAAACCATTACAGAAGTGGTAAGTGGAGTGGTCTTTAGAAAAAATAATAAAAACTATTCTTTGCATGTATTTGATTATGATGAAAATTATGAATCTTCGTCAGAACCTTTAGTTGTGGTTGACGGACTTATTCTTGATGATTTAAACGAATTTTTCAGCTATAGCCCTAAGAATATTTATAAAATTAATGTTGTAAAAGGACTTTATTATTATGGTGCAAAATCATTTAACGGAGTTGTGGCGTTTACCACAAAAAACGGAGATTACAAAACAAAACTTAAAGGTACTTTTATAATAAGACCGGAACTTTTGAGACCTCATGGCAAAAAAGAATACTTTCAACCGGACTATTCAGACAGTAAAAACACGCGAATTCCGGATTACAGACATCAACTTTTGTGGTTACCCAGTGCCGATTTAACTGATACAACTATTAAATTTTACACATCAGATATATCCGGACAATTTGAGATCGTATTAGAAGGTTTCTCAGCAAGCGGAAAACCTGTGTTTATAAGGGAGATTATCGAAGTAAAAAAATCCAATTCCAATTAAATTTTTGGTATAAATTTCGGGCAATGAACTGTTCTAATTAGCAGTCCCACCTTTTGGAACAGTTTGTGGAATAAGACGAATTATTGCCTTAAAAAAATAAAAAATAGTATGTTTTAACAGTTACTGTGTGATTTTTATCCCATTTTTTAATACTTTTGAAATCATCAATACAAATCATCAAAACCACACAATATTTTGAAAAATTATCAAAATAAATCTATTTTCCTTATTTTATTTGGATTATTATTAAATATCTGTACAATACATAGCCAGACAAGCAATACTTCTTCTTTATACAACTGGTTTGACAAGACTGTTGGTAAACAAAACTTAGAACTGTACAATGCCCCCCGCCATGTTAATCTCTACAGGACACTGGATAAAAGCCATAGCTATTATTTCTCCAACAACTACAGCAAAGGAGATCTTAACTACGAGGGTCAGGATTACTACAATATGGATCTTAAATATGATATTAATAATGACATCATAGTTTTGAAAGCTACTGGTGAATACGATTATTTGGGTATGAGCCTGATCAAAGAGAAAACGGCCTGGTTTACTCTTAACAACAAAAAATTTATTAATATCAATTTCAACAATCCTGCATGCCCGGCTTACATGACTGGTTATTATCAGGAAATTATCTTTTCAAAAAACAACATACTTTACATCAAACACCATAAAAACAAGACAAAAGTTATCGATACCAAAACAATTTCTGACGGGACTAATCAGAATAGCTCTGACGAATTCAAAGAAAAAAATGAGTACATCTTAAAGTACAAAGACGCCTATTACAAAATAAGTTCGAAAAGTGACGTTATTGAAATTTTTCCAGAGCACAAAAGCAAAATAAAAAAATACTATAACTCTAACACTCAATTAGAAAAATCCGATAAGAACGTTTTTATTGAAAATTTAATCAAAGAAATAAACAGTCTTATCCCTAATGAAGTCAATTAAAGAAATGAGAAAAATTATATTAGCCCTATTTTTATTAGCTTTTCATACGGTATCGTTTAGTCAGGAAAAAAAGAACAACATCTCAATTGAATTTAAAAATGCTGACTTAAAAACAGCAATAGAAAGTCTCGAAAAAATAGCGGGATACCGATTTTATTTTGATGAAAACTGGATAAAATCTGAAACTGTTGTAATAAACGGAACTTACACCGACACTTCCATTGACGAAGTATTAAGCGCTGTTTTCGAAAAAACAAACCTGAATTACTTCATTACCAATAAAAAAATAATACTGACAAAAAATACTATCATTCATAGTTCCCTGCCTGATAATTATTTTGAAACCGTACCCCCTGCTCAAACAGTTGTTGCCGAAAACAAAGGCACAACAAAACCTTTGTTTCACCAGCAGCTGGATGCAAAAAAGCAAAACACTACCAGTAATGGCATCACTTATATTGGTAAAGAGAAAAAAGGAGAAGAATTAAAATCGTACACATTATCAGGGAATATTAAGAATGAAAAAACTAAAAAGCCTCTTTCTAACGTAACCATTAAAGTGCGCGATAAAAACATCAGCACCACAACTGACGAACAGGGTTATTATAAAATTGAAGTTCCTTACGGCCTCAATTATATAGAGATAGAGTCCATCAACCATAGAAAAGACACACAACCAATTATGGTCTACGACGATGGCAAGCTGGATGTAACGCTTTACGAAAGCATCAATGAGCTCGACGAAGTAGTCATCAATAAAAATGCGAATCGAAATGTAAAAACTGCCGTAGCCGGAGTTTCCAGTATAGATGTTGAAGGAATAAAAAATATTCCGCTGGTTCTTGGGGAACGCGATATCTTCAGGGTTGCCACTACTTTACCCGGAATAAAAACCACCGGTGAAGGTTCCGCAGGATTTAATGTACGCGGAGGAAAAGACGATCAGAACTTAATCCTTTTAGACAATGCTGTTTTATACAATACCTCGCATTTCCTGGGTTTTTTCTCTGCTGTTAATCCCTACACCACCAGCAAAGTAGACATCTACAAAGGGAGTATCCCGGCAAGGTTTGGAGGAAGACTATCTTCTGTTTTTGATATTACCACAAAAAATGGAAATCCTGAAAAATTCTCAGGTGAAGGAGGAATCGGATCTGTAACAAGCAACCTTTCGATCAGCACGCCAATAATAAAAAACAAAGCAAGCTTATTAGTCGGCATCAGAGGAACCTATTCTGAATGGATCCTAAAACGATTAAAAGATGAATCTTTAAAAAACAGTGAAGCCTCATTTTTTGACGGAATCCTAAAATACAATCACAAAATAAGTACCAATAACAATATTGAGACCACTTTATATTACAGTAAAGATCGTTTTAGCATTTCTTCGGATTCTGTGTATAAATACAGCAATGCACTGGTTTCTCTAAAGTGGAATCACACATTCAATGCTAAAAGTAAAGCCGATCTGATATTTACGAATAGTGAATACAAATTCAATATTGACTATGACAACGGAGGAATCAATTCGTTTGATTACGGATATAAACTAAATGAAACCCAGGGTATTCTAAATGGGAATTATACCTTAAATAAAAAGCACGCTTTTAATTATGGAATCTCAAGTAAACTTTATAATGTTGATCCCGGATATCTGCATCCAAAAAAACCGGAAGATGCTACTTTAATTTCAGTAAACCTAGACGGCGAGAAGGCATTAGAATCAGCGGTTTATTTTGCAGACAATTATAATATTACTGAAAAACTACTAATCACTTTAGGTTTACGCTATTCGAGTTATTCAGCCCTGGGTGAAGCAACGGAAAGAATTTATCAAAGTAATGCTCCTATCAACGACAATACGGTAATAGGCTCCCAATATTACAAGAAAAATGAAGCTATCAAAACCTATGGCGGATTTGAGCCCCGAATTGCAGCACGCTACTTATTTACCGACGATTTCTCTGTAAAAGCCAGCTATGACAAAACGTATCAATATATTCACCTGTTAACCAGCAATACAACACAATCACCTACTGACGCCTGGAAGTTATCTGATTTAAATATAGCCCCTCAAAAAGCACAGCAATTTTCATTAGGCTTCTATAAAAACCTGGACGATGACAAAGTAGAACTTAGTTTAGAAGGATATTATAAAAAATCTAATAATTTATTAGACTATAAGGTGGGTGCTGAATTGCTATTGAATAAAAACCCAGAAACACAATTACTTCAGGGAGAAGGAAAAGCTTATGGCGTAGAATTGTTAATCAAAAAAAATACTGGCAACCTTAATGGCTGGTTAGGCTATACGTATGCCCGTACTTTCATTAAATCAGACAGTCAGTTTGCGGAAGAAAAGGTAAACAATGGCCATTATTTCCCGACAAATTTTGACAAGCCACATGAAGTGAGTGCGGTATTAAACTATAAATTCACAAAAAGATACAGTCTTTCCAGTAATTTTGTATATCAATCGGGAAGACCAATTACGTATCCTATAGGAAGCTATGTCTATAATGGCCTGGAATACACCTTGTATAGTGACAGGAATAAATTTAGAATTCCTGATTATTACCGATTAGATGTTGGTTTTAACATCGAAGGGAATCACAAAATCAAAAAGCTGTCACATAGCTTCTGGAACATATCGATTTATAATGTTTTAGGCCGAAACAATCCGTATTCTATCTTTTTTGTGACGACTAATGGAGAGATAAAAGCATACAAAACGTCTATATTTTCGGTGCCAATTCCAACCATAACGTATAATGTCAAATTTTAATACTCATAAATGAAGTTCGTAATTCAACATATTCGTTTTCTGTGTAAAGCAATTGTTTTAGTACTTTTTTGCCTTTCTTTAGGCAGTTGTACTGAGCAATACGCTTTTCAAACCAATACATTTGAAAATATACTTGTTGTTCAGGCAAACATTACCAATGAGTTAAAAAAACAGGAAATTAAGATTACGAGGTCCTATCGTCTGGAGGAAAACGGACCAACTCCGGAAAAAGGAGCAATTGTCTATGTAACCGACAGCGAAAACAATAGCTATGAATTTGAATTTGAAGACTTCTCGGGTCTTTATGTTTCCAACAATCCTTTTCAGGCAGTGGCCGGGAGATCCTATCAATTAAATTTCACTACCAAAGAGGGAAAATCATATTCGTCTGAGAGGGAAACGCTGACTCCTGTTAGTGAAATTGAAGTAGAGCCAAAAATCGAAACCATTGACGGAGAAAAAGGAGTACAAATAAGGGTGACCAGTTCTGACCCAAGTTCAAAATCACAATTTTACAGATTCGAATATGACGAAACATACAAAATTGTAGCGCCCGACTGGAAACCTAATAAGCTTATTGTAGACCCGAGCAACCCGGGACCTGAATTCACCTATCTTACTGTTCCCAGAACTAACGGCGAATCAAGAATATGTTATACCACAAAAAAATCAGATGATTTACTTCTGATAAGCAATGTAGGCCTTAGCGAAGATCGTATCAATTTACCCATACGCTTCATAAACATCAAGGATCCGATTATTATGGAACGTTACAGTATTATAGTCCGTCAATATGTTCAGAATTTAGAATCTTATACGTATTATAAAACACTGAAAAATCTTTCTACTTCTGCAAGTCTGCTTTCACAAGTACAACCAGGTTTTAATTATGGTAATTTAAAATCAAATGATAATCCGGATGAGAAAATAATTGGCTTATTTGAGGTATCGTCAATTTCATCAAAAAGAATATTTTTCAATTTCAGGGATATCTTTATAACGGAGCCAAATCCTTCATTTTTTTTCAGTTGTACTCCACTGGAATTAAGTAATTGCTGGAATTTGGGTTGTGATGGCCCAAAAATATATTCCTTAGTTACGGGATTAGGACGAGAGTTTATATTTTACGGATCTCAGAACTATATGTCAACAATTATATTTGTTCCATCACCTTGTGGTGATTGCACTCAAATTTCATCCAATATCAGGCCTTTATTCTGGATAGATTAAAAAAACAATAAACACAATTAATTATCAATACCTGACACATTTTAGTTGTTACACCAAATAGTCAGTAAGAAAAAAGAGAATACAAATTTACCTGCTTATGAAATTTATAATGCAACATATTAACTTTTTAGGCAAAACAATTGCCCTGGCACTTTCCTGCCTTTTTATGGGGAGCTGTACCGAACAATATGCTTTTCAAACCAACACCTTTGAAAGCATACCTGTTGTTCAGGGAATCATTACAAATGAATTAAAAAAGCAGGAAATAAAAATCACCAGATCCTATCGTTTGGAGGAAAATGGACCATCTCCTGAAAAAGGAGCAATTGTCTACGTTACAGATAGCGACAACAACAGCTATGAATTTGAATTTGAAGAATTCTCCGGGCTTTATGTTTCAAACAATCCTTTTCAGGCGATTCCCGGAAAATCATATCAACTGAATATTACAACCCCGGACGGAAAATCATACTCGTCTGCACCAGAAATTTTAACTCCTGTTACTGAAATTCAGGTGGAACCAAAAATCGAAACCATCGATGGACAAAAAGGGGTACAAATAGTAGTGACCAGTTATGATCCGACTTCAAAATCACAATTTTACAGATTCGAATATGATGAAACTTATAAAATAGTATCTCCGGACTGGAAACCCAATAAACTAATCTTAGATCCGAGCAATCCCGGTCCTGATTTTACGTATCTGACTGTTCCGAGAGATAACGGAGAATCAAGGGTTTGTTTTACCACTAAAAAATCAGATGACTTACTATTAATCAGCAATGTAGGACTGAGCGAAGACCGAATCAACCTCCCAATCCGTTTTATAGACGTCAACAGTCCGATACTTTACGAACGATACAGCATCATAGTAAGGGAATACGTTCAGAATCTAGCCTCTTATACCTATTACAAAACCTTAAAAAACCTTTCTACTTCCTCTAGTCTTTTATCACAAGTTCAGCCGGGATTTAATTATGGTAATTTAAAATCAAATGATAATTCTGACGAGAAAATAATTGGCTATTTTGAAGTCTCATCCGTTTCATCAAAAAGAATCTTTTTTAATTTCAGGGATATCTTTAAAGACGATCCCTACCCGCCATTTATTGCTGATTGCAGTAAAACAATATCATTAGCGAACTGCTTTAACGACAAATTCTGCAGAGGACCGCAAATATATTCGATAGTTACAGGGACGGGAACAGAGTATGTGTTTTTTGCCGCCCTTAATAATAACACGACCTATGTTTTTACTCCTGCCCCTTGTGGTGACTGTACTAAAATTTCATCTAACATTAAACCTTTATTTTGGATAGATTAAAACGAATAACCAGCACAATAATGCTAATAGCAATAAATACTTTTGCTATTGCCCAAAATAGTTCATTAAACAAAAATGAAACTATTAGTACAGCTACGAATGAAAATATATTTGTTCATTTAAACAACACCACATTAATTGCAGGAGAGACGCTGCACTGCAAATTGTATTGTATTAATCCGTCCAATAACGCTTTGAGCAAAATCAGCAAAATTGCTTATGTTGATCTTATCAATAGTGACAATCAGGTTGTTTTTACCAATAAAATTTATCTGGATAACGGGAAAGGACAAGGTGATTTTTTCATACCATCCACCATTGAAACAGGCAACTACAAACTTATTGCCTACACCAAATGGATGTTAAACAAAAATGAGTTTAAAACTTCCAAAACGGATCTTGTATTAATCAATCCCTATGTAGCCGGTAAAAAAAGCACCTCAGATAAAGACGCTGACTCCCAAAACAAAAAAACAAAAGAGACAGAAAATGAATCTGTTACAGAAAATCAGATTAAGAACAAAACTTTTGAAATAGCATTAGATAAAAACACCTTTCAGGAAAGAGAACTGGTTCAGTTAAAAATAAAATCTTTAACTCCTGAAATCAGCAAAGGAAGCTTTTCTCTTTCCGTAAAGAAAATCGACAATTTACCTGCTAAAAAACAAATGAACGCCTCAGAGTTTGTAAAATTCAATTCTACTAATGAAATAACAAACCGTATAAATGATTCAATCCAGTTTATTCCTGAGCTTAGAGGTGAGATTATTTCAGGCGTCATTACAAATAGCAAAGACCCTAAGCAGGTAAGCCATAAAAACGTAGCATTATCTATTCCCGGTAAAGAATTTGCCTTTAAAATTGTTCAGACCAATGCTTCGGGAAGGTTCAACTTTATACTGGATAAAAACCCAAACTATTCGAATGTTGTGGTTCAGGTAGTGGAAAATGACAAAAACGACTATAAAATAGAACTTGACAGAAACACAGGATACAATTTGTCTGACTTAAAAACCACTGATGAGCTATCCCTGACCACTGATTACAAACAAGCTATCGAACAAAGATCTATTGCTAATCAGATAGAGAATTCGTATTACCCGCTAAAAAAAGACAGTATAGCGGCTAATCAGAGTACTTTTCCGTTTTATCATCCGCTGGAAAAAGAATATGTATTGGGGGATTATACAAAATTCCCAACCCTAAAAGAAACCATTACAGAAGTTGTAAAAGAGATGTATTATCGTGAAAAAGACAATAATTATTCTTTAAACCTGAGAGATATCAATTACGATCTGGAATATTTTTCGGAACCGGCTTTGGTCCTGGTGGACGGGCTTTTAATCCAGAATGTAAATGAATTATTTACTTATAAAACAGAAAATATCTATAAAGTCAGCATTGTTCCGGGCGTCTATTTTTATGGTCCCAAGGCTTTTAATGGCGTTATCAATTTCACTACTAAAAACACGGATTACGTAACATCGGCAAATGGCCCTTATATTTTAAAAACGGAGATTCAAAGACCTCAGAATAAAATCATCGCTTTCAAAGAAGATTACACCGATAAAAGCAAATACGAAAGAATTCCGGATTACAGGTATCAATTGCTTTGGCAGCCGGAATTAACTTTAGACAACACAGAAAACATAATCTCCTTTTTTACTTCTGATGTTTCAGGAAAATACGAAGTAAACCTCGAAGGATTTACAAATGAAGGGACTCCTGTTTCCTTAAAAGAAACTTTTGAAGTCAAAGATTCAACAGTAAATTAAAAAAAATAAGCAATGTTTTTTCTCCTAAAAACCCTTGTTTCTTAATTTGGAAACAAGGGTTTTATTTATTTTCTATTTCACCACGCAACCTTTTTATTGTTTTAATACTATTGATTATAAAACGTAAGTTAGAATAAAAAATAAAATTTGAATTTAGACCAACTCATCAAAGACTGTTGCAGGCAAAACAGAAAAGCACAAGAAGCGTTATACGAAATGTATAAAAAGACTCTTTTTGTGTTAAGTCTCAAGTATTGCCCCAATGATGCAGAAGCAGAAGACAATCTTCACGACTCTTTTATTGAAATTTTTACCAATATAAAAAATGCAAAGTCATTCTTAAAAAGAACAGGTAAACACAAAATTAATAAAATCACGAACCGTAAAAAAAAAGACTCCGCCAAAAGCGCAGGAAAACAAACCTTCGCCGGTTCAAGTGAAGTTGACTTAATACCAAATTTATCTTATTATGAACTTCCAATAGAGTTTGTGTATGCTTTCAAAAAAGAGGAAAGCAAAATCGGAATGGAAGCTTTTACGGGATTTAGCTTCTTAATTTCAGATCAAAACCAGCTTTCCTTAAAATCTGAAAAAGTTGCTACGCAAAACATTGGAGAAGCAAAAAATATTTCAGGAATCAATTTTTCATACAATTTAAGGATAGGAATCAGCTATAAACTAAATTCTAAATTTAATCTGGATATCAATCCTATCTTTAAATACTACTTAAGTACTTTCAAAGAAAACGGCGCTGCTAAACCTTATAGTTTCTCAATTCATTCGGGCGTTAGTTATAAATTTTAAAACTTTTTTTCAATTCGTTGTAACTTTTTCTCCACTTCTTACGTATAACTATTTGTACACTTTAAAAAAATAGGGAGACAAGAACATGAGACAACTTAAAATCACCAAGCAGGTAACTAATCGTGAAACTGCATCGTTAGATAAATATCTACAAGAAATCGGAAAAGTTGACCTGATTACCGCTGATGAAGAGGTAGAATTAGCACAAAGAATAAAGGCCGGTGATCAAAGAGCTTTAGAAAAATTAACAAAAGCCAACCTACGTTTCGTAGTTTCTGTGGCAAAACAATATCAAAATCAAGGATTAACACTTCCTGATTTAATTAACGAAGGAAACTTAGGTCTAATTAAAGCGGCTCAGCGTTTTGATGAAACGCGTGGTTTCAAATTTATCTCTTACGCAGTTTGGTGGATTCGTCAATCGATCCTTCAGGCGCTGGCAGAACAATCACGTATTGTACGTTTACCATTGAACAAAATTGGTTCTATCAATAAAATCAACAAAATGTACGCTTTACTAGAGCAATCTAATGAGCGTCCGCCTTCTGCTGAGGAAATTGCAAAAGAACTTGACATGACCGTAAATGATGTAAAAGAGTCTATGAAAAACTCTGGCCGTCACTTATCTATGGATGCACCTCTTGTGGAAGGTGAAGATTCTAACCTTTATGACGTTTTACGTTCCGGAGAATCTCCAAACCCTGACAGAGAATTAATCCACGAATCACTTCGTACTGAAATTGAGCGTTCGTTAGAAACATTAACTCCAAGAGAGGCAGATGTAGTTCGTTTGTATTTTGGTCTTGGCGATCAGCATCCAATGACATTAGAAGAAATTGGAGAAACTTTCGACTTAACCCGTGAACGTGTACGTCAGATTAAGGAAAAAGCAATCCGCAGATTAAAACATACTTCAAGAAGTAAAATCCTTAAAACTTATTTAGGTTAAAAACCTGGATTCCAATATGTAAATCCCAAATTCCAATTCAAAATTGGAATTTGTATTTTCAAATCTGGAATTTTACAGCAAACAACAGTTTGATTGACTGTTCGTTTTTTGATTGATGATTGAAACTCCGGCTGATTACCGGAGTTTTTTATTTTATTTTTTAACCGCAAGGATCGCAAGGATTTTATCTCAGTGAAATGTTGTAACCGCAAAGTTCGCAAAGCTTTGCGGAATTTGTATCCGTAATATTTTTAAATAAATACTTTGCGAACTTTGCGCAAATCTTTGCGGACTTTGCGGTTAAATTTCACTGCAAATCATAAAAAATTTATCTTTGTAAAAAAACAACACACCACTACACAATGAAAAATACACTTATTGCACCTTCTGTTTTAGCAGCTGATTTTGCCAATTTACAGCGTGATATCGAAATGATCAATAACAGCGAGGCTGACTGGTTTCATATTGATATTATGGATGGTGTTTTTGTTCCCAACATTTCTTTTGGAATGCCTGTTTTAGAAGCTATTTCCAAACATGCCAAAAAATATATTGATGTACATTTAATGATTATCGATCCGGATCGTTACATCAAAACTTTTGCTGATTTAGGAGCAAATGGATTAACAGTTCATTACGAAGCCTGCCCACACCTGCACAGAACATTACAGGCTATCAAAGCGGAAGGAATGAAAGCCGGAGTAGCTATTAATCCTCATACTAATATTGATTTATTAGAAGATGTGATCAATGATATTGATCTTGTCTGTATAATGAGTGTCAATCCGGGTTTTGGCGGGCAGTCCTTTATTGAAAACACCTATACTAAAGTAAAAAAACTAAAAGAACTGATTACCCGCAAAAATGCCTCCACAATTATCGAAATTGATGGTGGTGTAACCAATAAAAATGCAAAACAACTAGTAGAAGCCGGAGCAGATGTTTTGGTTGCAGGAAGCTTTGTCTTTAAAGCCGAAAACCCTACAGCCACTATTGCCGACTTAAAAATCCTGACTGCTTTTTAAGTTTTTTAAATTCGGAAAGAAATCAATTCCGGTCCTGTTTTCAATAGTTTCAACAGGAACTACAAAATCGTAAAGCGACTTATCACTATCCTCGTTTGGGACTAAAAAAGCAATGGCTTTATGTTTATTTCCTGATTTAGCCAGAATGATTTTATAAAAATATTTAGGAACAGCAACTTCTTCTGTTCCTATTTTTTTATCTGAATCTTTCAAAACACCTCCCGTTACTACATAAATATCATTATATTTTCCAGCCCAATAGCGCGTTTTCTGTTCTATTCTATTCCAGATGCCGCTATTAAAATCATGCTTCTGAGGCGAAATGTTTGAAGTATAAAAAGTGTCATTATAGGCATTTATATCAAATTCCATATCGCCCGCCGGACAAAGATGGCCTTTGTCATATCCTGATTTTTTATAATTCCTCCAATCGGCAGAACCCGTTATTACTTTGGGATCTTCAATAAAATACGGACGCTTGTAATTCCCGTTTTTCAAATATTCTTTCTTTAGTTCATAGGCCACCCATTCTGCCTGCTCGTACTTTTCGTTATAAGAAAGTGTATAATACTTATGCCTTACAATTTGTTTCGTTGTCGATGTTGGCAGATAAGCCACTGTGTACAAGGAATCAGAACTGTTTTGATTAGAAGTAAAATGAGGTTGCTTTTCTGTCACTTCATTCCCGATTTCTACTTCTTTTTTGCAGGAAAAAAACATAAAAGTTATCAAGACCAAAAAAAGAAATTTTCTCATATTCTTATACTTAAAATACATAAAAAAAAACGCTCCGTAAATATAAACTTTCGGAGCGTTTTAATAACAAATTAATCTTCTGTAAAATTAAGATTTTACTAATTTATCTTTTTTTAATTTTGAAGAATTATTTTTAACCATAGAGGATTTATTAGTCTGTAAATCATCTAAAACATTTAAGGCTTCTTCTACATAAACATCTTTTGATAATGCCTGGTGCCAGGCTTCTCTTTTCTCTTTTAAGGTAGCATCGTTTTTAATTTCAAGCTCTTCGTAAGGCAAAGACTTAAACACTAAATTATTTCTATATTCTGAAATTGGTTTGTATTTTTTACCTTCATTTTCAACCTGTTCCTGAGTTGCCTTAAAGCTTGTAATATTTAAGCTATACGTATTCTCTTTACTTTTAATATCAATCCATTTTGCATTATCTTCAATTAATTTAAATTGAGCATTTTGTGCAATTCTGCTGGTGCTGTTTGCAATTGCCTGATTGAATTTTTCATTTGAAGTCCAGGTGCTGTAATCAGCCGGGTCTATTTTATCCCACGGCATTGCATTATCAATATCACGCTCTCCCATTTTCAGGTAAGCATAACGATCCGGCATAACAACATCACTATGAACACCTTCTAACTGAGTTGAACCTCCGTTGATTCTGTAAAACTTTTGTCCTGTAATTTTCAGAGCACCCAGGTCTCCGTAATTAGCATTACGAACAAACTGATTCAGATCAAGTACATTTTGTACTGTTCCTTTTCCGTATGTTTGTTTACTTCCGATAATAACGCCACGTTTGTAATCCTGAATTGCAGCTGCTAAAATTTCCGATGCAGAAGCTGAGAAACTGTTTACCATAATTACTAACGGTCCATCCCACTCGATTTTTTTATCTTTATCGTATAGAACCTCTTTCTTTTTACCTGCAGATTTTACCTGCACAATTGGTCCTTCCTCGATAAATAAACCGGCAATATCCACTACTGTAGATAAAGATCCTCCTCCATCGTCACGAACGTCAAGTACGATTCCGTTGATATCTTCTTTCTTCAGTCTTTCCACTTCAAGAGCAATATCTTTTCCGGCGTCACGGCCATCTTTATTTTCAAAATCGATATAAAATTTAGGCAAATAAATTACGCCGTATTTTAATCCGTTTTTCTCAACAATACTGGATTTAGCATACGTTTCTTCTATTTCGACTACGTCTCTTATAATAGAAATAACCTTGATGCTTCCGTCCACTTTTTTAACGGTAAGCTTAACCTCAGTACCTTTATGTCCTTTAATTTTCTTAACAACATCGTCCAGACGCATGCCTACAACATCTACAGGCTCTTCGTTTCCTTGTGCTACTTTCAAAATTAAATCACCGGCTTCCAGTTGTTTTCCTTTCCATGCAGGTCCGCCTGAAATCAATTCATCTATCTGTGTAAAGTCATTTTTCTTTGTCAGTCTTGCTCCAATACCTTCAAGTTTTCCACTGATATTTACATCAAAACGGTCTTTTTCTTCCGGTGCAAAATAACTTGTATGCGGATCAAAACGTGTCATAATAGAATTTACGTACACAGAAAACCAATCTTCTTTATTTAAATCCTTAATAAGGCTGAAATTATCGTCCAGCGATTTTAAAGAACTTTCGCGGGTTTCTTTTTCTAAAGTTTCAAAAGATTTTGCTTTGTAAGCAGGATCTGTTTTCTTTTTATCCTCTTCTAATTTTTGTTTCGTTACAAGAGAAGAAAGGGTTGAAAGTTTAATCTGCTTTCTCCATCTTTCGTTGATTTCAACTGCATTTTTAGCATAAGGCAAATGCTCATAATCAGCATTAAAAGTCTCATCAACATTGTAGTTGAAGGGCTGGGCTAAAATAGTCTTATAGCGTTTTTTGCTTTCTTCCATACGTTTCATCAATCTTGTATACGTAAGATTGAAGAACGTAAGGTCCTTATTCAGGAACTGATCGTCCAGCATCAGCTCATATTGCTTGAATTCATCAATATCAGACTGAAGGAAGAATCTTTTTGAGGGATCCAGCGCATCTATATAATCTTTAAAAATTCCTTTAGAAAACTCATCGTTAATTTCTGCGGGACTGTAATGTCCTTTTTCAATCACGAAGGCAAGTAATTCTAACAGGGTTTTATCTCTGTTTGGATCCGGATCAACTGTCTTATCGGCATTTATTTTAAAAGCAAATAAGGTTAACGACAAGCATAATACGGCTATAAGTATTTTATAATTTCTTTTCATAAATTTAATAATAGCATTCATCAATTTTTTAATCTAAGTTACGGTAAAAACTATGCCAGTTAAGCCAAGTTCACTATAATTTTTTGTTAAAGATATAAAAATGTTTTACTTCCCAAAGTTAACTTTTATTTAGTTGACAAATTTTATTTTATTTGTTACTATTCTAATAAATTCTGTCACTACATTTGCTTTTTTTATCCTTTTAACTGCCAAATATCTGCAACATGAAACAAGAAAAACCACTTATATTAGTCACCAACGATGATGGTATTCTCGCTCCGGGAATCAGAGCTTTGATAAGTGTTATGGAAACCATTGGAGAAGTACTTGTTGTTGCACCGGACAAACCGCAAAGTGCCATGGGACATGCGATTACCATAAACAATACGCTTTATCTGGATAGAATTTCAGGAGAAAATGACACCATCGCAGAATACAGCTGTTCCGGAACTCCGGTCGACTGTGTAAAACTTGCCGTTAATGAAATCCTGAAGAGAAAACCGGATCTTTGTGTTTCCGGAGTAAATCACGGCTCCAACTCTTCTATAAATGTAATTTATTCGGGAACCATGAGTGCCGCGGTTGAGGCAGGAATCGAAGGAATTCCCGCCATTGGATTTTCTTTACTGGACTTTGACTGGAATGCGGATTTCGAACCTATCAAATCTTTTATCAAAAAAATCACCCTGGAAACCCTCGAGAATAAACTTCCTAAAGGAATTGTCTTAAATGTCAATTTTCCAAAATTGAAGAAAAATGAAATCAAAGGAATAAAGATTTGCCGCCAGGCGAAAGCGTATTATGCCCAAAAATTTGATAAAAGACAAACCCCCTTCGGCAAAGATTACTACTGGCTGACAGGGAAATTTGTAAACGAAGATAAAGGGGAAGATACTGACGAATGGGCACTGGAAAACGGCTACATTTCGGTAGTACCTGTCCAATTTGACTTAACGGCCCATCATACAATACAACAACTTAACACCTGGAATTTAAATGAATAAAAAAGAACTGCTCATCGGTTTTATCGTTGGAATTTTTACTTCTCTTTTAGGAAGTTATTTATTTATTACGTTTTTTACCCAATTTGACCTGGCAACAGGATTCAAAACTATTAAAGATCATGGCTATTTAGGAAAAATTATCACTTTGGGAACTATTTTAGACCTCGCCGTTTTTGCCATACTTTTAAAGAAAGACAAAGAATTTATGGCTCGTGGTGTTATCTTAGCTGTGATTGTTCTGGCAATTTCTACTATGTTTATTTAAATCTTATCTTTGCTTTGCAAAAAATTAGTTCTGTTGAAAAAAAGAACACATTCTCAAAAATACGAATATGAAATACTATATAATAGCTGGTGAAGCCTCGGGAGACCTGCATGGCTCTAATTTAATGAAAGCGTTATACAAGGAAGATCCTCAGGCTGAAATTAGATTTTGGGGCGGTGATTTAATGCAAAAAGCAGGCGGAACTTTAGTAAAACACTATCGTGAACTGGCATTTATGGGTTTTATTGAAGTTGTTTTTAATTTAAAAACCATTTTATCAAACATTACTTTTTGTAAAAAAGACATCACAGCCTTTCAGCCTGATGTTCTTATTTTCATTGATTACCCGGGTTTTAATATGCGTATTGCAAAATGGGCCAAAGCGCTTAATTACAAAACGCATTATTATATTTCCCCGCAAATATGGGCCTGGAAAGAAAGCAGAATCAAGGCTATTAAACAAGATGTGGACAAAATGTTTGTCATCTTGCCTTTTGAGAAAAGTTTCTATGAAGATAAACATCAATTTCCTGTAGATTTTGTGGGGCATCCTTTAATTGATGCTATTCAGAACCAACCACCTTTTGATGAAGCTGTTTTTAGAAAAGAAAATCATCTGAGCGAAAAACCAATTATAGCCGTTTTACCGGGAAGCCGTCAGCAGGAAATTACTAAAATGCTGAGCGTAATGCTGAGTGTTGTAGATGATTTTCAGGAATATGAATTTGTAATTGCAGGAGCGCCAAGTCAGGATTTTGAATTTTACCAGCAATTTATCACCAACAAAAACATCAAGTTTATTTCGAATAAAACCTACGATTTACTTCGATCTTCAACTGCGGCATTGGTAACCTCCGGTACGGCAACTTTAGAAACCGCTTTGTTTAAAGTTCCGGAAGTGGTGTGTTACAAAGGAAGTAACATTTCCTATCAGATTGCAAAACGTATTATTACCTTAAAGTACATCTCCCTTGTCAACTTAATTATGGATCAGGAAGTGGTAACTGAATTAATTCAGAGTGAGTGCACTACCAGACGCATTAAAGAAGAATTACAAAAATTACTGGAGCCTGCTTATCGCGATGCACTGCTAAAAAATTATGATATTTTAGAGCAGAAATTAGGCGGAGTTGGCGCCAGCGAAAAAACTGCAAAACTTATTGTAGCTGATTTAAAAAAACAACTTTAAAAGATTTTGTTTTGAAAAAAGTATTTGTTTTCGCCCTATTGTTCATCATTTTTACTTCCTGTAAATCAAGTTCTGCAGCAGTCGTTAAAAATGAATCGAAAAGGGAAAACAAAAATAGAGTGAAGCATTTAATTGATACTGCTACTGATAATCTTGGTGTTCGGTACAAGGCCGGAGGCACAACTAAAAGTGGCTATGATTGCTCGGGATTAGTTTTCACTACTTTCCAGACTGAAAACATTACGATGCCGAGAAGTTCGTACGAACAATCAAAAATTGGAAAAGTGATACCCTTTTATGATGCCCAAAAAGGAGACCTGATTTTCTTTAAAACCAACAAAAGCAGACAAATCAACCACGTTGGGCTTATTACGGAAAAAACGGGCAGTGAAATAAAATTTATACATTCTTCAACTTCAAAGGGCGTTATAATTTCCTCGACTAAAGAACCATATTACCAAAATTCATTTGTTCAGATCAACAGGGTTATCGAATAATTATTTTTCAATAAAATATTATTTTTCTTACAAAAATTTAATACTTTTAAGCCATGAAAGTATTAGATTTCCCGTTGGCTAAAATTACAATTTGTTTTATAACCGGCATATTGGTTTCTTACTATTGGCAACCCACAATTTTCGTTGCTGTTGCGACTATACTAATTACGGAAATTCTTTTTTTAATGCTCTATTTTTTATCCGGAAAAAATAAAAAACTACTCCTTTTTTTCGGAATAAGTACCTGTCTTATTTCATTCTGGCTTGGAATTATTACTTTATTATTCCACACAGACTCCCTTCAGCCATCCAATTATATCCACTATAAAAAAGCTTTCGAAGATGAACAAACTATTTCTTTTACATTAACAGAACAATTGAAAAGCAATAGGTATAACGATAGATATGTTGCATGTTTAAATCATATTAAAAGTAGCATTTACAGGGGTAAAATTATTGTAAACATTCAGAAAGATAATCTTCCGAATACGTTTATTATCGGAAATACCATTCAGACAAAAGCCCTTTTACAACACACAACTGCACCTAAAAATCCGAATCAGTTTGATTATGCTAAATATCTTTCCAATAAGAAAATATATGCGCAGGTCTATATTTCTAAAGCCGAAATAGAGATCAGCAAAAAAATCGAAAAGACTGTTTGGTTTTATGCATCAATGCTAAACTCCCGAATCATCTACAATCTTGAAAAAGCCCATTTCAACAAAACAGAAATGAATGTCGCAATGGCATTGATCTTGGGCCAGCGCCAGGAAATTTCTTCTGATATCATCAGGGATTATCAATATTCAGGAGCAACGCATATTTTATCTGTTTCGGGACTTCATGTGGGTTATATCATGTTATTTATATTGTTTATTTTAAAACCAATCCCCAATACAAGAAAGGGTTCCCTTATGAAATTAATAGCCATTTTGGTATCATTAAGTCTTTTCGGGATTATTTCAGGCCTTTCGCCTCCAGTCTTGCGTTCTGTTATTATGTTTTCCTTTCTGGCGATTGGAAATCATTTAAGACGCGGCAGCAATATTTACCATACCTTATTAATTTCAATTCTTCTGATCTTATTGTTCGAGCCCTACTTTTTGTTCGATGTTGGATTTCAGTTAAGTTATATTGCGCTTTTCTCAATTCTATGGATACAACCGTTACTAAAAGGGATCTGGAAACCAAAAAATAAAATTTCAACTTACGTATGGGAAGCTCTCACTGTTTCTTTTGCCGCTCAAATCGGAACTTTCCCCATTTGTTTGTATTACTTTCACCAATTTCCCTGTCTGTTTTTTGTAACCAATATTCTTATCCTTCCCGTTTTATCTTTTATAATGATTACAGGAATTGTAGTAATGCTAATTTCTGTGTTTACCAGTTGCCCTATTTTCTTAATTAAAATTTTCGAAAAAAGTATTTGCATTCTAAACCTCATTACGCATGGTGTAGCTTCATTAGAATCTTTTGTAATCCGTGATATCGGTTTCAATTTTTATTATTTCCTTGCATTCTATGTCTTAACCATCACTACCGTTTTTTGGTTAAAAAAACCCAGTTACCCTAAATTAGTCGCTGTTTTTATTTCTGTGATTTTTGTCCAGCTATCCTTTATTATAACCAAAAAAGATCTTGAAGAAAAACACGAACTGATTGTCTATCATGCGAAGAAAAAAACCATTATTACGGAACGAAACGGAAAAAAAATCCTTCTTTTCACCAATGAAAATTTCAAAAACAGAGGTTCGGAACAAAACAGCATATCTCTAAATATAATAGGAAATCCTGAATGCATAAAGTCAATAAGCAAAATTAAAAACACCTTCTTTTTTAACAATCAAAAGATATTGTTGATTGACAGTAGCGGTGTCTACAAAAGAAACAGCTGCCCGGACATTTTGATTCTTACACAATCTCCGAAGATCAACTTAGATCGGGTCTTGCTTGATCTGAAACCCAAAATAATTGTATCTGATGCATCAAATTCGTATTCCCTTCAAAAATACTGGAAAATGAGCTGCTCCAAAAAAAGAATCCCGTTTCACTCAACAGACGAAATGGGATTCTACAAATTAAACTAGGAAATTATTATACAGGCCTATTCAAGCGGATTTAAAATCACTTCAGATTGTGATATCCAGCTTTTTGCTCCCTCATTTTTATAGGATAATTTCCCAAGTGCCTGAAACATTGTTTTTCCATTCCTGGTGTTAGCGAAGGCAAAACACACTTCCGGTAATTCGACAATATTAAAAGCATTTTTTAATTTAATGCTTTGCTCTCTTATCTCGCTGGAAGTCTCAGCAGACAGATCAAGTTTTACTAATATGACTTTTTTACGGGACCAATTCTGAAATTCAGGAGTATTAAAAACCTGTATCTGGAGATTTTCAGATGCACCTGTTCCAGTAAACAAAATCAACAATGGTTTTCTTTGTTCTTTACTCAATGCAATAGCATCAGTCACGTTTGTGGTCCAGACTACATTCTGCGCCTTTGTCAAAAATGTAACTAAAAAAAATAGTAGGATAAGTAGTTTTCTATTCATAAACGGGCAGTTAATTAAGTTAACAAATAAAAACTAAATTAGCATAATACACTTAAAAAACAATAGATATTATCATTAAAAACAGAATAAACATAAAGTAAAATGAAATTTATTATTAAAACGATAAATATTTTATATAATAAAAAAAATAAGGGGTTTAAATAACAATAGTTCATTTGCTCTTTTTTAATTGTAAAAAAATATCCCTTTTTACTGAACAGCAAAAAGGGATTCTACAAATTAAACTAAGAAACTTAATTTAAATTTTATTCATTCACTAGGATGCAAAATAGCATCTGATTCTGAAATCCACGATCGCGCACCACCAGGCTTATAAGCAATTTTCCCTAATGCACTAAAAGTAGTTTTATTCTTCCTGATGGAAGCACTGGCATAACATACCTCTGGTAAATCTACAACACCAAAAGCATTTTTTAATCTGAGGTTTTGCTCTTTATCACTTTCAGATGCATTAATATCCGATAAATCTAATTTTACGAGGATAACATTGTCTCTTGACCAGACCGCAAAATCCGGTGTTTTGAATATTTCATTTTGAAGATTATCCGGCACGCCAGCGGCGGTGAATAAAATGAGCATTGGTTTTCTTTGTTCATTACTTATTGCAATTGCATCGGTCATATTAGTTCTCCAGACTAAATTTTGAGACTGCATTAAAAATGAACCTAAAAAGAACAGTAGGGTAAGTAATTTTTTGGTCATATCGATAGGTTTTTGGTTAGATTAGCATAACGAAATTAACATAATATTTTAATTTTCCAATTTTTATTAATATAAAAAATACACTATTTGTTTTTTTTAATATAATTAAATATTAAAACAACAATTAACACAAACACATGTGGATACTTTTTCTTACTAAACAAAAAAACTCCTTACGTCGCTGTAAGGAGTTTTGTAAAAATTTATAAGTGTTTCTTTGTTTTAAGATTTATTTGGATGAACAATTCCTTCGGCAACTGCTAACCACGCTGACGGACCTCCGGCAACATATCCGGTCTGACCAAGGCCTTTAAAATTAACCTTTCCGTCTTTGGCTTCGGCACTTGTAAAGTAAATCGTTGGAAAACCTTGTATTCCAAAAGCTTGCTGTAATTCGTTATTCTGATTTTTCAACTCCGGAGTCTGAGGCGTTCTTCTTGGATAATCCAATTCAACTAAAACAACATTCTGACTTGCCCACTTGGTGAATTCAGGTGTTTTTAAAACTTCATTTTGCAATCTTATACACCAGCCACACCAGTCGCTTCCTGTAAAAAACAGCAACATTGGTTTGTTTTCTTTATTACTTACCGTAATGGCTTCTTTAACATCTGTATACCATTTTAATTCCTGTGCCTGTGAAGTAAAAGCACCAATTATAAACAAGGCTACTAAAAATATTTTTTTCATGATCGTTTTAATTTTTTACAAATCTAAACAAAATTTGAATTGCAAAATGTCGTCTATTTTACTTCTTGCATTAATTTTCTAATAATTGGCGAAACTGCAATTAAAATAACTCCGGCAACAACAGAATAAATCGCCAGTTGATAATACCCTTCTGTATAAGACTGCAGTTTTGAAAGTAAAGTAACGCCCGTATTTGATCTGGATATTTCTGCACCCAGCTTTCCGGCGAATAATTGTCCAAACGCACTGGCCAGAAACCACAATCCCATCATCATACCAAATAATCTTTTTGGCGACAGCTTCGTAATAATCGACATTCCGATTGGCCCTAAACAAAGTTCACCAATAGTCGTTACTAAATAAGCAAAAGTAAACACATTTAAAGAGGCAATACCTTCAGAATTTGCGAAGAATTTCGTGAGATAAAAAATATAAAAAGAAGCTCCCAAAAACAAGAATCCAATTCCGAATTTAATTAAAGTATTAGGTTCAATTCTTTTCTTTCCAAGCCATATCCACAACAGACCAATAAGCGGACTTAACACGACCACAAAGAAGGTATTCGAACTATTATTTACAACATTGGGATCAATGTTAAAAAACAACAGTTTATTACTTAAGTTATCTTTAGCAAAAAGAGATAACGAACCACCACTTTGCTCATAGATTGCATTAAATAACAAATAGAAAAATACAAACAAAAAGGCTGCAAAGAGCTTTTTCTGCAGTTTCACATCCCCTAACTTAATTAGTTCATATGTAAAATAAAGAACAGCAACAATACCGATTGTATACATGAAATAATCTGTATAATCTGTATTTTTCACCATTATGAAAATAAACGGTAAGCTTAAAATTGATATTGCATAGACTGCTATCTCGCGAATTCTTCTCTTACCAGGCTCTAAATTTAATAATGGCGAATCTCCAATTGGGCCTAAGTATTTTTTGGTAAATAAAAACGTAACCAACCCCAAAAACATGACTACTGCTGCAGATAAAAAGCACAATTGCCAGGAATAATATTTACCCAGATAAATACATAAGGCGCCTCCTAAAAGACCTCCCACATTGATACCTGCATAAAACATCCCATAACCTGCGTCTCGCCTGTTATCATCTTCATGATACAATTCCCCTACCATTGAAGAAACATTCGGTTTAAAAAAACCTGTTCCAATAATAGAAAATGCAATACCATAATAAAACATAACCTGTGGCGAAAAGGCAATCAAAAGATTTCCGAGAATCATGACGATTCCACCAAAAAATAATGATTTTTTAAACCCTAATACTTTATCGGCAAAAATACCTCCGATAAAAGTAAAAGCATACACAAAAGCCTGAATGGCCCCGTATTGTAAATTAGCATGTTCATCTTTTAATAAAAGCTGATCTACCATAAAAAATGTAAGCACCCCACGCATTCCGTAAAAACAGAAACGTTCCCACATTTCAACAAAAAACAAATACCACAATTGTTTTGGGTAATTGCCCTTAAAATTCTGAATTTCTTCTAACGTAATTGTTTTCTCCATTTTATCTGACTCCATGCATCATTTTTTTCAAGAATGGAGTCAAAGCAAACAATACAAGTGCCGCGATACCTGTAAGAACCACAAATACCATAAAAAACTCATATAAGTTGTGAATGATAAATCCGGCAAACTCAGGATAAGAAACTGTTACAATCTTTTTTTCTTTGATAATATCTAATTCTTTTACCGTAAATGTGGTGTCTTTTGCCGTAAAATTATTTACAAACTTCACATTTGTCTTTGCTGCCAATTCTTTCTGGCTTTTTATTTCGGCAATATTTTCAATCTTTTTTTCTACATCTAATTTAAATTCTTTAGATTTTTCCTTATCGATTTTGGCAATCTGTAATTTTGCCAAAGCAAACAATTCTGCTCCATTTGCTACCGTTTTATTTTCTAATATTGAGGCCAGGTCGACATTAACTTTCTCCGCAGCTTTATATTTATCGCCTGTTGGAGGCAAAATAGATCCTAAAGTTCCACCCAATGCATAACCTGAAGCGTTAGACAAAAAGAAAACTCCAAATAATAAAGAAGCAAAACGTTTTGGAGATAATTTACCCACCAATGACAAACCAATTGGTGACAAACATAACTCTGCACAAGTATTTAAAAAGTATAACAAAATAAGCCATTTAACCAATAGCAATCCTGAAGTTCCAATATAGGAAACCTGAGTAGCAATCATAAAGAAACTTACTGTAATCATAACTAAACCTATAGCCAATTTCACCGGTGATATTGGTTCTTTGCTTTTTGCTCTTAGATAATCCCACAATACACTAAAAGGAACGGCAAGAACTACAACAAATAGTCCGTTAAAAATCTGTACCATAGATGGCGGCATCTGCCAGCCAAAAAAGTGTCTGTCCGTTTGATTATTTGCAATAAAAGTCAACGAAGAACCTGCCTGTTCAAAAGCTGCCCAAAAGAAAATAATGAAAAACGAAACGATATAAATTACAAAAATCCTATCTCTCTCAATTTTAGTCAGCGAAGAATCAGATATGATCAATCCGGCCAAAGCCAGTCCGCTTGAATAAATCAATGTATAAATTAGATTTTGCCCCAATACATAGTGAAAAAACAAACCTAAAATTACAAATGCAATACCAGCACCAATTAATGCTTTGGTCGAAAAATTAGCTTTTTGTGCTTCTCCTTCTTCAAAATCTTCCGCTACATTTTTAGATGGCAATCCTCCCAAAGGTCTTCCTTCCGGAGATACTACATATTTGTTTTTTAAAACATAAAAAAGTATTGTTCCTAAAAGCATTGCTACAGAAGCCGCTAAGAATCCCCATTTAAAAGCGTGAATATCTCTCACACCACCTGTATCAACAACGTCTCCTAATAATGGGCAGATTGACTGACCTAAGAAAGCTCCAATATTGATTCCCATGTAGAAAATAGTAAAAGCAGTATCCAGTTTTGTTTTTTCCTGTTTTGGATACAAACTCCCCACCATACTTGAAATATTTGGTTTGAAAAATCCGTTACCAAAAACAATCGCTCCTAATCCACAATACATAATAGTAGTTGCCAGACTTAAATTAGTGCCAAAAACACTTCCACTGGTAAACAACAACAACTGCCCAATAGCCATTGTTAATCCGCCTAAAAGGATACAATTTCTGTTACCTAAAAAACGATCGGCTACAAAACCACCCAACATTGGCGTCAGGTAACAAAGTCCAAGGAAACCTCCATAAATTAAAGACGCTTCTTCTTCCTTCATCAATAATGAATTCACAAGAAATAAAGTTAATAAAGCTCGCATTCCATAAAAGTTGAATCGCTCCCACATCTCCGTTCCAAACAATACCCAAAGTCCTTTTGGATGCCCAGTTTTTACTTGAGTTTCTCCCATATTATTCATTATTTTTAAAGGTTAATAAGATTTAGATTATAAATTTTCTTTGATAAAGTTAGTCATTTTATTATAAAGCTGAATTCTGGTTTTTCCGCCATAAATACCGTGATTTTTATCCGGATATATTTGCGAATCAAATTGTTTGTTCGCCTGAATTAAAGCTTCCATCATCTGCATTGAATTTTGCACATGAACGTTATCATCACCGGAACCGTGAATTAGTAAAAATTTACCTTTTAATTTATCAACATGATTTATTGGAGAGTTCTGATCATAACCGCCTGCATTTTCCTGAGGCGTCTGCATGTATCTTTCCGTGTAAACACTGTCATAAAAACGCCAGTTGGTTACCGGAGCAACAGCGATTGCCATTTTGAAAACATCGTTCCCCTGAAAAATACAGTTTGAAGCCATAAAACCTCCATAACTCCATCCGAAGATTCCAATTCTTGACGCATCCACATACGGATAAGCACCGATTACTTTGGCAGCATCAATCTGATCTTCCACTTCGTATTTTCCTAATTGTAATTGTGTTACTTTTTTGAAATCAGCACCTTTAAAACCGGTTCCCCTACCATCCACACAAACTACAATATAGCCTTGTTGCGTAAGCGATAAAAACCAATAGTCATCGGTGTTATTCCAGTCATTATTTACCTGTTGAGATCCCGGACCAGAGTATTGATACATGAAAACAGGATATTTTTTAGAAGCGTCAAAATCTTTTGGCTTTAAAATCCAAGCATTTAACTCATTCCCTTTAGCCGTTTTCAGCACAAAGAATTCTTTAGCAGGAAGATTATATCCTTTCAATTTATCAGCAAGCGCCTGATTGTTTTCGATAACCTGAATTTCTTTTCCTGCTTTTGACTCATTTAAAGTATAAGTCGTTGGTACTAAATTACTGGAAAAAGTAGTAATGAAATATTGGAAATTTGGGCTAAAAGTCGCAACACTTGTTCCTACTTTTGAAGTTAAACGTACTTTGTTTTTTCCGTCTAAGCCAATTCTGTAAATATCTCTGTTAATCGAACCATTTTCAGTAGACTGATAGAAAATAGTTTTTGTTTTTTCGTCGAAACCGTAGTAGGAAGTTACTTCCCAGTTTCCTTTTGTAACCTGATTTTTTAATTTTCCGGCTTTATCATACACATAGATATGATTAAAACCGTCTTTTTCGCTTGTCCAGATAAAACTGTTGTCTTTTAGGAAAGTCAAATTATCCGTAACATCTACATACGCTTTGTCTTTTTCATTCAAAACCACTTTTGCAGCAGCCGTTGTTCCATCTACAAATAACAAATCTAAATTATCCTGGTGGCGGTTCAGCACCTGAGCTGACAATACATTAGCATCGTTTGTCCACTGTAATCTGGCAATATAAAAATCATTATAGTTTCCTAAATCAACTTTTTTGGCTGTATTTGCTGCAGCATCATAAATATGCAATGAAACTACTGAATTTTTCTCTCCTGCTTTCGGATATTTAAAAGTCTCAATTGTCGGATATAAATCTTTATGAAACATGGACATTGAAAATTCGGGAACAGCGCTTTCGTCAAAACGGATATACGCTAATTTTTTACTGTCTTTACTCCAGTCGAATGCTCTTACAAAAGCAAACTCTTCTTCATAAACCCAGTCCGTAATACCATTAATGATTGCATTTTTCTTCCCGTCAGTTGTAACAGCGGTTGCTTTTTTTGAAGCGATGTCGTAAATGTATAAGTTATTTTCTCTGGCGTAAGCTATTTTGGTCCCATCAGGAGAAAAAGTCGGCTCCTGAATTTTGAAGTCAAACAGTTTGGTTAGTGACTTCGAAGTAATATCGTATAAAAAATAATCTGCAGTAAAAGAGTGACGGAAAATTTTAACTGAGTTGCAGGCAATTAAAATCTTTTTTTCTGAAGCATCAAAAGTATAACTGTCAATGCCGTCTGCAAGTTCCTTATGATTTTTGGTATCAATTAAATTCGATACTTTTTTCAGTGTTGCAAAATCATATAAGTCAATTTGCATACTCCGGCTGGCCTGATCTACATTCAATACCGTATACTGATCTGTATTTTTCAGGGATTGAAGTTCATCCATTCCTTTGGCCCGGAAAGCGCCGCCGTAAATATTCTCAACAGTGATTTTTTGTTGTCCGAAAACGGTACCAACTAATAACAAAAATATTACAGTAATTTTACTTGCATTCATTAGAATTATTTTAAATATAAAAAAGAGCCCAATTTTAGTAAAAAAAATAAACATAATACACATTTCAAGTGTTAAATGTTAAAAAAAATAACGATTGCGTACTTTTCAATTTTCAAATAGATTACAAACAAAACCCTATAATTGGTATATTTGCGGCAACATTACTATTTAATATACTGAGAATGAACAACGCCGTTGCCGGATTTTCGAAATTATCCAAAAAAGAAAAAGTAAACTGGATTGCAGAAACCTATTTTTCAACTCCTGAGGAGGCCCTTAAAATAATAGGAAATTACTGGAATTCAGACGACAAGCTTCAACAACTGCACGATGAATTCATAGAAAACACTATTACCAATTTATATATACCACTAGGAGTTGCTCCTAACTTTCTGATAAACGGAAAGTACAAAACCATACCCATGGCAATTGAAGAGAGTTCGGTGGTAGCAGCGGCTTCAAAATCGGCAAAATACTGGTCAACCCGCGGCGGATTTAAAGCAACTGTAATAGATACGCAAAAAATTGGTCAGGTTCATTTTACTTTCAATGGAGATGCACAAAAATTACAATCCTTCTTCGATCAGATAAAACCGCTATTTTTCTCGAATACTCAAAGCATCACTAAAAACATGCAGCAACGTGGTGGCGGAATTCTCGATATTCAGCTCAAAGACAAGCGAAACCTCCTGGAACATTACTTTCAGCTTCATGCTACTTTCGAAACCAAAGACAGCATGGGAGCCAACTTTATCAACTCCTGCCTCGAGCAATTTGCATCAACCTTAAAGGAAGAATTTCAGAATTCTGATGCGTTTGATGAAAACGAAACCCTTAATGTCATCATGAGTATTCTGTCTAATTATGTTCCTAATTGTATTGTCAGAGCCGAAGTTTCCTGT
The DNA here is from genome assembly GCF_009674775.1 of Flavobacterium sp. LC2016-23. GTDB lineage: Bacteria > Bacteroidota > Bacteroidia > Flavobacteriales > Flavobacteriaceae > Flavobacterium. Next base: position 74,203 of record NZ_WKKE01000001.1, on the reverse strand, counting down.
CCTGTTGAAGATTTAACTGAAAAACATATTGCAAATCCACAGGATTTTGCGGAACGATTTGTACAAGCTGTTCAAATTGCCGAAGTGGAGCCTTTTAGAGCGGTAACGCACAACAAAGGCATTATGAATGGTGTTGACGCAGTCATTCTGGCAACCGGAAATGATTTCAGAGCAGTAGAAGCCGGCGTGCACGCCTACGCGGCAAAAAATGGTCAATATGCAAGTTTGTCGCATGCTAAAATCGAAAATGGAATTTTCACCTTCTGGCTTGAAATACCATTGGCCTTAGGTACTGTCGGCGGATTAACTTCTTTACATCCTTTGGTAAAGTTATGTTTAGAGATACTCGAAAAACCTTCAGCAGAAGAATTAATGCAAATTGTTGCAGTTGCCGGACTGGCTCAAAACTTTGCCGCTTTGCGTTCGCTGACGACAACCGGAATTCAGGAAGGTCATATGAAAATGCACCTAAACAACATCATCAATCAATTTGAAGCTACTGAAGAAGAGCGTCATTTAATTAAATCTCATTTTAAGAAAAATGCGATTTCCCATAGTGCCGTAGTGGAATTTATCGAAAATCTTAGAAAATAAAATAAATAAAAATTTCAAGTATTAGAGCTTCTGAATAAATTCCAAATCCCAATTGTTGGAATTTGGAATTTACCCTGAGGCTTCGGAATTGGAATTTATTTTAAAATTGAAGCATGAAAACAACCTATTATAGTAACGGAAAACTATTAATTACAGGCGAATATTTAGTTTTAGATGGTGCAGAAGCACTTGCTTTACCAACTAAATTTGGTCAGAATTTAATCGTTGAAAACGATTCTGTTCCCGGAATTCAATGGAAAAGTTTTGATTTTGATGAGCACATCTGGTTTGAAGACACGATTACCTTTTCTGAAGTTATAAACAATACCGGATCTAAAATCGAAAATGTAAAAACGACATTAATCAGTATTTTACATGAAGCATATCTGCTCAACCCTGATTTTATTGATTCTGCAAAAGGATACAAAGTAAACACGCACCTTACATTTCCCAAAAACTGGGGACTGGGAACCTCCTCTACTTTATTGAACAATATTGCACAATGGACTAAAATCGATGCTTTTACTTTGCTCAAAAACAGCTTTGGAGGCAGTGGTTACGACATTGCCTGCGCTCAAAACAATACTCCTGTTATATACCGTTTAGATCAGAATTTGCCTGTTGTAGATACTGTTGATTTTAATCCTGATTTCAGAGATTATATTTACTTTGTTTATCTTAATAAAAAACAAAATAGCAGGGTTGCCATAAATGCTTATTATAATAACAAAAATGAGCATTTAGCAAAAAATATTGCAGACAATGATAAAATAACAGAGACAATTGTAAATGCTAAAACGCTAAAAGAATTTGCTTCCGCTGTCGAAAAACATGAAATTCATTTAAGTACTATCTTAGAATTACAAACTATAAAAGAGATTGCTTTTTCTGATTTTAATGGTGTCGTTAAGAGTCTTGGAGCCTGGGGAGGCGATTTTGTTATGGCAATATCGAAAGAAAATCCGAAGGACTATTTCGCTTCAAGGGGCTATGAAACTATTCTTTCGTATGACGAAATGATCTTGTAGGTACATCATTTGTATTTTAAAATAAAAAGTTTTTTTAATAATTTACTTTTTTATTTTTAATATGTTTCGTTTCGAGGCGCCGGACTATCTGATTTTCCTGCTCATTCGAATCAACAACAGAATTGGACTCGATAAGAGTGTTATGTAAACGCTCTGCCATCTTTTCTATACTATTGGTAATTGAATCGTAGACTACTTCCATCCTGCGGTGCTTTTCTTCTTTTACCGCTTTTAAAACATCCTCAACAAAAATCTTGTCGTATTTTTCAGCAACAGAATCACGCGTATTGGTCAATCTGATCACATTATCGTGTCCCAGTATGGTTACTTTAAAGTGCTGTTCTTCGTTGCTTAAATAATACTTCCCTCCCAATTCATCACAATTAATGTCAGTACTGCCGACTTTTAATAGTTCAGTGATGATTCCAAAAATATGATTTTCAATTTTGGAATATTCTCTGGGTTTCTTTTTAAACAACTTAAACATAAAAACCATTAAAGACCTGATTATTAAAGTATTTTTTCATCATAGCTCTTTTATTTTATTAAACCTGTTTAATGTTTTATACCATTTGCTAAAACAAAAATTCAGACAAATTAACATTAATATTTTGAAAAAGCCAAATTTTTTAGATTGTATTTCTATAATTCTTATATAATTAAACAAAATTTGAATGATATTTATTACAAATAAAACCTGCTAAATAAATCGAAATAAAAAAGCCCGAAACATTCCAAAGAACATTTCGGGCTAACTATTTTTATTTACGTACTACACTCTGAACCTAGTAGTTAAACTGTAACCTGTTATCTTCAATTTTTGCATTGTTTTTTAACGCTGGTAATATTCTGCTTGCATCAGATGCGCTTTGTGCTTTCACTTTTGCAACATATTCAGCATGATTTGGTATAGCCGGCGCTTTTACTACGCTAATAGTTTTAACAACATAAACACCTGTATTTCCTTCGATTGGAGCAGAAATTTTATTAGCAGCTAAAGCGAATGCATTCCCTACCACTTTTGGCTCTTGTCCAACTCCTCCTGGAAGAACCGGATTGTCCATAGTTACATTAGTAGCCTGCTGAACAGCAACACCAGCACTTTTAGCAATTGCTTCAAGGCTTGAACCTGTCATTTTAGCTTTTAACATTTCAGCTTTTTTCTTGTTTTTTAAGATTGGCTCAACATAAGGTCTTGCTAAATTTACAGATACTAAACCAGATTTGTTTTCGCTTTTGTATTGTGCAATTACGTGCCCAATATTAGCCAATTCAAATCTTTTCACATCCCCTTTGTTTGTTTCTTTGTCAAATGCCCATCTTACAATGTTACGTTGGTTTCCTAAAGGACCAAACGCTTCATCCATTGCTTTTGCCGTTACCGGCGCAGCAACTTTCAAACCTAATTCTTTTGCCGTAGCATTAAAATCTTTATCAGCAGCTTCCATTTCAAATTTGGTAGCCAAAGTAAATACTTTATCAGAAGTAGCTTCAGAAGGCTCAATTTTCTGAGCAATTGTAGCTAAACGAATTCCGTCTTGTTTATCTGTAATTTTGATAATATGAAATCCGAAAGGAGTTTCAACTAAACCAATTTTACCAATTCCGTTGCTGAATACAAAGTCATTGAATGGTTTTACCATCTGGTTTGGACCAAAATAACCTAAATCACCACCTTGTTGTGCAGATGAATCATCAGAGCTTGTAAACGCCAGCATCATAAAGCTGTCCGGATTTGCCTGAACCTGAGCCAGAATTTCTTCTGCTTTGGCTTTAGCTTCTTCTTTCGTTCTTTTTTCTTTTGTATTTGGAGTCTGAGATCCTGTATATCCGATTAAGATATGACTTGCTTTTGCATTAACTCCCGCTTTAAATCCCTGAGATTTAGAAATACAGTAGTATTTACCATAAACATAAGGTCCGTAGATTTCACCCGGCGCTAAACTGAATAATTTATCAGCATCAACTGCAGGCAAATTATTTTTAGCAATATAAGTAGAATCATAAGGAATATCAGAATTTGCATTTACAAATTCAGCAATGTTCGTTGCATTTCTGAAACCTGGCAAAGTATCATTTTTACCTGTTTTAGCATTGTAAACAACACTTCCTGATAATAATCCAGTGATTTTAGCTTTGATTTCAGCTTCGTCTTCTTTTGACGGTTTGTCTTCTACTAAAACATATTGAATTTCACGAGTTTCATCCGCTTTGAATTTTTTCTCGTTTTTCTTCATATAATCAACAATATCTGAATCAGAAATTTTCACTTCGCTGTCTTTAATAGAAGAATACAATCCGGCAGCATAACCAAAGTTTACTTTGTTGGCTTCCATTTCATATTTCAGTTTTCCTTCACTAGCAGTTGTGTAAAGTCCTGATTTTACTAAAGTATTGTAGATTTGAAATTTTGCGTTTAAAGTAGCATCTTTTTCTTTCTCAGAAATATATTGTGCCGCTTCAGGATTAGCTTTAAAGTACTCCTTGAATTTAACGATATCAAACATACCGGCTGCATTCAGGAACATTGGGTTTTTACCAATATTCGGATCTGCTTTTAAAACTTCCAAAAGGTGTTTTTCACCTACTCTCAATCCTAGTTTATCAAACTGAGATGACAATAAAGCGATTGAAACCTCCTGGTCCCAAACTCTGTTTGCAGCTTCAGTGGAAGAAATCCCTTGTCCACTTTTTTCAACATTACTAACTTTAACTCTAAAGTCTTCAAATGAAATATCTTTTCCATCGATGCTTCCTACATCTTTTGAACTTTGACCGAAAGTCCCTCTTGTGAACAGATCTTGTATTATAAATGCAAATAATGCAAGTGCAATAACTCCTATCAATAAAGCGGAACGCTGTCTAATTTTTGCTAAAACTGCCATTTTTATTATCGTTAATTTTTATATTCAGTTTGCGAAAATACAATTATCTAGTTAATAACAATACAACTAGTGTTTTATTTTGCACATTTTTTTTTAATTACTAAAAAAATTACTCTTTTATAGTCATTTTTACCAATTCAATTTTCTTGTTTGTGGCTTCCTCTATTACAAAATAGTAGCGTCCAATAACGATTTCTTCGCCTTTTTGCGGAATATCCTTGGTGGAATTCACGATGAAACCACCTAAAGTCCCGTAGGAATCTTCTTCAGGAATAGCCAGTTTATAAACTTCATTCAGATACTCTACATCCAGTCGTGTCGAAAACAAATATTTACCTTCTCCCAGTTCCTGTTCTATCAGTTCTTCGTCTAAATCGTGCTCATCTTCTATTTCACCAAAAAGCTCTTCTACGATATCCTCGATGGTTATTATACCTGAAGTTCCTCCGTGTTCGTCCAGCACCACAGCTACATTTCTCCTTTTTTTGATCAGCAGGTTCAGGGCATCTTTTATCGAAATGGTTTCCGGAACAAACTCAACGGTCATCAAAACAGATTTAATTGTTTTCGGCTTTTTGAACAAGTCAAAAGAATGCACGTAACCTACAATATCATCGAGCGAATTTTGGCTCACTACAATTTTAGAATAGCCGGTTTCTACAAACAAATCCTTAAGTTCCCCAACACTGTCAAATAAATCTATATCGACAATTTCTGTACGGGGCGTCATAATATCACGTGCTTTTACACCTGAAAACTCTAAGGCATTTTGAAAAATCTGAATTTCGGAATCTACTTCTTCATTATCTTCAACAGAACTCATTTGCTCGGTGATATAATTGCCCAGTTCTATTTTACTGAAGTACAGCTGCACCTGATCTCCTTCTGTTTTGAAAAACTTCCTTAAAATAAAGTCTGAGATCCATATAAAGAAGGTTGAGATATAGTAAAATAATCTATAAAACAGATAGGCCGGAATGGCAAAAATCCGAATTAATGAATTGGCATAAATCTGAAAAAAAACTTTGGGAAAAAATTCTGCCGTTATTAAAACGATAAAAGTAGAAATGACGGTCTGGATCAATAAACTTGTAAGATCCGAAAAATGCTGTCCAAATTTAGGGATTTGAGCCAGAATCAGATCTCCCATAAAAAATCCGTAAACTACAAGTGCCACGTTGTTACCAATAAGCATTGCAGCAATAAACTTGGAAGGATTCTCTGTAAGTCTGGTCAGGATTTGGGAAACAAAATTGTCTTGTTTTTTTTCTATTTCAAGATAAATTTTGTTCGAGGAAATAAAAGCTATTTCCATTCCTGAAAAAAAGGCTGATAGTATTAAACATAGTATTATAATACTAATCTCCATTTTTTATTGTTTTTTATAATGATCGTCAAATCTTTTCGCATATTTTCTTCTGAAGAAAAACATAAAAATACTAACGCCGGCAATTATAAAACTTAACCACGGATTAGTCGCAGGATCATTTAACTTTGTAATTCCGTCATAAATAAACGCAACTGCAATTATTAAGTAAACGTATTGTGTATATTTTAATATGCCCATAATATGTATTTATTCTTCGGCTTCTAATTCGCCTGTTATTCGCTGTGAATTGATTACTTTAAAGTCTTTACTAAAATCTATTCCCTGTCCGTAAGAAACTCCTTTTGCATCGGTAAGCTTAAATTTTCTTTCCGTATAAAACCATTCGTTCTTCTGATCAAAATACAATTGCTCTGTTTCAAGCATCTGACCTGTTTCTGAAGTAATTTTCACCTTTCCCTGCAGGTCAATAATTCCAGTTTGTTTGTACGAAACCGCATAATTGGACCGGATAAAAGTACGCTTTTGTTTTTTATCATATAAGGTAACATCGATGCCTTTGGGAAATTCTGTAAACGGGAATTCAAGATTAGAATAATCCAGCATTTTTGAACTGATCAGTACTCCGGTTATGCGTCCGGAATCTGTATATTTTATATTAACGGTATCGGCGTCACTTCCGGGAACAAACTCTGAAAAGTTAATTTTCTGAACTTCTTTAAAATTACTTTCGCACCCAAAAAACATTGTCACAGCTAGCACTGTGACAATGGTTATTATATATTTCTTTGGTAAATTCATTTGCCAAATGTAGTAAATTGTAATGAGCTTAAAAAAATAGTAAGCTCTTCTTAGTTGTATTTACTTTTCACGAACCATTTGTCGTTGAAAGAAAAACCTATACTAAAGTTCAGATAATTTTCCTGAACCAAACCTGAAGTAGTCGTTCCTCTTTTACCAAACTCAACTCCAAAATTCACATTTGAAAAAGATCCTGTAATCGGGAAACCTGCACCTAAACTCATACCTACATCATTAACTGATTCGTTATTTATGATTAAACCAATTTTTTCGTATTTAAGACCTGCTCTGTAGGTGATTCTGCTAAAATAACTTGAGAAAGAAGTATAGTTCGGAATATAATAACCTCCAATAGCGTATTTGGCATATTTTTCATAACGCACATCGTCTACTGTATTGTAATGATTATTCAGTTTTCCATCTCCCTGAAAAGCCAAAGTAGTACCAATCAACCATTTTCTGGCTTCTCCAATACCGGCTCCAATGGTAAATTTACTAGGCAATTTCAAGTCGGTTGAAGTAACAGGATACGTATATGGATCTGCATCACCATCAACCTGAACAGTTCTGGTATTATCAGAATTTAAATTACCGGAAAAATTATAGCTCAGGCTGGTATATAAATTCATTTTCTGATAAATCCTGGTTTGATACATGGTACCAATGTTAAACGTAGCACCTGATATTTTAGAAATATTCTCTTCTCTGGTTGCATTTTGAACATCTGTTACAAGTTCTATACTGGTGGTCGTAATTTTACCAAAATCATATTGCACATCTGCTCCAATGTTCCATTTCGGCGTAATTTTATAGCCTAAACCAAAGAACACTTTATTAACGCCTCCTTTTCCTTCCAGCTGACTGCTTACAGCATTGGGAGTATCTGTATTATCATTTGCAATTCTATACCCTACAGCCGACAAAGGAACCAGACCAAATGCTGCTCCGAATTTCCCCATAGGAATTCCCACTGCCAGATAATCAAAAGTTGATCTTTGTGCTTTTGAAGTTTCTCCTTCTGTTTTAATCTTAGAAGTTCCAAAAGTTCCTCCTACAGAAAAAGTCGTTTGTCCCAAACTGGCATAACTTGCCGGATTTTCAATATTCAAATGTATACTATCCTGTTCTACCGCAACACCTGCCATAGATCTGAATTCAAGAGTTCCTTTGAACTTTACATCTCCAATTCCGTAAAAGGAATATGGGGAAGCAGTACCTTGTTGCGCGAATGAAACGAACGATATAAGTAAACAGGTACTTATTATAATTTTTTTAATCATTGTCGATTTTATATTGAAATGTTTGGCTCAAACTTTCCAGAAGGAAATTTGAATTGGCAAATATGGTATTTTTTAATCGTTTAGCCAAAAAATCTGCATCGCCACCCGTTAAAATTATTATAAAATTTGAAAAGTTTGCCCGATATTCATCGATAAAACCATCAATCTCATAGACGAACCCATTCACAACACCAGAATGAATCGCCTCTTTAGTGGAATTCCCTATATAGTGTTCCGGCGACTCCAAAGTCAGCAAAGGCAGTCTGGCCGTGAAATTGTGCAAAGCCTCATAACGCAATCTTAAGCCAGGAGAAATTGCTCCGCCCAGATAATTGTCCTTTTCGTCGATAAAATCGTAGGTAATACAAGTTCCTGCATCAATTACTAATCTGTTTTGTTTTGGAAACTGCAAAGTGGCACCCGCAGCCAAAACCATTCTGTCAATTCCTAAAGTTTTTGGGGTTGCATATTGATTGGTGAAGGGAAAAATATCTTCATGTGTTAAAAAATGAATATTGAGTTCCTTTTCGAAAGCCAAAAAAGACTGTTTTTCGATATTTCCGACCGAAGCAACGACCAAATCGGAACAATTTTGAAATTTTTTTAAAATTTTTTTAATTTTTTTTTCAAGCTCATTTTTCTCAAAAACAAAATTTTCAACAACAGTACTTCCCTCAAAGACAGCAGCTTTAATTCTGGTATTACCAACATCAACAGTTAAAATCATGTTTACTTTTTTATAAATGCAAAGATACGAATTGATTTTTTTTAAAAAATGTTTTGGATAAACGAAAAATGATTCTATCTTTGCACCCGCAATCAGCACGGTGCCTTAGCTCAGATGGTAGAGCAATGGACTGAAAATCCATGTGTCCCTGGTTCGATCCCTGGAGGCACCACCGTTAAAACCCGAATAGAAATATTCGGGTTTTTTGTTTTTAATATCTTTTGACAAATGCATTACTTATATATTCTCTATTCCGATTCTTGCCAAAAGTTTTACCGCAGAGTACGCAAAGATTTACGCAAAGGTTCGCAAAGTTAGTTTAAGCTTTGTGAACCTTTGCTTTTTTTCTTTGGTGCATGATTAAAACTTCTTTGATTTACAACTTTTAATAAAACCTTTGCTCCAGATAGCTATCGGGATTGTGCAAACCTTCGTCCTTTGCGGTAAAAAAACATCTTATTTGTAAACTTTTAATTACCAAAAAGTGTAAATTCAACAATTATATAATTTTGTTAAAAAAGTATTAACTAAATAAAAAAATATCTCATATATTCGTAAAATGATACCTAATGATTTTATTTGTTATTGAAAACACAAGATAATTTATGAGTAAAAACTCTACAAAAGGCATTTGGAAAGTAATTTCGGCCTCCTCAATGGGAACAATGATAGAATGGTATGACTTCTATATTTTTGGAAGTCTGGCCGTCGTAATCTCCACCAAATTCTTTCCGACTGATAATCCGACTGCAGCTTTTTTATCCACTTTAGCTACTTTTGCCGCCGGATTTGTAGTTCGCCCTTTTGGTGCTTTATTCTTTGGAAGACTTGGAGATATCATTGGGCGCAAATATACTTTTATGGCTACTTTACTATTAATGGGTGGCTCAACCTTCTTAATCGGCTGTATTCCCAGCTATGAAACAATCGGCTTTTTAGCACCTTTACTGGTACTTATCCTGCGTTTACTGCAAGGACTTGCTCTTGGCGGAGAATATGGCGGAGCAGCCACTTATGTTGCTGAGCATGCTCCTCTGGGGCAAAAGGGATACTGGACCTCCTGGATTCAGACTACTGCGACTGTTGGTTTATTTATCTCTCTAATGGTCATATTAGCCACAAAAAATGTGTTGTCAGCTGAAGATTTTGATTCCTGGGGATGGCGTGTACCGTTTTGGGTATCTATTGTTATGGTTGGCATCTCTTATCTGATTCGAAAAAACATGGACGAGTCTCCTGTTTTTGCTAAAGCTAAAAAAGAAGGCACTACCAGTACAAATCCGTTAAAAGAAAGCTTTGGTAACCGATATAACTTAAAATTTGTTTTACTGGCCTTATTTGGCGCGACAATGGGACAGGGCGTAGTTTGGTACACCGGACAATTCTATGCCATGAGCTTTATGAAAACAGTAATGAACATAGACTCCTCCCAAGTTGATGAACTACTGGGAATTGCCCTATTGTTAGGAACTCCCTTTTTTATTGTTTTCGGGTGGCTGAGCGACAAGATAGGACGAAAATACATTATGATGGGCGGAATGCTGCTTGCCATTTTACTGTACAGGCCCATTTACAAAACAATGTATACGACTACAGCTGTAAGCACCAAATCTGAAATTGTAGAAAAAAGAAGTCAAAACACGGAAACAACAAAAAATAATGACGTAATCACCACAATTTCAAAAACCTACACTGACGGAACTTCGTATATAGAAAAAACAACGGCTTTTAATACGAAGAAAGAACCTCAGACCAACGTCTCCATCCTTATTAATTCCAATGATGAGTGGACCTTGATTTTACTGGTTTTTATTCAGGTTTTATTTGTCACTATGGTATACGGACCGATTGCAGCATTTTTGGTAGAAATGTTTCCAGCCAAGATCAGATATACGTCGATGTCTTTGCCTTATCATGTTGGAAATGGAATTTTTGGAGGATTGCTTCCTGCGATATCCACTTATTTTGTAACACATGCCAAAGAAACAGGAAAAACTGATTTTTATCTGGACGGATTATGGTATCCTATTGTTATTGCTTCGGTATGCTTTATAATTGGAATGATTTACATTGATAATAAAAACAAAATTAATCACCTTTAAATTTAAAAAAAATGAATACAATCAAACAGGCGTTAGGTTTTCTATGGGTGATACTGGCAGTTGCTGCTGCCTATTTTTGCGTTTTTGAATTTGGTTTACCAAAACTGCTGTCAGACAAGCAGGATGATCTTGTATTTGGGATTATAATCCTTTTTATTCTCACTCCTTTAATTGTTCTGGGCTTGGGAACTTTTGGTTATTTTGCCGTTATTGGTGAATACAACGAAAAGAAATAAATTAGAAAAAGCATCAAAATAAAAAGGCTGTCTATTTACAGACAGCCCTTTTACATAACTAACAAACCATTATTTCTTGATGAATTTCATCACTTGTGTTTTATTATTTTCATCAACAGCTTTAACGAGATACAATCCTGTTGTCAGGTCTGTTACCGAAAACTGAAAATCTGCATTTCCATTCGTTACAAAACTTTTTACCAATTGACCCGAAACGGAATATATCTGCACTTTTGATGTGATTACATTTAAGGTAAAATAATCGGAGACCGGGTTTGGATACAGATTTACCGTATTCCCTTTTTCAAAATCAGCTATTGCCAAATTTGCCTGTTTGTTACCGTAGATTCTGTATTCTCCTGCAGGAATACTTATCGGTGCTGTAGCATCAGTAACATTTATGGTGGTATTATCCATTAGATTATACCAAGTTCCTGTGTACTGAAAACCTGTCGCTACATTTTGAGGTGTCAATCCAAAGTTGGCCAAAATCAACACATCTTTTAGTTGCGTTGAAGCTAAATTTGCATTGGTGATTTTTATGTTAACACTTAAAGAACTCGCATTCGCTATGGTCGGTGTTCCCAAAAATACCGGCTCTGTAGTTTTTAGCGTAATCATTTTAGCCCAATCGTTGTAGATTTTATTTCTATTTGAATTTCCCAGCCAATTCTCCACCCATTGAGGCTGTGGTTTTGTGTCTAACTTACAATCTCCCGAAATGGTTGAAGAGGCATCATTTACCGTACCATTATTACAGGTAAAAATAGAATCATCCCATCCTAATTCTCCAAAATGCCAGATCATTTTCGGGCCCGGCACCAATAGAGAAACCGCTCCGATAGCAGACATTCTGGATAAGGCGGTATTTAATGTGTTCACGTTATACGTTCCGTTTGAAGCTCCGTATTGTATATTTTTATACATCAGACGTTCTTCATCATGACTTTCTGCATAACCCATCAATCGATTTGCTGTAAAACCACGACTACCGCTTGTCATTCTTGAAATATTACTTGTGTATCCCATTGACAGTTCATTATAAGGATCTGTCATTTTTCCCCACATCATAATTCCTTTACTTGGCGTTTCTGCAATTCTGTAATTGGCCCATTGCTGCTCTTCCGAATCGGAACCTAAATGTTCGAAAATCGTGTAATGCGTTGGATCCAGACTCCAGGAATAATCGGCATATTTTTTCAAAACATCAACTCTGTCCTGTTGGTAACCATTAGTACATGACTCATCACTTGCTGTACAGGCTTGCGTAAATCCTTTGGTTAAATCCCAACGGAATCCGTCAATTTTATATTCCTGAATCCATTGTTTGATCACACGATCCACATAATTCTGCGTTTTTAGCGATTGATGATTAAAATCTTCCCCAACGCTGTAAGTATGTTTGGCAACCGTATTAAAATACGGATTTTCGGCTGTTGGCGAACCAAAACCATCTCCGTCAGGATCGTTCATCCACATTCTCACCATCGGATTTCTTCCGAAGGCATGATTCAAAGCAACATCCAGAATAACTGCAATTCCGTTTTGGTGACACAAATCGATCAGTTCTTTCAATTTATCTGATGTCCCGTAAAATTTATCCAGCGCCATATGAAAAGAAGTATTATACCCCCAGCTTTCGTTGCCTTCAAATTCCATTACCGGCATTAATTCGATCGCATTTATTTTAAGATTTTTAAAATAATCTATTTTATCAATCAAACTTTGATAATTTCTGGCAGCATCAAAATCGCGAACCAAAACTTCATACACCACCAATTTATCTTTCTCCGGTTTTGTAAAATTAGTCACCTGCCAATTGTAAGGTGTCTGACCTGTTTTAAGCACAGTAACTTCAAAGTTTTGTCCTGATGGATATACTGGTAAATTTGGATAAGAAGCTGATGGAATTCCGGCATCATCATAAGGTGACAAAACCAAAGTAGAATACGGATCGGCCGTTTTTACCAATGAAGGCGAATTAGCAAGCGGTGTTGCATCCACTACCCAATACTGATAGGTATTGTTTACTCCGGAAACCAAACCTGTAATTTCCAGCCAGAATTTCCCTGAAGCCGGATCTTTTTTCATGGCATACGCCGAAGTAGGCTGCCAGTTATTAAAACTTCCTGCAACATAAACAAAGTCTTTTAAAGGCGCATCCAGAACCAAAGTGGCTTTTGTGGCATCGGAAGTGTTATAATTAATTCCATCTACTAAACCTGCGGGTATTGCTGCTGAAACCGTATTTGGATTTACAATTACAGAGAATTTTTTAACAATTGTTGTTGCTCCCTGAACTATAGTTAATTCATAGCTTTGATTGTTGGTGATATTCGTGTGAGAATAGGAATAAGCAGATGTAGCTGCATTGGTATTGATTGTCGTTCCGTTTGCTTTCAGCGTATAACTTGCAGCACCGTTTGTATTGGTTGCCGAAATAGTAAAGTTGGCACCTGAAGCAATAATGCTGGCGCTATTTTCGGCCGGAGCAGTCAAAGTGGCCTGAAAAGAACCCACTTCAACGACAATATCCTGAGATTGTTTACCTCCCGATCCATCTTTTGCTTTAACCAGAAATCCCATCCTGCCGATTCCGTTTCGATTAAAATATACCGACGGGACAAAAGTTTTTGTATAGGTATCTGTTCCGGCATTATACGTGAATTTACTGGCTTCATTTGAAGCCGTCCAGGAACCGTTTGAAGGGGAATCCATTTGAGCGGCATCGTTTACATCATAGGACCATGACCAAAGATATAAGGCATTGCCGGCAACACTCCAGGTACCTTCATTGACACTTGAACCATTAATTGTTATGGTAATAGAAGTGGTATCCTCAAAAGGTGACGGATTTATAGAGTACGTAACTGTTTGCTGCTGTGCAAAAATAGCCGTCGACAGCAAAAGGAAAAATAAGAGTAAAGTTTTTTTCATAGCTTGTTAGTTATAATTAAAAAAGGGCTATCCTTAGACAGCCCTTTTTGATTATTGAAAACCTAGTTCATTTTTACGGTATACGTTTTAGCTGCAAAATCGATAACTATAGTATAATTTCCAGCTACCGGAATAGGAATATTAGCACCTCCAGCATCTAATGTCAAATCATTACCATCATCTCCAAAATTAGTAGTCCATGCATCATCTAATCTAAATTTAATTTCCCCTACTACCAATGGTCCAACATAAGAATATTTTTTAGTAGTCAAATCATAATCTAAATTAGTATCGGGATCATTCCACCCATTAGGAGTTGCAGAACCAATAATACCCCAATTTGGCCAAGCCGGATAAGGTGTAGCTGTAATGGTATAAAAATTTGAAACCTGATCTACTGCCCCTGCTGCCCCTACAGAAGATTTAACACGAACATCAATCTGCGCCGCCTTAAAAGGGGCAAAACCAGCATTTAAGCAAGCTGAGTTTAACTCTGCAACTGTAAAACTTTTGAATTTATCAGTTGTTGTAGCAACTATTGTAGGACTTGCAAAATTAGTTCCTGCTTTTGCCATTTCTAAACTGTAAGTTACAATAGTTGTTGTTCCCTGATATTGTGCATCATCCCAAACGAAAGTTGTTGCAGCATTTGCCGCATTTGTATTTTGGAGCACAATACTAAAATCTGATTTTGGAGTTAATAATACAGGAGCTTTTGCAGCTTCTATTACTGGTCTATCTTCAACGTCATCTGCATTACACGATACGGCTAATACACCAACGAATGCGATTAAAATTTTATATATATTTTTCATTTTTATTATTTTTTATAAGGTTAGTTAGTATCCTGGATTTTGTTTTAAAGTTGGGTTTGCCTGAATTGTTTTTAAAGGAATTGGCATTAAATCTCTGTAAGAATCAGTAGCACTACCATTCATTGTACCGCCCTTCCACTGCCAGATTTTAGATCCTCCTGTAAATTTTCCAAAACGAATCAAATCGGTTCTTCTGTGACATTCCCAAAATAATTCTCTTCCTCTTTCTTCTAATATAAAATCTAGTGTTAAGTCAGAAGCTGTAATTGTTCCTGCACCCGCTCTAGTTCTAATTTGGTTAATGTACCCTACCGAAGTTGCAATGTTTCCTGCTGCAGCACCTCTAACACTAGCTTCAGCATACATTAGATATACATCAGATAATCTGTACATAGGAAAATCAGTATCAGGAATGTCATTTCTTTGCGCCGCAGTCCCATCAGAATTCACGTTAGTATATTTAGTAACAGCATAGCCTTCAGTAAAAATATCAACTCTGGCAATATCTAAGTTTTGTCCAGCAGTATAAAAGGTTCCTCTTTTATCACCTGTTGCGGTTGCATCCGGAAAAAGACCAACAAATTCTCTACGAGTTCTAATTCCTGCCCAACCACCATTCATTCCTTGAGCAGCAGCATCCATACTGCCACCTATAGAAGCATGAAGTATAAAACTCATTCCACCACCTGTTGCTCTAATAGCATTTCCATCACTTACGACCGGAAAAATAAATTCATTTTGAGCGCCATTTCTATTATTATCTGCAGAAAATAAATTCTTGTAAGGAATATTAGCAAAACTATATTGTGAATTATCAATAATATCTTTACATACAGTAGCTGCTTCATTATTTCTATCAGTTCCTGTATATACTTTTGAATTTAAGTAAATTTGCGCCAATAAAAATTTAGCAGCTGTTTTATCCACTCTTCCATATTCATTTGACTTAGAAGCGGCTAAGCTGTTATCTATATCTTTTAATTCTGATTCTATAAATGCAAAAACCTCTGTTCTAGATCTTTGTTCTGGATAAAAGAATCCAACTGGATCATTTTCAGTCGTAATTGGCACATTTCCAAACAAATCCATTAAGTTATAATAAGAGAAAGCTCTCAGGAAACGGGCTTCAGCTCTAAATTTAGAGATATCTGCTTTCAGGCTTGCATCAACACCTCTTGCTGATAATTTCTCATCCGTAGTTTGTCTTAAAAACTCATTAGCAACACTAATTTCATAAAATGCTCTTGAGAAAGTTCCGTACAAAAACTCGTTA
Source organism: Flavobacterium sp. LC2016-23 (assembly GCF_009674775.1). Lineage (GTDB taxonomy): Bacteria > Bacteroidota > Bacteroidia > Flavobacteriales > Flavobacteriaceae > Flavobacterium. The sequence continues at coordinate 58,198 of NZ_WKKE01000001.1, read as the reverse complement.
TCTGCCGACCACGTTTGTCCGTTTAAGCTTGGCAAATTACCATCAGCCCAGGCAATAATAGCTTCATCAGTAGGAAACTCCTGAGTTACAAAAAGCAAACGCAAATAACTACTAAAATCACCCCCAATACCAGCAATATCTGCAGTTCCATCTCCGTCATTTCCTCCTACATATAACCCTGCATATAATTTTGCTAATACCTGTTTGTATGAAGCCGGATCCTTATAAAAAGTCTCAGAAAGAAATTCATCATCATCTTTTGGCGTCACGTTTAAATCGTCCGTACACGAGGTAAGCGTCATACTTAATCCTAAAATAAATAGGAAGAAATAGGATATATATTTAAATGATATTTTCATTTTGTTTATTTTTTAAATTTTATTTATCAGTTACTTTTAGAAATTAGCATTTACACCAAATATAAAAGTTCGGGCTCTTGGATAAACATTGTTGTCGATTCCATTAAATTTCTCCGGATCCAGACCATCATACTTAGTAAGTACAAAAACATTCTGTACTCCCGCAGTAAATCTTAAAGAAGCGGCTTTTAATAACGTTTTATCAAAAGTATAACCAAGAGTAACATTATCTAATTTTATAAAAGAAGCATCTTTTACAAAATAGTTTGATAAGTAATTGTTGTTAGTTACAAATCCAGTATTGTTATAATCAGAACTAATGTTTCCTAAATCTGTTTGTCTTCTCAATCCGGCTAATAAGTATCCTTTGTCTGAACTTACGTTATCATAGATATAATTTCCTAAACTTGCTCTCCAGTTCATTGCAAAATCAAACTTTTTGTAATTTAAAGTAGAGAACAATCCAAAAGTATAATCTGGTGCTGGTTTATGAAATTTGTAACGATCTCCATCGTCAATTTTTCCATCCCCATTTCTGTCCGCATAAGCTCCCTCTATAGGTCTTTTATTAGCATCATACAATTGCTCGTACACAAAAAATGAATTTGGAGCATATCCAACTGAATTTATCAAAATTTTATTACCAGAACCTCCAGCAATATTATCTCCAACAATATATCCTGTAAATCCAGGTACTGTAGTTCCTAAATCTGATATTTCCTGATGAATGTAAGTTGTATTGAAAGCAACATTCCAAGTCAGGTTATCATTTTTAACAATATCAGATTGAATACTAAATTCAATACCTTTTGTTTCTAAACTACCAATATTACTAAATCCCTGATTTCTTAAATTCGCTCCGTCAGGAACCAAAACATCAGCTAACAAATCACTTGATTTTTTATCAAAATAATTTACCGAACCTGTTATTCTATCATTGAAAAATCCGAAATCAACACCTACGTTTGCCTCTCCTAATTCTTCCCATTTGATATTTTTATTATATCCTTCAGGTCTTGCGGTCGAATAAACTGTGTTTCCGAAAACATATTGAGAATTGATAGTCCCTAAAGTTACTCTTGGTAAAAAGTCATATGCAGATGAAATGTCTTGTTGCCCCGTAGTACCATATCCTACTCTTAATTTTAAACTGGAAATTGTAGAATTACCTTTCAAGAATGATTCTTCTGCAAGATTCCATGCAAAAGCAGCTCCTCCAAAATTACCCCATCTGTTATCTTCAGAAAAACGGGAAGTTCCGTCTCTTCTGTAGTTTAATGTCAATAAATAACGACTATCATAATTTAAAGTCAAACGCCCGAAATACGATTGTAAGTTGACGTTAGCATCTGTAATAACATCTTCTTTTGGAGTTGGTTGTCTAACTTCCCCAGACTCATATTTTTCTTTTTGAAATAACTGATAGTTATAACCTGCAGTAGCGTCAATTTTAAATTTTCCTAAATCCTTAGTATAATTAAAGTAAGTATTTAAGTTTTTATTTTGAAGATTATCTGTATATGAATTGTAGTTTCCTAAATTAACCCAGCTTCCACCACTAAAAGGATTTGGCTGGTATCCCAAAATACTTTGTGTACTTTGTTCATTATAACCACTACTATTAAATTTATCAATACCTGCCTCAGCAATAATTCTTAAGTCTTCAAAGAAATGGAATTTGTAGTCTAATCTTACATTACCCCATTTTCTTGTAGAAGTAGCTCTTTTATCTTCCTGATTTAATCTTGCTACAGGGTTTCTAGCTGGCAATAAAGGTACATTCCCATTTGCTTCCAACCATTCAAAATATCCTCCATAGCGAGAACCGGACTTATAAACAGATTGTGTAGGATCAAAGGCAAGAGCACTTCCAATCACGGCTCCCTCATCTTGAAATTGATTTTTGGCAAATGCCAGATTTCCACTAATATCAATTTTTAAGTGATTGTCAAACAAAACAGGGTTTATCGATATCGATGTCGTAGTTCTTTCAAAAGAAGTGTTTCTTAAGATTCCAGGATTATCAACATTTCCAACAGATAAACGTACTGGTAATTTATTGAACAAAGCACCACTTACCGAAATATTATTGTTTGTTGTAAGTGCTGTATGAAAAATTTCATCCTGCCAATCTGTATTTGCTGTTCCTAATATTGCTTTTTGCTGTGGCGTACCATTTGCATTTACTACAGCACGAAATTGATCTGCACTTAAAACATCTACTTTATTTGCGACTGTATTGACACCAACTTGTGAACTAAAATTAACTTTCACTCCACCTTTTGTTCCTTTTTTAGTGGTAATTACGATTACACCATTTGCAGCTCTGGATCCGTAGATTGCAGCCGCAGAAGCATCTTTAAGAACCGTAAATGATTCAATATCATTAGGATCAATAGTTGATAAGATACTTGTAGCTCCACTTGGCACAGCATTACTCAAAGGCAAACCATCTAAAATAATTAAAGGATCATTAGAGGCACTTAAAGAAGATCCTCCACGAATTCTAATATCCGCTTTTGCTCCAGGAGCTCCGCCACCCACTACGTTTACACCAGATATACGTCCGCTGATTAAACTTTCAGGTGTTACGTTAATACCTTTATTAAATTCTTTAGCAGAAATTTGTGATACAGATCCTGTTGCGTCTTTTTTCTTAACAGTTCCGTAACCTACCTGTACTACAACTTCTTTAAGTTGATTGGTATCTTCTTCTAAAGAAACACTTAATGTTTGCTGACCATTAAAAGTTGTAGTCGACGTTTTGTATCCAATAAATGAAACCACAATTTTGTCTCCATTTTTTACATTAGACAACTGAAATTTACCGTCAAAATCTGTTGATGTTCCGCCCGGAGCACCTTGTACATTTACATTTACTCCCGGAATTGGTTGTCCCGTTGCCTGATCGACAACTGTCCCTTTTAAAGTACTTTGAGCTAGTACGGTAAATGGTAACAGTAAGAATAAAAATAACAACTTTTTGTAAATTGTTTTCATACTTTTTGTTTAAATTAGTTTGAGTTTTTGATTGTTAGTTAAGTTTTTAATTTTACTTCGAATTTCAAAATTAGGAATTTATTAACATGCTCAACGTCTTACAATTATTATAGGGTTACGAAAACGTGGTAGTGTTGAAAACTTTCTATTTTTTGTAATCTTTTAAGTCAAAAATTATCAATTATAAAAATATTGGATACCTTTATTAACAATTAGATTTTTTTCAAATTAGTATATGAAACGTAAAATAACCTTAAAACAGATTGCAAAGGAACTTGACGTATCGATTTCAACTGTCTCAAAATCATTGCGAAACAGTCTTGAAATTGGGGAAGAAACACGCTTAAAAGTCCAGGCTTTTGCAAAGTTTTACAACTACAAGCCGAACAACATTGCCCTTAGTTTAAAAAATCGAAAAACCAAAAGTATTGGTATTATCATTCCGGAAATTGTACATTATTTTTTCTCGACCGTAATCAACGGAATCGAACAGGTGGCCAACGAAAACGGCTACAGTGTTGTGATTTGTCTATCAGACGATTCTTTCGACAAAGAAGTCTTAAATATGGAAATGCTGGCCAATGGAAGTATCGATGGTTTTATCATGTCTCTCTCGAAAGAAACCCAATATAAAGGTGATTTTCACCATATTACAGAAGTAATCAATCAGGGAATGCCGGTGGTCATGTTTGATCGTGTGACCAACGATATTTTATGTGACAAGGTCATCATCGACGATAAAGCTGCGGCCTACGAAGCTGTGCAGAGTCTAATCGATAATGGCCGTAAAAAGATTGCTTTAGTCACCACTGTTGATTATGTAAGTGTCGGGAAATTACGTACTGACGGTTACGAAAAAGCCTTATTAGACAACGGATTGCCTTTTAATGAAGATTTAATCATAAAAATCGAAGATGTCGATACCTGCGAAATAACTATCAGCCAGCTTTTACACGACAGGGCATTTGATGCTGTTTTTGCTGTAAATGAGCTTTTTGCCGTTACCATTATTAAAACAGCCAGTAAAATGGGACTTAAAGTTCCCGAAGACCTGGCCGTAATTGCTTTTACGGACGGAATTATCTCTAAATACTCCACACCAAGTATTACAACCGTAAGCCAGAGTGGGGAAAAAATGGGAAACAAAGCCGCTAAAATGCTGATAGAAAGACTGGAAGCCGAACACGATGATGACGACGAAGAAAACGAAAATTACACCACAGAAGTTATCGAAACCCATTTGATAAAAAGAGAATCTACTGACTAAAAATCTTAAAATCAACCTTTTCTAAAGCCATAAAAAATATTTGTGGCTTTTTTATTAGGCTATTTAAAAAAATAATTAATACTTTTACGCCTGCTCAAAGCTTTTACTTTTACTTCGAAAAAATAAGTAAGTTTTGATAAGCAAAGCGCTTATCGTCTAATTAATTTCTTAATTACGATAATGGAAAAGCGTAAATTAAGTTTCTGGGAAATTTGGAACATGAGTTTCGGATTCCTGGGAATACAAATGGGGTTTGCACTTCAGAATGCAAATGCCAGCAGAATTCTTCAAATTTTTGGTGCCGACGTACATGAACTTTCGTGGTTTTGGATTATTGCTCCCCTAATGGGATTAATAGTGCAGCCCGTTATTGGCCATTACAGCGATAAAACCTGGGGAAGATTCGGAAGACGAAAACCATTTTTTCTTGTCGGTGCTATTTTAGCCTCAGTTGGATTAATTTTAATGCCACAAGCTAACATTTTCATTTCAGTTTTGCCTGCCTTATGGGTTGGAGCCGGAATGTTAATGATTATGGATGCTTCTTTCAACATTGCCATGGAGCCGTTTCGTGCTTTAGTTGGTGATAATTTAAGAACAGATCAGCGTACTGCAGGTTTTAGTATTCAAACTTCATTAATTGGTTTTGGAGCCGTAATTGGGTCAGCTTTGCCTTATGTTTTAACGAAATATTTTCATATTTCAAACAATGCAGCTCCCGGAAGCATTCCTTTAAATCTGAAATTATCTTTTATTATTGGAGCAGCCGTTTTAATAGGTTCTATTCTCGTTACACTATTTACAACAAAAGAATATTCACCTGAAGAATTAGCCAATTTTGAAGATCCCCAAAGTGAAGTCGATGTTCCTTCTGAAGAAAAATCAAAACTTACAGACATTTTTACAGACTTTGCAAAAATGCCGACAACAATGCGTCAGTTGAGTTGGGTGCAGTTTTTTTCCTGGTTTGGATTATTTGGAATGTGGGTTTTTACAACTCCCGCCATTGCGCATCACATTTACGGATTACCTTTAGATGATACTTCAAGTCAGCAATACCAAGACGCGGGAGACTGGGTTGGTATTTTATTTGGAGTTTACAACTTAGTTTCTGCTGTTATCGCACTGTTTTTCCTGCCTTACATCGCTAAAAAAATTGGAAGAAAATCTACTCATGCACTTTCTTTAATTATTGGAGGAATTGGATTAATCTCTATTTATTTCATGCCAAATGAAGACTGGGTTGTATTACCAATGATTTTAATCGGAGTCGCATGGGCTAGTATTCTGGCCATGCCATACGCCATTCTTGCAGGATCAATTGCGCCAAAAAAGATGGGAGTTTACATGGGAATCTTCAACTTCTTTGTCGTTATTCCACAAATTGTAAATGCACTTATTGGAGGTCCAATTGTAAAATACCTTTATAATGGCGATGCAATCTACGCCTTAATTACAAGTGGCGTAAGTTTTCTAATTGCCGCTCTTTTAGTCTATAAAGTAAAAGATGTAGACGATACTGTACAAAAATCATAAATAAGAATCCCCCTTATAATGAACAAAAAAGCATTCATATTCGATCTTGATGGCGTAATCGTTGATACTGCCAAATATCATTTTTTAGCCTGGCAGAAAATAGCTAAGGCATTAAACATAAATTTTACACACGAAAATAACGAATTGCTAAAAGGTGTAAGCCGCGTTCGTTCGTTAGATATAATTCTTGAATTAGGAAATGTGCAGGCTTCACAGGAAGACAAAGACAAATGGCTGATTCAGAAAAATGAAGATTACTTATCTTATTTAGTTGACATGGACGAAAGCGAGATTCTTCCGGGAGTTTTTAAAATTCTGCAACTTCTAAAAGAAAAAAATCAGGGAATTGCGTTAGGCTCTGCGAGTAAAAATGCCAGACCAATCCTTGAAAAAACCGGAATCCTTTCGTATTTCGAGGTTATTGTGGACGGAAATGACGTCACCAATGCCAAGCCGGATCCGGAAGTTTTCTTAAAAGCGGCTCAATTATTAAACATTGACCCAAAAAATGCAATCGTATTCGAAGATTCAGTTGCCGGAATTCAGGCAGCAAACATAGGAGAAATGGTGAGTGTAGGAATTGGTGAGGAAACAATTTTACATGAAGCTGATTATATTTTTAAAGATTTCACCGAAATAAACACAGCGTTTATCGAGAAACTTATCAATTAGAGAATGTGCCAATTTGATAATTAGATAATTTATACAAACCTGAATTATTTAATTATCAAATACAAAACATCAACCGATACTTTAAAAATATAAATCATCTAAATTAAAAAGTAAAATAGTAAAAAAGAGCAATTAAAAGAGAACATCAAAATTAGAATAGCCAAAGCAAGTAATTATCAAATCGGCACATTATCTAATTATCTAATTGCCCAATTATCTAATTAAAAAGAAAAATGAATCAAGATTATATAAAACCAGATAACTGGTCCATCATCGAAGAAGGATTTGACCATGAAAGAGTAAAATCGTCGGAGAGTCTTTTTAGTATCGGAAACGGTGCTATGGGACAACGCGCCAATTTTGAAGAAACGTATTCCGGTGAAACTTTTCAGGGAAGTTACATCGCCGGAATTTATTATCCGGACAAAACCAAAGTGGGCTGGTGGAAAAACGGTTACCCGAAATATTTTGCCAAAGTATTAAATGCGCCCAACTGGATTGGAATTGACGTTGAAATCAATGAAGAAAATCTGGATTTGAATACCTGTACAGAAGTTAGAAATTTCCGCAGGGAACTGAATATGAAAGAAGGATGGTACCATCGTTCTTTTGAAGCCGTTTTGAAAAACGGAACTGAAATCGCCGTAAACGTGCGTCGTTTTCTTTCTCTGGATCTGGACGAAACGGGTGTCATCAAATTTGATATTACGCCTTTAAACAAAGACGCAAAAATTGTTTACAAACCTTATGTAGATGCCGGCGTTACCAATGAAGATGCCAACTGGGAAGAAAAATTCTGGGAACCTTTAGAAATAAAAAAAGGGACCAATGAAGCTTTTGTAACTGCACAGACTTTTAAAACGCATTTCAAAGTAACCACTTTCATGCACAATACGATTTTTGCAAACGGAGAAAATGTAAACATTTCCCCTTCAACAATCGATTCAACAGCAGACAGGGTTAAGTACACATACGGAACGATTATCGCAAAAGGACAAACGTCTTCTATTCAGAAAATTGGTGGGTATACGGTTTCTTTAAATCATGAAAATACTTTAAGCGCTGCCGAAAAAGCTATAAAAGCAGCCTTACATTTAGGATACGATACATTACTTCAGAACCAAATTGAGGCCTGGAGTAAAATTTGGGAGATGTCGGACATTACAATTGAGGGCGATGTAAAAGCACAACAGGGAATTCGTTTTAACATCTTTCAGTTAAACCAGACGTATTTAGGAAAAGACAGCCGATTGAACATTGGACCAAAAGGGTTTACCGGAGAAAAATACGGCGGATCTACTTATTGGGACACGGAAGCGTATTGCATTCCGTTTTACATGGCTACCAAAGATCAGCAGGTTGCCCGTAATTTATTGACTTACCGTTTCAACCAATTAGACAAGGCTATTGAAAATGCCAAAGATAATTTAGGTTTCAAAAATGGCGCCGCACTTTACCCGATGGTAACCATGAACGGTGAAGAATGCCATAACGAATGGGAAATCACACACGAAGAAATCCATAGAAATGGCGCGATTGCTTTTGCGATTTTCAATTATTACCGCTACACCGGAGATTACTCGTATATTCCTGAAAAAGGATTAGAAGTTTTAATCGGAATTGCACGTTTCTGGCACCAGAGAGCTTCTTTTTCGAAAGACAAAAACCAATATGTGATTCTTGGAGTGACAGGGCCAAACGAATACGAAAACAACATCAACAATAATTTTTATACCAATTATATTGCAAAATGGTGTATTGATTACGCTGCGGAACAAATTAAAAAAGTGGCTTCAGAATATCCTTCCGACCACAAACGCATTATAGAAAAAGTAAATCTTTCCGCTGCGGAAATTCAGGAATGGAAAAAGGTGGCCGACGATATGTATTTCCCAACTTCTGCCGAATTGGGTATTTATTTACAGCAGGACGGTTTCTTAGACAAAGATTTGGTTCCTGTAAAAGATCTGGATCGTTCACAGCGTCCAATCAACCAGAAATGGTCGTGGGACCGTGTTTTACGTTCTCCTTACATCAAACAGGCAGACGTTTTACAATGTTTTTATTTCTTCGAAAGTCATTTCTCTAAAGAAGAATTAAAACGTAACTTTGAGTTTTACGAATCCTTTACCGTGCATGAAAGTTCGCTTTCTCCTTGCGTACACTCGATTCAGGCTGCCGCTTTAGACAAAATGGATATGGCGTATACGTTCTATTTAAGAACTTCCCGTTTAGACTTAGACGACTACAACAAAGAAGTTGAAGAAGGCTGCCACATTACCTCAATGGCCGGAACCTGGATGAGTATTGTAGAAGGTTTTGGCGGAATGCGTGTTAAAAACGACCAGCTTCATTTTTCTCCGAAAATCCCAAAAGAATGGGAAGGTTATTCCTTTAAAATTAATTTCAGAAATCAAATCCTGAAAGTGGCTGTCAATCATCATGAAACGACTTTTACTGTAGACGGAGACCAGGATTTAACAATTGTAGTAAATGGAAAATCTATAGTTGCCCATAAACAACTTGTTCAAATTAATTAAATTATAATACTTTAAAAACTAAAAAACATGAAAAACTTATTTTTCGCAAGTTTAATCTTGCTTGCATTTAGCTCCCTTGCAAATGCACAGCAATTAAAATCACCCGAAGGCAAGTTCGTAATGGAATTTTCGCTTCAGAATGACGGAACTCCGACTTATAATTTAAAATACAAAAATAAAGAAGTTGTAAAAACCAGCAAATTAGGTCTTGAACTTAAAGACGACAAAAAATCTTTATTGAATGATTTTACGGTTGTTGATACTAAAACTTCCACTTTTGATGAAACCTGGAAACCGGTTTGGGGAGAAGTGGACAATATCAGAAATCATTATAATGAATTGGCGGTTACTTTAAACCAAAAAGGAACCGACAGGCAAATTGTAATCCGTTTCCGTTTATTTGATGACGGTTTAGGATTCCGATATGAATTTCCGGCACAAAAGAACCTGACTTATTTCGTAATCAAAGAAGAAAGAACTCAATTTGCCATGGCGGGCGACCACACAGCTTTTTGGATTCCCGGAGATTATGACACTCAGGAATACGATTACACCAAATCTAAATTATCTGAAATCAGAGGTTTATCTGAAAAAGCATATACGGCAAATGTTTCGCAAAAAAACTTTTCGCCAACCGGAGTTCAGACTTCTTTGATGCTGAAAACCAATGACGGAATCTACATCAACCTGCACGAAGCCGCTTTGATCAACTATTCCTGTATGCACCTGAATTTAGATGATAAAAACATGATTTTCGAATCCTGGTTAACACCGGATGCAAAAGGTGACAAAGGCTACATGCAGGCACCAAGCCACTCCCCTTGGAGAACGATTATGGTAAGCGATAATGCTACAGAAATCCTTTCTTCAAAAATGACTTTAAACCTAAACGATCCCTCTAAAATTGACGATACTTCATGGATTAAACCCGTAAAATATGTGGGTGTCTGGTGGGAAATGATTACAGGAAAAAGCTCGTGGTCGTATACTAATGATTTTCCGACCGTACAATTGGGCGTTTCTGATTTCTCAAAAGCAAAACCAAGCGGAACACACGGCGCCAATAATGCCAACGTAAAAAAATACATTGATTTTGCTGCTGCAAATGGTTTCGATGCTGTTTTGGTAGAAGGCTGGAACGAAGGCTGGGAAGACTGGTTTGGTCACTCCAAAGATTATGTTTTTGATTTCGTAACGCCTTATCCGGATTTTGATGTGAAAGGTTTGCACGAATATGCAAAATCTAAAGGAATCAAAATGATCATGCACCACGAAACTTCAGGTTCTGTTCGTAACTACGAGCGTCATATGGACAAAGCGTACCAGTTCATGAAAGACAACGGTTACGATGCTGTAAAAAGCGGTTACGTTGGCGATATTTTACCTCGTGGCGAAAACCATTACGACCAGTGGATTGTAAACCATTATCAATATGCCATCGAAAAAGCAGCTGACTATAAAATTATGGTCAACGCTCACGAAGCAGTTCGCCCAACCGGAATCTGCAGAACGTACCCGAACTTAATTGGAAACGAAGCCGCAAGAGGAACAGAATACCAGGCTTTTGGAGGTTCTAAACCAAATCACGTAACCGTTTTACCTTTTACACGTTTGATTGGAGGCCCAATGGATTATACGCCCGGAATCTTCGAAATGGATATCAGTAAAATGAATCCTGACAACAAATCGCACGTAAACAGTACCATTGCAAACCAACTGGCATTATACGTTACCATGTACAGCCCGTTGCAAATGGCAGCCGATACACCGGATAATTACAACCGTTTTCCGGATGCATTTCAGTTCATTAAAGATGTAGCGGTAGACTGGTCAGAAAGCAAATATATCGAAGCTGAACCAGGCGATTTTATTACCGTTGCCCGTAAAGCAAAAGGAACAAACAACTGGTTCGTTGGAAACGTAAACGGAGAAACTCCACGTACTTCAAACATCGATTTCAGCTTCCTTGAAAAAGGTAAAAAATACACCGCAACAATCTATGCTGATGCAAAAGATGCGCATTACAAAACAAATCCGCAGGCTTACACCATCAAAAAAATTGCTGTAACCAATAAATCAAAATTATCTCAGTTATCCGTTCCTGGCGGCGGTTATGCGATCAGCATAATTGAAAATAAATAATTTAATTAACCATATAAGAATGTAAGTCCATTTAAATAGAAATCCCCCAGTTTTTTTTCTTAAATGTTCTTACATTTCTTATATAGTTTCAATTCTATTTTACTATGAAAAACCTAAAAACAATATTTCAAACCAATCCTATCTATACTTTAGCCTTAATGGTTCTTTTAATTTCTGCTTCCGCGAAAGCGCAAATCCAGAAAGTTGAACCGCCATTTTGGTACGCCGGTATGAAAAATCCTGAAGTACAAATTATGTTCTACGGAAAAAATATCGCGCAATACGAAGCTTCAGTTTCGAACAATGTGACGATCAAAAATGTAGAGAAAACAGAAAATCCAAACTATCTTTTCGTTACCATCGATACACAAAACCTAAAAGCTTCCGAATTGGTTTTTTCTTTTAAATTGAAAAACAAAGTTGCTTTCACACAAAAATATTCCCTTAAAGAAAGAAGAGCCAATTCTGCCGACCGAAAAAGTTACGATGCATCAGATATGATTTACCTGATCATGCCGGATCGTTTCGCTAACGGAAACCCTAAAAATGACAGTGATGCTGTTTTAACTGAAAAAGCAAACCGCGCGGAACCAGGTGGACGTCACGGAGGTGATATCGAAGGAATCATCAAAAACCTGGATTATATTTCGTCTTTAGGAGCAACAACAATCTGGAGTACCCCTTTATGCGAAGACAATGACAAACAGCATTCGTATCATACATACGGACAATCTGACGTTTACAAAATAGATCCGCGTTACGGAACCAATGATGATTACGCTCGTTTATCAGCAGAAATGCATAAAAAAGACATGAAACTGGTGATGGATTATGTAACCAATCACTGGGGAATTACCCATTGGATGATTAAGGATTTACCAACGAAATCCTGGATCAATCAATTCGAAAATTACACGCAAACGCACCACAGACGTGAGGTACTTACGGATATTCATGCTTCAAAATCAGATCAGGAAATTTGTGTTGACGGATGGTTTGTCCCTTCAATGCCGGATTTAAATCTAAGAAATCCGCTGGTTGCAAAATACCTCACGCAAAACGCCATTTGGTGGATTGAATTCGCTAATCTTGACGGATTCAGAGTCGATACTTATAATTATTCAGATGCTACTGCGATGGCCAATTGGGCTAAAGCAATTACAACTGAATATCCAAACTTTAATATTGTGGGTGAAATCTGGATGCACAATCAGGCGAATTTATCCTATTGGCAAAAAGACAGTAAAATCGGCGCCATTGAAAACTACAATTCGAATTTGCCAAGTGTAATGGATTTTACGCTTCAAAGCCAGGTTACTTCTGCTTTCAACGAAGACGAACCAAGCTGGGACAACGGTTTGATTAAATTCTACAACAATTTTGCAATGGATTATTTATATCCAAATACCAATAACATTTTGGTTTTTTCTGAAAATCATGATACAGATCGTATGAATGATAAATTTAAATACGATTTTCCAAAATACAAACTGGCAATGACTTTATTGGCAACCGTTCGTGGAATTCCGCAGTTGTATTACGGTTCAGAAATTGGAATGGGTGGTGACAAAAGCAAAGGCGATGCAGATATTCGTCAGGATTTCCCGGGCGGATGGGCCGGCGATAAAAACAATGCTTTAACCGCAGCAGGAAGAACTGCCGAACAGGCAAAATATTTTGATTTTACGTCTAAATTATTCAACTGGAGAAAATCAAACGAAGCCGTTCATTTCGGAAAAATGACGCACTATATTCCCGAAAACAATACCTATGTTTATTTCAGATATACCGATACTAAAACTGTAATGGTGGTTTTCAATAACAATGCAAAAGAGCAGGTTGTGAAAACCAATCGCTTTAAAGAAAACATCAAAAACTTTAAATCAGGGAAAGATATCCTTACCGGAAAAACATTCGATTTAGCTACTGAAATCACTTTAGAACCCAAATCGGCTGTTGTTTTAGAATTGGAATAAAAACGCTTAACCGCAAAGTCCGCAAGGGCAATCGTAAGGTTCGCAATATTTTCTGCCACAGATTACAAGATTAACTCAGATTTTAAAAAATCATTTTAATCTTGTAATCTGTGGCATTTTTTTAAATTTTATACTTTCCTTTCTTTATCTTTAATACTTATGGCTTAAAATCAGTTTTAATGAATAAAGACAATACTGTAAAAACACCTTTCGTATGGGAAGGCGCAAATGTTTACTTTTTACTTACCGATCGTTTTTATAACGGAAATCCTGCTAACGATTTAAACTTCAACCGAACCAAAACTCCCGGAAAACTGCGGGGTTTTGAAGGCGGGGATATCATCGGAATTACTAAGAAAATCGACGAAGGTTATTTTGATCTGTTAGGAATAAATGTCATTTGGCTTACGCCAATTGTAGAGCAAATTCACGATGGCGTTGACGAAGGAACGGGGCTCAGTTATGGATTTCACGGGTATTGGGCAAGAGACTGGACGGCTTTAGACCCTAATTTCGGAACCAAAGAAGATTTGGCCAATCTGGTTAAAAAAGCGCACGCAAAAGGCATCCGAATTGTACTGGATGGCGTGATCAATCATACCGGCCCGGTCACTCCCGAAGATCCGATCTGGCCGGAAGACTGGGTTAGAACCGGAATTGTCTGCGATTACAAATCATTCGAAAACACGACCATGTGTACTTTGGTAGATAATCTTCCGGACGTCAGAACCGAAAGTAATCAGGAAGTTGCACTCCCCTCTTTTTTAATCGAAAAGTGGAAAAACGAAGGCCGATATGAAAAAGAAGCTACTTCATTAAATGCCTTTTTTGAAAGAACAAAATATCCCAGAACACCAAAATATTACATCATAAAATGGCTGACGGATTATATCCTTGAATTCGGAATTGACGGCTACAGGGCCGACACCGTAAAACATACCGAAGAAATTGTCTGGGTCGATTTTAAAAAAGAATGCGAATATGCTTTTGAAACCTGGAAAAAACAGCATCCCTTAGAGATTTTAGACCAAAACCCATTTTATACCATTGCCGAAGTGTACGGTTACGGAATCAGTGGCGATCAGCATTATGATTTTGGAGACCGGAAAGTAAATTATTTTGAGCATGGTTTTAATTCCATGATTAATTTCGAGTTCAAACTGGATGCTCAAAACGATTATGAGTTCCTGTTTTCCAAATATTCAGCTAAACTTCAGAAGGAATTAAAAGGATACAGCGTTCTTAATTATGTGTCCTCGCACGACGATCCTGAGCCATTTGATGCACATCGGAACCGAACTTTTGAGTCCGGAACCAAATTATTGCTTTCTCCCGGAATGTCTCAGGTGTACTATGGTGATGAATCGGGCCGCTCACTGGTTATTGAAGGCACAGCAGGCGATGCTACTTTGCGATCTTTCATGAATTGGGATGACATTCAAAATAATTCCGAAACACAAAGAATACTCTGGCACTGGCAGAAACTGGGACAATTCCGCAGAAATCATCCCGCGGTGGGTGCAGGAGTCCACAAGCAGATTACAGCAAAACCGTATGTTTTCTCCAGAAGTTATGTTAATGGAAGCTATACAGATGAAGTTATAATTGGTTTAGATTTAGGAATTGGCACCAAAGAACTTCCTGTTGGCTCCATTTTCAAAGACGGAACCCCACTAAAAGATGCCTTTTCCGGAAAAGAAACGGCAGTTCAAAACGGAAAAGCAATCATCGATTCTGAATTTGGACTTGTTTTATTGGAGCTTGTTTAACGGTAAAGTTATCAAAGTCAAAAACTCTTTTTTAAAATCTATTGCCAAAGTTTTTCGCTCGCAGATTTTGCAGATAGAGCAGATTTATTTAGAATTTCTTTATTGATAATCTGCCTTATCTGCAAAATCTGCGTGAAACAAAAACATTTTAATTCTTTATCCAGACAGCTATCGGGAATGGCAAACTTTTTTACGAAATCCTTGCGAACCTTGCGTAAAACTTTGCGACCTTTGCAGTTAAATTCACAACAAATGCTCAAGATTGCTCACAGAGGCGCCAAAGCTTACGAACCGGAGAATACTTTAAAAGCCTTTCAAAAAGCATTAGACCTAAATGCGGACGGAATCGAACTCGACGTTCATTTAAGCTCCGACGGGCATGTCATTGTGATTCACGACGAAACCATCGACAAAATGACCAACGGTAAAGGATTTGTAAATACCCTATCTTTGCCCGAACTGAAATCATTTTTAATTAACGGTCAGTATGAAATTCCGACTTTAAAAGAAGTTTTTGATTTGGTAAACAAAAAATGCCTGATCAATGTCGAATTGAAAAATGCAGCTGCTTTAACGAAAGTTGTTGCATTAATTGATGAGTCTGTTTCTGAAAAAAACTGGAAATATGAACACTTTATTGTTTCAAGCTTTGACTGGAATGCTTTGCAGGAAGTTCATAACTTAGATTCAAAAATTCCTATTGGCGTTTTAACAGAAACTGATCTTGATTTAGCTTTGGCTTTCGCCGAAACCATTAAAGCAAAAGCGATTCATCCGTATTATCATTTATTGAATGAGGAAAATGTTCAGGAAATTCAAAAGAAGAGATTTTTAGTTCTCCCGTGGACCGTAAATATTGAAGAAGACATTCAAAAAATAAAAAAATTCAACGTCGACGGAATCATAACTGATTTTCCGGATAAAGTATAGCATAAAAACAGCCACCGATTTCAAAGATTAAATGACTTTAAATTCTGTGAAAATCATTTTAATCTGTGGCAAATAAAAAAATTAGTGCCAATTCGTGTAATTAATGGCAACCAAAAAAATATGATCAAAAATTTCGACATAATCATAGTTGGCGGAGGCGCTGCTGGCTTTTTTACAGCCATTAATATTGCAGAGAAAAATCCGAAACTGAAAATTGCTATTTTAGAAAGAGGAAAAGAAGTACTTTCTAAAGTTCGTGTTTCCGGCGGGGGAAGATGCAACGTAACACATGCCTGTTTTGAACCGGATGAATTGGTTAAATTTTATCCGCGTGGCGAAAAAGAACTTCGCGGGCCTTTTCATCAGTTTTGCTCCGGAGATACCATCGAATGGTTCGAAAAACACGGTGTCGCATTAAAAATCGAAGACGATGGCCGAATGTTTCCGGTTTCCAATTCTTCACAAACCATCATTGACTGTTTTTTGGAAGCAACCGGAAAACTTGGTATTAAAGTCCTGACCGGACAAAGCGTACAATCCATTTTTAAAACTGAAAATCATTGGAAAATCGACACCCAGGATGAAAATTATGCCACTGAAAAATTAGTGCTGGCCACAGGAAGCAACCCTAAAATATGGGAAATGCTACAGACGCAGGGACATGCTATTGTAAGCCCTGTTCCTTCCCTTTTTACATTCAACATTAAAGATTCCCGCATCAAGGAATTGCCTGGCGTTGCGGCGCAAGTTACCGTAAACGTAAAAGATACCAAACTTGAATCAACAGGACCTTTACTAATCACGCATTGGGGAATGAGCGGCCCTGCGATTTTGAAACTTTCTGCCTGGGGTGCCCGCATTTTACACGGCAAAAATTACCAGTTTACCATCTTTGTCAACTGGCTGAATGATGTTGATACCGAAGATGCCGAAAAAATCCTCAAAGAACTAAAACAGGAACACGCCAAAAAAGCCGTTTCCAAAAAGTCCCCTTTCGACTTTCCGAATCGTTTGTGGGAAAGCTTAGTTCTCGCTTCTGAAATTGAAGCAGAAACGAAATGGGCCGATCTGTCTAAAATCCAATTGCAGCATTTAGCTTCACAATTGACAAAAGCAACATTTCAGGTCAACGGAAAAAGTACATTCAAAGAAGAATTTGTAACTGCCGGCGGTATCGATTTAAAGGAAATCAACTTCAAAACCATGGAAAGCAAATTACATCAAAACCTTTATTTCGCAGGAGAAATAGTCAATATTGATGCTATTACAGGCGGATTTAATTTCCAGAATGCGTGGACAAGCGGGTTTATTTTAGCCAATGCAATCTAGTTTTAAGTCGCAGTTTTAAGTCGCAGTCGATAAGTCAAAATCTGAGACTGAGACTGGAAACTAATTAACAAGACTTTAGATATTCCCTAGGTTTTCATTAAGACAATTCTAATAATTTTACTTTCAACTAAATACCATTAAATGAAAGTAAAATTACTTACCACAATTTCCCTTTTCTCTTATCAGCTGGCTGTTTCCCAAACTGAAAAATTGGTTCATGGAAAAGTTCTTTCTAATAATAATCCGCTTAATAAAGTAGAGGTTATAAACAAAACCGCCAAAACAAGTACAAGAACAAATGATTTAGGAGAATTTTCGATTCTTGTAAAGGCTAAAGACAGTTTACTCTTTTTTTCAAAAGATTACTTTTTCAAAAGATTGAAACTTACTCAGGAAGAAATTGATCAGAATAATATTCTCGTTACTATGATCATAAAACCCGAGGAACTTAATGAAGTACTTGTTACAGCTATAAAATTTGACAGAATAAAGACTTCCCAACAAGATATAGATACCCTAAAACTTAACAAAGATGCCCGTTCGCTGCAAAAATATACCGGCGTTTATAATGGAACTATTACAAATGGCATGGACTTTTCCAGAATGGGAACAGGCCTTTTAAATTTATTTAAAAACGATAAAGAAGCGCTCAAAAAGAGAACTTCGCAAACTGATTTCAAAAAACTAATAGCAGCCTCAATACCTTCAGATTTCTTCACCAGAGACTTAAAGCTAAAACCGGAAGAGGTAGATTTATTTATTGAATTCTGTGACGCTGACCTAAGATCTAAAACTATTTCAGAACACAATAATGTATTAACCACAATGGATTTTTTATACGCTAAAAATGAAATGTTTAAGAAGTTGAAAACGGAGACTAAAGACTGAGACTAAAAAATTACCTGTTCAGCCACCAGATACTCGCATTCAAAATTCCCGCAAAACTTACCCACGCTATATACGGAATGAGTAAATATCCGGCCGTTTTATTGATTTTCAAAAACTTTAAATACGTTTCATAAATCATAAGCCATAGCAATACAATTTCGATTAAAGCCAGCATCGGGTTTTTTAATCCAAAGAAAAGATACGACCAAATGGCATTCAATATCAACTGAACCACAAAGAAGCCTAATGCTTTTTTCACTTCCTGATTCTGTTTTTTTATTTCATCCCAGACCAATCCTGCAGCAACCGCCATTAGTACATATAACAACGTCCATACCGGCATAAAAATCCAATTGGGCGGATTAAACGATGGCTTTAAAATGGTTGGGTACCAGGTTTCGACACTTGGTCTTGTCACTAGACTTGACGAATATCCTACCATTAGACACACTATTAGCGCTATTGCAATTTTGGCTATTTTGTTCATTTTATTTAATTTTTAGTCAAAAATAATCAAAAAAGAAGAGTTAAACCATATAAGTTCTATAAGTTCATGTTACCAGTGGGTTTGAGTTTGATGTTACATTTATTACTACTTATTTTATTTTAAGTTCAAAAAGCACCATTTGTTATATAAATTAAGATTTCGTTTGACTTACATTTTCTTATATAACTTCTATGGTGAAATATTTTAAAAACTATCTTTGCCAAAATTTTATACTTCATGTTTACAGCAACTGATTTTATTCCAAAAAAATATACTTCGACTATCGAAAACGGAAACTTTGAATGGAGTGCTCCAAGCAATATTGCCTTAGTGAAATACTGGGGGAAAAAAGACAACCAGATTCCCGCCAATCCATCGGTAAGTTTTACTTTAAGCAATTGCAAGACCATTACGAAGTTAGGTTTTTCAAAGCGACACACTTCGGCTCCCATAAGTGAGACAACAGCTGTTTTTTCGTTTGATTTGCTTTTTGAAGGAAAACCAAAAGAAGATTTCAAACCTAAAATTCAGAAGTTTTTAGAACGAATTGAAATTTATTTGCCCTTTTTGAAAGACTATCATTTTACAATTGACACTCAGAATACATTTCCACATAGCTCCGGAATTGCTTCTTCTGCTTCCGGTATGGCTGCTTTGGCAATGAATTTTATGAGTTTAGAAAGAGCCCTGAATCCTGAAATGACAGAAGAATATTTTTATCAAAAAGCATCATTCCTGGCCCGTTTAGGTTCTGGAAGTGCGTGCAGAAGTGTAAAGGGAAATGTAGTGGTTTGGGGAAATCAGGCAAATATTGAAGGAAGTTCAGATTTATTTGGCGTTGAATTTCCGTATGCCATTCATAACAATTTCAGGAATTATCAGGATACTATTTTATTGGTGGATAAAGGCGAAAAACAGGTTTCCAGTACAGTTGGACACGATTTGATGCACAACCATCCCTATGCCGAAAGACGTTTTGCCCAGGCACACGAAAATCTGGATCTTTTAATTTCGATTTTTAAAAGCGGGAATGTTGACGAATTCATAAAAGTGGTCGAAAGTGAAGCTTTGACTTTACATGCTATGATGATGACTTCGATGCCGTATTATATTTTAATGAAACCGAACACGTTGCAGATCATAAATGCGATTTGGAAATTCAGAACTGAAACGCAAATTCCGGTTTGCTTTACGCTGGATGCCGGCGCCAATGTTCACGTTTTATATCCCGAAAACGTTAGCGAAAAAGTACTTCAATTTATTCAGGACGAATTAGTTGTATTTTGCCAGAATGGTCAGTACATTTGCGATGAAATTGGAGACGGATCTTTATTAATTGATAATTAACAATTGTCAATTAATAATTAGTAACTTTATGGAAAAGAAAAACATTATTAAAGAAAAATCTTTTGCTTTTGCAATTGACATTGTAAACCTTTATAAAGTTTTAACCGATAAAAAAGAATTTGTTTTATCAAAACAACTTTTGCGTTCAGGAACGTCGATTGGTGCAAATGTAAGAGAGTCCGAGCATGCTCAAAGTAAAGCAGATTTTATTCATAAATTATCAATTTCATTAAAAGAAGCAAACGAGACAGAATATTGGTTAGATTTGTTATACGAAACAAAATATCTTTCTGATATAGAATTTCAAAATATTAAACCTAAAATCATAGAATTATTAAGATTGCTTACGAGTATCATAAAAACTTCTAAAAACATATAATTATCCATTGTTAATTATTCATTTTCAATTATGAAAGGACCCTTATTTTACTCAAAAATATTACTCTTTGGAGAATACGGAATTATCCGCGACTCTAAAGGACTTTCTATCCCTTATAATTTTTATAATGGTGCTTTGAAGAAAACCGAAGAGCCTTCGGCAGAAGCGATTGCATCAAACTTAAGTCTGAAACGTTTTTCAGCTTACCTTGAAACGTTACAAACAGAACAACCCGAACTGGTTACTTTTGATTTGGCTTCCCTAAAAAATGATGTGGAAACAGGCATGTATTTCGATTCAAGTATCCCGCAAGGATATGGAGTAGGAAGCAGCGGTGCGCTTGTTGCTGCAATTTATGATAAATATGCAGCTCATAAAATTACGGTTTTAGAGAATTTAACCCGCGAAAAGCTATTACAGTTAAAAAATATATTTTCTCAAATGGAGAGTTTTTTCCACGGAAAAAGTTCTGGTTTAGATCCTTTAAACAGTTATTTGAGTATTCCGATTTTAATCAACTCTAAAGATAATATTGAAGCAACGGGAATCCCTACGCAAAGTTTTGACGGGAAAGGCGCTGTGTTTTTATTAGATTCAGGAATTGTTGGTGAAACGGCTCCGATGGTAAACATTTTTATGGAAAACCTCAAAGACAAAGGTTTCCGCACCATGCTTAAAAACCAATTTGTCAAATATACAGATGCCTGCGTAGAAAACTTTTTACACGGTGACATGAAGTCTTTGTTTACCAATACCAAAAAACTATCTAAAGTTGTTTTAAACAATTTCAAACCAATGATACCGGAGCAATTTCACGGCATCTGGCAACACGGTATTGACACCAATGATTACTACTTAAAACTTTGTGGTTCCGGAGGCGGCGGATATATCCTTGGTTTTACCGAAGACCTGGAACGTGCTAAAATTTCCCTTAAAGATTACAAACTTGAAGTTGTTTATCAATTTTAAATTATAATTTTTTCCCTGATTATCCGTTACTTTAGGAAGGACTATGTTTTTTCCTGATTTATTAAAAGATGTACTTTAGTATTTAAATCCGTTTATGCCGATTAAAAAGCAGTAACCCATTAACTTAAAAATGTTAAGCAGAAAGAATAAAATTTTAGCGATGAAAGTTATTAGTTTATTCTCTGTAGTGAGAGGTTATAACATTCCCATTATTGTTTTAGCACAGTATCTATCGGCCATTTTTATATTGGCTCCCGACAAAAGAGCTTTAGACATCTTACTTGACTTCAACTTATTTCTCATTGTCTTTGCCTCAGCAATTACAATTGCTTCAGGCTATATTATCAATAATTTTTACGACAGTCAGAAAGATTTAATCAACAGGCCAAACAAGTCGATGCTGGACAGGCTGGTGAGTCAGAAAACTAAATTATCGGTGTACTTCACTTTGAATTTTATGGCTGTATTAATGGCCCTTATTGTTTCCTGGCGTGCTTTTTTATTCTTTTCCGTTTATATTTTTTTGATTTGGTTTTACTCTCACAAAATAAAAAAATACCCGATTATAGGTAATTTAACCGCAGCTTTACTGGCTGTAATTCCGTTTTTTGCCATACTCTTGTATTTTTACAACAAAATATCTTTCGAAGAAATTGAAGATCACATGAGCCACTTCGCGGTAATTTCCGCGCACGCCATGTTCTTATTTTTATTGCTTTTGATTCGCGAGATGATAAAAGACCTGGAAAACCTGAAAGGCGATCTCGCAAACAATTACAAAACGATTCCGATATTATATAACGAAACAACTTCAAAACAAATCATTACCGTTTTAACCTTTTTGACAATTCTGCCGGTTTATATCCTGATTAATATTTACGACGTAGGATTTATGGATATTTATTTTTACATCTGTTTTGCAGTAATGCTTTTCTTCTTGGTATATCTCTGGAAATCAAACTCAAAAGAACAATATTTACTACTTCACAATGTATTGAAATTCCTAATCGTTTCCGGGGTTTTCTGTATTGTTTTAATCAATCCCAGTGTTTTGTGGCATGGGAAGAGTTTGCTCCTGAAATCTTAATTGATACTTCGTAAAGATTCTCAAAATTCACGCAAAACGGTACAAAAGATTAAATGTATTTCTTTGCGAATCTGGGTGTAACTATGCCCAAAAAACAATAGCTATTAATCTAAGAACAATGAACTTAGGATTATTTAGCAAGAATAAACTATCTTTGCACAAATTACAGAATTATATGAACAATAAGGAAGGCAACAATAACAGAGGCGGATCGAGACCAAATAGCTCCAGATCAAACTCTAACAAGCCAAAACCTGCCATGCAAAAGCGTGCTCAAGGGCCGAAAAAAGTGAAACCTGCTGTGAAAGCAGCTGAAGAAGAAGCGGCACAAAAACTTAAAAAACAGAATCAGGCACCCAAAAGACAAAAAGCTGCCGACGAAATTCGTCTGAACAAATACATCTCAAATTCTGGTGTATGCTCGCGTCGTGATGCCGATATATACATTCAGTCCGGTAACGTCAAAGTAAATGGTGTTCCGGTTACTGAAATGGGATATTTAGTGAAATTAAATGATGTTGTAAATTTTGACGGTGTTGTTCTGACTCCTGAAAAGAAAGAATACATCTTGTTGAACAAACCTAAAAACTTTACTACTGCCTTAGACGAAGGCCAGGAATATCGTAATGTTCTGGAATTAGTTCGTGGTTCTACTACCGCTAAAATTGCTCCAATTGGCAGAATGGATAAAAACACAACTGGTTTGTTGTTGTTTACCAATGATACAGATATGATTCGTAAATTTACATTACCGAATCAGAAATCATCTAAAATTTATCAGGTTTCTTTAGATAAAAATCTAAAATTTGAAGATCTGGAAAAAATAAGCAAAGGCCTTGTTCTTGACGGACACCGCGTTTTTGTGGAGGAAATCAGTTATATTGAGAAAGAAGCGAAAAGCGAAGTGGGTCTTAAATTACGTTCATCGAATGTAAAAGTAGTACGTGCAATTTTCGAAAACTTTGATTATGATGTTTTACGTATAGATCGTGTTTCTTTTGCCGGTCTTACCAAAAAGAATTTACCACGTGGTAACTGGCGTTTTCTGACGGATCAAGAAGTTATTAATTTGAAAAACGTTTAAATAAACGATTCAAATCAATCCTGGAAATCCTGTTTTACTGCTGTAAAATGGGATTTTTTTATTTTAAGATTATCCTGAAATATTAAAAGAAGTTGTGACCGAAAAGTGTAAAAATTGATCTTCCTAAATTGGCCTGATTTTTATCCTCTACTGATTCGTAACACGAAAAACCAAGTATAATTTTAATTCCGGGATGAATACTATTTAAGATATCTCTTTTTTGCTCTTCCAGTAGTAGTTTTAAACTGTCTAAAAGCTGTATATTGTTTTTAAGATACGAAACGACCAGTAGTGCTGAAAAATTTAAAATTTCTCTTGCTGTTTCGCTTTTGATTCCGACTTCATTTGAAATCATTTCGGAAATTCTTCCTTTTTTGTTGGTGAAAATTTCTTTTAACAAATCATTTCCCTCTACACGATAACAATCATCGACTGACAAAATCCTTCCGGAAGCAAAATCAACTTCTCCGTAAAAGGTTGAATTTTCGCCTATTAGTGAAACAATTTGTTTATAAAAACCCGACTCCTCTGATTTATTATACAATCCCATTAGAACTGTACCTATAGAAACATCAATTCCTTTTATTAGAAGGGCATCATTTTCAAAATAAAATTTATTCAGCTTTGAAACAACATTTGAAGATATAAAACGTCTAAGTTCAATTTGTAGGTTTGGAGTCATAATATTTAATTTTTTAGAAATTTATTTAAATCCATTCAAAATAATCGACAAAGTGGGGCTTTTAATCGTTTATCAGGATAAAAATATAAAATATTTTAACATTTCCAAAAGATAAGTTAAAAATTTCCTTACTCTTTCACAACATATTTAACACTAAATTCTAAAAGTCTCAATGAACATAACCCTTTCGTAATCAAAAACAAATAAAAAAAAATTAAAACAAAAATAAAATATTTTAAAAAAAAATAAGAAAAATAAGAAAAAGCTTAAACCTCTCGCAAAAAATTAAAACAATCCGCTTCGGTTTTGCCAAACTATACTGATAAAAATACCGAGAAAAATGATGCAAAACAGAAAATTAATAAAACTGGAAGCCAAAAATCCGAGTAAGGATCCTGTTGCGGCTTTTAGCGCCCGGCGGTGATTTTTAGAATCATAAATAAGTTCTCCTATAAAAGCCCCGGCAAAAGGACCGATAATTACACCAAAAGGAATCGGAGAAAGAATCCCGACAATTAAGCCAATATTGGTACCCCAGATTCCGTAAGAACTCCCGCCAAACTTCTTAGTTCCTTTGGCCGGAATTACGTAATCCAGAATTGTAATACTGACTGTTATTAAAAGTGTAATCCCTAAAATCCAGTAATTATTTTCAACTGCCGTGGTTAAGTATAACAGTAATAAGCCCAGCCAGCAACTGGACAATCCGGGTAAAACCGGCATAAAACTCCCAAATACCCCAACAATCATACACACCAAACCAAGCAATAGCAATACTAAATCCATATAAAAATATTTTTTTTATTTTACAAAACAAAATTGCTATTTAAAACAACAATGTGTTTGAGAAAGCTACGAAGAATATCTGTAATACAAAGCTTCTCAAAAAAAATAATTGTATTTTTATACCATAATTAATTTAGTTCAATTCAACATCAAAATCTTGAAGCAGTTCCCTCTTTTTTTAGTCGTAGTACTATTTTTCAATTCTTGTCAATATTTTGAGAAGCAGGTTCCGTCTGAAAAAGAATTATTGCAAAAAGAACTGAAATCGATTAACTGGAAAGAAGTAGATGAATTTCCGTCTGTTGCTGATTGCGAAAAAATAGCAGACAAAAAACTGCGTCAGCACTGCTTTTTTGAAAAAATGGCACAGCTTATTCAGGAAAAACTGGATGTAGATTCTCTTTCTGTTCTTTATCCTGAACTGGATACTATTGAGGTAAAAGTAACCGTGTTTCCGAATGCTACGATGAAATTCGAGCCACAATTTCCAAAAGACTCTGTTGCCTATGATACTACTAAAATCGACAGTGTTCTGCAGGCACGCCTGGTTGATTTTCCAAAAGTAAATCCTGCTATCAAACGTGGAGTACCGGTAAAAACGCAGTTTATCCTTCCGGTAATTATTAAAGAAAAAAGTACGAAGTAAATCTGAATCCTCTCAATAAAAACTACACTTTAAAGTTTCGTCCTTTCCATTGATAAGAACCAAACAAGCTGTACAAAGCAACAGCCGAACTAAAAAAAGGATAAAACAAACTAATCAAAAACAGATTCTTAATTCGTATGTTCGTTAAAAATTGATTGGTGATATGCAGCAGCCCAAAATCGATTATGAACTTTGAAACGGCATATAAAATAAAAAATTGCCACGACCAGATTCCAAAAATCATAAATACAGTTCCCAGCACAAAACTCAGATTTCCAAAGAAAACGATCAATCCTAAAACTTTTCCAAATAAACTTTGATACGAACTTGTTTTGGCTGCCCAGCGTACTCTTTGGTAAAATAGCGATTTCCAATCCTGAGTTGGTTTTGTTTGTACAATCGCTTTTTCTGCTTTTAGATAATGAACCAGATTTTGATTTGAATTTGCAACTTTTTGGAGTAAAAAAACGTCATCTCCGCTCGCAATTGTATTATTGCCCTCAAAACCATTCATCTTTTCAAATAGTGATTTTTTATAAGCGAAATTTGCACCATTGCACATAAAAGCTTTTTTTATTCCAAAACTCCCAATGGTAGCACCTTGGAGACTCGTTAAATCTAATTGCTGAAAATGATGTAAAAACGAATTATTGGTATTATAAGTAACAGCACCGGCAAGCATAGAAACTTCGTTTTCCTGAATATAATTATCAAAAATCAACAACCAATTTTCAGGAACAGTACAATCCGCATCGGTAGTAATCACCCAATCTGTTTTTACGTGTTTCATTGCCGCAGCAATGGCATCTTTTTTAGGAGAATTTGAAACACGGATATTATCAATAATCCTAATTTGAAAGTTGGAATTTGGAAGTTGAAATTTTTCTGCAGATTCATCATCCACCAAAATCACCTTAAACAAGTTCACCGGATAATTAAGTTCCAAAAAGCTTTTTAAAAGATGAGGTAAATTCTCCGCTTCATTTCTGAAAGGAACAATAATGGTAAAACTCGTTTGTGGCTCTAAATTCGTATTTGCATATTTTTTTACTTTGACAAAACCAAAAATTAATACGCCAATCGTAATGATGTAAATGGCTAATATGAGAAATAAGAGCAGATTCATTCTACAGTTTTTGTTTTAAAATTCAGCACATAATAACTGCCTAAAACCACCGGTAAAACGACATTTAAAAACCACATCAAAGTCGAAATAAAAACGACAATCCATTCGTTAACTCCTAAAATTCCGAAGAAATAAACCGCAACACTTCCTTTAACTGCAAAATCCAGGAACTGAAAAGTGGGCAGCGATGAAGCCAAAAAGTACACTACTGCAATGGTCGCGATTAACGTAAAATAAGGCAGCTCAACATCAAAAGCCAGAAACAAAAAGTAGTATTGATGCGAAAAAACAAGATAACGAAAAATGCCTAAAACTATATTTTTCTGATGAACGGGTTTTGGAATTTCATTGATTTTATGAAGCAGTTTTTCTATCGAATATCCCTTGATTTTAATCTTTTTCAGAGAGAACAAAATGCCGAAGAACAAAAAGAAAACGGCAAATAAAATCGCAACAGTCCGGGGTGTAATTACATTGTATTCCGCGTTAAAATACAACAATCCGAAAATACCAAAAATCACCGTCAGGATCATCTGGATTCCGTTACAGATTAAATTCAGAAAAACGACTTTCTTTGCTTCAGCTTTGGGATAAAACAATGCTTTTCCGGCATACTCTCCTACTCCGTTTGGTGTAAAAATTCCGGCGGTTAAAGCTGCCAGTACCTGTTTGGTGGCCTCCCCTGTTGAAATTTTATGAATTACTCCCGCAAGATTCTGCCATTTCAAAATTTCAAAATAACGGTTCAAAACACTTAAAATCAGGATAAACAAAATCCCTGAAACAGACTGGTTTTTACGAAATAAAGTGATAAATTTCTGCCAGTCGAGTTTATCGTTGTGCGCCAGCTGATTGTAAATAAAATAAAATGCACCGCCAACAATCAAAAGTTTGACCAGAAGAACAAGGAATTGTTTAGCTTTGTGGGGAATTGAAATCATGCTGCAAAAGTAATCAATTTGAAAATGTGGCAATTTGAAAATTAGAAAATGAATTATATTCCTTTTTTAAAATTTTCAACCTGAAACAAAAACCTGAAACAAAAACACACTTGACAAAAGAACGCATCATATTAGGTATTGACCCCGGAACAACAATTATGGGTTTTGGATTGATTAGAGTCATTAATAAAAAAATGGAATTCCTGCAGCTGAACGAATTGCAGCTTTCTAAATATGACAATCATTACCAGAAACTTAAAATCATTTTTGAACGTACCATAGAATTAATCGAAACACACCATCCCGACGAAATTGCCATCGAAGCCCCTTTCTTTGGTAAAAACGTACAATCGATGCTAAAGTTAGGACGTGCGCAAGGTGTCGCCATGGCGGCGGGGCTTTCGAGAGATATTCCGATTACGGAATACGAACCTAAAAAGATCAAAATGGCTATTACCGGAAACGGAAATGCCAGTAAAGAACAAGTGGCCAAAATGCTGCAACAGCTTTTAGGATTAAAAGAATTACCTAAAAATCTCGATTCCACCGATGGTCTGGCAGCAGCAGTCTGTCATTTCTTTAACTCCGGAAAAATCGTTGCAGGAAAAAGTTATACGGGTTGGGATGCTTTTGTGAAACAAAATGAGGACAAAATCCGTAAATAAGAGAATTCTTAAATTAGGAAATGTGTCAATTAGAAAATTAGATAATTACTGTAATGCGTATATTTTAATTTTCTAATTCTTATTTAGTTAACGACCTGATTATATATTTTTTGCATTCTTTACATCACCCCTCTATATCATTATCTAATTTTCTAATTGACAAATTATCTAATTATCTAATTAAAAAAAATGTCCGGTATCTACATCCACATACCCTTTTGCAAACAGGCTTGCAATTATTGCGATTTTCATTTTTCGACTTCTATGAAGAAGAAAGAGGAAATGGTTTTGGCTATTGCTAAAGAAATCGGAATGCGCAATAGTGAGTTTGAAAATGAAATCGTTGAAACCATTTATTTCGGCGGCGGAACGCCTTCTGTATTGACCAATGAAGAAATTAACTTTTTAATTTCAGAAGTTTACAAAAATTATAACGTCTCAGAAAACCCGGAGATTACGCTTGAAGCCAATCCCGACGATTTGTCTGCAGAACGAATTTGGGAATTATCTAAGAGCCCCATAAATCGTTTAAGTATTGGAATTCAGTCTTTTTTTGAAGAAGATTTGAAAATGATGAATCGGGCTCATAATGCCAAAGAAGCTATAAATTGCCTTACAGAAGCAACCAAATATTTTGACAATATTTCACTCGATTTAATTTATGGAATTCCCGGAATGAGCGACGAAATGTGGAAACAGAATATCGAAACGGCATTGAGTTTCGGCATTCCGCATATTTCGAGTTATGCCTTGACGGTGGAACCCAAAACGGCTTTAAGAAAACTTATTGATACTGGAAAGATTGCCGAACCGCAAGATGAAGTGGCTTCTAATCATTTTATGATTTTAGTGGAAACGCTTGAGAAAAATGGTTTTATTCATTACGAATTATCGAATTTCGGAAAAGAAAATTATTTTTCCAAAAACAATTCTGCTTATTGGCTGGGCAAAAAATACATCGGAATCGGGCCTTCCGCGCACAGTTATGATGGTGTAAAAAGAGGCTGGAATATCGCCAATAATTCACTTTATATAAAATCAATTCAGGAAAACGTATTGCCTGTTGAAACTGAAACGCTATCAAAATCAGATCGCTATAACGAATATATCATGACAGGATTACGAACCATCTGGGGCGTTTCTCTCGAAAGAATTGAAACGGAATTCGGACCTGACTATCTGGATTATCTGAGTCAACAAACACAGAAATTTCTTGATGACGATTTGCTTTTTATTGAAAATAACATTCTAAAACCCACCGCAAAAGGAAAATTTTTAACAGATGGAATTGCAAGTGATCTGTTTTACTTAAATTTGGAATAGCTACGTTTAACCGCAAGGTACGCAAAGTTTTACGCAAGGGACACAAAGAAATTTCAGATAAAGCCTTGCGAACTTGGCGTAAACCTTAGCGAACCTTGCGGTTATAAAAAGTAAGTCAAATCTTTCAAAATAATAACGAATTCTACTGGTATTTTATTAGATTTGAAAAAAAAAATAAAATGACGGAGAATGAATTATCAAAAGTTGTCTTTAATTGTTCTTTAAAAGTCCATCAGACTTTAGGGCCCGGTTTATTAGAAAGTGCGTACGAAGAATGTTTATATTATGAATTAAAGAAAACAGGTTTAGAAATTCAAAAACAAAAACCCTTACCTTTAATTTACGAAGAAGTAAAATTAGATATTGGGTATCGATTAGACATTATCATTGAAAATAAATTAATTTTGGAAATAAAAGCCGTCGATGCTTTAAATGAAATTCATTTTGCCCAGCTATTGACCTATTTAAAACTAACAGGTTGTAAATTAGGTTTATTAATCAATTTTAATGTTGCTTTAATAAAAAATGGCATTAGAAGAATTGTAAACAATCTTTAACAAAAAACTTTGCGTCCCTGGCGTAAACCCTAGCGAACCTTGCGGTTAGAATCATGATAGCAAAAATAAACAACTTCGAAATCGACTTGTCAAAACCTATCGATATCTCGATTCCGTTAACGAATACAGACGAAAACCCAATTGCCTGGTATATTGAAAAACCGGTTATTGAACCTGTCGTTTTTGGCGAATGGATCGGAAAAGTATCGGAAGGAAAATCTTCGACGAACTTTAATAATATCTTTTTCAATCCTCACGGACACGGAACGCATACGGAATGTCTCGGACATATTACCAATGATTTTTATAGTATCAACCAATCTCTTAAACAGTTCTTCTTTTCAGCAAAACTGATTACCATTCAACCTGAAAAAATCGGTGACGATTTAGTGATTACGAAGGAACACATTTCGACTTCACTCAATGTGACAAAAAACCCG
This sequence comes from Flavobacterium sp. LC2016-23, assembly GCF_009674775.1. GTDB lineage: Bacteria > Bacteroidota > Bacteroidia > Flavobacteriales > Flavobacteriaceae > Flavobacterium. The sequence continues at coordinate 27,271 of NZ_WKKE01000001.1, read as the reverse complement.
GCTTCGCTCAATGGAAAAACAGAAGCTTTAGTTATCAGAACACTTCCAAATCAAAAAGAGAAAAAATCCCGAAAATATTCGAATACCAATCCGCCTTATTTATCGGAAGAAGCGGCAATTTTTATTCGGGAAAATGGAATTCAGCATTTATTAATCGATCTGCCAAGTGTCGACAAAGAACATGACGAAGGAAAATTGCTTGCTCACAAGGCATTCTGGAACGTAAAAGACACCTTAAATCTAAATTCTGATGCTCGTTTAAACGCTACGATTACCGAAATGATTTATGTTCCCGATGAAATTCAGGATGGGGATTATATCTTAAATTTACAAATTGCTTCTTTTGAAAATGATGCAAGTCCGAGCAAACCCGTTTTATACAATGTAGTATTTTTTTGACAATTAATAATTATTTATTTAATTTGTAATTGTTAAACGTACTAATTAAATATTTTGAAGATGAACAAGAGACAAAACTTTGACCAGATTCAGCGAAAAACTATTGCCATCAGTGTGCTCCTGCTATTTTTTTGTCTCCCTTTTACAAAATCTTACGCCCAGAACAAGCCACAAAAAGATACTGTAAACTTTATTTATTATCCGGATAAAATAATGATTCGGGCAAATTTAAGCACGCAAAGCGACAGTTATTCCTTAAATGATAAAAAAGGAACCAATCTGGATTTGGAAACCAATAACAGTTACAAACTATTCCTCAATATCGATTATAAATTTATAGGATTCAGCTATGGATTTTACCCGAAAATTTTTGGGGGCAACAAAGACGAAAATTTAAAAGGAAAATCTTCATTCTCAGATTACAATTTCCGCTTCTTTTTAGGAAGATGGCTTCAGACGGTTCAGTACAGTAAAACAAGAGGGTATTATGTATCTAATATGTCTGATTTTTCACCTGACTGGGTCGAAGGAAAAGATCCTTATCTTCAGTTTCCGGATTTTAAAACGATACAATTTGGAATGTCAACATCCTTTATTTTTAATCCTAAGTTTTCGCTTAAAAGTATTACCTCACTTACGGAATGGCAAAAGAAGAGTGCGGGAAGTTTTGTTCCGTCCTTAATTTACAACTACAATACCATCAAATCAAAAACAGATGACCTTGACGGCAAACAAAAAGAATTTGACCTTCGATTAGCGGCGGGATATTACTATAATTTCATTATCTGGGAAAGATTTTATATTGCCCCAAATCTATCCCCATCCGTTGGTGTAAAATTTTTAAGAGACAAGAGTACTAATGCAGGTGTTACAACTATTGAGAAAAATACTTACTTCACCCGAAACCTTGAGGGTGGTATAAAAATAGGCTACAATAGTAGTCGGATACTTTGCGGAGCAAGCTTAAATTTTAGCAGCAGTTCGTATAATGAAGATAAATCTACCAGTATTTCTAATGACAAAGTCTACGGATTATTGTATTTTGGCTATCGTTTTGATGCCCCCGGATTTATTAGAAAACCAATTGAAAAAATTGAAGGACAAATTAAAATGTAATGAATACTAAAAAGCTTTAAAGTTTGTTTAGACTATTGTAATGCAAAAAAAGACCATGAATCAGATTACCGTTTCGACCGATAAAAACAAACTTGATGTTCCGTTTATACAACACTTTTTAAAAGATATTTACTGGGCTGCGGGAAGAACTATTGAAGAGGTACAAAAAACAATAGATTCCTCTGTCTGCTTTGGAATTTACTTAGACAACAAACAAATTGGCTTTGCACGCGTAATTACCGATTATGTGGTTTTTGGATATGTAATGGATGTTTTTATTACGAAAGAACATCGCGGCAAAGGATATTCGTCCGTCTTGATCGAGAATATGATGAACGAACCCGTTTTAAAAGATATTAAAATCTGGAGACTGGCCACAACAGATGCTCACTTTTTATACGAGAAATTTGGCTTTACTGCATTGGAAAACCCTGAAAAAATGATGGAAAAGAAATTACTATGAAAACAACAATCAAACTGGAAGAATTAGGCTTATTTATTCTCGGAATCTATTTATTCAGCCTCCTGAATTACGAATGGTGGTGGTTTTTGGCCCTTATCTTAGCCCCCGATCTATCGATGCTGGGTTACATCTTCGGAAATAAAAGCGGTGCCTTTTCCTATAACTTTTTTCACCATAAAGGAATTGCTGTTTTAGTTTATTTTTCAGGTATTTATTTCAAAATCGAAATTTTACAATTGGCGGGAATTATTTTATTTTCACATGCTGCGATGGATAGAATCTTTGGTTATGGATTAAAATACACCACCGGATTCAAAGACACTCATTTAGGTGAAATTGGTAAAAACAATACGATATGAATTTAGAAACGTTTTACGAATATTGTCTTTCGAAAAAAGGAACAACCGAACATTTCCCGTTTGATGAGGATACACTGGTTTTTAAAGTGGGCGGAAAAATGTTTGCTTTATCGTCCTTATCGCAATGGGAAAAGAACGAACCTTCTGTAAATTTAAAATGCGATCCGGAACGTGCGCAAGAGCTAAGAGCCGAATATGAAGAGATCAAACCGGGCTTTCATATGAGTAAAGTGCACTGGAATACAATAGCACTAAACGGAAATCTGCCAGTGAAATTTGTAAAAGAATTAATAGATCATTCGTACGAACTGGTTTTCAAAAGTTTGACGAAGAAAATTCAAAATGAAATTATTGAATTAGAAAATTAGGCATTACATTTGCATCGTTAGAAAAAAAACGTAGCCACTCAGTCCCGATAGCTGTCGCGATTGTAACTTAGCAACTTATACCCCATGAAAGAACAATTTAAAAAGTTTTTAAACGAAGAACAAGATCCAAAAGCGATTGAAAAAATCACTTCAAAACTCAATGATTTATTGATGAAAGGTGAAGAAGTTGGATACATCGCGGTTCAGAAAAAACCGGCAATAACTGTTTTTCCTGATAGTATTGTCTTAACAAACAAAAGAATTATTATTTGTAAACCTAAAAATTTAGGTCTTTCAATGGACTTTACAGATTATACCTGGGATGAAATCGTGGGTACTTTTGTAAAAGAAAACATTTTAGGTTCTGAGTTTTCTTTTTCTACGAAAACTGATATTCAGGCTTCTATAGATTATATTCCTAAGATTCAGGCCCGTAAAATTTTTACGTATGCCAAAGAGCAACTGGACATCTTAAAAAACCCAACTGCTTCAACTCCTGTAACAGAAGCTGTTCAGACAGAAGAAGTACAAACAGAAGACGAAATCGAAGAAGTGGAAACAGAAGAAGTAACCAGTTTTGCAGAAATTATGCCGGCTACTACTCCATCTTATACGGAGACTTTTGAGCAAATCCAGCCTCAGGCTCCAACCGGAGATCGTAAATTAAGTGAATTATCAAAAGAAGAACTTTTTGATAAATTACAGAATTACAAAAAGTTACTGGATAACGGTTTGATCATGCAGGGTGAATACGATACATTCAAAAAAGAAATTTTAAGCTACATGTAATTTTAAACCGCAAGGAGCGCGAGGTTTTACGCAGTGTTCGCAAAAGTTATAAAAAAAACATCCTATTAAATAGGATGTTTTTTTTATGCTTTTTTCTTGTGTGCTTTGCGTAAAACCTCGCGCTCCTTGCGGTTAATTCTACAAAGTAGCCTTCTGTTTTTCTACAAAACTATTGGACTGCAGTTCTAATAAATCCGTTGCGTTTTTACGCTGCAAATCATACAGGCTTTTATCTTCGGCGATATCTGCGTAAACCCTGTCGTGCATTTCGGCGCTGGTTTTAACCAATAAATCACGTTGGTATTTATTCTGCGCTAAAGTAGCTTTTACAGCTGTTTCGGATTCTTCCTGCTTGAAATCAAATTCACCTTTCGGTGCTAATAGTTTGGCAATAATCGGAGAAGTCTCAATCGCCAGAAACAATAACATGATAAAGAATGACGGCAGCCAGGGTAATTTGTCCAAAGCATTAATTCTCGCCATTAAACCATCAAAACCTTCAATAATGGGTTGCGTTTGCGATACTTTTTTATCTAAATCAGCCTGAAGCTGTTTTCCTGTCTTTTCTTTTTCAGCGATTTTTGCTTCGTTAGCGGCTTTTAGCGTTGCGAATTCTTTGAGAGAAGCATCGTGTTTTTCCCTTTTTTCTTTATAAACCGGACCTTTTCCTAATTTCTTAGTTCCTGCCGTTCCTTCCGCTTCGGTGATATAGGTTGAATATAAAGCATTTACTTCTTTCTCTTTTTTCAGGATATCATTTTTCAAAGCCGTAATCTCCGCTTTATTCTTGTCTAAGTCTGATTTGAAATAATTACCAACCTGTTTTTTGTTGGCAAGTTCCATTTCATTTTTTTCTTTCAGTAAAACTGTATTGATTTCTTTTTCGAAAATTTTAATTTCCAATGGCTTCGAAATGACAATGGCAATGATAACAGCCAGCATAATTCGCGGTGTAGCCTGAAGAAATTCATCGAAAAAACGATCTCTTTTTTTAATCGTCGAAACGATAAAGCGATCTAAATTGAAGATTAATAAACTCCATACAAATCCGAAAATCAACGCCGGATAAATAGAGTCAAAAACAGTAAAAAGCGCATAAGCACTGGCTAAGAAAGCCATAACTGCAGTAAAAAAAACAGTGGCCCCAATACCTACATATTTGGTTTGTTCCCCTTCTGAACAGCCGTCCAGCAGGTCTCGGTCGACTCCTGAACAAAGGATAAAAAATTGTTTTAACATGATTGATGATTTTTGATTGATGATTATTTCGTCAGTTCGCCCTTTGGGCTCGTGTGATAGGGCAAATTTAGCGCCAAAAATTTAATTCTGAGGTAAATACTTGATTTGTTTTCACTTGAGGGTATAAAATTCATTTTTTATTAAATGTTATTACAACATTAATCTATTTCTAATGTTGGCCAGGAATCATAACACTATGTTAATTTTTTTTAATGACTTTAGTAACATTAAGGTTCTAGTTTCGCAAAAATCAAACTAAACACACGATGAAAAAAATTTATTTAGTAGTAACATTCATGCTTTTGACCTTTGCCGGTTATGCTCAAAAGGCAATAATATCAGGAAAAGTATTAGATGCAGATGACAAACTTCCCTTGCCCGGAGCAATGATTCAGATTGTAGGCGAAAACAAATACACTGTTTCCGATTATAATGGTCGTTTCGAATTGCTTAATATAAATGTCGGTACCTACCAGGTTTTAGTAAAATATATTGGTTATACGTCAATAACACATGAAATAACAGTTGAACAAGGAAAAAATAATGTACTTGACTTTGTCCTAAAAGCGTCAGGAACTGAATTGAATGAGGTGATTGTCGGAGACATCTTAAAAGGTCAGGCCAAAGCCTTAAACCAGCAAAAAAACAATAAAAATATCGGAAACGTAATCTCCTCGGATCAGGTAGGCCGTTTTCCTGATGCCAATGTGGGAGATGCCTTAAAACGTGTTCCGGGAATCACCATGCAAAATGATCAGGGTGAAGCACGTAATATCATCATAAGAGGTTTAGCACCTTCACTGAACTCAGTTACACTAAATGGCGACAGAATTCCATCTGCCGAAGGAGATAACAGAAACGTACAAATGGATTTGATTCCGTCTGATATGATTTCGACTATCGAAGTCAATAAAACCTTAACTTCAGATATGGATGCAGATGCTATTGGAGGTTCTGTAAATTTAATTACCAGAGCTACTCCAAACGGCGAAAGAATCTCTGCTACTCTTGCCGGAGGTTATTTACCAATACGCGAAAATGCAAGCTATACAGCTGGTTTGGTATATGGAAACCGTTTTTTTGACAACAAATTAGGGGCTGTTTTCAGCGGATCTTATAATAATGTAGATTATGGCTCCGACAACGTCGAAAACGAGTGGGTAAAAGATGAATTTGGAAATGAATATTTACAAGCTTCAGAAGTTAGAAAATACGATGTACAGCGTATTCGCCGCAGCGGATCTGTTGCACTAGATTATAAATTTGACGAAAACAATACCATTTTCGCCAATGCCATTTATAACTGGAGAGATGACAGGGAAAATCGATTCAGAACCACTTACGATGATATCGAACCGATTTACAATGGCGAAACGATTACCGGATTTGAAGGCCGTGTAAAACGCCAGACAAAAGGTGGAGTTGACAACAGCAGAAACAAAAACAGAAGATTGGAAGATCAGCGTGTGCAGAATTATTCTATTCGCGGAGAGCATTTAATCAACTCGAAATTAGATTTGGACTGGTCGGCAAATTACGCCAAAGCGAGAGAATACCGTCCGGGTGAACGTTATATCGAATACCGTCAAAAAGGTTTGGAAATCAACGAAAACTTATCTGATTTGAGATTTCCGTTATTAACTACAACCGGAGAATCTGTCGAGGATTTCAAATTTGATTCCGTAACAGAAAATACAGATGATACAAGCGAAAGTGAATTTGGTGCCAAAGTAAACATCCGTTTTCCCTTTACGATTATTCCTGCTCAAAAAGGAAGGTTAAGAACAGGACTTAGACTTCGTTTAAAAGAAAAAAAGAGAGATAATATTTTCTTTTCATACGAACCAACAGGCGATGGAATGGAATTATTATCAGAAGTTCCAACAAGTTATTTTGATGGTAAAAGCTTTAATCCGGGTAGCAAATATGTTCCGGGAACCTTTGCTTCTGCCAGTTTCTTAGGAAGCCTTGATTTGAATAATCCTGCGTTATTTGATAAAGAAGCGGATGCGGCCGAATATTTAGCGGTAAATTATAATGCCAAAGAAAACATTTATGCGGCTTATGTAAGATGGGATCAGGATTTCAATGACAAACTATCCATGGTATTGGGTTTCCGTGTTGAAAACACGCATATTGACTACACAGGAAATCGTGTCTTAGACGAAGAAGAATTAGAAAGTAAAATCAATACGACCAATTCGTATACCAACGTATTGCCAAGCATCTCATTCCAATATAATGCGACGAAAGATTTAGTTTTAAGAGCGGCGGCTACAACTGCTTTGGCAAGACCAAACTATTATGCACTGGCTCCCTACGTTAACAATATTGCTGCCGATAAAGAAATTACAGCCGGAAATCCGGACCTTGACGTCACGTATTCCTATAACTATGATTTCATGGCAGAAAATTATTTCAAGTCTGTCGGATTAATTTCAGGAGGTGTTTTCTACAAAAAATTAAATGATTTCATTTACAACTACAGCGACAACCAATATACGGATGTAAAATTTGCCAATGATTTCCCAAATCAGGCCAATCCAATTCCGGCGGGCGAAAACTGGTCATTTGTACAATCCAGAAACGGGGATACTGTTGATGTGTACGGTTTTGAAGTCGCTTTCCAGCGTCAGTTAGATTTCCTTCCGGGAAAATTTCTGAAAGGTTTTGGAATCTACCTGAACTACACCTACACCAAATCTAAAGCGAAAGGAATCGCCGATGAAGACGGAAACGAAAGAAACAACATCAGCCTTCCGGGAACCACCCCTCATATGTTTAACGGATCGTTATCGTGGGAAAACAAAAGATTCTCTGCCAGAGTTTCGACCAACTTTACTTCTGATTATTTAGATGAATTAGGTTCAGAGTCTTACAAAGACAGCTATTACGACAAACAGCTTTTTGTTGATGCCAATGCTTCTTTCAAAATCACACCGAAATTACGTCTTTTTGCAGAAGCCAATAATTTAACCAACCAACCGTTGCGCTACTATCAAGGTATCGAAGCGCATACCAAACAAGCAGAATATTACCAGGCCAGATATAATTTTGGATTGAAATTAGACTTGTAATAATCAATTTATATAATTCTTAAATTAGACAGGGCTTAACCGCTCTGTCTAATTGCATTAAAATAATGAGCCAAATGAAAAATAAATCAATACTGTACTTTTTACTTTTATGTGTTTTATTCACAGCTTGTAAAGAGGATAAATTAGCACCCGTTGCTACGAACGCCGTAAAACCAACAGCCGTTACAGCACCTTTGCCCCACGATACGGATGATCCTTCTATCTGGATTCACCCTACAGATCCTTCAAAAAGTATAATTGTGGGAACTGATAAAGACACCGATGGCGGTTTGTACGCTTTTGATCTGAACGGGAAAATTCTAAAAAAATCAATTCCGTTAAAAAGACCAAACAATGTTGATATTGCTTACGGCTTAGTAATTGACGGAAAAAAAACAGACATTGCCGTTACTACAGAACGCGAAAGCAACAAAATCAGAATTTTCAGCCTGCCGGATTTAGAACCAATTGACAATGGCGGAATTCCTGTTTTTGAAGGTGAACCATTACGCGACCCAATGGGAATTGCATTATACACACGCCCAAGCGATAAAAAGATTTTCGCTATTGTAGGCAGAAAATCAGGGCCTTCGGGAAGTTATTTATGGCAATACGAACTTTCAGGTACCGGAAAAACAGCAACTGCAAAAGTAGTTCGCAAATTTGGCGCCTACAGCGGGAAAAAAGAAATCGAAGCCATTGCGGTGGACAACGAATTGGGAACGGTTTTATATTGTGACGAACAATTCGGAATCAGAAAATACAAAGCTGATCCTGCTTTAAACGATAATAAAGAACTAGCACTTTTTGGAAAAACAGGTTTCAAAGCCGATAATGAAGGAATCGCGATTTACAAAAAGACCGATTCTACCGGTTATATTTTAGTATCGAACCAACAAGCCAATACTTTTATGGTATATCCAAGAGAAGGGGCTAAAGGGAATCCGAACAAGTATCCGTTACTGGCAGAAATTCCAACATCCACAATCGAATGTGACGGGGCGGATGTAACCAGCCTTAATTTAGGCGGAAAATATAAAAACGGCCTTTTCGTAGCCATGAGCAACGGAATGGTTTTTCAGTATTATTCCTGGGATTTGATTCAGGCGCGTATCGATAAGGAGTAGTTTTCAGGTTTCAGTCTCAGTCGCAGAGTTCAGTCGCAGTCGCGGTATTCAGTTTTCAGTTTCTTACTGGGGACTGAAAACTGCGACTGAAGACTCACGATCTGTCAGGCTGAGCGAAGTCGAAGCCCCACGCAACGACAAGCCCTTCGACTTCGCTCAGGGTGACATCGAGACTGAGACTGAAAACTGAGACTGAAAACTGAAACCAAGACATAAAAAAAAGCTGTTCATAACGAACAGCTTTTTTAAATTTGAATTAGTAATTTCCTTATTCTGTAATCGGTGCGCCGGCCAAAATTTCGGCATTGGCAAACTCTTCAAATTTGGCAAAATTAGCTTTGAATTTCTGAGCCAGTTCAATTGCTTTTTTGTCGTATAAATCTTTGTCTTCCCAGGTGTTTCTTGGATTCAGAATCTCGCTTGGAACATTCGGGCAGCTTTGTGGTTTTGCGATTCCAAAAACAGCGTGGTTTTTAAATTCTACATTGTCCAATTCACCGTTTAGTGCGGCAGTAATCATCGCACGGGTATATTTCAATTTCATACGCGTTCCGGTTCCATAAGCACCACCAGTCCAGCCAGTATTAATCAACCATACTTTTACATCTGCATCTTTCATCTTTTTAGTCAGCATTTCTGCATAACGAGTGGGGTGCAAAGGCATGAATGGCGCTCCAAAACAAGCGGAGAAATTCGGTTGTGGTTCTGTAACTCCAGCTTCAGTCCCTGCAACTTTAGCCGTATATCCGGAGATAAAATGGTAAGCAGCCTGACCCGGAGTCAGTTTTGAGATTGGAGGCAAAATTCCGAAAGAATCTGCCGTTAAGAAAAATATATTTTTAGGATTATGTCCGATAGACCCCGGCTGAATATTGTCGATATGGGTTATTGGGTAACTTACACGTGTATTTTGAGTAATCGAAACATCATCATAATCCACTTCATTTGTTCCTGCTTTGAAAACCACATTTTCTAAAAGCGCTCCTTTTTTGATCGCTCTGAAAATGTCCGGCTCGTTTTCTTCCGTTAAATTAATAACTTTAGCATAGCAGCCCCCTTCAAAATTGAAAACGGTATTTTCAGCAGTCCATCCGTGTTCATCATCACCAATTAACTTACGTGCAGGATCTGCCGATAAAGTTGTTTTTCCTGTACCTGACAATCCGAAGAAAATGGCCGTATCTCCTGCTTCACCCACATTGGCGCTGCAGTGCATTGGTAGTGTATTTTTGAAAACCGGCAAAATGAAATTCAGGGCAGAAAAAATTCCCTTTTTCATTTCTCCCGTGTATCCTGTCCCTCCGATAAGGGCAATTTTTTTAGTAAAATCCAGAATCGCAAAATTAGACTGGCGTGTTCCGTCTACAGCAGGATCTGCCATAAAACTTGGTGCACAAATTACCGTCCACTCCGGGGTAAAATTAGCTAATTCCGAATCTTCAGGTCTTAAGAACATATTGTAACAAAACAAATTAGACCATGCTGTTTCGGTTACTACACGAACATTTAATCTGTAATTGGCATCAGAGCAAACGTAAGAGTCTCTGACGAATACTTCTTTATGAGATAAAAACTGAGTTACTTTATGATATAACTTTTCAAAAGCTTCCGGTGAAAACGGGATATTTACGTTTCCCCACCAAACTTTATCTTCTGTAATGCTGTCTTTTACGATAAAACGATCTTGTGGAGAACGTCCTGTAAATTCGCCCGTATTAATTGCCAACGCTCCCGTAGAGTTCTCAACACCCTGGCCTGCCTGCAAAGTAATCGCATGCAATTCATCTGCTGATAATTGATAACGAACTGTTGCATTTTCAATTCCTAGTTCTTTCAGCGAAATCGATTGCGTGAAAAGTGTGTTAGTGTCCATAAATTTTGTTGTTGTGTGTGTTTCTTTTTTTAGTGAACAAACATAATTACTTTGATTCTAAGCTTTTATACTCAAAACATGAATTGTTATATTTTTTATCAATACAGATAAAAACGAATAAAAATTCACATAAGCAATCTTATATGTTATTTATGAGACAAAATTAAAGATTAATTTTTAGATAGAATTTTTTATTCGGGATTTTATGATTTTTTCTTCAAAATAGTAGCAAATAACACCAACCATGCAAGAATTAATAAAAATCCTCCTAAAGGTGTTGCGAATACGATAATTTTTGAATCAAAAACAGTGTACTCCTTTGTTACTAATAAATAGATAGATCCGCTAAACAGCACAACACCGGCAACCGCCAGATTATAGATGGTCTTTAAGGTTTTTTCAGCAATATCTTTTCGGGTCGATAGGAAAAACAGGAAAAAAGCATGGTACATCTGATAACGGACACCCACTTCAAAAGTATTTAATTGTTCAACCGATAACCATTTTTTAAGAAGATGAGCTCCGAAAGCTCCGAGAATGATAGCTAACATCCCGATAAATGCACCTGTTAAAACAATTTTTCTTTTCATGTTTTCTATGTTTTCAATATTTAAAACAAAAATACTTCAAACCATTTAAAAAACTTTTCTCTTTTCAAAAATCTTTTGCAGTAAAGGGAATTTGTTCGTTTTATTCTTAAAATTAAAAATAAATGATTTTTTTTGAATATTACGATTGTTATATTTATAACATTTTAATATATTTGTGTTATAAATATAAAACATGAGAAGCATTTTAATTATTGGAGCCGGTCGGTCTGCCTCTTCGCTGATCCGTTATTTACTCTCCAAATCAGAGAGCGAAAATCTACACCTTATTGTAGCCGACTTATCTTTAGCCCTGGCCGAAAAAAAGACGCAGCAACATCCGAATGCCACTCCAATAGCTTTAGACATATTTAATATTACCGAAAGAAAAGAAGCAATACAAAAAGCATCTATTGTCATATCAATGTTGCCGGCACATTTGCATATTGAAATAGCCAAAGACTGTATTCAATTCGGGAAACACCTTGTCACCGCCTCTTATATAAGTGATGCCATGCAGGCATTAGATGAAGAAGCCAAAGCAAACAACCTGATCTTTATGAATGAAATTGGTCTTGACCCCGGAATAGATCATATGAGTGCCATGAAAGTGATTGATGAAATTAGGGCAAAAGGCGGAAAAATGCTGCTTTTTGAATCTTTTTGCGGCGGATTGGTCGCTCCTGAATCCGACAATAATTTATGGAATTATAAATTTACCTGGGCACCCCGAAATGTAGTTTTAGCAGGACAGGGCGGTGCCGCTAAGTTTGTTCAGGAAGGTACCTACAAATACATCCCGTATTGCAATTTATTCCGAAGAACTGAATTTCTTGAAGTGGAAGGCTACGGAAAATTTGAAGCGTATTCTAATCGTGATTCGTTAAAATACCGCTCTATTTACGGATTAGATGATATCCTGACGTTATACAGAGGAACCATCAGAAGAGTGGGTTATTCGAAAGCCTGGAATATGTTTGTACAGCTTGGAATGACAGATGACAGCTATATTATGGAAGATTCCGAAAACATGAGCTACCGCCAGTTTGTGAATTCTTTTTTACCGTACCACCCAACCGATTCAGTTGAAATAAAAACCCGACTGATCTTAAAAATTGATCAGGACGATATTATGTGGGATAAACTTCTGGAACTGGATTTGTTCAATCCGCATAAAAAAGTGAATTTATCGAATGCCACTCCGGCCCAGATCTTAGAAAAAATACTTTCAGACAGCTGGACATTAGAGCCAGACGACAAAGATATGATTGTCATGTACCACAAATTCGGATACGAAATCAACGGCGAGAAAAAGCAAATCGATTCTAAAATGGTTTGCATCGGAGACGATCAGACCTATACCGCGATGGCAAAAACCGTCGGATTACCGGTTGCCATGGCTACTTTATTGATTTTGAATGGAAAAATTACAACCCCAGGCGTTCAGCTTCCGATAAACAAAGAAGTGTATCTGCCTATTTTAAAAGAATTAGAAGAGTATGGTGTTATTTTCAACGAACAAACCATGCCTTACTTTGGATATAATCCGGACTTGTTTTAGTTCTGATTTATTTATTTTTTTTGAGAATTTTTTTAGTTTTTAATTGTATCCGCTTCTGAAATTTCAGAAGCGGATTTTTTTTCTTTTATTTATCGTTTTGAATTGTGATCGGTAAGGCATATGTTACACGCACAGGCTTACCTTCCTGCGTCGCGGGATTCCATTTTGGAGAAAGTTTTAAAACTCTTGTTGCTTCATCACCTAAGCCATTCCCTAAATCTTTTAGAATTTTAATATCAGACAAGCTTCCATCTTTTTCAACCATAAACTCCATTAATACTTTCCCTTGTATTTTGTTCTTGGATGCTGCCGCGGGCATTTTGAAATTTTTACCAATAAATTTGTAGAATTCGACCATTCCACCAGGGAATTCAGGGCTTTTTACACTAGTAGTATCGTAACTAACAGCAAATCCTTCCTTCAATTTTGGGGAACTTTTTTCTGTTTGAGCGATTGTTCTGCTGCTAAAAACAAGCAACAACAAAGTACCAACAATGCTTACGGTACATATTTTCAATACAACTTTAATCGGAGATTCTTTTTTGGTCATCATAAGTAAACGCTTTTTAGTTATTAGATAATTGATGTTACTCGCCAGAGCAACCGTATTTTTATTCAAAGCAAAATCGAGTAACAGATTTTGATAATTTTCAACTGATTGGAACTGAACATTTACAGCTTCATCAGCCAAAAATTCGTGATTGAGTTTGATGGCTTTTTTATAGAAGACAAGCAATGGATTAAACCAAAAGACGATTTGCAGGATCTCGATAAAAAGAATATCGAAACTATGTTTTTGCTGCAAATGCGCTTTTTCATGCGCTATTAATTCTGATGGAATTTTACCTTTTTCGAATTCCTCTTTATTGATGAAAATCGTATTCAAAAAGGAGTGTGGCAAAACAGTTTCCTGCAGTAACACTATTTTTTCATCATTTATTACCAGTACTTCACTTCTTCTGGTCTTTTTATAAAATGAATAGAGATTCACAAAAAAACGAATACCGAATAAGCTGACCATGAAAACATAAATCGAAAGGATTAAACCGATTATAAAATCATTTACTGAGATGGAGCTTAGGTTTTCAGTACCTTTTCGAATCACCAGTTCATTCAGCTGAACAATTCCGGTTTCATTCGAAATAATCGATTGAAATGAAACAAGCTGAAGGGGAATAACCAAACTAAAAACCAGGCTCAAAAGCAAATAAGCCCTGTTAAAACGAAGCATTTTTTCGTTTTCCAGCCACAATTTATATACCGCATAAAAAACAAAAAGCAGTATTCCGGATTTTAAAAGATAGGTGATCATTTTTTCTTTTTTTGAATTTGCGAATCAATTATTTTTCTAAGTTCTTCCAATTCAGAAGTACTAAGATTGGTTTCGGTCGTAAAAAACGAGGCAAACTGCGAGGCCGAATTATTAAAGAAATTACTAATCAGTCCGTTGACATGTTTGGAAAAATAAGGCGTCTTTTCGACCAAAGGATAATATTCCCTCGAATTCCCAAATTCATTATAGGCTACAAATTTCTTATCGATCATCCGTTTTAGCAAAGTCGCGACTGTAGTCGTTGCCGGTTTTGGATCGGGATACGCTTCAAGCAAATCTTTCATAAAAGCCTTTTCAAGCTTCCACAGATGCTCCATTAATTGTTCTTCTGAGTTTGATAATTGCATTTTTTTGAGGTTCTAAGGTTCTGAGTTACTAAGTTTTTGAGTTTTTTTGCCACAGATTAAATCGATTAGATAATTTTTATTCCATGTCTTGCTTCTTGCTTCTATAATCTATATTCTATAATCTATGCTCTTTATTCACCATCACCGTACTTCTTGATTTCCGTTAATTTTCCTTTATCCGAATAAAATTTCCAGTCTCCAAAATAAAACCAATGTGTTTCTTTTGAATTAACTTCGATTTTAGTTTTTCCTGTCGACTCTAATTTTCCGTTTTCATAATAATTTTTTACGGTACAGATTCCGTTTTTATATTTTTCAGTTTTGCGAATTTTTCCGTTAATGTAGGATTTCCATTTTTTTACCGGTTGATCGTGTTTGTAATATTCAAATGATTTGTATTGAACACTATCCTGAACATAGACATCCACCCATTTTC
The DNA here is from genome assembly GCF_009674775.1 of Flavobacterium sp. LC2016-23. Taxonomy (GTDB): domain Bacteria; phylum Bacteroidota; class Bacteroidia; order Flavobacteriales; family Flavobacteriaceae; genus Flavobacterium. The sequence goes on along the minus strand of NZ_WKKE01000001.1, from coordinate 12,197 downwards.
CTTCTTTCTTCTTATCAACTTTCTGATTGATCAGCGGCGCTTTACATCCAAACCATAAAAACAGAACTAATATAAAAAGTAATATATCTCTCATTATTGCTCTACATCTATAGTTGTTACTCTACAAATGTAGAGATTAATTTTTAATGTGCAAGAGAATTTTAGAAAAAAGGTTCTGAGGAGCTAAGTTGCTAAGGTTCTGAGGTTTTCTTTTGAGGTTCAGTAGGCAGGTGCAAAGAGGCAGAGGCTCAAAGGAACAAAGGTTTTTTTGAGAAGTAAAGGCGCAGACGTTTTTTCAATAGCCCTCAGCTTTAGCTGAGGGTTTACAATAGACAGGAAGAAAATAGCTTTAGCCAAATAATTAACCCCGAAGATTAAAAATCTCAATTAAGAACAAAAAAAAACTCCGGCTAAAAGCCGGAGTCTCTATAATCTAAAACACATACGGTTTCAAAACCTTTGCACCTTTGCACCTATGTTCCTTTGAACCTTTTTCAAAAAAACCTATTTCGAAAGCTCTACAAAATATTTATAAAACAACGGAATAGTCTCGATCCCTTTCAGGTAATTAAAGATTCCGAAATGCTCGTTTGGCGAGTGAATCGCGTCACTGTCCAGACCGAAGCCCATAAGGATGGTTTTGCTTTTTAATTCTTTTTCGAACAAAGCTACAATCGGAATACTTCCACCGGAACGAACCGGAATTGCCGGAACTCCGAAAGTTTCGGTATACGCCATGTTTGCCGCTTTGTACCCAATACTGTCAATTGGCGTTACATACCCCTGTCCTCCGTGGTGTGGCGATACTTTTACCGTAACTCCTGCCGGTGCAATGCTTGTAAAATGTTTTGTGAAAAGTGCTGTGATTTCTTCCCAGTCCTGATTCGGAACCAGACGCATCGAGATTTTAGCAAAAGCTTTGCTCGCAATCACCGTTTTGGCACCTTCACCCTGATATCCGCCCCAGATTCCGTTTACGTCTAAGGTTGGACGAATCGAGTTGCGTTCGTTGGTTACATATCCTTTTTCGCCATAAACATCGTTTAGCGCCAAGGCATTTTTATATTTTTCTAAACTAAAAGGCGCTTTTGCCATTTCAGCTCTTTCTTCTGCAGATAATTCCTGAACGTTATCGTAGAAACCCGGAATCGTAATATGATTGTCTTCATCATGAAGCGAAGCGATCATTTTTGCCAGAACGTTAATCGGGTTAGCCACTGCTCCACCGTATAAACCGGAATGCAAATCACGATTCGGACCTGTAACTTCTACCTCAACATAACTCAAACCACGTAAACCTGTCGTGATTGAAGGTTGTTGGTTCGAAATCATTCCCGTATCTGAAATTAGGATTACGTCGTTTTTCAGTTTCTCCTGATTGCGTTCTACGAACCAGGCCAAACTTGCCGAACCTACTTCTTCTTCGCCTTCGATCATGAATTTTACGTTACAAGGCAGCGTATTCGTTTGCACCATAAGCTCCAAGGCTTTTACGTGCATGTACATCTGACCTTTGTCATCGCAGGCTCCGCGCGCAAAAATGGCTCCTTCCGGGTGAATTTCCGTGTTTTTGATTACGGGCTCAAATGGTGGCGATGTCCATAATTCGATTGGATCCGGGGGTTGTACATCGTAATGTCCGTATACGAGAACGGTAGGCAGATTAGGGTCGATTATTTTCTCTCCGTAGATGATTGGATAACCCGGAGTATCGCAAATTTCGACAAAATCGCAGCCTGCTTTCGATAAACTTTCCTTTACAGCTTCGGCTGTGTCAATAACATCTTGCGAATATGCGGTGTCGGCACTTACCGACGGAATTTTTAATAATTCGATCAACTCATTGATAAAGCGATCTTTATGTTGTTGAACGTAAGATTTTATATTTTCCATTTATTTAATTTTTACAGAAATTCAAAAATACAAAAAATAGAATTAATATTTTTTTGCAAAAATGCTTTGAAATTTAGAAGTTATGTTTATCTTTGCACCCACAATTGAGCGGATATGGTGAAATTGGTAGACATGCCAGACTTAGGATCTGGTGCCGCAAGGCGTGTAGGTTCGAGTCCTATTATCCGCACTGAAAAAAAGCTTCTGAGAAATCAGAAGCTTTTTTGTTTTTAGGATATTGAATTTTAGCAGTATAGCGAAATCCACATAAATTTATGTATCAAAATTTATTCATTAAGCTTCTGATCCTATTTAGTTCATCGGTCAATTTCACTCCCTCTTTAAGAGTGGCCTCTATAACTACCTCTTTTTTAGTGGGTGAATATGTGAAAAACTTAAAATCAAAATCTAGATCTCTACACCAAAAAGCAACAAATATTAAATAATCTTTACCTGAATGTTGGATGTCAAATTTTACAGGCACATTAATCACCTGAACTAATACTTGCTCAGTATGACCTGTGAAGGAAAATTTATTTCCTAAAGAATCCTCAATAAGTTTAAAATTATAGTTTGATTTAATTTGCTCCACGTTATAAACATCAATTATATAAGCTAGTTTTTCTGCTGGAATTGCAGATTCATTTTTAATACTCACAACTATGCTGTCTTGGTGACTTTTCACATCTTTTACATCAATATTAGCGGATAAAACGGGGACTCTTCTCTTATTAAACAAAGCTTGAACAATTCCGTGAGGTGCCGGCTTTGCATCTCGCTCAAGTCTCAAATAATATTTTCCATCTGAAGAACATTGGTGAGGAGGATTTAAACTTTGTGGAATATCAATCAGAAAAATATTTCCATTTTCAGTTAGAAACTCTTCAATTTTTAAATCTGTAGGTGTCGGAACGATGTTAGAAGCAATTTTTTGATACAACCAATCTTTATTTTTAAAATTTGAAAAAGTTAATTTCCCCTCACATATCTTAATAATATTTTTACCCACGGTTTGTTTTGTTTCTCTTGGGGACCCTATAATTAGTAACCCTCCCTCCGTATTTAAAAATGCTGCAATCTCCTTGAAAATGTCATTAATCTCAACTTCACCACTTTTAAACTCAACAACAGACGATTCTTCCTGCGGGCTTGAAAAATAGTTTTCAATATCAACTAAACTAACTTCATCTCTTTTTTTACTAAATATCTTTTCTATATAATTCGAATTCATATATTTTCTACATTTTATAAATTTTAAATAGCAACTAAGATATAGAAAATTAAATCAACATTTCCTAGAGTAGATGCATATCAAAAACACAAATTAATCCAAATATTTTCATAGAATGAACGAAGGAATCGCATACGCTGAGCACACACTGTTGTCGAATACTGGATGAGATTTCTTCGTTCCTCGGAATGACGATCCAATTTTTCAAAACCACGTCCAGATAATAACAACTATAAGTATCGATATAATCAGTATCACACAGTTGGTTTTCTGATCTTTTGATTTGTCGTTATTACACCAGTGACAGACTTTACCAATAAACGATGTTTGTTTTCCGCAGTTGCTGCATTTCATCTTAGTTATGGTTTTAATTAATAATCCAAAACTAATTTATAGCGATGATTTTGTTTTACGGTTTTCCATATCGTTCATATGTCGCTCACTCCACATCCAGATAAGGATCTAAAACTTCCGCCAGTCTATGCAGCCAGTAAAAATTACTTTCAAGATGGTTTAATTCAGGTTGTACTGTTTCGCATGCACTCATTGTACATCATATAAAGTTCTGTAAATATTAACACGTCTAATTTGTCATTCCGACGCAAGGAGGAATCACACGCGCACATCGACAAAGCTTGATGCATTTCTTTGCGGAGTTTCTTGTGCGATTCCTCCTTGCGTCGGAATGACAAACGAAGTGGTTATTCTACGTTTGTATTCTTTAATCCACATCCAGATAAGGATCTAAAACTTCCGCCAGTCTATGCAACCAATAAAAATTACTTTCAATACTACTCTTTCCAAATAATACTATTTCGTTTTTTGTCATTGCGCATAAAGAAAGCGTATAACTTACTTGTCGTATGGTCTTTGCCATATCTTTCGGGTCAATTGCAGTATTTAAAAAATCTGCGATTCGATTTTCAAGTTCTTTTGAAATTTTTTCTGTAGCCATAATCTTATTTTTTTATTTTTCAAATATACTAAAAAAGAACACAAATATGTGTCCTTATAGAAAATAAATCTTAGGACTTTTGAAATATGGATATTTCAGAAGAAACTTTTATTGTAAACCTTGGCATTCACGTTAGACAATTACGTGAAAAGAAAAACTTGTCCCAGCAAGATTTAGCTAACGACTGCGATATCCCTAAAAATCAAATAGGCAGAATAGAAAGAGCAGAAATAAATACAAGCATAAAAACTCTCGTAAAAATCGCAAATGCACTAGATGTTGAGCCTAAAGAATTATTTGATTTTTCTTTAAAATAAAAACCTTCAAAACTAATTTTCACCAACCTCAATGATTAAAACCAAAAAATTCCATCTCACAAAAAAAGAATATTTTTTCTTCATTATTAGAATTTTATTAAAAAGGCGATGGTGGCTGTATTCTTTTATATTGTTTCTTTCCGTAGCATTTTTATTTAAGGATCAGAAAGATTCTTCTGATATTTTTATGATTGCCTTTGGGTTTCTTTATCCGCTAGTTACAGTATTTCAATATTGGAGATTTGCAAATTCAAAGGAAAACGAGATTTTTTTCAAAGAAACACAATATGAAATTTTCACGGACAAAATTATTTCTAACATGGGAGAAGTCTCTGAAGGTACAATTGCCATAGGAAGTTTCATAAAAGTTTTAGAACTGAAAGGTCTTTATCTTTTATACATTTCAAAAGGTCAATGTTTCTATTTTCCAAAACGAGTTTTTGAAACTCAAGAAGATGAAAATTGGTTTAGAAAAGAAGTGTTTTTGAAGATTAAAAATAAATAAATTTCGGCTAAAGCCTTTCCTTACAAACGTAAAAAACCTCCAGTTAAAACTGGAGGCTATTCATTTAGTATAAATATCTTTAAGCTTTTATAAGAATCCATCGAAAAACAACTCTTAATCAAAAATTATGGCAACAGAATTTCAAAAGGTAATCGAAAAGGCTTACGGAGCTTTTAACGACAGAAACATACAGGCCGCTCTTGAAACCATGCAGCCTAATGTACAATGGTCAAAGGCCTGGGAAGGCGGCTACATTAGCGGACATGACGAAATAAACGCCTACTGGACCAGACAATGGAAAGAAATTAATCCGAAAGTCTATCCAACTGCATTTAACGAAAGACCAAACGGAAGTCTGGAAGTTGTGGTGCATCAAATTGTAAAAGACCTCGAAGATAAACTTATGTTTGACGGAAGCGTTAAGCATATTTATACTTTCGAAAACAACCTCATCAATACAATGGATATTGAATTGGTAGAAGAATAATAGAGTTTTTATCTTTGCATACTTTATTTTAAAAAAGGAATTATGTCAATTACAACAGAATCAGAATTAGTTGGAATGCAAAAAGCCAGTGAAGCGGTTGCTTTCACATTAAAAAAAATGAGAGAATTTGCGAAGCCTGGAATGTCTACCAAAGAATTAGACGATTATGGCGGGCAAATCCTTAATGAAATGGGTGCTAAATCGGCTCCGTATCTAACATACGGTTTTCCGGGATGGACTTGCATTAGCGTCAACAATGAATTTTGTCACGGCATTCCATCCGATACAAGAATTCTTGCGGAAGGGGATCTGATTAATATTGATGTTTCGGCAGAATTGGGCGGATTTTGGTCCGATAACGGCGGTTCCTTTGTGATTGGTGCCGATATCAACCAACACGAAAAACTGATTGAGGCTTCGAAACAAATTTTACACAAAGCCATACACAATATAAAAGGCGGCGTCCGCATTTCGGACATCGGTTTTATCATGGAAACCGAAGCCAAAAAAAGAGGCTACAAAGTGATTAAAAACCTAACCGGCCACGGTATCGGAAGAAGCCTTCACGAAGCCCCGCACGAAATAGCCAATTACAGGGATAAATTCAACCTGACCCGATTTAAGAAAAATTCGGTGGTGGCAATCGAAACCTTCATTGCAACAACCTCAACCTATGCCGAAACGCTGCAGGACGGGTGGACAATGGTCGGCAACAAAGGCGGTTTTATGGCACAGCACGAACACACAATTGTCGTTACCGACGGCAAACCGATTATACTAACGGCCATGAATGAAATCTGGAATTAGAAAACAAAAAATCCTTTAATTGAACTTAAAGGATTTTTTATTTTATATCATTTTGATTTTTTAACCAATCCAAACTTTGGTTTTAAATACGTTCAGGGTTTGTCTCAAGTGCTGATTGAATCCAATCAAAACAACCAAAATCAATAAACCATATCCTACCACGGTGTAGATTTCCATATTCGATAATAAAGTCGCTTGTCTGGCAACGGCGCTAAAGACTTTTTTTAGCGCCAGTGTATTAGAATCGTCAGGCGAATATCCTTTTGCGGCGAAACTCTGGGCTGTTTTAGCAATGGTTTCCTGCGCCTGAGGATTATCGCCTGTTACAAACTGACTGAGTTTTAAAAAATGCTTTTTATTCAAAAATACCTGTGCGTTCTGCATGATGCAAAAACCAATCGTGCTTCCCCAGAAACGTCCCGAAACGCCGACAATTCCGGAAGAAGTCATCATTTTAGCGGGAACTGCAGAAACGGTGAACAAAACCAGTGGCACAAATAAAACACCAACGGCAATTCCCTGTAAAATATACGGAATCACGATATCTGACAATGAAACATCGGACACAAACAGAAACGTAAACCAAAAATGAAACACCGCCAAAAGCGCAAAACCAATCATAAAAATGTATTTGGTCGCCACGGATTTCATCAGGAAAAAGGCCGCCAGAATCAGCCCGATTACATTTCCGAGTCCGTTGATGTATTGTACTCCGGCCACTCGGGAAGGATCCCAGTTCCAGATCGAAAACATCGCGCTGTGACAAAGACTTAAAGTGGCTCTGGCGATGTAAAAAATAAAAAACAACAGAAATCCCGTTCTTAAATTCGCATACCTGAAAACCTCAAAATCAAAACTTGGGCGTTTGACCAGCAATTGTCTGAAAATAAACAATCCACCTGTAATGAGGCAAATAATCAAAGCCAAAATCAATTGCGAAGATTCAAACCAATATTTCTTTTCGGCATAGACAAAAAAGAAAGCCCCGCTTAAAATCGAAGTCAAAACCAAAACATAACTCAACAAATCGACCTGATACAAAGGGATTTTCCTGGTGATTCTATGACTTCTGAAGGTAACCAGAATCAGAAAAACATTAATCAGCTGAAGCATTCCGGAAACGTACAGCATGTATTTCCAATCGTAATGATCCAGAAACCAAACCGCAATGTTCATAATAAAAGGCGTTGCGAGCAAAAGTGATCCGTAATAAAAGGAAAACCCAATGATAATGGCATTTTTAGACTTAAAGCGTTCGACCAGTAATTGTCTCAGGATCATCACCGGCAAAGCCATCAGGATTCCTTCGGCGATTCTTAACATGATAAAAAGCGCAAAATTCGTCACATAACCCGACGAAATTATGGTGACGGCTATCAAAATATAGAGCGCTATCAGATACGTTTTCGCAGGAAAATAATTCGAAAACCGGCTTTCGATCAGAATTGTAGCCAACAAAGTTCCATAGGTTACACACATGGAAAACTGCAAATCTTCGGCTTCAATATCCAGAAAACTTGCTGCGTAGGCCACGTTCGAACTGTAAACGCCCAGCAAAATCATCGAATGCAGTAAACACACAAACAAGATGATGATGATCGCCCAGTTGGGAACCCAGGATTTAAAAATACTTTTATCTTCCATTTTAGTTGTGCTGCGCAATAACGGTAATGTTCATTCCGGCTCTTAAAAAGTCAGCTTGTCTATCGGTGTCTTTCAGTTGAATTCGCACCGGAATCCTTTGTTCGATTTTTACGAAGTTTCCCGTGGCGTTATCCGGAGGCAACAACGAAAAACGTGCTCCGCTTGCAGGCGATAACGAGGTAATAATTCCTGTAAATTCCTTATCATTTAAAGCATCCGCCTGAATTTTAACTTCCTGACCCACGGTTAAATATTGCAGTTGTGTTTCTTTAAAATTGGCCGTGATCCATTTTTCTTTGCTTACGATCGAAAGCAACGATTGCCCTTCTTTCACCATTTGTCCCGGCTGTAACGTTCTTTTGCCCACCCAGCCGTCATAAGGCGCTGTAATTACGGTGTACGAAAGAAACAATGCCGCATTGTCGGCTACAGCTTGTTTGGATGCAATATTCGTTTGCGTTGCCGGAACATTTGCCTGCGCCTGAGAAGTGTTTAAATTAGAAGACTGGATTCGATCCCGCATTTCCTGAAAATGCGCCTGAGCCGACTCGTAATCGGCTTTTACTTTCTCTAATTGCTGCGAAGTTGCCGCTTCGTCTTGTACCAGCGCTTTGTATCGGTCATATTCTAATTTTGTTTTCCAGAGATTCGTTTTCGCTGCTGCCAGTTGCGATTCGCCAATTGCGGTTGAACTTGCCGTCGTTGCCACATTTTTCTCGGCTACCACACTGCTTTGTCGCGCACTCTGCACATCTGCCAGGGCCACATTAAGTTTCGATTTGTATTCCCTGTTGTCAATCACCACCAAAGTATCACCCTTGTGCACAAACTGATTTTCTTCAAAACGAACTTCCTGCACATACCCCGTAATACGAGACATAATTGGCGTCACGTATTGCTCTACCTGAGCATCATTGGTTTCCTCATGGTTTCTGTTGAACACATAAAACCAAATCCCTAAAATGATCCCGCTTACTACCAATATACAGGCAATAATTGTTATTAATATATGAAACGTCCTGTTTCTTCTAGTTTCATTTTTTATCTTAACCATAAACTCTATATCTTTTCTATTTTCTAACTTCTTGCCTCTTTATTCTTTCTTCTATTCTCTATATTCTATATTCTATTCTCGTTCTGCATTATCCCCGCCGTATGCAGCAATTCATAATGTTTCAGAACCGCATCCAGTCGTATCGAGATCTTATTGTATTTTGCCTGTAATAGAGCATTATCAGCATCGACCATCTCGGTGATTAAAACCAGTTGATTGAGGTATTTCAGTTTTACGATTCGGTAATTTTCATTCGCCAGATCGAGGGCTTTATCGACCACCACAAATTTTTCAAGGATTTCCTGATATTGGGTATGTTCCTTAAACAGCTTATCCTGAATTTCATCTTTTATAATTTCGGACTGCAGTTCCTGCCATTCAATTTTCGTATTCGCCTGCTGTACTTTGGTTTTGTTTTTATACAAAGCCGAAATATCAAAATGGGCTTCGATACCTACTTGTCCCAAAGTGTACAAATACGGATTCGGCGGAAAAAATTTGTAGTTGGGATAGTAAAAACCATAATTCCCAAAGAAGTTTACAGTCGGGAGATAATTTCCTTTGACCAGCTTCAGTTCCGTTTTTTTAATGTTCAGTTCCTGGCTCGCCATTCGCATTTCCTCATTCTGAAAAGCTTTATTCAAATAAAAATCATAGGGATCCAAACCCTTCATTTCCTCAAGACTAGCCGTGGTATCGATTGCAATTTCTTCGGTTTCCGGAAGCTGAATCAAAGTTTTCAGCTCATGGAGTGCGATTTTTATGTTTTTAGAATTCGTCAGCGCGCTCAATTCACGGTCCGAAAGCTGCAATTCGGCTCTAATGACTTCATTTTTGGTGACAGTTCCATGCTTTTGCAGTGACGCGACTTCTTTTAACCTGCTTTTTTCTTCCTTAATGTTTTCTTCGAAAATCTTCTGAAGTTCCAGCATTTTATAAATCGCCAGGTAATTGGCCACCACTTCGAGCCCGATATCATTTTCGGCCTTTTCTGTTTTTATTTTGGCAATTTCATTTTCCTGACTGGCAATTTTAATGGCGTTGTTAATCTTATTTCCGGCGTAGATTGGCATTTTAAAGGTTGAATTGACCTGATAAATTTCAGGAATTGCCTTGGTCACTTCTTTGCCATTTAAAAAACCGCTTCCTTTAAATTCCGTAATATTGGTAATTCTGGAATATTCACCGTTTAATTCGATATCGGGTAAACGGAGTTCTTTTCTTTCTTTGATGTTTTGCTCGGAGAGCGTTGTCTCCAATTGAGATCTGAGGATTTTTTTATTGTTTTCTTTCGCCAGTTTTACCGCTTCACTTAAAGAAACCGAATGAATTTCCTGAGCCTGTAAACTATTAAATGTTATTACAATTAGAAATAATAACACGATTTTGAGAAAACAATCTGCTGTAGAATTTGTTGTTTTAAGGAACATGAATTTATAAATAATTTTTATAGTGCAAAGTTCCTGCATTTTTTTGGTGACTGATAATTCTAAAAAGTCAATAACGTATTCATTTCGGACAAATGTTAAAATTGTAATTTTCGAAAACGATATATTAAAATATTGAAAATTAATACATTACAAAACAAAAGAGTTTTCTCGCAGATTTGGCAGATGGAGCAGATTTATTTTTATCTGCCGGATCTGCAAAATCTGCGGGAGAAATAAATTTTATCGGCTTTTTAAAACATCTTCTCCGTTTAAGTAATCGGAAGGCCGTTGTCCGAGGATTTTAAAGAAGGTATTACTAAACGTCGGTACACTGCTATAACCTACTTCCTGGGCGACTTCTTTTACAGAAAGTTTTCTTTCTAATAATAGTTCAATCGCTTTCAAAATCCTTCTGATAGTGTAATACTGAATGAAAGACATTTTAAGATCTTTCTGAAACAGGCGGTACAAAGAGCGTTCGCTGTAACCGAATTCATGTGCCACATCGGCAAACAAAATCGTTTCCCCTAAATTATTCTCTACATAACGCAAAATTTTACCCAGGCGGGCGTCTTTGGGCTGAGGTAATTCTAAAGGCAGATTCGTGAGGCATATTTGAGGCAAGATGGCTTTGATCGCTTTGGCAATTACAAAATTGGGAGAATCTTTCTTTAGATCACCATTCCACTGATTCGTGAAAAGCATCATTTGAAGCAGTAAATTATTGACCGGATAAATCCCTTCGTTCTGGTAAAAAGTATCTTCGTCTTTCTCTACCGGAAAATACAGATTTCGCATCATTACATTTTCAGACTTGGGATGAATGCTGTGCTCCACTCCACTCGGAATCCAGATAAAATGCCGTGCCGGCAAAAAATACGTTTTAGTTTCGGTAGTGACAAACACCACATCGCCTTCGGCATAAAGCATTTGTCCTTTCTCATGTTTGTGCGTCGGAACAAATAATTCGCCCATCACATCATGATGACAGTAAATGCTTTTTGGATCGGCATCTACTTTCTTGATGTAATACTGGTCTACTTTATGAGTGGATTGTTCCATTGAGGTCAGTGAATAGCTGTAAACTTTTGTTCTCTATAAATATAAGAAAATAAAATTCCAATGTTTTAAAATTCCAAATTCCAAAGCTGGGTTGTAAAAATTTAACCGCAAAGAGCGCTATGATTTACGCAAAGGTTCGCAAAGCAATAAATAAACTTTGCGAACCTTTGCGTTTTTCTCCTTGCGGACCTTGCGGTTAAATTTAAAAATAAAAAAGCCTTTCCGTTAAGAAAGGCTTCTTCCAATATTGCGGTCTGGACGGGACTCGAACCCGCGACCCCATGCGTGACAGGCATGTATTCTAACCAACTGAACTACCAAACCAACTGCGTTATTGTGAGTGCAAAAATACAATAGAAGTTGGGTTTTGCAAGGTTTTTTTCGAATAAAAATTGATATTTTTTTAATGAACTAAATTCCAATCTTTTAAAATGCCGAATTTCAATTTTAGAGAGTAAAAAAACTGCATTTAACCGCAAAGTGCGCAAGGTTAAAAGCGCAAAGGTTCGCAAAGCTATAAATACTTTGCGAACCTTTGCGTAAATCTTAGCGCTCTTTGCGGTTAATTCCGATAGGTCCTAAATCAAAAAAGCCATCCACAAAAGTGGAAAGCTTTTCATTGGTCTAACTACTAAACCAGCTACGAGTTACAAATTCGTAGCAAACAACACAACTAATCTTAGATACCGTATTTGGGCAAAAAAGCCTTTCCGTTAAGAAAGGCTTCTCCCAATATTGCGGTCTGGACGGGACTCGAACCCGCGACCCCATGCGTGACAGGCATGTATTCTAACCAACTGAACTACCAAACC